>NZ_JACC01000036.1 GCF_000520955.1 Aquimarina pacifica | reverse complement strand
TTTAATTACACACTTTGCGGGATAGTGTCGGGTTTAACTTTTATTAAAATTGAATAATTGTCTGACTACATATGCTAAAAACCTATAACTAAAACTCTGAAGTAGCTTCTCTTAACCCCGATTTATGCAGTAGAACTTCGTACTAGGCTAAAACTACAATAAACCAAAAAGAGACCTTCTAGAAGGCCTCTTTTTCTTTGTAATATTTAATATACTAACTCTGACTGACTTTTATTCTTCTGTATAATTCGTAGTTAGACTTAAGTCTTTTACTGCAACTGCTCCAAAAGACTCTGGCAACTCATCGCTATAGCTACTCCCCTTACAACTTGATAAGAACATATTTGATTGTGTATAACAACCTACTTTAAAATATCCAGTAGCATCTTCAGCTTCCCAAGTCTCTTCCCAAACATCTTCATCAGGTCTACTTTCATTTTCAATTCTACAAGTTATATCTCCATTATCCACAGTAACAGTAACTCGCAATTGCTCACCCAGTACATAAGGTAAAACATACTCTTTGGTTGTATCTTCATTTTGAGTAACATGCAATCCTTGACCATCTGATCTGAATTCTACTCTTAGAGGTTCGTCCTCAGGACCGTGAATCTGAACCATAGAAACTTCTGGTTTGTTTATTGGTAAGTTTACAGCTCTAACACGAACATCAAGATATTGATAATCTTGCATACTCCAATAATTACTTCCTCCTCCAGGTGTTTGTCTTAATTCACTTCTAGGGTAACTTGAACCACTTGTAGTTGCTCCTCCGCAATGCGCTTTAAAAATAACTTCGTCGCCGTTAACATAAAAATAATCTGAATAAGGACTAGGAATTTCTCCTGTAATATCCTTTATCTCATAAGCATTATTATTTCTATCATCGCAATCCGTACCAGTTTCTGAATCGGTTGCACTATCTTTTCCGCTAGCATCAAGTGGGAAGGTAATCTTCCATTCGCTCAAAGTATCCAAAATATCAGAAGGAATAGTTGCAGGATCCGTTTCTTCTTCTTCCTCTTCTTCATTTTCTTCCTCCTCTTCTTCTGTTTCCTCTTCTTCTTCTTCTGTTTCCTCTTCATTTTCTCCATCACCAGTAGAATCATCATCGGTATCTCCTCCTCCAACAATTTCTGTATCCTCATCCTCTTGAGGAAGTTCCTCGTTAGAACAAGCTATCGACAATAAAAAGAATGACAGCACAAGTAATATAGCCGTTAAATCAAATAAATTTTTTCGGATTTTAAGCAGTAAAATTTCCATAGGTTTAGTTATCAATAATTTATAATTTAGGGACTCTAAAAAATTGGTTAACCAAATTGGTCAACCAATTTAGGCGCAAAAATAAGATATTTATTAAAATCTAACAAATTCAACCCCAAATACTATGTTATCTTAATGTAAAATATCACCTAAACTACTTTCTTTTTACTTACATAAAAGTACTATACCATAAAATACGTTGTCAAAGTTCCCAATCTATATGATCACCTATCATGGGTTTATATTTTAGAAACTTTTTCTAAGGCTTGCTCTAAATCCCAAATTAAATCATCAGCAGACTCCACTCCTATCGATAAACGTATTAATGAATCCGTAATATTCATTTGACATCGTTGTTCTTCATCAACACCTGCGTGGGTCATTGTTTTAGGATGTTCTGCCAGACTCTCTGTACCTCCTAAGCTTACAGCTAGTTTTAGCAACTTTAAGTTATTCAAAAATAAAAAGGCTTCCTTTTCTCCTCCTCTTATATCAAAAGAAATCATAGCACCTGGAGCCGAACATTGCTTCTTAAAAACCATATAATCTTCTGTTCCTTCCTTTAATAACCCCAGATAATAAACTTGTTTTATTTTTGGATGTGTACTCAAATAGTCCGCGATACGTTGCGCATTTTTTGTTTGTTGATCCATTCGAACTTTTAATGTTTCTAAACTTCTAAGTAGTAACCATGCGGTATGTGGACTTACCATATTTCCTAAAAAAGTACGCAATGTCTTTACTCTAGTCATTAATTCGGCATTTCCCAAAACTGCACCGGCTATAAGATCACTATGTCCACCTATATATTTTGTAGCAGAATATAATACGATATCCGCTCCACATTGCAGAGGGTGCTGCCACAATGGTCCCATATATGTATTATCGACTGCTAATAATGGTTTTCTATCTTCACTCTCAAATTGTTTTGCTATTTGACTAAACTTCTTAATATCAACGATATGATTGGTAGGATTAGCTGGAGTTTCTAAATAGATCATAGCTAGCTTATTTGCTTTACCCGAATCCTGAATCATTTGTACAACCTCATTTACATCCTGATTTGGCATAATCCCTAAAGTATGCACTCCTATTTTATCTAAAAAATGATGTATAAAATGATTGGTTCCTCCGTATAGCGGATTACTATATACCAATAAATCACCGGGACTCAAAAATTCTAGCAGAACTGTACTAATGGCAGACATTCCACTCTCAAATACAGCACAACCATCGGCCTTATCCCAAAGTGATAATCTATTTTCTAATATTTCTAGATTAGGATTATTAATTCTGCTGTAGATCAGCCCCAATTCCTCTTTAGGAGATTTCTCTCTAATACCGTAAGCTAGTTCAAAAAACGCTTTTCCTTCTTCTGCAGTTTTAAAAACAAAAGTAGAGGTTTGAAATATAGGACACTTTATTGCTCCCTCTGATAACTCAGGTTTATAACCGTAGGTCATCATTAAGCTTTCTGGATTAAAATCATGTTTTTTCATTTTATAAAAATACAGACAAAAGAATAAAAATCTGTTTAATATATTAATAATAGAATAATATTCTTATTTATGGTTTTATAAATAATTTATTTCCTAAATTACCTTCCTTTATGAGCATAAATAGAAAAAAAATATGGATATCATAGATCGATCAATATTACTTTTAATACAAAAAGATGGAAAAATTACAATTAAAGAAATTGCAGAAAGATTAAACCTAACGACCACTCCAATTTTTGAACGTGTAAAAAAATTAGAGCGTGATAAGTATATTACATCATATAAAGGTCATATAGATAGAAAAAAAGTAGGACTACAATTAATCGTATTTTGTAATGTAACCCTTAACCTACATCAGACGGATTATTTAAAAAAATTCGAAAGAGATATCCAACAATTCCCTGAAGTTGTAGAATGCTATCATATTGCAGGAGAATTTGATTATTTGCTAAAAATCTATGCTCAAGACATGGAATATTACCAAGATTTTTTATCCAATAAATTGGCTTCTTTAAAGAACATTTCAAAAGTACAGAGCTCATTTGTAATGACTGAAGTAAAGGAATTTTCATATTTACAAATCCCATAACTTCTACTATAAACTTTATATAATAATAGCCAAAGTAACCTTATCGCCAAAACTTTTAATCACAAGTAATAAATGTTATAAACCTTTCATTTATTCTCTCCTTTTTTTGTCTCTCCTATTTATGTCTCAATACCTTATTCTCGCAATACGCAGGTAATATGTTACTCTAAATAATGGATACAGTATCACACAAAAAATAACGTTGATGTAGATTTGTCTATCTCAAAATTTAATGGATAAAATAAAGCTTAACAAAAGATTTAGAATTCAAACATTACTTTTGAAAACTCAACTCATAAATCATAGTAACATGAATATAAAAGACGCCAAAGTTTTGATAACCGGAGGTAATTCTGGTATCGGAAAAGCAACTGCAAAAGTATTAAAGGACAAAGGTGCCCAGGTTGTTATTTCTGGAAGAAATGAGACAACACTTTCGGCAGTAGCACGAGAACTAGAGGTTTCATACATAAAAGCAGATGTAACCAACGAAGAGAATGTAAAAAAAATGGTTCAAGAAGCTAAGAATAAAATGAACGGACTAAATGTTCTTATTAATAATGCTGGATATGGCTATATGTCAAAACTAATAGATATCGAAGCGAATAAGTTCACGGATCAATTTAAAACAAATATTTTGGGAGCAGCATTATGCGCCAAAGAATCAGCAAAACATTTTGTAAACGAAGAATACGGAAATATAATCAATATTGGCTCTACGGCATCGCTTAGCGGATTTCCGTCAGGATCACCCTACGTAGCGACCAAATTTGCCTTGAGAGGAATGACAGAAAGTTGGAGAAATGAGTTGCGACCGCATAATATTAGAGTAATGCAAGTAAACCCAAGCGAAGTAATGACCAATTTTGCACAAAATCGCGTTGACGGAACATCACAAGAAAAAATGTATACCGAAGCTGAACAACAAACAAAATTAAGAGGAGATGAAATAGCGCATACCATTACAAGTCTTTTAGAAATGGATGATCGGGGTTTTATTACTGAAGCAACTATTTTTGCAACAAACCCAAAAGTATAATTAGTGATGATTTTTGATCCATACACATTTTATCTACTGGTAATATAGGCATGTGTGTGGATCTAAATAATGCTGTAGAAATAATAGTCCGTATCTACCCCATTATTTTTACCAAAAGTTCTTTTAGAATATCTCCCTGAGGAAGGCTTACTGCTCCCACTCCTTTACTTTTTACATCTGCATCTCTCAATACACCAATAATCTGACTTACTTTTTTCATAGGATAATAACGAGCCGCTTCAGAATAGTCCTTAACAAAATAAGGGTTAATTTTTAAGGCACTTGCTACATTTCTAGGTGATTTATCAGATAAACCGTGGTATTGTAATACCTGAGAGAAAAAGCCATACAGCAATGAGATCGTAACAACCAAAGGATTATCCTTAGGGTTTTGCGCAAAATAATTAATTATTTTGTGTGCTTTCACGATGTTTCCCGTACCAATTGCTTTTCGTAATTCGAAATTATTAAAATCTTTGCTAATCCCAATATTTTCTTCAATATCATCGGCAGTAATTGGCGACCCCAGTGGTATAATCAACTTTAATTTTTCTAATTCATTATTGATCTTACTAAGATCAGTTCCCAAAAACTCTACTAACATCTGAGCAGCTTTGGGTTCAATAGTATACTTAGCACCAGAAAGAACGCGTCTTATCCAATCAGCAACTTGATTTTCATACAACTTTTTTCCTTCAAAAATGACTCCATTTTTGGCAATAACCTTGTATAACTTTTTACGCTTATCAATTTTCTTATATTTATAACAAACAACTAACACCGTTGTTGGTTGAAAATTTTCAGCATAATCTGCAAGCTTCTCGATAGTCCTTGATAATTCCTGCGCTTCCTTAACAATAACAACTTGTCGATCTGCCATCATTGGGTACCTTTTGGCATTAGCCACAATATCATCTATCGTTACATCACGACCATACAGTACCATCTGATTAAACCCTTTTTCTTCTTCGGCTAAAACATTTTTATCAATATACTCAGAAATTCTATCAATATAATAAGGTTCTTCACCCATTAGAAAATATATTGGTTTTATATTTCCTTTTTTTATATCGCTTACTATTTGTTTTACTTCATCCATTCAGAAAAAATCATCAAATTTGTTCGAACTCTTATTGTAAGTATTTTTTGGATTGAAAAATATGTTGGTTATCATCATAAACCATAATTCATTCAAAAAAATAACAGTAAAGGGTAAAATGATCATATAAACAGGGAATTATAAACAATTAATCAGAGTTCATAATGCAAAAGCTTAACTTTCCCGAGTATCAATTCAGGCTCAAAAGTAGCGAAAATAAAGTTTCTATTTTTGACAGAATTCGTAAAAAATTTATCATACTTACTCCAGAAGAATGGGTAAGACAACATACCGTAAACTACTTAATTTCAGAAAAAAAATACCCTGAAAGCTTAATTAATGTAGAAAAAGCACTACACCTAAATGGGATGACAAAACGTTACGATATCATAATTTTCAACCCAAACGGAAGTATTTATCTAATTGTAGAGTGTAAATCTTCTAAGATAAAAATAACACAATCCGTTTTTGATCAAATAGCTAGATATAATCTTGCCCTTGATGCTGAATATCTTATGATCACCAATGGTATGAACCATTATTATTGTCAGATGAGTTATAAAGATGAAAAGTATACATTCCTAGAAGATATTCCTGAATATAAAAAATAAAACCCCTTACTTTGTATTAGTGAATATTGCTATTGTCATATTAAATTGGAATGGAAGATCCTTACTAGAAGAGTTTCTACCATCGGTAACCGAATATTCAAAGGAAGCCATCGTCTATGTTGCAGATAATGCCTCTACCGATACTTCTATTTCTTATGTTAGAAAACATTTCCCTGAAGTAAAAATTGTTGTAAATAAAAGTAATGGAGGGTATGCCAAAGGATATAACGACGCACTATCCAAAATTGACGCCGATATATATTGCTTGCTTAATAGTGATGTCGAGGTAACAAAAAATTGGCTTGTGCCTATTCAAAATGCTTTTCTAGGATCAAATAGAATTGCCGCAATACAGCCAAAAATTCTAGATTACAAGAAAAAAACACACTTTGAGTATGCCGGTGCAGCAGGCGGCTATATAGATCGATTAGGATATCCTTACTGTAGAGGTAGATTATTTGAAACTATTGAAGAAGATACTGGGCAGTACAATGACTCTGTTCCCATATTTTGGGCAAGTGGTGCATGCTTATTTATAAGAAAAGTAATATTCGAAGAAGCAGGAAAGTTTGATGAAGATTTTTTTGCGCATCAAGAAGAAATTGATCTTTGTTGGCGTATTCATAACCTTGGGTATTCTATTCATTATATAGGCGAATCAGTTGTATATCACTTGGGAGGAGCAACACTCAATGCTATGAATCCTAAAAAAACATTTCTTAATTTTAGAAATAGTTTGTTTATGCTTCTCAAAAATGCTCCAGGTAATAGTCTCTGGTTTTTAATTCCTATTCGTATGACATTAGATGGGCTGGCGGCTACTCGATTTATAGTTCAAGGAAAAACATCACATTTCTCAGCAATTTTTAAAGCACACATGAGCTTTTATGCGAATTTTGTTAATTTTGTTAAGAAACGCCAAAAACTTTCTAAAACGGGGAAATATTATTCGTTTTTTTCCGTTGTATGGCAGTATTTTATTAAAAAAAATAAACATTTTAATCAATTATAACGAGATATAATAAATTATTGTTAAGACTTCGTAGGAGTACGTCACATTTTTAATAATTTTGAGTTATATAACCACAACAGTACATAAAACACATTTCTAATGAAAAAAGTAATGATTATTGGGGCTTCATTTGCCATCCTGTTATCTTCATGTGTATCACAGAAGAAATATGCAGAATTAGAAGCCAAAAGCAAAAAAACGGAAGATCTTTTAAATTCTGCAACTGTAAAATTAAATACTTGTCTTGAAGAAAAAGCCGGGTCTACTTCTCAGTTAAAAGTATTACAAGATCAGGTGTCGAATCTAAAAAATCAGAACTCTGCCTTATTAAATAATGTTGGAAATCTAGCTACGTTGTCCACAAAAGAAGCAGAAAACCTTGAAAAATCTTTAGAAAGTATCAAGGAAAAAGACATGCAGATAAAAACGATGCAGGATGCATTGACCAAAAAAGATTCTGTTACATTGGCACTTGTAACAAGCCTTAAAGGAGCTCTAGGAAATCTTGCTGATGAAGATATAGAAATTAATGTTGAAAAAGGAGTTGTATATGTCTCTATATCTGACAAACTTTTATTTAAGAGCGGAAGCTATAATGTATCTTCTAGAGCTAGAGAAGTACTAGGTAAAGTTGCCAAAGTAGTAAACGATAAGCCAGATATTGAATTTTTGGTAGAAGGACACACTGACAATGTACCCATTAAAAACAAGGTGCTTCTAGACAATTGGGATCTAAGTGTAAAACGAGCTACTGCAGTAGTTAGAGTATTGCAAAATGATTTCAAAGTAGATCCAAAACGTATGACAGCAGCAGGAAGAAGTTATTATGTTCCGATTGCAGAAAATACAACAGCAGCTAATAAAGCAAAAAATAGACGAACAAGAATTGTTGTATTACCAAAACTTGATCAGTTTTATAATATGATCGAAGATGGAATGAAAAAAGCTTCTCAAGGAGGTAATTAAGATAAAAATAATTCCTATTTACAAGTACAAAGGGATGTCATTATTGACATCCCTTTTTTTATTATATCATATCGCATCAATATAAGCATAGAATATTTTGGTGTTAAAAAAATACTAATATCTTTGTTAACAGAACTAACCTAAATTTTTTATAATGAAAAAACTTTTGTCTACGGCCATGCTTCTACTATGCATAGCATCCGCAAAGTCTCAATCCTATATGGGGTTCCTTACTGACAATTATAGTGGTGTACATAGTGTACTTAGTAACCCAGCCAATATTGCCGATTCACGATTTAAAACTGATATTAACCTAGTTGGAGTTAGCGCATTTATAGGTAATGATTACTTCGGTATTACCTATAGTGATATTTTTGATGACAATTATGATATCGAAGACGATGCCAGCACGTTTCCTGATGAAGAAAACAATGTACTGGGAAACATTGATATTCTTGGTCCGGCATTTATGTTTAATCTAAATGAAAAAAGTGCCATTGCTGTTTTTTCTAGAGCACGAGTTTTTTATAATGTAAGTGCTATTAACGGAGAAACCATAGAAAGCATTGAAGATAATTTTGATGTTAATGAAGATTTTTCTGTAAATGAAGGAGACGCCTTTATTAGTGCTAATGCATGGGCAGAAATAGGTCTTACCTACTCTCGAGTACTTATGAATAAAGAGCAACACTTTCTTAAAGGAGGTATTACGCTAAAATATTTGCAAGGACTTGGTAATGCGTATGCCTCTGGAAACAACTTATCCATAGATTACGATAATGATGGTATCTCAGTCCCAATTATTGGATCAGTAGGAAGTGTAGAAACTACCGGGCAAGTAGCCTATGGCTATAGTGAGAACCTCGAAAACGCAGATGATGATTTTGATGCAAGTGATTTCGAATCTGTTGCGGGTGCTTCAGGTTTTGGCGTAGATCTTGGAGTTGTTTATGAGTGGAGACCTGATCATCAAGATCATACATTTTCTGATAGCAAAGGGAATACTTATACATATAAAGACATTAACAAATATAAATTAAAGTTTGGTCTCTCTCTTACCGATATCGGATCGATTAATTATAAAGATGGAGTCGAAGAACGATATGATGTTGCTAATACACTAGATCAGGATACTTTTGAGAGTATAGAAGACTTTGATGATATTGAGAATTTTTATACAACACTAGATCCAGGAGACGCAGAAAAAGCAATTTTACCAACTGCTCTGCATCTCACAGCTGATTATAACATCAATAATAAGTTCTACGTAAACCTAAATAGTGATATATCACTTACAGCCAAAAATAAAATTAACAGGAGTAGAATTGCCAATGTTGTGGCCCTTACGCCAAGATTTGAGAGTAAATGGTTTAGTTTTTATTCTCCATTGAGTCTTGTACAGCATAGCGGATTTCAATGGGGAGCAGGATTACGTGCTGGTCCTTTGTACCTTGGTTCAGGATCCATTGTATCTGCCCTAATTGGTAGTGAATTAAAAGCAGCAGATGTCTATTTAGGTCTTAAAGTACCAGTGTATCAAAACAGGCCAAAAGATAAAGACGGGGATGGAGTATTAGATAAAGTAGATGAATGCCCAGAAACAAAAGGACCTGAAGAAAATTTTGGTTGCCCATGGCCTGATACCGATGGAGATACCGTACTAGATAAAGACGATACCTGTCCTGAAGAAGCTGGAGAAGTAGAAAATAACGGATGCCCATGGCCTGATAGTGATAGTGACGGTATATTAGATAAAGATGACACCTGTCCTAAAATTGCAGGACCAGAAGAAAATGGAGGATGCCCATGGCCAGATACCGATGGTGATAGTATTTTGGATAAAGATGATAATTGTATTGACATACCAGGAACTGTAGCAAATAACGGATGCCCCGAAGTTACAGAAGAGGTGCAAAAGACGCTTAATGAATACGCAAAAACTATACTATTTGATTCAGGAAAATCTTCTATCAAAGAAGAATCTAATCAAGTACTTAAAGATATAATTGGCATTCTTAAAGAATACGCTACAGCCAAATTTACTGTAGAAGGACATACAGATAGTGCCGGAAGCAGCGCATCAAACCAGCGACTATCAGATTCTCGTGCGAATGCAGTAAAAAATTACTTAACAGAAAACGGAATCGATCCTTTTAGACTTTCTGCTATCGGATATGGCGAAGATAGACCTATAACCTCTAACAAAACCAGAGCCGGAAGATCTCAAAACAGACGTGTAGAAATTAATCTTGTAAAAGAATAGAAGGTACAAATCCATCTGTCATCATTAAAAAAAGACCTGTAAAACTAAGTTTTACAGGTCTTTTTTTGGTATTCATATCACCAAAATTCTATCTCATTCAAATATTTGAATTACAGTGGTGATACCAATTATGAATTAAACACGCTTTATGCAGTAGAACTTCGTAATGAGGCTCAGAATTTCAATACACACTGTAACACTTGCTTGTTTTCTGTATAGCACCGTTATATTGATTACACTAAATGCGGTAAAGCGCCAATGTTTGCAATAATTTTGGTTAGTAACAGATTTCCCATTGCATAAAATGGGTTACATGTCAGTATATTAGAAAAAATAAATTGCAAAAATGAGTATATTTAAAATACGAGACGAATTCTATAAAATTTTTAATATGACGTACTATAGGATTATTGTTGTTAAGAGAATCATTACTATCTCTATATTCTTATGTGGTACCTTGTCATATAATGTATCTGGACAAGAAATAAAAAAACATCAATGGAAAAATAGAGTCATTCTTTTGTTAACAGATTCTTTCGAAAATAAAACATTCTTACAACAGAAGAAAGAGTTAGCTAAATACAAGGATGATCTAAAAGCTAGGAAACTATTGGTATACGAAGTATCACCAGCACAATACACCCTCATGTTTAACAGAAAACTATGTAAAACAAGACCATCATTCTATGATACCTATACGAATAAAACTTTTTCAAAAATCATTTTGATAGGATTAGACGGAGATATAAAAATGAAAAGCAGTTCTTTTACAAAAGCCATAGACATTTTCAAAACCATTGACCAAATGCCAATGAGACGCAATGAATTAAGAACAAGAGACTTTTAAAATATATCTAGCGATACAGATATAGTATCTAAAAAAAAAAATCAGACCGTCCTAATGAATTTATATAACATAGATTATTTCAAATAATCTAGAACATTTTGCTCTATGCGCTTATCAATATCAGAAACATCTCCTTTTACAAAAGGAGCACCAGTAATATTCTCATACAATTCGATATAGCGTTCTGAAACCGATTGTATATATTCATCTGTCATTTCAGGAATCTGCTGTCCTTCTTTTCCCTGAAAACCATTACTAATCAACCACTGTCTCACGAATTCTTTAGACAACTGCTTTTGTGCCTCTCCGTTATTCTGTCTCTCCTGATAACCATCAGCATAAAAATAACGAGAAGAATCAGGAGTATGAATTTCGTCAATCAAAACGATCTCACCATCTTTTGTTTTTCCGAATTCATATTTCGTATCTACAAGAATCAAACCTCTGTTGGCAGCTATTTCTGTTCCTCGATTAAAAAGTGCATGTGTATATTGCTCAAGAATAAGATAATCTTCTTCGGTCACAATTCCTTTTGATAGAATTTCTTCTCTGGTTATATCCTCATCATGTTCACCATTATCTGCCTTTGTAGAAGGGGTTATAATAGGTTCAGGAAATTTGTCATTCTCTTTCATTCCATCAGGCATGTCAACTCCACACAACACCCGTTTTCCTGCGCTATACTCTCTTGCTGCATGTCCCGAAAGATACCCTCTAATCACCATTTCTACCTTAAAAGGTTCGCAAAGGTGACCTACTGCAACATTAGGATCAGGAGTTGCAATCAACCAGTTGGGCACCAAATCTTCGGTTTCTTTCATCATTTTGGTTGCAATCTGATTCAGTATCTGTCCCTTAAAAGGAATTCCTCTTGGCATAACAACATCAAATGCAGACAAGCGATCCGTTGCAATCATAACCAATGATGTATCATCTATATTATACACCTCTCTCACTTTTCCCTTATAAACTGACTTTTGGTTAGGGAAATTATAATTTGTATCTATTATTGTATTCATTGTGAAGGTTTCAGGCTTTCATTTTTACTACCAATCGTACTAAAAAACCAAAACTATTTATCCATTTCTATTTTCAATATCCTTGTAAGCTGCAATTACTTTTTTAACGAGCTTGTGACGAATTACATCTTTATCATCAAGGTATACAATACCAATTCCTTGTACACTTTTTAATATCAGTAATGCTTCTTTTAGTCCCGAAGTAATTCTTCTTGGCAAATCTATTTGTCCTGGGTCTCCTGTAATGATAAATTTTGCATTTTTTCCCATACGCGTTAGGAACATTTTCATTTGTGCATGCGTTGTATTTTGCGCTTCATCAAGGATAACAAATGCATTATCAAGAGTTCGCCCTCGCATAAATGCCATAGGTGCAATCTGTATCACTCCTTTTTCTATAAAACTATCTAGTTTTTCATTAGGAATCATATCTCTCAATGCATCATACAAAGGTTGCATGTACGGATCTAGTTTTTCTTTAAGGTCTCCGGGCAAAAAACCAAGGTTCTCCCCTGCTTCTACTGCCGGACGTGTAAGAATAATTCTACGTACTTGTTTTTCTTTAAGCGCTTTTACTGCTAATGCTACGCCCGTATATGTTTTACCTGTACCCGCTGGCCCAATAGCAAAAACCATATCATTTTTATTGCAAGCTTCTACCAATTTACGTTGATTAGCGGTTTGAGCCTTAATCAACTTCCCTCCTACACCATGAACGAGTGTTTCTCCACTATTTGCAGAAGTCTCATAATCGGCTTTACTTTCACTTGTCAAAATTCGTTCAATAATATTTTCATCCAATTTATTGTACTTACTAAAATGTTCTAGAAGCATATTAAGACGAACATCGAACTCCTCGAGCATATCTTCATCCCCATACACCTTCATCTTACTACCTCGGGCTACTATTTTTAATTTCGGAAAGTATTTCTTTAATAACTGAATATTACTATTCTGAAGTCCGAAAAATTCTCTCGGATTTATTTCTGTTAGTTCAATGATAAGTTCGTTCAAAAGCTATACGAATTTTAGTATGATTTTTTTTTAGGATTGACTAAGTTTGTCAAAGTCATTATTGGGAAACAAAATAAGAATTAAAAATAGATTAAAGGTATCTAAACCATTACAATATCAATATAATATAGATATAGTTGTAATGAGTGATAGCTACTGATTTTTAAATAATTTAGGTATCCAAACAAAAACTTTAAGTAACTTAAGAACAAATTTACATTTTTTTAAGTGCTTATAACCAAAAAAAATCAACAATTCTCTAACATGCCAATTATTACCTTAACAACAGATTTCGGAATCAAAGATCATTTTGTATCTGCTGTAAAAGGGGCTATTTATACAGAACTGCCAGACGCAAAAGTTGTTGATATATCGCATGAGATTTCTCCGTTTCACATAACAGAGGCCGCATATATTATTCAAAATGCTTACAAAAGTTTCCCAAAAGGAACCATTCATATCGTAGGTATTGATAGCGAGCTTAATCCAGAAAACAAACATATTGCAGTACTTCTTGATGATCATTATTTTATTTGTGCTAATAATGGATTAATCTGCTTAATAACATCAGAATTCAATCCAGAAAAAATTGTTGAAATCAATATTCATGAGGCTACAGTATCTAATTTTCCTGTATTAGACGTTTTTGTAAATGTTGCCTGTCATATTGCACGCGGCGGAACATTAGAAGTAATCGGCAAGCCTATTACAGAGATCAAAACCATTACGGGTATGACTCCCATAATTAATGTAGGAGGATCACAGATTGTTGGAAGTATCATATACATTGATAATTACGGAAATTTAATCACCAATATTACCCGTAAGCTATTTGAAGAGGTAGGAAAAGGAAGACGTTTTAAAATTGCTGCCCGTACTGCCGTATTCGAAAAAGTATATACACGATACAGTGATGCCATTAACTTTGACATCGAAAAAAGCAAACGCGAAGAAGATGGTAAAAAACTAGCTATTTTTAATTCGTCAGGATATTTAGAACTAGCTATTTATAAAAGTAATCCCAAAACTGTTGGCGGTGCCTCGAGTCTTTTCGGACTTTATTACCGTGATACCGTTAGTATAAGTTTTGAGTAATGATATAATGTGTTATAAAATTTGGGCGTTCGAGCGGGCTATTCATTACAATTCCGCGCACTTCGTTCCTCAGGCTGTGGGATTTTCATTACTATCCCTAACGCTTTTATATATGAATACTAAATAAACTTTGTAGCTTTACATATTTTTGAAAATAAATGTTATGATTATACGAATCGTACGAATGGGATTTATACCCGATCAAATCAATGCTTTTTTAGAAAATTTTGAACAAAACAAAGAGAAAATACGTCATTTTGAAGGATGTACCCACTTAGAACTTTTGCAAGATACACATCAACCTAATCAATTTTTTACCTATAGCCATTGGGAATCTGAGACACATCTCAATAACTATCGCAACTCTGCGTTATTCAAAGGAGTTTGGGCAAATACCAAAAATAAATTCAATCAAAAACCCGAAGCATGGAGCATGACTCAAGCTTCTGATATATAACCGTATTATTTTACTATACAAAAATCCTATACCTAATTTATAACTATGTTCGCATTAGTAAAAAAAGAAATTAACACCTTTTTCTCCTCAGCAGTAGGGTACTTAGTCATTGGTATATTCTTTCTCCTCAATGGACTCTTTTTATGGGTTTTCAAAGGACAGTTTAATATTCTTGATAGTGGGTTTGCAGATTTATCACCATTTTTTCAAATTGCTCCATGGATATTATTATTTATCATCCCAGCCGTAACCATGCGGAGCTTTGCAGAAGAAAAAAAACAAGGTACACTTGAGGTATTACTAACCAAACCCATAAAAGTCTGGCAATTAGTACTTGGCAAATACCTAGGTGCGCTATCCCTTATTATTATTGCCTTGATACCAAGCATACTCTATATAATCGCAATCTATCAACTTGGTAATCCTATTGGTAATCTTGATATGGGTGTTATTCTGGGATCTTATATAGCATTACTTGTATTATCAGGATTATATGTTGCTATTGGTATATTCTCATCCTCAGTAACCAATAACCAAATTGTAGCCTTCTTGCTTGCATTATTCTTGTGTTTTGTTCTTTATTTTGGGTGTACAGAATTGGCTCAAAACAACTTTTCAGGAACTTTTAATTCCTGGATCGAATACATCGGTATGCAATTACATTACGAACGAATAAATAAAGGCATATTAGACACTAGAGACATCTTCTATTTTTTGAGTGTTACCATACTCTTCTGTGCCTCAACCTGCATCGTTCTCAAAAAAGGCAGCGTACAACAAAAATTAAAGCCAATAATACTCACGGTAATTGTTTCTATTGTCATCATGAGTGTTAGTAACATACAATATAAGCGTTTCGATCTAACACAAGATAGCCGTTTTACTCTTTCTGAAGCTACAAAAAACCTAGTTCAAGAAGCCATAAAACCCATTTTAATCGATGTATTATTAGAAGGAGATTTCCCCTCAGAATTTAGACGTCTTCAATCAGAAACCAAGCAACTTCTAGAAGAATTCAATACGCTAAATCCGAATGTGCAATACATATTTACCAATCCCCTAGAGGAAGAAGAGTTGCGATTGCAAACTATAGAGGAGCTCCAAAAATTCGGACTTACTCCTATGGAAGTTAGTGTTCAGGAAAGCGGAAAAACACAGATCGAAACAGTCGTACCATGGGCAATCTTAAGTTATCACGATAAAAGCGTAAAAATACCTTTGATAAAGAATACAATAGGTGCTACCTCAGAAGAAAGAGTACTTAATTCTGTGCAGCAGTTAGAATATGTTTTTGCCGATGGACTGACAAAACTTTTACATCCCAAAAAACATAAAATTGCGGTGCTTAAGGGCAATCAACAATTACCCGATGCAAATATTGCTGATTTCATAAAAACCCTGCAAGACTATTACTATGTTGGTGCTTTTACATTGGATTCTGTTGCTGATAACCCACAAAAAACATTGCAGGAATTACAAAAATTCGACCTGGTTATTAATGCCAAACCCACCACACCGTTTTCCGAAAAAGAAAAATACGTTTTAGATCAATTTATTATCGAAGGTGGTAAATCCCTGTGGCTACTAGAATCTGTGCGTATGGAGATTGATAGCCTTATGAACCCCGAAGGCACTACCGTAGCTTTGGTACAGGATCTAAGACTAGGAGATGCCTTATTTTCGTATGGAGTACGACTTAATCCCGTTTTGGTAAATGATCTGTATTCGGCTCCACTTGTTTTAGCATCAGGACAAGGCAACGATACTCAGTTCACCCCATACCCTTGGTTTTATGCTTCTCTAACAAAAAGTACCAGCAATCATCCGATCGTCAAAAATATAGAATCGGTAAAATTTGATTTCTCCAATCAAATAGATACCATAGCAAATAATATCAATAAAACAATACTCCTTACCAGTTCTGATAAAACAAAACTAGATGGCGTTCCTAAAGAAATACGACTAGATATTATTCGCCAAAAACCTGATATGACAAGTTATAAAGAAGGACCACAACATCTGGCGGTACTACTAGAAGGAAAATTTAAATCTGCCTACAAAAATAGAATCAAACCTTTTAAAATTGATACACATAAGGATGCGGGTAAAGAGACAAAAATGATTGTAATAAGCGATGGTGATGTCATTAAAAACCAAACGCGTAAAGGGCAACCCATCCCTTTGGGATACGATCCTGCAATGAACCTACAATACGGTAATAAGGAGTTTTTACTAAATAGCATCAATTATTTACTCGATGACTCTGGGCTTATTGAGGTACGCGGTAAAGAAATTAACATCCCTTTTCTTAATATAGAAAAAGTAGTCAATACTAAAACAAAATGGCAAATCATTGTTATTATTGTTCCTCTTTTAATACTCGGATTGTTTGGTTTTCTATTTTCATGGATTCGAAGAAAAAGGTATCGTAGAAGTAAATAATCGTGTTTTATTTTAAGTGTTTAAGCAAATATATCAGTTAGAATACATACAAATTAGTTCTATTATTGATCATGGCTCCCCTATTTATTAAAATTGGGTAACATACATGGTGAATTAATAATCATATAAAATTGCTTGTAGTAATACACAAGGGATTTAAAAAAAGGGAAGACTACAACTATTTTTTTAAATAAAATACCCTGAAAACAGGGGGAGCCACCTATCCCTTTTTTGATATTTTTACCAATTACTGCATACTCACCAATCACCACAAATAAATAACAAATGATAAAATATTTAAGCTATTCGATAATTGCAATTTTTGGTATTATCACACTTTCATGTTCAATTGAAGAACAAAACTATTTAGAAGAAGAAGTACAAATATTTACTGATCAAAACGAAATCGCTATTCAGACTAAAGAACTTCCAGATCCTGTACCTTCTCATAAAATTAAAGATATTAACAACAACATATCTACCAAAGATGATGTATTCGGTACTGAAGTCGGTGAACAAGTTTGGTATAACGTTTTAAGTCACCGCACTTCATTTCATCGAAATGGCGATATTATCGAAGAAAAAAATATACAAGGTGAAACCGAAATCATTTTTACTTTTGAGTGGGAGGATGATAGCTTTATCTACGTTCTCGATAGCAATAGAGATTTATACCTAGCGCTACCTAAGTGGTATCCTGGATTAAAAACTCATGCGTATTGGTCAGTCGATTTAAATGGTAATTGGAATCTTTGGCAAGAATTTCAATATTATATACTTGTTGGTGATGAGTGCGATTCAGATACAGAACCTCCAACGATTGATCCTTTTTGTACTCCGAATAATAGCGGGGGGTCGACCTGTAAATGGATTACATCAAGAAGTACTTCATTTCCTACGACAGTAAAAGATCATAGATTTGCTTTAACATTTTGGTATAACCTAAAAGATAATTGTGACACCTACCTTACCATAAGACAAAACCCTCCTCCTGGAACTATAATAGAAGAACCAAAAACTATAACAATTTCCTATGACATTATTGACAATCAAGGAAATGTACTTAGGACATCCCATGCTAATGTATTTGAAAAAATTGCTTTATAGCCTAGATAAATAAGATCAAAGCAAAAATTCATGATGAACGAATAGAAATTTGCAAAGGAGGTTTAACAATAGAATGAAATATTTTAAAAAAAAATGAAATCTTCATTTACTGATATTTTTTATACTATTCTTTTAGGTTTAGACGGTTCTACTTCAATTGGAAGAATACAAGAAATGTATGACTTAAAAGATGAGAATGGAAATCAGTTAAGTGGAGAAATAGAAGGATATGCAGATAAATGTTTTCAGGAGAAATGATAGGGTTTGATAATATAAAAGATAATTTAGTTGACCTAAATGATTTTCGATTAAAATGGAGATTCAAGGGTACAAAGTACAATCTTTTACCTGATGAACATTTAGAGCAATTAAAGCCTTTAAACGAAGGTGCTTCAAACTTTTTGTGGAATTACATTATGACTATTGATTTACACAAAGACACACCATTCAGAAAAGATTTTTTCAAATCCGTTGATAAAGCAAAAATATCTGATGAAAATGAATCTGAAATAAAAAAATGGTTCTATCAGAGAGGCTTTCCTTTTGAGAAAGAAGTTTACCTCTCTTGGCAAAAAACCCAGTATTAATTGGGACTTGGAAAGATGCTTCTTGGGCAATCAAGTTTTATGAAAAACATGGCTTCCGGTTATTGTCTGATGAGGAAAAAAACAAATTGTTGAAAATTTATTGGGCTATCCCCGAAAGACAAGTTGAAACGTCAATCGTTTTGGCAAGCGAAAATTGGAAAAATAACTGACTTCAAAATTAAACTTAAAAAACGTAGCACAAAAATGACTATAATTAATATGAGTTTTGATGCTTAACCCAAAAATTTGAGCTTAAAACTAAGTCCACCAAATCTTTTTGATTTGGCTTAATAACAAAAAATTAAAACAAAATAAAAAGTTTTGACTTAGTGCTTAATCGAAAGTTCACTACTTTTAGTTCCCGCACTAACCATAGCCGAAGCCGTTGTACCTAATTATATAAAATGAAAAAAATAATTATTATATCTCTTTTTATTCTTTTTTCTTGTTCTTCAAATAGCGACAAAATAATTACGGATCCAATTACTGGATTTACTCTAAATATAAAGGAAGAATACACTGAATTAAGTAAAAACGAACTATTAGAAAGGTTTTTAAGTAGCCATAAAGAAACTCTAGAATTTAAGGATATAGAATACGATAAAAAGGAATCAATAAAAGCTTATAATAATAGACCCGACACAATATTTTTACATGTTGAGAAAAATAATATGAACTATTTAGAAGCTAGCACCTTTCCTATTTATAAAGAGTATCAAAATGATCCACAAAAAGAAAAAGGATATGTTGATATGATGTACAACTACATTAAAGAAAATATGTTAATTGATATTAGATCCGAAAATTTAACCCAAGAGAATCTAAAAGAGGATGTAAAAGAAATTGATAAAAAAGATTTTCGACATTTTTCAATGGATATTTTTCGGAATGACAGTTTAATTGCAAATCAATCATTTTACATAGGGGCTGTTGATGAAGGTGTTGTATTTCTAAAAATAAGATCCTCACAAAACGACTTTAAACTAGACATAAATGAAAGTATTTTAAAAGCCAAAATAATAAAAAACTAGGTACAACAATGTGCAAAAAAACATATCAATATTTTGAAAAACAAATAATTATAGACTTTCTTTTCAAAGAACGCCAAATGTTTAATTTATTTACATTTAACTAAAAAACTAAACATAAAAATTAAAATTTGGCTCCATATTGAATCGAAAATCAGTACATACTTGCCCTACGTTTCACACACTGCACATCAAGTACAATTAACTCACTGTTAACATATTATTCTAAGCTACTCATATACATTTGAATTTATAACTTCAAAACTTATTTTCAAATGATTTCCAAAGTGACTTCCATACTTTCTGTTATACTTTTTGTATTTATTTCAAATAGTATTAATGCACAAGAGGTAACGAAAACTCATAAGGACTCCTTAAACAATGTGATAAAAAAATATTATGAGTTGAATGTTAAAATATTTCAGTCCAATTCGACTCTAGAAGATATTGATAACGTATTTGAGCTTTTCACAGCGGATTTTACCTATGTTCATCCAAAATATGGTGGAACTTATACACGAGAAAAGTTATATAATGGATATATTAGGAATCAAAAAAACGGTGGATACGACGGAACAGTAACGGATATAGAAATAGTAAATAAAATTATTGGACTAAATGCTGTTGTCACTCAAAAAAGATTTATTGAAAATAAAAATGGTGAGATAAAAAAAGGGAAAGCAGAAATGACTCTTTTCGAATTCAAAAATGGGAAAATATCTCGAATTTTTGAATACTGGTAATAAACTATACCCAACAATTGTAACTGTTTCACAACTCATGATCTTGTAAACGGCTTTGATTCTTGCATTTGAACAAGTCATAAACACCTGTCTATTAAAGTTAAAAAGATTTATTGAAAATTTTATTTAGTGTTGATTTTTAAAATAGGTATTTGTGCAACAAGCACAACCTATAATCATCATAGCAACAAAGAAATTTACCTACAACCATAAGCTCATTAACGAGCCTATCATTGCATTCTCAGAGAGTGATTTATGGAATCCTTTTGATAATAATGACAATGGGATTTTGACCGCAGGGAAAATTGAAAACCTCAGAATTACAGTTAAAAGTAACGCACGAAATTTTCTGCGATTACAAACGATCCTGGAAGCAGTATCAAAAATCAAGGAAAAGAGTACTCGAAGTTAAGAATGGATGATATTGAACATCGTTTTATTTGGTATTTGATATAAGGTGTGACCCGAAATGTTAGCTGATTTACATTATCGCAAAAGCTTTTACTTGTGTTAATATCAACAAAAAAGAATAAAAATTGAGCGTTTTTAAAAAAAACCAACCAAACATTAAATAACTGACTAACAACACTATAAATTAACATTAGTCAGGATTTTAAATAGACTAAAAAAACAGAATGTAACATCTTCTGAAATTTGTAATCTTTAGTTCAAATAGTTAGCACATGAAATATTTATTGAAACTTGTATTTTTATGTTTGGGACTAAATCTATCGGCCCAAACAGTTAACATAAATGTTGACACGTTAAAAAACAAAATATCAGAATTAGCAATACTAGAAATAGAGAATTCTAAAGCGCCATCATTACAAATAGCAATAAGTTTAAAGGATAGTTTACTATTGAACGAAGGGTATGGATTAGCTGATATTGAGAATAACGTCCCAGCAACAAGACATACTAAATATAGAACAGCATCGGTCTCAAAATTATGGACAGCTTCTGTAGCCATGATACTGGTAAACAAAGGTGTCTTGAATCTTGATTTGCCAATTCAAGAGTATTGCCCTAATTTTCCGAAAAAACCTTTTGATATTACAACCAGACAATTACTTACCCATACAAGTGGTATTCGTTCTTATATCGACCTAGAGGAAGAATTAAAAGGTGCAAAAACAACGGATGATAGTTTAAAAATAAGAAATAGATATAATAAAGAAGTATTAGGTAAATTTACTAGGTACACCGAAATAGGAAAAGTTCTTGACAATTTCAAGAATGACTCACTTATTTTCAAACCAGGGACGGATTGGCACTATTCTTCGCAAGGTTATCGTGTGCTGGCTTGTGCACTTGAAGGAGCGTCGGGTTTAACCTATCAACAACTTACGAAACAGTATATTTTTGAACCCACTTCAATGAACAATACCTTTGAAGATGATTCATGGGCAATTATTCCGCATCGAGCCTCAGGGTATCGTATACAAAGAAACAACCCCATCCGTAGAGCGAACATGCGTGATGTAAGTGAAAATTTGCCTGCCAGAGGACATTTGACAACGGCTTCAGATTTGATCCTGTTTGCAAATGCATTCTTAAATCAACATTTTTTTTCTACCGAAACAATTCAATTAATGTCTTCTACCTATTTAAAAGGTGACGAGAATAGCAATGAAAAAATACCAGAATGGCGCTTTGCTATACCCAATAAAGAAAACTATGGTTATGGAGTGATGATATTTCCTTCAGAAGACACAAAAAGATTTGGGCATACCGGTAGGCAAGCAGGAGGTTCTGCTATTTTGGTTTTAATACCCCAAAAACAACTATCAATTGCTATCTTAACCAATGTAAAAGGATGGAATGGCTATTTGAGTTTTACAAAAAAAATTGAAGAGGTTATAGCCAAAATGCTAACCCAATAAAATGAACAAACAACAATGTAAAAGCTACATTAAAAAACCGCTTATTCTAAACCTTATATACAATACTCAAACATTCATATGTATTCAAGAAAACGCATTCAATAAAAGAAATATAACATTAATAAAGCTGATGAAAAGAAAAACTTTATAATGAAACATAATTATAAAAGAACTATTACTGATACAGACTATACTAAGATTCCTGAAAAATATAATTCAACATTCAATTATATTTATAGTGATGGGATTAGAAAATTTACACTGCCTCTTACATTTAATAATGTAGATAAAAAAAATGTAATCATTGCCAATGACAATTACCTCATATTCAATATAGAACGTGAGTACAAATTATTAGCTTGGTTTTACCCAATATTTCCTGGCTTACTTCTTCTTGCATTTCTTTTACCTTTATTTAATGTAGAAGAAGAAACTCCATTTTATGCATGGGTTTGGATTTTTACATTTAGCACTATAATCATAGGAATATTGGTCTATCAATACAAAAGACCAAAAAAAGAATATATTTTTGATAGATTGAATGGAGTAATTACATTTCCCGATTATGCTTGGAAAACAAATAATACAATGCCTTTTGAAAAAATTATGTGGTCTGCTATTAGTACAAAAGGTTCTAAAGGCGGAGGAACCTATTTTCCTAAATTAGCAATTAGAAGCCCTAAGACATTTTTTTATTTATTTACGAGTATGATTTATTTTCATAAAATAGGAAAGGACTATTTATCAAATAGTCATCAATATAAAGACGAACTTTCCTTATTAATATGGTATATGGATAAAAATCGACCCTTACCACCTGGAGATATATTTGATGAATTTAGAGAAAAGGATTTTGAGCGTAGAAAGGCGAATGGATTTCCAAAACCTTTGTTTCCTTATAGTCATACAACTACCAATAAACATGAAATTAAAGGTACATCCTCTAAACAGTTACCGCCTTCTACTCCTGAAAGCACTCCAGAACAGCAATCTGAACGTCAACGCATCGGAGGATGGTAAAAAAACAATATGCGCACAACAATACCTATTTTTAATGCAGATTACCGTGTGAGCCGAAATGCCGAATGATTTACATGTTCGTAGAAGCTTTTTTTCTTATTTTTAACTACAAACTAAAACACAACTAAAGCTTTTACTCGTGCTAGCTTGAAATTTGCTAAATTTCTTCACGGTGCTAATCATAGTCCAGCTGTTAGCTGTAATTTAAAAACTCACATTATGAAAGACAACATATTAGTAATATTACTAATGCTTGCCATAGTTTCTTGCAACGAAAAGAAAACAAAATCATCAACCGACAATCCAAAAACTGAAATTATGGATACCCAAAAAAGCTATAAAGGAACAGGAAGCATAACCCAAGGCTTGGCAGAAACAAAAATAGAAAGTCTTCTAAGTTCTAATCAGAAAGGCAGCAGAATTGCTGCTGTTGGCGAAATTAAAAGTACTGATGGAAATATTTGGACAGTTCCCGGAATTACTAATTTCAATACTGCACCAAAGGCATTTGACTTGTACAACGAAAATAGCAGTACAACCCCAAGTAATCTATCTGAAGTAGATTTAGATGCTGTCCCTGTTTCAGAAATTGATACCGACGGAGAGATTATTACGGGTTATATTTTTGCCGACAACTATTTTGAATTATATATTAATGGCAAACTAATCGCAATTGACCCGGTTCCATTCACACGTTTTAACTCAAACGTTGTGAAATTTAAAGTAAAAACACCTTATACAATTGCTTTAAAACTAATCGATTGGGAAGAAAATCTAGGTTTAGGATCTGAAAATAATAGAGGTAAGAACTTTCATCCGGGAGATGGCGGTTTTATAGCAAGTTTTAGTGACGGAACAGTTACAAATAACAAATGGAAAGCACAGACATTTTACACAGCACCGATAAGTGATTTAAGTTGTTTAAGCGAAGTTGGAGAAAAAAGACTTTCAGCAAACTGTAGTACCGATGGAGTTGATGACGGAACCAATTTTTATGGTGTACATTGGAAAATTCCGGAAAACAGCTTTAAGGCAGATTTTGATGACAGCCAATGGCCAAATGCAACAACTTATACAGAAGAAGTAATAGGCGTTAAAAACAAAAAAGCATATATGAACTTCATAGAAAAATTTAGTGGCGCTGGTGCCGAATTTATCTGGTCAACTAATGTCGTTTTGGATAATGAAGTTATTGTTCGGTTTAAAGTGGAATAAAAACACTTTGGCTAACAAGAGTGTTTTTTGGAATTCAATTTGGAGATTTAGGAAAAGAAGATCAAGAAATGCTCTTAACTGTATCAGAAAAATTAAATTCACCCAATTGGCATAACAAATTATTGAAGAACTCGAATTAAAAAAACATACATTGTCGATATATTACATATGCTCCTTCAAGAAGTAAACGTACTATACAATGAACATTATCCATACTTTAAAAATGCCATATGAATAACGAAATAATTGAAGAAAAAAGTTGGTGGAAACGGAATTGGAAGTGGTTTTTTCCGCTTTTAAGTTTCATTTTGATCTCGATAGTTTTGTTTTTCTCTTCTGGAATGGGAGGACATATGACTCACTTTGCTCAAGCATACGTAGATACCGAACTTTATGAAAATGCAATAAAAAAAGCGCAATTAAATAAAAAAGTGACTAATGTATTAGGAGAATTAGAGCCAATAGATAATTTGGCAATTTTAGAAGGGGAAGTTCATTATTTTAATGATAATAAATCAGTTGATTTATCTATCCGTGTTAAAGGAAGTAAAAGAAAAGCTTCTATGGACATAGCTGCTGACAGAATAAACGGAGAATGGAATTATAGAAAAATTAATATCCGAATTAAAAAGCCAATTGAGGAAAAACAAACGATTGAAATAATTAAACAATCAGAGTAAAGTGCAGTGCTAGATCAAAAAGGTCATTTTCTTTCTGCAATAGCGCTTGATTTTATAAATTGAATAAGAAATAAAAATAGGCAGATAAATCTACTGCTTAAGGTATACTTGCCTTGCTCGGATTCATATCTATAGAGCTGTAGCTCGGTATTGAAAACTAATTAAATCTATAACCCAAACTTTTGTCATCAATCAATATTTCAATTTTAGAAACAATTTCTCTTGTAGCTACATTTCATTGCTTAGTTTTAAGCTTAGTAATTCTATTTTCCAAATTTTTTAGAAGTAAAAACAATAAGTACTTAGGGTTTACCTTACTAATTATCGCTGTTGTTGGTATTAATAATTGGTTTTGGGATATCGGTTACAATCCTAAGATAATTAATTTTCTGGATTTATTTCTTTGGCAATTTTTATATCCAACAACATTTTTTATCTTCTTTTATAAATCATCAAATAGTACTTCGGATAACACAAAACATTTAATTTTTTTTTTATTTGCCTTTTGTTATATTAAGCGCACTTAATATCTTTTTGTCTTTAAGTACGACTTTTCAACTGTATAATTTACCAGATATTGTTTTAAACTACATACCGCTATTCTATAAAACAATTAGCTTTCTGTCGATTATTTTTCCTACTTATATGATTGCCCTCTCCTGTAAATACACACTAACTAAAAAGAATAATTTAAACAAAAAATGGTTGAAATATCTTCTGGTTTTTCTTTCTTTAATTCTATTCTTTGGGATTGTATTAGAATTATATCGATTTCTATTTTTAGAAAAATTACCATTAACCTATTTATGGACATTTAGTTCTATTTTTATTTATTGGTTAACCTATAAAGGAATGTATCAATTTAAATTGTCTAATGACCAATATGAAATTAGAGAAATTACTCAAAGAGACAAAAAGAAACCAATCGATTCTGTAAACGCTATAAGTTCTCATTTTAAAAAACTAATGTTTCTAATTGAAGAAAAAAAAATACATCATAACCCAAATCTAAGTAGAGATAGTGTTGCACAACAATTAGGAATTAGCAATGGATACCTTTCTCAAATTATAAAAGAAAATTCATCAGGTAATTTTTCTGACTTTATCAATTATTATCGAATAAGAGATGTTCAAATAATGATGAAAGACACTAGGTTTAATAACTATAGTTTACTCTCCATGGGTCTAGAATGCGGATTTAACTCTAAAACATCATTCTACACAAATTTTAAAAAAGAAACTGGGCTAACACCAAAAGAATATAAAAACAAATAAGTTCTATTTTCTCAAGAGTATCGATTTTCGAACTACAAAAACTATTTTGAGAAGTACGTTTGCATAAAATTACTAAATCAAAAAAATGCGAACATTAAAAAATCATCTATTACTATTTATTCTAATGTTATCTTCTGTCGTTAGGGCCCAAACTAAAACAATTTCATTTGAAAATGTAAATGTAATACCAATGAATATTGATACCATAATGGTCAATCAAAGAGTAATTATTGCCAATAGTAAAATAGTGAAGATTGAGCCCGCTTCTAAAACAATACCTGATAAAATAGATCTTACAATTCAAGCTTCTGGTAAATATTTAATTCCTGGGCTTGTAGAAACTCATTATCATCTACAAAATAATACTGAGAATGAGTTCAAACTTTTAATTGCAAACGGAATAACCTCAGCAAGAAACATGGCAGAATATGATGGTCAAGACCATATAAAAATAAGAGAAATTGCTCAAAGCAATTCTATTCTATCTCCTCATTATTACACCACGGGACCTTATCTTAAAAAAAATCATTTTAGTCATATAGACTCTGTTGAAACCCTAGTAAGGTACCATAAAAAAAGAGGGTACGATTATTTAAAAATTGCAGATAATTTACCCAAAGATATTTATTTAAAATTACTAGAACTTACTTATCAAGAGAAAATTGAAGTTGTAGGACATGGACAAAGAGAATTACCTTTAGAGTACTCTCTGAGAATGAAATCAATTGCTCATATAGAGGAATTTATGAACATTTTTACCAAAGAAGAGAGGAACTCAATTCAGTTTCTAACAAAAAAAGCAAAAGAAATCAAAACAAGTGGTGTTTATGTCTCTCCTACTCTCGGAATATTTGAAATGATTGGTAGATATGCTGATAAGGGTAAATCAGAAATATTGAATAACGATAAAAATATCAAATACCTCCCAAAACACTATTCGGATTACTGGAGGTCTGACAAAATTAATTTTAGAAAAAAATCGTGGTTTACAGAAAAAGAATCATTAATCCGACTCCAAAAAGAATTAAAATGGCAAATGGAGTTTACCTTACTGCTACACAAACACGGAGTACCATTAATGGCCGGGAGTGATACTTATGGCTTATTTCTTCCTGGTTTTTCTCTACATCATGAATTAGAGTTAATACACAATTCAGGACTTTCAACCTATGAAACGCTAAAAACAGCCACGGTAAATCCAGCACGCTATCTAAACACAATCTCCCAAAGCGGAACTGTTTCTGAAGGAAAATTAGCCGATTTAGTTTTATTAGAAAAAAACCCTCTAACTGATATTAGAAATACAAAGACCGTCATAGGTGTTCTTATTAAAGGAAAGTGGCTTGATAGAGAAAAACTGAATGAAATATTGCTAGATGTTGAAAATTCGAACAAGTAAAAAGAGCTACAGCAATTAATTATCTTAGCCAATAACAGAAAATGACTGACTTCTTTTTCGGAACCAATTATACGCAAACTGTTGGTAAACATAAATCTATCAATGATGAATTCAAAACTAAAATATTCTGAATCTCATCCTTTAAAAGCGGGATTGATAAATGAAAAACTATTATCAAAACAGGAGTTTATTAAAAAGTTTGAAGAGTTTCCTTGGGAAAAATTATTAGAGGAGCAACTAAATGCTAACGATGAAAATATTCATAACTCTCCTTCTCTAAATATCGAAAATAATGAAGAAACCGGAATATCGGTTTCAATAGTGGGAGAATTAGATAATTATGAATTTTATGTTTGTTATAAGAGACCAATGACTCGAAAGAAAAAAAAGTGGTTTGGACTCATTGAATATGATTATTATGATAAAGATTTCTGTAGTATAATCACAGAACAAACAAAAAATGACGGACTCGAAGCCTTCTTATACTTCTATGATAGGAATTTAGAAAAATTAGAGGAAAGATGGTAAAACAAACGATTTGTTAACACCATAATATGTTATCATAGCAGTTACGTAATTAACCCAGAGGTTATGGTATTTTTACCAAGACTCAAGACTTACCTAAGAGAAAAGTTAACAACTATACACAGAAAAATCGAAAAGCAATGTAACATTTTGCCCTGCTACGACATATACTTATAAAGTTAGGAACAAATATCATCATTAAAAAAAACTTGAATATAAACTAGAATATTTCTGACCTCCTAAACTGAGATAGCTTGAAGAGGTCATTTAAGACTAGTTAGAAAACTTTAAAAATTAAATAAATGACAAAACAAATTATTTTAAGACGTAGAAAACTTCTTCCTTGGTGGATGACATTTTTTATTTGGATTTTTATGTTTCTTGGAGCATCTGGTTTATTTCTTATGATTTGGGAAATCATAGGCTCTCCAATTAATTTCACATTTATGACAGAAAGGTCAATTTATGGAATGGAAACATATGACGGATTTTCATTGCTTGGATTATTCATTAGTTCAATAATTTTATTTAAAGGTTTTACTGCTTATACTATGTGGACAGAAAAAGATATAGCTATCAAACTTGGCCTAATAGATGCTTCAATCGGTATTATAGTATGTATTGGAGTAATAATAGTTTATCCTTTTTTCAATCTAGTTGATGGTACTTGGAACATGAATCTTCGATTTGAAATCCTTTTCCTAATTCCTTATTTAATAAAATGTTGGAAAATAAGAAAACCTTGGGAGGAATTTAAAGAATCCATTTTTGCTGAAAACAAACTTGAAATCAAAAATAAAATTATACCTGAACAAAAAACTGAACAAGAAATAAAAAAAGCTAATAACAATGACTGTGTTGAAATGGATAAAGAAGCACCGCAAAGGTTTATGCCGAAATAACTGTTGCTCTCAAAGTGCCTAATAAAAAGCACTAGCACTGTTCTTTAATTTTTTTATTTTAATTATCTCATAATACTGATTTTGTGGTGTTTAGATGTTGACAATCCTTATCCTTGTATTTCATGATTGTCAACATTTAAATATTTTATAACCCGCTAAATAGCCTATATGCGATCGACTTCTAGAGTCGTCACAAGCATCTGTCTTATCAATCCTTCTATACTTCTCTTTTTTAACTATGGATATCTAATGGATTCACAACTAAAGAATTCCAACCATAACTCTGAAAACAACGATGCACATAATAATCACAACACCAGCTTCATAAGCAGTACTACTTCATAACAAGAAAAATGTTTTAGCACATAAGATTTCAAGATCTCGAGCTTGGCAGACATCGTTAATGATCAACCATCGAATAGATGTGTAGAAACGTAAATGTTCCCGCTTCGCTTGTATACGTCAATGCCAATAAATAACTTTGAGTTCGTAGTATCATTTGTTTCCCCAAAATACAATGCTATTAGTTCTATTATAATAACCTAGGATACTGCTTTTAACATTGTTGCTATATTGTATTTGCATCCTTTGGGGAGCAAATGCAAGAGACAAGAGACGTTTTACCTGTAATTCGATAAAAAAATGAAGCCAGAAGAATTTATAAAAGCCTATGAAATTGCCTTGGGAACACAAAATTGGAAAAATATTGAACCTTTAATTTCTAAATCTATAAGCGTCACATTTTCAAATGGAACTGTTCATTTTGGAAAAAATGAAGTAAAGACTGCATTTGAAAACAATTTTATCAAAATTAAAAATGAAGAATATATAATCGATAATGTAAGATGGTTAAGGAAAGAAGAAAATTTTGCAGTCTATTTATTTGACTTTTTTTGGACGGGAATTGTAAACGAAAAACCTGTTTCTGGAAATGGAATCGGAACTTCTGTGTTAATAAAAGAGGATAACCATTGGAAGTTATTGACCGAACACTTAGGAAGAAAATCCAATTGAATTTAATAAAACTACTGCGAATCAAAGCTTCAACAAAAAGTACTAGCACAGTTCTTCTAGAGTAGTATTTTTTATTTTGCATATTACTTTATAAAAGTAGTATCCTAGAACTAATTCTAAACAACACGTTTACATTTTTTTGCCTATTTTTCGGCTAGAATTACAGAAGAGATAATGTTTCGTTTAAGCATTATGCCATTATTGGTGACTGTAATTAAGTATTTCCTTAAAACAAAAACTACATCCAACAGCATAATATGGTTTGGAAATATCCTAACTACCCTATTGTTTGGACTTTTATATAAAATTTAGCGTTTGAGAGAATATTAAAGTAAAATATTTATATTTAGGTCAGCACCAATCTAAAACCTATCACTTATCGACTGTGATACCTTTCTTATTTAGAAAAACCAATACCAATGATTAATACAAAATTATCTATATTAATTTACTTACTAGCATTTTTTATTTCTCCCCAAAGTACTATCGAATCGAATCTTTCTTTGCTTGATAATAAAATACCCACAGATACTCCATTAGTTTTTGCGCCTGGTATTATTTCCACTAAAAACAATAAAGAGTTCGGAATCACTTTTAACTCCGAAATGAACGAATTATTTTTTACGAGAAAAACAAACAAAAAAAGTTTTGAAATTTATATGATGAGATTAAAAGGTTTAAAATGGTCTAAACCAGAAATAGCTCCTTTTACATCAGATTATGAATGGGATTATATGCCTCATATCAACCCTAGTGGTGATAAAATCTATTTTGGAAGCACACGTAACCTTAACGATACAACTAGAGCTCAAGATGTAAATCAATGGTATTGTGAAAAAAGGGATAAAAAATGGAGTTCTGCTAAGCTTTTCGGAAAACCATTTTCTCGAAAACTTATACCTAGTGTAACATCATCTGAAAATGGTAATTTGTATTTCACATATATTAAGAACTACGAGACTCATGCAGATGCAAACATTTATTACGCTATAAATCAAAATGGTCAATATGAGTCTATCAAAAAAATGGGGGAAGAAATTAATTCTAAAAAATGGATAAGTAACCCTTATATCGCACCCGATGAAAGTTATATAATATATGATGCCGAAAAAAATTCAGTATCTGCTTTTGAAAATGCCGATTTATATATCAGTTTTAATCATAACGGAATTTGGTCAAAACCTTATAGTTTAGGCCCCAAAATAAACACTAAATCATATGAAACTGCAGCTAGTGTTTCTCCTGATGGTAAATACTTATTTTTTACGAGAAGTAGTTTAATTGATGGCGATAGCGAGAGCTCTCATTGGGAGGATGATATTTATTGGGTTGATTTTATTACATTGAAAAAAGAACTTTTAAAAAAACAATAACTCAAAACAAAAATAATTAACTCATAAACAAACAGTTAAAATAAATTTTAGCGTGTTTTCATAGAGTCTGACAAATCTTTTTGATTTGGTTTCATAGAAATAGATAAAACGTAGTAAAAAACATTGGATAAAACGATCTATAATATCATGACGATTTAAGGCTTGATTCAAAGGTCTTTGTATATTTAGTAGTCAATCATGCTTGCAAAACGAAAAAAGCACCAACCAATTCGTAGAAAACACTTACAATTCTATTAAAAATTATACTATATGGACAAAACAATAATCACAAAAGAAAAAATTAATAAGTCAAACGTATCTCCTGTTTATAAAGAGGCTATAATAAATGCATACGATTACGCTCAAGAAGATGAAAAAGGTTATTTTTTTGATGCAGCCTGCAAAGTATTCAGGTATATATTACAGTTAACAGATGAACTTCCTGAAGAAGAACAGAATGGTATTGAGTTTAAAAGTCTGATTGATGATACTGCCCCTTGGTCCGAAATAGATACAAGAATTGTAAAGGTGATTGTTCAACACGTAAGCAAAGATGAAGATGAGGAGGAGGAATATCCTGACCTATTTGAGTTATCATCTTGGCTTTTTCATAGATTAACAAATGTTTCTCAAGATGATTTCGCTTCAAAAATATTTAATCTTCTAAAAGAGAAAGGACTTGTTGAATCCGAAAAAGACATGATTCTATATTTAGTTTTATCGTATTCTGTAATTCTAATTAGAAATGACCAAACCACTAGTTTTGGGAGAATTGCATTGTCTTATATTGACGAAATTCTTGCATTATTAAAAAAAGAAAAAGAAAGTGAGGCCCTACTGCAAATTTACAAGCTTCTTGAAAAAGAAAACCCTAAGGAATTTACAAATAGACGTGAAAACCTTTTAGAAGATCTATTAAATTCTGGCAGTAATGGACGATATTATGCAATAATGGCTACAGAACAAGATGACCCCGATAGAGCATTACAATATGCTAAAGAAGAAAGTATAAACAAATACATTAGTACCGCCTATAGAGTTTGTTTTTATGCAAAAGGAGAAGCTAAAGAAAAATACAAAACCATGTTATTCGAACTATACAAAGAACATGGAATAGATGCTGATCGCTCATCACGAATTTTACAAATATGGGGCAAAGAAGAAGGTCCTGAAATAATTAAACTACTCAGCAAAGATTAGATCGAGTAAATAATAACATTGCATACTTCAATTGAAGAGAATTTGAAAGAAAAAGAGAAAACGAACTGTCAATAATTAATAAAAGATTTATCCAATTTAGAATATCTCGATCAACGTAATACTTAAAGAAATACCAGAATAGAGTAATTTGCTAATCAAGAATGGCAAATGGTATTTGAGGAATCATAAACTTAAAAGTTTCCCTGAAGCTTTTTGTAATACCTGAAACAGATAATAAAAAATAAAAATAGTGAACAACAACATATCTTATGTAAAGCCATTTCCTAAATCCTAGGTCATAAAATGCGATATTTTTTATTCAGAATAATATATTTAGGGCATAGTACTTCATCAATAAGTGTTACATCTTTGTATTTAAATTCTATTCTTTATCTTTGGTAGACAACAAGTACAAACCAAACCCCAAATATATCGATCTCGAAAACTTAAATATTGTTCTTAAAACTGAAGATCTGTCAATAGGCTACCATGTCAAAAAAAAACTGAATGTAGTCGCTGCAGATATCAATTTGAAATTACATGAGGGAGAACTCATCGGATTAGTTGGAGCCAATGGGATCGGTAAATCTACATTATTACGAACCTTGTCTCGTGTGCAACCTCCGCTACATGGTAATATATTCTTATCAGATAAAGACTTACACTCTTATAAATCAATTGAACTCGCTGCTCAGTTAAGTATTGTATTGACAGAGAGAATTGCATCAAAAAATCTCACTGTGCAGGAATTGGTTGCTTTGGGTAGGCACCCTTACACCAATTGGGTAGGTAAAATGTCTGAAGAGGATATAGAAAAAATACAGGCCGCAATAGAGGTTACGCATATTACTGACTTGGTGGGTAAAAGATGTTTTGAACTCAGTGATGGGCAATTACAAAAAGTACTAATTGCAAGAGCCATTGCTCAAGACACTCCGTTTATAATGCTAGATGAACCCACCACACATCTAGATGTATACCATAAAGCCTATATTCTAAAGCTTTTAAAACGTCTTGCCTTTGAAACCAAAAAAACAATTCTCTTTTCTACACATGAAATTGATTTTGCGATACAATTATGTGATAAAATGATTGTAATGAATCAGGATGGTTTCGAATTTGGTCGCCCCAAAGAATTAGTACAATGTCTTGCCTTTTCTTCTCTTTTTCCTGAAGACCTTATACTTTTTGACTCCAAATCAAGGCGATATATTGTTCGTAATTAAAAAAAGACCTCTCTCCTATTCTTTAGCTAAGAGTGCTAGTGGTATGCACACAAGAGAAATCCATTAAAAGTATCCAGTTTTGTATCTTTAGAAAGAATAATTGTCATATCTATAAGTATACAGTAATTTGATCATTGGGATTGGGCGTATGTATAGTATGCTAGCAAATATAAAAGGGGTTTCTATACGGATTTTCTTAATCTTCTACTTTGTATGGCTACAAACGATTTAAACATAATTTGACGATACTATAGTAGTACACCTAAAAAAAGAAAACATGTAAGTAAATGAACAGAGAAATGATAGACATAAACGATTGTATTATTTTATTGGAAGAAGCATCTACCAATAAAACTTTGATGGATTCATGTTTTTTTGATGAGCCTGTCATTTCTATTGCCTTTTACGGTGCTGGTGATGTTAGTCTAAAAGTAAAATACGATGGCAAAACCAAAGAATTCAATCATACAAAAGGTATGGTTCTATCCTTTTATGCTGATGAGAAAGTTGAGTTTGAGCACTACGTTTCTGACCAAAAACCATTGCAATGTATGGTGATTACAACGACCATTAGAAACTTAGACAAATTACCTAATGGTGAAGGTCAATTTTTAGAGCAGTTCTTATATCAACTAGTTCATCCTAAAGACCATTATGTTGAAGGCCCCATATTTAATATGACCCCAGAAATGTTCGTTTTAGTAGAGCAATTCTTTAATAATAAATATGAAGGAAGCCTTAAAATGATGTTCTATAAAAGCCATATGACTGCCTTACTATCACATTATTTTGGGCAATTAGCTATTCAAAAAGGAACTGAAATAAATGCGGCGTTGCTAAAAAAAATAAACCTCGCACAAGAAATATTACTATCTGATTTAGAAAACCCACCTTCTTTAACCGAATTAGCTCACAAAATAGGAACCAATACAAATACACTCAAGATAGAATTCAAAGCACAATTTGGTGTTCCGGTTTTTAAATACTTGCAGAACGAACGCCTAAAAAAAGCCCACCACTTAATCAAAAACGAACGCAAAACTATACAGGAAGCTGCCTGGGCTGTGGGTTATGATAGTGTAGGTTCTTTCTCTAATGCTTTCGAAAAAAAGTTTGGATACAGACCTAGCCAAGTATAAAATTCTTTTCGAATAAATCATAATTCTTTCTGAATAAGTCACTGGTTAACATCGGTCATAGATTTGCAACATAATTTAAAACCAAAAAGTTATGATTAGCAAAAGATTATTCAGTATCCTCTGTGCCATTTTAGTTTGGGCTTTAGGACTAAGCTTTTACCTCTTATCGTTTTACATCCCCATTTTAGAAAACCCTGAACAACAATCTAATATTGTAATTGCATTGACTATTATTCCTAGTGCTTGTTTTGGGACATATTTGTTCTATGCAAATGGCTTCATGAAACCATCTATGTTGGCACTAACATTTGTAATTATGGCCATAATCTTAGATGCATTAATAACAGTACCCGTATGTATAATTCCAAATGGAGGTAGTTACTCACAATTTTTCGGAGACCCCGTATTTTACACCATTATTGTTGAGTATTACTTTGTTGTATTGTATTGCGGAAATCATATAATCAAAAAACAGTCTAAAAATCAAACATTATGAAAACAGAAATTTTAGTTATTGGCGGAACCGGTAAAACTGGACGCCGAGTAGTAGAGCAATTACAAAATAAAGGAATTGAACCCAGGGTTGGCTCAAGAAACGCATCACCAAGCTTTGATTGGGATCAAAAAGACACATGGATACATGCCTTAGCCGGGATCGAACAAATGTATGTCACTTATTATCCAGACTTAGCAGTTCCTGGTGCAAAAAAGTCCATCGAAAGCTTAACCTATTTGGCCAAAGAACTAGGTGTTAAAAAAATGGTATTGCTTTCGGGAAAAGGTGAAGCTGAAGCTGAAGCGTGTGAGAAAATTGTTATGGATTCGGGTCTGGACTATACTATTGTTCGAGCATCCTGGTTTAACCAGAACTGGAGTGAAAGTTTCTTTTTAGACCCCATTCTATCAGGCGAAGTTGCATTGCCAATGTCTGATGTTCTAATTCCATTTGTAGATGCCAATGATATTGCCGAGGTTGCAGCTACTGTTTTACTAAATGATTCTTATAATGGCAAAATCATTGAAGTTACAGGTCCAGAATTAATTACGTTTAAGGAAATCATTAATATCATTTCAAAAACAAGTAACAGAAATTTAAACTTTTACGACATCACATTAGAACAATATATAGAAGGCATGAAAAAAATGCAAATACCCAATGATGTCGTTTGGTTAATTGAATATTTATTTAGTCATGTTTTGACGAATCCAAAAAATCAGCAGGTTGCCACTGATATTGAGGACGTGTTAGGTAGAAAAGCAACAACATTTTTAGAGTATGCCAAAAAAACTGCAAAAACAGGGATTTGGAGTCAAGTGAAAATCAAATAACTATTACTAGTTAAAGATGTAATTAATTGTTAATACCGTTTATTCAAAAGGGCCCTTTATTACAAATTACCATTTTGTATTGTCTAAAACACAACAAGTTCTTGACAAAACTAATGTAATAGTACTAGCAATTAAATAAAAAGTAAATTAAATTTTACCGATCGTTTGGTAATTAAATATTTTTTTATACTTTTGTACTATGAGACCACAAAAAGTATTAGATATAGAAATCCTGACAGGGTTAACTAAAGTATTTCGTTCTAAAGGATATGAAGGCGCTAGCCTAAAAGAATTGTCCCAAGAGACAGGTCTTAAAAAAGCGAGTTTATATCATAGATTTCCTGACGGAAAACAAGAAATGGCAACTGCTGTATTAAATCATTTAGGTGAATGGGTTCAAACTAATGTGTTTCAACTACTATTAGATAATGAGTCAACTCCTCAAATGAGATTAAAAAATGGATTATCAGAAATTAGCAAATTATATGATAGAGGAAATGAAATGTGCATCTTTCGTGCATTATCTATGCAAGCCGGTATCGAATTATTTGAGGAACAAATAAAAAACGGAATGAAAGAATGGATCACTACTTTTAAGGAAGTGGGAATCTCACTGGGATTACATGACAGTCAAGCCGAACAAATGGCACTACAAGTACTGATTGAAATACAAGGAAGTTTAATTGTTACCAAAGGACTAGGAGATATTTCTATTTTCGAAAATACACTACAGAATATTCAACATACATACCTAAAAGATTAAAAAAATTTAATCATAAATTTTACCGAATGTTCGGTAATAAATAATTTTAATATGAAAACGATCAAAACCACTTTAAAACTATTAATAAAATGAAAAGAATCCACCTTACTTACTTATTTGCATTGGCAATCATAATTTCATGCCAAGGCCAACCAAAAATGTCAAACAATCAAAAAACATCAACAGTACTAAATCAAAACAAAATGAACCATAATATAAAATATAAAAAACTAGAAATCAACGGTATAAATATTGCATACAGAGAATCCGGAAATAGCACCAATCCGACGATTGTTCTCTTACATGGTTTCCCATCTTCCTCGCACCAATACAGAAAAGTACTACATCAACTTTCTGATGAATTTCATTTAATAGCACCCGATTATCCAGGCTTCGGTAATAGTGATTTTCCATCAGCCGAAGATTACGAATACACTTTCGATAATATTGCAACAACGATACACACTTTTTTAGAATTAAAAGAAATTAAAACCTATGCGCTAATGATTCAGGATTACGGGGCACCCATTGGTTTTAGAATAGCTACTGCCAACCCTGAAAGAGTAACGGCTATAATTAATCAAAACGGAAATGCATATGAAGAAGGGCTTGGTGACGCCTGGAAAAATGTTAGAGAACTTTGGGCAAATAGAAATAAAAATACAGAAAAAGCATTATTACCCGCCTTCTCATTAGAAGGATTAGAATGGCAGTATACTCACGGAACTAGAAATCCCGAAAATGTTAATCCAGATAATTGGCATTTGGATTACTTAAGACTATCTAGACCCAATGCTCATGCTATTAACATTGATTTATTTTATGATTATCAAAATAATTTAAAATTATATCCAAAATGGCAACAGTATTTGAGAGATAATCAACCCCCGTTATTAATTGTTTGGGGGAAAAACGATGCATTCTTCCCAGAAAGTGGTGCTGAAGCATTTAAAAAAGATGTAAATACTATTGATTACCATATTTTCAATACAGGGCACTTTGCTTTAGAAGAAGATGGAGATGAAATCATTGATAAAATAAGAACTTTTATGAAAAATACACTGAAATAATCAACTGTAATAATTCAAAAAAAGCAATAGCGGTTTAATAGACATTCAAACCGCTATTGTTTTCAATAAATAAATTTATGAATTCAGTTTCTATTACATTCGAATAAATATTAGACAAGAAAATTTGCGAATTACAAAGCTTTAATTGAAAAATCATGTATTTGATAACACATATACAAAATAGTAATCTACAGTAAAATGAATTGAAATTCATACTTTTAAGAAATAATAATTCTATCATAAAAACCCTAATAAACAAATATGCTATTTTTCGTCTACAAGACAGTTGGCTTATAATAAATGAAAAAGAAACTCAATTTAATATTTATTCTACTACTCCCACTATCAATTTTTAGTCAGCATGAATTATCTAAAGAACAGGTAGTAGAGGATTTCAAAATTTTAAAAAGTGTTTTAACAAAAGGACACCCTAGCCTTTATGAGTACACTTCACAATCACAATGAGATAGTCTTTTTACAAACTTTGAAAAAGAAAAAATAAAAGCTATTCAAACCAATAATGACCTCTATAAATCTTTTGTAGAATTAACCGATCATTCTAGAGATGGACATTTGATTGTAATTCGCCCGCAACTCAAGTCAATACCTAAGCTCTTTCCCGTATTACTAAAAATAATCAATGAGAAGTTCTATACCGACACAAATGATTTTGAAATCCCAATAGGTTCAGAATTAATTTCTATAAACAATATTAAGGCTACAGAGCTAAGGAATCGACTATTAAAGTATGCTCCCTCTGATGGCTATAATACCAGTAAAAAATATAGACAAATAGAAAGAGAATTTGGCATTTTACATTTTTACGAATTTGGTCCCAAATCCAGTTATCAAATAACCTACAGAACACCTTCTAACAAGATATTATCAAAGAAAATAGAAAGTCAATCTTTTGAAAGTATTGGTAAGCGATTCTCTCAGCGAAATTCTTATTTTTCGATCTACCATAAAAGTAAAAACAAAAGTCAGTTTATAAAAAATACGCTAGGTAAAAAGGAACCCTTCTTATATTTCGTAGATTCCTTAAATACAGCTGTTCTTACTATTAACACTTTTGGTCTAGACAAACAGAAATTTCAGACAAATATTAAGGGATTATTTAGAGACCTTAAACAAAAAAAAACAAAAAACCTAATCATCGATATCCGGCAAAATGAGGGAGGATACCCCGAAAATGCCATGAATACATTTTCATATATTGCAAATGAAACATTTATTCAACCTTTATCACAACATGTTATTACCTCATCATTGCCACAAAATAATTATAGCCAAGAAATAAATAACGAATACACTTATAAATCATTTTTTGAGAATTATTTCCAAAATAGTTCAAAACAAGGGAATGAATGGACTATTTATGCTCCTAAAAATGAACTCTCTATAGCGCCTAGTAAAAAAGGATATAAGGGGAAAACCTTTATCCTAATCGGAGGGAAAACTTTTTCTGCAAGCGCAACTTTTGCTTTAAACTGTAAGAATCAAGGAATTCCTCTTATTGGTGAGGAAACAGGAGGAGGCTACTATCTGCACACAGGTGGATTTCCTGTAATCTACGAGCTGCCAAATTCAAAAATAAAAATCATGCTATCATTCGTTAAAATAAAGAAATATGTCAAAGATAAGACCGTAAAAAAAGGGACAGGAGTTTTACCCGATATCAAAATCAAACTAACTATTCAAGACTTGATCAAAGGACGAGACAGTCAATTAGATTATGTATTGAAGTATATCAAAAAAGAATTGGATTGATTTTTTCGGAGGATATTAGAAAACAAAAGACCCGGCAATCAAACCCTAAAAAATACTTGTATATACATCAACTTAGTTACGATAATAGATAAAAATAATTGAGTATCCATTTTTTTAGCGGCTGTAGCTACTCCCGAATACTTCTATTTTTATTTAGAACAATACAAAAACAGTAAAATCAAAGAAATTTATAGTACAATTGATATCTTGACCGAAGAAGGAAGTAAAATTTGTAAAAATTCTATGGCGTTGTTAATACATTTTGTTCTGAAGTATTTTTCCTTTTTTCACCTCTTTTATTTTTAGGATTTAGTTTTAATGGAATCGTAACTGAAGCTTGAAAACATATAGCCCCAACTGCATTAGCACCAATATCACCCCAAGAGGAAAAATTGTTTGGTGAAGTACTATCATAAACTTCCTTTAGTGCCCCCAAAATTGTGGCTGTAGAAAGTGAAATGATGCGCTTACTTAATTCAGATTTTTCTTTATGCTTTGGATGCATCGATAGATAAGTATATGTTGCAGAACTTATTCCGAAAGAAACTGCACAATGCATTATTTTATCTTTTTGCCAATATTCAGAACTCATCATACCTTGTCCGTTCATTCCTATGAACATCATTAAAACAATAACAAATACTATTTTTTTCATGACTAGAAGTTTTTATAATTAATTCAATGTTATTGGGCATTGCCACATCGATATTTCTAAGGTAAGCGTAATACATACCTAAAAATCTGAGAATTCGGTGAGTAGTTATTCTAAACCGTTCAAAACCCTTTATCATACCATGGATAGAAAATGGATATTGAACCATCAATTAGAAATGGATCTTCTTAGAATTATAAAAACAGGAAAGCTTGACATTCTCTATCACAGTGCGGACAAGAATTAGATTTTATTAAGAACAAACTATAATGACTTTGATTGTCAATGAGTGTACTAACAGTATTCTCCTTTGAGAAATCATAGTAATAATTTGGCTTATCAAAAAAATAAGCAACTTAAAAAAGTATACCCCTATTTCATAGTAAGACTTAACCAGAATAATGAATAAAAAGGCCTTGAATATAGTGCACTTTTGACTTTTTGAAAACTATACAACCTAGGCACTAAAAAAACCATAAAAAAAGACGCAATTCACCAATCCTATATCCTAAAAAACTACTGAAAACAGGGTGATAGGTAAAAAAGAAATAAGATAATTTCGCTGTCAGTTTTAACGAACAAAACTACCTACAAAAAATGCTTATACCAATATCATGTTAAAACTCCCCAATTAGAACAAGAAAATGGTATGAAATAGTCAGTCAGAAATAATGAAATTGTTACTCTAAAAAAAGGATGTCAAAAAACTTGAACATCCTTTTTCTTTTTTCGAAATACTGCAAATATTATTTATTAAAATGTATTTGTATTGCTCTGAAAAAAATACATGTCTGTAATTGTTACAAGTTGTTGAAATACCCAAAATGAAGTTGTATAATAAAATCAATAGAAAATTTAACTAGATATATAGCCGTTAACTTTTGCGCTCAAAACGCTTTTTTGGTATAGTAAAGTACCGTTGATTTTGACAAACACTCTAACTTTTTACAACGATATTCATCATACATCTTATGTATGGGTGCATGAGTGTCTATTTTGAATAAATAGGTAGTTTCTGTTATGATTTCGGTCTTAATCTTAGATTTTTTGGAAATAATTCTATAATAAGTAGTGTATAAGCATAATTTATACTAAAAATAATATAGATTTACCAACAAATTAACAAATCCATAACAAAACTACAAATGATATCATACTCTATATATGAAATTAACAATATTATCAAAGGTGAATTAATCGGTAGTACCGATCAAAAAATTGAAGGAGCTGAGGAGTTACAAAAAGCGAATAGCAATCAAATAACGTTCATTGGGAGTAAAAAATATGAAAAATTATGGGCAGACTCAAAAGCTTGTGCTGCTCTTATCAACGATAATTCTAAAATCGAGGCAGGCGATAATCGAGCTTTTATTAAAGTAAAAAATGTCGATTTAGCCATGGCAAAAATATTACAACTTTTTAATCCGCCACCACCCGTTTTTGAAACGGATATACACCCAACAGCAGTAATACACGAAACTGCAAAAATTGGTAACGGTTGTAAGATTGGAGCCAATTGTTACATTGGCAAAGATGTAGAGTTAGGAAATGAAGTAGTTTTATACCCAAATGTTTGTGTATTTGATGAAACCAGTATTGGTGATCATACTATTGTTTGGTCAGGAACTATTATACGCGAACGTTGTATTATTGGTAGTCATTGTATTTTTCATACAAACGTAAGTATTGGAGCTGATGGGTTTGGATATAGACCAAGTGACGATGGAAAACAACTGATTAAGATACCACAAATAGGTAATGTAATAATTGGACATTATGTAGAAATAGGTGCAAATTCGTGTGTTGATAGAGCAAAATTTAGCGCTACCATTATTGGTGATGGTTGTAAAATTGACAACCTTGTACAAATAGCTCATAACAGTATCATGGGACGTTCTTGTATTATGGCAGGACATAGCGGACTAGCAGGTTCTGTTACCTTAGGCGATGGTGTTATTATTGGTGGAAGCGCATCTATTAAAGATCATACTACCATACATTCGGGTGCTACCGTGGGTGCCGGCTCAGGAGTTATGAATGATGTAGAAGCAGGAAAAACTGTGTTAGGTTACCCTGCACAGGATGCCAGAAATATGTTAAAACAATGGGTTGCAATAAAACGGTTCATGAAAAATCAATAAACCCTCCTTAATAGAAAATACACTAGTTTTGGTAAACCTCATTTGTTATTGATACAAGGTTATTAGAGGGTAATTGATAAAAATCAAAACAGCCCACATTGTACGCATGCAAAATTAGCTTTACTATTATCAAGGCTATATACACTAAAGACAACCGATATTATCCATTATAGTATCGGTATAAATCAGCGCGATAATATTAACCAAATATTATCAAAGGGCAAATCCATCTTATTTACTATTCCTTTCCTATGAATTATTCTTTCCAGACGATAGAAAACTTATGGACAACAAGGAAACTCAAAAAAAACGAATTCAAAAATTGATCTTATTTTATTAAAAACCACTGAAAACAGGGTGTTTGTTTAACTGAAAACAGGGTACTTTCGGTGCACATTTAACTAACAACTTAAACAATGAAAAATTACTTACTTTTATTTGCAATTACCGTTGCAATTCTATCACAATCCTGTTCTAATGAAGAATTTGATGCTTCAAAAAATTTCGATGAAGTAGCGAATTTTACGGACTCACAAGAAATAGCTATAGAAAGTTCGGCACTTCCTGATCCAATTCCTACAGCTAAGAGCATGGATAAAAATGATAGTGATACGACACTAAAAAATCATTACTTCGGTCCCGAAGTTGGCCAACAAGTCTGGAATCCTGTAAAAATTGATGGACCTTCATTTGTTAGAAACGAAGATATTATTGAAGAAAAAAATTCGCTCGGAGTTACTACGGTTACATTTACCTTTGAGTGGGAGGATGATAATTTTATTTATGTATTTGACGACAATAGGGATATGTACCTTGCATTACCTATTTGGTATCCTGGAAGAAAAAATAGAGTATACTGGTCTACCGATTTAAGTAATTCCTGGAACACTTGGGAACAATATCAATACTATGTACTTGTAGGTGATGAATGTGACTCTGACAACGAACCTCCAACAACAGATCCTGTCTGTATTTATACAAATGGTAGAATAACCTGTAGAGGAATCAATTCTTTTAGACAATCTTTTCCTGCAGAGGTAAGTGACTCTAAATCTTTCCTTATTTATTCACTAAACCTAGATGATAACTGTGATACCTATCTTACCATACGACAAAATCCAGCTCCGGGAACGATAATAGAAAAACCGGGGAAACAATACACCAGCTACGAAGTTATTGATAACCAAGGAAATGTATTAAATGTATCTCACCATGTAGTATACCAATTATACGAAAATTATTAACATTTGAGCAAAAATAATGAAGAAGAATTTATACATATTCTTATATAAACTCACCAATTTAAATAAGAGTAAGGTGTAAAATAGTTAGTCACAAATAATTTAACTTTTTTCTCTTTAAAAGGATGTTCAATTTTTTGGCATCCTTTTTTCTTTTTTTGAGACATCATAAATACGTTCATAATTGTATTCTATTATTTTTTGATACTAATCTGATTTTAATTAAATTAGAGGAAATAAATACACCTCTCCTATTTACACAATAACATATAAAATACTTGAATATCTATTGGTAAAGTACCCAGAAAATATGTTATGACCTAACATGTGAAAATATGACATCGGTAGAAAACAAATAAACTTGGTACGGAAAAGAAATTCAACCCATTAAAGGAATAAAACAAGAATTACACATTAACAGAATCATTATGGATCTTTTATTTTCAACAAACAACAACATTCAGGCACTAAAAAATGGTGGCGCAGGAGTTTGTGCGGCAATGACCTTAGAATGGATAAAAAAAAGTCAGCAACTCAATGGGGTAACACGAGCATGGCAAGTTGGCTCAAGTTTTCAGTTTGCTATAGCACAAGGTGCAGGTATGATTGCAGGTACTGATGACAGAACATTTAGAAATTCTGGATTAATGAGCTCTTCAGAAAGCACAAGTATGATGGATCTGGGAAAATCTTCTATAAGTGGATATCAAATGCTATCTATATGGAATAGTGAAGAAACCGAAGGACATTCTATGGGAGTCTGGATAGATGAAAAACAAGGCAAATATCACTTTTTTGATCCCAATGGTGGACTTTACGAAGCAGAAAGTTCTTCTGAACTCTTATCTGATATAAACCTTCATTTATTAAACTGGTATTCTGATCTTAACGGAGATGTTTTGATTCGTAATATTATGTAGATTGTTTGTTTTTTATTCTAAAAAACAATTACAAACTTATACATTGTAATTTTACGCAATGAGCTTATTCTTAGGATCTTTATACTCTTTATAAAAAACTCTGGATAAGGGATAGGTAATAATCCCAAAAACAATAAAAAGAAATGCTATTCCTGTCGCATGAAGCATACTATTACTTTTTACATATAAATCTTGCAATAAAGCAACTGAGGACAAAAAATAGAATAAAAAACCACATATCATAATTAATCTAGACATCACTAGAGGTGCATAATTATACACTAATATCAAAAAATGCTTTACTTCTTTACGATGTATAAATATGAGTAAAGCAAAAGTTAGAACTTTGACTATTGAATCAAAAACCACTCTCTCCATAATAAATTTGTAAAATATAATACATAACAAAAACGGGCAACTCAATAGAATTACCCGTTTCTTATATTATCTATGAACTAAAAAAAAATAGTAGTACCCATAATTGGGGCTTCTTCTAGTATTATTGTTGTTCATAATCAGAGTTCCATTCTGATCCATCGTCTCCTTTTTGTCCATCCATTTTGATCATAAAGTTTTTGGCTGGGAAATAAGGTTTCATGTGTATATCTAGATGTACTCTATCTTTTTGTTGTGGATCTTGCTCAAAACGCTTGATAGAAAAATCTTCAATTAGTTTATCTGGTCCCGTAATATCATCTAAGAACTTAACGATTTGTCCCATCAATTCTTTTCTGGTTTTCGCATTAAAATTCTCAAAAGCTCTTCTGTTTAAGAAATCCATAAGTACTTTGGTCACATAATCAAATACACGCACTACAGAATAGGTTTGTAATCCAAGATTATCACCATTAAATAAAGTTTTTGCAGAGAATGCCATTACTTTACCATACTCATTTACCATAGGAACCAATCCTAATTTTTCTAACTGAGAAATTTCTCCTTTTTTAAGGTCAAATCGCACCCCATCAACTTCATTCATTCCTCCAAACTTCTTTCCTGCAGTTACCTGAGACATTAGCGTTTTATATATTTTTCCTCCTAATGCACTTGAAGGTGGTACAAATAAATCTTCATCTTCACCTACTTCGTCGTGTTTACCTCTTCCTACAAGCCAGTTACACGCCATTACCACATTAGATCTATATTTATCTCCTCCGGTAAGGTTTGCAGATTCAAACATTTCCATTACATCATCTGGCTCATCTAAGTGCTCAAAATCAGTAATCATCATTACTTTATTTTCATATGCCATTTTGGCCCACTTCTCTACCACCTTATTCGAACCTAAGTATCCTGGTACAACCATAAGGCCATAGTTATCTCTTAAATCAAGACGATCATATCCTTGCACTAATTCTTCATGCACAGCATCAATAAAACGAGTATTATCTAAGTCTTTTAGTTGCTCTAATTCTGCATTCAGAATATTAATATTCTTTACTTTTTGAGATTCTGTATTTTTAAAGAACAAAGCTACAGAACGATATGATTGCTCCATCTCTCTTGTTTGTTCTAGTGCAGCTCCCAAATTCTTTTCAAGGGATGCAGCAGCTTCTTCCGACTTTTTTTCTGATCCCTCTACCATTTCTGATAAATCATCAGAAGAAGAAAGTACTTCATTCCAGATCTCTAACGTTTTTTCAAGCTTTTGACGTTCTTGTTTTTTAGAAGATTCATTAAGAAATATCTTTTTTCTTGCTTTACGATCAGGGTTCATGTTTTGAACATCGTCAATACATGCCTCTAACAAGTCAAAACCACCATACTTGGCTAATTTTTCTTCATTAATTTTAAGCTCCTTGGCAGGATTTTCTATCTTAATTTCTTGTTTTGCCTTTTTTCCAAATGCCATGTATATACTTTTTTAACCTTGTTGCTGTATTTCTGCGATTAATGACTGAATTGACTTTAGCAATGCTTCTTTTGCATCTGGATCTGCTAATGCCGCTTTCAAAATTTTATTTGACTTTAGTTGTTTTACAACTTTTAGGTACTGATCCTTCTCAGTATCTAAATCGTTCAAATACTTACTTTGATTTATAATTCCTTTTTTTCCAAAATTGCCTAGATGCGAAAACTTAAGTGTTTCCTTGCTCTCTACTCCTTCTGAATCCTCAAAATCTACTTCGATTTCGGGTTTGTAATGTTCAAATACATGTTCTACAGAAGTCAATCCTGATACAATTTCTGGTTTTATAGGTTGATCCTGGGTTAATTTCTGAATAAATAATGTTTTATTCTGAGATATCTCTAATATTGCTTCACTTGCATCGGTTTGGACCTCCGTTCCTCCAATTCCATATTTGCTATCCATAACTAAGTCTTTAATAGTTGCTAATTCCTAAATATACTAAAATTTATTACAGATCATAAATTTAACTATGATTCCATATTAATTTTTCATCTTTTACGTCTAATTTTACTGTATTTCCCTTGTCAATCTTCCCTGTGATCAACATTCTTGATAACGGGGATCTCAAATCAGTACGGATTACACTTCTAAGTGGTCGAGCCCCATATTTTGGTGTAAATCCTTTATATGCCAAGAATTCTTTGGCTTCGTCAGTTAACTCTAATGTAATTTCCTGCTTTGCTAACGCTTTGTGCAAGTCTTTTATTTGGATCTCAAAAATCTTTACTACATTTTCTTTTGTTATCGGTGAAAATGGTACGATCTCTGTCAATCTTCCCAAAAATTCGGGTCTAAAATGGGGAGACATCAATTCTAAAAGATCCGAAGATTTCGGAATTTCTCCTCCTGTAAATGTTTTTACTACATGTTCACTCCCTATGTTTGATGTAAATAGGATAACTGCATTAGAAAAATCACCTGTTTTTCCTAGTCTGTCATTAAGTTTTCCTTCATCCAAAATCTGAAGAAAAATATCAAATACAGACGGATGCGCTTTTTCTATTTCGTCAAATAAAACAATTGAGTATGGTTTCTGTCTTATTTTATTAACCAAAAGTCCTCCTTCTTCATATCCAACGTATCCCGGGGGTGCACCATATAACAAAGCTGCAGAATGTTCTTCTTTAAACTCTGACATATCAAACCTGATAATAGCATCTTCGGTCTGAAATAAAAATTCTGCCAATGACTTAGCCAATTCGGTCTTACCTGTTCCTGTAGGCCCTGTAAAAAAGAAAGAACCTATTGGTAGTCCTGGTTTACTTAACCCAGATCTGGATTCTAATACCGCTTCAGTAATTGTTTTAACCGCATGATCTTGACCTATTACACGTTTTTTGAGATGATCCTCCATAGTCAGTAGGCGTTCTTTTTCGTCTGCCTGTAATTGCCCAACAGGAATTCCCGTTTTGTTGGCGATTGTTGCTGAGATATCATCGGTATCAACCGTATCTTTCTGTTTTTTTGACTTATCTAAAAATCGATCCAAAACATTTTTGATCTTCTCAATACTTTTCTCTAACGAATCCGAACTAGAATGTGCGTCGTTTTCATTTAACTCGGTAAACAAAAGATAGCTAAATGTATTTTTGAGATTATCCCATTGCCAGCTAATATCGGCAAGCTTGTCAGATTCTGTTTTGTCTGCGCTTTCTATATTGCTAAGACTCTCTGTTACTTTTTCGATCCTCGCCGCTGTAGTTTCTATCATATATCTCGATGCAGACATCGTCCTATCAATCAAATCAATAGCTGCATCAGGCAAACTACGATCTTTATTAAATCTTTTTGAAAGTCGTATAGCTTCGGCAATTGTATCATTAAGTATATCTAGATGATGATGCTCTTTATATTTACCAATTGTATTGGCAATCATTGTTAGTGCATCTTTTTCTGAAGGCTCCTCTAGAGCTACTATTTCGAATCGACGAGATAGTCCTTCGTCTGTTTCTATATGTTTTCTATACGCATCATTTGTAACCGTTGTTATAAAAGTAACTTCTCCTTTGGCCAGTTCTGATTTTAGAATATTCACTAATCCCTGATTACCGCTATCTTTATCAGCCAAATTATTCACCTCATCAATAAGCAAGATTGGTTTTTCGAACTCTTTTATTGCAGTAATAACTTTTTTAAACCGATCCTCGACCTCACTTTTATAACTGGCTCCGGAGACTAGATTTATAAAATCCAGTTCATAAATTTGTGCATTTTTTAGCGTGTCTGGTACGGTACCATTAACAACAGCTTCTACAAAACCATCAAGCAACACTGTTTTACCAACTCCTGGCTCTCCGGTAATCAAAACATTGGGTTTAGAATGTCGTCCCAATATTTCGGTAATCATTTTTATCTCTGCATCTCGTCCAAAAATATCACTTAACGTATTATTTTTTGCTTCGAGGGTTTTATCGATACAATATTCTTCAAGAATACCGAAGTCCACATTTTTGTTTGCTCCAGCAGTCGTTTTCTTTTTACCACTTCCAGCACCAGTATTAGCTTCGCCAGAAGTGCCTTTTTTTGCTGCAATAAGTACCTCATCGGCTTTCAGCGTTAAGGTTTTGAGCTGTTCATAAGAAAACCCAACGCCCGGGGTACAGATAGAAACTAACAATGCCATAGGCGTAATATCATTTTCGCCTAATTTTAGCTTAATGCTATCAGCTTCATTAAAAATAGCATCTATTGATTTATCACCTTCTATCTTATCAGGTATATTTGTTGCTCTCGGTAATGCTTCAATACGCACTTCGCACCACTCTTCATAATAATATATATCACCATCTATTTGATTAAAAAAATCTCTAAGCCCTGCATCTTTGTGTAATAAGGCCTTTAATAAATGTGCCGCATTATATTCATTGTTATGATATTCTTTGGCTATTGATTGTGCGACATAAATTGTATTACCTACTTCTTTGGTCCAAGTATAATCTAATGTTTGCATGTATTTTTTTTAGTCATAAAACTTTATAAAGGAATAAATACATAACTGTTTCAACGTTCTAACATTTCTTTACAAAAAAATGCAAATAGAAGAAACAAGCTGTGAGTAAGTATTCTAAATCTATAGTACTCTTGGGGATTTATTTCTCAAATATAGTAAAACGATGATTTCTTTTTAAAATTTTAAGGCAAAGGTTTTAAAGGTTCTTAAAAATAGTTTTTTTGACCATGCATTACCTTCTTAGAAAATGATACTTGATTAACAGTATTGTATTTTACAAATTTCAGTATTCAATAATTGAGATATGCCACTTTTTTAAGTAACTTCATTACTTTTGCAAAATGATTAGAGTTGTACTTCTTGGTGCTGGTAATGTAGCGACACACTTTTATAGCGCTTTTTACAAAGAAAAGACTGTAGAAATAATACAGTGCTATAATCGAAAAAATATAAAACTGCATCCTGACCAAAAAGAAGATCTAATTATAACAGATCTTAGTGATCTCAAAGAAGCAGATGTATATATTCTTGCAATACATGATGATGCTATCAAAGAAATTGCGAATCTCTTACCATTTCGAAATAAATTTGTGGTTCATACATCAGGAAGTGTTCCTATCGATGTTTTGGGGACGAATAATAGAACTGGTGTATTGTATCCCTTACAAACATTTACAAAAGATACATATGTAGATTTTAGCACTGTTCCGTTTTGTCTAGAAGCAGAAAACAGCAATGATCTGCAAACACTCAAAACCCTAGCATCGTCGCTTTCTAAAAAAATATTCGAAATTTCATCTGCACAACGAGGTATTTTGCATGTTGCTGCTGTTTTTGTGAATAATTTTGTAAATCATATGTTTGCTATCGGAAATGATATTTGTAAAGAACACCAGGTTCCTTTTGAGATTCTACATCCTCTCATTCTTGAAACCGCTCAGAAAGTATCACTTACAGATCCTGACAGTATCCAAACGGGGCCCGCAGTTCGTAATGATACAAAAACAATCGAAAGACATTTAAACATTCTAAAAGAAAAATCTCAAAAAAATATATATCAACTGTTAACGACAGCAATACAAGATAAACATGGAAAAAAGTTATAAAGAATACTTACATCATATCACTACCTTTATTTTTGATGTAGATGGCGTGCTCACTGACGGAACCGTAATGATTAATACAGACGGAGAAATGCTAAGAACCATGAATATAAAAGATGGATATGCACTAAAGACTGCCGTAAGACAAGGATACAATGTATGCATCATATCGGGAGGTAAAAACGAAGGTGTTCGCAAACGACTAGAAGGTCTAGAAATTAAAAACATTTACCTAGGTGCACATCAAAAAGTAGAACAATTAGATGAATACCTAAATAATCATACTATTAAACTCGAAAATGTACTGTATATGGGAGATGACATACCTGATATCCCGGTAATGAATAGAGTTGGGCTTCCTACTTGTCCCCAAGATGCTGTTCCCGAAGTAAAAGAAAACTCTAAGTATGTTTCTTTCAAAAAGGGTGGAAAAGGATGTGTAAGAGATGTCATAGAACAAGTATTAAAGGTGCAAGGTAAATGGGTTGCTAATTTTGATGCAAAAGCATAAATAGAATAAAAATATAGTAATGAAAATAGTATTTGCAACCAATAATGCTAACAAATTAAAAGAAGTGCAGGCACTTGTTCCTCAAGGCATTCAAATTATAGGATTGGCATCTATAGGCTGTACAGAGGATATCCCAGAGACCTCGGCAACCATAGAAGGAAATGCGACTCAAAAGGCAACATATATAAAAGAAAACTATGGATATGACTGTTTTGCTGATGATACTGGTCTAGAAGTCGATGCGCTCAATGGTGATCCCGGTGTATACTCTGCAAGATATGCAGGTGAAGAAAAAGATACTAATGCGAATATGAGTAAGTTATTGTCAGAATTAAAAGACAAGAAAAATCGAAATGCACAATTCAAAACGGTAATTGCTCTGTACAAAGACAATAAACTAACAACATTTACGGGTATCTGTTTGGGCAGTATTACCAAAGAGAAAAAGGGTGAAAAAGGTTTTGGATACGACCCTATTTTTCTTCCAAAAGGGCAATCAAAAACCTTTGCAGAGCTACCACTGGAAGAGAAAAACAAAATTGGCCATCGCGGAAAAGCAGTTCGTTTATTGATTGAACATTTAGAAGCTTAGTACCATCAGAACTGGATATTAGTATGTTTCTACTCTGCACCAGGAAAAGCCAGCATCTCTCCCATCCCTACCGTAAAAAGCCAATTACCATAGAGAGCATGCTCAATAGAAACCAAAGTAGTAGACCGTGTTTTTTTGAACGTATAAGCAAATAGCAATCCTCCTACGAATGTAAGGACTTGTACAAGAAAACTTCTAAGAAAAAGATGGGCTAATGAAAATAGAATTGCATTAATAAATATAAAAAGCCACTTGTTATAAATTAGGCTCTCATAACGCTCATAAAAAAAGGTTCTATAAATTAATTCTTGTGGCCAAACAGATAAAAAAGTATACACAAATAAAATTATTACCCAAAGTCCTGGTCTCTTGATGACAATTGAAAATAAATTTTCTGGAGCAACAAAAAACACATAACCGCCCGTAATTATACTGATGATTGCTAACTTAATAAGTACCTCTTTCCAGAAAGGAGACCAACGATTCTTATCAGGAAATGTAAATTTTAAGAGGCCTTTTTTCTTCAAAAGAAATAAAATATAAATAAAACCCAATAGCGTAGGAGCTATTTTAAAAGCGGGATGCCAATCAAACAAAAAACTTACAGGAAGTAACACAAAAAATAATAATAGTTCTATCCCCTTGTATATATTCGTTTCCATGTTTTTTTAATAAATGTCAACATAAAAAACGAAACATCGAAGTATTTAACAAAAAAAGCCTCTGGGATTTGAGGCTTATTTTGGGGACAAAAAAATCTAGTTCAATAGAAGCAATCAAAATATTCTATATTACCCGAAGGTATTTTTCAATGCAAGGCTGCAAAAGTACCTACTCAGACTCAAGTTTGTTTAGAGTGAGGTTCAAAAAAAGAGTAATTATCGATAAAAAACACTTTGATCGACGAAATACACAATCTGACTATTTAGATATCCAAAAACATCTTCCCGACTACAGTAACATGCTGTTATAATGTCTAAAATGAAATAATAAAGAGCCTACTTTTAGGATTTTGGTATTACTCTTTTACATATATCAAATATAAAGGACGTAATCATCTCTTCAATAGTTGTAAAAAATAGTAGGTGTTCTAATACAAACAAAGCATTACAGATATCTATCAAAACGAAATAATACAACAAAAAAAAGCCTCAAGGGATGAGGCTTATAACAACTAGTAATCCTAATAATAAGGGTCAATATTTTTTGCTGGGGCAAAAAAAGAAATAATCAAAACAAACAATTAAACAATCAATCAAAACAATATTTTCTCTTACTTTTATTATTTCAACACTTCAAAAATACATCGCATTACTTAAATCACCTCAAAAACACCGATAAACAAAACATGTTTAATCGATAAAAAGCAATAAAAATCGACGAAAAACATTATTAAACACTAAAACTGCTCTATTCAACTATTTTTTTTTTGAATCCTCAAACATTCAAAAACCTGATATTCTGAGGAAGAACGACCTAATTTTCTTAGCATACTTTATCTTTTATGAATTCACGATACAGCTTCTACTATTTTTGATCTAGATGCACCCTATACAAATGCATTATTTTATTTAACCCCATACATCAAAAAACCGCTGTAACTATGACTATGTATTACTTTATACTTTTTTTAAAAGTATAAATGTTGAGGAAAATTAAATTACAATATGCATTACACTGGTTAAACTCTGCAGATAGATTGCATAACTTTTATTAAAATCGTAACATTACGGCAACAAAATTTCGCACTCAACTTTATGGAAAGTCAAAACATCACTCCAACGGACCCAAAAAACAAAAATCAAATACACAACAAAGAACTTGCTATCTGGGAAGCATTGCTCCCTGTATTCATTTTGGTAGGTATGTTATTTTATAATGTATACTATGCATTTGGGGATGACGCATTAAGCGGAAGCAATCAATTTATACTCTTGCTAGGTGCTGCTGTTGCAGGTATCGTAGGTTATTTTAATAAGGTATCCTATAAACAAATGATGGAAGAAGTGGCAAAAAATTTAAAATCTACAACTGGCGCATTACTGATATTATTGATGGTAGGTTCTCTGGCAGGAACATGGCTTATTAGCGGGATTATTCCCACTATGATTTATTATGGATTGCAAATCCTAAACCCAACTATTTTTTTACCGGCTTGCGTTATTATATGCGCAATCATCTCAATAGCCACAGGTAGTTCATGGACCACCTCGGCAACCGTTGGTATTGCCCTGATTGGCATTGGTGATACTTTGGGTATTTCTTTAGGTATGACAGCAGGTGCAGTAATTTCTGGGGCTTATTTTGGTGATAAAATGTCTCCCCTATCCGATACTACCAATTTGGCTCCCGCCATGGCAGGAGGCGAATTGTTTTCGCATATAAAATATATGACCTATACCACCGTCCCAACGGTAGTAATCACTTTGGTAATTTTTATCATCATCGGATTCACGTTAGATACCACAGGAACACCCGAAATAGGGACACAATTAAAAGCTATTGATCAGGCTTTTACTATTTCGCCATGGTTATTCTTAGTACCGCTAATAGTGATTTTTCTTATTATCAAAAAGACACCTCCTTTTATAGCTTTACTCTCAGGAACACTTTTGGGTGGTATTGCTGCTGTTATTGCACAACCTCATATTGTTATGCAAATTGCAGAAGCAACTGAGCTCAATTTTAATTCTGCGTATATCGGTATCATGAAAGCAATCACTGTAGATACAGCTGTAGAAACTTCTAATGCAGAGCTTAATGATTTGTTTTCTGCTGGCGGGATGGCAGGCATGTTAGGAACCATTTGGCTTATTGTTTGTGCTATGGTCTTTGGCGGAGTTATGGATGCTATAGGGGCGTTATCAAGAATTAGCAAAGCATTACTTGACTTATTCGATTCTATATTTGGTCTTTTTGCCAGTACCGTAGTAAGTTGTCTCGCACTTAACGTAACAGCTTCAGATCAGTATTTGGCTATTGTAATCCCAGGTAGAATGTATGCCAAAGCATTTAAAGATAAAGGACTGGCTCCCGAAAACCTAAGTAGAACACTAGAGGATTCTGGTACCGTAACTTCGGTCTTAGTCCCATGGAATACCTGTGGTGCATATCAAAGTAGTGTCCTAGGGGTTCCTGTTGTTGATTATTTCTTTTTTGCCATATTTAATTGGTTAAGTCCGTTTATGACCCTATTGTTTGCCGCTTTCAGAATAAAAATTAAAGAACTAGCAAAGGACTAAACTCAAAAGTTGAGTTATACCTGTTCTAAAAGAAAAATATAACGATATGGCAGAAACAAATTGTAGTATAATTTTTTCTTATCGTTTTACACATAGATAGTTTTATAGAGGATACTATATTTGCCATACTTTAAAAAAAATTGATGAATATTATAGAAAGTCTACGTTGGCGATATGCCACCAAAAAATTTGATAGTACAAAGAATTTACCGCAAGAAAAAATAGATGTTCTTGTAGAGGCTTTTAATCTTACCGCTACCTCATATGGTTTGCAACCTCTCAAATTGGTGATCATAAAAGACAAAAAAATACAGAAAGAACTGACGCAGCATTCTTGGAATCAGCAACAAGTGGCCGATGCATCTCATGTTCTTGTTTTTTGTATAGAAAATGTAATCGGACAAGAATATATAAACAACTATTTTGATACAGTTAAAACAATCAGAAATACACCTGACAAAGTTTTAAACCCCTTTAAGGAACAGTTGGTAAAATCATTTGCTGATAAACCGCAAGAAGAAATATTGAATTGGGCGACAAAGCAAGCTTATCTTGCGATGGGAAATTTACTTACGGTATGTGCCCTAGAGCAAATAGACGCCTGCCCAATGGAAGGTTTTATTCCCGAGAAGTATGACGAGATTCTTAATCTCGCTGATTTAAAACTGTCTTCTGTACTTGTATTACCTGTCGGATACCGCGCAGAAGATGATATGTTTTCAGAATTTAAAAAAGTAAGACGCTCTATTAATGATACCGTCATTAATATCTAAATGATCTGATTGTATTCGCCTTGTAGATTGTATAGTTGTAGAGGAGAAATGAGATAGAATTCTGATACCTAAATCAATCCAAGCTTTGAGAAGGGGATATGCATAGTATATGCTATTACGTATATTTTATTTAATCAGTTCATTTTTATAAGAAGACCTGATTTCTAAAATCTCATAGCTTTTTTTTGTAATAAAATCTAAATTAATGTCGTCATAAACAGCCATCTCTTTGGCAATAGACTCTATTTTGTCTAGTCTTTTTACAATAGCAGATTTTCTTTTTAACTTATCAATTCCATCAAATAAATTTGTGATTTCTTTAAGCTTACTTACATAGTTGACTCCAATTTCTTTAATACAAAAATCACAATATTCTTTATGAACAAATTCTAAGGTAGAAAATTCAAATATATCGGCACACTTTTGACAATTTCCCTTTTTTAGACTTATTAAATATTCTTTTTCCTTTTTCTTTCTTTCCAGTTCCTCATCTTCAATTTTCGAGCCGATTATTAATCCGGTTATTCCTCCTATTGCCCCAAAAATAAATATTTGAATTTTCTGTTTCTCAGGCCACTCAGATCTTTTTGTATAGAAAGAATCAAAAATTGATCCCGTAAAAACCCCAAACAATAAACCAAAAAACAATCCTAGTATTGGGTATTTCATTTATCTTATTTTGAAATATATTAAAATTACAAATCTTACAACTGCCTATAGTACTTTATATCAAATGAAAAAAGGTTTTTATAACTTGTTCTAATTCAAGAATCAATCCCGTTTGACAAAATCATGAGTTCTGCAACAGCTACTTTTGTTATGTGTTTTTTCTTTTAAAAATACTTTCCACAAGTATTCAAAATATTTTCAATTGAATCCATTAAGTTTATTTTGGTCTTCAATTCATTAATATTTTCTTTAATCACATCACGACTTCTTTCAATTCCAGAAATCATAATCTTTTTTATTTCTTCAATTTCCATAATCCTTTCTACTTCTCCAGGAAAGATACCAGAATGAATTTCAGAGGGTATTATAAATAATATATGTCCTTTTGTTTTTTCAAATTTTGCAACGAAAACTTTTCCCGTACTATCCACAATTCTGTCCTCCTTACTACCTTCCCATCCATAAAAATCAATATCTCCCATTACTTCCTCAATTGATAGTTTAATTATAGGATCATCAGGAATTCTTGGATCGTGATGAAAAATTGGATATTTTAATTCAATTCCAATTTTGGTATTTTTCCAAGCTTCTTCTGGTTTACGATATGGGTTAGATTTACACATTTAACTCAATTATACATAACAATAATATATAGCTCCCCATAAACTCAATATACTATACCCAACTTATTGGCGTTTTAGCACCTCTAAAGTAAACACACATTTTAATATTTCATTACGGTAATCCGCAAAGAGAATTAAGAATATTTACGTAATAAACGGTAAAAAAAGGCGGGTTTTTGGCGGATTCTTTATCTATAAATTTTGGTTACTCTGGGATTAATACCAATTCTGATATGAAATGATATAACAAATAAAATTTATAGTAAATCCTAAGTAATCCATAGACAACCAAGATGAAAAACAAACCCTATGTTCCTTATACAAACATTATGGGTATCATATCGTTACCTTAAATTTAAAAAAATGCAAAATATACAGTGCTTTTTCAATTCTCTTTTCGGTATTTTTGTTCGTTATGTAATTTTTAATTTAATAATTTATAAGTATGCCAGGGTTTGAATTATTTGGTGACGAAGAAAAGAAAGAAGTTCAGGATGTTTTGGATAATGGAGTATTAATGCGATATGGGTTTGATCCTATGCGTAATGGCCATTATAAAGCCTTAGAGCTCGAAAAAGATCTTGCTAAAAAAATGCAGACCAAGCATGCGCAGGTAGTATCTAGCGGTACGGCTGCACTTACGGTTGCGCTGGCTTGTGCAGAAATAGGATCAGGAGATGAAGTGATTATGCCTACATTTACCTTTGTAGCAAGTTTTGAAGCTATCTTATCTGTTGGCGCTGTCCCAGTACTATGCGATATAGATGATACCCTTACCTTAGATCCAAAAGCAGTAGCCAATCTGGTTACAGAAAAAACAAAGGCTATAATGCCCGTACATATGTGCGGATCTATGGCGGATCTAAAAGCACTAAAAGATATTTGCGAAAAACACAATCTTATCTTATTAGAAGATGCTTGCCAGGCCATTGGTGGAACCTATGATGGCAAACCTCTTGGTAGTTATGGTGATTTAGGTTGTTTTTCTTTTGATTTTGTAAAAACAATTACTTGTGGCGAAGGTGGTGCCATAGTAACCGACTCTTCGTTATTTGCAGATCGCTCTCATAAATATCATGACCACGGGCATGATCATGTAGGGAATGATCGAGGTGCAGAAACTCATCCATTTTTAGGATATAACTATCGATTATCAGAATTGCATGCTGCTGTAGGTATTGCTCAATTAAGAAAACTAGATGATACCATTGCGCTACAGAAAAAACATTACACAATTTTACGAGACGCCATTAGTACTATTCCCGAAGTAACTTTTAGACGCGTACCTGATACCGGTGTCGAGAGTTATGCGTTTTTGACTATATTTTTACCAACAGAAGATCTTGCCAGAAAAACACATAAATCCTTAGGAGCTCATGGTGTTGATGCCTGCTTTTATTGGTATGATAACAACTGGCATTATTACAAAAAATGGGAACATCTGATAGAACAGAAATCTCTAGGAAAACTTTCTGATGAAATACAGGCAGGGCTGAAAAAGAATCTAAAATCTTTTGACTCCAGTGATGCATGGATGAGCAGAACTATCTCTTGTCTTATAAAACTTAAATGGACAGAAGAAGAGATCAACCAAAGGGCAAGTAACATGGTTACTGCGATACAAAGTATTTTATAGAACAAAAAAACAATATAAAAATTAAGAGACTGTCTGAAAAGGCAGTCTTTTTTGATTTGAAAAATAGGCAGAGTGTAAAAACATATTATATGAGGTAAATAAAAATCGGATAAAAGAGTTATATTGAATAGTTCAAACCAATTTATTTATACGAAACACATAAAAATCAATACACTTAATGAAAAATATCTTAAAACTCACCATATTCTTTACCTTGATTTGTTTTCAATTCCTACGAGCAGAAACTATTATTGTAACTCCTGATGATTTTTTAGCAGGAGTCGTAAGAAATGCCTCTGGAGGCGATATCATTCTTATGCAACCTGGAACCTATTCTGCACTATATCTGGACGATTTAATTTTCACAAAAGAGGAACCACTAATCATTAGAGGCGATGGTACCGGAGAAGTAATGATAGAAGGAAGTCTGGATTCTGGCTATTACAATGGAGTCAAATTTGAAAATTGTAGCTACATCGTCTTGGAAGGTGTGACTATATCCACCTTTAATGTTGGAGTAAGAACGATTGATTGCGATCACATTATTTTTAATGATCTGGAAGTAGAAAATATAGGCTATGGAGCGATACATACCTATTATTCAAATTATATTGATATTCTGAATTGTAAAATTCATGACACTGGTGTGGTAGAACCTAAATGGGGAGAAGGTATTTATATTGGCTCAGGGGGTTATAGTAGTGACTATTCAGATTTTCCTAATAACTGTGAGCATATATGGATTGAAGGCAATGAAATTTGGGAATGTGGTAAAGGGGAAGGAGTTAATATAAAAGGAGAAAGCTTTCACGTGACGGTAAAGAATAATATAATTCACGATATCCACCCCGGAACAAGTGATCAATCTAATAAAGGAGGAATTACTATTGAAGCTCCTACTATTTCGATTCTACAAAATTATAGAATAGGAGAAAGCAGAGATGTCTGGGTAGAGGATAATTACGTTTATGACATTTATGACGGATTCGAGGATTATTGGAACAACGGAATAAAAATTCATACCTCTGGTGTATATGTTTTAAATAACACTATAGAAAACTGTGTTAATTCTGGGATTTTCTACAACATATGGGGCGACTTCGGTATTGACGCTTATATAAATGGGAATACTATCTCCAACTGCGCTGTAGAAATGGATATTTCCAATGGTTTAACATATTACGATGAAGATCCAGGGTCTAATCCCAATGAACCTCAAAAGTGGTATGGGTATCCTGATGTCCCACTTGAAGGAATTAGTCTAAATAAAACAGAAACCACTATAGATACAGAAGGGCTAGAAAAGTTATTGGTTTCATTTTTACCTGCTGATGCCACTAATACATCTGTAGAGTGGTCCAGTAGTGATACTAATATCGCAACAGTTGACGAAGAAGGGCTTATAACTGCAGTGAATAATGGAGTGACAGAAATTACGGTTACCAGTGCTGGTGAAGATAATAATTTCTTTGCAACTTGTATAGTAACTGTGATGGATTTACCCGATTTTTCAGTTACTATTCTTCAACCTGCAAATGGAAGTATTGAATTATCTCGATCTGGAGGTATGTATCCTCAAGGCACCTTGATAGAGGCTACTGCAATTCCTAAAGACGGATATTTATTCGAAGCCTGGCAGGAAGACTTTTCTGGTACAGAAAACCCTTTGAGTATTACCGTCATGAACGACGTAACTATATCCGCAGCATTTATAGAAGAACCAGAAATTTGCGATATTCCCGATCCGATTGATTTACCTTTTATTCAGGAAGGGGCAGGAGAATATTGTTTTATAACCGAAGGAAAGGTTGAAAAGCTAAATTCCTGGAATATGGATTATTTAGAAATTAATGGACAGGATTTTACCAATAATTTCTCAAGAACAATTCCTGAGTCTGACAATGGTAAAATATATATCTACTATGTAGCTACCAAAGAGTTTGCTCATTTTGAAATTTATGGTCAAGGAATTGTAGAAGAAAACTATTATTCTCTATCGACTTCAGTTGAGGGTTTGGGTACTATTGTTCAGAACCCCGAGGAGGACTTGTATCTCGAGAATTCTGAAGTAACCCTAACAGCAATCCCAGATGATGGTTATCAATTTGCATATTGGAATAACGATCCTAGTCTTACAGAAGCTTCCATTGTAGTAGTTATGGATGCAGATAAGCAATATACCGCAATATATACTGAAATCAGTAATGAAACTTTCGTCGTAGATACTTCGGTTTCTGGAAATGGAAGTATAGTGCTAAATCCCGATGGAGGAATATACCAAGCAGGAACTGTTATTGAGATTACTGCATTACCAGATAATGGACACCAATTCGACAATTGGTTTGGAGATGTTTCTGGTAATACTAATCTGCTAAGTATTACTATAAATAAAAATACTTCAATTGAAGCTGTTTTTAGCGAAATTGTAGACGTTGAATTTTGTGATACTCCAGAAATGATAGCTATTCCTTTTGTAAAGGAAGGAATAGGGGACTTCTGCTATGAAACTACAGATGAACTAGTGAGCATAAACTCCTGGAATCTTATTGAACTAACAATTAATGGAGAGGATTATACCAACCAATGGTCTAATGATATACCAGAGAAAATTGATGGGAAGTATACGATAAACTATAGAGCCGATGTACCATGGTCTCATTTTGAAACCAATGGAGTTTCACAAAAAAGTTTTTCTACGGATTTAATGATCAAAGCGTCTCCAAATCCATTTAAAACTGTTTTTACACTTGTTTTGGAATATCCAGAGTCTATAGAAGAGATTAAAGTTTTTGATATTGTAGGAAAAACCATAGAGCGCGTTCTTCCAGACGCCATATACCCTGAAACCAAAATTGGTGAAGGATATACTAATGGAGTTTATTTTATACAGGTAAAACGAGAATTAGGATACCAAATTCTTAAAGTAATAAAGGAATAAATTTTATTCGGTATCGTAAAAAATAAAAAGAGGCAGTCTGAAAAGCTAGTCTCTTTTTATTTTTAATACTTTACGTAATCCACGATCTCAAGACCATATCCTATCATTCCCACACGTTTTTTTTGTATCGTATTTGAGACTAATCTCAACTTATGAATATTAAGATCGTGCAAAATCTGTGCACCGATACCAAAATCTTTACTATCCATAGCTACTTTGGGAGCTTTCAATACTTCTTTTCCGTTTTGTATTTCTTTTAGAGCACTTAAACGTCGTAATAGATTAAGGGATTGACTTTCTTGATTAACAAAAATAATCGCTCCTTTACCCTCTGTATTAATACGCTGAAACATAGCATCTAATGTTTTATCGGCATTATTAGTAAGGGTTCCTAAAATATCATTATTAAAAAGTGTTGAATTAATTCTTGTAAGTACGGGTTCGTCTTGTTTCCAACTACCCAAAGTCAGCGCAATATGTATTTGCTTATTGGTCGTTTGCTTATAGGCTCTTAATCTATACGTCCCAAAGCGTGTAGTAATATCAAAATCTTCTTTTTTCTCAATCAAAGAATCATGCTGCATACGATACGCTACCAGATCCTCTATCGACACTAACTTAAGATCAAATTTCTTGGCTACTTCGACCAATTGAGATAACCGTGCCATCGTGCCATCTTCATTCATAATTTCTACAATCACTCCTGCTGGTTGTAACCCTGCTAATCTCGCAAAATCAATGGCTGCTTCGGTATGTCCTGTACGTCGCAAAACACCTCCTTCTTTCGCTTTAAGCGGAAAAATATGTCCAGGACGTGCAAGTTGATGGGCTTTTGTATTTTTATTGGTAAGCGCTTGTATCGTTTTGGCTCTATCACTAGCCGATATTCCTGTGGTAACGCCTTCTCCTTTTAAATCAACAGAAATAGTAAAGGCTGTTTCTAAAGGATCGGTATTATTACCTACCATCATATTTAGTTTCAGATCATCACATCGGCGTTCGGTAAGTGGTGCACATATCAATCCCCGACCATGAGTCGCCATAAAATTAATCATCTCAGGAGTAACTTTTTCTGCAGCCGCCAGAAAATCACCTTCATTCTCGCGATCTTCATCATCAACCACAATAATTACCTTTCCTTGTCGAATATCCTCTATGGCCTCTTCAATGGTATTTAACTTCACTTTATCTGTAGTCCCGGTACTATCCGACATAATGCGTATACTTAAAAATAATTAGTTGCAAAGATATTTAAAAAGAAGTCTATTTCTTTGATTTACCAAAACGTTTTACGAAGAAATTCTTTATCGGCTGGATAATAGGATCCATACTAAAAAGTCCTCGGTCCTTGGTAGCTCTATGAGTCAAAAAGATGCTCAACGGAAATATAATAAAGGTGGCCAACCAAGAGCCTAAGAATGGCGGTATCCCATCTTCTTCGGCACTATTTTTTGCAAAAATGCCTATGAAGTGATATGTCAAAAATAACCCAACCCCAATAACGATTGGTAATCCCAAACCTCCCTTACGAATAATTGCTCCTAACGGAGCTCCCACAAAGAATAATAAAATACAGGAAACACCTAGTGCGTACTTAGAATGCAGAGACATCTCATACTTATTAAGTGCTCTCTTTTTGAGCGTACGATTTTTTTGTTTGGTTTCTAATCGTTTTAGCACTGCATCTGCACTCGAAATTGCAATATCTAACAATTGAATTTTCTTTTGTGTATCAAAATAATCCTTTAGATCAAGGGTATCAATGCATCCGTTTTCAATAGGATCTTTAATCCTTATATTTTTATTAAGTCCTTGTAATCCGATCCTTTTATTTATATCTTTTCTTGTAGTCGAACTTGTTTCATTAATTCGCATTGATAAAGTATCAATCTCTCCCTTGAGCTCATATACATTAAGCATATTATATCCTTTACTATATCGCTGGGCATCCATATCGACATTGTCTAAGGAAGATAGGTCTAGGTTAAGAACATATTGCTCAAAATGTGTTTTTGCAAATGGTACTTTTTTACGTTGTCTCGTTGTTTTTTGCTGAATCTCATCATAATAATTACCATCATTAAGAACCAATGTTATTAGATCAGATTCTTCACTTCCTTTCAACTCTCCTCCCACAGCTTTAATTACCGTAAAATTACCTGGTCTTGCTGCTTTTTTATGAATAATAACATCCCTAAGAAATTGGTCATTATCTCCGTATTTTTCGGCAACCTTAATATTAATATCTCCCAGATCATTAAACTGATTGGGGGCGATGACCATAGCTGGTTTGACCTTTACAATATTTTTTCGCAGGTTAATAAACCTTTTTTCTGAAGCGGGAATTACAGTATTTGCAAATAAAAATGCCCCGATCCCCACAAAGAAAATAAAAACTGCCAGTGTACGCATTGCCCGCTGTAGGGATATCCCAGAGGATTTCATTGCAGCAAATTCGTAATTTTCGGCAAAATTCCCGAAAATCATAATAGATGTCAATAAAATCGTCAATGGTAAAACCATAGGGATCAATCGTGGAGTGGCAAATGTTAGAAACTTAAGAATCACAGAGAAATCAAGATCCTTTCCTGCTAATTCTGATATAAATAACCAAATTGTTTGTAGTAAAAGAATAAACATTACTATGATAAAGAGCGGAAAGAATGTCTTTAAAAAAGTAACTAAAATATATCTATCAAGAATTTTCACACGTTTTATTTTTCAAATGATACCCTATCAGGTCAATCAAAAAGGAAAGAACGGATGTATTGATAATACATACGCTCTTTAAAACAATCAAATTAAACTTTTCTAACTAGTCTAATCTATTGATATAGTAATTTTCATATTTTGATTCATCAAAAACAAACAGTGTTTTTGACAAAGGTTGATTCGTTTTAAAACTCGTCACTGTAATGGTTACATTCGTACCATTATTCTGCTTCTGAATCATTTTGTAAATATGCTTCGTTTGTTTATCAATACCAAGTAATATTTCTTTTAAATCACTTTTAGAATCAATAGGCGTTAGTTTTACAAATTGAATATGACGTCCTTGTACATTTTGTACAATATCCATCTTATATGTATAGCCTTCTTCATAAAAGGTAAGCATTTTTGAAGGTGTAATACTTGTAGGATCATCATCACTTTGAGAAGAAATATTGATTTCTTCATCTTCAGGGATGATCACGTGCATCTTTTTACCGTCAAACATTTGTTCTGTCCCCATCAAGTTCAGGAAATACTTATTTCCTTGTAAGGTAACATCTCCTCTGGTTTCTTGAGAAACATTTTCTGCAGGATTATTAAGTGAGTACTTAAAACCAATTGCAATATTAGAATACCCTTTTACTTTCTGAGAAACTTCATCTAAAAGACTTTTGGCGCTTTGTGCTTGTAGTGTGATACTACCAAAAATAAACAATAATACTAGTGTCTTTTTTATCATTTTATGTGTTGTTCTTTAAAAATTAAATACAATATACATCGAATCTATTCATTATCTAAAAATTGCTTAAGAGATACTAAATCAGAAATCAAGACTTGTCTTGCTTTACTGCCTTCAAAAGGTCCTACTACTCCTGCCGCTTCTAATTGATCTATCAATCTACCTGCTCGATTGTATCCTAACTTCAGCTTTCGTTGTAATAAAGACGCTGATCCTTGCTGTGCTGTTACAATTACTTCTGCAGCTTCTGCAAAGAGCTTATCTCGATCACTTTTCTTTATATCAAGACTTGTGCCACTTTCTTCTCCCACATATTCTGGAAGCAAATACGCATCTGGATATGCTTTTTGGCTTCCAATATACTCTGTGATTCTTTCTACCTCTGGGGTATCTACAAAAGCACACTGAATTCTCACTAACTCATTTCCTTGTGTAAATAGCATATCCCCCTTACCTATTAATTGATCGGCTCCACCTGTATCTAAAATAGTACGTGAATCTATTTTTGAGGTTACTCTAAAAGCAATTCGAGCAGGGAAATTAGCTTTGATCATTCCTGTTATCACATTGACAGAAGGTCTTTGCGTAGCAATGATCAAATGTATCCCTATGGCTCTTGCTAATTGGGCCAATCTGGCAATCGGTGTCTCTACTTCTTTACCCGCCGTCATGATAAGGTCTGCAAACTCATCTACTACGAGAACAATATAAGGCAAAAATCTATGTCCATTTTCTGGATTCAATTTACGAGCCTTAAATTTTGTGTTATACTCCTTGATATTTCTTACCATTGCTAGCTTTAGCAAATCGTAGCGAGCATCCATTTCTACACATAAAGAATTAAGGGTATTAATTACCTTCGCATTATCTGTGATTATAGCTTCTTCAACATCTGGTAACTTTGCTAAATAATGACGTTCTATTTTATTAAACAGCGTAAGTTCTACTTTTTTGGGATCTACCAAAACAAATTTTACTTCTGCCGGATGCTTTTTGTATAACAATGAGGTAAGAATAGCATTAAGACCTACAGATTTACCTTGTCCTGTGGCTCCGGCCATTAACAAGTGTGGCATCTTTGCCAAATCGACTACAAAGGTCTCATTAGAAATTGTTTTCCCTAAAGATAGTGGTAATGCCATTTCTGCATTCTGAAATTTTGCAGAAGCAATAGCAGATCGCATTGATACAATTGTCGAGTTTTTATTAGGCACCTCGATACCAATAGTTCCTTTTCCTGGTATTGGTGCTATAATCCTGATTCCTAATGCAGCCAATGATAATGCAATATCATCTTCGAGGTTTTTAATTTTAGAAATTCGAATACCTGCTTCGGGTACAATCTCATACAGTGTTACTGTAGGACCTACCGTAGCTTTTATCTGTGCAATCTCAATTTTATAATTTTTGAGTGTCTCAACAATTCTGTTTTTATTGCCTTCTAGTTCGCCTTGATCAATAGTGATACTACCCGAATTAACAGAATAATCTTTTAGAAGATCAATCGTCGGATATTTATAATTTCCTAATTCTAGTGTTGGATCAAATTCACCAAAGTCCTTTACTAATTTTGTACTTAAGTTTTCGACAACCTCTTCTTCGACAGTTGTTTCGACCTCCATTGCAATATCTTCGGGATTATCTTCTGATTTAATAATTATTTTTTCGGGAACTGTATTGTCTCTATTTGATGGATCCTTGTAAAACTCATTAACCGTTGGGTTTAATGTAATTTCTTCTCCTTCATTAATAAGAGGTGTTACTGTTTCTTTCTCTATTGTATTATTATCGGTACCTGTAGGTTTATTTGCCTCAGAATTATTTTTATTATCAATATTTTCTATTGATGACTCACTACTCGAGGCATTTACTGATTTTGTTACTTTAACCCCATTGGTTTTTACTTTTTGTGCAGATTGATAATCCTTGACAATATCTTGCTGGGTAGTTCTCAAACTATCAGAAATTTTTTCTGGTGTATATCTTAGTCGCACTACAATATAGAGTATTGCAAAAAAGGCTAAAATTAGTACCGTTCCTATAAAGCCTGTATAATCTCTTAAAAAATCATTCGTTTCAAATCCGATAATTCCTGACAAAAGACCTCCGTCTTTCTCTACAAAACCTAAAACAATTGACACCCATAACATTACAAGAATACCCCAAAACCAAAATCCTAACAATCGTTTTCTATTAAGATCAAAAAAGAGATAAACACCGGTCAAAGCAGTTAATACAGGAAGTGCTAAGGCAGAAACGCCAAAACCTTTAAAAATAAAAAAGTGACTTACGGTTGCACCAAATTTACTCAACCAATTCTTGGTACTAGAGGTTCTATTATAAAACTGAGAAATTTCGCTTTGATCCACTTTCCAATTAAAGAAAAATGAAACAAATGCAAAAAACAATCCTAACCCCAAAAAAAACAAAAAAGCTCCTAAGACAACTTTTTGTTGTCTAGAAAATGCTAATCTTTGTTTTAAGGGTTTCTTAGGTTTTTTTACTGTTTTTCTTTTGGTACTTACCTTCTTTTTAGCCATCGTTTGAATGTCTTATCGCAAAAATACGAATATCTCTATTGGAACGTAAAAATGGTCAAAAAATTTTCTATATTAAATAGGGCACATAAATTATTGCCCCTATTATTACAGCAGTGATTGCAGCAATAAACACTGCTCCTGCTGCAATATCTTTTATTAAGCCTATTTTATTATGGAAATCCGGATGAATAAAATCTGCAATTGCTTCTATGGCTGTATTGAGCCCTTCCATACTCATCACTAAACCCACAGCAAATACTTGAAGAATCCACTCGATAGGAGTTATCTCAAAATAAAAACCTAAAAATGTCATAAATACAGCAATACTAAATTGCACTTGTACACTAGGTTCTGTTTTTAGTAATAGCACTGCTCCTTTAAATGCATATCCACAACCCCGTAATCTACCGATTACGAATTTTGAAATTTTACTCATCCGGATATATATAAACTTATGATAATGCAGAAAGTGCTGCAGAATAATTTGGTTCCTGAACAATCTCAGGCACTTGCTCTGTGTACAAAACCACACCATTCTCATCGAGCACGACAACTGCACGAGAATGCAAACCTTGCATAGGACCGTCCGTAATTTCTAACCCATAATCCTTACCAAATGCACCTGTTTTAAAATCAGAATGACTAATAACATTCTCTAAACCTTCTGCACCGCAGAAACGAGCTTGTGCAAATGGCAAATCGCGAGAAATACACAATACCTTGGTATTTGATAAGTTACTGGCTTCTTTATTAAATTCTCTTACTGAGGCAGCACAAATCCCTGTATCTATTGATGGAAAAATATTCAGAACAACTTTTGATCCCGAATAGTCCGATAATTTAGAAGTTGATAAATCTGTATTCACAAGTTCAAAATCTGGAGCTTTTTGACCGACTGCAGGTAATGTTGCACTTGTATGTATTGTGTTTCCTTTTAATGTTATTGAAGCCATAATAATTGGTTATTAATTTGTGCTATAAAATTAGTAAGATTAAATGGTAATACTCATAAAGTTTTATGAAAAAAAAAAGAGTACCTGAAAAAATCAAATACTCTGTACGTATATTTTTATAAAACCAAATTACAATAGTAACTGGTAATTAACCATCTATAGACCCTAGAACTCTTTTCATAAAGTTATTAAGTGCATCTTTTTTGGGAACACCTTCTTTTATTGACTTATTAACTTCTATTGCACCGTACATATTAGATATCAATTCTCCTATTACATCTAACTCTTCATCCTTGAGAGATGGCACTTCTGTCAATGCCTCTAATGTTTCAATTGTTTCGACAACAAAATCCTCATCATTTTCTTCGATAAAAGCGGTAAGGTGTTTAATTATTGGTAATTTCATCTACTAATTCTTTAAGAACATCAAACTTATTTGTCTGAACTTGATTAACGAAACTGCCACTCTTAAAAGTTGCGAATGTAGGAAGATTATCTACTGTTGCCATTTTTCTAGATTCTGGATATTTTTCTGCATCTACAATAAAAAAGGCAGTATCATCATTTTCTGAAGCCAACTTTTTAAACTTTGGTTTCATAATCCTACAGTTTCCGCACCATGATGCTGAGTATTGCACAACAACAGTGGTATTATCCTGTACTAATTGAGAAAGATTATCCTCTGTTAATTCTTGAATCATATTATATACTACTTAAATTAGAAAAAAGAATTTCTCTCATCCCATAGGATAAGAGAAATTCTGAAATACTACTAATATCTTAATGAGATGCCAAATAAGACGCTACTCCGTCTCGATTTGCATTCATTGCATCTTTTCCTTCTTCCCAATTCGCTGGGCATACTTCACCATTTTTTTGTACATGAGCATATGCATCTATCAAACGTAAAAATTCTGATACGTTACGACCAACTGGCATATGGTTTATTCCTTCATGAAAAACAGTACCTTCTTCGTCAATTAAATATGTAGCCCTGTACGTTACATTGTCTCCTTCTACAGTAACGACTCCAGTTTCTTCGTTATACTTTTCATCAGAAATATCAAGAATTCCTAAAGTATTAGATAGGTTACGATTAGAGTCAGCAAGAATTGGATATGTAACACCCTCGATACCACCGTTATCTTTTGACGTATTTAACCATGCAAAATGAACTTCGGGAGTATCACAAGAAGCACCAATAACAATTGTATTTCTTTTTTCGAATTCACCTAAAGCTTCTTGAAAAGCATGTAATTCTGTTGGACAAACAAAAGTAAAATCCTTTGGATACCAAAAAAGTAATACTTTCTTGTTTTTGTTTTTTGCTTCTTCTAAAACATTCAGCTTAAAAGTATCTCCCATATCGTTCATCGCATCAACGTCAAGATTTGGAAATTTTTTACCTACAATTGCCATATTTCTATTTTATAAATTTAGTATTAAATTGTTTTTTACGCTGCAAATATACACCTACTTCTTAAACAAAAAATACTCGTTAATTTTAATTACTTATAATCAAATAGTTTTTTCTAATCACATGTATTTTCTTATATATTTTTCTTTTTTCCTACAAAAAAATAGAAAAACTTACAATTATTACGGTTAAATAGCACTTTTTTTACGGTGAATTGCATCATCTTAAATCTATTTTTGTATTTTCGTGTTCGTATTAACCAATGAATCAATGACTCGCTGAAAAAGTATATTCAACATATTATTATCTTACTTTTAATAAGTATAGTTCAAACTGTAAATTCTCAGTCTTCCTTAACTTCGGATAGTATCCAGAGTTATATTGAGAAAGCTGAAAAACTGCAAGAAGAATATAAGTACGAACAATCTTTAGAGATTGCGAGAATTGCATTGCAGAATGCACAGTATAATAATGATGATAAAAGTCGTGGTTATATCTATAGTATAATTGCCAAAAATTATGAAATAAATGACGACTATGACAAGGCCGAAAGTAATTATAAAAGAGCATTAACTCATGCCCGAAGTTCTAAAAGCCAAATATTAGAAACCGATCTTTATAATAATCTTGCCCGAATTTACACAAAACATAATATCACTAGAATTAAAGGAGTTGAGCATTATATAAAATCATATGAGTTTGCATTAAAACTTAATGATACCTCAAGAATGATACGCCCCCTATTAAATCTGGGAGAATATTATATAAAAAGAAATGATTTTGATAGCTCATATGAATATTTAAGACCGGCAAGACGACTTATTAATGAAAAATCCTCGAGTATTGTCAAAACCAAACTTAATGGGCTACTAGGTAGATATTTTTTAAGTGTTAGAAGATATGACAAATCAGAAGAGTATATAGACAAAGCTATTTCTTATGCTCAACATGAAACCAAAAATAAAGAAAACAATGATGAGCAGATATCTACCTATTATGAAGAACTTGCTTCTGCCTTCGAAACCAAATCAGAGCTCTACCGAAAACAAAAAGATTATAAAAACGCTTATAACTATCAGAAGAAGCAACATGAGAATGTTCTGAAATCTAAAGATTTTAAAAAATTAACCGAATTACAACGTGCTAATATAAAATATGAAGTTGATGTAATTGGTGAGAAAATTAAGAAAGCAGAATCAGAAAAAAAAGAAAGCGAATCAGAAGTTCTAAAATGGAGAATAAGTATTATTCTGGGTATCATACTGATTCTTATATCTTTGGCGTTTTTAATAAGTTCTTACAGAAACAACATTCAAAAGAAGCGACTTAATAATGACCTAATAGATAAAAATAAGGAACTAATAAGTGCCAAGGAAACGGCAGAGCAAGTCTCTACCTTAAAATCTCAATTTATTTCTACTGTAAGCCATGAGCTTAGAACTCCTCTGTATGGTGTAATCGGACTTACATCGCTACTGATGGAAAACCCAGACCAAAAGAAAAAAACTGAATACTTAGAATCCCTAAAATTTTCTGGAGATTATCTTTTAGCCCTAATTAATGACGTCTTACAGTTGAGTAAGATAGAAACTAATGAAGTAAAATTAGAAAAAGTTTCTTTTGATATAAGAACACTTATCGAAGGAATTGTAAACTCCTTGCGTACCAAACAAAAAAGCAATAACAACTCTGTACATATTAATATAGATCAAAACATAGACACAACGCTGTTAGGTGACTCTGTTAGACTTTCTCAAATATTAATAAATCTTATTGGTAATGCTCTAAAATTTACAAAAAACGGAAATATTTGGGTAAACGTATATTGCGTTGAGCACAACGAAGATAGTTATGTACTACGTTTTGTTATTAAAGATGACGGAATTGGAATTCCTAAAAGTAAGCAGGATACGATTTTTGATAATTTTGCTCAAGTAAAAAACGACAATCAAGAGTATGAAGGAACAGGTCTTGGGTTAGCGATTGTAAAAAAACTGATTCATCTTCATGACAGTGAAATACAAATATCAAGTGAAGAAGGAAAAGGATCTAAGTTTCATTTTGATTTGACCTATGAAAAAGCGGTTAAACAAAAAGAACAATCTTTCCAAACAGGAGAAAGTCTCAGTATAGGAACTAGTAATTTCAATGTTCTTATTGTTGATGACAATAAAATTAATCAAATCGTTACTCAAAATATATTAAAAAAGAAAGGGTACACTTGCAACATCGCCAGTAACGGTATGGATGCCATAGAAATGGTAAAAAGCGAAAAATTTGACCTTATATTAATGGATATTAATATGCCAGAAATGAATGGTCTCGAAGCTACTAAGGTTATTCGTACGTTCAACTCTAATATCCCTATTATTGCATTAACGGCGGTAGAAGAAGGAGAAGTAAGAAATCAAGCCTTATCGGTAGGCATGAATGATGTCATCATTAAACCATATGATACTCAGCAATTTTTCCAATCTATTATGCGTAATATTTCGAAGGTCAAAATGATCTAACTTATTAAAGAGATTACTAGCTCTGCATAAAACGACTACATTTTATTCTTTATCTGATTCTTTCTATCGACCAATGATAGCAAAACCAAAATTGTAAGCTGATTCTAGATTTTATATGTTAAAACCTATTCAATTTCTTCTGAATACATTATTTTAGATCCATCTAACACCAAATTGACTATAACTCTACACTGAGGTAGTTTAAACCTTTTTTTCGGGATTCTTAATCTATATTATAATTGACAGCTCAATCTTAGTTCTTTAAAAAATTATAATTAAATAAGGTATCGTAAAAAAAGAAAATTACTGTAGTAATCTCATGGTCTATTTGTAATAACTCAAGAATTATTGTATAACTTATGGATTCAAAAAAAAAAATAGGTTTTAATACCATTTGTACTCATCTAGGCGAAGTAAAGGATGAGCAGTTTAAAGGGGCTGTATCCCCTTTGTACATGTCAACCTCCTACGCTTTTGAAGGTGTAGACAAAAAACGATACCCACGATATTTTAACACCCCAAATCAGGAAGCTTTATGCAAAAAAATAGCCGCACTAGAAAAAGGGGGATCTGCATTAATTTTCGGAAGCGGAATGGCAGCGATTAGCACTTCCTTATTTGCTTTTTTACAAAAAGGAGATCATATCGTATTGCAGCGTACACTATACGGAGGTACTGCCAACCTTGTTAACGAAGAGTTCGATAAACATGGAATCGACTTTTCTTATGTAGATGAACAAACCAGTAAAGGTTTTGAAGATAAAATTAAACCTACAACAAAAGTTATCTATATAGAGACTCCTTCAAATCCATTAATGACCATCACCGATATCGAGCAAATTGCAACACTCGCTAAGCAAAATAATATTATTACCATGATAGATAATACTTTTGCTTCTCCTGTAAATCAAAACCCTATAGAATTAGGGATTGATATTGTTATACATTCGGCTACAAAATATCTAGGAGGACACAGCGATATTCTTGCCGGAGCGGTAATCGCATCAGAAAAAAATAGTAACCAAATTTTTCAGGTAGCCAAAAACTTTGGAGGGAGCTTAAGTGATTTTACAGTTTGGATGCTCGAAAGAAGTATAAAAACTCTAGGAATTCGTGTAAAACAACAAAACAAAAACGCTCTAAAGCTTGCCAAATGGTTAAATACACATAAAGACATAGCAATGGTCTATTATCCCGGGCTAAAATCACATCCAGATCATGAAATTGCCAAAAAACAAATGAAAGGGTATGGTGGTATGCTTTCTTTTGAGTTAAAAGAGGGATTAGATGCTAATATGTTTCAGAAAGAATTAAAACTTATTAAAAGTTCGATGAGCCTCGCTGGTGTAGAAAGTACAATACTATCCCCTACTCTTACTTCTCATGCGTTATTATCAGAAGAAGAAAGGGATCTGCAAGGTATCAAACCAGGTTTATTAAGGTTTAGTGTAGGTATCGAAGAAAAAGAAGATCTAATGAATGATATAGAACAAGCTCTAGAAAAAATAAAAATTCCCGAATTAGAACATTAAAAATATGAAATTAGATATTCTTGCAATTGGCGCACACCCTGATGATGTAGAATTGGGGTGCGCGGGAACAATTGCTAAAGAAATAAAAAATGGTAAAAAAGTAGGAATTCTCGATCTTACCCGAGGGGAACTAGGAACCCGTGGAACCCCAGAAATTAGAAGCCAAGAATCTAAAAAAGCTTCTGATATTTTAGGCGTATCTATAAGAGAAAACCTTGATTTTAAAGATGCTTTTTTCAAAAATGATCAAGAACATCAATTAGAAATAATTAAAAAAATAAGAACCTATAAACCCGAAATTGTACTCTGTAATGCGATTACTGACCGTCATATAGACCATGGCAAAGGCAGTAAATTAGTTAGTGATGCTTGTTTCTTATCTGGATTAAAAAAAATTGAAACAAAAGACAATGCTATGCAACAAGCTCCTTGGAGACCCAAACTTGTGTATCACTATATACAATGGATGCCCATAGAACCTGATTTTGTGGTTGATATTAGTGATCATATGGACACCAAAATAAAAAGTGTAATGGCATACGGATCACAGTTTTATGATGCCGATAGTAAAGAACCCACCACTCCTATCTCTAGTAAAAATTTTCTAGATAGTATCGAATACCGTGCAGCAGACCTAGGAAGACTCATTGGGGTTCGTTATGCAGAAGGGTTTACTGTAGAACGCTATGTTGCAGTAGATTCAATTTTTAATTTAATTTAATTTGATAAAAAGTTTGCAGAAATGTAGAAATGCTTTATTTTTGCACCCGACTTAAAATGGTGGTTGTAGCTCAGCTGGTTAGAGCATTGGTTTGTGGTACCAAGGGTCGCGGGTTCGAATCCCGTCTTCCACCCATTATAAAAAGCCCTTTTTAGGGCTTTTTTTTGTTTATTACCATACTCCTCTTCTCTCTAATTTTGCCACGCCATTTAGCTATAAAGCATATCGTAATACACTAAATAAAGTAATTATTTTAATACTTACTGCGATCTAGAGGATATATCTGTAAGGTTTTCTAAATAATAGCAAAGTTTTGCATCACCATAATAAATACAAGTCTTTATTTTTAGGCAATACCAAAACTTAACATGCTACAACAGTAAAAATTCGAAGCAAATACAGAGTGAATCCGAAGTAAAATCAAACATGTAAAAATCGAGCTATTTTTTAGCCTTATCTACAATAAGTCTTTGCTCTCTATTTGCTATGTCCCAGGCTGTGTAAAATACCAATTTTGCTCTTTTGGTCATAAGTTCATACTCAATTTTATCAGCAGTATCGGTATGTTTATGATAATCTTCATGCACACCATTAAAATAAAAGATAATTGGGATATTATGCTTAGCAAAATTATAATGATCACTCCTAAAATAAAACCTATTGGGATCATTCTTTGCATTAAAAGTATAATCTAAATCTAATTGTGTATATGTTTTATTCATTTTTTCACTGATATCATGTAATTCAGAACTGAGTCTATCACTACCGATTAGGTATATATAATCACGCTTACCTTCTTCATCATGCGCATCGTCAATACGTCCTATCATATCAATATTAAGATCTGTTACTGTATTTTCTAGCGGAAAAACAGGATTCTCTGTATAAAACTTAGAACCATATAATCCCTTTTCTTCTCCGGTCACATGCAGAAACAAAATAGAACGTCTAGGACCATGACCATCTTTTTTTGCTTGCATAAACCCTTCGGCTATTTCTAGTATACTTACAGTACCCGAACCATCATCATCGGCTCCGTTATATATATTACCATCATAATCTACACCTACGTGATCATAATGTGCCGAAATAACAACTATTTCATCTGCTTTATCAGAACCTTTTATAAAAGCCAATACATTTTCTGATGACTTTATTCCGCCTCTAAAATAGCTAGCTGGTATTTCCTGAAAATAATCATCCTCTCCCAAAGGAGAAGGTATTCCCATTCTCTTATATTGTTCTTTTAAATACTCAGCAGCTTTTTTCTGACCGGGCTCTCCTGTATCTCGCCCTTCGAAGTCATCACCAGCAAACGTATATAGATATTTTTTTAATTCATCAACAGTAATACTTTCTGCATAGGTACTTGCTGTCGTTTCTAAATTGCTCTGAGATGTTGAATCTATCCTAGGAATTGTTTCAGAAGAATTCTGAGAAGTTCCGCAACAACAAGCTGTAAATAAGCTAACAAGTATTAAAATATTTTTCATAAAAATCTATCTATTAAAATGAGTTACAAGATACTCATTTAGGTATATATGAGGAAGTGAATATTTTCTTAAAAGAATAATTTCAAAATATTTAAAAATTTCTTCCTAGAATTAAAAAAGGTTACTATATTTGCACCCGCGTTCAGGGAATACCTGATTAGACTAAACACTGGAGAAATGGCAGAGTGGTCGAATGCGGCAGTCTTGAAAACTGTTGAGGGTCACACCTCCGGGGGTTCGAATCCCTCTTTCTCCGCAAAACCTCGTAAATTATATTTACGAGGTTTTATTTTTTTAACTAGTACCGCTAGTGTAATTTCCAGGATTTTTATTCTATTACCTTTTCAATAATCTCAAGATACCCTGTCACTAAATTTATCTTTACCCACAACACTTACTAAGAAACTTAAAAAAAGAACTCATACCAATTAAAAGTCTAAAACTATTTACGGATCAAGGCCAATTGTTGTGTTT
>NZ_JACC01000035.1 GCF_000520955.1 Aquimarina pacifica | reverse complement strand
GATGATGATGATGAGGATAGTATAACAATTCCTCCTAGACAAGCAGATTTATCACTCACTAAAATTGTGGTCGACGGAGATACTACTCCATTAATTGGGTCAGAAATCACATTTGAAATAAGATTATTTAATGATGGACCGCAAAACGCCACTGGTGTTGAAGTACTTGACTTATTACCTTCAGGATATGACTTTGTATTATATAGCTCTACTGCAGGAGTATATGATGAGACGACAGGTGTATGGGAAGTAGGTAATGTTCCTTCCGGAGAATCAGAAACTTTATTAATAGATGTTTTGGTGAATCCTACTGGAGATTATTTAAATGTTACCGAAGTAATAGCATCTGATGTTTTTGATATCGATTCTCAACCTAATAATGATGATGGAGATCAGAGTGAAGATGATGAAGATAATGCTATTGTTACTCCTGTAGAAGCCATAGCGGATTTATCGTTAACCAAAGTTGTTGTGGATGGAGATACTACTCCATTAATTGGATCTGAAATCACTTTCCAGATTACAATTACGAATGATGGTCCACAAGATGCCACGAGTGTAGAAGTTACTGATTTCCTTTCTTCGGGATATGATTTTGTTCTATTTAGTTCTACGGTTGGTGGATATAACGAGACTACTGGAATTTGGACAGTTGGTAATATAGCAAGTGGAACTTCAGAAACTTTATTAATAGATGTTTTGGTAAATCCAACAGGAGACTATTTAAATATAGCTCAAGTAACCGCTTCTGATGTCTTAGATATAGATTCAAGCCCGAATAATGATGATGGTGATCAAAGCGAGGATGATGAAGATAGTGAGGTTGTTACTCCTGTTGAAGCAATCGCTGATTTATCTCTCGTGAAAACTGTAGTGGATGGTGATACTTCACCAAGGGTAGGAACCGAAATTACATTCCAAATAACAGTAACAAATGATGGTCCACAAGATGCTACTGGTGTAGAAGTTATCGATCTGTTACCTTCTGGATTTGATTTTGTATTATTTAGTTCTTCAACGGGCATTTATAATGAAACAACAGGTGTTTGGACCGTAGGGAATATAGCAAACGGTACATCTGAAACCTTATTGATTGATGTTTTGGTTAATGGTTCTGGTGATTACTTAAATGTGGCAGAAATTTCAGCTTCGGATGTTCTAGATCCGGATTCCGTTCCAGGAAATGATGATGGTGATCAAAGTGAAGATGATGAGGATAATCAATTAATTTCACCAGTTGATGCAATAGCTGATTTGTTTTTGGAAAAAACAGTTGTAGATAATGATATTACACCAAATGTTGGAGATGAGATTACGTTCCAGGTTACTGTAACGAATAATGGTCCCGATCCAGCCACCAATGTTGAAGTGGTAGATCAATTACCAGTTGGTTTTGACTTTATACTTTTTAGTGCTACTTCTGGAACCTATAATGAAACAACCGGTGTGTGGGATGTTGGTACCGTACCGAATGGAAGTACGCAGACATTGTTTATTGATGTTCTAATAAACTCTCCTTCAGGTACAACTGATGAATATATAAATGTTGCAGAAATAACGGCCAGTGATCAAATAGATCCTAATAGTACTCCTGGCAATGATGATCTTTCCGAGGATGATCAAGATGACATTCAGGTATTTGTAGAACGGGCAGATCTTAGCCTTGATAAATCAGTGAGTAATATAAATGCAAATGTGGGAGAAGTTGTAACATTTACATTGCAAATTGATAATGCAGGACCTGATACAGCTACAGGTGTTGCTTTACAAGATATACTTCCTATTGGATACAGTAATATTACAAATATTAGTAATGGAGGAGTATTAACAGGTAATATAATTGACTGGTCCGGATTAACGGTTACCACGGCGGGATTAAACATAACTTTTGATGCAACGGTTAATATGCCAACATTAGAAGATCAAGAATATGTGAATATTGCACAGATTACCGAAAGTGACCAATTTGATCCAACGAGTGATCCTAATAACGATGATGGTGATCAGAGTGAAGATGATGAGGATAGTGCATTTATAGAAACTCCCGTTGCAGATATTCAAGTAATCAAAACTGTCAGTGATCCTAATCCTGCTATTGGTGATATAATCACATTCACCATTACGGCAAATAATTTAGGTTCCTTAAATGCTACAACCATAGAAATATTAGATCAGCTTCCTACAGGATATAGTTTTGATTCCTTTTCGGCTACCTCAGGAGATTATAATGAGGTATCTGGTATATGGTCAATTCCAATAGTAGCTGGAAATAGTTCTGAAGTACTAGAAATTACGGCAGAAGTTCTTGATGTAGACGATTATGTAAATATTGCCTCTCTGGTATCTTTGGATCAAATAGATGCTAATGAAGATAATGATGAGAGTCAAGTTGCAATAGAAACAATTTGTTTAACTGTATTTAATGAGTTTTCACCAAATAATGACGGTGTGAATGATCTATTCTATATTGATTGTATAGACAGATATCCAAATAACAAACTTTTAATTTATAATAGGTGGGGTAATATAGTGTATCAGAAAGAGGGATATGATAATACTTTCGATGGAACCTCTAATGGTAGAGCTGTTTTATATACCGAAGAAAAGCTTCCTGTTGGAACCTACTACTATATTCTAGATTTAGGAGATGGTAGTGAGCGAAAAGCCGGATGGTTATACATCAACAGATAAAAGTTTCCTTATGAAAAAGACTAATAAAACAGAAAACCTACTTTCAAAAAAATTGATAAAACAAATGGATATAACTATCAAAAAATATTTAGGCATTTTAATAATACTTATATCAACGAGTATATGCGCCCAACAAGATCCACAGTTTACGCAATACATGTATAATACTTTAAGTGTAAACTCAGCATATGCTGGGTCCAGAGGGAATTTTAATGTAACAGGAATTCATAGATCCCAATGGGTTGGGATTGACGGAGCTCCTAGAACGCAAACATTAACTATAGATTCTCCAGTGGGAAAGAGAGTAGGTCTTGGTCTTTCTGTTGTGAACGATCAAATCGGTCCTGCCGATGAATTTTATATGGATCTGAATTTTTCATATACGATTCAAACTTCACAAACTCATAAACTTTCTTTTGGAGTAAAAGGAGGTGGAAGACTTTTTAACATAGATTGGTCCAGAGGACAATCTCAAGACCCAGATGTATTGTTTCAACAGAATATAAATAATAGATTTTTTCCTACAGTTGGAGCAGGATTATATTTACATGGAGAAAAAAGTTATTTAGGAATATCTATTCCTAACTTTTTTACAGACCAACATCATGATGATATCCAACAATCCATTGCCTCAGAACGGTTACATTTTTTCTTAATTGGAGGATTAGTGTTTGATGTGAATACCAATACAAAGTTTAAGCCAGCATTTTTGCTAAAGCATGTTGTTGGGGCGCCTTTGATCGTTGATTTATCTGCAAACTTTATGTTCTATGATAAGTTTAGATTAGGAGTAGCATATCGTTGGGATGATTCATTTAGTGGACTAGCTGGATTTCAAATCTCTCCAGGGTTGCTTATCGGTTATGCATATGATTATACGACAACAGAACTTCAAAATTTTACTACAGGGAGTCATGAAATAATGATTCGTTTCGAATTAATATCAGCTGAAAAGAGATTAAAATCACCTAGATTCTTCTAAAAAAGTACTCAAAATGAAAAAAACTATTACGATATATATGTTATTGATTTTTTCAATGACAGTTTCCGCCCAAAAGAAATACAAAAGGGCAGATGATTTATTTTCTAAAATGTGGTACGTACAAGCTGCCGAAGAATATGAAACAGTGATTGGTAAGGGGGATAATTCCATGGAAATATTACAAAAAGCTGGAGATGCTTATTACTTTAATACCGATATGAAAAATGCGCATAAATGGTATGACAAATTGGTATCTGAATACCCAGAAGAAGTAGACCCTGAGTATCTTTTTAGATATGCACATTCTTTAGAAGGAATTGGAGAATATAAATTGGCAAAAAAATGGATGCGAGTGTTTTCTAAGAAAACGAAAGTAAGTGACCCTAGAGCTGTAAAATATGCGCAAGAAGAAGTTACTATAGAAGATATTTTGGATATAGAACCTCAATTTGCACTTAGAAATTTATCTATAAATACAGAGTATTCAGATTTCGGTCCGATGTATTATAAAGATAGTTTAGTATATGCCTCTGCGATTGATTCATCCTATTATCATGAAAGAAAGTATGGTTGGAATGAGCAACCATTCCTTAATCTGTATTTAGGAGAATTGAATACCTTAGAAAATGATGTTATCGAATCAGAGAATTTTTCTGAGGATATAAACACAAAGTATCACGAGGCTACTGTTTCTTTCTCATTAGATAGCAATAAAATTTATTTTACCAGGAATAATTTTAATGGAAACTTAGGAAGAGATAATGAAGGGATCAATCATCTAAAACTTTACAGTGCAGTTCTTAAAAAAGACAAGAAAGGAAATGAGGTTTGGACAGATATTAAAGAGTTACCTTTTAACAGTGAGGATTATTCTGTAGGCCACCCGGCTGTGAGTCCAGATGGTAAACAATTGTATTTTGTTTCTGATATGGCGGGATCTATAGGTGCGACAGACATATTTGTTGTTGATATTCTGGAAGATGATAAATACTCCAATCCTAAAAATGTTGGAAATCAAATCAATACTTATGGTAGGGAGATGTTTCCTTATATAACAGAAGAAAGGCTATATTTTGCTTCCGACGGACATTTAGGTTTGGGTGGATTAGATGTTTTCGAATCTAATTATTCGGACACTAAATATTTTGAAACTCCTGTGAACTTGGGAGCACCACTTAACAGTAAGCTCGATGATTTTGGATTTATTATCAGAGAAGATAAGAATACTGGTTTTGTTTGCTCTAACAGGAAATCAGGAAAAGGAGATGATGATATTTATTCTTTTGAAAGAATTCCAGTAGAGAAATGTACGCAAAATGTTTACGGGTATGTTTCCAACACTAAAACAGGAGAACGAATTACTAATGTTAAAGTAAGTTTGTTTTCTAGTCAAGGAGAGCAAATAGAAGAGGCCATAACAGATGTAAACGGAGACTATAATTTTGTTACTCCTATTGATTGTTCTGAGAAATATAAAGTTGTTGCTCAAAAACAAGGATACAGTCCAAATGATAAAGAATTTAAAACACTAAATCAACCCGGTAAAACAGAAGTACCACTTGGTTTAGACACTGTAAGCGAATTAATCGTGGAAGAAAACGGGTTGTTAAAGATAAAGATTGGGATTATATATTTTGATTTAGATAAATCATTTATTAGAAATGATGCAGCTATCGAGCTTAATAAAATAGTATTGTTAATGAATCAATACCCTAATATGGTTATAAAAATAGAATCTCACACGGATTCTAGATCTCCGGATGAGTATAATAGAGCACTTTCTGATCGAAGAGCTAAATCCACCATGAAATATATTGTTTCTCAGGGTATATCAACAAATCGTATTGAGAGCGCTATTGGATATGGAGAAACCCAACTTATTAATAATTGTGGTAATGACGTACCTTGTTCAGAAGCAAATCATCAGTTGAATAGAAGATCAGAATTTATTATTACAAGAATGTAACGTTATTACACTGAAATTGGATCTAAAAAAATAGGTATAAATTAATGTAACCTAAAAGCGGATTTTGGAGCATGGTTTTTTAGTACGGAAATGTTATTAAATTCATCGATTTGCACGCCCCAAAAAAAACATAAAACTTTACGATACAGAGTTTTATGGTTTTTTTGTTTGTCCTCGTAACCCGAAGGTCACAGGTTCGAGTCCTGTTCCCGCTACTATAAAAATCTAAAACATTAATTTTAAAGGCGCATTCAGAAAATAGCTTAATTAAAGATTTCTATTAAATAAAAATCTATGATTTGAATACAATTCAGTCATAGATTTTTTGTTTTGGAAGATTTTTACGGCTTTTGTGTATTTTGGTTTTTTTTTGTAAAAAACAAGACGTAGTTCTCCCATCAACTTTATAATAAACTTTAATTTTAGACCGCTATTTGTATTTGACTTTTCTGTATTCGTCTGCCTATTTCTATCGCATTAGCAGTGTGTATGCCAAAGAATATCCATAGTTTTTCACTAGCTTTAGTTTTGGCTTTTATCTTTTTAAGATGATAGTATTCTTTTTTTTAAACCGAACTCACGTTAAACTAAGTATGTGTTTTTACAGTTTTTGTATCTGAGAACCGAAAAATAGACTTGTATAATTGTTGTGAAATGAAAAATCTATGGATCAAGATTAACAAAACATCTTTTTTACAGGCTAGAGTACGGAATTTATTAAAAATTGTAATTTTCTAAAATAATCTTAAGTATTTTCTCTATCTTTTGCATCCTTCTCTAATGTACTAATTAAACTATCCATGGTCACAGGTTTTACAATATAATTGCTTACAATTTCAAATGATTTTGCTCTGAGCACATCTTTTGGGTCAACCGATGAAGATACTATGTATATAAGTATTTCTTTTGAAGCAGGGACTTTTATAAATTCTTCCAAAAACTGCCAACCATCTAATATGGGCATATTAAGATCCAATAGAATTACATCAGGGAGTTTTTTATTTGCAGAAATAATAGATGTTAAAGAGTCTAAAGCTTCTTGACCATCTCTGTAAATTAAAAAACTATCACAGATATTAGCAATTTGCATTACCTTTTTAACTCCAAAAATAAAAATAGCATCATCATCAATGATGCAAGCAACGTCAATTTTTATCATGTTTCATATATATTTTAAAAGTTGTTCCTTTGTTTACTTCACTTTCTACCTCAATTTTACCCCCAATAGCTTCTACTTGGTTTTTACTTATAAATAGTCCAATTCCTCTTGCTTCTTTATTTTTATGAAAAGTCTTATACATGCCAAATAGTTTTGAATGATGTTTTTTTAAGTCTATACCTAAACCATTATCTTCAATACTCAAAATTGCATTATCATTCTCTATACAAGAACTTAATTTAATATAGCTATCTCTTTCTTGAGATCTGTATTTGATTCCATTGGTAATGAAGTTGAGTAAAATACTATCTAAATAGGCAGAAATACCTTTTATATTGAGAGTTGGATCAACAGTATTTGTTATTTCTACTTTTGCATTTTTGGCACTTAATAAAGTGCTGGTCGTAATTTTGTTAATAGAGTTAAAAAGATTTAAGCTTACTAGGTTTTGATCTATAGCAGTATTCATCAAAACTACTTCATTAAGATGTGTAATAGTATCACTTAGATTATTTGACGCTAACTTAAATAATTCTATAATTTCATTTTCTTCGAATTCAGGATTTTCTTTGATGTAAAGATCTAAAAGCATACTAAAATTACCGGAATGTGATTTTAGATTGTGAGAAACGATATGCGCAAAGTTTTTGAGTCTTTCATTTTGATCATTGGCAACTTCTAACAATGATTTTATTTCTTTTTCAACCTTTTTTATTTCACTGATGTTCGTGGCTACAAATAAATAACCCGTTATGACATTGTTTGATTTTATAGTTGTAGAAGAGAGTTGCACGGGAAATTGAGTACCGTCATTTCTAAGATATGTCCATTCTTTATTGTTATATTCTGTTTGATTTAAATTTGTTATTAAGATATCGAAGTCTGTACTGTTTTTTACTACTAAACTAGGAAGTTCATTTCTGTAATTCATTAATTCATTTGGTAGATGAATTAGGTCAATGGTCTTTTTATTAATAATATCTTCTTTATTGTACCCCAACAAATTTTCTGCACCTTTATTAAATTTTGTAATCATACCGTGAATATCAGTAGATATGATACTTACTTGTGTGCTTGCCTCGAGCAAACCCTCTAATTGAGCTAATGTTTCTTGAAGTTTTTCTCTGGCTTTAACTCTTGGGGTAATATTGGTTATTTGTACAATAAAATGTAAGGGATTCTCTTCTTCGTTTCTTATTAATGAAACAGATACAAGGGCATGAATCGGAACTCCATTTTTATGTTGATACCGTTTCTCTGCATGAAAAAATGAACGTTTATTGTCTAATAGTTCTTTAGTATGTGTTATACCGATTTCTCTGTCGTCAGGATATGTAACTTCCCTAAAATTATAAGTTTTGAGCTCTTTGGCGGTATACCCTAACATATCACATAATGAAGTGTTTACTTCTATCCATTTACCATCTAGGTCAACAATTGCCATCCCAGTAGCTGCATTTTCGAAATTTCCTCTAAACCTTTTCTCACTTAGTTTGAGCTGTATTTCAATTTCTTTTGTTTTGGTAATATCTGTAGTCATCATAATGATTCCTCCAATCTTCTTATCATCCTTATACCAAGGTCTTAACTCCCAAGATATCCACTGAATACTACCGTCTGCTCTCTCAAATTGTTCTTCGTCGTTTTTTAGTGTTATTCCTGAAAGGCAATCCTGATGATCCTTTTTCCAGGCTTCTCCTATTTCTGGGAAAATATCATAATGTGATTTTCCAATGATATCTTCGTCTTTTATATTGTAATCAATTTTCCATTTTTTTGAATGGGCTATGTAACAGATATTTGTATCCAGCATAGCAATTGCACTAGGTGCTTGTTCTATAAATGACATATATTGATTGAGATCGTTTTTTCTTTGAGTAATTTCTTGATAGGACCCTATTACCCATTCGGGTGTGCCATTTGGCATTCTACTCAAGATTTTAGCTCTGTCAAGTACCCAGATCCAATTCCCTTTTTTATGTTTTAAACGTATTTCGCACTCATAATGAGGAGTCTTACCTTCGCAATGATAGGCTAATAATTCTCTAGATGTTCTTCGATCTTCAGGATGAATAATGTCAGTCCAAGTGTTTATAGTAATAGGATCTAATTCTGTCAGAGAATATCCTAGCATTTCGGCCCATCTCTCATTAAAAATAATTTGATCAGTTTGCAAATTCCATTCCCATGTACCAATATTTGTTCCCTCAATAATATGCTCATACCGCTCTATTTGTTTTCTTAATTTGAATTTTACTTTTTTTAACTTGGTAACATCAATATGAGCGCCAAGCATTCTTGTTGGTCTACCTTGATCGTCTCTCAGAATGATTCCTTTACACTGGATCCATACGGTATGTCCTAATTTATGAGTGTAACGTACTATTTGTTCATAAGGGAAAGAAGAATCCTTACAATGTCTATGAAAATTTTTTAAAGCTAAAGCAAGATCATCTTTATTAATAATTTCTTGCCATGCCGAAGATGTATGTGGCATGCTATCGGGATCATACCCAAGGGTAGTCCAAAAACGAGCATTCATCCATTCATTCTCAGGATTGTCTAAGTCCCAAAACCATAATCCATCTAAAGCAGATTCTTGAATGAAATCAAAAATAGATTCTTTTGTTTTTACTAATTGATAAAGTTCTTTTTTTAAATAGTTTTCATCGGTAGTAAAAGTGGTAGAAATATTCCCTTCAGAGTTTTTATACATATAAGTGTTTTCATAATGAAGGGTAATTTTTAGACTATCCTAAAATTAAAAAAAAATAACACTTCTTAGATACTTGTATTAAGTAAAATAAGTATGTGTTTACCGTAAAATTATTTGGTAAAAAACCTGAAACCATAGCTTTTTTTACAAACTTTAAACGAACATTTTACAACAACTAACTACAACCGCTGATTGATATTTTAAAAATTCACGAGTCTAAGTTGAATATTACTAGGATAATGATTGAAGATGCAATGAATAATACTCAAAAAAGTAACCGAGAAAAATTAAAAGGTATATTAAAAAATGTTGATTACGTGTTTTACAAGATTGATATTGACTCGACAGAAACTAGTGCTTTAAAGGAGTTTGCCCAACAATCCGATTGCGATCTTATCGCGTTGATTCATCATAAATTTAATTTTTTTCAAAAACTTCTTGAAGAAGATGTTGTGGATAAGATAAGTTTTAGTAGTCCTATTCCATTGTTAATCCTCCCGGAATTAAACTGACTTTAACAAAACCCGAAAAAGTTGATTTTTTATGTTGAACTATCAAACAGAAATACTTTACACAACCATATTATACCATCCTAACTTAAAATGCCCTGATAAAACTTGCTCTTTTTCGTTGATGCTTCAAAATAAATTATAACCGTAGCGAAGGCTATATTTAGATTTTCTTTTTTGCCTAAACAAAAAATACCAGCATTTTATTTGGATCATTTTAAATCAAAAATGGTATAAATCGTTAGGCTTTAAATGGGGTGGTGATTGGAAAAAACCAGACCGACCACATTTTGAATATAATTTTGGAAAACACCATACTCAATTGGCACAAATGTATGCTTCTGGAAAACTAAAAGAAGGGTATTTGATGTTAGGTTAGGATATTACAAGAGTAAATTCCAGTATATAGTTGTTGTTACGGGTTTCCGTAAACATTAAAAAAAAGATTATTTTTTTTAATGTATTTAACCGAATTACGGTTTTTCCGTATCCGAGTTAGCTTGTTAGGTGTGTATATTTGTCTTGAAATAATTGTTGAACCCTAGATTTTAACACTTCTAAATACTTAAAGGAGTACCCCATACAATACTAATTATTTCATATATGATTGCCATGTTAGGATTTTAAATATTATTTTTAAAATTAATCCTTAAATCAATTATAATGAAAAAGTTAGTTTTAATATCTACAGTATTGAGTTTGTTAATATTTTCAGCTTCTTGTGAGCAACAAGAAATTATAGAAAATGATGAAAATATTGAAGTCTTACAAGTTGATCTTACCGATGTTCACCGACCGGGTACAAGGGAAGTCAAGTCCGTCGATCTATCAACTGTTGATAGACCAGGTACAAGGGACTAAAAATAAGGTATTAAAAAATGAATCCAAGTTCACGGCAACAAGAATAATAGGTAGCATAGCCATAGTTTTATCTGGTGTAATATTATATGTTGATAAGATTATGGCTTTATTTAATTATCAATTTATAATACCTGAAAAATTTCTTCTTGCAGGAATAAATTTTCAAACATTTGTTTGGTTAATGAGTCAAACAATATCGCCTTTAATATTGGTGACTGGCGCATTATTGCGTTCTTACTCTGTTTCATATCTGGTTCCCATATATTGCTATGTTCTTCAATTATTATTTCTATTGAAAGACTACAAAATAATTGACGACGGCTACTTATATTGGTATACTTTTGGAATGACATTATTAATAGCCTTTGTAATTCAAGCCATTAAATATCTTCAAATTTATAATATTAAAAGGGAGATTAAATTAGCTAAGAAAAAAATCCTTGAAAATGAGTAATGTTGAGACAATGGTACTCTTGATCGCTGCTAAACAAGGGTATGATGAAGGCAAATTGAATGGAGATCAATATTTATCGCTTTTGGACGATATAGAAAAAGGAATAATTGTTTCAGAAACTAAAAAAATAGAACAACAGGTGGAACTTATTATTAAGCAGTATGCTAATTCGTAGTTAATAATTAATTTTTCTTTTTTTCTTTTTTAATGACGCGTTTTTTCTCAACAGAAACTAAGTCTTTAACTCTTTGGCTATCTATGTATTCTTTTATCTCATTGTTTTGCTGCACAATCACTTCCAAATACGATATAACTTCATCTAACTTATTCCCAATTATTCTTCCTATCATTTCTTGGAAAACTGTATCAAGAGTGTTCTTTTCTTGTTCTTCCATTTTCATTTTACCTTTCCCATGATCTAACCATGATCTAGATATCTTATATTCATTTGACAATAGTTCTTTTAAAGCCTTAACAGTTGTTTCTCTGGGTTTTGTAGATGTTCCACTTAAAATTTTGTCAACTCCTACTTGTGATAAAGGTGTTTTTTCTCCAATCTCATAACCTGTCAGTCCTAAAGATTTAATAGCCGTTATGATTCGATCTAATAATTGATTTTGCGGGTATTCCATAATTTATATATAATATGTTTATTATATTAAATAATAAGTTATATATTTGTTTTGTATTATTGTGTATATACGCTAAAAGTATATAAACAAATTTAAAATAATACTAAAAAGGAACGAAAAATAATACTTGTCAATTTTACAAGGATAGAATATTCATGATGCTGAATTTACTATTTAGTTGAGCAGCAAAATCAAGGATACTACTATAATAGAATCTATTATAATGTCAAAGGATTACGATTCAGAATTTGAAAAAACGGTTTTGGAATATTTAGATATCAGTTATAAAAACTTTAACGATTTTGTGATACTAAATGGTGGTTATGCTCAATTACTACGAAATTGGATTTATGATGGATTTAAAAATGGTCAAACTCCTTTTGAAATTGCCCGATCCATTAAAAGTACCCCTAGTGTTTTAGAGCAATTAAATAAGATTGAAAATAAATTTAAAAATTAATGATATGCTTACAGTTTCTACTAATGTATTTGAAAAAAAAGTTTTGAAGCGTTTATCTATCGAACCAGTACATTTCGAAGGCATGTATGGTGGCTATGCGATTTTACTTAGCAATTGGATTAAGGATTGCCACAGTAAAGGAAAAAGTGTAACCGAAGTTGTAAGAGAAATCAATAGATCAAAATTAAAAATAAGAATCACAGAATCTAACAGATGAGCCTATATTCTTGATTTGATAGGTTATAGGTTTTAATAATTTAATAAGACATCGAGTATCTGGCATCACGCCAGTACTTTAGAAATCCCCGTGTACTAGTCTCAATTTTCTAAGGTATGATTCCCTTTGGCAGTCAGGTACTCAAATGTTTTTATGGATAAATAATGGCATTGTATGGTCCTAGATTACAAGTTACTAAAATAAAAAAAGATATGAGTTTCAGTGTTCAAGAACAAAGAGTATTACAAAATGTAGTCAGGCAGTTTGACGGAATGGCAAAGATAGAGGTATTAGATATTTTGCATAAAATCGAAACATTGCTAGCAGACTTTAGTAGTCCCTTACATTTTGATAAGATTAGGGCAGATATAGAAAAGTCTTTGATCAAAATAGAATTTTCAGAAGGACGTAATCGTGGAGACTGTAGCTTAGAAGATTCATGTCAATTTATGACTATATATGTAGTTAGCTCTTTATTTCCGGAGTCTATTGTTAAGGAAAGTTTATACTTTGTTGTTAATGGACAGTATGAGTTAATTGCTTTTAATAATCGAAATATCGAAGAAAGTTTTGCCAATATGCATTTGACCTCAATTATACATGAGTTTCTAAAAAACAATAATGTTACCAAAAGAAACCCTGTAACCAAACGATTACTACTTCTGGAGCTATTAGATCAAGTGACTATTTCAGTGGATATATAAAATCAGATATCTGTTTTTGCACTTAGATTTTATAGTTACTACTGAAATAAAATTAAAAAAAAGTAACATTTCGTCGTAACATTTCTTGCTGCAAAGTTACTATCTATAGACGGTTATGTACTCTGAATCTGTTATTTGTAGCAAATTGAGTTAATATAATTGCGAAAAAAATAAACAGTGGGCTGTATTGTCCGCTAACTAATCACACGTTAACCTTTTAAAACGAAAACAAATGAAAACATTAAACGTATTGGGCTTATTTCTGCTAGCGCTGTTATTACTTCCGGTAGTATGCCAATCTCAAACCATACTATCCTATAGTTATGATACAGCAGGAAATCAACATGTGCGAAGTCTAGGTGAGGAAGAAGAAGAGGAAGAAGAGGAAGAAGAGGAAGAAGAGGAAGAAGAGGAAACACCAATTGAAGAAATTATTGCCGAAAAGTTTGTTGTTCACCCGAACCCTACAGATGGACTTGTAATTATAGAATGGCTTCCTGAAATGACCCAATATATCCATGATATTAAAATATACGATATGAATTATAATCGTGTAAGATCTGTTTATGATATTTATGAAAATATGGCTTTTGCCGACATTACATCCAAACAACCTGGAATTTATATTATAGTTATTAGGTTGTACCATCCAGAAGTAGATACTGTAGAAAAGAAAATTTTAAAAGACCTCTAAGGCTTTTTTCGACGTACTGCTAAACGAGAAAATCAACACACTTTTACTTTTTTAAAACTCAGATAAAATGAAAACCAATTATATACCTATTCTTATTATCGTCCTATTTTTAACGGGCACAGGTCTATTCGCACAAGGTACAACCAACCTTACTCCTATAGATGATTTTACTTACCAGGAACATTCAACAACAATAAAAATTGAAGAAAATAATAACGTAGAAGCAGAAAACTTTACTTCGAACAATCAAACTAAAGCTGCAAGCTCTGGTATTGGGGAGACCGAAGGAGCCTTGTCGGTTTCTCTCACAGGAGCAGCTGTTTATACAGTTCCTATTAGTGTTCCTCCGGGAATTACTGGTGTAGAACCTACACTGGCACTAACCTATAACAGTCAGGCTGGTAATGCTATGGCAGGTTGGGGCTGGTCAATGTCCGGTGCTTCTACAATAACCAGAATACCCGCTACTGAATATCACGACGGGATTATTGACGGTGTTGATTTTGATAGCAGTGATCGCTTTGCTTTAGACGGTCAACGTCTGGTCTTAAAAAGTGGTGCTTATGGGACTAATGGAGCCCAATATCAAACCGAGAGTTATTCTAACGTAAAAATTATATCATATGGACAGTCACCTATGGGAGCTTCTTCCGGACCTTCATATTTTGAGGTTAACTACCCAGATGGTTCCAAAGCATTGTATGGAAAAACTACAAATTCTCGATCTCGATTAGAATACGCGATTACATATTATGAAAACCCGTTGGGCATACGCATAAGTTATACCTATATCACAGCCGGAAACATGCTTTATTTAAAACAAATTAGCTATGGAGCAAAAGGCACGGGTACTGCTATCAATAAAGTTATATTTCAATATGGAGAAAGAACAAAACCTGAAATATCGTATGTGGGGGATGTGGCATTTACCAATAGTATGATTCTTAAAGAAATTAATGTTATTGGTGATGGAGTTCCGTATAGAAACTATTATGCTTTTCATCAACAAGATGCACTGGATTATGATATATTAGAACAGATTATCGAAAAAACGGGAGACAATTCTCAGGCACATAGTCCAATTAATTTTACCTATAACTATAATCGAGGTAGTGAGTCTGTTGATTATTCTTTGATTACCGCAAATCTTCCTGCTGTGGGGATTGAGCAACGTACCTCAGAAGTTGTGACGATGGATTTAACAGGTAATGGTAGAATGGATTTTATTATACATCCAAAAACAAACGATGAATTTAGGGTGTTTAAAAATCAGAATTATGAATCTGCTATTACTGTAGATTCTGGTGAATTTGAAAAGATTGTACCCATGACCTTATTAAATGATAACAACAATATGATATCAGGTCAAGGGTTTACCATTATAAAGCATAATAGTAGTTCAGGTCAAGCAGTATTAAAGGCGTATTCTAATGGCGCTTCAGAACCACTTACTGTACACTATGAAAAAACATGGAATCCACCCACCTATTCTACAGATTTGACATGTTTCTCTAGTAATTTTTCAAGAATTATTCCACAGGAATATGTTTCCGGTGATTTTAACGGTGATGGATTAACCGATATCGTTGCGATCCCTAAAGAATATACAAGTACAGATTGTAAAGGTTGGGGGTCAACATATTGTCAGTGTAATGATACAAACAATACGCCTACACCAGAAGTGCATTTTATAGACATGGATCGGCGAAAGACGACAGGTTTTGTTACGAATTCGGGCGTATTACAAGCATCCTATATCTCAGGGGATAGACTGCTGGCAGCTGATGTTAATGGGGATGGAAAAACGGATCTTCTTCATTTTACTACCGGAAAAGTATATGTGTATTCCTTTGATATGGATACTCATTCATTGCAATTACTCTGGCAAAGTACAAATACGGCTATTAAAACCGACATGCCCATTTTACTAGGAGATTATAATGGAGATGGAAAAACGGATTTTCTTACACCAAGTACTGACGGTTTTAGGCTATTTTATCTATTTACAGCCACCGGAACATCATTTATAGGAACTTCGGGAACCTATGCATTTACATATAATGCAAGTACATATCACCCTATAACAGGAAAAGCCTATACGTATAATTTGATCCCGATAGATATTAATGGGGATGGAAAAACAGACATCATAAGTCATAATTCAAGTACAAATAATGATGGAACTGATGGCTACCAACAAATAACAATGTTCAAAAATAACGGAATGTCTGCCTCTAGTAATTTTGTAGGATTTGAGGTTGCCGGGAGCTATTCAACATCCAGAGGTCAGACAAAACATTATCCGCTTCCTATTTTCTTATCTTCTGATCAACCCAATAATAAATTAGAGTTTGCTACCATTAGTGATCGTAATATACATTCTTTCAGCTATAATTATGATCATAAATTAACATCTACTATACAAACGATAACTCAAAATGATACTGATTATTCTATTAGATATAGTGATCTAGATCCTTTTAGTGATTCGTATCCTACGACCAATGTATACTCTTCTGATCCTTATCAAATGACATATCCCTATGTAGATATTGTTAGTGCTCCCACCATCAAATTAGTACGTACCATAGAAAAATCGGCACCAAATGTTAGTCGATATCAGAATTATTATTATAAAGGAGGGGTTTCCCATCTTGGGGGATTAGGATTTATGGGGTTCAAGTATATCGCTCGCAGTAATTGGTATCCTGTTAATGATACAAGCCAATTGATCTATACCAATACTACGCGAGATCTACAATTAAGAGGCGCGGTTACTGATCAGTATAAGACTCCATATACCCATCGTTTTGGTACGATTCCTTCGGATTACATTACCCATACAAATACAGCATATGACTATACCTTGGGTACTAACAAAGTATTCAGATTAGAGGTAGACACTAGTACCCATCAAAACCAATTGTTAGGTACAACAACCACAACACAATATCAATACGATAGTTATGGCAATCCTACCAATGAAACTGTCAATTATTCTGGTAAGGGTAGTATGATTACTGAGCTTACTTATAACAATAACACAAGTACTGGGTCCTATTCTATAGGTAGACCATCACACAAAAAAGTAACCTCTACAATAGGCACAAAAACATTTAGTACAGAAGAACAATATACCTATTCGGGATACTTACTCACTGCCTTACAAGTCAAAGGAAATGATACAGAGTTTAATACAGAAACCTATACGTATGATAATTTTGGTAACGTTATAGAAACCACTACAACTCCCTATGGAGAAGTTGGTAGAACCATTAGTGCAACCTACGATTCTTCTGGTCGTTTTATGACCGAAGCCACGGATGTAGAAGGATTAACCTCTACTTATGCCTATAATACAGCTACAGGGTTTCTTACCAAAGAGACAAATCCTTTTAATCAATCCATACACTATACATACGATGTTTGGAATCGTATTATTGGTGTTACAGATGATTTGGGTATAAGTACAACAACGACCTATACTGAGACAGATCTTAGATACCAAGTCACTACAGAGAGTAATGACGGTAGTGCAACCATCACCCAGTATGACCCACTGGGTAGAATCCAGTATATCGGTAAAAAGAGTTTTGGGGGAGAATGGATACGAGTTACCTATGATTATGATATGCTAGATCGGCTAACGGGACAAAGTGAGCCTCACTTTGGTAGTTCTCCTACACAATGGAATACAACATCTTATGATTTTTATGGTAGAGTCAGTACACAAGAATTATATACCGGTCAGACCATTACGTATACCTATGATAAATTAACAACTACAGTGAATGACGGGGTCAAAACAGTAAGTACAGAAAAAAATCCTATGGGTCAAGATATATTTGTAATTGACTCTGGAGAATCCATCGCTCTAAACTATTATGGCAATGGAGCCTTAAGATCCGTAGGTCATTTTGGTGTAAATCAGCTTATAGAACAAGATGGTTGGGGGCGTAGAACTAAACTTACCGATCCTTCGGGAGGAGTATATACCTATGAGTATAATGGTTTTGGCGAAGTAACCAAAGAAACAACTCCCAAGGGTAGCACCACCTATGAATATTTGCCAAACGGTAGACTACAATTAGAAAAAAGTAAAGGAGATCTAACGGACATGACCACCTATTATACCTATGATAGTAGTAGCAAGCTACTGGTAGGAATGGCAGCTACAGATGCCATTACCGGGTCTACACATAATTACACCTACGACTATGATAGTGATTTGCGTCCTTCACAGATTACAGAAATTACATCAAACGGGACATTTACAAAAAAAATGAGCTATGATGCTTACGCTAGAATACAATCAGAAACGCATACCGCACAAGTAGGGGGACAATCCAGTACGATGCTACAATCCTATACCTATGATACGAGTGGTATGTATACGGGTATTTCTGGGGACTGGACCATTAAGGGTATGAACGAAAGAGAACAACCGACACTCATAACTTTTGGCAGTGATACTTATTTGCACCAAAAAAATTATGACGCATACGGATATACAAAAGGAGATCAATTAGGCAGTACTAATGCAGATACCTACGATATAAAAACTAGCTATTCCTTTAATACCGCCAGAGGTACATTAAGTAATAGAATACATGAAACAAATGTGGGAAATGTTCAAAAATATGAAGAAACATTTACCTATGATGCAAAGGAACGATTAACCGTAATAAGCGGTCCTTTTGCACAAACCAAAACTTTTGATACTCGTGGGCGAATTACCAGTGATACCAATATCGGTGAATATGCTTATGCCAGTGGTGATCATCGATATCAGATAAAGGATATTACCTTAAATAATAACGGAGAGGAATATTTTGAAAATCGAATAGGACAAGAAATCACCTACAATGCCCACAAAAAACCTGTGGAGATTTACGAACAAGGAAAAGGCAGGGTCAGTTTTGCCTATGGTCCTATGATGGATAGAACACAGGCATGGTATGGAGGTGAGCAAACTACCAAAGAAGAGCGTAGATATCACAAAATCTATTCTTCGATCATACCTGTCGAGGTGGTGTATGACAGAGAAGCAGATAGTTATAAGTTTATCTCTTTTAAGGGTGGAGACGCATATACTGCACCAATGGTACAGATAGAGCTATTTACCGATGGGAGTAGTGATGGTCCCAATCAATACTATTTACATCGCGATCACTTGGGAAGTATTATAAACATCCTAAAACAAGAAAAGGAAGGTGCCGCAGATACCTCTGTCACCTTGGTCGAATCAAGACAATTTGGTGCATGGGGAACTATAGATGCGTTTTGGTCAAGTGAGAATAATACCGATTTTGGATATAATAACCTTATTGATCGCGGGTATACGGGGCATGAACATTTCTTTGATGTGGGACTTATACATATGAATGGAAGAATGTATGACCCGAATCTAGGTAGGTTTTTATCCCCTGATAATTATATACAGAACCCGTATGATACCCAAAACTATAACCGATACAGTTATGTCCTTAATAATCCTCTAAAGTATACGGACCCTAGTGGAGAATTGGCTATAGAAAGTGTTATCGTTCTAAAATATGCTATTGCAGCGATTGCAGGCTATAAAATTTTTGAAGATACCCAAGTAGGAAGTTGGATAGGCAATAATATTGATAGTGCATGGGATGGGATAACAAACTTGTTAGCAATGCCTTTTAGTTTATTTAGTCGTGGCAGTAGCGAAAGTGCCACAAGAGTTCCTAGGGTCGTAGAAACCTCACAAAATTATGCCAGTGCCGACCCTATGATTGCACCCAACCCGGGGATTGGAGATATGTTTGTGAGTGCGGGAAATAGTTATTTAGGAGGTCAGCTAAGTCATGTGAAAGGCATGTGGAACGGTCTGGTAAATATCGTTACGAACCCATCCTCTATGTTTACCGGAGAAGCCTATATGCAACGACTAATGGGGGGTGCAGAAATGTCTTTCCCTATGCTTAAGCATGCAAGACAGGTGTATGACATACATAATGCGGCAGCAACGGGTGATATTAATAACCTAGCTCATACAATGGGTGGGCAGATGGCAGGAGCAAAAATAGAAGCGTTAAGTATAGTGCCAGGTGCAGGGGTTCTAAAAGGGTTGTCAAGAGTTGGACGAACTGGAAGCAAAATTGTCGGAACAGCACAAAAAACAGGTACTAGAGGACATGCTTTTTTTAGTAACTTAGCAGCTAGATTTTATTCCTTGAATCCAAATGTAGTTAGAGTAACATTAGATAGAGGGTATAGGTCATTAATGGGAAATTTAACACCCAAAGGCTTACGATACGGTCCCAGACCTGATGTCGGTGTTCTATATAAAAATGGAAAAGTTCGTGCTATTGAAATTGGTTCTAAAACGGATGTGTTAAGTATTTTAAGATCAAGAAACAGAGATTTTTTGAACTTAAATGGGATCAAAACAGTTGGTATAAACGTATACTGGGGTGCAAGATTGCTAAATAAAATATTTTCAAAATAAAATAATTATGTTTTTTCAAGATAAATATAAAATAATTGAATTCTGTAAGATAGTGACCCCCTTAGAAGGAGAGTTTTTTTTAATTAAAGATTGTTTTAAGGTTCTATATGATTTCATTTTACAGAGTATTGACAAACCTACTTCATTAAGTTTTGCTTATAATTATGGCAGAAAAGTATGGAAAACGAAAGAAGGTTTTCTAAAAGCTATAAATAGTTTGGAAAATAAAGATGTAGTAAACATAATGGCTTATTTTAACGATAATCGTTCTGAAAATTATTTCATCATAAATAACCCAATTATGAATTTAGAACATCCTCCAAATTTATCGTCTATTAGCTTAGAAATAATTATAGATAAGAAATATTTTGACAAGACTCTTGTTAATCAATTAATTCATAATATGAATGACGTATATTCTTTTGATTATGGATATATAAACGATTATAGAAAGAAGCAGAAAGAATCTAAAAATAACTCTGTTTTGGAACAAAAGTGGATTTTTCATTCAATGGGAGTTAAAGAAGGTTATATTAAAAATGTTTATGAATATAATATTCTTAATAATACCCAAATTGATCAACCAATAATTAAAGAGTTAATTAAAGAAAATATAGGGGGAATAGTAAAATTGAATGACCAATTAACTATTTGGCGATTGGATAAATCAGAACTTAAAGTTGCCCAAAAGAGATTAAACCAATCTCAATATGTAATCGTTAATACTAAAAATCCTGATTTGTTTCTCGAAACCGAAGATGCTAAAAGATTTAGGAAGTTAATGGAGCTAAAATAATGGAATTTCAGGAAAAGCTGTCTTACTGGACAGCTTTTCTTTATTAAATACTACTTAAATAGTAGGAATCATAATAATTGCATTTTCATCTTCTAACAGTCCTATAGATTTTAAGTAACGTTCGGTGGTTGTTATAACAATTGCTTCCAAAGTAAAACAACAAGAACGACAAAAAATTCGGTGGTGGTAAAAGTAGTGAACCACAGGTAAGAGATTTCTACAGGAATAAAAATAGTCTCTTGTTTTGAAATTCGTATTTTAGGTTCTGGAAAATCAATCCTAAACTGTCTATTCCAGTATTTCATAATACCATAATTAATACCACGTTTTTCGCCAGTTCTTTAAAATGGAGTACATCTCTTTCTTTTGGTCTTTTCTTTTTGCATACCGCAAAACTAGAACCTAAATCAAAATTATACAAGATGTAGTTTGCCGAACGGTTACGATAAGAGATGTTAATAGTCATTTTAAAACATTATCTCTTTCGCTTTTCATTTTCAATTTGATAATACAGGTCTGTACATGTTTTTACTGTTCTCGAAACTATATAGATGGCAGTAATTAACTTAAGTGCTGTTGCTAATACATCCGAATTCCTATGTTGGAGTAACTTTTCTGTGGTCTTCATATTTGTAACTATAGTCGTTTTGCATTGCGTAATTTTTTGGTTGCTGTAATTAAATCGGCATACTGGCTAATAAAATATTTAGAAACAAACATTAGCCCGTATATACTGGCAACAACCAACGCTCCTTTTACCCACATATTTTTGTAGAGTGGTTCGCTTTCTATTTTCAAATGTGTTAATTTTTTCAGTTCAGTTTTTACGAAATCAGATGATGCTCTTTCCCTTTTTTTTGTGTTCATATTTCTTGGTTTAAATAGTGAAGATGGCTAAACCCCTTTCTAAAGGAGATTGTTTAATTGAAAGATACGTCTAAAATAAGTATTAAATAGCACTTTTTGTAATGGTAATATACCAAGGTGTTACATATATATTTTTTCTATTTATTTGTAAACTATGCAAACGCTATCATACTGGGTTATTCCAATTTATAGGGGGTATAAATTACTACATCAAAATCGGTACGAAAATAATTTTAAATATATTCCTCTAACTAATTTAAAACTGATTGGAGAAGATTTTTCAGCAGGTATATATTTTTAACATATAATTAGATTTAAGGAAGTTACTTTGGATTTTTATAAAACTAGATCTTTATGTTCAATGCGAAAATAAATGCATATCAGGCCGTAAAGGTTTGGTGAATAGATCCACAACTTTTTTATTACAGATGATAAACTTAAACAATAGACTACACAACTATTATTCATTTGTAAACGTTTGTTTCTGTTTAAAACAAATAGAAGAACATTTCCCTAATTCACCACTTCCTATATAGGAGTATTGGGATATATTGGAGGAATAGTTCCCCACGAGTCCGCTATGGATACAGAGAGGGTCTTAAACCCAGAACTTTGTGCAATGATAGTTTATTGTTTTTAGTAGTATAATTCACACAAAGGCTAGTAAGAGCTACATGTCATCCCTATAGGGAAAAGTTAGGTCAGTGCTATAAGGAAGAGTTACGTGTCATCCCTATAGAGAAAAGTTAGGTCAGTGTTATAAGAAAGAGTTGCGTGTCATTCCTATAGAGAAAAGTGAGGTCAGTGCTATAAGGAAGACTTGCGTGTCATCCCTATAGAGAAAAGTTAGGTCAGTGTTATAAGAAAGAGCTGCGTGTCATTCCTACAGGGAAAAGTTAGGTCAGTGTTATAAGGAAGAGTTACGTGTCATTCCTATAGAAAAAAGTCAGGTCAGTGCTATAAGGAAGAGTTGCGTGTCATCCCTATAGAGAAAAGTTGGGTCAGTGTTATAAGGAAAAGTTACGTGTCATCCCTATAGAGAAAAGTTAGGTCAGTGTTATAGGAAAGAGTTGCGTGTCATTCCTATAGAGAAAAGTGAGGTCAGTGCTATAAGGAAGACTTGCGTGTCATCCCTATAGAGAAAAGTTAGGTCAGTGTTATAAGAAAGAGCTGCGTGTCATTCCTACAGGGAAAAGTTAGGTCAGTGTTATAAGAAAGAGTTACGTGTCATTCCTATAGAAAAAAGTCAGGTCAGTGCTATAAGGAAGAGTTGCGTGTCATCCCTATAGTGAAAAGTTAGGTCAGTGTTATAAGGAAAAGTTGCGTGTCATTCCGATAGGGAAAAGTTAGGTCAGTGCTATAAGGAAGAGTTACGTGTCATTCCTATAGAAAAAAGTCAGGTCAGCGCTATAAGGAAGAGTTGCGTGTCATTCCTATAGAGAAAAGTCAAGTCAGTGTTATAAGAAAGAGTTACGTGTCATCCCTATAGTGAAAAGTTAAGTTCGTGTTATAAGGAAAAGTTGCGTGTCATTCTGGATTACCTAATAAATTTGGTACAAATTATAATTAAGCCGCATTTTAATATTTTTTACGATTTGACATGACTTTCTTAAATACATTATTTCAAAAAAAATTAATAATACAGGAATACAATGTGTAGGACATGCCTATTTTATATAAGCGAATAGTTTACGCAATTGATTCTTTTTCTAAATTATAAAAACAACTATGCCCCTTGTTCATTTGCAATAGGACTTACGTGATGTTAAACTAATAAACAGAATATACACTAGGGGATGCCATGTATATTTAAGAAAACACATCCCTATTTTTATAACAATCATTGTTTTTCTGTAGCATCCTCTTCTTAATTCATAGCTATTCTCACTTGTTTACCTAGTAGTAACCTCTTTATTTTAAGCTAATCAACAGAATACACACCCCATGGGTAGGTGTGTATTTTTTTTGTGGCACCGCTTTTTTTACTAAAACTGAAAAATACCGTCATACGTTTTTGATTGTTTTTAGACTTCAAAAGAATTGTAACTTTACCCTAGACCACTTTTAAAACCAAAGAATGTATTATGTCCGATCAAGACCACTTACTAGAAATTATAAATGGAACTATCCATCCATGCGAATCAAAAACCATCCAGAATTATATTCACTTTAGCCCTAAAAGACGTTATGAATCTATTCTTTCTTTTCTATGTACCTATGCCAAATTGTATAGTTCAAAAGAGACGTATAAACCTTTTATTCAACTGAAAGATGATACTGGAAAATTGGTATTTAATGATCGGTTGTACATCACATCTTTTGCCGATAGTACTATCCTAAATGATACTTCTACCAAATACAAGGTAGACATCATTGATGATGGTGCAGATCCCTACAGCGTGTATTGCATATTAACATATGTTTCTAAAAATGGAAAAGAAACATGTTTTTGTAATATTACCTTTAAAAAGGAGCTTCCAGAAATTGAGATACTGGAATATTTTGCAGCGATTGATCGTGTCATGGAAAAAGAACTTGCTTATCAATATGAACAAGGATTGATTGCAGATGATGATGTCGAGATATCATGGACCGTATTATTTCATAATTATAACGCGACTACCAAAGCATGGGTCATTTCTTCAATTGATGTAAACATATATGGGTGACGTATACCTCAAAAAAACCTCAAAAAGAGAAAGGTGAGGTTTTTGAGGTTTCTGAGGTTTCTGAGGTTTTGATCGTAATTTCTGGAGTATACAGATCTACAAAAAATATATTTTGAACCTAATTAAACCTACATTAACACATGTTAATTTGGTTTCAAAAAACTTAAAATCAATTAGATACATGCAAAACAGACTTCTACCTATTCAGAGTTGCCACCAAGGAAAATGCATCTAAATACCTGAAGTTACTTATTTAATAACCAAAACCTCAGTTTGAGGTTTTGAGGTTTTCGGCAATGTAGTTCTGGTTTGAGATTTAGGAAGAGTTATTTCAATGGAAAACATATGTGTATTTAATCATAAAAACCTTATTTTTAAGTATTTTGCATTATATTTTTTTTTTGACATGAGCGCTATAAATGCCGTTTTTGGAGCATGTAAAATAACCAAAACCTCAAAAACCTCAGAAACCTCAAAAACCTCAGGTGTCCTTTTTTAAAATATTTTTGTACTCCCCCTGGGCAACTCTTTGCAAGTATCCTTTCTCTATAAATTCCTTAATATACCGTTCTGCACTCTTGGAAGCAATATTCATAGTATCAGAAATCCTCTTAAATTCCTGAGTAGAGAAACGTATTGGTAACTGATCCAAAAAACGTTCTTTATGATTTTTTTGACGTGGTAGTACTCGTTTGGGTTCCGGTAAGTGCAAAAAAACATGTTCGGTATGTGCTAATAAAATGGTAATCATACGCAGTGCCACTTCAAAATCAGAATCACTACATGTTCTGCAATTGGTAATATTACCCTCTTCTGACATTCTAAGTACTGTCAAAATCATGGCTATTCGATAACAAATCAAGCCTAATCTTAGTAAGGAGGCTTCTAAACCATTCTTTTGTAAAAACAGGAACTTGTCATATTGTTTACTAAAAAAATCATGAAAACGATCTTCTTGTTCCTTTTGTAAGGTAATCTGAATTCCTTCACTATAGGTGCATAATGTATTGTAACACCTATGAAATTGTTGCCCTAACCGATCAAAAGTAATGTCTAAACTTTCTTGTTTTGAATCAGCAAATACATTACGCCATTGCTTTTGGCGTTTCATATGGTAGAATATAAATCGACTGAATAATCCATTTTCTGAATCAGGCATTAAGGCAAGCACCTGATCGGGTGTACCTGTTAGGACTGTAGATATTTTAGGACAAGGAATATCTATATATTCACTATCCGTTCTTCGATAATAACTAATAGCTTCATGATGAAAAGCTTTTCTAAATCCATCACTATAATTACCGTATTCACTTTTAAAAGTCTGTGCCAGTGTGTCTCCTTCAGTTTCAAAAATCAACCCTTCTCCATTATTTTCGGCTAATAACTGAAATGTACCCGTAGCACTATTATTGGCAGGAATAAAAAGCATTTGCTCTGGGGGTTTAGATGGTTTGATGGCTAAAGCATCCTTCTTTTTTTTGGATCGATAAGCAGCTAAATCTATTTGATATTGCGCTTTATCAGCCATCGTAGTATCACGTTTTACCGTATGAATAGATTGTACCAACCTTCTACACAGATTTACTCTCCCTTTGCCAGAAGAAGCTGGAGCAGTAATGAACAAGAACAAATTAGGATATACCGTATATTGATCATAAATCCCGTAAACATTGGGCAGGCATGCACTCATCGTGGTTAATGCACCTAAAAAAAGAATATCTTTCTCTGTATCAGTTTTAGCGCAAACCACCACATCTTGCAATAAACGTGGTATTTGTTCAAAAATAAAATCAGGAAATGTAGCCAATGTTTTTTTAGCTACAACCATTTCTTCTGTGTTGGAAGACGCTGTAGGCAAGGTATAATCCAGAGACCTATTCTTTTTTCGTTTTAAATCGACTCCTGCTTGTTTTGCTAAATGAAAGAAGGTTCCCAGAGTGACGCCTGTGCGCTTACTTTTTAGACAGTGTTCATATTGTTTTTGACAGGCTTTATACTCATAGCCGGGATAATTTTTACTTACCCTGTGAAACAATGATGTTCCATTTTGCCCAAATTCATCTGCAAGTGCAAAACCAATTTTTAGCCAATCTTCATAATTGGAAGTAAGGTCAATACCTTTCATTTCCAATGCTCCAATAATCCTCTGAACAACTTCTAATGTCTCATTAGAACTATAGCGGTTTGATTCAATGGAATCAGAAACAATATTCATGTTAGCATTCTTATCGGTATTCAAATATTTTTTAGGATCAAATCTTTGTATCATTAGGTATATTTAGGGTGGATATAGGCATTGGGGTCATAAGGTAATAAACAAGCTCTGGCAACATCTTCTCCATGGGTATCTATCTCTATTGTATAGGTTTGTTTTAAATACTTGCTGATTGCTGTAAAATAATCTCCATGAGATACCTCTTTTAATGAGATTTCAACAACCCACTTTAATCCGTTTCCTCTGGGAGAAACAAATAATAACTCGGTAGGAAAATACGGGTCATGTAATAGTATTTCTTTTATTTCTTCCAATCGACTTTGATCTTGTACATCATCAATGTCCACTGTTAATAAGTTAGAATGTTTGATTAAAGAGTTGTTAGCACGCTTGGTAAAAGTTCCTGAAAAGGTGACATAATCAAAATTCTGTCTTTTGAATATTTTTTGTTGGGCAGCACCCAAACTTCGTAGCTTTTCTGTTTTGTATTTTCGAATAGGGTGCCTTATCATTTCATAGGTTTTTGGAATGTCTAAACTTTCATTAGGATAGAGGTTAAAAAGATTTCTATGGAAGTAACTAAATTTTGGTATGATACGATGATCTGGTATTGTATCTAGAAGTGTTGTAACGTGCTGATTATTTTGTTCATATTCTGAAGGTTTAGACGCTATTGTTAAATGAAGGACTTCATTAATACGTTTTAATAATTCATATTCACTATCCTCTTTAAAATACAATTGTGCAAAATCAAATGGATCTCCATAAAAAGAAGTATCCATCAAGTCTTTGTAAACTGCAATTCGGTTTTCAATGACAATTGATAGACTCGCTTCTTCCCATTGTAAAAAAGGGTTTACTATTAGTTTACATCGGTTTACACTGGATGGGTTTACAATTTGTTTATCCCCATTTAGGTCAACTTTTAGCACTTGATTAGGGTTAAATTCTCTAAGAACATAACTATATATCTTCAACCCATAATGTGTCTTGGCTATAATATCCTTTCGTGTTATCATAACGCAACGTTTTACAGGGGGTTAGATTTTAAATAATCCTTGACTTGGTCATCCAATGTATTAGGCTTTCCCTGATGTATCCAATCAATAATGTCTTTTTTAGAAAAAGTGAGTGGTTTTCCTCTGGAGAGTACTGGGATTTCGTACCTACTGATTTTAGAATATAAAGTTGGTTTTGTATATCCTGTTATTTCACATACTTCCTCTAAAAAGATGATGTCATTGTTTTCTTTTACTAAAGGTTGAGTCCTATCCTTTTTTAATATCTTTTCTGCTTGTTCGTTAAAAATTTCTCGTTGTAATTCTTTGTATTCTCCAATAGTTAAAGAATACAATGGTTTTAATAAATCGCTCATATACTTCTTTTTTAAAAATTAGAAATGAGCATTACGTAATGCTTTGTTTTATTGATATCGAAGACCAAATAACAAAACATATCAAAGCGTTTTTTCGTAAAATCGTAGAGCGTAGAGTTTACCAGATGTTTTACTTTTGGTATTCTTTGTGATCTCTTGTAAATACTAGGTTTTTTAAAAACACTATTTTATCAAAAAAAACGTAGAGAATAGAGCGAAAGAAAGGAGGCAGTCTATCAATAGGGAGAGGACCTTAAAAAACTAAAATTTTATAGGTGTATTATAAGATATCAGCAATAGCGTATAGTACTTCTTTTCTTTGGTCAGTTCCTCCATTGGCATATTGAAGTTGAGTGGTTTCAAATTCTTTGCCTTCTTTATTTAAAAAACACTTTATGGTCGTTGTCCAATTTTCATTACCCATAGGTTCAATTTTTTTCGTTCGAACCAAATAATGTACAAACAGTTTGAGATAGATTTTCCCGCCCAACCAAATAATTCTTTTAGTTTTAGTAACTCCAACTCCTGAAAAAATATTTTTAAAATTTTCAAAATCAAAATCAATGTCTGCTTTGATAAACCCATATTCGATGAGCTGTTCAAATGCTTGATAACCTCCATTATTCTGTAGATAAGTAGGTTCTTTTTGAAGAATGGTTAAATAATATGAATTATAGTTTTTTCGGGTTCTGGGTCTTTTATGGTACTTTGGTGTTTCCTTAGGAGGGGTATCCTGAGGATCTAAAGTATCAGCAAAACTCTGTAAATATTCTGTGATGGTTTGACTAAGTCTGGGTGAAAAAAATATATTCTGATATTGTCGTATTATTCTTTTGTTCAGAAAATCCATATAACTAAGGATATACCTTTCAAAAGAATGGGTTAGATGGTACTCTAAAAAAGAGTTGATATGATGTAACCCTAACTCGTATTGTCGCAGTTTTAGGGAAAACCAAAAAGCAAAATCTTTATGATCACTTTTAATTTCTTTGTCTATTCGATATGAATATCCATCATTATTACTAAAAAAATATGCTAATCGTATAGACTCCGAAAAGTCTATGGCTTGTGTAAAACGATTTACCTTGTTAAGATAATATGTTTTCATGTCTTTATCTCCACCTATGTAATTGTCATAGGTAATAAAAGGAGGCGTTTCTGAAATGACAATGACTTGAAGTTTTTGAGATAGCTCTTCCATCACCCGAATTCTGGAAAAATGCTTAAATTCTTCAGAAGGGTTAAAAAACAAGTGATATTCAAAATCCCAAATATCCACAGTATTAATTTGATAATAAGAAAAACAAGGTGTTAACATAAAGGCAAAACAAATAAGAGTGATACTATCCCTTATGTATGTGTCTCAAGAACCTAAAATGTTTCGTTTCCGTAGTGTTAATTTTAAGTTAATGAATATTGAAATGCTATACCCAGATGGATTATTCTTCTTTTATACTCCCAAATTTGGAATCCTGTTTGCTGCCTCTACTTTCTTTTTATCTATGATTTTTGCATAAATCTGGGTGGTTTGTAATGTTTTATGCCCTAGTAGTTTAGATAAGGTGTAAATATCTGTTCCGAAGGTCAGTTGTAGGGTAGCATAGGTATGTCTGGCACAATGAAAAGTAATGATTTTTGTAATCCCAGATTGTAACATCCATCGTTGAAGTTTAATGGATGTGGCACCATCGAATTTAAGCCCCTCAAAAACAGGATTGTCCAAACCTGACTTTTCACCTAGTAAAGCTCTGGCTTCATCTGAAATAGGGAGAGTCTCTACCCCTTTTGTTTTCTTTTGTGTAAAACGGATATACCACCCTTGATTTTCTGAATGTTGTACCTCTGACCATTTCATTTTTAAAATATCTGATTTTCGCAGCCCTGTTAATGAACTAAATAGAAATGCCTTTTTTAGAATCAATGGATGGCATTCGGTTCTAAAAGCGGATTGTAATTCCTCAAAAGTCAGGAATTCTCGTTCTGTTTCTTCTTTTGGGATATGTGCTACATCTTCACAAGGGTTGTGAGTGATTAGTTTTTCTTTTACTGCTTTTTTGAAAGAAGATCGAAACTTACTAAAATAGACATGACAAGTATTTAGCGATAAGGGAGTACCTTCCACCGAGGCTTCTACTGTTACAAGGTATTTTTTAAACCCCTCTACCCATTCCTTATCAATATCTCCAATACCAAGCTGCCGTTCTCCTGTATAATCGATAATATAATTTAATGTACTATTCCAAATTCCATAGGTGGCCGGTTGGTTAATTTTTTTATTGGTTAGTTCTCTAAAATAGGCAATGAAGTTTCGACTCGAACCTGAATCCTTATTGGATATTAAATGTGAAAACTCATGATCCTCATGCTGAAGTTGTAATAAACGTTTAGAACGAATGCTCTCGGCCAACAAAGAGACTTTCTTATTATGCTCTTTCTCTAGTTTTGATTTTGGCTTAGGATAGAGATATAATTTAAGGGCTTCTTTTTTTCGAGTTTGTTTAGCCTTGGGTAAATAATAATCTAAAAACAAACTTTGTCTGCCGTCCTTTAATGTTTTCTGTCGTAAAGTTACATTCATGATTATATATTTTTTGTGCCTTTTGTAGTTAGAGGTACAATTACGAGACAATAATAAACAAAAAAGCACAAAAAACAGAGGGTCTTAACAGAATATTTAATTACAAAATATTCTGTTAACCCCTATAAAATATAGCTTTTTATGTTTTATGTTGTTTTATTTAGATAAATGAATTTACTGTAAAAGAAAATCAGCTATTTTTTGTGTATGCAAAGAAGAAAAAGAGAATTTTATTACGGTAAATTCAACGTATAAATGGTATTAGTTTTTAATCAAGCTTTTATACGTTTTCTCACCAGTATCCAGAGTAACCAGTAGCATATAAAATCCAGATGATAACGCACCTAAAGCAACCTGATCCCTTTGAAAAGCATTGTTTTTAGAATTTGAAACTCGAACAACGTTTCCTGTTTGATTAACTAATTGCCAACTAACCATATTTTCTTTACTGGTAATAGTTAATATATCATTCGTTGGGATAGGAAAAGCATCAAATGTTTTTTCTTCTTCCTTGTATTCGGCCAAAAGTTGTGGATCTATCGTCTCATACGTAATATTGACTTTGTTCGATGCCACAGATTCTTGGGCAGCACTAGCTCCTGTACAAACCTCTGTTAAAGCTTGAAAATACGACCCCGATTGAGCGATAAAACCTGTAGTCATTATTACTCTTGTTCCTGCTGTATATATGGCAGCACCTCCATTAGAAATTACATTGCTTGCTGTAACGCTAGTAGCCGCTTTTTGTATATCAGTGTCTCCAGAAGGTACATTTTGCGTTATAGTTAGATTTTCGACGCAATCACTCACCTGAGCCTGAGCCAATATGACAGCCTGATAAGCATCTACTAACCCATACCCCATTTCTATATTCCAAGTACCATTGTTACGGCCACTTGTAGTATCATAGGTATATAAATCTGTTCTTACCTTTTGTGCAGATTGTTCAATGATATCATTGACTTGCTGAAATGTTAAACTTGGGTTTACACTCAATACCAATGCGGCAACCCCAGCCACGGCAGGACAAGCAGACGAAGTACCATTAAAATCCTGAACATAATCCGTTTCAGAATACCCTGAACCTTCCTGTCTATCTGTTGTTGGTATTAATACTCCCGGAGCCACTACATCAAGTTCAGCTCCAAAACAACTTCCCCACCAAGATTCTCCATCACAAGAGTCTGGACTTTTTCTTTCTCCACAAGGGCTCATTGCTCCTACTACCAAAATATCTGGATTATTGTTTCCTGGATACCTTATATTAGTATTGTCCTCGTTTCCTGCTGCAAAAACAATAACACAACCTTTCCCATCTCTACCATTAGTAATAGCATTGGCAATAGCATCATCGATAATACTAGATGGCGTATATCCTCCCCATGAATTACTAATAATATCGGCTCCATTTTGCCATGCCCAGTTAAAACCACTTGCCAATTGCGCAGCGGTATCAGAAAATCGTAAATTAATACTTATCGAGATTAATTCGCTATCTGGAGCCACACCAGAAACCCCAAGATTGTTATCTTGTTCTGCACTAACGATTCCTGCACAGGCGGTTCCATGAGAGCCTCTTACTGTAGCGGGTGTCGTCCCATTATTTGCATCAAACCCTGTACCGTGTATCCTGTTGACTAAGTCTGGATGATCCAACTCTATTCCATGATCAAAAACTGCCGTTTTGATATCCGAAGATCCGGTGGTAAGATTCCAAGCCTGCTCAGCATTAATATCAATCCCAGAGGTTCCTTCGTTTTGTCCGGTATTCAATAATGCCCATTGATTACCAAAGAATGTATCATCTGATGCTATTAAATCATGATAGGTAAAAGCTGGTTCTGTACTTTCAAAAAGACCTGTCTCATAAAATATATTAGCTAAGTTCAGTGCATTCAAATCTTTCGGTTTATTAATTGATAATGTAAACCAAAGTGGCATAAATTTATCGTGCCCCAATACTTCAACATCCATTTCTTTTGCTTTTGCATATAGTAGTTTAACATCATCTTGATGCTTTAATTTTACATAAAAGTTATTGGTTAAACCTATTTTATGACCGTTCTTTATATACGTTGGTGAAACCATTAGCGTATTCGCCTTCAACTTAAATGATGCTATTTGCTCACGATATTCTTTATTCGACAAAGAAGTTTTTGTAGCAACTTCCATATAAAATGACTTACGATTTTTTCTTTTGGAAGCTTCTGCGTCTATTGGGTTTGCAATAGATCTAGTTCGATCTTCAACTATTTCGGATATTTCTGTCTCACTGGATTTAAAAGAAGAAAAAGAACTTACAGAACTTTCTCCCTCAAATGAAACAGAAACAGCTTGGGTATTTATAGTTAAAAATACCTTTTTTCCTTTATGATAATAATAACTATCTAATTGATCTTGCCCATAACTACTAATGGTTAAGAACAATAGTAGTGGAAACAATATGTTGTATACTATTTTTCTCATTTTGTATATTCTTTAATTTGTGTGTTTGATTGATTAATTCATTCAGTAAAACCCGTTCGTTTTGGTTTATAAATCTTGTTTTTCTAAACAAATCGACTCCTGACAACGTATTTGGGGGATAACATGATAGTGTAAGTGCTTTAACATTTTGAAGCTAGTTCATCTAAAAAATCACATGCGTCAACCTCATTTTTTCTGTTATAATGGCATACATTTTTTACAATAAATACATGCTCATCAAAGAAAACCATAACCTCTGCTGCTGCTTCGATATTGTTACTGATCCTGTTTATCTTCAATACATTCAAAAGAATCATGTGTCAGTTTATACTACTATTGAGTATAACTTTCCTGAATGATGTAATCAAAATAGTCTGAATAATTTGCCAATAATCATTTGTTCATCATCTCTTATTTTTAAATTAAAGCATGTATGAATCTTCGATTTTAGTTGATATCAACTTCATGGCTATGGCATTTTATTTTTTTGATTCAAGGAGTTCAATTCTTTCCTGCAATTCAAGAAGTTTTTGATTCATTAATTCTAATTCCTTGATTTTTTTCTCTTGTTGTATAGTATACAGTGTAAGTTCTTCTATTTTCTGAAGCAATTTGGCATCCATTTCTCCAAGGAAGAATCCATTTGCTACAACCTCTTTTGCACTAGGGATATCCTGAAGATGACCATTTTCTTTAATGTGATTTTCTACATCTCGTAGCGAAGGAAGCGCATAACCTGATTCGAAAACAAAATCAGACCAACTACCTGATTCTACTCTAATTTCTCTGGCTCCAACAGTACCATCTACAACAAACGTATGACTTCCAAAAGAAGTGGTTCCAACACCAACTTTTCCTCCATCAGGAACAAGGAATACTCGACTTCCGTCCTGATTGTCTGATACCATAAATTGAGCCGCTATACTATTGTTTGGCGATGTAATTAAAAAATTCTTACTACCCACAGTAGAATGCAAATCAAGCCGAGAACTTGCCCCAGAATTGAGCTGACGAAAAACCCAAGGTCTTTCGGTAGAAAACCTCAAAAGTTCAGTTCCATCACCAGTTCCATTAATATCTAGAAGACTATTTGGTGAAGAAGTCCCTATACCAACATATCCGTTTTGGTTTTTAAAAAGAAATTCTCGCCAGTCTGACCAACTAGAAGTTTCACCATTGTATGTTCGCATGGCAAGTGTTGTAGTTCCGGTTTTACTTGTATTCGCGAGTTCAAAATTTCGGTGTATATTACCAAAAACACTTAATTTGACACTGTACGGATACGTCCAGTTTTCTTCATTGGAGGTACCTGGACCATTTTGGTAAGAAATACCCGTTGAAGGAATAGCAGTTTCATCAATTGTTGTTTGTCCGTAGGATACTGCATAGATTGCGACGATGATAATTGTAACTAATTTTTTCATAATTTTCGTTTTTCTGATTTGTGTTTTACTTTATATATTTAATTTAATTATTCATTTTTTTGTTTCTAAAAAAGGTATACTGGATCACTTCTTCTGATCATCAGAAGTAGTTTTGTGTTTTTTCAGCCTATTGAGTGCTTAGATATTTTTTAGAGGACCGTCTCTATGAACATAGTTTTCAAGTTCTGTTCACAGTGGTACTAACAAAACGGTCTCTCCTCCTGTTTGGTAATTAGTTTCCAAACCCAGTTCGTTCTCTCTTATAGTACCTATCTATGTAAAATTTTAGAATAGGCACATTAGCATCTATTGAATTTTGATTGATGTAAATGGCTAAGTTCTCACCGCCTTTGGTAAAATAATGGTAGTTTGCATTTGTGATCAAACTTCTCAAAATTCATGTTTGAGTGTGAATGGGTATAGTAAAAACAATACCAATTGGTAAAGATGAAAGGTTTGTTTTTCATTAGTATGAGTTTTAAAAGTTTACTTAATACTATATGTATTAATCATATCCTTGTTGTTGTTTTTTAAAGCAATAGTATTCTAGACCACCTATTTGTAGTAATAGTGGTTGGCACATCTTAAAAAATTAAATATTTATAAATTTCAGGCTACTCCTCTTCAAATAAAGTTTGCAAACTATTACGGAATATACCTCCCTAGGATAAGTTAAAAGTAGCAATTGAATTTGAAATAAGGGATTTTTCTGCAACCAATTTATCCTAATAATTAGGGCCTTTTTTTTCGAATTTATCTTCAAAAAACCTAAAAAATATTGATTTTATTAATCCTGAATTCGGGGAATTTTGAACCTCAATAAGATTCGGAATTCTACAATGTTTTCAGGTTAAAAATTGTTAAACTCTATGTTAAGTAATTAAAGATTCATAAACCTCATAAAACATAAAATAAATGTCTGTTGATTAGGTAGTACCCTAATAATATTGTGATCAATACTATTTTTAATGTACTCGCAGCGATACTAGGTTAAAAATAAAGAAAATATTAGTATTTATGATACTCTAAGTCCTCTTCACGAAAAGTCCTATTACGCAATTAGAGATAAACCTGTCAGGTTATATACGCTAACTGGCACGCAACCTTTTATAATTTCTCACATCTTTTAAGCAAACAAAAAGTAATGAGAAAACGTGTTTTTTTACTGATCTTGGGAATATCAGTAGTGCTAAAAAGCTGTTGCTATACACCTGGTTGTGGTGATGATAGTACAGACGATATCGTGATTGAGCCTTCTTTTTCGCAATACGAACCCATCTATCTAGATAAAATAGATTTTGAAAATTCTATACACATTACTGACCCAATAACCATTACCACTTCTGGGAAAATTTACCTACAAAATGATTTATTATTTATTAATGAATTCCACAAAGGTTTTCATATTTATGATAATTCTGACCCTACATCGCCGATTCCAGTTAAATTTTTAGAAGTTCCTGGATCCACAGATATTTCTATTCGTGACCAGATAATTTATATTAATCAAGCAACGGATCTTATTGCTTTAGAATACAACAGTGAGAATCAAGAGATTTCATTAGCAAAACGTATCTCTAATGTTTTTCCTGAACTCATATCGCCTGATGGATATATACCATATAGCACCCCAGAAAACTCTGTAATCGTAGGATGGAAACTTATTAACTAACACTGATCACAAAATATCACACCAAGTAAGATTGATTGTACACAAGCAATCAAAAATAGTAACCTTATGAAAAAATATATTATGATACTTGCAACTATATTTTTATTTAATTGTAGTAGTGACAGCACCAATGACACTACGACTTCAGAATCAGTGTCAGAGGCAGATGGACAAGGAGGGTCTTTGGCAACCTTTACCCTAAAAGGAGACTACTTATATGCAGTAGATTATTCAGACTTAAATATCTTTAATATTACAAACATTAAAAACCCAGTGCTTGTTAATACAATCCCTATTGGTTTTGATATAGAAACGCTGTTTAGTTATAATGAGTATCTATACATCGGCTCTAGAAACGGCATGTTTATTTATGGATTAACAAATCCAGAATTTCCCGAAAAACTATCAGAAGTACAACATTTTACTGCATGCGATCCCGTTATAGCAAATGACACGCATGCATATGTAACATTACATTCTCAAACTTTTTGTGGAAATGACATCAATGTACTAGAAGTATATGACGTTACTGATGTGACTGAACCGATTCTTATTAATTCAAGAAACTTAACATTCCCCAGAGGACTTGGTTTATATGGCGACTATCTAATTGTTTGCGATGATGAGATCAAAGTATTCGATGTTTCTGATCCTACAGCGTCTACCTTAGTAACTTCTGTGAATAAAAGTGCTTTTGACGTTATCATTTCTAGAGACATTTTAATTGCTATTGGTGAAACTGGCCTATTTCAATACAAACTAGCCACCGACGAGGCTACCGGAGTTAGTATTACAGAACTAAGCACTATTAATATTTAGAGAACCTCTAAAACCAATTATTATCAATCAATGTAACAAAATGGGGAGGTCTCGATTGTAAATAACGAATTTAGACTCCGTACCAAAGTACATGTGTCTTTTAAAGAAACTGCTGCAATTTATAATGACTCCCTAGAATACTTTAAAAGTAACCGATAGCAGGATAAAAAAGAAGATAAGTATAGATCATACCTTGTCTTTTAAACAATATTTAGATACTATGTATACCGAGACAGCTACATCTGTTTAAATATTTAAGTGGTTTTTATTCGCTCTCAACTAAAACTATTTTTTACTTCTATCACCAAGATGATTCCTTAAATTCACTTCACATAGTACTGATTTTACCATCTGGTATCCAGATAATTACATCAAAAACAAACAAAGTTCTTTCATAAAAAAACTCTTGTTATTTAAATTCTTATTTGGTTGATAATTTCATGTAAGTTTAAAAAAAGTGTAATAACTTTGATTCAGTCAATTACTAATAAAGTCAAACAAAATTATAATTGTTTTTTACTTATTTTTTAATTCCCAATTGCACATGATCTCATTTTACAAGGCTTCCCGTTTTTTGTTTTTTTCTATTTTACTTTCTGTTTTGGTAGTGCCTGTTTCTGCTCAAAAAACGGAAGATTCTATAGTTAGAAAAAGAATAAAAGCTGATTACAAGAAATATTCAAAAAGAAATGATAAGGACGCACATGCTAATCATCTTAGAATACTCAAAGAAGCTGTAATGCAGTCCTTTTTTAATATCGAGCTGGCGTGCTATACTGTCTTGGTTGAGGATCATTCCTATGGGCATATAGGATCACGAAGTTTAGACAGTGTATTATATTATTGTGATAAGTATGAATCTGCAATAGCAGTTTTGGACAGCTCTAAGTTTACTAAGAATTTATCATCTAGAACTGCACATCATTATCTTACTAAAGGTAATGTTTTGACCAATGGTTTCGGTTTAATAGAACCAGGATTGGCATCTTTTTTTAAAGCATATCCATATATAGACAAAAATGACATTAATCAACTTACAAAATACGATGTTCTTGTTTCTCAGACATATACAATCAAAGAACAATATAATAGGTCATTACAACTCTTAAACAACCGTTTAAAAGACACCATCCAAATGAACGATGCCACAAAAAAACTTTTATTTATTAATCTAGCCAAAAACTATAGGCTAAAGAAGATGCCAGAACAAAGTTTTACTTTTAATAACAAAGCCCTTTTTCTTGCAAATAAGAGTACAGAGGAACGCTATAAATGGTATGTTAAAGGGAAAATCCCATATGATTATTTTCTTTTTGGAGATTACCAGAAAGCAATAGATTCTCTATTAGCAGTGCGAGCATATTTTAAAAAAATAGATTTTAAGCCAGGACTATTTAATACAGCTGAAGGACTCGCAGATTTTTATTTTGCGATAGGAAATATTGATAAGGCAATCTATTATGGCGAGAAAAATATTGATTTCCCATTTTCTGTCGTTGAAGTATCTAAAGCACATGGAAATCTTGCCAAATTCCATAAAGCAAAAAAAGAGTATAGTAAAGCTATTTTTTATTATGAAAAAGAGAATGAGTTAATAGATAGTATCCGTTCTTTCGAAAAAAGAATATTAGTGAACTATAGTGATGCTCAAATGAAATTGATTCACGAAAAGCAAAAAAGTATTGAAACAACTTATAAGAATCAGTTGTTAGAAGAAAAAAACAAAGCACAGGAACTGTATTCATTGATAGTTACTGTTTTATTGATATTTGTCCTCTTGGTATTAAGCATGCTATATCTGTATCGTAAGTACAATAAAAGCAAAAAAGATGTTGTGATACTCCGTACGAATGAAAAGCAATTATTAGAAGAACAAATCCGTTTGCGGGATAATGAATTAGATGCTACGGCTATTGCCCTTTCTCAGAGAGTTGAAGTGTTAAATACAATAAAAAAGGAGTTAGCCTTAATAAAGGATGATAACCCTAAGTTAGCTCAAGTAAATAATACATTAAAAGATCTCATTCTCTCTGCATCCGATGTATCTGCAATAACAGACAGAATAGAATCTCAATATCCTACCGTGGCCACCGAACTTAGGATGAAACACCCGGAGCTTACCGAAAATGAAATTAGATACTGCTTGCTGACCAAATTAAATTTGTCTCTTAAGGAAACCGCTAGCATGCTCAATGTATCTCCCAATACGGTAAAAGTAACCCGGAGTAGACTAAAAAAGAAGATGGGTATAGATCAGACCTTGTCTTTTAAACAATATTTGGATACTATGTATATGGAGACAGCTGCATCTGTATCGTAGCGAATATCTATTTAATTTCTTGTTTTTATGTATGAGGTAGGTAGAGGAAGAAGTGCTCAAGGAGGCGTTAGAATATTAGAATACATATAAGAATGTTATAGCATCCATGTTTCTGAGGGCTATTACCAAAAATATACAACACGAACTATTGGTGGCTGATGCTATATAAAATAGACTAAGATGTAAAAAAAGTCTTGTAAAATTATAATAATTTTACAAGACTTTTTTAAGCAAACGTATTTGGACTATTGTTTTGCAATTTTATAAAATTCGATTTCTGTGTCAGTAAATAGGTGTAACATATATATACCTTCAGAAAAATTGCTAACATCAATTTGCAAGGTTTCATCATTAGTGTTACTAATTTCTTGACTTAATAAAAGATTTCCACTAATATCATAAATTCTAAATTCTGATACTTTTTTGTCGGTCATTTTTATATTAACATAATCAAGTGTTGGATTAGGGTACAGGTCTGATTGTCCTTTATCTAGTAGAGGTGTTTTAGCTAATTTACTTCCAGAACTTAGACTATCAATACTTGCTTCTATAAAGCTTTCTATTTTTCCCATTACCGCGAGATTCGAGGCATATTCCATCGGATCGTGATACCAGGTTTGTTTACCCAATGGTCCAGTATCTCCACCCGCATTACCTTCCACACAATTAGCATTAGCACAGCCCTGAGTTACCTCTAAAAATTCATATATTTGGGGTCTATAATCCGGGTTATTAGTAAAATACTCATCGATTGCAAAAGTACCATTCACTTCAGGGTATTGAAAAGAATCGTTCTGAAAAAAAGAAAAACCTTGATATGCCTTACCTTTTCCAGAGGGAACTACTCCATCTTGTCTATGCTGCATCATCATAAGAGCTTTAGGTCTTCCCGTAGTTGTTGAATCGGGTATTGTGCCTATCCAATTCAGTTTCCCTAAAGCTCCTGAAACGATTACACTAATGTCCTGAACAGGATCACCTTGCAACTCTGGGTAATAATTTGTAAAATCATCATCACCCTTACCATGTCTGGGTGCATCCAGTGTGCCAAGATCATAAGTACTGCCTTCTATTGGAACAGTTGACAAAAACCAATTTGAAACATCATAATCTACTTCTAAACTGTCGGTAGTAGAAATAGGCCTGTTGGTACCCGTATCCCTGAGGTAAAGATTATGTAATCCCATAAAACCTCCGGAACTCCATCCCAAATACGTTAAGGGTGCGTTTGTATCTGCTTTTACGAGATTATCACTTACGTATGCTCGAGCATACCTAATAGTAACTCGTAAATCCTGAACAGCTCTCCATATAGCACGTTCGGCAAGCTGTGCATTATGTAGGTCTATACCAATTCGATATTCTGGGGCAATTACAATATACCCACGTTTAGCAAAATATTCAGGAACCTTGTAATCATTCCCTGGTGGAATACCTTGAGGAGCTGCCCATTTATTTAAAAAACCACCTCCATAACCAAAAACTATAACAGGTAGGTCGTAGTTGTCCTGATTATGAGCATTATCTGGTGTAGGGTAGTAGATGTGAAGTTTGATTTTTTGTCCCAGGATAGCGCTATCTAATTCACATTCGGTCTTATCATTTGTAACAAATAAAGCTAAAGTTCTAAAAAAACCTTTGAACCATTCAGGAGAAGCAACTATTGGCTTATAGTCCAACTCATGAGTTTTAGATGTAATTACATATGTCCCGTCAGATTCCACAAGAAATTGAGATTGAATGGTAACTGGTAAAGTCATTAGGGCTATTAGAATTAGCCAAATTTTAATATTCTGTTTTTTGATACTATTTTTCATGGTATTTATTTTTTAACGATTTAATCATCCAAGCTTTGTGGACCTACTAAATCAATGTTGTTTTCTTGATATAGTATTGTTACCTCCATATACAATGGTTATAGAGGAAACCTTAAAAAGTAACAGCTATTCTATTTTCATTTTCCAGTAATGTAAAGAGAATTTAGGGATGATTGTAAAGGAGGAACTAGTTCAAGCCATTCGCTCTTTAAAGCATTCGACTCTATTAAATCTAATTCAAAATTATCCGTTGCAAATGTATCGCTCCAATTAGACAATGCAGCTGGCACTTGACTATTAACTTCAATTTGAGCTTCCGAAATATTAGATCCGATAAAAAAATGAATTCTGTAATAATCGAGTTCTAAACTATTAGTACAACAAATAGTTTCAGATCTTGAAAAACTATCATAGATCGTAGAGAAAGTAAGAAAATAGTTTTTATCATCATATACTCTATCATCATCCGTTCTTACACTAGCTATAAAAAGATCTTCCGTAATTGACACAAAGCCCATATCACCATATAGTTCGTCATTAGTTTTTATAGCAGCGACTAAGTTGTTAAAAAAATCCCTACGGTCTTGAATATCTTCAAACCATTTATCTCCATTATCATCATATGGATCTAGAAAATTATGATCATCTGCATCTAGATCTACTTGTGACTGTATAGACAAGCACAATAGCAGTGCTGGTATGGTACATACTATCTTTAAAATTATAGTTTTCATATGTTTAGTTTTTTTGAGTAGTGCTTTGTTTGATTTGATCTTGCAAACCCTGAGCTTTTAATAAAGCATTGATTTTTTTGTTTTGCTCGATACTATATAGCGTGAGTTCTTCTATTTTTTCAAGAAAACGTGCATTCATGTCATGGATGCTGTAGCCTTCTTTTAAAATTTCTTTTTCTGATGGGATATTGGGTAAATGTCCGTTTTTCTTGATAAATTCTTCTAGTGCATCGAGGTCTTTTAATTCATAATTCTCCTCGAAAACATGATCGGACCAATGTTCTACATTTATAATAGCTAGATCGTCGGATACAATACCCGTCTCAACCCATAACAAATAGTTGTCAGCATGGGAACCTACATTAAATCCTCTAGGTTCTTGATTTTTTTCTGAAATGTAAGTGACCCCAAAAACACTCAATTCAGAGTTACCCTTAATTACATCATTGCCTATTGATAATGCATTGTATAGAATTGTCTGTTTGGTATCTGGATGGATAGATAAACGGGTATCTCCTGGTTCATATTCGATATCATCATTATGAAAAGTATTTCGCCATGAAGAAATATTAAGCTCTCCTCCAAAAGAGTCTGTCCATATGGTCCAATCAGAATACGATTCGCCTTCTCTTGTTTGTAATCGTATACCTGCATCATTTTCGGATTCATCGCTATTAATAATAAAAAAATCACTCCTTGTCCCTGTTAATCCACCTGTTAAATCTTGCCCCCATCCTAATGTACTTGCTAAGGTGATAAATACGAACAGGATATATCTGTGGTAACTACTGTTTATATATTTAGTTTTCATATTTTTCTATTTGATGGTTACTGATTATTTTTTTCTACATTATCCAACAATTGCTCTAATAACTTTCGTTGTTGGATTGTATACAAAGTAAGTTCTTCGATCTTTTGTAAAAACGTTACATTCATATCGTGTAGCTGATACCCTTCTGTAAGAATTTCTTTTTCTGAGGGTACCTCTGGTAAATGACCATTTTTTTGAATAAAATTTTCTACAGATGCTAAACTGGGTAGCTTGTAGTCTTTTGAGAATACATAGTCTGCCCAACTTGGTACCTCTGACAGATAAAAAGTATCACTGACAATACCTTTTTCGACAAATAATTGATATTGATCTTCAATGTTGCTAAGTGAACTATACCCCTCATAGCGTCCTATGTGGGTTCCCCCTCCAACGATCATAGAAACATCATTAAGATATGTTCCAGTACCTACTGTAAATAGATTCTTTACAGATACAACTCCTTCTTTGTTAATTTTTAGGTGCACCTCTCCCGAATTGCTCTCATCTGTATCATCATGTGTTGGAGATCTAAAGACCGAAAAATTCAGGTCTCCATTCATTTGATTATTCCATATTACCCAATCGTTATATAGGTCACCAACATCAATTTTGGTTTGTATTCTAAGTGCAGCATCATTTTCACCTTCATCAGAGTTGATAATATAGAGATCACTCTCATCTCCAAATGTAGAGGCATTTAATGTTTCCTGAGCACTCATCCATTGTATTGCAAAAAGCATTAGCAGAACACCTAATTGCATGATTTTATAGTTTTTCATTTTTTATTTTTTTTAAATTTTAGCAGTGTTTCGAATCTTATTTTTTGCTCATTTCCTAATGTTCTAATGATTCTAATCGCTTAATTAGCTTTTCATTTTCAAGAATATATAATGTCAGCTCTTCGATTTTTTGAAGCAATATGACACTCATATCGTGCAGATCATATCCTTTGGTTTTGATTTCTTTTTCGGATGGGACATCGGGTAAATGACCATTTTCTTTTATAAAAATATCTACAGAATCAAGTGATGGAAGCTTATACTTATCTTTAAACACATCATCCATCCATTTATCTGGACTTGCAATTGTATAATTCTCACTTATAATCCCCCCTTCTACCATTAATAAGTATTTGTCTTTGAGACTTGAAATATTAGAAGTTGCCGGAGATCCTACCGGACCCAACATATATACTGCTCCGGATATACTTAATGTTGAACCTGCTACTAAAGTTTCTGTTCCAACGGTCATAGCATTCTCAACAATGGTATATCCATCTAATGAAATAGCCATATGTTCTGTCCCTAATTCTCTTTCGTTATCATCGCTATGCGAGTTACCCTCCCAAAGACCAAACTTTAATCGACTCCCCAGAGCAGGGTGCGCTGTTGCTGCTATATTCCAGTCGCTATACCTATTATCACCATTTGCTTTAGTTTGCAGACGAAAACTAGCATCGTTTTCACTTTCATCAGAATTGACAATAAAGAGATCATTTGAGTTACCCGTAGCTCCTCCTGTTAATTCTGTTCGATCGGGTTCTATAGTAAAGGATCCTGAATCCGACAATGTAGCTCCTAATCCAGAAAGCCCTCCTACAGAAGATACTGTTGTCCCGCCTTGAATTGTACTTTTTATAGTAAACCCTGTTTCGCTAATGAAAGTAATAGGCTCATTTATATTGTTCAAATTGAAAGATTCTGAGTTTGGGAAAGTCCCACTAATATATACGATTAATGCTCCTGTGGCCTGGCCTATTGCGTTTGTTGCTGATTGGATATTTCCAAAAGGAGCAGCCTCTGTACCATTGCCATTCTGTACATCGGTATCATAATCTACATAGATTTCGCTGATTGCAAATTCATCATAATTAAAAGTCATATCGTAAAGTCTAAATTTTGCGATATCTCCAGTTTCGCTATTTTCACTAGCTGTGATTTCAAAAGCTATTTCTGTAGGTTCAGCATTTTCAAAACTAAAAGGCCCATCAAAAGTAAAAACCTGATAATCCTGATTACTGGTAGACTGATACTGGAATTCTTGAGTTTGATCGCCCACGGTTACTGAGAAGGTTACGAGATCATCTGCCGCTTTACTACGAACAGTAAAGCTCAAATTATCTACCGTTACGGGTTGAGAAATGGTCGATTGTGCTTTGAAAGCAAAACCTCCTAAACCACCAACATTAATAAAATCATCCTTGTAGAATCCTCGATCATAAGATAGGCTGTTAAATTTTACGCCTGGATCACTTATTATAAGTGGTTCTGAACTAGGCTCTAATTGGATGATATATCTGTCAGTGTTTACAATATCGTCTCCCTGAATACTCTCAGCATATTTTGCAAATGATTTTATGTTTCCATAAAGTCCATCTTGTCTATCGGTCACTTCTAGTAATACAAAATCTGTAAAACCAATAGTTTCATCTCGTAATTTTGTAGCTTCTACTGTACTTCTATAAATACCCCATTTTGGACGCGCAAAAAATTTATCAGGATCTTCCCCTTCCGTATCTCCAATTTTCCAGGTTTGCAGACTATAGGATTCAAAACTTAGTAATGGATTATCAATGCTTCCATTGATTGGATCATAAATAAGAATTTCGTAACGACCTTTGTCGGATTCTCCAAAGAATATTTTTTCTACAATCTGAATCCATCGTCCTTTTAAGTCATCAAGATCTATGGTTGCCGCGGTCACTTGTGATTCTGACAAGCCTGCATAACGCAACTTTAGCTCACTAAGACCTTCATCGCTATCCCCTTCTTGATCGCCATCTACATCTGCAGGATCCACCTTGCTAGTTGCCGTCAATGTAAAAGTAGGCATGCCTTTATGCTCTCCACCGGCAGGTTTTATTTGATGCAAATGTGTAAATTTATTAGAAGCTTGAAAACCTTCAGGTAATTTCATTTTCCAAGCATAAAAATGAGTTTCTCCCTGCACGGATAACTGTTCGTCTGCAGAATCATCATATGTTTTGATCTCTACACGTTGTCGGTCTTGATATTTACCTTCACCGGGTTGTTGTCCCTCGAAATAACGACAACGTTCTGTATCTGCCGTAAGATGCGAATAAAAATTAAACACATACTTTCCTAATTGTGCATCAAACTCTTGTTCGATGTGTTTTTCACCTTCAGCCCAATCGCCTAAATAGGTATGATCACCACAGTCATCAGGATGCTCTACAGCACCATATAGTCCTGGTATATATTCTATTTGACCAGTTTCTTCATCAAATTGTTCAAAAAGTCCATCACCTCCAAGATAAGAGTTACTTTCATAAACATCTTGTCTTAAAAACTTACTATTGATGCGATCATAGGAGTCAAAACTGGTATTTGCAGTCAGTATCGTTTGTGGGTAGTTTGCCCATGTCAAATCTCTTGGAGTTCCCTTAGGAGATTCCTGAGCCCCCGAGGTATATAAACCGATTTCATCAATATAAAACAGTTGCGTATCAGTATCTGAGAAGCATTGAATTTTGATTTGAGTTGTTGTTGTTAAGAAATCTGTATTGAGTATACTCTCTGGATCGGCTTCATCATCACTAGCCATAAAATTTGCAGGAATAGTAAAATTTACTGTCTGGCGAACATCATTTATAAAGTGTTCACCGAAGGTAAGTGTTTTAAACAGTTTAGAAGTATATCCGCAATCCGTAGATATAGAAATTTCTACTCGATCAGGTCCAGGAGCGTATCCCAGTATAGGTTCGCCATCGATATTTACAAGATTTACGTTTCCAGCAGCCTCGAGTTCTTCTTGAGTCGGATCAGCTAATTTCATTTGATAAGAAATAAAAGAAAATTCTAGGTCCACACTTCCCGAAACCGTAGTGAGATCCAAATTTTGAGTTATGATAGAGGAATATGCAGATTTTTGAAATCCAAGATCAACACCATTCTCGTCCGTACCATTTGATTTTCCTGAAAAGAAACTACGCATCCCCACTCCATAGGAACATTGGCTTGGGTCTACCTCACATGCATCTTTGTCATATGCGACACCATTTTCATCTACTGAGTTGAAACCGGTAATAAATACATTTCTACCTCCATCTTGCCAGATACCCCAATCGTCAATAGCATCAAAATCTTCGAAAGTATTTGATATGCCATCAATCTGAAGTAATGATCTTCCTGATGTTGCAGGGTCGGCAATCCCCGCTACCGTGATCGTATTTTCACTGAGATCAGGTTCAGTACCTTCATAACTGAGCACGATGTTATCTAGATATATAGAGGCCTCATCGTTAGCACCAAGGTAGCTTTTGATTCTAAAAACTGTCATATTAGATAGCTGCTCTTGTGGGATAACGATAGAAGCTAAAGACCAATATTGTTGCGTTTCTTCTGCAGGAATAGCATTGTCTTCCTTATCAGCATCACATTGTGCTCTACAGGCATCTCTTGTAGTCTTATCATCAGGATATGTAACATCACATTCTGCTTTACAATCTACTACATAAAGTGATCCGGTATTACTTATAATCGTTTGATTCGCCATAATAAAATTCTCTAGGTCAACGAAATTTTCTCCGCCATCGAACGATATTTCTGCACTAAAAGACCCTGTTGGCACAAGTAGTTCGCCAGTCGTCGCATCTGTCTTTGTAGTTATCAAATATCTAAAGTCCAATGCCGCTGCTGTAGCTCCAGAAAAATCTAATGGTTTTGTATAGATAGAAGAATAGTATGGTTTTGGATTTTCTAGATCTGTATTTGTTTCGTCTGACTTAGAAATCACAAAACTCCTGTTTCCATTATATTTTTCGGTGGATTTGAGAAATGCATTAGAACCTCCATCAATCCAGATTCCTGATTCTACAAAAGGAACTCCATCTCCTAGAGAATCATCGGTATCATAGTCATCAAAATTTTCTTGAAGGTACGTTGTCTGTCCATGGGTAGGGTTGATAGGTTCTGTTGGAGTAATAGTTCCACTCCCATTAACAATAACTGACATATCCGATACGGCTACTGCGGCAAATTCATCTGGGTCCGGGTTTGTAGTATACCCATCATCAGGTTTGCAATCCATTAGCACATGGCTAGATTGTACATAGGCCCCAACCTTGAAGTAACAATTTTCTCTGCCAGAGAGCCAGTCTAATGCATATGAGGCTGCATTGGGCTTACTTTCATTAGTAAGACTTAAATAGATTCGACCTTCATTTACTTTGACATTCACTTTAAGTTGATCCCCAAGGGTGTAATCAACAATATTAGGATGGGTAGTGGATTCGTTGATTACAATATGAAGACCATTACCGTCGGTTTCGGCATCATATTGCAAACGTAGCGGTTCGTAATCTTCATTATAGGCATGAATTTGTACCATTGAAACGGCAGGTTTTACACTAGGTAGGTTAGTCACTCGAACTCTTACGTCCAGTTCCTGTTCATTTTGTACGGACCAAAAATTATTTCCTAACACACCATCCAACGGAATTTGTTGTCTTAGCTCACTTCTGGCATAATCGGTACCTCCTGTAGTTGCGCCGGATACGGGTGCCCTGAAAACAACCTCGGATCCAACAGCCTCAAAAAAATCCTGATAGGCTGCGGGTATGACACCTGTGATTTCATCGGGATCCCAAGTTGCGGCATTTCTGTTTATCTGTTCACAAGTAGTTGCTCCACTACTATCATTACCGTTTTGATCAACCGGCCAGGTCAAACTCCAGGTCGATAAATCTAATACGTCAGAAGGGTTTTGCGCTTGTGTTATCGAATTGGTCAATAATAAGGCAATAATTAGAACCCTTTGCAGATCGCTCGTTGTGATGATCATTCCCATAAAAGAGAACTCTTTATTTACTAAAGGAACAATGTCCTTTAATGAATCTTTTAGTTTTTTTTGATTGTGTTTCATAAGGCATATTATTTTAAATACTTAAGAACTGTGATCTTTTAACTTTCTTTTCATTGTGAATTATAAAATTAAGTTTTGTGAAGTATTTTTTTAACCCGATACAGGTTTATAAAAGGTATACTTGTGCCTTAAGGAAGGTTAATTTTTGGTTAACAAGCTAAAAAAATTAACAGAATAGATGCTTTTTTAGTCTTATATGTTAATTTTATTAACATTATTCTACCTTTACATTCGTTTAAAAATTGACATTTCGTTTTGTAAAAGAGGAGAAGAAATACCATGTAATCAATAGGTGTTTACAACAATTTTAATTTAAACCAAGTTAAAAAAAGACGCAGTTGCTTTCTTTTATTAGGATACCAAAATTCTTTTTCACCGTAACGCTATGAATAATAGTATAGATATGGGAGCACAAAAAGAAATGGATACTTCTGTTAGAATATTAAGACGTATACTGGATATTATTTATTATTTCAGATATTCTTTCAACAGAAAATACGTTAATATGCCATTTGTGGTCGAATTAAGTTGCTTTTGGAGACAGAAGCGTATTTTGGAGTTTTGACTGTAAAATTTATCGATATATTGATATATGTTGCCAACATAGCACATAAATAGGATCAGATAAACTTCTGCAATGGTTAGGTAAGAAATCAAGGTGTATGACACTACAGTTCTTCGACAATTGAAATAGAAGATTGTGTGTTTAGAGATATAAAAAATAGTTATTCTTCGATGGGTTTAATTTGATACTACCTTAGGATGGCATAAAGTTATCTAGAACACTTTAAGATAATGTCATCAACTCAATTACTGTTCTAAATTGATTGCCTCAAAGGCTACTAATTCCTGATCTTCAAATCTTGGTTGTAATTGGATTGGATTACAACATACTTCACAATCCTCTACATATACTTGATAAGATACAGAAGGATCAAGTAACATTGATATTTCTTCCCAACAATAAGGGCATTGAAAAAAGTGTTCAAACATGTACTTCGATTAACTATTTTATTGAATCACACTATAAGACTTGGGTATCTAAGACATATTATAATCCTTTATGTGGCATTTTTCCTGAACCCCAACATAGGTTGCACTTCTCTTTTTCTCCACGAGTAGCTATCCAATATCCCATACCATTACATTTTCTGCACTTAAGAGGATCAAATTTAAGGCGTACTTCTTTGAGTTTGTTTATGGGCTTTACTTTTTTAATTAGATAGAATATACCATAAACAACTGCAGTTAGTAATAAAATTCTAAAAATCATATGCTATTATTTTTTAGCTAGGTACAATCAAATACCGTACCTAGATAAAATACACTTTATTCTGTCCTAGGTTCTTTACTAATTTTTGACTCGTTTTTCAAAACACAAACTATTTTCGACACCAACATATTGACCATAGTTATCTATTAATGTATACCCCTGCTTTTTATAAAGTTGTATTGCCTCTACTTGCTTTTTTCCTGTTTCTAGTACACATTTTTTATACCGTAATTCTGCAGTCCATTTTTCTAATTCTGACAATACTTTTGAGGCGATTCCTTTTCCTCTAAATTGTGGATTAGTATACATTCTTTTAACCTCCATACTATCAGAATTCATCTCTTTTATGGCTCCACATCCTACGGCAACATCATTTTCGTAGGCTATAACAACATATTTTATGGCGCCAATTTTATTAAACTGATCATAAAAAGCATGATCTTCTCCATCAGTAACCGCCAAATATTTATCTAAGTCCACAACAAGTGAGATAAAATCCTGATGTTTTGAATCTGTCCTTAGTAACTTTATCATACACATAAAGGTATTAAAATTCTACATTCAATAATTGTCCTGTAAGTTGTAATAGTTCTAACTCTGCCATTTTTGCATTATACTTAGCAGTATTTAGATTCGTTTGTGCGTTCATCAAATTAATTTGAGCTTGCCTAAATTCTATTGAAGTGACCAATCCCCTCTGATAGCCTTCCTCAGAACGTTCAAAATTATTTTGATTGGTGATTACATTTTGTTGCTGAATTTTGTGTATGCTCAAAAGGCTTCTGTAAGTTTTATTTGCATTCAAAATATCTCTTCTTACTTGTTGTTCGACCTGCTTTTTGGCTAGCTCTTGATTTTCTAATGTAATTTTAGCATTTTTTATATTGGTTATAGTACTTCCCCCATCAAAAAGATTCCAGGAAAGACTTACCGATGTAGATAACCCATCAGATGTTTGAGTTGTAAGAAAAGAAGCAGCATTGTTATTATTTTTATTCCAACCATAGGTTCCGTTAAGACCCACAGTAGGCAAATACCCTGATTTACTTACTTTTACATCATATTCGTTGATTTTTAGATTAGCTTCATTTTGCAATATAGTAACATTATGATCCTGATATGTACTCGTAAAATTATCCAATTGTAATCGAGGGATAAACCTAACAATAGTATCGACATCGAATAAACGATCTAAGTCCTCATTTAGCAGTACATTCAAATCCCTTTTGGCATTCGACCATTGTTGATTTGCATTTAACAGGTTAATACTATCATTAACCACATCTACTCTTGCGTTCAGAATATTTAGCTTCGTGTTCTGTCCATATTCAAATTGATACTCAGATCGAGTTACTCGTTTTTTTGAAATTTCGAGGGTTTCCTTAAGAATAGCTATATTTTCTGACAATCTAGCGACTTCATAATAGACCGTAAATAGTTGCAGAATTGTATTCTCAATGGTTTCTCTGGCTTGCAAAGAAGTTAAGTTATACTGTTCCTTAAATATCTTATAGTTATAATAACGGCCTAATCCATCAAACAATGTATAATCAACCCCAATAGAGGCACTAAAACGATCACTTTCTGCTCCTCTTAAAACGGTTACATCCCCATTAGAAAAAGTAGCTTCTGTATTATCTATATTATGCACTGCTGTTGCTGCGCCTGTTACCGTGGGTAGGTATCCAGAATTAAGCACTCCTTTGTTATTTTCGGCAATTTCGAGATTATTTTCGGCAATGAGTATCCCAAAATTATTCTTAAGCGTTAATTCTATTGCCTTTTGCTTGGTTAATTGTTGTGCAGTTCCACTCCATGAAAACAAAAACACAACGACAATCAAGCCAAGGACATGAAACATGTTTTCATTCTTATGTATGATTCTCATACTCTTCATTTTGTTCTTTTATAGCTCGTTCTACTTCTTCTTTGGTAATTTTATCACCTGTTATTAACCACTTAACCCCTACTTTAATAAGGTTACTAAATGACAAAAACAAAGGTAACATGAGGAGTGTTAATATAGTCGCAAACCCTATTCCGTAAGCAATTGAAATAGCCATAGGCTTTAGAAACTGTGCTTGTCTACTCTTCTCGAAAATCAGGGGTGCGAGACCAGCAATAGTAGTTAAGGAAGTTAGGAAAATAGCTCTAAAACGAGATTTCCCGGCCTCGTATAGGGCATTATCAAAGGTGAGTCCTTCTCTAAGGTAACTATTAAATTTTTCAATTAAAACCAATCCGTCGTTTACCATAATACCAATCAGTGCTATAATACCTAGTAGAGATAAAACATTAATCGAAAACCCATGAAAAAAATGCCCCCAAGCCACTGCAGTAAGACTAAAGGGAATCAACAATAACAATAATAATGGTTGACTATAGCTACGAAATGTAAAGGCGATTGTGATATAAATCAAAAAGAAAACTATCGGAAATACAACGCTCGCAGAGCTTGATATTCTCGAAGCTTCTCTATTTTGTCCTTCGTATGATGCAGAAACCGTTGGGTAATTTTGCTGTAACTCTGGCATAATAACGGTTCTAATTTCATCCAAAATATCTGTCGCGCTTTGACTTGGATCTTTTAAATCTGCAGATATCTGAATTTCTCGTTTCCCGTCTAGATGGTTTATAGATACATCTCCTCTTACGATACTGTAGGTTGCTATTTCTCTTAGTGGAACTCGATTTCCTGCAGGAGTAGCAATCCTCATATCATCTAGATCATTAATCGAGGATCTATTTTGACGATCGTACCGTACCCAAACCCTTATTTCGTCCTGCCCTCTCTGAAAACGCTGTGCCTGAACTCCAAAAAAGCCAGAACGTACTTGATTCATTACTGTTTGTAAATCCAAGCCTAGGAGATATGCATTCTCTTTAAGCCTTAATCGTATTTCTTTGATCCCTTCTGGATCGTTATCAAACACATCTTTTAGTCTTGGGTCATCCAGCAATCTTTTTTTGAGATCAATTTTGGCTGCTTTGAGATCTGTAATATCGGTACTTAGCAATGAAACTGATACCGGACTACCTCCAAAATTACCCCCAGAACCAAAAATCAATTGTTCAGCGCCAAAAACAACACCCACTTTTTCGCGCAAGCGATTTGCTACTATTGCAGAGTTTACAGCATCAGGGCGTTCCTCTCCTGGTAACATATTAATATTGACAGAGGCACTGGATGCTGAATTAATATTCTTTATAATATTTTCAAAAAGTTTTTTTCCTTTATACTTTTCGTCGTCTTTGAGATATTCTGCCGTAAGTTCTTCATTGACTTCCCAAGCTTTTTCTTCTATCATTGAGATAATAGAGTCGGTTACCTTTCCTGTAGTCCCATTTGGCATTACCAACTCAATAGCTACTCTATCACTGGCTATTCTCGGAAAAAGAGTCACACCAATAATCCCTCCACCAATAGAACCAATAGTCAAGATTAAAGCTACCGCAAATAAAGAGAAAGTAAGTATCTTATTTTTTATCGTAAAATATAAAGCTGGGCTATATACTTTATCTCTAAGCCATCCCATAATTTTATCTCCAAACTCATTTATATACCTCATTTTAGAAAAGAAGTTCAGTTTTCCTTTTTTAGAAGTATCATCTTTGGCTTTTAATGCTTTAGAATGTGCTAAATGGGCAGGAAGTATAATTAATGCTTCTACAAGAGAAACTATTAAGGTTAGTATTACGATGGTTGATACTTCACTAAAAAAGTTACCAATTCTTCCTTCTAGGAATAAAAATGTAGAGAATGCAAGAATTGTGGTTATAATAGCCGAAACAATAGGAGGAATCACCTCTAATGTTCCATCAATTGCAGCCTGAATCGGAGGTTTTCCTTTTTCGTAGTGTTGATAAATATTCTCAGCAATAACAATACCATCATCAACCAAAATCCCAATAACTATTATCATCCCAAACAAGGATAATACATTAATAGTTACCTCAAATTGACCCGCAAAAACAAACATTCCTAAAAATGCAATAGGCAAACCAAAGGCTACCCAAAATGCAAGCCTGGTATTCAAGAAAACAGATAAAAACAGTAACACTAAAATCATTCCGATAATTGCATTCTCTGTTAATAAAGCCGTACGTTGATTAAGAGTAATCGATAAGTCTCTCACCACATTAATCTGTATATTTTCATATTTCTGATTAAATTCTTCTACATAAGCCTTCACTTTATCTGCAGAAGAAATCAAATCTTCACTATTTGTACTAGTTACTGTAATATTGACTGAGAGATCTCCATTAAAATATGAGGCATTTGGTGTTTCTGAAAAACGATCCCTTATGTTTGCGACATCTCCTAAGCGTATAACACGACCTAACGTATCTGCTCTAACAATCAAATTTGACAATTCGTTTCCGTAATATGATTTGTTATTTGCTCTAATTAGATATTCTTCTTCATCCGTTTTTATGTTACCTCCAGTAACTAATATATTTGCATTGCTGACGGCTTGAGCCACTTCACTAAACGAAAGATTATACGCTAACAGATCACTTTCATTGACTGCAATTTCAATTTCTTCATCTGGATACCCAGCTATAGTAATTTGTGAGATTCCATCTATTGCTCTTAGATCATTTTCTACTGTTCTTCCTATTTGTTTTAATGTTGCCATAGGAACTTTGTCACCACTTATAGCAAAACTAATAGTAGGTCTTACTTCTTCTCTTTTAGCAACGACTAATGGTTCCATTCCCACAGGAAATGAAGGTACTCTATCTACCGCATTCTTAATTTCTAGAAGCATAAAATCAATATCCTCGCCAGTAATAATCTCTACGGTAATGGTACCGCTATTTTCTGTAGAAGTAGAGGTTACCCTATCAATCCCCTCGAGGCCTTTGAGATTATCTTCAATCTTAAGAACCACCCCTTCTTCTATTTCTTGGGGCGATGCGCCAGGGTATGTAATACTGATCGTAACAATTTTTGAATCAACTAAAGGAAAAAATGAAGATTTCAGAGATAGTGCACCAACAATCCCAAATACGACAAATGCTATAACAATAACATTAACCGCAACATGGTACTTTATAAAATAAGTTATGATTTTTCTCATTTCTGAACTGCCTTACCTTTATTCCCTGAATGATTACCTTTATTTGCTGATTTGCTAACGTTTGCCCTTGATTTTCCTGAATTATATATAGATACTAACATTCCCGAATAGGCCCCCGGAACACTTTTGGATAAAATCACTGTTTTGTTAGGAACACCCTTGAGCACAACCTTTTTGTCCGAAAAATATACTGGATGCACTTCTATATTATCCAAAATACTATCTCTAACCACAAATATGGTATTTCCTTCTTGTAAAAGGCCTCTATCTATTTCTATAGCATTTTCTTCTTGTTTAGCATCAAGATATGCTTCAAGATACATCCCTTCTCTTAAACCTTTGTCTGCTACCTCTATAAACGCTGTTATCGTTTGTGTTCCTTGATTTACACTACCATTAATTCGAGATACCGTTCCTTTATATGTTTTTGTTTTATTAAGATTAGAGAGCTGAACCATCTTTCCTTCCTGAAGTAAGTCTCCATATTCCCTCTCTATAGCGACTTCCATTTCATAGATATTGGTATCAATATATTCTCCTAATTTTTGACCTTGACGAATTAAGGTTCCTTCGGTGACTAGTGCCTCTGTTAATACACCTTCAAATGGAGCCGAAATTATATACTTTCCTAGGCGTTGCTCTAAGTTTTTTACATTATAGTAGCTAGAATATATATTTCGCCCGGTTATGAAATAAGTTTCTTGTTTTGATGTACTCTTAGGAAGACTGGGAGTTTGTTTATTGATATCAAAGTTATCGAGATACTTTTGCCATTTTATATATATATCTGGATAATCTAACCGTAAATCAGGCATTATAGAAGCAATAAGATTGTGCAACTCACTTTTGGCCGATTGAACACTTGCATAGTATTCTGATGCATCGATTTTAATTAGTGTTTGCCCTTTCTTATATTTTTGTCCTGTTTTAAAAAGAACATCTACTCCTTTAAAAATCCCACCAACTTCAGAATAAAGCTCTACTCTTCTTTTGGCTATAAGGCTTCCATTAGCTGCTATTTTAATCGGGATTGTAGTATTCTGTACTGTATCTACAAATACGGTTTTTATTACTTTTGCGGGTACCGGTCTGGGTCTTTTTTTACTATCAACAAGTTTTTTGGCAATAACTAAAGAACCAATAACCAAAATTAATCCTAGAACAGAAAGAATAACATTTCTCATAAAGTCTTAAATCGTTAGGGTATAGTCTACAAATTCTATTAAAGAATCAAGCAAAACTATCGACCCTCATATTCAGTTGCAGTTAAAAAACTCATAAAAGTTAGACGTTGGGACTAATTTTATAGTATTTCTAACATATTTGATTCATGCCAACCAAAATAACTCTTTTGCTTTTAGATCGACTGAAACTATAATTATGCCTGATTAATTTTGAGAAAAGTCTTATCAAGAAAAAAGCAAATACATAATTAATTATGTATTTGCTTGTGTATATTTTTGTATCAAAAAAAACATATAATTATTAGATATTATATGTTTTACTTTTGAGTAATTTTATATGTAAAAAATCAAAAAAGCTTTTTTGTTATTGCTCGGCAATATCTGCTATTTTGGACTTTACTTTCTTAAGAACAGTAATTAACGTCTCTATTTCTTCCTCACTTAAGCTTTCTTGGACTGCAGGAATCAAATCGTACATAATAGGTTGTACCTTTTGTATTATTTCCTTACCATGGTCTGTCAAGAAAATACGATTAACTCGTCTATCATTTTCATCAATCTTTCTAACCACCAAGTCTTTACCTTCCATGGTATTTACCAATCTAGTCATTGATGTTTTGTCTCGATGTGTTATAAAAGCAAGATCATTTTGTGGTTGACCATCTTTCACATTTAAACGTTTTAAAACACTCCATTGTTCCTTGGATAAATCTAATCCGTTCTCATGAAATGCCTTTTGAACCAAAAAACCAAAATCATAATGAATCTTACCCACCCAAGATAATGCGTGAGAATTTAAGTCAATGACCTTTGTCGTTTTCATAAATAATGTTCTTTAATTTATCTGGTACAAAAATATCCATAAAAATCAACTTGCACATTACCTAACGATAAAAATATCATAAAAGTAACTTATGTTTTTTTAAAAAAATTAACCCAAACATTCTAACATTTGATTTTTTTAACAAAACCTGTGTTTTAATATCAAAAAAATAATTAAATCAGCATATTTTATTAATTCAACAAAACAAGTCCCTAAATTCACTAATTCATCAAATCATCGATTTCTCCTTGTATTTTTTCCCAATCTTCTAGTAAAGAAGACAAATTATCCTTTTTTTGTTGGTACGTATCAAAAAAGTTAGGTTGCGCAATTGTTTGGTCATAGTTAATTGCTAGTTCGACATCAATTTCTTTGATTTCTCTTTCTAGTTTATTAATTTTTGATTCTACATTACTCAATCTATTGTTTAAGGATTTGATTTTCTTTTGATCCTGATAAGATTGCTTAGCGGTTTCTTTGTTACTTGAAACTGATTTTACCTGTTTATCTTTTTTTTCTATTTCGCGAAGATCATTAACACGCCTTTCTTCGAGGTAAAAATCAATATCACCAAGATATTCTTTAATCTTTCTATTTTTAAACTCATAAACTCGATTGCTTAGTCCTTGTAAAAAATCACGATCATGAGATACTAATATCAAGGTTCCTTCGAAATTTTTTAACGCTTCCTTTAGTACGTTCTTTGATTTAATATCTAAGTGATTGGTAGGTTCATCCATAACCAACACGTTAAAAGGCTGTAAAAGCATTTTACACAAGGCTAAGCGATTTCTTTCTCCTCCAGAAAGTACTTTTACCTTTTTATCTACTTCATCTCCTCTAAAAAGAAAAGCCCCAAGCATATCACGAACTTTGCTACGCGTTTTCTCATCAGCTGCATGTATCATAGTATCATGCACTGTTAATTCTCCATCAAGATACTCCGACTGATTTTGTGCAAAATACCCTATTTGTACATTGTGTCCCAGCTTAAATGTCCCACTATAAGGAATCTCATCTATTATAATTTTTGCCAGTGTAGATTTCCCTTGTCCATTCTGTCCTACAAAAGCTATTTTTGACCCTCTTTCTACTAGTAAATCAATATCCTTAAGAATTTCTTTTGGACCATAGTTCTTACCTACTTTTTCGGCTTCGATAACAACTTTACCTGGCTGTATACTTATGGGAAAATTGATATTCATGACCGCATTATCATCCTCATCTACCTCGATTCTATCAATCTTATCCAACTTTTTTATTAATGATTGTGCCATAGAAGCCTTCGAAGCTTTTGCCCTGAACTTCTCTATTAACTTCTCAGTTTGCTCTATTTGTTTAGACTGATTTTTCTGAGTTGCCAGTTGCTGTTCTCTTATCTCTTTGCGAAGCACCAGATATTTAGAGTATGGTTTATTATAATCATAAATACGCCCCAATGAGATTTCTATAGTCCTATTTGTAACATTATCAAGAAACATCTTATCATGCGATACAATGACCACTACCCCTACATAACTTTTTAAAAAATTCTCTAACCAAATAATGGATTCAATATCTAAGTGGTTCGTCGGCTCATCTAATAATAAGATATCATTGTTTTGTAATAAAAGTTTGGCCAATTCTATTCGCATTCGCCACCCACCAGAAAATGTATCTGTTAACTTGTTAAAATCTTCGCGAACAAACCCAAGTCCTTGTAATACTCTTTCTGTTTCTCCTTGATAATTATAACCTCCAAGAATCTCATATTGATGTGTATGATCACTTAAGTCTGTTATTAATTGATTATATGACTCACTCTCATAATCTGTGCGTTCTGCCAATTGCGCATTGATTTTCTCGATATCACGCTCAATCCTTTTTATATCAATAAAAGCTTCGTAAGACTCATCTAGCACTGTACGTCCTAACACAAAATCAATATCTTGTTTAAGAAAACCAATCTTGACATCTTTATCCATAGCTATTTGACCTGAATCCGGCTCTTGCTCCTTGGATAAAATCTTAAGCATCGTAGATTTTCCTGCTCCATTCTTGCCTACTAATCCGACCCGATCTCCTGCACTTAATCTAAAAGCTATTTCTTCGAAAAGATACTCTCCTCCAAACGAAATCGATAAGTTGTGTATGTTTAACATCAGTTTTTGAATATTTTGTGCAAAGATGATTATTTTTATGCTAGAATAAAAACCCTAATGAATATCTTAAAAGGAACTAAAATATATAGTATTTTTACTGGGAGCTGTCCTGTTTGTCATGAAGAGAGCATGTACACAGAATCGAATGCTTATAAACTAAGTCAAACCTTGAACATGAAGGAGCGATGCAGTCATTGTGACACCAAATACAAAATAGAACCTTCTTTTTTCTATGGCGCCATGTATGTCAGTTATCCTGTAGGCATTGCTTTTGCAGTTGCTGCTTTCGTAATTGGTTATTTACTATTAAAATTGAGTTTATTGACTACCTTCTTTTTAATAGCGGCTACCATGATTTCTCTTTTACCCGTGATTCTACGATTGTCTCGAAATATCTGGATTAACTTTTTTATGCATTATAAAAAGAAACAAAAATTATCTTAAATTTTTAAATCGACTTATATTTATTTCACCATCTAGTGGTTTTTGATATTCAATATAATCATATAGTTTCTTTGCTACATATGGACCTATGAGTATCCCCCTACTTCCTAAACCATTAAGAATATGAATATTTTGATGTTCTGGGTGAGACCCAACCATCGGTTTTCTATCCTTTGTAGTCGGACGAATCCCTGCCACCTGATCTTCTACAGTATATTCTGCTCTTAAAAAACGTTCTAATTTTTCTTGCAGTTCTTTTTTTGCTTCATCTGTAATAGCTGATGTTTTATCTTTATTATTATAAGTCGCACCTACTTTATAATAATCGTTTCCTAACGGAATAATAAAAACTGAAGATTTTACTGCCTCAGATAATTTAAGTTTATCACATTTTATAATGATGTACTCACCTTTATTACCATGAATAGGAAGGTAGTTAAAAAAAGTATTGTTTACCACCCCATAACCTTCAGTAAAAATAATATTTCTTGCTCTTTGTCCTTTATACTCGACATAGTCCTTTTGTATCACCAAGCTATCATAATTAAAGGATTCGTTTAATATACTATCCTTATCTTTTAGATAATTAATATAAGAGGTTAGTAATTTTTCTGTATCTATTCTACCCGTATTTTTTACTTTACCGTATTGATAAGGGATATCTAAAGCTTGATTTTTATTAGGAATCAATTCTGTAGAAAGGAGATCTGTAAGAATAGGTTTATCAGCAGCCTCAAACCAGGTATTTTGCTCTTCTACAGCATTAAACCTTCTTAAAACGGGTACCTCTATGAGAATTGATATGTTAAGTTTTTTTTCAATGTTCTTATAAAACGAGAATGCATTCTCTACTTGTTCAAGTGCTTTCCATGCAGCTGTAAATCTCTTTAAAATTACTGGATTATATAACCCCCCAGCTACTCTTGACGATTTCTGTGAATAATTTTCATAAACCACAAAGGATTTACCGTTCTTCTCTAATTCCTCAACGAAAGACATTCCTGCCAATCCTAGACCTACTACAAAATAATCTAACATACTACAAAAATAACAAAACGCCCAACAAGTATGTTGGGCGTTTATATCTTATCTTAAAATATACAGAATTTAATAACTCCACATATCCATTTCAAAATTTCGTATACTCTCTTTTATCCTCTCACTCTCCAGAAGTTGCATTAAAGCATTGTCAACGACATAATCCTTAATTTCACGGTCACCCTGAATGTTATCTTCTTTATAGATTACAGAGCTAAATCGTCTTGCATTAAGAATATGATCATATGTAAAAGGCATAGAAGTATTTTTTCTATTAAAAGCCGCTGCATTGTGAAGCATTTCTCTAGCATCAGGATACCAAACCCAGAATAAAGGAACCATATCTGGCTCATCATCATCGATAAAGTTAACATCAGGAGCAACTGGTGCTAATCCTAACAATCTGTATCTTAATTCTCCTTGACGCTTATCAAAATACCAGTATCCTCTAATTCGATATTCTGAGATATCAGCAGAAGTAATGTCTCTCCTATTGATATATTGAGGATCTACCGTTTCACCAGCATTGTATTGCTCATATCCTAAATCAGTTGTATCGATCTTAGACATTGTAGACTCTAAATCCTGAAATGTACGTGTTTCTGTAAAATATGAATCCGAATAAATATTCTTGATTTTTCCGTTTTTGATATTACCCACTAAAACATCGTATAAAGATCGACGATTAGCACCGATATTGTTAGTATCAATAGGATAGTATAATGGGAAATTTATTCTTTCATCTAGATCAATCGTTTCCCACGTTGTCTTAGCCCATAATACGTCACGTTTATCTACATAACCATATTCTAATGGCTTATCATTATCAGCCATGATTTGCTCCTCAGTCTTACGCCCAATCTCATCTGGGTTATCGGCATTTAGAATATTTTCTTGCCCATAAGAAAGTGTTGAAACCACAACGGTTAAAACGGTTAATACAAAACTTCTCAAATTCATAATCATCATAGTAGGTTTTTTATTAATTTGTTAGCTCTACGATAACTGGGGATATTTTTTTCAATTTATATCCTGCATTAGTAGTCAGCTGGGCCTTGATATCGATAATTTGTACCGAAGAACCTCTTTTTGCCTTTCGTAGCGCTGATTTAGCTTTAGAGTTAAGTCGACCTCCGTTAACACTAACTGTAGGTTGACCTTCTACCTTAAACTTAAATCCTGTTACTTTTAATTTAATATCAAAATCAAAATCTGGTAAAATAGCACCAATTGATGAAATCTCTAATGCATTTCTTTGCATTTTGATAGACCCATCTTCTCCTCTTACAGTCCCTACAGGTCTTGGGATATCTTTAATTCTAAATTTCTTACTATCACTAACAACAGTACCATTTGCAAGTTTACCACTTACTTTAATGTTAACTTCACGTGCTCTTACTGTAGTAACATTCATCACATATTTACCAGCTCCACTTAATTTCTTTATACCAGGAGCAGACGCACTTACATTAGGTACACCAGGGATAGAAATAGTCATCGGGTTATTTACACCTCGATATACTACATTCATTTTATCCGCAGAAATAACCGCTGAATTTGGTCTTGGTATTACTGTATATGAACTTTTTATTGGTATAGTGACTGTAGAATCTCCTTCTTTAAATTCTAACTCTCCTTTTACATCTCTTTCTCCAACATTACCTGCTGGGAAATCAAGCATAATCTGTCCGTTTTGAACTTCTGTTTGCTCTTTTCCGTTCACCATTACTTTTGTAGGCTTCAGTGTAGCATCAAAACGTCCTAGAACGATTCTTCCTTTAAACTTCTCTCCACTAAAGAAAGCCGTTTTATCTGCAACCACGATAGCTTCGTAATTACTAAAAGATAATTCTGATGCTTGTTGTCCTGCAAGTAAAGCTGACAATACTTTACTTTCAGTTGTTTTAACATCTGCCTGCATTTGTGTAAGCTTGGTCAAAGAAGCTACTAAAGGAAAACCTTCAAAATTATAGTTTAACCAGTCTTTAGAAACACCTGCTCTATCTTTTACTTTTTCGGTACTAAATGTAGTTTCTACATCAGTAGCAACTTGAGGGTCCACTTCTTTTACAGAACGAATCGCAGTAACAACACCATCCCTGTAAGTAGCAATCTTACTTAAAAACTCAGTAGCTGCTGCTGTAGTTTTTCCTCCTTCAAAAAATTTGGTATCCAAAGCATCGGGCTTATCCATAGTCTCATAATCTGTAGGATCATCAGCTGTTTCCAGAATTTCTGTCTTTATTTGCTCTACATAAGCGTTGAATTCATTAGAAAAGCTACTAATTTCATCCGCTTTTTGTTTTAGTGGTGTATATTTTTCAGGTTGCTCAGTAACTTTTTCTGCCAGACCCGCCATAAATGCACCGTTTCTTTCAGTTGCAATAGCATTTGCCGAAGCCAACTTCTCATTCATCAATCCGAATGCAGATAGCACTTCTTTTGACATATTTAATGCCATCATTGCTATAAATACCAAGTACATCAGATTAATCATCTTCTGCCTTGGTGATAATTTTCCTCCTGCCATATTTTTAAATTTTGGTAGTTATTATGTTAGTATATGTTTAATTGATATGATATGTGTTATAAACTAGCTTTTATTCATAGCACTTAACATACCACCATATACTCCATTTAGAGAGGATAAGTTACTAGCAAGACTTTCCATTTGTTCTTTAAGCTTCGTTGCATTTTCTGCAATAGCTTGATTCGCCTCTGCTTGAGAAGCTGAAGACTCTAACTGTACCTTATAAAGACTATTAAGAGATTCTAATTGCGTTGCCGCCTTAGCCATTTCTTCACTATATTTTTTCTGACCCTGAATAGAATCGATAGTAGGAGAAATTCCTTTTGCAGCTCCTTCAAAATTACGGATACTCTCTCCTAAACTACTCATCAAACTAGAATCTACTCTTGCTTCTTTTAACATATCATCTAATTTCTTAGATAATAAACCTTCTGGAGTTGTATCTGCTTTTTTATCTTTTTTATTTCCTCCTGATAATTCTGGGTATACTAAAGACCAATCTAATTCGTCATCTACAGGTTCGAATGCAGAAACAGTAAATACTAATGCTTCTGTTACAAGACCTATAATTAGCATTTCGTTACCAAAGGGCCAGTGCATAATCTTAAAAAGTGCACCTAATATTACTACGGCCGCTCCGAGACCGTATACCATATTCATTAATTTCTTGCTTGCTTTTGAATTTGCCATAATAAATTTTTTTGTTTTTTAAATCTTAGTTTTAAAAAATAAGGTTAGTAATTAAGTTGATAGAAATTTTGGGACGTATTATTTTTGATTCTGAGTGTTATCTTCTCCAGTAACGTCAGTACCCATGTAATCCTGAACGGTTCTAAATCCGATATAACTCCTTGCTGAATCAGCGTATTCGTAATCTCTTGTGCTTACTTGTAGGAAATAAGCAACATCTTTCCAAGACCCTCCACGAACAACTTTTCGTTTATTGTCATCATCATTAACATTTGGGTTCATTGATGAAACATATTCGTATGCCGCAGGATCATAGGATGACTGTACCCATTCTGAAACATTCCCCGCCATGTTATAAAGATTATAATCATTCGCGTCAAATGTTTTAGCTTCTACAGTATATAAGAAGTTATCTGCAGCGTAATTACCTCTTAAAGGTTTGAAATTAGCTAAGAAACAACCTCGATCGTTTAAAGCATATGGACCACCCCAAGGATAGGTAGCAGACTCAAGACCTCCTCTTGCCGCATACTCCCATTCTGCCTCTGTTGGCAATCTAAAATAGTTTACAAATTCTTTTCCTTTCTTTTTCTGAAAAGTATTTTTCTCTATGGTTCTCCATCTACAGAAGGCTTTCGCTTGTTCCCAAGATACACCTACTACAGGATAATCATCATATGCACTGTGCCAGAAATAGTCATTGTGCATAGGTTCGTTGTAAGAGTAATTAAAATCCTTGATCCATACGGTTGTATCAGGATATACTTCAATTACCTCTTCTTTAACAAAGTCTTTTCTACCACCCTTTTTCGCACGAGCTGCAGCCTGAATATCCATCCATGTAAATCTGAATTCGAATTTACTCACATCTAACGTACGTCTTCCGTTGTAAGACTCTTCTAAAGGAATATACATAGTATCCATTACCTCTGCATAGAATTCATCTGGGTAATCTTCGATGTCCCACTCAATATCAATATCCTTATTAAGTGCTCTACCTTCATAACCTGTTTCTCCTGTACCACTATAGTTGTCGTACATATATTTTTCGTAAACGGTCATGTTCTCGGTATCTGCGTCTAAGAAAGCATACTCTCCGATACCATCGTCTCCAGGAGTTTTTCCTAATTCATCGGCCATTATTGCCAATCGCATTCTTATTACAGAATCACGTACCCAAGTAACGAATTGTCGATACTCACTATTGGTTATTTCTGTTTCGTCCATATAAAAAGAACGAACAGTAACCATTCTTGTTGGGGCATTTGCAATTGCCGCTTTGTCATCATCAGACTTACCCATTATAAACGATCCTCCGGGGATGAGGGCCATTCCATATGGTTTCTGCGGGTGCCATTTTTTTCCTTGTGCTCCAACCAGTTCTCCACGGTTTCCTCCGCCACAACTGTAAAGCATTGCTAAAATAGCAAAGAATAATACAAATTTCTTCATAATGTGTTTTAGGTTAAGATCTTCAAAGATTTAAGGACGTAAACCTATTTATTTATTTCCAGAAAAGCAATTTTTTTCCAAAAAAAACCTTAAATCTCCCTAATAAAAATGTTAAACTTCGTTTTTTCGTTTTGCTTTATACCATCTTTCAGGTATTTCTTGATTACAAGCTCGCTCATAATCGTTGTATGTGCAAGGTAATAACGTGTGTCTTTTCAATTTATTATTGCCAGATGAAATAAAAGGTATCTCTATCCACCAACGTCCTGTCTTAGGACTTTTATAAAAAGACAAAATTTCACCGTCTACAGGCACATTATAATGCAGCGTACTTTCTAAGTTTTTTATAGTTAGCTCATTAGACCTAAAGTTAACACCTTCTATAAAATACCAAATAATTTGGGCAACTAACAAAGCCGTTGTTTCTTCACCCTTAAAATTTTTAAATTCATAAACTCCAAAGCTTTTAACTTTGTCACTTATTCCGGCATATCTCGAAATTGCGCAAATCTCACGCCCATCAAAACCATTAGGAGAAATTACTGCTCCGTTTAAGCTGGCAGCAGTCATAACACCCAAATCAATAGAAACAATATCTGCATCACGCATTATAGGCTCAACAATAGTAATATCAGAAATAACTTCACCTAAGCGATATGCATCAAAATATAGTTTTTCAATAAGATCTATTTCTTCCTGAGAATTAAAATATGTTTGGTATCCTATATTACTATAGTTAAAAAGATTGTATGGTTTTTCAACAATAATTTTTCCAACAAAGGATGTATTCGTAATAGGCTGTGAAGAATCTCCGAGATCAAACCTACTATCCACGTTCGCCAAATTAACCATTCGCTCTAAGACATCGAATGCGCGATATTGCGCATACACCAAATCTTGGCTACCCCCGAGAACAACAGGAATAATATCCTTTTTCAATAAGTCTGACAATACTTCTTGAGCCAAATAATAAGTATCACTTACTTCATTACCCGGCCGAATATCTCCTAAATCTATAATATTAGAATCCCAATTACCTGGAAATAATTCATATAAAGATTTCCGTATCGAATCAAAACATAATCCTTCTCCTAAAAAATTGGTGTCGTTCCTATTTTCTTGAATTCCGATAATCGCAATATTAACGTTCTCAATATCCGGAACTCCCTCTTTGGTTGTATGAATTTTAATTTGTTTTCCTAAAGAAAATTCAGGAAGCAACTTCGTATGTGCTACGATTAAATCACTAACTGGCACAAGAAATTCAAACGACATAATTATTTCTTTTTAGCTGTCTTTTTTGTGGTCTTCTTTTTTGCTGCGGGTTTTTTCTTAGGTGCATTTTTTTCAATTATAGCCTTCACTTTATCTAGTGTCAACTTAGAAGCATCTACTGTTTTAGGTAATTCTATTTTAATCTTACCTTTTATCACATTGCTTCTTCCCCATCTTGCCTTTTCTACACGTATCCCTTCTTCTTCCCAGTTATGAAGAACCTTATCAATTTCTTTTTGCTTCTTTTCTTCTATAAGTGTTACAATATCTGTATCTGAAAGGTTATCAAAATCATACTTTTTATTGACATTGATAAACATCCCATTCCATTTTATAAAAGGACCGAATCGCCCGGTTCCTTTTTGCACAGGAAGATTCTCATAAGTATATATAGGTGCATCAGCTTTCTCTTTGGCATCAATAAGCACTATGGCTCTATCCAAAGATGTACTTAATGGATCTTCTCCTTTCTCTAAAGAAACAAACTTTTCTCCAAAACGTACATAGGGTCCAAATCTACCATTATTAACTATGATAGTTTCTCCTTTATATTCTCCTAACTCTTTGGGCAATTGAAATAAATCCATTGCTTCCTCAAAAGTAATCCCACTTAACGTCTGTCCAGGTGACAAGCTTGCAAAACGAGGCTTATCCTCATCTTCTACACTTCCTATTTGAACCATAGGACCAAACTTCCCTAAACGAACACTAACAGGTTTTCCTGTTGCAGGGTCTTTTCCTAAAACACGCTCTCCTACTTCTCGTTCGGCATTCTGGGCTACCTCTTCTACTCTTGGATGAAATTCATCATAAAATGTTTTCATTACCTGAGTCCAATCTTCCTGACCCTCTGCAATTTCATCAAAATCTTGCTCGACTTTTGCTGTAAAATTATAATCAAGAATTCCAGAAAAATGATTCACCAGAAAATCATTGACTACCATCCCAACATCTGTAGGAATCAATTTACCCTTGTCGCTACCTACTTTTTCTGACAAATCCTTCTTTTCGATCGTATCTCCCGAAAGAATCATCTGCACATAGTTACGCTCTTCTCCATCTTTGGAACCCTTAACAACATATTTCCTATTTTGAATCGTAGAAATTGTTGGCGCGTATGTAGAAGGTCTCCCGATCCCTAATTCCTCTAATTTTTTTACCAATGAAGCTTCGGTGAAACGCCCTGGTGGTCGCGTAAATCGTTCTGTTGCAGAAATGTAATTATTAAACATCGGTTCCTGCACTTTCATCGCAGGCAAAATCCCCTCTTGCTCTTCATCTTCATCGTCATTACCCTCTAAATACACCTTTAAAAAACCTTCGAACTTAATAACTTCTCCATTAGCGGTGAATTGTTCTTTATGTGTATTTGCCGCAATGCGAACATTTGTTCTTTCTAGCTTAGCATCACTCATTTGCGATGCAATAGCCCGTTTCCAGATCAACTCATACAAACGCTGTTGATCATATTCTAAATTATTTATAGAATGTCTAGAAAAATCAGTAGGACGAACAGCTTCATGAGCTTCTTGTGCTCCTTTAGACTTCCCTTTGTACTGCCTTGGGTTACTATACTCACTGCCGTAAGCCGAATCAATTTCTGCTTTTGCACCTTTCTGTGCTTCAACAGATAAATTCACACTATCAGTTCTCATGTACGTAATCAATCCCGCTTCATACAACCGTTGCGCCATGGTCATTGTTTTACTTACAGAAAAATACAATTTCCTCGAAGCTTCTTGTTGTAATGTCGATGTTGTAAATGGCGGTGCTGGTGATTTTTTCGCAGGTTTTGTTGTAAGATCAGCTACTTTAAAAGAAGCTCCTATATTTTTTCTTAAAAATTCTTCTGCTTCTTCTTTCGTTTTAAAGTTTTTAGGAAGTTTAGCCTTTACTGTTTTCCCTGCTTGATTCGAGAATTCGGCATCTACCCTATAAGAAGCTTCTGGTTTAAAACCTAACACATCACGTTCACGCTCTACGATTAGGCGTACCGAAACGGACTGCACTCTTCCTGCAGATAAACCTCCTTTTACTTTTCGCCAAAGTACTGGTGACAATTCATATCCAACTAAACGATCCAAAACTCGTCTTGCCTGTTGTGCATTGACTAAATTATAATCAATCGTACGTGGATTTTCTATTGCTTTGAGAATCGCATTTTTGGTTATCTCATGAAAAACTATACGCCGTGTCTTCTCTTTATCAAGTTTTAAAGTTTCTGCAAGGTGCCATGCAATCGCCTCTCCTTCACGGTCCTCATCACTAGCTAGCCAAACCATTTCTGCTTTCTTAGAAAGATCTTTTAGTTTTTTAACAACATCTTTCTTATCACTTGAGACAATATATTTTGGCTTAAAATCCCCTTCAACATCAACACCTAATTCTTTTGCCGGTAAGTCTGCAATATGTCCAAAACTGGATGCAACTTTATAATCTTTTCCAAGAAATTTCTCTATTGTTTTGGCCTTAGCAGGCGACTCTACAATCACTAAATTCTTAGCCATAATTGTTTAATTTGTGAGAACAAAAGTATATCAATTTTTTGATATCAAGATTCTTTATCAAAAAATTAGTTCAAAAAAAAAAGGAATCCTAAAGTACTTTTGCCAAAAAAACCGCTAGTCTTGAAAAAGTTTCGAAACCAAAATTTAATACTAAAAAAACCCATGACACTTTGTCATAAACCGGATTTAAAAGTATCTTTGCACACTATTTGCCCCCAATTATTAAGGAATTATCTATATGGAGAAGATTATTGATGAAAATATACAAGGACAGCCTCTCATCCTTGACCAGAATAAACAAAACCAGAGAAAACTTTTTATAGAGAGCTATGGTTGCCAAATGAATTTTAGCGATAGTGAAATCGTAGCTTCAATTTTGTCTAAAGAAGGTTTTAATACCACACAAAACCTTGAAGACGCAGATCTGGTACTGGTAAACACTTGTTCTATAAGAGAAAAAGCAGAACAAACCGTAAGGAAACGTTTAGAGAAATACAATGCCGTAAAGAGAATCAATCCTAAGATGAAGGTCGGAGTACTCGGATGTATGGCAGAACGTCTTAAAAGTAAGTTTCTCGAAGAAGAAAAAATAGTTGATCTTGTTGTTGGGCCAGATGCCTATAAAGATCTTCCTAATTTAATTGAAGAAGTTGATGCTGGTCGCAATGCGGTTAACGTTGTACTTTCTAAAGAAGAAACTTATGGAGATATAGCTCCTGTAAGATTACAAAGTAATGGCGTTTCAGCATTTGTATCTATCACTCGTGGTTGTGACAACATGTGTACATTTTGCGTAGTCCCTTTCACTCGAGGAAGAGAACGTAGTCGTGATCCGCAAAGTATCCTAAAAGAAATAGATGAATTAGTACAACAAAACTATAAAGAAATCACACTTCTGGGACAAAATGTAGATAGCTACTTATGGTATGGTGGTGGTCTTAAAAAAGATTTTGAAAAAGCTTCCGATTTTCAGAAAGCGACAGCAACTGATTTCGCCAAACTGCTTGACATGGTTGCGCAAAGTTATCCTAAACTACGTATACGATTTTCTACTTCTAATCCACAGGATATGACGCTGGATGTGATCAAAATAATGGCTAAACACAAAAACATCTGTAAACATATACATCTACCTATACAAAGTGGAAGTGACCGAATCTTGAAAGAGATGAATCGATTACACACTAGACAGGAATATATAGAATTGGTAGAAAACATTAAGGAAATCATTCCTGAATGCTCTATTACTCAAGATATGATTATAGGCTTCCCAACAGAGACTGAGGAAGATCACCAAGATACATTATCGCTTTTGAAACAGATTAAGTATGAGCATGGATATATGTATGCATATTCAGAAAGACCAGGAACCCTTGCCGAACGAAAACTAGAAGATGATGTCCCTGAAGAGATTAAAAAAAGACGATTAGCAGAAGTGATCGCCCTGCAACGAGAACATTGTAATTATCGTCATGAATCACTTATAGGACAAACCTTTGAGGTTCTTATAGAAAAAGAATCTAAAAAGTCGAATCAGCACTGGAGTGGCAGAACAACTAAAAATATAGTCGCCATATTTCCGAAAGAAATGTATGAGATCGGAGATTTTGTAATGGTGCATATTGAAGACTGTACAAGTGCCACTTTATTAGGAAAAGCAACAGGATACTCTGACAACAATTAAAAGTTCCTGACTTTTAAAATCAAAAACTAAAATGGATATTTTATTTAATAAAACATCGTCTAACCGCTTAAATCCCCGTATTATTGGGTAAAGGATTATGGAATCAGTACAAGCCACAAAACAGCGATTTGGCATTATAGGGAATGACCCTAAACTTAACCGTGCGGTCGAAAAATCTATTCAGGTTGCTCCTACAGACATTTCAGTTTTGGTAACTGGAGAAAGTGGTGTAGGAAAAGAAAGTATCCCGAAAATAATACATTCACTTTCGCATAGAAAACACGGAAAATTTATTGCCGTAAACTGCGGGGCAATTCCAGAAGGAACAATTGACAGTGAGCTTTTTGGTCATGAAAAAGGAGCATTTACCGGTGCTACCCAGACGAGAAATGGATATTTTGAAGTCGCCAATGGAGGAACTATATTTTTAGATGAAGTAGGAGAACTTCCGCTAACCACTCAAGTACGCCTACTTAGAGTATTAGAAAATGGAGAATTTATAAAAGTGGGCTCCTCAAAGGTTCAAAAGACAGACGTACGTATTGTAGCCGCTACTAATGTCAACATGTTCGAGGCTATAGAAAAAGGAAAGTTTAGAGAAGACCTATACTACCGCCTAAGCACTGTAGAAATCCTACTACCGCCCCTAAGAGAAAGAAAGGATGACATTCACTTACTTTTTAGAAAATTTGCTTCTGATTTTGCGACAAAATATAAAATGCCAACTATTCGTTTAAGTGATGAAGCTATTATCTTACTAGAAAAGTATCGCTGGAGCGGAAACATAAGACAATTACGCAACATTGCAGAACAAATCTCAGTCCTTGAACAAAATAGAACTATATCGGCTGCTTCTTTGCATGGATACCTACCAAATATCGGTCGCAATTTACCCGCCGTTGTATCCGAACAAAAAAAGGACAGTGATTTTAGTAACGAAAGAGAGATTTTATACAAAGTTCTTTTTGATATGAAAAGTGACCTTAATGATCTTAAAAAATTAACCATGGAGCTAATGCAAAGTGGTAATACACAACAAGTACAAAAAGACAATGAAGGACTAATTGAGAAAATATATAGCACCAAAGAAGAAGAGGAAATCCTTTTTGAAGAACCTGAGGTATCTAAGACTGAAATGTTACAGATTACTTCAACCCCTCCTTCTCCTTCGACACTAAAGGAAGATGACAAGTATCATTTTGCAGAAGAAATTGAGGAAGAAGAAACACTATCCCTTCATGACAAAGAACTCGAATTGATTAAAAAATCATTAGAACGTCATAAAGGAAAACGAAAAGCTGCTGCAGACGAATTAGGAATTAGTGAACGCACTTTATATCGAAAAATTAAACAATTTGACCTATAATTAATGAGGACAATAAAATCTATTACAATAGCAATTATCACGTTAGTGATATTTCAGGGATGTGGTATTTATTCTTTTAGCGGAATATCTATTTCTCCTGAAACTAAAACATTTCAGGTTAATTTTTTTCAGAATCAATCACCAAGAATTACACCCGGAGTAGATCAAACATTTACAAACCAATTACAGGATTTAATCCTTAACCAAACCAACCTTAGTTTAACTACATCTGGGGGAGATATCGTGTATGAAGGAGAAATAATACAAGATTATGTATCTCCGACTACAGCAACATCAGAGATAACTGCTGCCCAAAACCGTTTAACTATTGCTATTAATTTAAGGTTTTATGACTCAAAAGACAGTACAAAAGATCTAGATCAACGATTTTCTTTTTTCTTTGATTACCCTGCATCTTCGTCAGAAAATACAATAAGAGAGGAAGCTATGGAAATCATTTTTGAAAGAATAACACAAGATATGTTTAATGCCACTTTGGCTAGATGGTAACTATGCGACTAATTAATTTGACCTAAAACATCAACTATTTCTTGAAAATAAAAACAGATTGAAAACAACAGAGTTTACATACTTACTTCAAAACCCTACACAACTCAATAAAGAACAAACAAGTGAGCTTGAGCAACTCATTATTGCTTTTCCTTATTTTCAATCCGCGCGCTCCTTACTTTTAAAAGGCCTAAAAGACCAGGAAAGCTTCAGGTATAATCAAGAACTAAAAACCACAGCAGCTTACACCACAGATAGAAGTGTTTTGTTTGACTTTATAACTTCCCCAATTTTTAACCAAAATCTAAGTCTTGATAAGGAAGAAAAGAAAAACAAGTCTGACATTAAAGTCATCGAACCTAAAGAAATAATACCTGCAGAAGGAATAACAACAGAGCACAATGAACAGGTACAAGAAGATGATGCAAAAAAAACTCTTGATCCTTCATTTTTTGAAAGAATAAAAGAAAATGATACTCAGGAGCAACAGATAACAACAAGTTATAAAGAAGACGCATTACCTGAAAAAAATAATATAAAGGAAGAGAAAGGTGATAAAAATAACGTTTTAGAAAAAGACATTCACCCTGACACACCACTAGATTTTAACACAAAAGAAACTCATTCTTTTGCAGAATGGCTTAAACTAACTTCTTTGCATCCTATAAATCGTAAAGATGATCAGAAAACAAAGGTCAATTCTTCTGAAAATGAAGAAAAGAAAGCTCCAAAAACCTTAGAAACTAAAGACAAGTTCGAATTAATTGATGAGTTTATTTCTAATAATCCTAAGATCAAACCAGTCTCAAAAAGTGCGTCTATCCGTAATCTGGCAGAGAAGAATCTAATTCCTACGGATCAATTGATGACCGAAACACTAGCAAAAGTATATCTAGCTCAAAAAAATTATAAAAAGGCTATTCAAGCATACAATATATTAATTTTGAAAAATCCCGAAAAAAGTGGTTTCTTTGCAGACCAAATTCGAGCAATAAAGAAATTAAAAGAAAATAAATAACAATATAATGACAACATTCACAATATTTCTAATCTTAATAGTTATTGTATCTTTTCTACTGGTAGTAGTAATAATGGTACAAAACCCTAAAGGAGGTGGACTTTCTTCTTCTTTCGGTGGTGGAGGAACACAGCAATTAGGTGGTGTAAAAAAGACTACCGACTTTTTGGATAAAAGTACCTGGACACTTGCAACCTTATTATTAGTATTAATTTTACTATCTAATATTGACCTTATGAGTGGTAACGCTAGTCAAGAGTCAAAAGTAAACACTGATGATGTCCAAATAGAAACTCCAGTGACTCCTCCTGCAGGAGATGACACTAATGAGTAATATCTTTTAATAAAAACAATAAAAAAATGTCGACTTGTCATAAAGTCGGCATTTTTTATTTCAATTTGTCAGTAATGCCCCAGTGGCATAATTTCTGAAATAACATTTTTCAAATATTTCATTTTAATTTTAATAAAAAAACTAATCATAATGGGAGTAAATATCAAACCTCTTTCAGACCGTGTAGTTGTAGAGCCTCTTCCGGCAGAAACACAAACTGCATCAGGATTATTCATTCCTGATTCTGCTCAGGAAAAGCAGCAAAAAGGGAAAGTAGCTGCCGTAGGTAGTGGTAAAAAAGATCACGACATGACTGTTCAAGTTGGTGATACTGTATTATATGGTAAATATTCTGGCACAGAATTAAAATTAGACGGAAAAGATTATCTAATTATGCGTGAGGATGATATCCTTGCTATTGTATAAATAAATCATTTCATTTCTAGTATAAATTGAGCTATCCTAAAATTAGCTTTTTAAGTATTGATTAAAAAAATAAGATAGTATCAATTTAGAATAACACAAATTATAAAAAATGGCAAAAGACATAAAATTTGATATAGAAGCACGTGACGGTATCAAGCGCGGTGTAGATGCATTAGCGAATGCAGTAAAAGTAACTTTAGGGCCTAAAGGTCGTAATGTGATTATAAGTAAATCTTTTGGAGCCCCTACAGTAACTAAAGATGGTGTTTCTGTAGCCAAAGAAGTAGAATTAGAAGATGCTCTAGAAAATATGGGAGCACAAATGGTAAAAGAAGTAGCTTCTAAAACCAATGATCTTGCGGGTGACGGTACTACTACAGCTACTGTATTAGCACAAGCAATTGTAAAAGAAGGACTTAAAAATGTAGCTGCCGGTGCAAATCCTATGGATTTAAAGCGAGGGATTGACAAAGCGGTATTAGCCATTACAGAAGATCTTGAGAAGCAAACGAAAGAAGTAGGAGACTCTTCTGACAAAATCAAACAGGTTGCTGCAATTTCTGCTAATAATGACGAAACTATTGGTGATCTTATTGCTCAGGCTTTTGGTAAAGTTGGAAAAGAAGGTGTAATCACTGTAGAAGAAGCAAAAGGAACTGATACAACCGTTGATATTGTTGAAGGAATGCAATTTGACAGAGGATACCTTTCTCCATATTTTGTAACGAACAGCGAGAAGATGACCGCTGATCTTGAGACTCCATATATCTTGCTATATGACAAGAAGATCTCTGCAATGAAAGATCTTCTTCCAATACTTGAGCCTGTAGCACAAACAGGAAAACCATTATTAATTATTGCAGAAGATGTAGATGGTGAAGCATTAGCTACTCTTGTTGTCAACAAATTACGTGGAGCCTTAAAAATTGCTGCTGTAAAAGCACCTGGTTTTGGTGATAGACGTAAAGCAATGTTAGAGGATATAGCTATTCTAACTGGAGGGACTGTAATCTCTGAAGAACGCGGATTTACATTAGAAAATACAACAATAGAACATCTCGGTACTGCAGAAAAAGTAGCTATCGATAAAGATAACACTACTGTAGTTAACGGTGCTGGTGAGGAAGAATTGATCAAGAACAGAGTAAATCAAATCAAAGCTCAGATCGAAACGACTACCTCTGACTATGACAAAGAAAAACTACAAGAACGTTTGGCTAAATTAGCTGGCGGTGTAGCTGTATTGTATGTAGGTGCAGCTTCTGAAGTAGAAATGAAAGAAAAGAAAGATCGTGTAGATGATGCACTTCATGCTACTCGTGCAGCTGTAGAAGAAGGAATTGTTGCTGGTGGTGGTGTAGCTTTGGTAAGAGCTAAATCAGTTTTAGAAAAAGTAAAAACTGAAAATTCTGATGAGGCTACCGGAATCCAAATCGTAAATCGTGCAGTAGAAGCTCCATTGAGAACAATTGTAGAAAATGCTGGTGGAGAAGGTTCTGTAGTAATTTCTAAAGTATTAGAAGGTAAAAAAGATTTTGGATATGATGCTAAGTCAGAAGCCTATGTAGACATGCTTAAGGCTGGTATTATCGATCCTAAAAAAGTAACACGTGTTGCTCTTGAAAATGCTGCTTCGGTATCAGGAATGATTCTTACTACAGAGTGTGCTTTGGTAGATATTAAAGAAGATGCTCCGGCAGGAGGAGGTGGAATGCCACCAATGGGCGGAGGAATGCCAGGTATGATGTAGTGGTGAGCCACCACGGGCTCTTTATGAGCTTGTTTATGGAAAAAACTATTATTAAAAACCCTATCCAGAGAATTTTCTGGATAGGGTTTCATCTTTTTATTGGGTAATAGAATCAAATTAAAAATATTGCTTCTGTCTAAAAATAATATTCTAATTTTACCCAAGAGTCCTACCGTAAACATATTACAACCAACTAAACACTCAACTAATGAGGTTATTTCTAATTGGCATCCTATCGGTAATAGGATGTATCACCATTTCTGCACAAACCAAAAATGATACCCTGATTGCCTGGCAACACTATCAAAAAGCAGACTCGCTTTTCCTTACCAAAAATTATGAAGAATCTATTTATTTATTTGAAAAAGTTCTTCCTATTTATGAAAAAGCAAAAATCTGGGAACGTGTAGCCAAGTGCTATAACAAAATTTCTGAAAACCAATGGAGAGCACGAAAACTCGAAAAATCGCTAAAGAATTCAAAAAATGCTTTACGAATAAGTACCAAATATATGCCAAAAGATAATTTAGAAGAAGTAAATGCGTATGATAATTTAGGCCAATATTATAGAGGTAAAGCGAACTATAAAAAAGCGCTGGAATATCTGCTTCATTCATTAAAAATCAAAAAAAAAATATTTCCGAAGTATCATTATTATATTGCAAAGTCTTATTACAACTTAGGCTTTCTAAACGAAAAAATGCATAAGTATGATGAGGCAATTATATATTATGAAAAAGCTCTAGATATATTTTTAAAAGTAAGCGATGCTAAAGGGACTGATATAGCATACGTTTATAATAATTTGGGTAATATACACAGTACCCTAGAAAATCACGAAACTGCTATTAAGTATCATAAGAAAAGTTTATCCGCTACTATGGAGAGCTTAGAAAAAGACGACGTAAAACTAGCCCGAATTTACATTAATATTGGGATTATATATGAACAAATACAACAATTCGATGTAGCCCTAAACTACTACTTAAAAGCATTTCCAATACTCAAAAAACAGAATCATATTTTTGGTCTCAGCATTTTGTATAATAATATGGGAATCGTTTACGAGGATAAAAACCAAAATAAAAAAGCCTTAAATTATTTTAATCAAAGTTTAAGTTTGAAAAAAAAGATTTATGGGAATAATCATCCAATTCTAATAGAAACAGGCATCAATGTAGCAAATCTTCTTGAAGGTCTTAACCCCAAACAATCAATATCGTATTATAAAGAACTTCTAAAATTAAATGAAAATATTTTGGGTATCCAAAATCAAAACACGGCACTTATATATACTAATTTAGGAACCATATATCAAAAAAACAACGAATACAATACGGCAATTGATTACTATAAAAAATCATCTGAAATTTTAAAAACAATTTTCGATGAAAATCATTCTAGAATTATCAAAAACTACAATCATATTGGCGAGACATATAACTTAAATGGAGAACATAATTTAGCTTTTTATTTTTTTAATAAAAGTCTTAAGGCTTTGAAGAAAAAATCCAATGATGAAAATCACAAACTCAAATCTGCTTGTTATATCGGAATTGGCAAAGGTTTTTACATGCAAAATAGATACGAAGAAGCTATTTCTTATTATAACAAAGGTTTAAAATCTATTAGAAAAAAAGAATTAATAAAGAATGATTCTAATAATTTTGAAAGACACGATGCTAGTCTATTTTTAATTTTTTTACACAAAGCTAAGGCCCTACAAGAACTTTATAAAAAAGATCAAAATGTCAAAAATCTTGAACAAAGTATAGTACTATACAAAAAGTTAGATACTCTTGCTGATAATCTTAAAGTATCTTATCAAAATCGCAGGGACAAAATTACTTTTGCAGAACAAGCCAAAGAAATGTATGCAAATGCAATTTCTACCCATTTAACAAGCTATAGTATCACTAATAATGATACAATGCTTAAAAAAGCATTCTATTATAGCGGAAAAAGTAAATCTAATATTTTAAAAGATCTACTTCTGGATGCTAATGCAAAAAACTTCTCAGAAATACCAAAGGAAACTATAACATTGGAGACCTCATTAAAAGCTAACCGTGCTTTTTATCAATCACAGATCGCAGCAGAACAATCCAAAGACTCTATTGATAAAACCCGCATACAAGAATATGAAAGTAAATTGTTTGATGTTGGTCAAAGACAAGATTCTATAACTAAGGTTTTAGAGAGCAAATACCCAAAGTATTATCAACTCAAACATCAAAAAAATATAATTTCTAGTAAAGCAATACAACAAAAACTAGATAAACAAACGACAGTGTTAGAATTCTTTACAGCAGATACTATAACCTACGCATTTACTATTTCTAAACATGACGTCTCGGTTAAAGAACTTCATACCCCAAAGCTACAAGAAAACATTAATGCCCTTTATAACGATATCACTACAGTCCATAACAAAAATTACGTACACCTAGGTTACCAATTGCACAAAGAACTTATAGAACCTATAAAAAATAAGTTAGTGGGAGACAAACTCATTATTATACCTGATGGTCCTTTATGGCATCTTAATTTTGA
>NZ_JACC01000034.1 GCF_000520955.1 Aquimarina pacifica | reverse complement strand
ACAAAAAAACGCACAAACAATGAAAAAAATACATGAAACTATTGAATCATCACCTTAGCACTTACACTTTTCTTATTACTAGACAGTCTATATATATAATGACCTGAGGATAATTGCGCATTTAACGATTGCTCTAGATCAATCCTATAGCTACCGGGAAGAAATATCTGATTTTTAACATCTCCTAATTTTTGACCAGAAATACTGTACAACGAAACAACTATATGTTGTGTAGTCACAACATCTAAATCAAGGTATACTTTATTATCATCATAAACTGTAGCATGATTAAACACCCTATTACCTAATGAATCTGGCAAATCTCCAATATCGTCATAATCTACAACTACTACATCCCCTTCTTCTTCATCTGTTTCTTCAGTTTCTTCATTACCGCACTTAAACCCTAACTCTAATGATTCATACTCATCATAAAGAACAATTGAATTTACTACAGAAGCATCCACACACATCCACTCTTTCAATATAGAACCATACACACTTCTAAAGTCAGTATTATGATACATATCACCATTAGACAAAAGATCTGTTAAACTTGAATGCTCCCCTACCATTCCACTTCCATTTAAACCTCCGCCAAACAGCATTACAGCACCAGCAGTTCCATGATCAGTACCCGTACCATTTTCTTTAACCCTTCTTCCAAATTCAGAAATCCCCATAGACAACACTTTATCACCCCAGCCTGAATTAGTCAAATCTTCATAAAAATAAGAAATACTATCCGCCATATCTTTAAGCAGTATTGATTGTCTATCAACTTGTTCTGAATGGGTATCAAAACCACCTACGGTAATCATATATATTTTAGTCCCCAAATTACCTTTAATCAGTCTCGAAATAATACTTAATTGCCTTGAAAAATTATTATTAGGATAATTACCGTAATCATTAGAACTATTATAAGCATCATAGATCACATCTGCATAATTAAATGTACTATTCACTAAAGCTCTTACAAATTCTAATTTATCTCCTCGCGTACAATCCGGAAGCCCTTGTAAATCATAAACATTACCCTCTGAAGCTATAGCTTTTAGCCTATTTATATTTGCAACAGAGAAACTATATTGAGAACTCCCCTCTCCATTAAACGTTATATTTTTAAGGTTTCCGATCTGAATAGCCGTTGGGGATTCTGGTGGGTTTAACAAATAATCAGGATATTTATCCTCTAAATACCTACCTAGCCAACCGCTATGCTGAACAGTTCCTAATTGTGCGGACGCCCAAATATCAGACCCTTTAAAGTGCGATCTAGAATGATCTTCATAGCCCACACTATTAATTATTTTCATTTGCCCTTCTCCCCACATCCCTTCTAAAGAGCTCATTACATTATTCATACCATACTCATCACTGAGTTTTATAAGATTGTTTTGAGGAACCTTTATAGTAGGTCTAGCATTAGCGTATGCATCATACTGATTTATTGGCACTATCATATTCAAGGCATCATTTCCCCCAAAGAGCTTCACTATCACAAGAATATTATCACTCTCTGCTTTATTAATAGCCGAACTAAGCATAGAATCTTTAGAATACGCTATTGAAGAACCACCTAATGTCATTGCTCCACCAGTTGCAAGACCTAATGCTTGTAAAAAAGACCTTCTATTCCAACGATCATGATCATTATGGTTACAACTATTATGATTTATAGACTTGTAATGCTTTTTCATTTTTTTTACTTAAGTTGAAATTCTGGTATCTTAATAACATGCAGTAATAATGACAAAACCTGATTGGGCACTTCTTGATAATATAAGTTCCAGGTACCATCTATAAAATAATTATCCGGAACGCCATCTTTAAAAACAGCTATAGCCTCATCGTATTCCGATTCATGCACCAAATCATATGACAAAAAATGATTTACAATTCCCTTTGCAACAAAACTTGCGTCGGCATTGGCATCAAATAAATTTAAAGCAAAAGCCCTAAAAACTTCTGTATCTACTTGTCTTTGATACTCCAACATCCTCTCCATCCTCAACCATCTTTCAGGAAAACTAACCGAAGTTAACCAAGATTCATCCTCTTCCCACCCAGAAACGTTTGGAGGAATAAACAAAACTTGTTCTAAATTATTAAGTGCATTATAAGCTTCGTCGTCCAAATCGTATTCATTGGTAGCAGAAAAATCCATTTCTAATTCTTTTTGAAAACCAATAACTAAATCCACAGGGCTTTTAATTAATGTCGATAAACTATAGTCATCAAAAAAATGATTGCTTTTAAAAAGCTGTCTCAAAACAGGTTCTATTTCGAAGTTATTTGCTAAAAAAGTCTGCGCTAATTGATCAACAATCGAATCATTTATTTCGAAATTGACAAAATATTGATAAAACTTGCCACAAATGAATTTGGCAATTAAATCTCCTTTTTCCTGAAATAAAATATTAATTACGTCATCATAGCCCCAATTTCCTGTGAGACCGAATATAGTCTTCTCTCCATCATCGAAATCCCTATCCCTAAAAACAACATCTCCCCAATGTGGACTCCTATAATTATACCCGGTCAAAGCTCTAGCTGTCTCTACTATATCCTGTTGAGTATAACCATTATCTACTCCGAGCGTAAATAACTCAAATAACTCCCGAGAATAATTTTCGTTAGGACTCCCTGCTTTGTTATAAAAACCATCAAGATACCACAGCATTGCATTAGCCAACCCTACCTCACTTGTAAATTCCTTGAAATTTCCGATTGCATATCTTTGTCTTAAATTAAAGAATTGATATGTATAGCTAGGCGAAGAATTAACTGCAATAAAATGATTAAACCAGAACATCGTTAATCGATCTCTCAAATTATTTTTGCGCATATCTTTACAAAAGGTTCTGGACATTTCATGCCTTAAAGTTCCTGTTGCGGAAGAAACCTGAGAAGAAGTACCATAGAAACTCAAAAAATCTGTATAATCCCAATACCCCCATTCTGGCGCAGGGTCTGTACCCATATTAACAGCTTCATCTATGAGAGTATCTACAAAGTCTAAAGGATTCTTAGACAATGCCTCCTCAATCATAGCGGGTGTTGCTCCAAAACCTATTCGGCGATACACATGTTTTACCCTTTGCTTATCCCAAGGCATAACACTTGAAGGGCTGTACTCAGATAAATCCGATACATTACAAGAAACTGACGTTATTACGACTGACATTATATACTTTATATTGTTAACACATCGTCTAAATTAGAGTTTACAATCATTAATTTCTAAACTATCTAGTATATGCTCCATAAACTCTAGAATTCGTTTAAAAACCTTTTTTTTATTGACTTTTATTTAACAAATAAGACACAAAAACAATACAAACTCTTAAAAAAACCAATCTAAAAACCATAATAGTTTGACTTTTATCTCTTTACATTAAGTATCTTTTCTTAACTATAAATGGCAAGCCGTACGCATATTGAAAGTTATATATTAAATGTAGCAAATACTATTGCGGGAGTTTTATTATCGTCTTATCTTTGCGTCTTATAATTTATAGAACAATGATCAAAATCACGTTACCTGACGGTTCGATTCGAGAATACCATAATAGTATTACTGTTATGGATGTAGCAAAAGATATTAGTGAAGGATTTGCTCGAAATGTTATTTCGGCAAAGTTTAATGGCACTACAATAGAAGCATCGACAGAATTAACAACGGATGGTAACTTAGTTTTATTTACATGGAAAGATGATGAAGGAAAAAAAGCTTTTTGGCATTCTTCTGCTCATATACTTGCACAAGCACTAGAAACACTGTACCCAGGCGTTAAACTATGGGTTGGTCCTGCAATCGACAGGGGGTTTTATTATGATGTTGATCTTGGCGACAAGATAATCTCTGAAAAAGACTTTAAGGCCATTGAGGATAAAATGCTAGAGATAGCACGCGGAAAGCACGATTTCAAAATGCGCTCTGTGAGTAAAGCTGATGCTTTGTCTTATTATAAAAACACAAATGAATATAAAGTTGAACTTGTAGAGGGCTTAGAAGATGGAGATATTACTTTTTGTGACCATGACACTTTTACAGATCTTTGCCGAGGTGGACATATACCTAACACTGGTATTGTAAAAGCCGTGAAAATCATGAGTGTTGCAGGTGCTTATCATAAAGGTGATGAAAACAGCAAACAACTTACTCGAGTTTACGGAATCACTTTTCCTAAGCAGAAAGAGCTAAAAGAATATTTAGCACTCCTAGAAGAGGCTAAAAAACGTGACCATAGAAAACTTGGTAAAGAACTTCAATTTTTTACCTTTTCACAAAAAGTAGGGCAAGGTTTACCTTTATGGCTCCCTAAAGGAGCCGCTTTGAGAGATCGTCTAGAACAATTCCTTAAAAAAGCACAGAAAAAAGCGGGATATGAAATGGTGGTTACTCCTCATATTGGGCAAAAGGAACTCTATGTAACCTCTGGTCATTATGCAAAATATGGTGAGGATAGTTTTCAACCCATAAATACTCCTGCAGAAGGAGAAGAATTCCTGCTAAAACCTATGAACTGTCCGCATCATTGCGAGATTTATAATAGTGGCCCTTGGTCATACAGGGACTTACCAAAACGATATGCCGAATTTGGCACCGTATATAGATATGAGCAAAGCGGAGAACTTCATGGTTTAACAAGAGTAAGAGGATTTACTCAAGATGATGCGCATATTTTCTGTACTCCTGATCAATTGGATGAAGAATTCAAAAAGGTAATCGATTTGGTTCTTTATGTTTTTGGATCTTTAGGATTTGAAGATTTCACAGCACAAGTTTCTGTAAGGGATTTGGATAATCCAGATAAATATATTGGGGATGTTGATAATTGGGACAAAGCCGAAAATGCCATTATTAATGCGGCCAAAGATAAAGGTTTGAATTATGTTATAGAAAGTGGTGAAGCTGCTTTTTATGGCCCTAAGCTTGATTTTATGGTAAAAGATGCTCTTGGTAGAAATTGGCAACTAGGAACGATACAAGTTGATTACAACCTACCAGAACGTTTCGACCTAACTTACAAAGGTAGCGATAACGAAATGCACAGGCCTGTTATGATTCATAGAGCTCCATTTGGTAGTATGGAACGATTTATTGCTATATTGCTGGAGCATACAGGAGGTAATTTTCCGTTATGGTTGATGCCAGAGCAGGTTATTATACTCTCTATCAGTGAGAAATATGAAAAATACGCTGAAAAAGTTTTAAATTTGTTAGAAAATAACGAAATTCGCGCCCTTGCCGATGATAGAAATGAAACTATAGGTAAAAAAATAAGAGAGGCAGAAATGAAAAAAATTCCTTACATTATAATCGTAGGGGAGCAAGAAGAACAAAATGATACAATATCTGTTCGGAAACATGGAGGTGAAGATTTAGGTGCAGTATCAATTGAAGAGTTTTCAAAAATAATAAAAGAGGAAATTAATAAAACATTAAAACCTTTTAACGGGTAAAAAATAATTAAGTTTAATTTAAAATTTTAAGTCATAGCAATAAGAAGAAGAAGGTCTCAGAAACCATTAAGAGTAATCAAAGAAGATGCTCACAGAATCAATCATAAAATTAGGGTTGATGAAGTACGTCTTGTTGGCGATAATGTAGAAGTTGGTGTTTATCCAACTAAGAAAGCACTGACACTCGCCGAAGAGCAAGAACTAGACCTTGTGGAGATTTCTCCCAAGGCAATTCCTCCTGTTTGTAAAATAATGGATTATAAGAAATTCCTTTATGAACAGAAGAAAAGAGACAAAGCTTTAAAATCTAAGGCTACTAAGGTTACGATTAAAGAAATACGATTTGGTCCTAATACTGATGAGCACGATTATGAGTTTAAGAAAAAACATGCTATCAAATTTTTGAGTGAAGGCTCTAAACTTAAGGCATATGTATTTTTCAAAGGACGTTCTATCATATATAAAGATCAGGGACAAATCTTACTTCTTAGACTGGCTCAAGAGCTAGAAGACTATGGTAAAGTTGAACAAATGCCAAAACTTGAAGGTAAGCGAATGATAATGTTCATTGCTCCAAAAAAATAAAAGTAAATTCTTTAAGTAAGGATTTATAAAAAAATAAGTGAGATAATTAAAACAAGGATACAATGCCTAAAATGAAAACAAAATCCAGTGCTAAAAAGCGTTTTAAGCTTACAGGTACAGGTAAATTAAAAAGAAAGCACGCATTTAAGAGTCATATTTTGACAAAAAAATCTAAAAAGCGTAAGCTTGCTTTAACGCACTCAACATTAGTGCACAAAAGCGATGAAAATAGTATTAAAGAACAATTACGTTTAAAGTAAGACTTTTTTAATCAGGTTAAAATTATTATAAACCCAGGAGTTAGGCCAAAATATTTTTTGAGATTTTATATTAAAAAATGATTGACTAAGTATACAAAATCGTATCGCCTACTACTAAAAAATTTAAAGAAATGCCAAGATCAGTAAATTCAGTTGCAAAAAGAGCTAGAAGAAAAAAAGTTCTTAAGCAAGCAAAAGGTTACTTCGGAAGACGTAAAAACGTTTGGACAGTAGCAAAAAATGCGGTAGATAAAGCGATGCAATACTCGTATAGAGACCGTAGAAATAAAAAGAGAACTTTCCGTGCATTATGGATTACTCGTATTAATGCGGGTGCCAGATTATACGGAATGTCTTATTCTCAATTTATGGGTAAAATCAAAGCTAATAACATTGAACTTAACAGAAAAGTTCTTGCTGATTTAGCGATGAATAATCCAGAAGCTTTTCAAGCAATTGTAGAAAAAGTTAAATAACATTATTTAAAAAATAATACAATCTCACTTACAAAAAATCCCGCTCAATTAGAGCGGGATTTTTTATTTCCAACCAACCTTAAACCCACACTTTATCGTCAAAAACTGCACTTTACCTATAAAAAACACCTGTATACCGTATTTTTTCATTACTTTTAGCAAAACTCATTTGGTTATGAAAAAAAACCTTTTTACACTTATTTTGGGATTGCTTTTTAGTGGTCAAATACTAATCGCTCAGGAACACAGTGCACTTCATAAAAGTACATTTGATGCAGAACAAATTTTTGGGCTTTTAGAAATGCCTTTTCTTGCAATAGCACTTATTTTTAGTTTTTTGACTGCAACTCGACTAAAAGGAGGAAAATTTGGGTCAGGAATGACGCTTTTAGCATGGGGTTTTGTTGTTATGGCTCTTGGGCATCTACATATGCAAATTGCTCATATTTTTAATTACAGCGTATTCAAAACTTTATTCGGAGATACCATAGGCAACTATATATGGTTTGTCGCCCTAATTTTAACCTGGGCATTGTCAGCAATAGGGTTTTACAAAATATACAAAGCCAGTAAAATATGAATCATTAATGAGTAGAAATTGGTTTAAGAGAATATTAAAACCTATCAAAGTCCCTTCTGTAGAGACCCAAGAAGAACAAGAAATTATTGATCTTATTGACTTTTTATGGAACAAAATTGACATACCCGTAAATGCTTCAGATTTAAAAGTAAAAATCAAAAATTTCAAACAGTTACCTGGAACTAAAAAAATAGAATCTCTTCCAGAAATATACCTGCACGTAGAAAAACATATTACAGAAAAAAATAAAATCAATTTCTTAAGTGCTCAATCCATAAGAACAGAACTTTTAGAAAAGTATCCTTTCATAAAAGAATTCAAAAACATTAGACTAATATTTACCTCACTTCCCGAACAAGAGTTATTAATCTGTAAGTTTTTCTTATTTCAGGTCTTAAACAAATCATCCGAACTTATGGGAGTTAACAATGACCCTAAAGTTATAAGTATAAAAAAATATCTCAGTGATGACCCAAAACCACAAGAAATAGACTTAATAAAAGAACGAAAAAAGCTATTAGATTTCTCTAATGAAATTTTCAATAAAATTAAAGACAGCCTAGGAATAAATGCAATAACAAATATATATTTACTCATTTACAAAAAACACTTTCAGTCATATCATCTTTTAGATTCATTCACGACTATATTAAATGTAATACCAGAAGAAATTCTGGCTAAAGATCTTATAAATTTCCCCAGTAAGCAACAGATGCTTAAGATGCTTCAAAAACAACTTTATAGTTTAGAAGAAATAAATGAACGACTGACTAAAGAAGTTGTTGGAAGAAAAAAGGTAGAAGATGAATTAAAACATAGTGAACACCTTAATACTACTATCCTAGAAACGGCCATGGATGGTATAATTCTAGTCAACAGTGATGGTATAGTGCTGAACTGGAATAATAAAGCTGAACAAATCTTAGAACTACAAAGAGAAGAAACTATTGGTCATAGCATCTACCCTTTGGTTCCTAGAAAGCTTAGAGAAGAACTCAAAAGAAGTTTTAACAACTATATAAACAATGGTAAGGATGATTTAATCAATAAAAGAGTAGAGACTTCGGTTAATAGAAGAAACGGCTCAATTGTTTATGTCGAACTTACAATTATTGCTATAAAATCTAAGGGAGACTATCTCTTTAATGCCTTTTTTAGAGATATTACAAATAGAAAAACAAGAGATAACGAAATTCGAGAAGCCAAAGTAATTGCTGAAAAATCTGCAAAAGCAAAATCGGTATTCTTATCGAATATGAGTCATGAAATTAGAACTCCTCTAAATGTTATTCTTGGGTTAACTGGTATTCTACAAAAAAGTGATTTTAGTAATCCAGAAATTGACAAAAATAATCTAAACGGAATACAGTTCTCTGCAGAAAATCTATTAATACTAATTAATGATATTCTAGACTTCTCTAAAATTGAAGCAGGAAAACTTACAATTCATAATACCGATTTCAACATATTTAGATTAATAAACAATATCTCGAGAGGTTTTAAGATCAAAGCAGAAGAAAAAGGCTTAAAATTTATTACTGAAATTGACCCAGTAATTCCGAAATTTATAGTCGGAGATCAATTAAGGCTCAATCAAATTCTAATTAACTTAATTGGTAATGCCATAAAATTTACTCAATCAGGTAAAATAACCTTACAAGTAGTAGCCAAAAAAATTGAGGATACAGATATCACTATTAATTTTTTGGTAAAAGATACGGGTGTTGGTATTCCCGATGATAAACTAATAAATATATTCGAAAGCTTTTATCAAGTTCACAAACCAGGAAAAAATAAAATTGAAGGAACTGGACTTGGACTATCAATATCTAAACAGCTTATCGAAATTCAGGGAGGAAATCTTAACGCTCAAAGCAAATTAGGTAAAGGATCGTCTTTTGATTTTTCTATTCAATACAGTAAAAGTGACTTTAAATCGGTTGATATTAATACAGATGCACTTTCTATAAAAAAAACAGACAATTTATCTGGAGTTAAAATATTAGTGGTCGAGGATAATAAAATGAATCAATTCTTTATTCAACAATTATTATCGAATTGGAACATCGAAGTTGATACCGCCGACAATGGAAAAATCGCATTAGAAAAACTAAAAGATCATACATACAACCTTATCCTTATGGATATGCATATGCCTGTTATGGATGGACCTGAGACGGCTCTAGAAATTAGAAAATCAAGCAACTTAAGCATTAACCAAATACCTATAATTGCGTGCTCTGCAGACGTTTTCCCGGAATCAAAAAAGAAAGCAATTGAGTCAGGTATGAATTTTTATCTTACGAAACCAATAAGCGAACAAGCCCTTGAAGAATTATTGCTATCGATACTTGATAAAGAATTAACAAACAACCTTTCTAATAAAGCATATCCTATTGATAATACTTCTAACATAAACCTTATATCGAATAGTAATCTACTTTGTGACCTATCGTTTTTAAGAAAGACCTTTGACAATGATAAAGAAACTATTCAAAGTGTTCTTGAAATGTTCATCGAAGAGACCCCAAAAGATTACGAGAAACTAAAAAAAGCCATATCAGAATCTGATCTAAATACAACAAAGGGGTTGGCCCACAAGCTTAAGTCCAGTTTTAGAACTATTGGATTGCAAAATGAAAGTAGTATTTTAGAAAGAATTGAAAATTTTTGCACTGAAAAAGACAAGCATGAAACCCTTCATCAATACTTTAGTCAATTAGATGATTCTTATCTTCAAATCTTAAAAGAAATCGAAGAGGCTATCAAAGAATTATCATCGACAAACTCTTAAAAAAAACAGTCTTTTCCTTGCTATTATTATATCTTTGTCTACATGCAGCATCAGATAAAAAGCATTCAAAATGAAAAAATAAAACTTCTTTTTCAACTTAAAGAAAAATCTAGAGTACGTAAAAAAGAAAAAAGTTTTATTATTGAGGGTAGACGAGAACTTACTTTGGCCATTCATGGCAACTATACAATAACACAGGTATACTATTGTTCATCCATTATACCAGAATCAGAAATTTTGGAACTAATCAAAAAGTCAAAAGTTCAAATTTCTGTATTTGAAGTTACCCCTGAAATATATCAAAAAATAGCATATAGATCAACCACAGAAGGCCTAATAGCTGTAGTGAAATCTAAAAATATTGATATAAAAAATCTAGAATTACCATCAAAAAACCCACTTATTCTCGTTGCCGAAGCTCCTGAAAAACCAGGTAATATTGGCGCTTTGCTTAGAACTGCAGATGCCGCTCAACTAGATGCTGTACTTATTGCCAACCCAAAAACAGATTTATTTAATCCAAATGTAATTCGATCAAGCGTGGGTTGTATTTTTACAAATACTGTGGCAACAGGATCCACCCAAGAAATCATAGACTTTCTTAAACAAAAAAACATTGCAATGTATGGAGCCGCTTTAGAGGCCTCAGTAAATTATAACACCCAAGATTATACTAAACCAACCGCTATTATCGTTGGTACTGAAGCCACTGGTTTGAGCAATACATTTTTGTCTAACACAAATCAAAACATTAAAATACCAATGAGTGGAGTAATTGATTCAATGAATGTTTCTGTAGCTGCAGGAATCCTCATTTTTGAAGCAAAAAGACAACGAGACTTTTAGTAAGAAAAGTTGCAAAACAACACAAAAAACATAAAACAAATTAAAAATCATTAACTTACACTCTGCTAAATTAATCCTGACCCCAAATGTTTGACTCTTTAACCGCAATAAACTAATGACCCCCAATTCCTTATTTTACTTACTGATTGCAATTATTGTAATTGTTTTTCTTATTGATTCGCTTTTAGACATTCTTAATGCAAGACATTATAATAATACAATTCCTGAGGAACTCGAGGATGTCTATCCCGATGACGAATATCAAAAGTCTATTGACTACAAAAAAGCAAATTTTAATTTTAAGCTTGTTTCATCTACTGTATCCTTAGTGATAATGCTCTTGTTTTTCTTTTTAGACGGTTTCGCATTGATTGACAACTTAGCACGAAGTATATCTAATAATTCTATCTTGGTTGGTCTTATTTTTTTCGGAATAATTATGATTGGTAGTGATATTATGTCTACCCCAGCCGCCTATTATAAAATTTTTGTAATCGAAGAAAAATTTGGTTTTAATAAAACTACTGTAAAAACTTTTTTTATCGATAAGATAAAAAGTCTAATCATGATGATGATTGTAGGAGGAGGATTATTGGCTATAATTATCTGGTTTTATGAACTCACAGGAAGAACATTTTGGGTGTACGCATGGGTATTAGTGTCTCTATTCACACTGATGATGAATATGTTTTACGCCAAACTGATTGTGCCGATATTCAATAAGCAAACACCATTAGAGCCTGGCGAATTAAGAGATACCATAGAAGCGTACTCCAAAAAAGTTGGTTTTCAGCTAAAAGATGTTTTTGTAATTGATGGCTCTAAAAGAAGTACCAAAGCTAATGCCTATTTTTCTGGTATTGGTAACGAGAAAAGAATTACATTATATGATACGTTGATTAAGGACTTAAGTAAAGAAGAAATTGTTGCTGTTCTAGCTCATGAAGTTGGGCATTATAAAAAAAGACATGTGATTTTTAATCTGCTCCTATCTGTCGGTCTTACAGGATTAACCCTTTGGTTTTTATCTTTATTTATAGCAAATCCGTTACTATCAGAAGCACTTGGTATTACTGTACCTTCTTTCCATATAGGACTTATTGCTTTTGGAATTTTATATAGTCCCATTTCTGAAGTAACCGGATTAATTATGAATGTAGTATCCAGAATTTTTGAATACCAGGCAGACAATTATGCTAAAAAAACTTATGACGGGGAAGCTTTAATTAATAGTCTAAAAAAATTATCTAAAAATAACTTGAGTAACCTAACACCTCATCCCGCAATGGTATACATTCACTACTCACACCCTACTCTTTTACAAAGGATTAAAAAACTCCGTGAGTAAATCCATTGCTTAAGACTTGGTGGTTACATTTCTTAATTGTATTTTTAATACTTATTGATGAATGATTTCGTATCTACTATATACCAAAATCTCGTTAATAAACTGGGGAATATTATATTACATAATCAAAATAGGGCTTTCTTAAAATACGTTATGTTATGACCGAAGCTGCTATAGACGAAGAAAACAAGAAAATTGCCAAGCAATATAAAGAGTTGCTTCGTATTAGTTATAGGGATCTGAGTAAGGAGGACCAAAAACTTATTCGACAAGCTTTTGACATCGCTGTAGATGCACATAAAAACCAACGACGCAAAAGCGGAGAAGCTTATATCTTTCATCCAATTGCCGTAGCAAAAATTGTTGCTAGCGAGATTGGTTTAGATGCCACATCTATTGCCGCTGCACTATTGCATGATGTCGTCGAAGACACAGAATATACACTAGTAGATCTTGAACAGATTTTTGGAGAAACCATAGCACGCATTGTTGATGGACTCACCAAAATTTCATCTCTAAAAAAAGATAGGGATATATCGCTACAAGCAGAGAACTTCAGAAAAATGCTGCTTACACTTAATGATGATGTTAGAGTTATCATTATTAAGATCGCTGATCGCCTGCATAATATGCAGACAATGGACGCAATGCGCTCTGACAAACAAGTAAAAATTGCCTCCGAAACGTTGTACATATATGCCCCTCTTGCCCATAGAATTGGCTTGTATAACATCAAAACAGAATTAGAAGATCTAGGATTAAAATATACCGAGCCAGAGGTATACAAAGATATTCTTGAAAAAATCAAAGAAAGTAAAGAAGAGCAAGATGCTTATATTAAGAGATTTTCTGATCAAATTAGAGAAGGTCTTGATAAAGAAGGATTAAATTATGATATAAAAGGGAGACCGAAATCCATTTTCTCAATCCGCAGAAAAATGGTTAAACAAAACATATCATTCGATGAAGTATACGATAAGTTTGCCATAAGGATTATTTACAAATCTGATCTTGAAAATGAAAAATTTATTGCCTGGAAAATTTATACCGTAGTAACCGATTATTTTAGACCCAATCCTATAAGATTGAGAGATTGGATTTCTCAACCTAAATCTACAGGCTATGAAGCATTACATATTACAGTTATAGGTCCCGATAGTAAATGGGTAGAAGTCCAGATACGCAGTGAACGTATGCATGAAGTCGCAGAGAAAGGGTATGCCGCACACTACAAATACAAAAATACAGAAGAGAAACAAGATCAAGGTCTCGATGGCTGGTTAAACCGATTACAAGAAGCTCTTGAAAATTCAGAATCTAATGCGGTTGATTTTGTAGAAGAATTCAAATTAAACTTATATGCCAAAGAAATATTTGTATTTACTCCAGAAGGGGATCTAAAATCATTACCAAAAGGAGCAACAGCTCTAGATTTTGGTTTTAGTGTACATACCGAGATAGGGTTAAGAACACGAGGAGCCAGAGTTAATGGCAAATTAGTCCCTTTGAGTCAGGAACTCAAAAGCGGAGATCAGGTAGAAATAATAACATCTACTAAATCAAAACCCTCCTCTAACTGGTTAGACTATTCTACAACAGCTAGAGCTAGAGCAAAAATAAAGTCAGCCTTACGTGATGAAAAGAAACAAATCGCAGAAGAAGGAAAAGTTATATTGAAACGTAAGCTTCGTTCTCAAAAAATAACAATGAGTGAAAAAGTAGTAAACGAACTTGTGCTATATTTTAAACTCAAAACAAGTCTTGACTTATTTTATCGAGTCGGTATTGGTACGATTGATAATCAAAAAATTAAAGATTTCGCTACTACCCGAAGTAATGTCTTTATGAATTTTATCAAAAATCGAATTCGACGAGGCAACGTAAAGGATATTAACAAAGAAGAAATTACATCCAAATATGACCTGCTAGTTTTTGGAAAAGACTCAGAAAAACTAGAGTATAAGCTATCAAATTGTTGTAACCCTATACCGGGAGATGAAGTATTTGGTTTTATAACTGTTAATGAGGGAATCAAGGTACACAAAAATAACTGTCCTAATGCATTACAACTACAAAGCAACTATGCATATCGTATTATAGTTGCAAAATGGATAGATTCAAGTCAAGAAGAATTTAAGGCCGTAATCAGGCTAAATGGTATCGATAATATTGGGGTGGTTAATGAAGTTACACAAATCATATCCAACAATATGCATCTAGCCATGTATAATATGAATTTTGATACAGATGATGGTGTTTTTACCGGAAAAATAACCGTTGGTGTTAAGAACAAAGACACCCTAAAAACCGTTATGAAAAATCTTTCGAAAATTAGTGGTATTGACAAAGTTGTTAGAGAATAGTTTACTTTGATCTAGTAATAACAACTTATTCGATAGAATTAAATTTTATATTTAGATATTAGGAATTCTACCGTCGACATTTTGACAAAAACAGAAAAAGAACTAAAAAAACGGTACTTAATTCAATTCTCTCTTTGGGGGGTTAGGGAGCTAATAAAAAATAGCGTAACTTTGCGTTTTTAAACGTATGAGCACTAAAACAACTACACAAAACGACCAGGTAATCGTTAAAAATGTGTTTACCAGCTTCTTAGAAGAAAATGGTCATAGAAAGACACCCGAAAGATACGCTATACTTCAAGAAATTTATGACAGTGAAGAACATTTTGATATAGAATCATTGTATATCAAAATGAAAAACAAAAACTATAGAGTAAGTCGTGCTACTTTGTATAACACTATTGAACTTCTGTTAGAATGTAAATTGGTCAGAAAACACCAATTTGGGCAAAATCAAGCACAATACGAAAAATCTTATTTTGACAGACAGCACGACCACCTTATACTGACTGACTCTGGAGAAGTATTAGAATTCTGTGATCCAAGAATTCAATCTATAAAAAAAACAATCGAGGAAATTTTTGATGTTGATATTACAAATCACTCTTTATATTTCTATGGTACTAAAAAGAAACCAACTAATCAACAAGATAAATAATGGCAGTAAATTTATTACTTGGTCTTCAATGGGGAGACGAAGGTAAAGGTAAAATTGTAGACGTTCTTACAAAAGATTATAATATCATTGCCCGATTTCAAGGAGGACCAAATGCAGGTCACACACTTGAGTTTGACGGAATTAAACACGTATTACATACGATCCCAAGTGGAATTTTTCATGATAAGGCGATCAATTTGGTTGGAAACGGTGTTGTAATTGATCCCGTAATTTTTAAAAAAGAATTAGATAACCTAAATCAATTCAATTTAGATTATAAATCCAAACTACTAATCTCTAGAAAAGCACATCTAATTCTTCCTACTCATAGAATTTTAGATGCTGCCTCTGAAGCTGCCAAAGGAAAAGCAAAAATTGGTTCTACTCTAAAAGGTATCGGTCCAACATATATGGACAAAACCGGTAGAAATGGTATTCGTATAGGCGATTTAGAATTAAGTGACTGGAAAACAAGATATCGTGCTCTTGCCAATAAGCATGAAGCAATGATTGATTTCTATGATGCAAAAATCGAATACGATCTAGAAGAATTAGAAGCTGAATTTTTTGAAGCGGTAAAAGTATTAAAAACACTTACTTTTATTGATAGTGAAGAATATTTACATCAAGCGCAGAGAGAAGGAAAAACTATTCTTGCGGAAGGCGCACAAGGGTCTCTGTTAGATATTGATTTTGGGACCTATCCTTTTGTGACATCATCAAATACTACTGCAGCTGGTGCATGTACAGGTTTAGGAATTGCCCCAAACAAAATCAAAGATGTTTTCGGAATTTTTAAGGCATACACTACACGAGTAGGAAGCGGACCGTTCCCTACGGAGTTATTTGATAATGACGGAGAAACAATGGCGCGTGTCGGTAACGAATTTGGGGCTACTACAGGAAGACCAAGACGTTGTGGATGGCTTGATCTTGTTGCACTAAAATATGCTGTGCATGTGAATGGTGTTACAAAACTTATGATGATGAAAGGAGATGTCTTAAGCGGATTCAAAACACTAAAAGTATGTACTGCTTATGAATATCAAGGTAAAAAAATCACTCATTTACCATACAACATAGAACCTGAGAATGTAACACCTATTTATACAGAAATGAAAGGCTGGTCAGAGGATCTAACAGGTATGAGCGATGCTTCAGAATTACCTAAAGAACTAAATGACTATATCGCATTTCTAGAAAAGGAATTAGAAACACCAATTACAATAGTTTCTGTAGGACCGGATAGAACACAAACGATCCATAGATAGATATATATGTCTTAATGTATTAAAAACCTCAAGCATGGCTTGAGGTTTTTTTGTAAAACCAAAATACTAGAGTTGTTAAACCCAGAATATATATGACATCTTTTTGACCTCAACTTATCTTATAAAACAAATCTATTTGACCTTTCAAAAGAAAAGAAGTCTATGTTAATACTTATTCACTTGCTTGCTTAGAAACAAATGTTAAATAAAGACTTTGCCCAGACAATCTATTTTTACGTTCAACAATCATAAAAATTTTATGCTTTGCATATAGTACAATTAACCATATCTGCCCTCATTTTAAATTGAAGAAAACATCCTATTTTGGTACTAACAAAAATTTTATTACCAAGTTCGAATACATAATCTGGATTGATCTTTTTATTAGTGTCAGACTTTTCTACATTCTAAATAACAAAATGCAACAAAAAATAGATTTCAAGGTCATTAAATCAGAAGTGCATTTTATTTTAACTTCAAGCTGTAATCATTAGACACAATTTTCGTTATTTTGCATACAAATTTAATTTACTTGAAAAATATAATCCTTATTACATATGCACTCTTATTTGGTGCAGGAATTCTTGCTCAAGAAGGCAAACAGATTAAGGTACAATCTGATCGTACGATAAAAGACCAGAACAGATTCCCTAACGCTACCATTCTTGCTAAAGTAGACAAACAAGTCTATATGGAACATGAAGGAATCGAAATATGGTGTGATCAAGCGATTCATTATGGAGAAGATAAATTCGTAAAAGCACTTGGTAACGTTGTAATTAAGCAAGGAGACACACTTACTATGACAAGCAAATATGCCGAATACAACGGGAACACTCAATTTGCATATGCTAGTGATGATGTATTTATGGAAACTCCTTCTAATACATTACGTAGTGACACCTTATTTTTTGACAGACTTAAGCAGCAAGCATACTATAGAAGTGGTGGTACCGTAAAGGACTCTGCCAATAATGTCCTTACTAGTAAAATAGGTCGCTATTTTATGGATCGAAGACAATATTCTTTTAATACAAAAGTAAAGATCGTAAATCCTGAAAATACTGTAGACTCGGATAGACTAGATTACTATACAGAAAACGGTCATGCATATTTATATGGTCCATCAACGGTAAAAGGAAAAGAAAGCACATTATACTGCGAACGCGGATTCTATGATACAAAAGTAAAAACTGGATATGCCATTAAAAATGCTCGAATGGATTATGACAATCGCACGGTTTTTGGAGATAGTATTTTTTATAATAGTACCACTCAGTTCGCATCAGCAACAAACAACATTAGAGTACTAGATACCGCCAATAATTCTGTTATTACAGGACATTATGCCGAAGTTTTTAAAGATAAGGACTCTGTTTTTATTACAAAAAGAGCATTAGCTGCAACGCTACAGGAAAAAGATTCTATATTTATTCATAGCGATACCCTAAGAATCACGGGGAAACCTGATCATAGAATAATGAATGGTTTCTACGATGTACGCATCTATAAAATTAACATGAGCGGCAAAAGTGATTCTATTAATGTCGATCAAACTACAGGATATACAAAAATGATTGGTAACCCCATCTTATGGGCACAACGAAATCAAATGACTGGTGATACCATAAAAATTATTTCGAATACAGAAACCGAAAAATTAGATTCTCTTGTAGTATACCAAAATGCTTTTCTTGCACAAGAGGACACATTAAAATTAGGGTATAATCAAGTAAAGGGTCAAATACTATATGGACTATTTAAGGATAACGAAATCTATCAGGTAGATATTGATAAAAATACAGAGACTGTATTTTACCAAAGAGAAAGTGAAGGAGAACTAAAATTAATTGGGATTAACAAAGTACTTTCTAGCTCAATCAAATTATTGCTTACAGATCAAGAAATTGATGACGTATATTACTATCAAAATATTGAAGGTACTTTATATCGTGAAAGTGATCTACCAGAAAATGCTCGAGAACTTAAAGGTTTTAACTGGCGCGGAGAAGAACGGATTAATTCTAAAATTGATCTTTTTAGAGGCGAATCTCCTCCACAACTTACTAAAATAAAGGGAATACCCCTACCCAAAGATGAAGCAGATTTCTTTGATGAGGAAACTATAAAACGTCTTGAGGAGAATAAATCTGAAGGCTCGCGATTATTAGACCAAGAACTCAAAGATGCAGAACTTAAAGAAACCAATGAAGAATTAGATATCAGTCCTGACGATGAAGAACTGCCTACAGAAGTTGATAAAAAAATCAAGACCGAAATTAATAAAAACAAAAAGAAAAGTTCTTTTGTTGATCCAGATTTAAATAGATCAGCACATCAAAGAGATAGTATTACGGTAACCACCATACAATATAACAAATCAGACACGATAAAAAGAACGACCAAAGAAAATTAAACATAAAGGTACCTTTTCTTTGGTATGATATTATTTAAAAACTGATATTCTATTTTTTTGAAACAAGATTTTTTTACATATCAAGCGCAAACGACTCCGCATCCATTAGCCTTAGAAATTTCGCATGCAGAGGGTAGCTATATTTACTCTAAAAAGGGTAAGAAATATCTTGATTTTGTGGCCGGAGTATCTGCATGTAGTTTAGGACACAGACACCCAAGGGTTGTAGAAGCTATAAAACAGCAACTAGACAAGTATTTGCATGTAATGGTTTATGGCGAATATATACAGCAACAACCCGTAGCACTTACCAAACTACTTGCTGACAATCTCCCCCAAAATTTTGAAAAAACATATTTAACCAATTCAGGAACAGAAGCAATTGAAGGATCGTTAAAATTAGCGCGCAGAGCTACAGGACGTAGTCAAATTATCGCCGCAAACCTAGCATATCATGGTAACACAATGGGGTCAATGAGTGTAATGGGCTATGAAGAACGCAAGCAAGCTTTTAGGCCTTTGATTCCGGATGTATCATTTATAACTTTTAATTCAGAAAAAGAGTTAGAAAAAATCACAACCAATACTGCAGGAGTCATTTTAGAAACAATTCAAGGAGGTGCCGGTTTTATTGAGCCAAAAAATGAATACTTAAAAAAAGTACGCAAACGATGCACTGATGTTGGAGCACTTCTAATTTTAGACGAAATACAACCGGGATTCGGGAGAACAGGGAAACTATTTGGTTTTCAAAATTATGACATTACACCAGATATAATTGTTATGGGCAAAGGAATGGGTGGGGGAATGCCAATAGGGGCATTTACTGCTTCGTCATCACTCATGAATCAACTAAAAGATAATCCGAAACTAGGTCATATTACTACTTTTGGTGGCAATCCAGTAATTGCAGCTGCCGCTTTGGCAACACTACAAGAGATTACTGAAAGTGACGTTATGGCAGCCGCGTTAAGAAAAGAAAAAATAATACGCTCTAGATTAAAACATCCCTTAATAAAAGAAATTAGAGGATTAGGACTCATGTTAGCTTGTATTACATTTTCTGAAGAAGTTGCAAATAAAATTATTTTACAATGTCAGGAAAAAGGACTCATTCTTTTTTGGTTACTGTTTGAACCCTGTGCAGTGCGCATAACACCGCCATTAACTATATCAGAAGATGAGATAAAAGAAGGCTGCCAAATCATTCTCGAAGTATTAAATGACATACAAAACAATATAGATAATAAGGATATGAATTGATTATCTCATAAAAAAATCGTAACTTATATACGTATTCTTCCACTAACTATATATAATAGGCTTCCTAAAAAGTAAAACTCATGACCATTAACAATATAATGGTACGTATTTTGTTAATTAGTTTGTTAAAAACAATTGATGAGCGAAGTTTAATGATACAATTTCATTTGTAATTTTAATACTGAGGAAATCAATAATGCAAAATAAATTAAGTAATGGAATTACCAAGTACTTAAATTTGTTGGGGAAAGCAAAAAGAGAGTATTTATGTTCTTTTACCTATTTATTGAGCATCAATAATCAATGTGTATGAAATTTAACCATGAAGAAGACGATAACTTCTCAATTACTCGGTATGAGTCTATGTTGAGATCTAATGATGTTAAATTTTTTGATTCAGACGAATTCGAATCTATTATTCATCATTATCTAGAGAATGGAAAAATTGCAAAGGCAAAAAAAGCAATTGCTTTGGGCCTTTCTCAACATCCATCTTCGGTTAACCTCAAACTACTGCAAGTCGAAGTATTAGTTTTTGAAAATCGTTTGGATAAAGCAGATACCTTATTGGCACAATTGTATGCAATAGAACCAGAGAATGAAGAAATTTATATTCAGAAAGCCAATATTCTCTCAAAACAAAATAATCATGTTAAAGCCATAGAGCTATTAACAATGGCATTAACATATACTAATGATGATGCAGATGTCTATTCACTAATAGGCATGGAATATCTGTTTATGGACGATTTTGAAAATGCAAAAATCAGTTTCATGAAATGTTTAGAAGTAGACGATCATGATTATTCGGCTCTATATAACATTATTTACTGTTTTGATTTTCTTGAAGAACATGAAGAGGCTATTGAGTATCTCAATATGTACCTAAATAAAAACCCATATTGTGAGGTTGCATGGCATCAAATAGGAAAACAGTACTTTGACCTAAAAGAATATGAAAAAGCATTAGCTTCTTTTGATTTTGCCATTATAAGTGACGAATATTTTATAGGTGCCTATCTAGAAAAAGGGAAAGTTCTTGAAAAACTAAAAAGATATAATGAAGCTATAGAAAACTATAGAATCACACTCGAATTAGATGACCCAACCTCTTTTGCTCTTTTAAGAATAGGAAAATGTCATGAAAAACTCGGAAATGATGATTTAGCAATTCAGCATTATTCTAAAACCGTACATGAGGATCCACTCCTTGACAAGGGATGGATTGCCATTACAGATTTTTATATGCGCAAGCGTGAGTATCAAAAAGCACTATATTATACTAACAAAGCAATCAATATTGACAGTGAAAATGTCCTATATTGGAAACGATATGCAAAAATAAATAATAGACTTTCGTTTTTTGAGGAAGCAGAACGAGGGTACAGAAAAGCTTTAGAACTAGGTAATTACGAAATAGAAACATGGTTAAACAGATCAGATATATTACGCTTTATTGGTGAGTCTGATGCTGCCATACAAAACTTACATCAAGCCATAGAGTTCTATCCAGACAATGCCGAAGTTCAATTCAGACTTGCGGGATTATATTATGAGATGCAAGATTTTGAAAAAGGTGAATACCATATCAGAAAAGCTTTAGAACTTGATTTTGAATACCATATAGTATTAGAAGAATTATTTCAAAAGATTTTTAATCTTACTATGGTAAAAAACATTATTTCAGAATATGAATAGTAGCGCCATTCATATTCTAGTTTAAGCGCATACTCCTGAGACTATCTATTTATTTCGTAAAAATCTATTCTGTCATAAAACTACTACACTAACTATAGGGATCCCCTATAGTTTTTGATGTAATCAATTAATTGCCCCTACTATATTAAAATCAAGGAAATAACCGTCTTTAGTACGTTTTAAAAACCTAAAAAAACTAAATTCTATTACATGAGGAAGGTTTAAACTATAAGCGCTTTCTTACTAAACTTTTTTATTATTCTTAAGGACATGATCAACTTACTTATTATGTCTTTTTTTAAGCACAAAAATGTATACATTTGTTTTGACTTAAAAAACATCAAAAACAATAAGAATGAGAAGAAGTCTCAAAGACTACCTCTTTATTAGCGTAAAAGGACTTGCTATGGGGGCAGCTGATGTTGTACCTGGAGTTTCAGGAGGAACAATCGCTTTTATATCAGGGATTTACGAAGAGCTAATCGAAACCATTAATACCTTGGATTTAAATTTCTTTTCTGTTTGGAAAAATGAAGGTTTCTTAGCTTCCTGGAAAAAATATAATCTTTCATTTCTGGCAGCTCTCTTTCTGGGTATTGCCATAAGCATCCTTTCTCTATCTAAACTTATAAAATGGCTACTTCATAACGAAGCGCTATTATTATGGTCCTTTTTTTTCGGGTTAGTTCTTGCTAGTATTCTATTTATCGGAAAACAAATTACTTCTTGGAAACCCAAAATAATACTAGGAGTTTTAGTTGCTGTGGTTATTTCATATGCTATAACCATTGCAGAACCTTTTGCTTCACCTGATAGTAACTGGTATTTACTTTTTTGCGGTTTTATTGCCATCATAGCGATGATACTCCCAGGAGTTTCTGGTTCATTTATCCTTTTAATTTTGGGAGCTTACCAATCTTTTATAAACATTCTTAATCAATTGCTTGAAGGGGTATTGCAAATGGATTTTGATATTTTATGGAAAGCCATTTACAAAATCATCATCATCGCAATTGGAGCAATAGCAGGTCTAAAACTATTTTCTAAAGTCTTAAACTGGATGTTTAAAAATCATAAAAACATGACATTGGCTGTACTTACAGGGTTTATGATAGGCTCATTAAATAAGCTTTGGCCATGGAAAAAAATATTATCCTGGAGAACAAATTCTGAAGGATTAAAAGTTCCTTTAATAGAAAAAAGTATTTTACCTACCCAATATAGTGAAGACCCAAAAATAATATGGGTACTATTCTTTATGATCATTGGCTTTCTTGTAATCTTTATATTAGAGCGCCTTTCTATGAAAAAAGATAAGTAAAAATGCAACAAAGCACGCGAACCTTTACCGATAGACTTTTTCTTGTTATAAAAGGGCTTGCCATGGGTGCTGCAAATAAGGTACCAGGGGTTTCTGGAGGTGTTGTTGCATTTGTAGCTGGGTTTTATGAAGAATTTATTTATTCATTACAGAAAATAAACCTAAAAGCTTTTAAGCTTTTTATAAATTTTAGATTTAAGAGCTTTTGGCGGTATATCAATGCACGATTTCTTGGGCTTTTATTATTAGGAATGCTTATTAGCTATTTCAGTGTTTCTAAGATTTTAGATTATCTGATTATTCATTATGAATTATATGTATGGGCAGCGTTCTTTGGTATGATAATAGGCTCTATTTACTATATCATAAAAGGCTTTAGTGATTGGAGTCGAAGAAACATATTTCTAATTATTTTGGGATGTGTTATAGGCATTGCCATTAGTCTTCTTGATCCGGCAAGAGAAAATGATAACCTTTGGTTTGTTTTTGTATGTGGCATTATAGGTGTATCGGGGATGACATTACCAGGATTATCAGGATCATTCATTTTAATATTGTTAGGCAATTATGTACTTCTATTAGTAGATTCGGTTAATGCTCTTTATGATACGATAGCAGATATTATTCAATGGGATCTCTCCTTTATTTATGATGAGAAAAGAGTTCGTTTATTACAAGTTCTTCTAATATTCAGTCTTGGATCATTGACAGGTCTTGTGACTCTTTCCCATTTTTTAGGATATGTTTTAAAAAATTATAAAAGCGCTACTTTTGCGATTATAATTGGTTTTATTACGGGATCTCTTGGTGTCGTTTGGCCATGGAAAAATAAAATTTACAAAACAGACATCTTAGGAAAAAAACTTAGTGATGCATTAGGAAATCCTATATTGGATAATTACGATCGTTATTTTCCTGATTTTACCATTTCAGAAACTTATATTGGTATTTTTTATATCCTGATAGGTATTAGTATCGTATTGGCCTTAGAATGGTATGGAAAAAAAATGTTAAAAAAATCAAAATGAAAAAAAAATTTGGCTTGCTCGGGAGAGATATTGGATATTCTTTTTCTAAAGGATACTTTACAAACAAATTCGAAAAAGAGAATCTAGATTATCAGTACGATAACTTTGATCTTAAACAAATAGAAGATGTAAAAAAAGTTATAGCAAATTCGCAGGTCAAGGGACTCAATGTTACTATCCCTTATAAAGAAGAAGTTATTCCTTATATGGATGATTTAGATCCTGTTGCAAAAGAGATCGGAGCTGTTAACACAATAAAGTTTGAAAAAAACCAAAAGCTAAGAGGCTACAATAGTGACTATTATGGTTTTACAGAATCGCTAAAACCACTATTAAACGATTCTATAAAAAAAGCATTGATTTTAGGGACCGGAGGCGCATCAAAAGCCATTGCTTATTCTCTTAACAAACTAAATATCGCTTACACTTTTGTTTCTCGCAATCCTGATGTTAATCAACTAAGTTATACAAATCTGGATGAAGATATTATAAAATCATCAACACTGATTATCAACTGTACACCTTTAGGAACTTTTCCTAACATACAAGATTCTCCAGATATACCATATGAGTATATTACCAAAAATCATGTTTTATACGATCTGATTTATAATCCCGATGAAACGGTTTTTTTACGCAAAGGAAAAGAAAAAGGAGCTACTATTTCTAATGGATCTCGTATGTTAGTGCTACAAGCAGAAAAATCCTGGGAAATATGGAACACATGATTTTAACAAGAATTTCGTAAGTAAACCTATGATTCTAGTATGTTTAACAAAATCTTAAAACGTATTAATAACTTTGAGGTTCTCTAATATGTTAGTATCTTAGATGTGACAAACAAAAACAACCACACAATGTCAATACGTGATAACCTGTCTCAGACAGATGGAAATAAAGAAAATAAGACGGAAATGTTAAAAACCAACTCAGAAAATACTGATGTTGATAGTTTAACTGTAGCAGAGTCAGAAATACAAGTCGACACTACAATTGATACTGTTACTGATAAAGATTCCGAACAAGAGGACACCACTGTAATAGCTTCTGATACAAAAAGTACAGATTCTTCAGATACTCCAGAAGTTGTTGATACTGCAATACCAGCATCTATTCTGTCTAAAGATGATGAAAAAAAACCTGAAATGATCGAGGAAAAGGATATAGATCAAAATGATCAAATTCAGGTAGAAATGAACGAGGCCGTAGCAGAACACAGCGAAGATGAAAGTACTCAGGAAAAACATGATATCGAAAAGAAAGACTATCATGCAATGACCAAAGAAGAATTAATCAACGAACTTCGAGGATTAATTAAAAGTGAGAAAATACAGGCGATCAAAGAACATGTCGAAGAAATAAAGAATGAGTTTACTGAAAAATTTAATGAGGAAGTAGAAGAAAAAAAGGAAGAGTTTTTGGCAGAAGGTGGTGACATCATTGATTTTTATTACTCTACACCAATAAAGAAAGAATTTAATTCGGTATACTTTGATTACAAAGAAAAGCGTAATGCATACTATCAAAACCTAAAAAGAGACCTTCAGGAAAATTTAAAGAGAAGACTTGAGTTGGTTGAAGAGCTAAAAGGATTACTCAATATCGATGAAAATATAAATACTACATACAACCATTTTAAGAGTATTCAGGAAAGATGGAGAACTGCTGGTCCTATTCCTAGAGACAAGTATAATACCGTTTGGAATACGTACCACCATCACACCGAAAATTTTTATGACTTCTTACATCTAAATCGAGAATTTAGAGATTTAGATTTCAAACATAATTTAGAACAAAAGCTCAAGATTCTCGAAAGAGCCACAGAACTTGCCCAAGAAACCGATGTAAACAGAGCTTTTAGAGAGTTGCAACTACTACATAAAATGTGGAAAGAAGATCTGGGACCTGTAGCAAAAGAATACAGAGAACCTATCTGGGAAAAGTTTAGTGCACTGACAAAACAAATACACGAAAATCGTCAACTCTATTTTAAAGAATTTGAAAAAGTTTTAGAAAAAAACTTAGAAGTAAAAAAAGAAATTATTGCTAAAATTGTTGAAGTAAGCTCTGATCATCCTAAAAATCATAGTGGTTGGCAACAAAAGATAAAAGATATTGAAGTACTCAGAGATGCATTTTTTAAAGCTGGTAAAGTACCTTCAAATGTAAATGAACAAACTTGGAGTGAGTTTAAAGCTTCAGTAAGGGATTTTAACCGAAATAAAAATGCATTCTATAAAAGTCTTAAAAAGGATCAGTTCGAAAATCTAAGTAAAAAGATGGAACTGATCAAAATTGCTGAAGACAATAAGGACAATGACGATTTTGTGACTACAACTCCGCTCATGAAAAAAATCCAATCAGATTGGAAAAAGATCGGACACGTACCTAGAAAAGATAGTGACAAAATCTGGAAAAGGTTTAAAGATGCTTGTAATGCCTACTTTGATCGTATTCATGCAGAAAGAAACGAAGCTAATAAAGAGGAAGAAGCTTCACTAGAAAAGAAACAACAGCATATAGAAGCATTCAAAAAATTAGAATTATCTGGTGATCCTCAAGCTGATTTGGCAACTATAAAAGAAAATATTGCCATCTGGAAAACCCTTGGTAGAGTTCCTTATAAAAAGAAAAATATTGAGTCAGAATACAACAAAGTTTTAGACACTCTTTTTCAGCAACTCAACCTTAATCGTCAGGAAACAGAACTTATCAAATACGAAAACAAACTAGATTCTTTGTCAAACCAAAGCGATGACAGAGCACTTAGAAATGAACAAGTTTTTATTCGTAAAAAAATTGAAGAAGTTAACAGTGAGATTCGTCAATTAGAAAATAATCTTCAATTTTTCAAAAATGCGAAGGATGATAACCCAATGGTCATTGATGTTCGAAAGAATATCCAAAAACACAAGGACAACCTAGATGTTTGGAAAGCCAAACTCAAAAAAATCAAACAACTATAAAAAATATCGGATCTTATGGATCCGATATTTTTTTATACCCCATATTTTTTACATTCAGAACTAGTAGCCATCACTTTAGTTCTGAGTGTAAAAAATAAACTCTTTTAGAATTCCCTATACCACTAGTAACCGGGATTTTGCTGCCCATTAAGTGCTGGATTAGCGTCTAATTGTCCTGCCGGAATAGGAAATATTGTCTTATTCGCTCCAAAAACAGCAGAAGAAAACTCAGGATCTCCTGCTTGTCTTAGTCCTCTACTATTTCTTAACAAATCCATTCTTCTGTGTCCTTCGCTAGCAAATTCTTTTAATCTTTCTTCAAGAATATCGTCTAAAGTAACTGCTGTTAAATCAATAAGACCAGCTCTTGAACGTATCCGATTAATATCATTTAAAGGGGTATCACCTATAGTTAAATTACCTCTCAAATTAGCTTCTGCTCGAATAAAATACATTTCGGTAATCCTGATAATGGGTAAAGGATCATTGCCCGTAGAACTAATTTTATTCTGAAACACCTCTTCTACCCCATTTGCATCATTACCTATAATTACAGGATCTATCAATCGTAAGTCTTTGCCTTCTGTATTTGTAACATCGGGAATTCCGCTTTCTAAAGCAGATACTAAAAAGTCTGAATAAAATAAATCACCTCTACCCGCCGGAGAAGGACTTGCAAAATTATGCAAACTAGTGCCCCCAAACGTTCCATCTGTTGCTGTATTTGCTAGAATAAATATACTCTCATCAGATACAGTTTTATAAAACGAATAATCATCAGAAAACTCATATAAATCAGAAATAATTACTTCATTGGCAAGGGTTGCAGCCGCTGTCCATTCTTCTCTATATAAATATAATCTAGCCAATAGTGCTTGAGCAGCACCTTTTGATGCAATTGTATTATCGGTACTTTCTTGTAATAAAGTAATTGCATCTTCTAAATCTTCAATTATCAATGTATGTACTTGATTTAATGTAGAACGCGATAACTCAAAATCTTCAACCGGAGCACCTGATTCAAAAGGTATAATAGTAATTGGGACACATAAGTTATTTCCATTCTGTAACTGAAATGGTTGCGCATATACACGTGACATTTCAAAATACATTATAGCTCTCATAAATTTGGCTTGACCGATAATATCATCTTTCTCCTCCTCTGTAAAATCAACAATATCGGCATCAGGGACTTTTGCAATTAAAAAATTAGCATTATTAATTATTTCATATCCTTCATCCCAAAACTCTTGTGTATTGGTATTTGTAGCTTGCGTCTCATACTCGAATATATCGGCTAATGAAGTAAAAGAACCAACAAAAGTCATTTCATCAGATTGCAATCCAGAAATTGCATATCTATTACCATTTAATGCATCAACTTCTCTCGCTTGCCCATAAAGTCCATTGGTAACTCCTCGGATAGCAAATTCTGACTCAAAAGCACTATCTTCTGTTAGACTATCTTCTGGATTAATCTCTAGCTCATCATCACAGCTATATAAAATGCCCATAGCTCCTACTATTAATAGTACTTTATATATTTTATAAATTGTTTTCATCATTATTTATGTATTTAGGGTTTAAAATGTAATTCGTGTCCCAAGCAAAAATTGTCTTGCTTGCGGAGCAGTAAAGAAAGTTTCGCCTTGGATCAATGGGTTAATATTATCAGTAACCTCTGGGTCAAAACCATCCATATTACTTCCTCCTTTTATCACAAATAAATTATTACCAGTAGCATAAATCCTAAGCTTTTTAAAAATTTTATTATTCTTAAACACACTATTTGGCAAGGTATAACCAAAAGTTAGGTTTCTCATTCTTAAGAAAGTACCATCTCTCAATTGAAACGAAGAAGCCTGCCTGTATAAGCTTTCTGTATCACTCCCTAGTCTCGGATACTTGGCATTATCACCAGGTTGTTGCCAATAATTAAGCACATCAGAGGACTGATTAAAGGTACCTACTCTATCTGGTGCACCCACAAATCGAAGTCCATCAAGAAAAATATCATTTCCATATGTAAAGGACATCAAAAAACTAAGGTCAAAGTTTTTGTAGGTAAACGTATTGGTTATTCCGCCATAAAAATCAGGTAATGCATCTCCTACTATAACTCTATCTGTATCAAAATTTGGTGAGGTAGTTGTGTTTCCGTCCTTATCAAGATATTCTGCATCCCCGGTCTGAGAATTCACACCGACATAACGTACTAGATAAAAGTTATTCGTAGATTCTCCTTCTATTGCTCTTTGTCTTGCGCCTGCAGCTTCTATAAATTTTCCTTCATCAGAATCATTTGCTCCTGGCAGAGAAATCACTTCTGTATCCACAAACGAGATATTAAAATTTGTTGACCAGGTAAAATTGTCTGTAACAACATTCTTTGTATTCAAACCTATTTCGACACCCCTATTCTCTAACTCCCCTGCATTTTTATTAATTGTAGCAAAACCAGTAATCTCTGTAATAGGAACTGGTAATAAAAGGTCCGTGGTATTTTTTTTGAAATAATTGAGATTAAGATTGAAGCGATTATTAAAAAGTCCCAGTTCTAAACCTACGTCCAACGTTGCACTTTCTTCATATGTGAGATCAGGATTAACGGGCTGAATCGGAGCTATACCTCCGCTACCATTATAATTATAGGTTGCTGTTAGCAAAGGTACTGCCGAACCAAATAACCCTTGAGAAGGAAAAGATCCGCCAATTCTGTCATTCCCAGAAGTACCATAACTCACCCTTAGTTTTAGAAGGCTTATATTTTCTAGCTCCTCCATAAATGATTCTTCAGAAACTAACCATCCTCCGGCTAATGACCAAAAATTACCAAACCTTTTGTTGACCCCAAATCTTGAGAAACCATCTCTTCTAAAAGATCCTTCTATAATATACTTGCCCTTATAATCATAATTTATTCTACCAAATGCTCCATATAAGCTTCTCTTTTCTCTTGATTGTGCCGTTAATGTAGGAACTGCACCATTTGACACATTTCTCAAATCATCAGAAAGAAAATCCTCTGATGCTACATTTATGGTATTAAACGTTGTTTCTTGATATGACAAACCTGCAACAGCGCCGATAGTATGAATATCATTAAAAGTTGTATTATAACTCAAAGTATGATCTGAGATAATCCTATTATCATTTGCCATAAAATTTTGGGCATTACCTCCTGGGGTTATTCCTCCGTCGGCTGAAGGGTCTATTAATTCTGGGATTCTTAGAAAATTATTATTTTGACTTCTATCAATTCCAAAAGATCCTTTATAATCTATTTCTTCGGTAAGCTTTATCGTAGCGCTCATATTACCTATAATCCGCGTGCTTTCTGCAGAGTTTTCTTGCAATGCCTCAATGGCTTCTATATTTTGTATAAAATCATTATTAATAAAGTTACCTTCTTCATCTCTTGACTGAATAAATGGTCTTATCAAATATGAAGAAGTTAAAGGCGCAAAGGTTGTATTTTCAACATTGACTCTATCATTTAAAGTATTTGTAACAGATAGATTTAGACCAAGATCTAGCCATTCATTGGCAGTGTGGTTAAGATTAACTCTTCCACTAATTCTTCTTAGATTATTCCCAACAATTCCGCCTTCTAAACTTGAGTATCCTGTACCTATGAAAAAGCTTGTCTTTTTTCCTCCTCCTTGAGCAGACACATTATAATTTTGAGAAAACCCGGTTCTTGTTGCCAAGTCTAACCAATCAGAACCGTCTGCAGGCAGATCGGAAACAGCATTTATCCCACCACTTGCTCCTACAAGTCCTCTTTCAAACCGATATTTCGCATATTCGTTAACATCTAAAATATCAACCAAGTCTGTAACATTAGTAAACGAGGTCCATACATCTGCATTGATTTTTGTATCTGTATTTATGCTTCCCATTTTTGTTTTGATTAAGACAACCCCATTAGCTCCTCTAGAACCCCAAATTGCTGTTGCCGCAGCATCTTTTAGTACAGAGAAAGATGCTATATCTCCTGGACTCAAATCTGAAATAGGATTTAGACCTGTATTTCCTCCTACGTTAAATGTATTGACATCATCACTCAGAGGAACCCCATCAATAACAATCAACGGTTGTGACCCTCCATTAAGAGAAGCAACTCCTCTTACCCGAATTATATTCGCAGCTCCTAATACCCCCGAACTTTGTGTAAATTGTACTCCACTGGTTTGTCCCTGCAAGAGTTCCTGTGCAGTAACAGCCGGAATATTTTCTATAGCAGCTGTTCGTACTGTTCCTATATTCTGGATTAATTTTCTTTCTGTACTTGTACCAAACCCAATGATTACGACTTCATCTAATTCTGCAGCGCTAGCCGTAAATTGTACATTAATAATAGTCTTATCACCGACCTTTACATCTTTGGTTATAAAACCTATAAAACTAAAAGAAAGGACATCTTCATTACTCGCAGCTATGCTATAGTTTCCGTCAAAATTAGTTTGCGTTCCTTTATTACTATTCTTTATAAGAACATTAACCCCTGGCAAGGGCAACCCTTTGTCATCAGTGACTGTTCCTGATATATTCATTTCTTGAGAAAATGTAATATTGTATATAAAAAAAAGGAACAATAAGAGTTTGTGATATTGTATTTTCATAAGCAAAAGTTTAAAAAATTAACACTATAATTTCTATAAACCACAAAAGGAAGGCTAACATATCTTGAGGGCTAATTCAAAATCTGCTTTCAAAAACTCAAACAAAGTTTTAGTTGAAATAACAAACACACCTTCCTATTTGTGATTATTGCCTAAAGAAACGTACTGAATAAGGAAGTCTGGGGAATCCCTATCATCTATTACCCATGCCGAAGAAGATTTACTCATCAGAAAAGTCAAAGCTACTTTACTATGATTTCGTTCAAAGGAAAATGATGTATTTTATGTTTACGAAGAATAATAAGGATACGATTTCATCCGCGCAAAATTATTCGGGCATTGATCAAAGAGGATTTAATAAAATCTACCCGTTTTTAATTCTGCCTTAAAAAAATCAAAAGTAAAATCCAAAAAATAGGACTTTTACAATTCATTATAGTTTTTATAAAGATGTATTCTGAGAAGCAGGAATTCTCTATACTTCATTTGATGATCACAAAGTCAAATTAGTATACGAAAGGCTTATAAAAACTCATACTAGATTCATTTAAAGTTGCCTAAAAGGGATGCTATAAAATTTGTAATTTTAATGACACTTGTGGAAATAATATTCAGATGATAATACGTAAATAGATGATAAGAATAGAACCTATAATCGGCGTTAGCAATGTTAAAAAAAGTTCAAAGTGGTACCAAAATCTTTTAGGGTGTAAAAGTAATCACGGAGGGGATTTCTTCGAAATATTAATAGACCAAGACGAAACAACCATTCTTTGTTTACATAAATGGGAAGAACACAACCACCCAACCCTAAGTAATCCGAAAATGGCAGGAAATGGACTGATTTTATATTTCAGAGTAGATAATTTGAAGGAGATATGGAAAAATGCTCAACATTTGAATGCCGTAATAGAAGCCACCCCTAATTTGAATAAAAACTCTGGAAGAGAAGAGTTTTCAATTAGAGATTTGGATAATTATTTTTTGATTATTTCTTTATAAAAACAATTAAGGAACAGACGATTACTATTTAATCAAAAATCTCTGGATATTAATAAACACTCAAAACAGGAAGATAACAAGAGATAAAAGAAATCTAGATATCAGGTAATTATATACTATCAAAAAACTAGAAAGTCTTCGCTTTTACTAGATAATATTATCGCATTTATCCACTCTGCGTCTCCTATTTACACTGATAGAAACAACACACTAATTAGTTTAACTATATTATTAGAACGTAAAGAGCTAAGCTATGCCACGTATAATTTCAAATACTGAGAAGGTGTAATTTGATTGTATTTCTTGAAGGATTTATTAAAAGTGACTTTGTTATTAAAACCTACTTCATACGCTACATCTATGATATTAAACCCTTTGTATTTCTCTCCTTTCAAAATTTCTTTAGCCTCATCAATCCGGTATTTGTTAATCAATTCGAAAAAATTAAGGTTAAAATGCTCGTTAATAATCTGTGATGTATTATGGCGTGTCGTTTCAAGCATTTCTGATAGTCTCTGAAGCGTTATGTCATTTTGCTTATATATCTTCTTTTCATTAAGCAAATACAGCAATTTTATTTTGAGTTCTAGTGATAGACTTTGAGTAAGTCCTGATTTTTCATATTTAGCTTCTTTTGACTTTGATTCGAAATCAATTACTTTTAAATTTCCAAATAGCGAAGGTTGCACAAATGCCATATAACCAACATAAAGCACCAATAAAGACATTGAAACAACTTGTGTATAAAATAAAAAACCACTAAATACCTGTTGCATTATTAACACGGTATAAATAGCATATGAAATCACATAGACGGAACAAAATATTACAATATTTCTTTGCCAATTATGCTTTAATTTTGACCTAAAAATAGTATTCTTAGTATATTTCAGATACATTCTAATCACGAATATTCCATACACAAGTAATGACGCTAGCTTACTTAGCATAATTAAGGTTATATAAGGTCTATCACCATTAATAAGTATCCTTAGTTTTTCTTCTGCAGATAATAAATATATAGGTACGAGTAAGAAAGCTAGCAGTGCTGTGGGAAATAAATGCCATAAATCAGAATACTTGAAGCAATATTGAGCAGTTACTCTTTTAAAATAAAAATAAACCAATGGACCATATAAAAATGAGAATACTGTAGACATATAGTAGGTATGCGGAAAATAGTATCCATAATTCATTAAATAAAGGCCAATATGAATGATAAAAAAAGAGTGAAGTAATACAAAGGCGCTCATTATAAAGTTGGCAACTTTGTCCGCACGTTTTCTAAAATTTAAGACAACAGCTATAAAAATACCAATAAAAGCAACATAAAAGCAAAACACTGCCCACATACTAAACTTTTTGAGATATTTACTAGCCAACGCTCTATATGGTTTTGATCCACTTATCTCGTCAAAATAACTATGATCAACGAAAGTAATATCTAAACTAGACTTGACATACTTTTCTGCAAACGCACAGGCTAAAGAGGCTTTTCTTTCTTTGGCATGCATTAGTGCTAGTTTCCTAAATATAAAAGTTGAATCAACTACGGCACTTTTTGGGTATTTTTGGATAGTGTTTTTTGAGTCGATAAAACCTACTTCCTTTATATGCTCATTCTCTTCTTTCTGAGAAATTGAGTTATAGGTATCTATATCCTGATTTCTTATATACAATTCATCATTATTGCCATAGACAATAGAAGGATAAAAGAATAAAAAAAGGATACTCAATACTGGTATTGACGTTACTATTTTTTGAATTAGCCCCATAATTATATTTAAATAACTATACTTACTAATTTACGATATGTTTTTCAAAAATTCATTACAAATGGGGGTCTCCCGATAATATCTTACCCAAAAACTTAGTAAAATCAACACTTTGGAGAGACAAAAATATTTTTTTAGTTAAGTAAAAACCATACTAAAGCGAGGATAAAACAGCATTTATGAACTGTGATTTAACTTAAAAAAGTCATTTCTTAATAAAACCTTAAATCCAGTTTGTAAAAACAATTGAACAAATACAATATTGAAAATATATTCATAACGATAGTAACCCGTTATATTTTTTTGGCTTCTTCCCAAAAAACATCCATCTCTCTCAACGTCATATCCTGCAAACTTTTATTATTTTCTTTTGCCTTTTGTTCTAAATATTGAAAGCGTTTTATAAATTTTTTGTTCGTACGTTCTAAGGCATCTTCAGGGTTTATCTTTAAAAAACGAGCATAATTAATCATAGAAAAAAGAACATCTCCAAATTCTGCTTCAATTTTATCTTGATCCTGTACTTTTATCTCATGTTGCAATTCATCAAGTTCTTCCTTTAATTTTTCGAACACTTGATAGGGTTCTTCCCAATCAAACCCTACGCCTGCCACTTTATCCTGTATTCTACTTGCTTTTACAAGTGCAGGTAATGATTTTGGCACACCTTCTAAAACACTCTTCTTTCCTTCTTTAAGTTTTAAATTTTCCCAATTTCGTTTTACTTCTTCTTCATTTTCAACTTTTACATCACCATAAATATGAGGGTGTCTATGAACTAACTTATCGCAAATCTCATTAGCAACATCAGCTATATCAAAATCCTTTGTTTCACTCCCGATTTTTGAATAAAACACAATGTGCAATAAAAGGTCTCCTAATTCTTTTTTTACTTCTTCAAGATCATTATCGAGAATTGCATCGCCCAACTCATATGTTTCTTCTATAGTGAGGTGCCTCAACGATTGTAAGGTTTGCTTTTTATCCCAAGGACACTGTGCTCTCAGTTCGTCCATAATCGTTAATAACCTATCTATTGCAATAAGTTGTTCTTTTCTAGAATTCATATGTATAGTTATATGGAGATTTCTTTCATCATTTTTTGCGTAGCCAGAAACTCATTGATCATTGTATCAACAATATCTGCAGCGGGTTTAATATCATGAATCAACCCAGATACTTGTCCTATTTCTAATTCTCCCTCATCAAGATCACCTTCAAACATTCCTCTTTTGGCTCTAGCTCGCCCAAGTAATACCTTTAATTCCTCTACCGATGGAGCCTGAGCATACAGTTCATGTACATCTTGATAAAATTTGTTTTTTAATAAGCGTACAGGTGCTAGCTCTTTGAGAGTTAATGTCGTATCTCCTTCTTTAGCGTTTACGACCATTTTTTTAAAATCAATATGCGACGATGCTTCTTCGCTAGCTACAAATCGACTACCTACTTGCACACCATTAGCTCCTAACGCCATAACAGCATACATAGCAGCGCCTGTTGCGATTCCTCCTGCGGCAATAATTGGGATATCAATTTTTTCTTTGATCATTGGTATTAGTGCCAATGTTGTCGTCTCGTCTCTACCATTGTGCCCCCCTGCTTCAAAACCTTCGGCGACAATAGCATCTACACCTGCTTCTTGGGCTTTGAGTGCAAATTTTAAGCTACTTACCACATGAACCACTATTATCCCTCTCTCTTTAAGAAAAGAAGTATATGTTTTAGGGTTTCCTGCAGACGTAAACACTATTTTTACATCCTCTTCAATAATAATTTGAATAATCTCTTCGAGATTAGGGTATAACATAGGGATATTTACCCCAAATGGTTTGTCTGTTGCTTTTTTACATTTCTGTATATGCTCTCTTAAAATATCTGGATACATAGATCCTGCTCCAATAAGCCCTAACCCTCCTGCATTACTTACTGCACTGACTAATCTCCAACCGCTTGCCCAAATCATTCCGCCTTGAATTATTGGGTACTTAATAGCAAAAAGATCATTAATTTTATTCATTATTTTCCTTTTCTAAATACTCAAAAACACTATTTGTGTTATAGGTTATCCTATAATAGACAAGTTACGAAATTACACCAGACCCTACTAATTCATCATCAATATACCAAGCTACAAATTGACCTTCGGTGATGGCACTTTGATGATTCTGAAAAACAACATACATTCCCGCATCTACTCTATGTAATATCGCATTATCTAAAGGTTGTCTATATCGAATTCTAGCTTTTACAATAAGCTCTTGATCCACACCAATCATGAGATCTTCGCGTACCCAATGCAATTCGTCATTGGCAATAAACAAAGCTTTTCTGTATAATCCGGGGTGCGTTTTTCCTTGGCCAGTGTAGATTGTATTGGTTGTAACATCAGTTTCGATTACAAAAAGTGGTTCAGGGGTCCCTCCTACAGCAAGTCCTTTTCTTTGGCCTTTTGTATAATAATGTGCTCCCTGATGTTTTCCTACGATTTTGCCTTCGGTCACATTATACGTATACTTTCTAGACAGAAATTTTAATTCTTCTTTTTTAGAACTAAATTCTGGCATTATACGCTGATATTTTTCTTCAGAAGAAGGGATTTCTATAATGTTCCCTTTTTTGGGTTCTAATTTTTGCTGAAGAAATTCAGGCAAACGTACCTTACCGATAAAACATAATCCTTGAGAATCCTTTTTATCAGCAGTTACCAGATCCTGTTCTTTGGCAATATCACGTACTTCTGGTTTTAACAACTCACCTACAGGAAAGAGTGTTTTTGCAAGTTGATCTTGCGATAGCTGACATAAAAAATACGATTGATCTTTATTAGGATCTTTTCCTTCTAGTAAACGATATACTTCTTTTCCTTCTTTTACAATGGTATCTTTTCTACAATAGTGACCTGTTGCAACGTAATCTGCTCCCAAAGAAAGTGCAATCTTCATAAAAACATCAAACTTAATTTCTCTATTGCACAATACATCGGGATTAGGTGTTCTTCCTTTTTCATACTCATTAAACATATAATCTACAATACGCTCTTTATACTGCTCACTGAGATCTACTGTCTGAAAAGGAATCCCTAATTTCTCGGCTACCAATAATGCATCATTACTATCATCTAACCATGGGCACTCATCTGATATAGTTACCGAATCATCATGCCAATTCTTCATAAAAAGCCCAATAACTTCGTATCCCTGCTTCTTTAACAAATATGCGGCTACACTCGAATCAACACCTCCTGATAAACCTACAATTACTCTTTTCATCAAAAAAATCCTTTCTTTTTTTTAATACCATGTATATTCTAAACTAACTAGAAAAGAAAATTCAACTTACACATAATATTATCAGATTTTGCTTTTAAATTATCCTGCAAAAGTAATGAATAAAACGAGTACCTCGATCATATCATTTTATGGTTTTATTTTAAACCCGGATTATACCTTAAAAAGTTTATTATTGCTTAAAACTACAAGAAAACACTATTGATCGCTATATCTACACTATTACTAAGTCTTATTACAAACTCCTATTACAACGTTTAGATATACGAGGATAATACTACTTCTTGGGATAAAAATGGCAATTATTATACCATCGTCTCATTATTTATAAAGGTGTATACTCCTATTTTAATTGTAGGTGAATATGGTCATCATGTCGCACCGCTTGACAACCGTGATATTTTACTTTTGTATTATTTAATCTAAGTCTTTGTTTTAAATGAGGTTCAATAAAAAGTTTACCTAATAAATTACTTTTCAAAAATCCTTGAATTAATCTTTTTGTGCCTGCATCAGAAAAAGAAAGGTTTTTATTTATTTTTCCGAAAGTTACATATTTAGGAAAGTCATATTGAAGATACCCATTTTTAAGACAAATAGCTATCTGATTAAACTCTTTAGTTTTGGGAGGTTCAAAAACTCCGTAACCACTCATTGATTTCTGAGAAGAAGAAATTATGCCTTCTGGAGTTTCATAAATCAAACTAACATCTATTTTCTTACCATCACTATGGCTCAAATGTGGTAGAAGAGGAAAACTGTCCATGAATGGAAAGTTTGCATCTAAGTAGTGTATGTATATCCCTGTATTCTCTAACTCTTTTGCCGTATTTTGTAACATCTTGTTTAGGTCTGGCCTAACATAGTTTCTGTTGAGCAAAACCGTCATATAATTTACAGGATAAATGTTATTGATATGTTTTACTTTCTCCCTTCCAAAAATCGGAGCTACAATGGGCACTATTACCAATGAAAATATGAGGTATACTGTTACAAAAGTAATGAGCGGTCTACCCAAAAAACTAATTTTCAATTTTTTGTTAATATAAAAACTTAGTAACAGTGCAAATCCGCCGATCTGTGTAACCATTGTCAAAAAGCAAAATAGAAGTATTTTACTTATTATTTTCAATACAATATTCAATAAATAATGTGTTTTGATCAAGTATACTTACCATTTAGGAGAATAAAACCCCTAGGCTTTACAACCCTCTTTTTGAAACAGGAAATAATTTTTGTTCAGTAAGTTTTCCATTTGTATAATAATTCCAGATACTATCTTTTCTGTCTCTTTTATATTTACCTTCTATCATTAATGTACCATCTGTATCATAATACTTAGTTAAACCATGCAATTGACCGTGTTCATAAATAAATTCTTTCAATACTACTCCTGTATCTGAGTACATTATACTTTTACCATGCTTATTACCATTGTAATACGGTGTATCCTCAGTGATTTGTCCGTTCTTGAAATAGGTTCTTTGATAACCATGCAGCTTTCCTGACTGATATTGTTCAATCATCATAATCTTATTATCTTCATTATGATAGTATTGCCAAGTCCCTACTCTATCTTTATTAATTAGTTGACCTTGACTAATTACCCTTCCTTTTTTTGTGAAATATTTTACTTTTACCGTATCCGTATCTTTAGAGTAAAATTTTATAGCTGTGGGAAACTCACCATTTGTAGGTTTATAGAACTTAAATTCACCTACTTCTTTTCCATGCTCAAAAGTTCCTTCATAACGCAGTTGATCAGAGTTTTCATATTTTTTCTGCCATTTTCCATGTCTTTTTCCTTCAGCATCAAATGCATTATATTCTTGAGCCGTAACAGAAAAACCTGTAATATGTATGAGACAAATTAAAAAAACACTTCGCATAATTATTATTTAATTTATATCCTTTATTATTATTCTTTATAGGTGTTGCCTATATAAGAAATAACAAATTCGTGACGTATAACTTGTTCATTTAACTTTTCGATTTTCTGAAAAACATCTCCTTTTTTTTCAAAGAATCTAAACAAATAATACGTTAGATGATTAATTCAACGAATATAGTTTTCAAAAAGTATACCAATATGGTTAATTAAAAATATGAAACTATGGTATAAAACGCAAAAAAGCCCCTTAAAAAAGGGGCTCTTTCTATAATATATCAAAAAGATTTATTTCTTTTTTGCTTTTTGTTCTTCTGCTTGCTCCATTAATTCTTTCATTTTTTTCTGAAATTTCCCTTGTTTCTTGGGTTTCTTCTTATTCTCTTGAATTTTGGCATGAATTTTATCTTCATCTATAATCACATTTTTGATTACTAACATAATACCAATAGTAATTAAGTTGGAGATAAAATAATACAGTGACAATCCACTAGCATAATTATTAAAGAAGAATAACATCATCAGCGGAGAAAGATACATTATGAATTTCATATTTGGCATTCCCGGCTGCTGTGTCTGCATAGTTTGACCTGTAGTCATTGTCATATATATAAAAATAGCTATAGACGCTAATATTGGAAACAAACTAACATGATCCCCATAAAATGGAATTGTAAATGGTAATTGTGCTATATTATCGTAACTTGATAAATCATCTGCCCACAAAAAACTCTTTTGTCGTAACTGAAAGGCACTTGGAAAAAAGTTAAACAAGGCATAAAAGACGGGTATCTGCATTAATGCTGGTAAGCAGCCACTCATCGGGTTCACTCCTGCTTTACCATAAAGCGCCATAGTTTCCTGCTGCTTTTTCATGGCATTGTCTTTATACTTTTCGTTAATTTCTGTAATCTCTGGCCTTAAAACTTTCATTTTGGCCTGAGAAACATATGACTTATACGTAACAGGGGATAATACGATACGAACAATAATAGTCATAACAACAATTGCCAGTCCATAAGGAAGAAAACCACTTAAGAATCCGAAAAATGGTATAAATATATATCGGTTAATAACTCCAAAAATCCCCCATCCTAATGGTACAATTTCATCAAGGTTACGGTCATATGCGTTAAGAATCTCATAATCGGTAGGACCATAATACCAATCCATGTTATAATTTAATTCTCCCCCTTGTAACTCTAATGGCATAGATGCTGCAAACTCTTTGGTTACTTTGATATCCTTATCATCAAGTTCTGTTGTACTTGCAATATTTTTTGAGGTAAAGGATGCTGTCTTAAATGGCGTATCTGTAAACAAAATAGAAGTAAAGAAATGTTGTTTAAATCCTATCCAACTTACATTATCTTCTTGTTCATCATCGAACTCTCCTTGGCCTGTAAAATCATCTCTATCACCATCAAACTCATAATGAATATCTGTATAACGATTCTCATATGATGCACTTTTTGCATGTCGTATTGCTTGTAATTTCCAATCAAGGTTCACGGTTTGACTGCTATTAATAACTTGCTGTAATCCCTGAGACCTAACAGTAAAATCAAGCATATAGTCATTAGGCTTCAGCTCATAGCGATATTCTAAATATTTAGAATCAGAAACCTTTAGCTTCATAGATAAAATTGTATTCTCTCCACTTTTGCTAACTGCAGGTTCAAAAAATAAATCTTTCGTATTAAGTATGCGATTATCTGTTGTTCCGAAATTTATATTGAAAGAAGCATTTTTTCCATCCTTAATAAGATATAAAGGTACAGAATCATATGTCTTGAAATTTTTCAATAATGCTTCTGATATATATCCTCCTCTATTACTTACTTTAAGACTTAACAGTTCGTTTTCGATGAGAGTAAACTCCTCTTTTGCAGATGGCAAACTAGCAGAATAAGCAAATGCTCCTAATTGAGACTTTGCATTTAATAAGGCAACTGAATCCTGAGGATTAACCACTATTGCTTCACTTTCGCTTACAAAATCAGTGGTATTTTCCTTTTCTACTTTTTTGTCCGCAGCTACCTGTTCTTTTTTAGCTTTTTCTGCCTCTATTTCTTCTGGTGTTGGCTGATTTAGATAAAACATCCAAACTATGATTCCAAAAATAAGTGCAAATCCGATTATTGAATTCAGATCAAATTTCTTTTCTTCCATGTACTTAAGTATAAAAAGCCTATTTCTGATGGATTCAGATAGGCTTTCATCTGTTTATATTTATTTATTTTTCAAAAGACTTACAAGAATTTTATTACCCTGGTTCATATTAAAAAATGGACCTAATACTTTATATGTCTAAACTTATTATAATTCAATTTCAATTATCCCGCCAATTACTATCCTTGTGACACTTTGGCACTTTTTTTACTTTTTGAGTATTCTACAGCTGCTTTTACAAAAGCAATAAATAAAGGATGTGGCATAGCTACTGTACTTTTATATTCCGGATGATATTGTACCCCAACAAACCAAGGATGGTCAGGAAGTTCTATAATTTCTACCAATCCTGTTTTTGGATTGACCCCAGTAGTTTTAAGTCCCGCATCCTCTAGTTGCTCTTTGTATGCATTATTATATTCATAACGATGACGATGACGTTCTGCGATATGTGAAACATTATACGCTTCAAAAACTTTACTTCCTTCAGTCAATTCGCAATCCCAGGCCCCTAATCGCATGGTCCCTCCCATCTCAGTAATATTTTTCTGTTCTTCCATAAGATTAATAACTGGATAAGAAGCCTCTTCATCTACCTCAACAGAACACGCCTCCTTAAGCCCTAATACATTTCGCGAATACTCAATAACCGCCATTTGCATACCTAAACAGATCCCAAAAAATGGTACTTTGTTTTCTCGGGCATACTGCACCGCCATTATTTTACCTTCTATACCTCGTTCTCCAAAACCAGGAGCCACCAAAACTCCGTCTAAGTTTGCTATTTTGTTTTTTATAGTATCTTCATTTATATACTCTGAGTGAATTGATACTACGTTTACCTTTACTTCATTTTCTGCACCGGCATGAATGAACGCTTCAAGAATCGATTTATAAGAATCTTGTAATTCAACATACTTTCCTATCAGTCCAACAGTTACTTCGTGTTTTGGGTTTTTATGTCGATCTAAAAAGTTATTCCAACTATCTAGATTTGGTTGATCATCATCTCGCAGCACTAATTGTTTTAGAACGACCGTATCCAGTCCTTCTTCTAACATTAAATTAGGTACATCATAAATTGTAGAGGCGTCAATAGACTGTATAACTGCCTCTTGTTTAACATTACAAAACAGGGCTAATTTTCTTCGCAAATCATCAGAGAGTTCATGCTCTGTTCTGCAAACTAAAATATCTGCTTTTATACCGCTCTCCATCAAAGTTTTTACACTATGCTGTGTTGGTTTTGTTTTTAGTTCTCCTGCTGCAGAAAGATAAGGTATTAAGGTTAAATGAATTACTAAAGCATTGGTATCACCTAATTCCCATTTTAATTGACGAACAGCTTCTATGTATGGCAATGATTCTATATCACCTACGGTTCCTCCTATTTCGGTAATAACTATATCATAATCTCCACTCTTTCCTAAAATCTGAATTCTTTCCTTAATTTCATTTGTGATATGAGGAACGACCTGAACTGTTTTTCCTAAAAACTCTCCACGGCGTTCTTTTTCGATTACACTTTGATAAATCCTACCAGTTGTAACGTTATTAGCTTGAGAAGTTGGAGTATTCAAAAAACGTTCATAATGTCCTAAATCAAGATCTGTCTCCGCACCATCATCAGTTACATAGCATTCACCATGCTCATATGGATTCAAGGTTCCTGGATCAACATTAATATAAGGATCCAGCTTTTGAATTGTAACTCTGTATCCTCTTGCTTGTACAAGTTTTGCCAAAGAAGCAGCAATAATTCCTTTCCCCAAAGAGGAAGATACACCTCCGGTTACAAAAATATATTTGGTATTAGCCATGAAAACTAAATATTTGTAAGATTGTATTAAAATTTGCCCAAAAATACAAAGAAGTCATGTAATGGTACATCGAAAATGCATCATTATTACACAACTTATTCATAATCCTTTTAATATCTCAATCTCGGTTTATATACAAGAAACCTCATGAGATCCTTAAGCTACTGTAAACACAGTTATTTCGCGATGTTTTATATCAAAATGCTCTAACGATATCAACAAAGACAGTATGAGCTAAAAAACTAAAAATGAAATAAATAGATGCAATAAAATCAAAATCCCGTCTCTCGACAGGATTTTGATAGTAAAAGCTATACTTTTATTCTTCTTCTTCAGAAGATTTTTCTTCTGGTTCAGAAAAATCTGTTATTCCTTTTGACTGTAAAATATTATACCATTGAATGACTTTCTTCATATCACTAACATACACTCTATCTTCATCATAATCAGGCAATACTTCACTAAAGTAAGTTTCTAGTTTGTTCTTAGATTCTTTATGGCTTATCGACTGATCCCCTCCTTCTTTCTCATGAATCTTCTTAAATATTTCTCTCAACGGCACTTCTTCTGTAAATGTATAAATGGCAATTTCACTTAATACACTTACATTATTTCTTATACTGACCGATATTTTTTTTCCATCTAATAAAGATTCCGCCAAAAAACCACTACGTGTTTGCGTCTTCAATTCATAAAGACCTGGCTTACCGGATATTGCTAATATTTTATCTAAACTCATATATATACTTTTCAAAGTTGGCAAATATCTGTAGTTCGTTTTAAAAAATCAAGCATTAATGAACATAAATATTTGTAAAATAAATGAAGGCATTTATCTTCCTTTTTTTGCCAAAGGAAAACGCATACGATATTCTGAATTAATTTTTCCTTTAGAAATATTCATCAATTTCCCTTTTATCAACCTTTTCTTCAGGGTAGAAAGTTTATCTGTAAATAAAACTCCTTCTATATGATCATATTCATGCTGAATAACCCTTGCAATAAGTCCACTATAAACTTCTATATGTTCTACAAAATTCTCGTCAACATATTTTATTTTAATCGTTTCTTTTCTAAATACATCTTCACGAACATCAGGAATACTAAGACACCCTTCGCTAAAAGCCCATTCTTCTCCTGTTTCTTCTAAAATAGTAGCATTAATGAACACCTTTTTAAACCCTTTAAGCTTACTTGCTTCTTCTTCTGACAACTCCTCATCTTCAGAAAAAGGATTCGTGTCCACAATAAATAATCGAATAGGCAACCCTATCTGAGGAGCTGCTAATCCAACTCCGTGGGCATTATACATGGTTTCAAACATGTTTTCTAATAATTCTGTCAGTTTTGGATATACTGCATCAATTATTTTTGCTTTTTTCTTTAGTACAGGATCTCCGTATGCTACAATGGGAAGTATCATATAGTATATTACTTATTTATTTTATTATTGGTTATAAAGATAATCCTGAAGTATAATGGTTGCACTAATTTGATCAACCAATGCTTTATCTCTTCTCTTCTTTTTTGAAATACCACTAGCTATCATAGTATCAAATGCCATTTTTGAAGTAAAACGTTCATCCAATCTTTTAACCGGAATATCAGGAATTAATTTATTTAATTTTTCTAAAAAAGGCTGAATTAACTTTTCGCTTTCTGAAGGCTCTCCATGTAATCTTTTTGGTTCACCAACAACAAAAAGCTCAACCTGTTCTTTAGACACATACTCTTGTAACCACGACAAAATATCCTTGGTATCAACTGTTGTTAATCCTGAAGCAATAATCTGAGATTCGTCAGTAATTGCTACACCACAACGTTTACCTCCATAATCTATTGCCATGATTCTTGCCATATCTATTTTTCTGCAAAAATATAACATTATTACAAAAACACCTTATTTATTATCGATTTCCTAAATCATCAAGAATTGATACTTTTTTTATGTGGAAGCTATTATCTTTACCAAAATTTTTTAATCGATGGACCAACTAAAGGAAATCATAGAAAAGGCCTGGGAAAACAGAGCTCTTTTAAAAGAATCAGACACGCAAAGTGCAATAAGAGAAGTTGTTAATTTGTTAGATGCAGGTGAACTTAGAGTTGCTGAACCTGTTGCAGATGGGTGGCAAGTAAATGAATGGGTAAAAAAAGGGGTTGTACTCTATTTTCCTATTCAAAAAATGGAAACACTAGAAGCGGGTATATTTGAATATCATGACAAAATCCCACTCAAAAAAGGATATGAGGCCAAAGGAATTCGTGTAGTACCAAATGCGGTTGCGCGACATGGAGCATACATATCCCCTGGTACTATTCTAATGCCAAGTTATGTAAATATTGGTGCGTATGTAGATGAGGGAACTATGGTTGACACATGGGCAACTGTGGGTAGCTGCGCTCAAATCGGAAAAAATGTACATCTAAGTGGCGGTGTCGGTATTGGTGGTGTTCTTGAACCACTGCAGGCAGCACCCGTTATTATTGAAGATAATGCTTTTATCGGATCGAGATGTATTGTTGTAGAAGGTGTTCGAGTAGAAAAAGAAGCTGTACTTGGTGCCAATGTTGTTTTGACTGCTTCAACCAAAATAATTGATGTTACTGGTGATACTCCTATCGAAAGAAAAGGATTAGTTCCCGCTGGTTCTGTAGTTATACCTGGAAGTTATACTAAAAAATTTGCTGCAGGAGAATACAACGTTCCTTGTGCATTAATTATAGGAAAACGCAAAGAAAGTACTGATAAGAAAACTTCTCTGAATGATGCTCTTAGAGAATATGATGTAGCCGTTTAACTATCTGCTCATCTTAAAAAACGCATGTATTTTCAATTTGCAAAACACATGCGTTTTTTTGTTAAACACCTAGGAAAACCATATATTCGCCAAACTTTTTTCTTAAATTTAGTTATAGTTTTACTCTCATTATCAGAATCAACTAAAACATTTAATTTTTATCTTAAAAAACGAACTGTCATAGAAAAAAAAACTTCACATCGAGAAAAGCTTACAGCGATCATCCCTTGTTATAATGAAGAACATAATATCAGAGGAGTATTAGAATCTGTTTCTTTTGCCGATGAAATTATGGTAGTTGATTCATACAGTACGGATAAAACAGTTGATATCGCAAAAGAATATACTGACTTTATCATAAAAAGAGAATTTGATTATCCATCGGTTCAAAAAAACTGGGCAATCCCACAAGCTAACTATGAATGGATACTGTTGGTTGATGCCGATGAACGAGTAACACCAGAACTTAAAGAAGAAGTACTAACTATTCTAAAAAACCCAGGTAAAGACGGTTTTGTAGCTTATTGGATAAAGCGAATGAATCATTTTATGGGCGAAAGAATATACTACAGTGGATGGCGAAACGACAAGGTAATTCGATTATTTCATCGAGACGAATGCAAATATGATAATAATCATGTGCATGAAGAAATTATTACCGAAGGTAAAATAGGCATGCTTACCAATAAATTCTATCATAATACATACACTACTTTTGATGCATATATTGCCAAATTAAACAAATATGCAACTTGGCAAGCAAAAGATTATGATACAAAAACAAAGAAACTTACAGCATATCACTTTATAATAAAGCCATTTTGGGGGTTCTTTAAACACTATTTTTTACAAAGTGGATTTAGGGATGGAGTTCCTGGATTAGTTATAGGATACGTACAATCTTATGCTATTTTTATGAGATATGTCAAACTTTGGTTACTTCGAAAGAATAGAAACTAAAGATTATAATTATTCAACTCCTTATTTTTTACTAAAATAATTCTAAAAGAATATTATCCCACTTTATTATTAGTAAGGAAATCAAATTCTGGATTTTTAACGATCCCGTGGTCTGTCCATTTTTTCTTGTGAATCCTAGTAGATTTTCTAATGGCCAAATTCTTATCAATAGACTCTTGATTTTTATATCCACGAGGATGATCCAAATGTATACATATAGCGTGGTAGCGAATCTGTTTACTTTTTATACCTAGATTAAACAATCGTTCTCCTAATTCTCTATCCTGACCACCATATTGCATGCGTTCATCAAAGCCATTTACCTTAAGAATATCTTCTTTCCATCCAGAAGAGTTATGACCATTCCAACTTGCATTCGTCGGGGTAAAAGCATTTAACAAAGACGCCTCGAGACCCTTAGCAGTAAGTTTTTTTGTTTTAAAAGAGGATCCTAAACCATTCTCCTTTAACCAATCAACATCAAAGCATTGACCTTCCTCAATATTTTCTTGTGATATTAGCTTAGAAATATTCATTGGAAGCATAAAATATCCTCCAGAAAGAAAATAACCCTTTTGTCTTCTGTCCACATGATGAGATACAAAATCTTTTCTGGGGATACAATCACCATCACTCATAATGATATACGAAGTACTACATTTTTCGATTGCCTTATTCAGAATTTGAGATTTTTGAAATCCATTATCCTCATGCCATACATGAACTATAGGATAAAACACTTCTTTTCGCATTTTGGCAATTAATCGCAACGTATCATTTCTAGAGCCATCGTCTGCAATAACAATTTCAAAACCTTTATAATCCTGACAATTATAACCATACAACACCTTTTCTAACCAATCCGGTGAGTTATAAGTACTTATTATTATCGAGGTATCAATTGTTCTCATGAGTACAAATATAGTTGAAATACATTTTATATAGAACTAAAAAATCAAAAGATCGTTTATCTCCTTCCTTCTTAATAATTAATTAAATTTACCTTTTTTAAGTGAAACGAAAAAAATATATGTATAGTATACTGGTTATTCAACAAAAAATGATAGGAGATGTCCTACTTAGTTCAATCCTTTGCGAAGGCCTTAAAAAAAAATACCCAGAAGCAATTATTGATTATTTGGTATACCCGAATACGATCCCAGTTATAAAAAACAATCCTTTTATTGACACTATTATTCCTTTCGAAAAAGAGTATAAGGATAGTAAACAATCCTTTTTCAAGTTTCTAAAAAAGATAAGGAATAAAAACTATACAATGGTTATTGACGCATACGGAAAAACCGAGAGTAACCTCATCACCTTATTCTCAGGTGCCAATGAAAAAATATCATATTATAAATGGTATACCAGTATTTTCTACACGTCTACCATAAAGAGAAAACCAATTACCCTTACCAATGCAGGGAACGCTTTAGAAAATAGATTACGACTAATACACAAAGAAGAAGATATTGTAGCTAACATCATCAGACCGATGATATTTTTGACAAACGAAGAGCGAATATCTGCCAAAAAATATCTCCAATACAATGAACTAGATGCAAAAACTCCGCTGATAATGATTAGTGTCTTAGGAAGCTCTAAAGAAAAATCTTTACCTCCGCTATACATGGCCAAAATTATTGATTTTATAGCCTTGATCACTCAAGGAAATATCATTTTTAATTACATCCCTAATCAAATAAGAGAGGCCAAAGAAATTTATGACCTAACCCACAAAACCACCCAAAAACATATTCATTTTAATGTTTTCGGCAAAAACCTAAGAGAATTTATTGGTATTCTATCTCACTGCACCATGCTTATTGGTAATGAGGGTGGAGCTGTTAATATGGCTAAAGCACTTGATATAAATACGTTTACCATTTTCTCTCCTTGGATCAGAAAAGACGTCTGGAATATGTTTGAAGACGGAAAACACCATGACTCAACACATCTAATAGACTACAATCCAGAAATTTACAAAGAAGTTACGTATAAAAAACTAAAAAACAAGTCAATCGAGTTATATAAAGAATTAACTCCAGAACGAATTATCCCTAAGCTAAATAACTATATTACGAACTTAATGAAATAGTATATTACTATAATTTAAGATTAAAATAATCCTGAAGTGCTTTCCATTGTATCACATTCTTACCTTTATCGATGTTTTCTTTCTTTAGCGATACTTTTTGTGTTCCCATTATGGGAATAGGAATTGGCGGTATCTTATCTGACAACCTACTTTCGGTATGCTGTAATAAAGCCATAGCCTTAAACCATAGATCATCGGCTTTGGGTGCTAATTTAAAAAACAAATTTTCATCAAAAACATCTTTATGCAATGCCCCTGGAGGGTATAATACACCATTTGCTCCTATAGGTAAAATGCTTTTATCAGAAGCACCTTTGTCTTTGTCATATATCCAATTCTTATAGGGTAACAAATCTCCCTCTTTAGAATATCGGATCATTCTTGCCTGATTTGCTACTATTGACTTAGGATATTTGATGTGCTGATTATACAAAAAATCCAACCAGTTTTGATTATAAATAAAATCATCATCACAGGTAACAATAACATCATCTGGATATTCCTGTAGACTATGAATCAATTTTTTATGCGAACAGGTTAAATGCGAAAACTTAATCTCAAAAACTCCTTGTTGCAGTAAGTCTAAACTCTTAGGTATCTTACCTCTTAGAGATTCAGGAAGCCAAAGCACCACTTTTTTAGGCCTTTTAGTCTGCATTAAAATACTTCGTATCGTAATATCAACTTTATTAATTCTAGACGGAATTGTTGTTAAAGATACTATTACCGGAACAGATTCTTCAGAATAACTGGACAAGGTAGTACTTGACAAAGATTTTAGTCTAAGGGTATGATATAAAGATTTTGGTAGTTCTTTTAGCTTCATCTTTTTCTATTTTTTCCTCCAGAAAAGTATTCTATTTTTCCAACGTTTCTTACGATAAAATCGTTCTTGAAATTCTTGTGTTTCTGCCCACATCAAATTAAAAATTGTATTCTCATCCTCTCCCGTACATTTTGAATACTCATTACTCATAACTCGTACAATGGATTCATGAATAGTCAACTTAGAAAAGTTTTTTATCCTTGTTTCAAAATCCATTTCACCAAAGTTCATTCGATTTAGATCTACCAAATAAAATTCATAGTCATTACCAACTTTCTTAATTAACGTATTGCCTGGCGAATGATCCAGAAAATTAATTCCGTTTTTATGAAGATCATGTGTAAATCGGGTAAAGGCACGAAGCATATCTTCGTGATTGGGCAGATCTAAATTTGACGAAAGTTCTCTGTATGTCAAATCACAAGACACTAACTCGCTGATATAAAAACTTTTTTTGAATAAAAGAGAACTCCCTTCTATCTGGTATGCTACAGGAAAGGGTGTGTTTATCCCTAATTCTAATAATTTATTAGCATATTGATACGATCGTTCGGCCTTTGATTTTCGAAAAAATCGATACACTACCTGATTAATAAAATTAGGTATCTTAAATGACTTAATCGTGTATTTTTTAGTCCCTAAACCGACTACTTTTATTACATTCCGATCTCCATCTCCCAATATATCCTCATAAGAATCAAAGGTAGATATGGTGCTTTTTAGCTCCGCTCCTATCGTTTTATAATTAGGATGTATTTCGATCTTTTTTTGCATTTTCTCAATTATTTACTCTGCAACAAAAACTAAAATTCTTGCTTTCTAATTTTCGCAAATATATTCAAATTAAAACCAGAATAGACGGAAAAATCTACGGAGGTCTTTTTTTCTTCGTTCCAAAAACTCGGTATTTACCATGATCAGTTACCTTTTAACAAATTAATCTCCTACATTTGTAAACACAAATCCACATAGGTTAATGAGTCAAAAAACAGTTTATATTCTTCATAAAAATGGTGCAAAAAATCACTACACCGGTTTAGATTACTTATTACAAGAAAATAACATACAACTCAAGCATCGAGAATTTTCGATTTTTAGTAAAACTATAAAATCTATTTTCAAACTGAATTTTAACCTATTCTACAAACAACTAATAAACACTGCCTTTTTCATTAACCTGTTATTTACAAAAGATAAAAAGGTAGTCCTCGGCATTGCTCCTTTTGACAACAAACTAAGTTTCGTGTTATTTTATCTAAAAAGGCACAAAATTTACTATCATACCTCTTGGACCTATTGGGACAAAAGCTTTCACCCAAAAACAAAAAAGAACTCCCCCAAAGTATTTAAGGAATGGCAAGATTTTCTAGAAATAAAAGTAACACATATTTTTGCTGTAACCACTCAAAGTAAAACACAGTTACAGGAAAATTATAAACTACACGAAAACAAAATAAGTGTAGTTAATCATGCAATTGACAAGGAATTTTCACAAGACATAAAATCCAATAGAAAAAGAAATAGTTTTATATATCTTGGTAGATTAGTTGAGCAAAAAGGATTGGAAGAATTATTACTTTTCTTTTCTAATCATCCTGCTGGATCTCTAACCATTATTGGAAAAGGAAAACAGGAAGAATTAGTAAAAAAATATGCCGACACCCATGAAAACATAAGCTACCATGGGCATATGAGTGATAAAGCGGCATTAAATAAAGAGTTAGGCAAGCATGAATACTCTTTGTTAAATTCTAAAAGAAATCGCAAATGGGAAGAACTATTTGGGCTAATTATTATAGAAAGTATGGCTCAAGGACTAATTCCTATTGCTCCAAAACATTCTGGTCCTAAAGAAATAATTACAGAGGAAACAGGATTCCTTTTTGAAGAAGGCGATGTTGCACAAATACTGAGTAAAATACTTAGTTTTGAAAATTTTGATGAAACTAAATCAAAAAATGCCGTAAAGCAATCAATGAATTATTTACCTAATGCTATTGCACAAAAATGGCTCCCCATACTTGAATAAAATGATAGATGTAAGCTGTATTCTAATCAATTATAACACTACCTCGTACACCATAGGGTGTATAGAGTCTATATTAAAAAACACAGGAGATCGTATTTCTTATGAAATTATTATTATTGATAACGGATCCACAAAGGAAAGCTACCAATTATTGCAAGAACACGTTGATGCACTTAACGCTTCTCAAGTTAAATTAATTCGTAGCAAACAAAATGTTGGTTTTGGTGCAGGCAACATGCTGGGTGTACAATACGGAACACCATGTAAATATTATGCTTTTATAAATAATGACACCTTACAGATTAGTAAGGATTGCTTATTTGAACTTAAAAAGTTTATGGACAATCATCCTGATGCTGCTGTGTGCTCCCCACAAATGCTAGATGAGGATAAGAATTTTAGAGTAACCATTGATCATTTTTCTTCAATTCAAAGAGAAATATTCCGAAGACCATTGCTTGAGCATCTTTTCCCGAAAACATACCTAAACCGTAAGAAAACATACGAGCAACCCATAAAAGTACATTATGTACAAGGTTCGTTTATGTTTATTAATGCAAAAGATTTTGATGAAGTTGGCGGTTTTGATTCGAATTTGTTTCTATATTATGAAGAATCAGATTTATGCAGACGACTCCTAAAAGAAAAAAACAAGTACACATTTCTGGTTCCTCAATTAGAATATGTGCATTACAAAAGCATGAGTATCAAGAAAAGTATCCTAATAAAAATTGAGCAAAAAATCTCATTGCTTTATTATATCAGAAAACATTTTGGATGGTTTCATTATCGAATACTGATAACCTATTACATCATTAGGTATTTTTTCACATCTATCATAAAGCCCAGTTATTGGAAACTGTTTTTTATCCTAATTCAGGGAGCTCCCCTTTCTAGATCATTAAAACAAAGACAAATAATCAATTCAACTCTAAAGTGATATAACTTTAGGAAAGACTACTTAATTTCTGAAATAACCAAAGGGTATTCAACCTTGCAAAAAGTATGATGACCAATGTAATTATTAGGCATATGATGAACTTGAGCATCAACATCTGATGTATATGTATTTTCTCCTGAAGAATCAAGAGGAATCAAAGTTCCTTTATATCGCTCCATCTGAAAACCATGCCAACCGATAGCAGAGCGCTCTCTAACTCGATAATTACTGAATTTAAATTTCCATTCTTTGCTTTTCATAAAATTCTTTAATTCAGTCTTATCATAAATCCAAAATCCATAGTAAGGATTGATATCATTAAAAACGAACTTCTTTCCCTCTAGCTCAACTATTTTACTCAAGGGCTTCACAATATCAGAACAATATCTGCGACCATTTTTAGCATCTTCTTCTACGCGGGCAAATCCAAGATTATAGTTATTTTGAATACACAAATCCTTATATGCAAGCCAATACTTAAATGAAGCTGCATCAAAAAGTATATCATCTTCTATATACATTTGCACATCAAAATCTTCAACATGCTTTTCTATATATTTTCTGTTTACCCAAGCCAGGTAATACGGATGTACAAGTTTTGTTAATCCTAACCCTAATAATGTCTGGTAATAAAACCTATGAATACTATGAAGCTTATTATTCTTTTTAGTAGCAAAACCATGAACAATAATTTGCACATTGTCATACTCCTTGAGCTCAAAATGAAGATGAGAGTAAACAAAGATTTTGGTCTCAGCTTTAATGCTTTGTATCCCTTCAATAACCTTTGTCAAATATTGTAACCTATCTTCTTTATAATAAAAAGTAATGTGTGCTGCTAGGGTCATAATGTAATTACAGGTATAATAATTTTAATGTTAGTTTTCTTTTCGAAAACAGTCAAACGTTC
>NZ_JACC01000033.1 GCF_000520955.1 Aquimarina pacifica | reverse complement strand
TTTTTTTTTTTGAAAAAAATGACCTGAATAGTAAAATATTGACCTTGTTAAGAAACTCATCATACATTGGTGAAACAAAGAAAGCACCTTTTTTGGGTCTAAAAAAAGGTACTCTTAGGCTTCTTTCGTATTTTTGCTTTTTAATTTTTTAACTTCATATATGGTCGATCAACAATTAGAATTAGAGAAGACAATACTTACATTAAAAAAAGGAGGAATTATCCTTTATCCTACCGATACCGTTTGGGGAATCGGTTGCGATGCGACCAATGCAGAAGCTATTGACAAAATATATGCGCTTAAGAAAAGAGCCGAGAGTAAATCAATGATTTGTTTGGTAAGTGATTTCAAAATGTTACAACAATATATAGAAGAAGTACCAGAAGTAGCCTATGACATCCTTAAATACAGTAAAAAAGCCACGACTATTGTCTATGATCGCCCTTTGCGTGTTGCAGAAAACATCATTGCAGATGATAACACCTTAGGAATACGTGTTGTAAGGGATCCTTTTTGCAGTAAATTAATTCGAAAATTCAAGCGTCCTATTGTATCTACCTCTGCAAATATTAGTGGTGTTGCAAGTCCTAAAAACTTCAAAGAAATTGCTTCGGCAATTTTGGAGGGCGTTGACTATGTCGTAAATTTGCCCCTACAAAATAAAAACGCAAAACCTTCTTCAATTATCAAAATCGGGGGAGATAGCACGGTAAAAATTATCAGGAAGTAAATTGATTCATGTCGGACGCCAAAAATTATAAAGAAGCCTTACACCACCCTATTTTCAAAATCATAACAGATGCCTCTGCGAATCTCGAGGTAAACAGCTATGTCATTGGTGGATTCGTAAGAGATTACCTATTACAGAGAGGGACTGCAAAAGATATTGATGTCGTTGCGGTTGGTAGCGGCATAGCCTTAGCAAAAAAAGTTTCTGATCTTTTACCTAACAAACCAAAAGTACAAATTTTCAAAACTTATGGCACTGCCATGCTACATGCAGATGATATTGAGGTAGAATTTGTAGGAGCCAGAAAAGAATCCTATACAGAGGATAGTCGTAACCCTACAGTAGAAAACGGCACGTTACAGGACGATCAAAACCGCAGAGATTTCACAATTAATGCACTTGCATTAAATTTATCAAAAGAAAATTTTGGAGAAATACTAGACCCTTTTGGAGGACTAAATGACCTAAAAGAAAAAATAATTCGAACCCCTTTGGATCCGAGCATTACCTATTCTGATGATCCATTACGTATGATGAGAGCTATTCGTTTTGCCGCTCAACTAGGTTTTAAAATCGAAACAGCATCATTAAACGCAATCGCAAACAATAAAGATCGAATAAAAATTATCACAAAAGAACGCATTGTTACCGAGTTAAATAAAATACTACTTAGCAACAAACCATCTATCGGTTTTAAATTGCTAGAAAAGACAGGACTTTTAGACTATATTTTACCAGAGTTAACTGCTTTAAAAGGAATTGACGAAGTAGAAGGACAGCGACATAAAGATAACTTTTATCACACCTTAGAAGTTGTTGATAACATTGCAGAAAACACAGATGACTTATGGTTGCGTTGGTCCGCGTTATTACATGATATAGGTAAGGCTCCTACTAAAAGATTTAGTAAAAAAGTAGGTTGGACCTTTCATGGACACGAATTTGTTGGATCAAAAATGGTCTTTAAGCTCTTCAAGAGATTAAAAATGCCTATGAATGAAAAAATGAAATTCGTTCAAAAAATGGTATTAATGAGTTCAAGGCCAATAGTAATTGCATCTGGAGTTACAGACTCTGCTGTAAGAAGGCTGGTATTTGATGCTGGTGAATATATTGAAGAATTAATGACACTCTGTGAAGCAGATATTACAACCAAGAACCCTAAGCGTTTCAGAAAATATCATAACAACTTCAAGGTTGTACGAAGAAAAATGGTAGAAGTAGAAGAACGTGATCATATTCGTAATTTTCAACCGCCAGTGAGCGGAGAAGAGATTATGAAAACTTTTGACATCAAACCTTCTCGAGAAATCGGAATTATAAAAGAAGCGATCAAAGAAGCAATTCTAGAAGGTGAAATACCTAATGAACACAAAGCCGCTTACGAATTTATGATTAAGAAAGGAGAAGAATTAGGATTGGTTATCTCTAATATATAAGTTCTTTAAGAACGCCTTTCGATACAAGCAAAAATCTGTTTACATCAGAAAAATGTACCATGAAAAAATATTTTAAGTCCTTAGTCATTACATCTGTTATTCTAATATACCTTATTATCATTGCAGGTGCTGTGGTGCGTATGACAGGGTCCGGTATGGGGTGCCCAGACTGGCCAAAATGTTTTGGATATTATGTACCTCCGACAAACGAAACTCAAATCCAATGGAAACCTAATTATCAATACGAAAAGGGAGTCATTGTCATCAAAAATGAGTCGCTACGTATCGCAATCAACGATTTTTTATCTACCGAAACATACAACCCAAAAAACTGGAACACATACACCAAACATGACTATGCTGTTTTTAATGTTTGGCATACATGGATAGAATATATCAACAGACTGATTACCGTCTTATCTGGCATTCCTATTTTAATAATGTTTATACTTTCTTTTTCGTTCTGGAAAGAGGATAAAAAAATACCCATTTTTGCAACTATTACAATCTTGTTAATGCTCTTTCAATCTTGGTTAGGAAAAGTAGTGGTAGACTCTAATTTATTACCTGTTAGGATTACCATTCACATGGTAGTAGCCTTTATTATTTTAGCAGTATTACTATATATTCTGTTTAGAAGCAAGGAAACAATCCCTGTCAAGCACTATTCTAGAACTTTTGCCAGTCTACTTGTTATTGCTACATTCCTTACGCTACTTCAGGTTGCTTTGGGTACACAAGTTCGACAATATGTAGATGAACAAATCAAATTGGTTGGAGAACTATCCAAATCTGAATGGCTCAACCCACCAAATCTATCTTTCTACATTCATCGCTCTTTTTCTATTCTAATTTTCCTAATCAATGGATGGTTACTATATGAAAGCCAAAAACATAAAATGAAACTCAAAAAACTGAATTGGGCACTATTGATTATTGCTTTAGAAGTTTTTACCGGAATTTTAATGTATTATTTTGATTTCCCATTTTTATCACAACCAATACATTTAGTACTATCCTCGCTTCTATTTGGTTTGCAATTTTTTATTGTTTTAGAAGTTTTTAAATCACGAAAATTAGCCGCTCAAAAATAAGCAACAACGAAACAAAATTTAAAATTAGTAGCAAAGTTGTTCGTATCTTTGCATATCCAAAAATTTGTCAAAAATGATTTATCGTTTCAGAATTATTCTAGATACAGAAGAAGATGTATTTAGAGATATCGAAATAGAACAAGAAGCAACGTTAGAACAATTTCATAATGTAATAACACAGTCTTTTGGTTTTGATGGTGCCGAGATGGCTTCCTTTTATGTAAGTGATTCTCAATGGAATCAAGGAGAAGAAATATCTTTATTTGATATGAGTGATGGAAATCAACCTATTCGATTAATGAATGAAACCTCTCTTGATGACGTGGCAAACGAAGATTCGCCTAAGCTTATTTATATTTATGACTTTCTAAATATGTGGACCTTTTTAGTTGAGCTAGCAGAAGTAGTAGAATATGAAAATGGTAGAGAATATCCTAATGTAATGTACATTCACGGACAATTACCTGACCATGCTCCTGATCAAGAATTCATAGTTGATGATCTAGGCGAAGAAGAAGGAAAAAACGAGTATCTAGAGAGCTACGATGATTATGACACAATGGGTTTTGAAGAAAATTGGAATTAACTTTTTCTGATTATTCAAAACACAATGCTCATTAAAATAATATAGTAGGAAATAACATCAAACGGATTCCTATAAAAGATATGTTATAGACGAAGAAGTCCCAATCAAAAATTTTATAAAAACATGATCAACTTATACAGCACGCAAATTGAATCTCTTTCTGTTCACCAAATAGGAAACAAAAGTAGAAATGAAAATATATTCTTATCCGATTCTCCATATTCGCTTAATGATGAGTTAACCGCATTACTTAAGGAATATTTTTTTAAACCATTTAGAGAAAAAGAAGAAAACTATTTCCAATTTGCTAATGAAGTTGATGTAGAGTTTAATCCGCTGTACAAAATTGTTTCAGAAATTTTTGACAACCCTGCAGCTACGCATGAAAAATCAAAAAGAATCGCATCATTATTATACGAACAATCGCAACATCCTCATATAAAAAGTGGTGAAGTATATATAACATATCTAGAAAATGTATCTATAGATAACGAAAAAGTATCAGCCATTGGTATCTTTAAATCAGAATTAAAACATGACTTTCTTCAGTTCGAAGAAAATGGATCAACATTAGAATTATTGCATCAACAAGGAGTAAATCTAAACAAATTAGACAAAGGGTGCCTTATTTTTAATCATAAGAAAGAAGAAGGCTACAAAGTGCTTTCTGTAGATTCTAACAAATATGACACCAAGTACTGGCTGGAACATTTTCTTGGTGTAGAACCTTTTGCCGACGAAAATTTCTATACCAAAAAATATATGAAGTTCTGTCAAGATTTTGCAAAAGAGGTAGTATTACCCGCAGAGGACAAAAAAGAAGAGGTTATGTTTATGAATCGTGCCGTAAATCACTTTGCCAAAAATGATGAATTTGAAGAATCGGCATTTCTTAATGAAGTCATAGACAACCCAGACCTAATTCCAGAATTCAAACACTATAAAGAAGAAAAAGCACCAAAATATAATATCGAAGACCTTACCTCCTTCCCTATAGCTAATAATGCAGTAACAGCAGCACGTAAAAAAATAAAAAACGTGATCAGTCTTGACACTAACGTACAAATAAAAATGGATTTTATAAACCCAGAATCGGCTGAAAAATTCGTAGAAAAAGGATGGGACGAAGAAAAACAAATGTACTATTATCTAGTATACTTTAACAAAGAGCAGAAAAGCTAAATAGATCTTCTCCTTTAGAGAAAAGAAATACAACCATGTTTTCTTAATGTAATATATACTATTTTAGTATAAAATTAGAAACAGCGAATGGATTATATTCTAGTTGGTCTTGTTGCATTAATAGGATCAGGACTAACGTTTTTCTCAGGTTTTGGATTAGGAACACTGCTTTTACCTGTTTTTGCTTTATTCTTTCCAATTGACATTGCTATTGCACTGACAGCAATAGTTCATCTATTAAATAATATTTTTAAACTTCTTTTGGTTGGCAAAGAAACGAACTTAAAAACAGTTGTTAGATTTGGAGGACCTGCAATTGTATTTGCTTTTCTCGGGGCCTACTTATTGGGAAAACTTAACCATGTAGCTCCTATTTATTCTTATACGTTAGGTGAAAAACTACATTCAATTACGGTTGTTAAAATTTGTATTGCTGGACTACTCATCCTTTTTGCTTTATTTGATCTCGTACCAAAATTAAAACGATTAGAATTCGACACCAAATATTTGCCATTAGGCGGAGCATTAAGTGGTTTTTTTGGTGGTTTATCAGGGCATCAAGGAGCATTACGAACAGCTTTTCTGATACGTGCAAAGCTGAGAAAAGAAGCATTTATTGCAACCGGTGTAGTCATTGCATGCTGTATCGATATATCCCGACTCGTTGTTTATGCAAAAGACCTTATTACACTAAAGAACCAACTTAACTATCCTATGCTTATTACAGCTACGGGTATGGCTTTTATTGGAGCATATTTTGGAAAGAAATTCCTAAAAAAAATCACGATCAACACCATTCAACTTATTGTTGGGATACTACTCATTATTTTTGGAATTCTTTTAGGACTTGGAGTTATTTAACATCAATAAAAAAACAATTACCACTTCATTCCCATTAACTATTCAAATCTATAAATCTTATCACCCCTCTAATAATCGATTCATATTTACATTTTCATAATTTCTTCTTACAAAATCCATAGCCGTTTTAAGAACCTCTCCCATGGATCGACTTCGCCTAAATTTTAAATCCAGTGTAAAATTATATAGATGTTCTCTCAAAGATTCAATATTCTCTTCAGAAGAAATAGTATCTGCACACATGCAAGCTACCAATGTCTCATATCGAGATCGAGATGTTAATATTCTCTTTGCCAAAATAGAACGTTCCTCTTTCTTATATTGCTCTATAGAACTAGGCTGCAACCTGTTCATCACAATATCGACCATGGCAAAGTTCTCTTTAAAAAACTGAGGTTGATATACTTTTAATTTCCCTTCATAAGATTGTTGATCAAAATCAATTGCCCTGATTTTATATTCTACATGATCAAAATCATGAATTGGTATAATCACGTAATTATAAGATCTCATATCCCCTAATAAACGCATCTGACAGCGTTCATTAAACTTCACAAACTCTTTTGCTATCTGAGACTTTGCTTGATCACTTAAATCAGGTAAAAAATCTTTTATAAACAAGTCACCAGGAATACCGGCAATATGCTCCTCTATTAATGTGTTTTTATATACCAAAAAGTTAATTCTATTCGGAGAAAACATATGCTCTAACTCTAATCCATAAATCCTGGATGCATCTGCTTTTTTAATATAAAAGTAAGTAAAGTTATCATTTAGAATATTTCTTACTTTGATTCTAAAGGGTTTAGAATTACCAAAAGTACAATAATCAATAGCATCAATATTCAAAAACTCTATAGCATCTTCATTACCATCAGAATGGAGAATTGTGTATACTTTCTTAAGACTTGATTCTATTTCTTTCCGTTCATGTTCTTCATAATATACTCGCACCCAAAGCGTATCTTGATCGTTACTATCATATACTACAATTGATCCCGAAAAACGAAGGAGATCATCATAAAAAACGGGTATTTTTATTTTACGATTACATTCTTTTAAATAAACATCCAACATATCATTAATAGGATATGTTGGTTTTTTTCTCGACATTAATTTTTCTTCCATATCAAACTTCTCTCAAACTAGCAATTTACAAATTTTGGAACCTCGAATTCAAAAAACTCAAAAAATATACATCTTCATTAAATCTTTTCTTTATTCACACCACGATAATAATATTAAAGACTTTTGTAACAAAAAAGTCTTATTGTCGTCTACTTCTATATAACCTCCAAAAAGAATCTGAATTGGAAAATATACTTACCTTAAATAACCTCACTAAAAATTTTGGGACATTAACTGCGGTAAAAAACCTTTCTTTTACCATAAAAAAAGGAAATGTTTATGGTATCCTAGGCCCTAACGGAAGTGGCAAGTCTACTACCTTAGGTATTGTACTTAATGTAGTTAATAGCTCTTCTGGTGATTTCACATGGTTTGACGGAAATACCTCAACTCACGAAGCACTTAAAAAAGTAGGAGCCATTATCGAGCGCCCTAATTTTTATCCCTATATGACGGCAGCACAAAACCTCAAATTAGTATGCCAGATTAAGGAAGTATCATCAGAAAAAATCGACGAAAAACTCGAAATCGTTGGTTTACTAGATAGAAAAGATAGTAAATTCAGAACATTTTCTTTGGGGATGAAACAACGATTAGCTATCGCTTCTGCACTATTAAATGATCCCGAAATCCTAATTCTTGATGAACCGACTAATGGCTTAGACCCTCAAGGAATACATCAAATTAGAAAAATAATACAAAAAATAGCCGCTCAAGGTACCACAATATTATTAGCATCTCACCTACTTGATGAAGTAGAAAAAGTATGTTCTCATGTCGTTATCATAAGAAAGGGAGTAAAACTATACGCTGGTCCCGTTGATGAGATGAATGCCAGTTATGGTTTTTTTGAGCTTAAGAGTAATCAAAAGTCTGCACTAATAAAATGGTTATCCCAACAAAAGGAAATTAAAAACTATAAAGAAGAAAATGAGATCGTTACTGCTTTTTTAGCACACGAATTAGATGCAGAAGATCTTAGCAGACAACTATTTAAAGAAGGAATCGTTCTTACCCATCTTGTAAAACGAAAAGAGAGCTTAGAGGAACAATTCTTACAACTAACTGACAAACAATAAAAACATGCTTCGATTACTCAATATAGAATTTCAAAAACTTAAACATAATAAAGCATCAAAAGTAATAATCATCACATATTTCGTATTGATCACTTTTATTGCTTTGATTGCTTCAATAGAATTTAATTTTGCCGGAATAAAATTCAGAATAGCTGACCAAGGCATCTTTAACTTTCCTTATATCTGGCATTTCACAACATATATCGCCTCATGGGCCAAACTATTTTTGGCTATTGTAATCGTTTCTATGATGGCGAATGAATATAGCCACAGAACACTAAAACAAAATCTTATTGATGGATTAAGTAAGAAAGAATTTATAGCTTCAAAATTTCTAACAGTAGGTGTGTTTGCCTTGATATCCACAATTTTCTTAGGCATTATAAGCATGATTTTAGGAATCAACTTTTCTGATTATAATGAAGTATCAATTATATTTACAGACATTGAGTATCTTCTTGCTTACCTTATTAAACTAGTAGGGTTCTTTGCCTTTTGTATGTTCTTGGGGATTTTAGTCAAACGATCTGCTTTTGCTCTTGGTTTTTTGTTTATTTGGTGGGTTCTTGAAAATATTATTTTTGGATTGCTCAAATTCAAATTATTTAAAGGAACACAAGTTGCAGAATCCATAGTACAGTTTTTTCCTTTAGAGTCTATGTCAAACTTAATTAGCGAACCTTTTACGAGGCTTAATTTCATACAATCTGCAGCCAATCAACTAGGAGAACAGTTTCAAAAAGATTATGCAGTACACTGGTATGAACTATTAATTGTACTCACTTGGACTGCAATTTTCATCTATCTATCTTATGCATTACTAAAAAAGAGAGATTTATGATATATTTGAGGTATTAGACCTCAATAATGCGGTATCATCACATAGCATATAGTATTCTTTTTTTTCTTATTCATTCTTCGGTACTGAGTCAAGGAGAGGCGAATAACTGGTATTTTGGTCAAAATGCTGGAATAAGTTTTAATACAACACCACCAACGGTTCTAACCGACGGAGTTATTAATACACTTGAAGGATGTGCTTCGATATCTGATCCAAATGGAAATTTGCAATTCTATACTGATGGAATAACAATCTGGGATAGATTTCATAATATTATGCAAAATGGAGAGGAATTAAAAGGAGATTCTTCTAGTACATCTTCTGCCCTAATTGTACCATTACCTAACTCTACAACAACCTATGTCGTTTTTACTGTAGACGAACCTCATCATGACAATGCAGATGCAGATGATACGACTATTGATGGAGATGGAGTAAATAATGGACTCATGTATTCTGTCGTAGACATGTCTATGAATGGTGGCAATGGTGCTGTACTAAGTAATCAAAAAAATATTCCCTTAATCACGTACAACACATCAAATAGTCTAGAAACGGCATATAAATGTTCAGAAAAAATAACAGCTGTAAAAAGTAATGACTGCAATGCTTTTTGGGTCATTACACATTTTATAGATACTTTTTATGCATTTAAAGTAGATGAAACCGGAGTTAATAATACACCTGTATCTTCTCAAACAGGAGTTCAGGTGCCTGTATCAGGATATAGACGTAATGCCTTAGGATATATAAAAGCAGCCCCAAAAGGAGATAAACTTGCCGTTGCTCACTATGGTTTTGCAACTGCTACAGCAGAAAATGGACCAGGCAAAGTATTACTCTATGATTTTGATAATAGTACCGGAATTGTAACTAATGAAACAGAATTATTTAACAGTGACTCTCCTTATGGTATAGAATTTTCGCAAAGCGGAAAATACCTATATGCAAATATTGGAGAAGGTATCGAAGGAAATATAAATTCCTTCCTTTTGCAATATGATTTATCAGTGCCAAGAAATCAAATTGCTGCCAGTGCAACGAGAATTACTAATACCAGTGGTCAAGATCTTTTTAACTATAGTGAAGGAGCTCTGCAATTAGGACCTGACGGGAAAATTTATGTTGCCATCATAAATCTCGAAACAGCAGAAGGTGACTATCTAGGCGTTATACAGAACCCAGAAGAACCTGCAAATAACCTAAACTTTGATCAAACTGCAATATTAATAAATACTGATGGCATCCGAAGAGTCACATTAGGCCTTCCTCCTTTTGTACAATCCATTTTTGAACAAAATATAGGTATTATTTCTAATGGAGATCCAGACAACATCAACCTATTACTATGTCAAGGAGATACCTATCAACTAAGTTATCAAAATATTATAGGCGCTACATATACGTGGTACAGGAATGACATATTACTCTCATCAAACACCTCTTTCTTAGATATCACAACTACCGCTAATTATCGCCTTGAGATAGATCTAAATGATGGTAGTTGCCCGTTAATCGGATTAGCAAATGCGACCTTTGTAGAAATTCCCATTGCTACTCCCGCAATCATTACACAATGTGATGGATATCAAAATCTAGAAGATAACATTACATTATTTGATTTACGAGTGGCAAACGAAGAACTTACCTCAGGAAATAGCGAGTATTCAACACAGTTTTTTTTAGATCCTACGTCTGCCCTATCAGGAACTCCCGAAATTAACAATCCAGAAGCTTTTATAAATAGTCAGAATAATCAAGAAATATATGTGAGAGTTTATAATACAAACAATCCGAATTGTTTTGATATCACCACGCTTACTTTAGAAATTAGTACTACAACCATTAATGATGTACAACTAAGTAGTTGCGATGATGATGGTATCGAGGATGGATATACAAATTTTGATCTCTCAGATGCGAATTCAGAACTATTGCTTGGCATCACAGACCCCGGACTTACTATTAGCTATTATGAGAATATAGAAAATGCGTTATTAAGTAAAAACACAATTGAAACCTACACCAACACAACTCAAAACTCACAAGGAGATGATTTTATATATGCAAAAGCAGAAGGAACAAATGGAGATTGTTTTGGGATTGGTAAAATATATTTATTCGTTAAACCACTCCCCGAAGTTCTAGAAGATTCGTCTTATTTCTTATGTCAAAATGAAGAAAGTATTGAGATTGAAGCTGGTTTACCTAATGATTCAAACCCTAACGACTTTACCTTCTTATGGTCAACAAATGAGACCAGCCAAACAATTTTCGCCAACCAAACAGGTGTTTATAGTATTAAAATTACGAGTATAAAAACAGGATGCTCCAAAACCCGAATGATTGATATTATTCCCTCAAGCATTGCTACAATAGCCTCTGTAGATATTCGGGATGGCAGCACGAATAACACTATTACAATTAACGCAGAAGGACTCGGTGATTATGAATACACTATATCTATTGATGGTAGAATCAGAAGCTATCAAGATACTCCAACGCTTACCGAAATCCCTCCAGGATTTCATACAATTTATGTTAGGGACAAAAACGGATGTACTCCTGTGGTTACCAAAGAAATTTCTGTTATTGGGTTTAAAAACTACTTTACCCCAAACGGAGACACCTATAATGAAACCTGGAATATAATAGGAATCTCAAAAGAAATGATATCAAACTCTTTGATTTATATTTTTGACCGTTATGGAAAACTACTCAAACAACTCAGTGCCAATGATATTGGTTGGGACGGAACTTATAACGGTAAACAAGTTCCTTCAAGCCAATATTGGTTTCGAGTTGAGCTAATGGACGGTCGTATATTAACCGGAAGTTTCTCTCTAATTAGATAATTCTATACGGTTGATTTTTGGTATCTTTATTCTGAAAAACAAGCCTACCCATGAAGTTCAAATTGGAATCAGAATTTAAGCCAACTGGAGATCAACCAGAAGCTATTCGACAACTAACAAATGGCATTAATGCCAATGAAAAATACCAAACATTATTAGGAGTAACTGGGTCAGGAAAAACCTTTACCGCAGCAAATGTCATAGAAAAAGTACAGCGACCAACACTCATCTTAGCTCATAATAAAACCCTAGCTGCACAATTATACTCTGAGTTCAAACAGTTTTTTCCTAAAAATGCGATTGAATATTTCGTTTCATATTACGATTATTACCAACCAGAAGCTTACATCCCTACTTCAGGTACTTATATAGAAAAAGATTTATCTATTAATGACGAAATTGAAAAACTTCGATTAAGTGCTACGTCATCTCTGTTATCTGGTAGAAGAGATGTTCTTGTAGTTGCATCTGTTTCTTGTCTATATGGAATCGGTAATCCCGTAGAATTTCAAAAAAACGTCATTTCTATACAATCAGGACAATTCGTATCAAGAACTGCACTCCTACATAAATTAGTACAAAGTTTATATTCTAGAACAGAAGCCGAATTCAAACATGGTAATTTTAGAATTAAAGGAGATACTGTAGATATTTTTCCAGGATATGCAGACGATGCTTACAGAGTTCATTTTTTTGGTGATGAAATTGAAGAGATTGAGGCTTTTGATGTGCAAACAAATCAAATCATTGAGAAATATGAACAACTAAATATTTATCCAGCGAATATGTTCGTTACCTCTCCCGATGTTTTAAATAATGCCATTGATCAAATTGCACTTGATTTAGGAAAACAAATAGCGTATTTTAAAGAAATAGGAAAACATTTGGAAGCAAAAAGGTTAGAAGAACGAACAAACTTTGATCTTGAAATGATAAAAGAATTGGGATATTGCTCGGGGATAGAAAATTATTCGCGTTACCTTGATGGTCGGCAACCAGGAACAAGACCATTTTGCTTACTAGACTATTTCCCCGATGATTACCTAATGATTATTGACGAAAGTCACGTAACAATACCACAGACACATGCTATGTATGGGGGAGATCGCTCCAGAAAAGAAAACTTAGTAGAATATGGCTTTAGACTGCCGGCTGCTATGGATAATCGTCCTCTTAAATTTGAAGAGCTAGAAGCCATACAAAATCAAGTCCTCTATATTAGCGCAACTCCTGCTGATTATGAATTACAAAAGAGCGAAGGTACTTATGTAGAACAAATCATTCGACCCACAGGCTTACTAGATCCTATTATAGAAGTGCGTCCTAGTCTAAATCAAATAGATGATCTTATCGAAGAGATGCAAAAGAGAATTGACGTAGACGAAAGAATTCTGGTGACTACATTAACAAAAAGAATGGCCGAAGAATTGACAAAATATCTTACTAGAATAGATATACGGTGTCGATATATCCATAGTGATGTTGATACACTAGAACGGGTAGAAATTATGCAAGATTTAAGGAAGGGGCTTTTTGATGTATTGATAGGAGTTAATTTACTACGAGAAGGACTTGATCTTCCCGAAGTTTCTCTAGTTGCAATTTTGGATGCTGATAAAGAAGGTTTTTTACGAAATAAAAGATCGCTGGTTCAAACCGTTGGACGGGCTGCCAGAAATGTCAACGGAAAAGCAATAATGTATGCTGACAAAATCACGGATAGCATGCAAAAAACTATTGATGACACAGAATATCGTCGTCAAAAACAGATTGCTTATAATACTAAACATGGACTGACTCCAACAGCTATAAAAAAATCATTGGACAATGCATTATCCGGCAAAAAAATGGAACCCTATACATTTGAAGCCGCACCAAGTTTACAAGCTGCAGAAGAAGAAACTGCCTACTACACTAAAGAACAACTAGAGACTCGTATTCGTAATGTGAGAAAAGAAATGGAAAAAGCAGCCAAAGAACTTGATTTTATTACCGCTGCGAGATTACGTGACGAAATCAAAATGCTACAAGATAAAGTACAAAAGGCCTAAGATATAAACCCCATTGCCAACATTTTGCACAAAATAGGCCATAAATTTTAATATATAGTATCAGGAAGTATTTTTTTCCTTAATGATTATTCTATATCCAAAAAACCGAACCTAATATTTACTGCATCAATCACATAGCAATATTCATAATATGATATAATTCTAAAAAACAAGCTTCGTTTGGCAGCAAGTCCCCTATTTAATAGCTCTACCTGTTAAGAACTACTTATATTATTAGTAATTATTCGTCTATAAAACAATCTAACCACTCTTTTTAAATAATAACTATTTGATTAGTACGTCCAATAATTTGAACAACTATGATTTATTTACAAAATCAATACATAAACCTGAAACCAATTATCACTGTTATAATCTATCAAAACATGTAGGAAAACATCAAGTAATAAAACAAAAATTATAGCTAAACCCGAATATGGTATTACATAATAATTAACAATTGAATCATTTAATTGTAAGAATAATTTAATTTTAAAAAAAACAGCATATGACAACAAATTTCCTAAAATATAGCATGTTACCCTATATCCATACGTTTTAACCAAAAAAAATATATTCATTATTTAACATTATTTAATAGGAAAACCTTTAGTTTTACATAAAATTTTGTGAATTATTTATACTTTGTTTAATAATTATTGAGAATGTTATACCTTGTAGGATATATGTTTCATAAAAGCTATTAAAAGCCGATCGTAAACACAAAATGGACTATTGATTTGTAGAAAATTGTATTTTTTGTTATTTCAAAAATTGCCTCAACATGCATACTACTACATTACATTACAAGAACCTATTTGAATTAAGTCAAGACCTAATTGTAATAGCTGGGTTAGATGGTTTTTTTAAAAAAATTAACCCGCAATGGACTAAAAAGCTTGGATATTCTGAAAGGGAGTTGCTCTCTGTTCCTTTTATAGAATTTGTTCACCCGGATGATAAGGAGAAAACAGCAGAAATAGTTAAGCAACAAATAGAAGGACTGAGTGTGCATCAATTTTCTAATCGATATATAGGCAAACAAGGCCAGGTAGTATGGCTAGAATGGAATTCAACGACTGTAGATTCAACAGGAACCGTCTTTGCTATTGCAAGAGATAAAACGCTTACAAAAGAACAAGAACATGAAAAAAAATTAATACTAAAAGAACTTAAAGCCAAAAACAAACAGCTCCGAGATTATGCAAATATCACTTCTCACGATTTAAGATCTCCGATTGCCAACATATTTACCTTATCAAAATTTCTAAAAGACAGCAGATTAAGAAAAGACCAACAGGAATACGCCAATTTGATTCAAAACTGTGCAGAAACACTAAATAGCACACTAGAAGATTTAATTAACGCACTAAAAATTAACCAAAACACTGATTTAAAAATTAAATACATTTCTCTTGAAAAGACATGTAATAAGGCAATACAAGAATTAAGTGACCTTATAACCTCAAATAATGCCCGTATTTACACTAACTTTAACAAAATAGGAACTATCGAATATTCTGAAACTTATATGTATAATATTTTTTTGAATTTAATCTCAAACGCCTTAAAATACCGATCCACCGAAAGAGCTCCAGTGATTCATATAGAGTCTAGAAAAAAAAATGACGCAGTACAACTTATATTCACAGATAATGGTAGCGGAATAGATGTTGAAAAGCATAGAAATAAAATTTTTGGCTTTAGAAAGACATTTCATGGTAATCCTGATGCCAAAGGTTTCGGACTTTTTATGACTAAGTCTCAGGTAGAAGCCCTTAATGGAAAAATAACTATTCACAGTGAACCCGAAAAAGGCACTATTTTTACTATCGACATTGTATCATGACAAAAAATAACCGCAAGCTATGCCTTGTAGACGACGATGTTATTCACCAATTTATTATCAAGAAGTTAATACAACGTGTTGATAATGAAAAAAAGGATCTGTTAGTATTTTCTAATGGCGAAGAAGCTATTCGACATCTCAAATCCTCTTATAATGACATAGAACAATTACCCGATCTAATATTACTTGACCTTAATATGCCTGTAATGGATGGATGGGAGTTTCTAGATGAATATAACTCTATAGCTCCTCTTCTAAAGAAGAAAATAAAAATTTACATTCTCTCTTCCTCTAAAAATCCTGAGGACATCAAAAAAGCCATGACTTACACAAAAATCTCTGAATATATTACCAAACCAATTAATGAAACACAACTCAGCTCAATTATCGAAGAAATCTAATATTAATTATCATATAGCAAACACAAAAACTCACTGAAATAATAAAACATACAACTACAAAAATCTTAAACTCGGAATCATAAAATACTATTTATTTTGATCCTGAAATACAAGAAATCTACACATTAGATCCAAATAAAAACGCCCATAAATATAATGGGCGCTTCACAACATTAACTAAATATAATCTCAAAATCAACTTATGAAATCTCAATCAATCTTTTGGGCTGTACTTTTGCCTCTTCTTTTTTTGGCAACGTAACTAATAAAATTCCGTTTTCGTAGGAAGCTCCTATTGCCGTGCCATCGACAGAATCAGGCAAGCTAAATAATCGTTTAAACGACCTGTAACCAAACTCCTTTCTTGTATACCTATCATTTTCGGAAGTTTCTGTTTTAGACGTTACTTCTGATGAAATAGTAAGGACATCATGATTCAATTCAATCCCAACATCTTCTTTTTTTAATCCAGGAACTGCCAATTCTAATACAAAGTCATTTTCAGTTTCTTTTACATTAACCGCAGGAGTATAACGTCCAATCTTATTAACATTAGTCGTACCGCCAAACCAATCTGTCGTTAATAGGTCATCAAAAATAAATGGTAATCTTCTATCTGTATTTTTTAGTAAACTCATTTCTATTAATTTTAAAGTTATTTTTAATTTTAATTACACTGAGTATATAGCAATTTAGATTCCAACACAGTTTTTATGCCAAAATGTCACTATTATTTAATCAGGAGGTGACATTCTGTCGTTTTTTTGTGTTGTAACCATGACAAAAGCGCCTAACATTATAGATAATGGCAAAATAGTTCCATTTATAATCTATAATCCTAAGCGCTTTATATACTATTAATGCTTAAAATATTATTTTATTTGTAACCCAAATCAATACACAAGAAAAATCGATTACTTATAAAATATTTCATTTACCCCCGCTGGTAAATCTTGAACAAAATTCCTAAGTCCTCTAAAATCAATAGTTAAAATCCCGTAAAAAAGCTTCATAACACTTTGTTTTTTTAATTCATTAAAATAACAAGCACCAATTCACACAATACTGACAATCAATTCCAAGAAATTCGTTATTAAAAAAACGATATCTTATTTTAGTTAAACAAATAAACGCAACTCAAACAACAGAAAACCAAATAGATACCATTTCACTCCCTTAGAATCGTCAAAAAACAACAATTACCGACCAATTGTATTTTCTGATAGATTTTTTTTCAGCACAAATACTTTGGTTAGTTTTTAAACCCTCACAAATAGTTTAAACGCAGTTTTTGAGAATAATCAGAAAACTTATCTTATACTATTAGCTATGTGTAAAATATTAATTATAAAATCTAGTGAAAATCGCAACTAATTCATTCGGAGGAACTACCTTATTAGGATATTGATGCATTTTTTCAAGAACAGCATCAACAGCCTCTGGTCTCAGCCCCATATGCAGCCCGATATTTTTGATTTCATGAATTTCCTTTTGTGATGTTTCCTGATCTACATTCATCAGTAAAACCAGTCTATGAAACTGTAAAATACGTTGTGATTCTGGCTGCAACTGTTTTTTTTCTGCACCTTTCTTTACCAATTGATCAACCTCCTCTTTTGTAATTTTAAGCTGCGAAGCGACAGCCAAAATAAAATTATACTCTTGATCCTTAAACCTTTTATCCGCTCGGGCAAAATCTATCATTTCCGAAAGTAGACTTAGTTTCTCCTCTTTGGTATACATATATCCTTTTACTTTTTTTGTCGAAAATAATAAATTTCAGGCAATTAGAGCCCTCTAATAATAATTGGATTTAGAAGCCAATCATTTCAATTATAAAATTTACCTTTGCCCCATGGGCTTAACAAACAATGATATTTTTAAAAAACTAAGAGTTGCACACAAATTGCGAGATGATGATATTGTAAAAATCTGTGCACTGGTAGATTTTAAAGTATCTAAAAGTGAATTAGGAGCTATTTTTAGAAATGAAAACCACCCCAAGTACATGGAGTGTGGTGATCAGATTCTTCGTAATTTCTTAAATGGACTTATTATTCATCTTAGAGGCCCAATGCCCGAGAAAAAACAAAACGCACCAAAGAAATAGATAGCATCACAATACCCTGTACCTCAGAATAATTGTTTATTTTGGTTAGGACTAACAACCCAAACCAAGCAATTATGTTATCTACACATCAAAAGCAAGAATTTAGGCGAGAACTTTTTAGACACTTAGATGGTATTGTAGTTGCACCGATCGCATATGCGCTCTATAAAAAAGAAATAACCAACTTTATACTTGTCAACAAAAAAGTATCAATTCACGAGATAGCAAAAACAACAACTATAAACGAAGGCTATCTTAATGTAGCTTTACGGATATTAAGTGCTCAAGGATGGTTAGATTATAGCGTTAATAATAATACTGTATCCATAGAAACAAACACGCTTTCAGAGTTAGCTTTTGATCATTTTTATTTATATGAAGATATTGTAAACCTTTTAGATTATTCAGCTAGTTTTCATCCTAGAAAATTTGAGTTAGAACCTTTTAATAAACTAGAAAAACTATTTAAAGCATACCAAAATAGATTCAACCTTACTCCTACAAAAGATAAAGTAACAACAACGATTCAACATCAAATTCTCAAACATATTGAAGGAACTCTTATTGGGCCAACAATCGTGCATTTAGGTATGGGCGGAATGTTTCACAAATATTTTATGGAATCTTCATTCAGCCCCGAGGAGTATCACAAGTACCCCCAAAGTTTTGACACAATACTTTCTTTTTTAGGAGAGCTAGGTTGGTTTAAAAAATCAAACGACAACTACACATTTACAGAAAAAGGATTGTTTTTTGCCAAAAGAGCATCTGCCTACGGAGTCACTGTTTCTTACATTCCTATGTTCAGACACATAAATGAATTATTATTCGGAAACCCGAATATATTATGGAAGAACAAAACAGATAAGGAAATTCATGTAGATAGAGAAATGAATGTCTGGGGAAGCGGTGGAGCGCATGCTACTTACTTTAAGAAAATTGACGAAATTATAATTAGCATATTCAATAAACCAATTAATGAACAACCCAAGGGCATTTTAGATATGGGATGTGGTAATGGAGCATTTATAATCCACCTATTTGAAGTAATCGAATCAAAGACCCTAAGAGGCAAACACCTCGAAGACCACCCTTTATTCTTAGTTGGAGCAGATTTTAACAAAGCTGCACTAAAAGTTACTAGATCCAACCTAATTAATGCGGATATTTGGGCCAAGGTAATTTGGGGAGATATAAGTGACCCCGATTTATTAGAAAAAGACCTAAAAGAAAAGTATCAAATCAATCTCAAGGATTTATTATCCGTCAGAACATTCTTAGACCACAATAGAATCTGGAGCACACCTAAGTCACAAATAAACAGCCCTAGCACCTCTACGGGAGCTTTTTCATATCGAGGAAAAAGATTACTCAATGATGATGTTGAGCGTAACCTAAAAGATCATTTCAAGAAATGGCAACCCTATATAGCCAAGTTTGGATTAATCGTTATCGAACTGCATACGATATCACCAGAACTAACAGCCCGAAACATTGGCAGAACAGCAGCTACTGCATATGATGCAACTCATGGATTTTCTGATCAATATATACTAGAAATCGATTCATTTCTTAAAATTATTGATGAAGTTAACTTAAAAAGCGATCCAACGTATTTTTCAAAATTTCCTAATTCAGAATTAGCTACGGTGAGTATTAATTATATTATCGGAAAATAAAGATCTGCACAATACAAGAGTCCCTTCTTATCGGTATCTCTTCAAAAAAAATAAAAAACCGGTTGATTATACCGGCTTTTTATTTCAGATAAACTGTCTATTGTTTAGTTATCCTAACCGGCAACTTATACCTCGTCGCCACACTATTAAACTTCGAATTTAATTTTTGATAATTCAATCTTGATTTAATAAACCCTTCTGCGTACTGACTCTTAGAGTCAACAGATAGAACTACAATCTCATCTTTGCTATTAAAAACAAAGGTTACGTCAGCCTCAATATCCGCATCAATAGCAAATGAGGGTTTATCCAACAATTGCTTAATTTCTTTTAACAATTCAGGTTCAGACATTTCTAATGTAGAACTTCCCGCATGGACACTAGTGGTTACAAAAAATATTACCACAATTACTTTACTTAATTTTTTCATGATTTATTCGTTTTTTATTGATGAAAACTATACTTCTAAGACAATAAAAAATCGAAATATGTTGCAAAGTATCATGCGTATTAACACAGATTTACAAGTATTTACTCTATATGTTAGAGGAAAATTAAAAGAATTTCTACCAATTTTATTTGTTTATGATTTAAGAAAATCCAAAATATCAGAATAAACTAAGGAGAAATAACATAAGAAAAATATTGAAATTTCCTTCAAGCAAGCATAAGACAATCAGAACATTACTTCCCTACAAAGCACTATTCTTTTTTTTATTAAAAAATCTACATCAAACTATTTTGACCAATAAACATCTAAGTTCTGGTAAATTTCGTAATCACATCTTCATATTCAGGAAATTGCGTTATCAAATTTTTCCTTTTTGCTAATTGAAAATCATCAAAATCAAATCCTGGCGCAACGGTACATCCCACTAATGAGTATCCATCGTTACTGGCAACACTAGAAGCAAACCAACAACCAGCAGAAACAACAAGCTGAGGTAACTCTCCTTTATCCAAATCCACCCCAACTCTATACTTAGTATACGTGCCATTTTCATCTATAACATGAACATTCAACGATGATCCTTGATAATAATGCCAGATTTCATCTTGCTTAATTTTATGAAACGCTGAAAAATTATCTGATGTTAGCAAAAAATAAATAGCTGTACTATAGTTACGGGCACCCGAAAACTTTGTTAGCAAAGCCTCTTTAGGGATAACCCCAGTACTTCTATAGGTTTCTTTATAAAATCCTCCTTCGGGATGTGGCTTCATCCCCAATGTATTTACTATTTTCTGTATTTCTGCACTCATTTCTTTATATTGGTCTTATAAATTATTACAAAAAAAGAGCGAATCGTTACCGAATCGCTCTCATTATATAATTTATCCGAAGTCAACAGATTAAGCCAATACTTCTTGTACTTTATCTGCAGCTTCTTGAAATTGTACTGCACTTTGAACATCTAACCCACTATTATCAATAAGTTCTTTTGCTATGTCTGCATTTGTTCCTTGCAAACGAACGATAATAGGAACCTTAATAGCGTCTCCCATATTCTTATACGCATCAACTACTCCCTGAGCTACACGATCACAACGAACGATACCTCCAAAAATATTGATCAATATTGCTTTTACATTCTCATCTTTTAAGATAATTCTAAAAGCCTCTTCAACACGCTTAGCATCAGCCGTACCTCCTACATCAAGAAAGTTTGCTGGCTCTCCTCCTGCCTGCTTAATTAAATCCATTGTTGCCATAGCCAAGCCTGCACCATTTACCATACACCCAACGTTTCCATCTAGATCTACGTAATTAAGTCCAACCTCATTCGCTTCAACTTCGATAGGATTTTCTTCACGAATATCTCTCATATCGACATAACTCTTATGACGATACAATGCATTATCATCTATAGTAACCTTGGCATCTACCGCCATGATCTTGTCATCACTTGTTTTAAGAACTGGGTTAATCTCAAAAAGAGAAGAATCCGACTCTACATATGCTTTGTATAAAGCAGTAACAAACTTGGTCATTTCTTTAAACGCTAAGCCACTTAACCCTAGATTAAATGCAACACGTCTTGCCTGAAAAGGTAAAAACCCAACTGCAGGATCAACCTCTTCTGTAAATATTAAATGCGGAGTTTCTTCTGCAACAGTTTCTATATCCATTCCTCCTTCGGTAGAATACATGATCATATTACGCCCAGTAGTACGATTTAGTAATACTGACATATAAAATTCATCTGGCTCACTATCACCTGGATAATATACATCTTCTGCAACTAATACTTGGTGTACTTTTTTTCCTTCTGCTGATGTTTGCGGAGTAATTAAGTTCATCCCAATGATCTGACCTGCAATCTCTTCTACCTCTGTAAGGTTCTTAGCTAGCTTTACACCACCACCTTTTCCTCGTCCACCTGCGTGCACTTGTGCTTTGATGACATGCCATCCAGTACCTGTCTCCGCAGTCAATTGTTTTGCTGCTGCAACTGCTTCTTTAGCATTTTGAGCAACAATACCGCGTTGGATACGCACACCAAAGCTATTTAATATCTCTTTACCCTGATATTCATGTAAGTTCATAATATATATATTTTACCTCTTTTTTTAGGAGTCTCAAAAATAGGAAAAGTGAAGTTATTGTGCCAATCTTTTCTGGTAAAAAAAGTCGTCATTATTATATTATCAAAACAAGTCAAAAAAATTAAAACATACCTAAAAATAAACATGAATTCCTTATAATTCAAAATCATCGAAATCTAATGGATCAAAGTTTTTAAAATGTCCGTTCATTTTAATGATTCCTTTTGTCCTATTCATTTCACGAACTACAGGTATTGTTCTTTTTAAATGCCCTATAAGATACACCAACCTTTCTGATTCTTTACGCAATTTTAATAAATGATATTCTTGAGATATAGCTAACCCTATTTTGTGCGCAACTTGATAACTCACAAAGGGAATAGTAATCACCGGTGGATTATCTATAATTAACTCTGTATACAAATTCGAAATATTCTTAAGTAATTCTTCCTGAAGCTCCTGGTCACTATTTTGAGTGTCGTCTAAAAACGTTACTTCTCCCCCAGCATATAATTTCCCGGGATACAGTTTATAAAAATTTTTGATCTTAAAAATGCGCGTTCCAAGACATACTACATCGCATTCCCCACTAAGAAGTCTATTGGTAACCTTTTGAAGTTTTACTTCTGTCCCGTATTCTAACTTTTTATCAATAACAGTGGGTATCCCAAACGAAATCCCATGTTCTTCGCAATCTGCAATCAACTCTTGATATCTCTTTTCGAAAATATGTAACGGTAATCGCTCTCCTGGGTAAACGACGGTTTGTAAAGGAAATAAAGCTAACATTCTTTTTTATTAAAAATAGGAATTTAGTAAACTATTCACCTTAAATGCACGTTAAAAATTATTGAAATCTAAAAAATCAAGTTATTTTTTTTCTTTTTACACATGAATATCTCTTATTTTATTGATAATTTTGTTGGCTTAAATTTGATCCAAAATGGAAAATGAAAATCTATTAGCTATTGCAAGAGAGTTTGGAGATCCTATCTATGTATATGATGCTTCAAAAATCATTTCACAATACAACCGACTTAATAATGCCTTTGATAAAGTAAAAAAGGTAAAATTGAATTATGCGGTCAAAGCATTGTCTAATCTTGCCATCCTAAAACTAATGAACTCTCTAGGTGCCGGACTAGATACGGTTTCTATTCAAGAAGTAAATTTAGGATTAAAGGCAGGTGTAAAACCAGCTAATATTATTTTTACTCCCAATGGTGTTTCTCTAGAAGAGATAGAGCAAGTTTCTTCTTTGGGTGTACAAATAAACATTGACAACCTTTCTATTTTAGAACAATTTGGAACAAAACATCCTAATGTTCCTGTGTGTATTCGTGTAAACCCTCATGTTATGGCCGGCGGCAACAGTAAGATATCTGTTGGACATATTGATAGTAAATTTGGTATTTCAATACACCAGATCCCTCATATCTTGAGAATCGTAGAAAACACAGGAATGAATATTAATGGGATACATATGCACACCGGAAGTGATATTCTTGATGTGGAGGTATTCCTGCATGCTAGTGAGATATTATTTGAAACTGCGAAAAATTTCAAAAATTTAGACTTCATAGATTTCGGAAGTGGATTTAAAGTCCCTTACAAAGAAGGAGATATAGAAACGAACATCGAAGAATTTGGTCAAAAACTGACCAAGAGATTTAATGCGTTTTGCAAAGAATATGGAAAAGAACTAACCTTAGGTTTTGAACCAGGAAAGTTTTTGGTAAGTGAAGCTGGCTATTTCTTAGCAAATGTAAATGTCATAAAACAAACAACATCTACCGTATTTGCTGGTATCGATAGTGGTTTTAATCATTTAATACGACCTATGTTTTATAATTCTCACCATGAGATTATCAATATTTCTAATCCTGATGGCAAGGAACGTTTTTATTCTGTGGTAGGATATATTTGTGAAACTGATACTTTTGCCACTAATAGGCGTATTTCAGAAATTAAAGAAGGAGATACTATTGCCTTTAAAAATGCAGGTGCTTACTGTTTTTCTATGGCTAGTAATTACAACTCTCGTTATAGACCTGCAGAAGTATTATGGCACAATGAAAAGGCACATTTAATTCGTAAACGCGAAACTTTTGATGATTTGATAAAAAACCAAGTAGATGTTGATATATTCTCTACAGTAGTTGAAGAAGCATAATCTAAGTACTTTAATATATATAATGCGTCAATCAAAAGTTGGCGCATTTTTTTTATTTTAAAATCAAAGACAAGTCGAACACTCTATAATAAACAGCCTTAATTATCAGACTTTTTACATCTTTCTAATATTTCTTACAAGATATTCTAAGCCGTTCAGCTTTAACTCATAGACTGTTTGCAATTGATCCCCCAACAAACCTTTAGGAAACCCCTTTCTATGATACCACACCACATAATACGGATCATTCCAAAAAGTTGTGGTTAG
>NZ_JACC01000032.1 GCF_000520955.1 Aquimarina pacifica | reverse complement strand
AAACTATGTATCTTAACGAACATTATCAAGTCTAATAACTAAATGATTTGGATATTTAATCTTCTAAAAGAGTAGGATTACTCATTTTGAGTTTTATAGGTAAGCTAACCAGCTTAGTTTTGAGGACAAACTGACCAAATAATGAAAAAACTACTATGCTTATTCGTAATACTTTTTAGTTATAATTTATATTCTCAAGATTTATTAGATTTAGCTTTAGTCCATAAAACTAAGATTATTGACAAAGAGGGGTATAAACCTAATTTAAAAACGGACAAATGGAACATCAATAATTATCTATATGAGCTAAATGAAAGTGAGCTTACTTTGAATGATTCGATAATTTTAATTGAACTGATTTCAAAAACTAATACTCAAAACTTGACGGAATGGAAAGTGGACGAACTAAATGAAGTTTATCTGACAAAAAAGAATCAGAAAATTAGTATTAATGCTGCTCTGGAATCTATTAAACCAAAATCTAAAGAACAACAAAGGGAGTTGAAAAGAAAAATGAGACAGTATAATAATAATCCTAGTAAATGGAGAGGCTGGCCATTATCAATATCCAGACCTGTTTTTTCTGACGATAATAAATATAGCATTATTAGCTTTAAATTAGGTAATAGTGGAGGATACTCTAGTCTATATCAAAAATTGAATGAAGAATGGAAATTGATTGGAGTTTTTAATCGATTTGCCTATTAAAAAACTATACACAACGTCTCTTTTATATTGCATATGCCGCCTTCGGCAGGCAAGCACAATATAAAAGAGACGTTGTAGCCAATTAAATGAAAATAATCTTAACTTCCGTAGGTACTAGAGGAGATATGGAACCGTTTCTTGCTATCGGTGAAATATTAAAAGAAAAAGGGCATCATATTATTTGTCTTTTTCCTGAGCAATTCAGGCATCTTGCTGAAGACTCTGGATTTGAATTTGTTTCACTCGGTTCAAAATTTATGCAGTTATTGGATACTCCTGAGGCTAAAATTGCTATGGGAGGAGGGAAATTCGGATTTAAAAAACTAAAAGCTTACATAAAACTCATTTCCATGCAACCAGCAGCTAATGAGGAAATGATTAAAAATCAAGAAAAATGTATTCAAGCACAAAAACCAGATAGAATTGTTCATCATCCAAAAGCCATATATCCCATACTTTGGAGCTTACAAAACTCAGGAAAAACTACATTTATAAGTCCCGTCCCTTACTTGCATTATGTTGAGGATCATCCTCACATCATTTTTAGTAAAAACTATGGTAAATATATAAATAAGCTGACTTACAAACTGGTAAATTTTGGGTCAGTAAAAAGTGTTACGTATTCTCAAAAGTGGTTAAAAGATAAAAGCAGAAAATTAACTTCTAAAAAAGTTCGGGAAGTGTTATCAAAAAACAATGTATTATACACTATCTCTCCTTCTCTTTTTCAGCGCCCTAAGTATTGGAATAACAACTTACAAGTATTAGGATTTCATGAAAGGAATAAAACAAGAAATTGGAATCCTTCCCTTGAATTAGAGAAATTCTTAAAACAACATCCAAAATTCGTATTTATCACATTTGGAAGTATGGTTAATACCGACCCCGAAAAAAATACAAAAACGATACTCCAAATTCTTGAACGACATAAAATTCCCTCAATTATTAATACCTGTGCTGGTGGTATCATTCAACCTAAAAACTATAACTCTCAACTCATTCACTTTGTGGAGAGTATTCCTTATGACTGGGTTTTTCCTAAAACGTATGCCGTTATTCACCATGGTGGCTCTGGAACAACGCATATGGCTTTAAAATACGGATGCGCTACTATGATTATTCCGCATATCATTGATCAATTTGTATGGAATAAAATAGTTCACAAAAAAGGAGCAGGTCCTTTAGGACTTGATATTGGTAAAATTACGATAAACAATCTTGAACCTAAAGTGATTGATCTTATGGAAAACGATTGTTACAAACAAAAAGCGCAAGAATTGAGTAAAGAAATTAAGAATGAAAACTTTAGAAATGAAGTTTACAATTTTATCATGAATTAAAAATAGGTTACAACACTATATAACAAAACATAGTTGCCCTTCGGGACAACAACGTTTGTTATATTTACCGTCGTAGCCAATTGAAAAACAATATAAATGAAAGTATTGAAAATATTTATCACATTTATCAGTATCGCTTTTTGTAATCTAATTCTCGCTCAAAATGAAAACAAATCGATTGAAACCACTCAGCTTTCAATTGGAGAAAAAATAGAATTTAAATCAAAAGTCCTTAATGAAAAACGTGAGTTGAATGTTTATTTACCAAACGGATATTCAAAAGATTCGTTGAAAAAATATCCTGTTATTTATTTGTTAGACGGTTCTATTGATGAAGATTTTATCCATATTTCTGGACTTGTACAATTTGGCTCGTTCTCTTGGATTAATATGCTTCCAGAATCAATTGTTGTTGGAATTTCTAATGTGGATAGAAAAAGAGACTTTACCTTCCCTACCAACAACAAAAAAGATAAAAAAGACTTTCCGACAACGGGAAAATCAAAAGAGTTTATGAACTTTATTGTAGAAGAAGTACAACCATTAATTGACAATGAATATAAAACAAATTCACTAAGAACTTTGATTGGTCAATCTCTCGGAGGGCTTTTAGTCACTGAAATTCTATTTAAAAAACCTGACACGTTCGACAACTATATTATTGTAAGTCCAAGTTTGTGGTGGGATGACGAATCATTACTTAAGCACATGCCAAATTCTTACTCAACTAAAAAGTCAATTTTTATTGCAGTTGGAAAAGAAGGTGAAATAATGGAAAGAACTGCCAAAGAATTATACGCTAAACTAAACTTAAACAAGAAAGAAAATACGAATCTCTATTTTGAGTTTTTAGAAAAGCAAGATCATGGAGATGCGCTCCATTTAGCAGTTTATAGTGCATTTGAAAAGATATTTAAAACGGAAAAAGAATAAAAAACTAACTACAACACCGATAGCCGTTGCACAACTCATGATTTTGTCAAATAGCACTGATTCTTGAATTAGAACAAGTCATAAACACCTACCTATTAAGGGTAAAAAAGTTTTTTATCAACACAGAAAGAGTTAAAAAAGAAATCTTTATCATTTACTATCATTATGAACACAATTGGTATTCTGATTATTAGTGTTGAAACTACTTATTTTATATAAGTTTTTGGGAAAATTAGTAGTTCTATGCGAGGGTAATATATATGGGTTTAACAACTCTTGGTACTAGAAGTCTAGTAAATAATTAAGTTTAGTGATTAATTGAGAACTCTTTTATTTAGAATGGTGTTTTTACTCAAAACCTAAACACTGATTAATAATCCTTCAGTTTGAATAGATACTTGTTATTTTTTTAATAAAAATTTAACAAAAAAACTTCATTATGATATGTTATAAAAATGAAAAATAGCATCATTAGTATAGAAGCCCTCGGGGCTAAGTTATAATCTTTTTGGATTTAAATATTTCTGAGATTATTTAACAATTTCGAAAATTACTGATCAATGTGCTGTTCAAAGTCTTATATAAATAGAAACTTTGTGGGCGCAAGAGGCGAAGCTATTTTTACTTTTTAGTAGCAACTTATAGGAACCTCAGAATAGAAATATGATACTTTCATTCATTATGTAACTTAACAGAAATAAGTTTTGATTGCAGAAAGAGTAGTATCTAAATGAATGAGTAGATTGCTAAAGATATAAAACTAGAATCTTTTCGAGTAATCAATAAACCTTATTCCAAAATTGGGCAAATAAGTCTACTCTACTTTATATGTTTTTAGCTATAATTCTCATCTTGAACGTCAAAACTCAGAAGAGGCACTGTTAATTTTTTGTGAAAATTTGGTTATTTGAAGTTTAACGTGGCTTAAAGTTTTACTTAATTCTCAAGTTCGATTATTCGGTGTTGATAATTTGTCAAATGTGTAGTTAAAAATTTGTAATGCGAGATTATTAGAGGCGTGTCGATACTATGGGTGTAGGTTTTTAGAAAAATAATATTGAAAACACCTATTGTTAAAAGTGTATTTTTTTAATTAAAAATACTAGTAATAAATAATGTTTCACTAGTTTTTTTGAGCATACAACAATCTTATCACTGTTTTCAGGGAGTTGTTTTAAAATAAAATTCTATAAATTCGTACTTGTAGAATTTGTAAATGATAAAATACAGGTAGTTATGTAATCAAATGATAGAATTTTAGGTCCAAAATACATTGTTATTTTTTCCTTGATTTTATTACTGTTAATTTGTTTTCAGAAAAAACAAGCTTAATGATGCAACAAATCATTATTAAATATTACTAACAGACGAACTTCTTGTATTTATTACGAAAATTTATAATCAATATGATACTGGCTTACGTATAGTATAAACAAGTATTATTTTATTACCCCACTTTTTTATAGAAATGAGTAATTATTAAAAATTACTGCACAAATGGTGTGTGATTTTATATAATTTACTAATAAGATTCTAAGTTTTAGCTCCTGTTTTAAGGTGCACTCTTTGGAATTAAATATTTTTGAAATGGCTTATCATTTCAGAAGTAGCTTATCAATGTGCCGTTCAAGGTCTTTATTAAATAAGAACTTTGGGAGCGCAAGAAGCGAAGCTATTTTCATCTTTTAACTGTATTATAACTAGATATAGTTTTTATAACAATCAAATTTTTTCTTTATAAATGTATTCGTGAATATAAATATCCTGAGAATGCAAAATCTAAAAGATTTCGTTTATCAAAAATGAAATCCACCTAATTTTTTCGATAACATTCCATTTAGTATTTACCTCTAATCACTTCAAGAGGGGTAACACCCGTATGCTTTCTGCTTTGGGTTTTTGAATGTGAAATTAGTGTGCGTATTAGGTTTTGTAATCATTTTCTACTGAAAAGAGCTTTGTATAATTCTTGTAATCAAATATTTAAAACCAATATAAATTCTTAAACTATTAAACCATGAAAAATGTCAAAAATGTTTTTATTTTATTTTTATTCATCGTTAGTGTTCAATCATGTGTATCAGATGATATAGAAGAAGATATGTATATAGAAGTTGTTGAGGATGAAGAAGTAGCTAATGATGAGGATAATGTTGATATAGATAATGAAAAAGATGATTAACCATCTTCAGAAAATATATTTTAATGCCTTTAATATTTTTAAAGGCATTTTTTATATTATTGATGTAAAATTTTCACACCTTGAGTTTTAAAAACACACATATATTTTTTGGTACCGTATTTATTAGCATGTTTTGTCTATTAATTATTGGATGTGAACAACAAAACAAAGGGGTTGCCAATAAATTAGATACAATTGACACCGTTAATGAATGGATCAAAAAGTCGAAGAATTCTGATATACCCTTATCTAAAAGAATAGAGGTTTTAGAAAAAGCATATAATACCGTTCTTTTATTTCCTGAAGATACCGTAAAAAGTAAAAAGATAAGTTCTATTGCCTATCAGGCTTTAAAGTTAGAGGATACCATTCTCTTTAAAAGGAGTAATAAGGTGGCTCATGAATTGGCTTTACGCTTAAAACATGATTTTTCAATTGCAGACACTCACTGGAATTATGCATATTATCAATTAAATAAGGAAGTTTATGATAGTGTATACTATCATTATAATAGGGCATATTATTATTTCAATTCTGCTAATCATGAGTATTACAGAGCGAAAATGTTATATAATATGGCAATTATTAAAGGAAGATTTAGAGATTATACTGGTAGTGAAAACTTAATTGTGCAGGCTATACCGATATATAAAGAGCTAAAAAAAAATAAATCTTTATACGAGTCTTATAATTATTTAGCTGTTCTCTACAAGGAGCTTAAAGAATATAATACAGCATTATTTTATAACCGAAAAGCTTTAGAGTATCTAAATAAAATAGACGAAAAACACACTTTTCGTGAAGGTTCACTAAATAATATAGGTATTGTTTATAAGGAGTTGAAGGATTATAATAAAGCTATTGTTTATTTTGATAAAGCCTTAGAGAATGAAGATCTTGAATCTGAAAATATAAAATTGTATGCTAGATTAATCGATAATAGAGCATATTGTAAATTTCTTAATAATGATACTACAAAGGTCAAGGAAGAATTTTTTAATGCACTCCGTATTAGAGATAGTATAGATCATAAGGCAGGAATTGTTTTTAATAAAATACACTTATCAGAATACTTTTTGGCTCTAAAAGATAAATCGAAGGCATATAAATTTGCCAAAGAAGCAAATGAGCTGAGCAAAGAAATAAATAGTAACCAAGATTATTTACTTTCATTAAAACTACTTTCTAAGACCGATGTTTTGGAAGAAAAAAAATATTTAGAAGACTATATTACATTCAGTGATAGTTTGTATCAAAATGAACGAAAAAAAAGAAACAAGTTTAATCGAATAACCTTCGAAACTGATGAATATATAAAGGAAAACAAAAGATTATATCAGCAAAAAATTATCATTTTAATTGTTAGTCTTGGTTTAGTGACACTTCTGATATTGTTATATTTCATTAAAATTCAAAAAACAAGAAATGATAGGTTAATTTTAAAAAATGAACAACAAAAGGCCAACGAACAAATATATATTTTGTCTTTAGAACATAAGACTAAATTAGAAGAAGGAAGAATGAGAGAACGAAATCGCATTTCTGAAGAATTGCATGATGGAGTTTTAGGAAAATTATTTGGAACTCGTTTTGGATTAGGGTTTTTAGATCTTCAAGGGAGTAAACAATCTTTAGATCAATTTCAGTCTTTTCTGAATGAATTACATTTAATAGAAAAAGAAATAAGAGCTATATCTCATAACCTCAAATATGATTTGAAAACATCTGATATGGATTTTATTACCTTGGTTAGAGATCTTTTAGATGAGAAAGGTAAATTAGGGGGCTTTTCTTGTCAATTAGAAATCGATGAAGATACGAATTGGGATGAAGTAGGTGAAATTGTTAAAGTAAATTTATATAGAATACTTCAGGAAGCATTATTGAATATAATTAAACATGCAAATGCAAAACAAGTAAAGCTATATTTTTCTATCAAAAACAAAAATGTTAATTTGGTACTAGAGGATGACGGTATCGGCTATGTTTTATCTAAGAAGAAAAAAGGGATTGGTACAAAAAATATGAGATCAAGAGTTGAAAGACTAGGGGGAACATTAGAAATATCTTCTCAATTTCAAAAAGGAACCACAGTTAATGTAACAATGCCCGTCTAAACTGAAAATTTTATGGAAAAAAAATATACCGTTTTAATAATAGATGATCACCCATTAATTTCGGAGTCCTACAAGAGTGCTTTGCATAAGTTAAGCAGCAATAAACAAGATATTCTTTTTACAATTGATGTTGTACATAATTGTACGGATGCTCTAGAAAAGATTACTGAAGCTTCTAGCAACCAAAAGGAGATCGATTTAATTCTTTTAGACATGAAATTACCTCCAGCTCCGGACAAAAAAATTATCTCTGGAGAAGATTTGGGGTTAAAAATAAAAACGCTATTACCCTCTTCAAAAATTATAGTTTCTACAACCTTTAATGATAATTTTAGAATACATAGTATATTTAAGAGTATAAATCCAGACGGGTTTTTAATAAAAAATGATATTACTCCTTCAGAATTAGTAGTTGCAATAGAAACAGTAATTATAGATCCACCTTATTACAGTAAAACCGTTATTAAGCAGTTAAGAAAAGAAGTTGCTAATGATTTTTTACTAGATGATATCGATAGAAAATTGTTATATGAACTTTCTATTGGTTCTAAAATGAAAGACCTTCCTGATGTATTACCGCTCTCTATTGCTGGTATAGAAAAGAGAAAGCGACATCTCAAAAACATCTTCAATGTCCAGAATGAGAATGATAGAGAACTTCTTATAAAAGCCAAGGAAAAAGGCTTTATATAGCGTTTTTAAAAACACATGGAAACCCCTTACTTATTGTATGGGCTTTACTTTATCAAATAGTATATACTTCTATATCTTTGGTTAGAAATCAATTACTTGAGGTTTATTTATAGTTTCAAATTTCTTTAGAACTAGATGTAGTCTTTTAAGTAAATTGATTGTATTTCTAACCAATGTGATCATGTTTTATCAAATAGAAATGTGACCGCAAGAAGCGAAGCTGTATGCAAATTTTAATAGTACAGTGAACCTTGAATTTTTGGTCTAAGATTTTTTCAATCAATCAATCATCAATCCTTACTATTATGAAGTTAAACACTTTTAAAAATGGGTGGTATGTTCTTTATGTAAGATCATGTCAAGAAAAAAAAGTTCATAACCTTTTACAGGAAAATCAATGTGAATCGTTTCTTCCTTTAATTGAAACTACACGACAATGGAGTGATCGAAGAAAAGTATTACATAAACCATTGTTTCCGTGTTATGTTTTTGTGAAAAATAACTCTGCAAAAGATTTTTATAAGGCACTAAATATTGAAGGAGCTTGTACTTATATAAGATTCGGAAAAGAATATGCGCAAATCGCTGATGAAGAAATAAACAGGATTAAGCTTCTATTAAACGCAGATGGTGTTAAGGATTTAGAAATCAATAGCAAAGAACCTTTTATAGGAGAGAAATATAAGATAAATCATGGTCCTTTAAATGGTTTAGATTGCGAAGTCGTTCGCATTAATAGTGAAAATAGGGTAATGGTGCGTTTTGACTCTATAAGACAAAATATAACAGCAACAATTTCAAAACATTTATTAGAAGAGTATACCGTAGCGGTCTAGATTCCCTAATAATAGTATTACTTTAAAACTACTTTTATTCATACGTTTAGCAGCTGTTCTAAAATCTATAAATCAAATTTTTAGTCCGATTCATGTATTGAAACTTCTTTATGAAGATTTCTATACATCATATGGGTGTTCTAATACCTTTAGGATAGCCGTGATAGTGAGTTAAAAATTTACTAAGCCCTTGTATATACAGTAGCTTAAGATGCAACAGATTTTTTGAGGTATAAACTAAGTTTAATGAATAATTAGACTATGTATTTAAGTAAAGTGTCTGTTGAGTAATAAAACCGTAGTTAGATATTAAAAAGTTTAGAATCATGAGTTATCAAGTAGAAAAAAACACAAGTAACGAAGAGCAATTACTTTTGGATAAAAGTATTACTACTTCACTTATTCAAGAATCTTTAGGTTTTCCTTTAGTAATTAAAAATAATGATGAGCATCAAGAATTATCAGATTGGCTTCGTGACAATCAAGAATATTTTAATGCTAATTTGAGAAAATATGGAGCAATTCTTTGTCGGGATTTTAAAGTGGATACTGTAGAAAAATTTCAAAGCTTAACCGAAACCTTTCCTAGCGAATTATTAGATTATAAAATGAGATCTTCTCCTCGTTATGAGATTACCAATAATGTATATGTATCTACAACATATCCAGAAGATCAAAGTATTAATATGCACAGTGAAAGTTCATATGCTCCGAGTCATCCTACTAGAATTGTTTTTTGTTGTATCACTCCGGCAGAAGTACAAGGAGAAACCCCAATAGCAGATAATCGAATGATTATTCAGAATATGAGACAGGAGTTGGTAAAGAAATTTTTGGATTTGGGTGTAATGTATAGAAGAAACCTAACAGGTTTTTTAGGTATGGGTTGGGAAGAAGTCTTTCAAACTTCGGATCGCAAGGAAGTCGAGTTAGAGTGCGAACGAAACGGAATGCTATATGACTGGAAAAATGATGACCATTTAGAACTAACCTGGACCAAAAAAGCCATTTGGGAGCATCCCAAAACAGGAGAATTGACCTGGTTTAATCATGCTATGTTTTTTAATAAATATTCTTTGAATGAAGATTTACTAAGCTTCATAACATCAGATGAAGAACTGCCAAATAACACCTTTTTTGGAGATGGTTCAGAAATTACTGAAGAAGAAATTATACATATTAAAGAGGCCTATAGTAAATCAACAATAGAATTCCCTTGGGAAAAAGGAGATGTACTTTTTCTAGATAACATGTTAATGTCACATGGAAGAAACCCTTATCAAGGTGAAAGAAAAATTATTGTATCTATTTCTTAAATTATAAAAATTCATTTTCTATAAAACTTTGATGCAGCTGAATTCATGATGAATTTTTTGGCTAAACGTCTATTTTTAGATTAATAATAACGAAACGTACCTATGACTTCAAATATATTAGAAGATACTTCATTACAGGAGTTTTCTTATAACCAGAAAAAAGTTGTTAAAGATGGCGCAAATACTTTTTATAGCCAGGTTATTCTAGAATTTACTTCCAAAGTAAATAAAGATCATTTATTAAAAGCGCTTAGTTTATTGATTAGTAGGTATGAAGCATTATCACAAGCATTTGTAGAAAATGAAAGTTTAAATAAGCAAAAAGCACCAGCAGATCACTCCGTAACATATTACGAAGTTGATGATAAGAATGAAGAAAATATCATTACTCAATTAGATAGATCTTATGATTTTAGAAAAGATGCACCTATCCGATTTGGTTTTATAACTAGTAATGAAGAGGTAACGCGACTATATATTAGATTATATATACTTTGTGGAGATGTTTTTAGTAATAGATTGTTTATAAGCGAGTTGGGTAAAGCAATAAATAATCTAGAATCCTACAGTAAAGAGCAGCAGCAAAAAGTCACTTATTCAAAATATTGTGAATGGTATAATGCTTTGATCGAAGAATCAGATAGTGATGCTACTAATTTTTGGGAATCCTATAATCACCAACCATCTCAAGGAGGAGTCTTACCATTCTTAAAAAAAAGGAAAGGAAGTTTTGTTCCTAAACGTATTAGAATTAATACGATATCAGGCCCGCATCTAAAGGGAATTAGAAAGTATTGTCAAGAAAACAATGTAGGGCTGTCTGAGTATTTATTCACTCAATTTTTAGAGTATCTACAAAAATTTACTGATAATGATGTTACGGTTGGATATTATCCTCAAGAGCGTAACTATGAAGAATTAAATCAAACATTAGGCTTAATTAATAAAGTTATTCCCATTAAAACAGCCGTGCCAATAAAAGGTACACAAATTGAGAGGATTAAGAAAATAAAAGAACAAATAGAAGAGGTTACGCTATGGTCAGATTACTATTTGCCCGATGCCAATGATAGTGAGGAAGCTTCGACTTTTAGTACCAGTTTTGAGTTCATAGATTTTTCATCTAATCATGATAAAGATATCGTAATAAACGATTTCTTCGTTGTTCAGGATATTTTTGATCTAAAGTTGAGCTGTACAGATTTTCAAGACCAAATTACCTTAGAGTTATATTATAATTCAGAAACGATAGATTTTGAAACAATAAAAATAATTGAATCTCAATTAGAGCTGGTTCATGGTAGCTTAAAGTCAAATACTACATTGAGTGTGTTTGAGAAAAGTATTATTGATGTCAGTAATAATACAAGTAGGCGTTTTGATTCTTATTCATGTATGGGGGGATTTTTCGAAACCCAGCTCATAAAATATCAAGACAATACTGCTTTGATCCAAGGCAATGATTTCTTGTCATATAAGGATCTAAATGAAAGATCAAGTCAATTTGCGCATCATTTGATAAATAAGTTCGGTATACGAAAAGGAGATGCGGTTTGTTTATGTATGGAACCTTCAATAAATTTTGTAGTAAGTTTATTCGGAGTACTTAAAGCAGGAGGTTATTATGTGCCATTAGATCATAATTACCCAGAAGAAAGAATAAATTATATTTTAAGGGATAGTAATTCTAAAGTCATAATTTCTGATAGTGATACTTTTGATATAGACATTTCGAATATTTTGGTATTAGACCCTAATGATCCATTGATATTTCAAAATTCTAAAGAATCTCCCAAAGTCGGTTTAGAACCCTCAGATTTAGTTTATAGTATTTATACTTCGGGCTCTACAGGAAACCCAAAAGGTTGTCTCGTGACGCATAAAAACTTATTAAATTACATTCAGTGGGCTAATGAATATTATTTTGAAAATGATAAGAAAGGTAATTGGGGACTTATTACATCAATATCTTTTGATCTAACCGTGACCTCAATTTTTACGAGTCTTACAAGAGGAAATAAATTATGGATAGGAGATGCTAATAAAAGCAGTGACGAATTATTAAAGGAGTCATTTTTAAATTCAGAAATTGATACTCTTAAATTGACGCCATCTCACTTATCCCTACTTAAAGAGATGAATATTCAAAATACCTCTGTCCGAACGATAATTTGCGGAGGTGAACAATTAAAAAGAAATCAAATAAAAATTTTAAAAGATATTCATCCAGAGATACGAGTTTTTAATGAGTACGGTCCAACAGAAGCTACTGTAGGATGTGTTGTGACAGAAGTAAATGATACAGATACCCCTATATTGATAGGGAAACCAATTGCGAATACCAAAATTCATATTATTGATAATCAAAATGAAGAATGTGGTATTGGAGTAGTAGGAGAATTGGTGATTTCTGGGGATGGATTGTCAATAGGATATCATAATAGATTAAACCTTACAGAGAAAAAATTTAAGGAAAACTTTCTCAACTTTGGGTATAAGGGATATTTGACGGGGGATTTGGGTAGATGGTTACCCAATGGAAAGATTGAATATCTAGGAAGAAAAGATAACCAAGTAAAAATTAGAGGATATCGCATAGAATTAGAGGACATAGAAAGTAAGTTAATGTCTTATGATCTGATATCAAACGCAGTTGTTTTAGTAGGGGAGAAAGAAGAAGAATTAGTGGCATACTTAGTTGGGAATGCAAACCTGATAGAATCAGAATTAAGAGATTATTTGGTAAAGAAAATACCAGAATATATGATTCCAACAGATTTTGTTCTGGTAGAAAAAATTCCGCTAACAATTAACGGAAAAGTAGATAAGACTAAATTGATAAATACCACCGTAAAAAATATAGATTCAGGGATTACTTATAAGGAGCCTACTACTGAGATCGAAAAACAAATCGCTAAGTTATGGCAAGAGATTTTAGGAAAGGAAAAAATAGGATTATTGGATGATTTTTTTGCTTTGGGAGGACATAGTCTAAAAGCAATCAGATTGATTAATGAATACTATAAAAAATTAAATATTAAGTTAACACTAAAGCAATTATTCGATCATAAAACTTTACAATCACATGCAGAACTACTATCATCATCTTTAAAATCCAAATATGAAGAAATAATTAGGGTTCCTGAAAAGGAAAATTATGTGGTATCAGATGGACAAAGAAGAATTTGGATGTTAAGTCAATTCGAAGAAAGTTCTATTGCCTACAATATGCCAGCCTCAATAAATTTAGAGGGTGTTTATGATCCTGATATATTATCTAAAGCGATCAAAGCGTGTATAGAAAGACACGAAATTCTAAGAACTATCTATGATTTGGATGAATCAGGAGAGTTACGGCAAAAAGTTGTTCCTGTCGATCAGTATGATTTTAAGTTAGAGTTTTTTGACTATAGAAATCACGAAGACAAAAGAAATGTAATCAGACAAGATATCGAACATGATAGTCAAAAGAAGTTTAATCTTTCGCAAGGGCCGTTATTGAGAGCTAAATTATACCAGATTGAAGATGAAGAATTTTTATTCTATTACAATTTGCATCATATCACTGGGGATAGTTGGTCATTTGATATATTAGAAAAAGAGGTTTTTAAGTTTTATACAGCTTTTGAGAAAGAAGAAAAAGTTGATATCCCGCAATTAAAACTTCAATATAAGGACTATGCAAACTGGCAACTTAAACAATTAGAAAGTGATTCTTTAAAAGCTCAAAAGGAATATTGGATTAAAAGTTTAGGAGGGAAACGGCCAAAAATAGATCTTACCAATTGTAAACAAAGACCTAAAATAAAGACTTATACAGGAAGAACATTAATGACCTATTTATCACCAGAGTTAATAGGAGAATTAAAAGGTTTTTGTAACGAAAATGGAGGTAGTCTTTTTATGGGATTACTTTCTTTATGGAATGTTCTATTGTCAAAATACACTTCATCAAATGATTTGATCATTGGTACTCCTGTATCTTGTAGAAACCATAAAGATCTAGAAAATCAAATAGGTTTTTACCTAAATACTTTGGCTTTGAGAAATACAATTGATGCAAGCCTTAGCTTTGAAACGATTTATGAACAAATTAAGGCAAGTACTTTACAGGCTTATAAAAATCAATCGTATCCGTTTGATCGTCTAGTCGATGATTTACAACTACCTCAAGATTTAAGCAGAAACCCGGTTTTTGATGTAATGTTTACACTTCAACGAATGGAAAATAATTCAAAAAACATTGAAGTAGCCCCATCTCAAATACATAAAATAGTGGATACTGGCTTTTCATTATCCAAATTTGATATTGATATTTCGTTTTTTGAGTTTGATAACACAATGGCATTAGGTATTAATTATAATACTGACATATATGAGAGGTTTTTTGTAGAAAATTTGATGAGTAACTTCATCCATTTGTCAAAGAACGTTCTTAGTAAACCAAAAGAAAAGATACAGAGTTTATCATATATTTCTGATAAAGAGGTGGGTACGTTATTGAATGAGTTTAATGCTACTGACATCAATAAGGAGCCTGCACAAACGATATTAGAGTTGTTCAAAAGTCAAGTGATGATTAATGAAAATAAAGTGGCTCTTAATTTTGATGATAAAACATATTCTTATCAAGAAATAGATGAAATATCTAATCAATTAGCTCAATTTCTTAAAACAAAACATAAAGTAAAACCAGAAAGTATCGTAGGAATAAAGCTCGATCGAACAGAATGGTTGGTTATTTCAATTTTGGCAGTTTTAAAGGTTGATGCTGCATATGTTCCTATTTCTCCTGCTCTTCCTAAGGAAAGAATGGAGTACATCAAAAATGATAGCCAATATTCTTACTGTATTTCTACAGAGGATATCGATGATTTTAAGAAAGAAGCGGATCAGTTTACTAAAGAGTATGATATTATCAATAGTATCGATAGTAGTAACGTATGTTATGTAATATATACATCAGGAACTACTGGAAATCCAAAAGGAGTAACAGTTAGTCATGAGAATCTGATTTCTTTTATGTCAAATATTAATACAAGATTTGGTCTAAAAGATTGTAATAAAATAGGGGTTACTACTAATTTTACATTTGATATTTCGATTCTAGAAATATTAGGAGGGTTATGTAGCGGTAAGGAATTGATTTTGTTTTCGGATTCTATTTTATTAGATCCAGAAAAAATAATCGATCATATTGATAAACATCAAGTAGAGGCCATACAACTTACGCCATCAAGATTAGCACAGCTTTATGAAACTAATATTGCACTACCTAATAGTCTAAAAGTAGCTCTGATTGGCGGAGAGGCTATGAACCAATCTATTTATAACAAATTACAAAACGAAAAATTCGAGTCAATAAATGTTTATGGTCCAACAGAAACGACAATCTGGAGTACTAGTTTATCTATAAAAGAAAGTACTTCATTAAGTATAGGTAAGCCATTAAATAATGAGCGAATTTATATAGTTAATAAACAAAATGAGTTACAGCCTGTTGGCGTAGTTGGAGAATTGTGTATTGGCGGAGATGGCGTATCCTTGGGATATATAAATAAGAAACAATTAACAAATGAAAAATTTATTCTAAACCCATGGGTACCTAATCAACGAATTTACAAAACCGGAGATATGGCAATGTGGAGAGAAGATGGTACTATTGAGTTTTTTGGAAGAATTGATGATCAGGTAAAAATTAGGGGGTATAGGATAGAATTGGGTGAAATTGAAAATACGCTACTCAAAAATGAAAAAATAAAAGGAGCAACTGTTTTAGTACGCAAAAATAACAATGAAGAAAAAGATATCGTAGCCTATCTAATCTCTGATGAAACGCTTAATGTTTCGCTAATAAGGTCACATTTAGGGACTATTTTACCTGCATATATGATCCCTTCAATCTTTATACAAGTTGACAACTTTCCGCTTACCTCAAGTGGTAAAGTAGATAGAAATAAATTAAAAGCCTATGATGGAGAACCCATCTCTAGTGGAGAAAAATATCAGGCACCCAGAAATGAACAAGAAGAAAAACTAGTGAACGTTTTAGCAACTCACCTAGATAGAGACCCATCCAAAATTAGTATTTATGATAACTTTTTTGATTTGGGAATCAATTCTTTAAAGATGATAAAAATGTTAGGTCAGATTAATAATGAATTAGATTCTGATTTAAAGATAGTTACATTGTTTGAGTATCCTAATATCGATGAACTATCCCAATATTTTATGAGCATGGATAATGAAGATGAGCTTCAGGAAGAGCCTTCGAATATATCCGAGGATCTCGATGAAATATTAGATTTATTGTAACTCACCGTCAACATTCCAAAAATATCGTTCGATGGTTAAATACATGAATTGCTATACCACTCGATAGTATAGTTGGTCTCATCATTGATCTTAAAAATATTTAAATACACATAGTCAATTTTTTAGAAAGGAGGATATAAGTATTTCTACTTTCTACATATTAATTATTTCAATAAGAAGTGTAAGCATATGAAACAAGTAGTAAGAAAAAAAGATATTGCTGTTATTGGTATGTCCGGAAGATTTCCACAGTCTGATGATTTGAATCAGTTTTGGCAAAATTTGGTTAATGGTAAAGAGCTTATTCAATTTTATACAGAAGATGAATTAAAAGATAAGGGCATAACAGAAACAATTCTTAAAGATGCCAATTATGTAAAGGCTAATTCGACGATTAATAATTCAGATAGTTTTGATTATAACTTTTTTGGATATACGAAGCACGAGGCAACTAGTATGGATCCACAAATAAGAGTATTACATGAACAAGTGTGGTTAGCTATGGAAGACGCCTCTTATATTCCTAATAAATATAGCCAACCTGCTGGTGTATTTCTTACGGCATCAGATAATATTAATTGGAGAGCATATTCTTTGTTATCCAAAAATGAGAAAGTAAATCCTTTTTTTCTTAATCAGATTTCAAACAAAAATTTCATTAGTACATTAATTTCTTATAATCTAAATCTCAAAGGCCCTAGTTATTTTGTTGATACTGCCTGTTCGAGTTCCTTAGTTGGTATACATATGGCATGCCGAAGTTTATGGCTAAAAGAGTGTTCTATAGCAATTTCTGGAGGTGCAAGAATAGAATCAACAACTGGCATAGGGTATTCGTTTCAGGAAGGAATGATTAACTCTAAGGATGGTCACTGTAGAGCTTTTGACAAAGACTCTTCCGGAACAATAACAGGAGAAGGCGTTGGAGTTGTTGTTTTAAAACGTATGGAAGATGCAATAAGAGACAATGATCAAATCCATGCAATCATAAGATCATCATCTGTAAATAATGATGGGGATAGAAAAGTAGGATATACCGCTCCGAGTGTCAAAGGACAATCTGAGTGTATTAAAAGGGCCCATCAAATAGCAGATTTGGATTCTGATACTATTACCTATATAGAAGCTCACGGTACCGGAACTAAATTAGGAGATCCTATAGAAATTGAGGCACTAAATAGAGCTTTCAACTATAATACCGATCATTCTTGCGCTATAGGCAGTGTAAAAACAAATATGGGGCATTTAGATACCACTGCGGGAGTGGCAGGTTTTATCAAAACAGTATTAGCCTTAAAAAATAAGCAAATTCCACCCTCATTACATTATGTTCAGCCTAACCCAGAAATTAATTTTAAGGGAGGACCATTCTATGTTAATAATTTATTGAAAGACTGGAAACCAACAGGCGATGTACCTCTTAGAGCCGGTGTGAGTAGTTTTGGAATTGGTGGTACGAATGCTCATATTATTTTAGAAGAGTTTAATCAAGAAAAGAATACTCTAGAGGATAACAGTTATCATCTAATTAGATATTCTGCTAAATCAGTAAAATCTCTAGAAGCATATCAAAACAAGCTTTCAGATTTTATTGCAAATTCTTCTGAAATCAATTTAGATGATATTGCATATACTTTACAAATAGGGAGAGGCCAATTTGCGTATAACCGTTTTTTGGTGAGTAATAAAAAGGAAAATACAGTCTCTATTTTGAAGTCTGAAGGTAGTGAGTATCTTTTTTCAGGAAAATTAGAACCAAAGAGAAACGTTGTATTTATGTGTACCGGTTCAGGAACACAATATATGAATATGTGCAAAGGGTTATACTCGCAATACCCTTATTTTAAACAACTGATAGATAATGGTTTTGAGCAATTAAAAGAGATTACCAATCTTGATTTTAAGGATATAATATACGGCGAGAAAACTTCTTTAATTAATAACAATGAATATACCCAACCTATAGTTTTTGTATATGAATATGCACTTGCTCAGCTTTTGATAAAATGGGGGATCTCCCCAAACATGATGATCGGTCATAGTACTGGCGAATATGCTGCTGCTTGTCTTTCAGGAATTTTTTCTTTTGAGACGGGATTAAAATTAGTCGTAAAACGGGCGAAACTGATGAGTCAGACCCAAAAAGGAAGCATGCTTAGTATAGGAGTTCCAGAAAAAGAAGTAAGATCATTATTATCATCAGGAATTTCTATTGCCGCGGTCAACTCACCAGAGTCATTTGTTGTTTCGGGAACAGAAACAGAAATAGATGAACTGGTCGAAAAATTAGAAATAAATGATATAGCTCATTCAAAGCTTAGGATCTCTTTAGGAGCTCATTCGTATTTAATGGATCCAATTCTAGAAAGTTATCAGAAAGAACTTGAACAAGTTGAACTTTTAGAACCTCGGATTCCATTCATGTCAAACCTTACCGGGAAATTAATCACTAATAAGGAGGCTACTTCTGTGAATTATTGGGTAGATCACTTAAGAAATACAGTCCAATTTTCTAAAGGGTTAATAACCATGTTAGAAGAGCCATCTACAATTTTTATTGAAATTGGCCCAGGGAATGCTCTAACCACTCTTTTTCATCAACACTCAGAATATAACACTCATAAAAATTCGGTCGTTAATTTAATAAGGCATCCGCGAAAAGAGATAAATGATCAACAATTTTTGCTTCAAAAATTGGGAGAGCTATGGTTACATGGGATTGATATTAATTGGGATGTTTATTATGAAGAAAATCAACCAGCAAAAGTATCCGTTCCTGGATACAGTTTTCACGCTACAAGATTATTATCCAGAGTTGATCTCTTAAAAAAATTAAGTGGTCAATTAGAAAATCCATTAGAACTGCTCGAAATTCCGGAAGAACCAGCGCCCAATGAGGAAGATAATCAAGAGACGGTATTTGCCGACAGGTCTAGACTACTTACACCCTATGTGGCGCCAGGGGATAAAATAGAGAAAACGTTGGTTGCCATTTGGGAAGACTTTTTTGATATGGAAAAAATTGGAGTACTAGATGATTTTTTTGCTTTGGGAGGGAATTCCTTAAAAGGAGTTACGATGCTTAAACTGATTATGAAAAAATTTGATGTAGAAATTAATATAAAAGATTTCTATAAGCATGCCAGTATCAAAGCCTTGGCTATTGAAATTTCAGTGGCTTTAAAAATTAGAAAAATGAACAGAATGATACCATCTTCAAAAGTGGTTAAAATCTAAGTATATGGTAGAGCTAATAAATGAACTAGAAGAGAATAAAATAGCTGTATTTCTTGATGGAGAAGATTTGAAATTGACCTATGAAGGAGAAACATTAAATACAGGGCTGCTCGAAAAGGTAAAGACTCATAAAGAAGGTATTATTTCTTTTTTACAAAAGTATAGCCAATCTAATACCTATGCTGATATCCCAATGGCAGAGAAAAAGGAAAACTATCCTCTTTCTTCTAGTCAATATAGGATATGGTTATCCTGTACTTCTGAAGAAGTATCAGCAAGTTATAATGTATCTAATTACTTTACTTTAAATGAGTATCATAACATTGATTTTCTTATCAAGGCTATAGAAAATACCGTTGATAGGCATGAAACACTTAGAACTGTTTTTAAAGAAGACAAAAATGGAGAGATTAGGCAATGGATTTTTTCGAGAGAAGAAATAGGATTTAATGTAGTTTATAGGGATTGTAGGGAAATAGAAAATAATGCATCATTTGTAAAAACACATATCGAAGAGGATTCTAAAAAAGTATTCAATTTAGAAAAAGGTCCATTACTACGATTTTATATTTATCAATTAGCAGAAGATCAATTGGTTCTTTATTGCAATATGCATCATATTATTAGTGATACTTGGTCCTTAGGAGTGCTTACCAAGGATATATTAGCATATTATCAGTCTTTTACACAAAATAAAACTCTAGACTTACCAGTATTAAGAATTCAATATAAGGATTATGCCATATGGCATCAGGATCAAAATAGTTCGGATAAACTTAAGAAACAAAAAGCCTTTTGGTTGAAGCAGTTTGAAGGAGATATTCCTGTATTAGATTTATCTACGCATTTAACAAGACCTAAAATAAAAACACATAAAGGAGTTCATCTCGAAACGTATTTGTCCGAAGAAATTACAACAGGTTTAAATACGTATTGCCAGAAGCAAGGAGTAAGCCTTTATATGGGATTATTAGCCGTTTGGAATATCTTGTTTTACAGATATACGGGAGCAGAAGATATCGTCATAGGAACGGCCGTTGCAGGGAGAGATCATTTAGATTTAAAACACCAAGTAGGATGTTTTATTAATACGGTGGCCTTAAGAAATACTATTAATCCTTCTGATAATTTTAATGTTTTTTGTGATAAGTTAAAAACAAAAACACTTCAGAGTTATGAACACCAAACCTATCCGTTTGATGAACTTATAAAAGAACTCGATCTCAAAAGAGACCTCTCTAGAGGGGTATTGTTTGATGTCATGTTTTTACTTCAGAATGCGGTAGAAAATAATCATCAGATTACTTTAGACCGAGATAAGATTGATACTATTACAACCACAGGTACTAAAGGAGTGGTATCTGATATAGATATAACAATTCGCGAAGAGGGTAAATATCTGAAGCTTGACATTGTTTATGATACGGCGGTATATGAATCTAATTTGATCGAGCGTCTGATGATTCATTTTAGACAATTACTAAGTGCTTTATTGCAGAATCCTGATGAGGCAATAGGAACTGTCAATTATTTAACAGAAAAAGAAAAGTCTACCCTAATACATGATTTTAATAATACTGATATGGGATTTCCTCCATATCAAACAATTTTAGATCTTTTTGATCAGCAAGTTACAAAGACACCAGATCATATTGCTATTGTTTTTGAAAACCAATTAATTACATATAAACAATTAGATTTAGAGTCTAATAAACTCGCTAATTTTTTGGTAGAAAAAGGAGCCCAAGTTGAGCAGATGATTCCTTTGTGTATGGAGCGTTCTGTAGATATGGTTATAGGGATATTGGGTATTATTAAATCAGGAGCAGCTTATGTGCCAATAGACCCAGAGTACCCCGAGGAAAGGATAAATTACATTATTAATGATACGAAAGCAACATTAATACTTTCACAATCAAGCTTACATCAAAAGTTTCAAGAAAATAACGGACTACAAGTTATAAATGTAGATCAAAAGGACTATAAAGAATTTTCTGAGAGTCCAGTATTACATGAATTGAAGCCTGAAAATTTGATTTATGTTATATATACTTCAGGAACGACAGGAAAACCCAAAGGAGTTTTGGTAGAGCATCGAGGTTTTTTAAACCTAGCAATAAACCAGATTGATTTTTTTGATGTACAAGAGGGAACTTCTGCATTACAGTTTGCTTCGGTAGGTTTTGACGCTTCTTGTTCAGAGATATTTACATGTCTATTAGCAGGAGGTAAATTAGTGATTCCTTCTAATGAAACCATTGCAGATAGTTCTAAAATGATAGCACTTATCAGAAAAGAAAAAGTGACCCTAGCCACTATACCACCTTCATATCAAGCATTAATAATAGAAGAATTGGCAAATATGAAAAGCATCGTATCTGCTGGCGAAAATCTTAATAGTAGTGTAACTAGAAAATTACAAAGCTTGGGAGTGAGGATCATAAATGCTTATGGACCTACCGAGAATTCGGTTTGTGCAACAATGACAGAGAATCCGATTACAGAAGATGGTATAATTAATATTGGTGGTCCGATCGGGAATACCAAGATTTACATTCTAGATAAAGAACTAAATATTGTGCCTACTGGAGTTATTGGAGAAATTTGTCTTGCAGGAACTCAAGTTGCAAGAGGGTATCATAATCGACCAGAATTAACGAAAGAGAAATTTATTAAGAATCCATTTTCTTTAGAAACAGAGACCAGATTATATCGTACCGGAGACTTAGGAAGGTGGCTAGCTAATGGTACTGTTGAGTTTATAGGTAGAAAGGATGATCAGGTAAAAATAAGAGGATATAGAATAGAATTGAGGGAGGTCCAAAAAACACTAATGAATATAGAAAATATTCAACAAGCGGTGGTATTAGTGAAAGAAGAATCAGATAAAAAATATATGATCTCTTATCTAATAGGAATGGATATCGAACTTCATCAAATTAGACAGAATTTGAAGAAGTTTTTGCCAGCATATATGATACCGAGTAAATTTTTGATTTTGAACGAGATGCCTACAACTCCTAATGGAAAAATAGACCACAAGGCATTATTGGCAATGAATACTTTGGATCAGGCTTCAGCTCAGTATGTAGCACCTTCTTCAAACAAAGAAAAAGTAATTTTGGAGGCTTGTAAAGAAGTCCTCAAAATTGATGTTATAAGTGTTTTGGATAGTTTTTATAAAATTGGTGGTGATTCTATAAAGTCCATTCAACTAATTTCTTTACTTAAAAAATATGGGTATCAATTAAGAGCAAAAGATGTATTAACTGCAGAAGATTTTAGAGAATTAGCCACTCTGCTATCCGAGGATTTGAATACAATTGATCAACAAAAAGTTGTAGGAGATGTACTATTTACTCCTATTCAGAAACACTTTTTTAAGGATCCAACATTTGTAGTTCATCATCATTATAATCAATCAGTAATATTAAAAAGTAAAGAGGAAATACCGAGCAAAGCATTAGTAACGTGTATCGGGCATTTGGTAGAACACCATGATGCATTAAGAAGCGTTTTTCCTAAAAAAGATGGAGAATGGTCTCAATATACCTATGAGTCTTCAGAAAAGGCTTTTTCGATTGACTTTTATGATTTAGTCCAGGAGAAGAATGCATTAGAGACCATGTCTCAATTGGCAGGAGCTCTTCAGTCAAGTATTAATTTAGAAAAAGGACCTTTATTCAAAATAGGGCATTTTAGACTATCTGATGGAGATAGGTTAGTCCTGATAATTCATCACCTTGTTGTTGACGGTGTTTCTTGGAGAATTTTGATGATGGATTTGGCTTCATTATTCGCACAGTTTAAAAATGATCAGGAATTGTTTTTACCACCAAAAACAGATTCCTTTCAGAAATGGGCATTTTTACAAAATCAATACGCAGAAGAACCGTTAATTCTTCAAGAAAGAAAATATTGGGAGTCCATTTGTAGAAAAAATATAAAAAGACTTCCGCAAGATATAGAGGTATCAAGTCCTATTGTTAATTATGATGCTACAATATCTTTTAAGATAGATAAAAAAACTACAGAAATACTTCAAACAGGTATTCATAGTATATACCAAACCGAGATTAATTCTATTTTGATAGCTGCATTGGGCCTTGCAATTAAAGAAATATTTTCAACAGAAAAAACAATGCTAAAATTAGAAGGTCATGGTAGAGAAGATATCATTGACGATGTCGATATAAGTCGAACTGTTGGCTGGTTTACTACAATCTATCCTTTCTTATTAGATGTTTCGAATACATCAAATAGCTTAGATGCTGTTTTGAAGATTGATAAGGACTTGAGAAAAAATCCGGATAAGGGTATTGGGTACGGAATTCTAAATTATTTGACAAACGAACAATTGACAGACCCTAATCCAAGTGTAGAATTCAATTATTTAGGAGATTTTGGTAGCTCAATACAAGGTGAATCTAGCATATTAGAATATTCTTCTGAGGATATTGGATATAGTATAGATCCTTCTAATGGAAGTGATGCTTTATTAAGTGTTTTAGGAATGATGTCTTTTGGTCAGTTGCAGTTGTCAATTAATTTTTCTAAACAGATATATAAAGAGAGTACTATTAATCGACTAGTTAATAAATACCAATTTTACTTAGAGGAAATCATCGAACAATTAACTTCTGGCACGGAAGTAGAAAATAATACACATGCCAAGGGATATGCAAAGAAAGGTTTAGTAGACGTAGGTCAAAAAAATTATGTGCTATCTTATAACCAAAAACCATTTCTATATAAAAGCCAGTCACACGGGATACTTAGACCGATTAAAATAGAATGGTATACCCAAGAAACTTTTGAACAAACATTTCGTAAGTTTTTAAAAAAATATCCCTTTTTACGAGTGCATCTAAAAGAGATTCATGGAAATGTAATTCAAGAAGTAGAAAGCCCAGAAAAAGTAAAATTAGCGATTCGTAGTAAAGAGAATTTTAAAGTATCTGAATATTCTCAGACTCAAGAAGAAATTCTAAACTTTTTTCATCAACCCTATGATCTTTTTAAAGGAGAGTTAATTAGACTTTTTATCGTACCCGAAAAAAATGGTGAGGCACATCTTTTTGTTAGTATTCATCATATACTAACAGATATGTATAGTAATCAGATTATTGCAGGTCATTTACAGGATTTTTATAATAAAAAAACTGTAGAGCCAAACTATATATCTAGTTTCGATTTTGAGATTTGGCAAAGTAATTTTTTGAATTCTAAAAAAGCCTCGAATTCGAAAAAATTCTGGAGACAGAAATTAGGAACCCTTCCTTTTTCAGATCCCATAACTAATGACCAATATTCGGATTGTATTACAGAGAAAGTAATAGTTTCTGGAGATGAATTTAGTCATATTCTAAAAACTGCTGATTACTATGGAGTACCTATAAATGCAATTATAATGACAGCACACCAAAGGTTGCTTAGCTCATTAAAGCATATAGGTAAAGAATTACATTTAATGATTATTGATGGACGAGAAGTCCTTGATAGAGACATTCAAATTAATAATGTGTTAGGAGTGGTCTGCAACTTTTTGCCATTGCCCATAACACCATATATTGAAATGGATGAATTAGATCATATAAGATTAGTGTACGAGGAATATACGCAGGCAAGAATGCATCAGTCTATTCCATATAATGTGATGCGAAAAGATATTTTGGATAGAACAGGTAATGATATAGATTTTAAAGTCGCTGGTCTATTTAATTTTCAACTAAGAAATAAAAGTGATCTATCCATAGAAGGAGCTCAGTCTTATACCAAGATTCACAATAAAAATGATTATACAAAAGGATCAGACCTTACATGTGTACTGTATAAAAATGCAATAGAGATAAGTCTTACTACACCAATGCAGTTGCTTAATTTATATCCCCAATTATATATGAATTCGTTTTTAGAGAATCAACTTCTGAAAATTAATAAAGTGCAAGCTAAATCTTAAAATCTTAATCAATAAATAAACCCTTTCACAATGTTTAAAGTACGCATATTACTCCTTTTATTAGTTCCTTATTGGTGCCTTGCTCAGGTTGAGGTTAAAGGAACAGTAAAAAACAAAACTGAACCCATGGCTTTTGTTAATGTTTTCCTTACCAATTCTAATGGCGAAATTATTGCAGGAAGTATAACTGAAGATGATGGAAGTTTTAGCTTAGAGTCTATAAGTGGAAGTTATTTACTTAATGTAAGTTTTTTAGGATATAAGGATTGGACAAAAAAAGTGGTATTAGAAGAAGCACCAGTGGTATTGGGAGATATTGTTTTAGAAGAAGAAAATAATAGCCTCGATGAGGTCCTATTGGTTTCTAAAAAAAGAACTATCGAAAGAAAAGTAGATCGATTAGTGTTTAATCTGGACAACAATATAGCCGTAAGTGGAGGAGATGTTATGGATGCTCTAAAAGTAGCACCAGGCATTAGAGTACAGGGAGACGAAATCGTCATGATTGGAAAAAGTAATATGAATATATTAATCGATGGGAGATTAATGCAACTTTCTGAGGATGAGCTTACCAGTTATTTAAGTTCAATAGCAGCAGATGATATTGATAAAATAGAAATCATTACAAATCCGCCAGCAAAGTATGAAGCAGAGGGAAACAGTGGATTAATTAATATAGTTTATAAAAAAGGAGTTAAAAATACTTGGAGCAACTCTACATCAGGAACTTATGTTCAGGCTAAGTATGCCTATTATGAATTTAGAAATAACTTCTTGTATAATAAAAATAAGGTTAGAGCACTTCTTAACTTGAATACCCGATTAGGAGATTTTGAAGAAATAGAAGAATTAGAAGTTTTTTATACCGATGGTTTGTGGCAAACTGAGTTACAAAGAATAACACAACAAAAACGCTTTTCAGGAAGAGTAGAATTTGATTATGACATAAGTGATAGAACATCTATGGGGATTCAGCTTTTAGGAAATACGCTACAACCGGATATGGGAGATGATGCAGTAACAGAGATTTTTAATACCTCAAATACATTAGATTCTTTATTAACAACTAAAGGTTTTAATAAAGATGATACATATAATTATTCTGCCAATGTTCATTTTATAACTGAATTAGATACCCTTGGAAGAAAAATATCAGTTGATTTAGATTATTTTAAATATTCAGAACAACAAGATAGAGATTTTGTTACCAATAGTTTATCAGCAACAAATACTTTTCTCAATCTAATAACGGCACAGAATAACCTGGTTGAATTAGATTATATAAATTATAGCGCAAGAATTGATGTTGAGCATCCTATTGATAAGCTCAAGCTATCATATGGAGGGAAATTTAGTGTTATTAATAATGAAAGTGTTCCTACTTATTTTGATATTATAGATGATGAACCTTTTCTAAACACCGGACTCTCAAATGAGTTTGAATATGAAGAAGAAACAAAGGCCATTTATATTAATGCGACCAGAGAATTAACAGAAAAATGGACTGCTCAAATAGGGTTGCGATATGAAGGCACAGATACAAAAGGGATATCTCGAACCTTAAATGTCACGAATACCAATGACTATACAAAAGTTTTTCCGACAGCATATTTGTCGTATAAAATGAATGACGATAATTCTTTCTCAGGGAGTTATGGAAAAAGAATAAACAGGCCATACTATACTTTTTTAAACCCTTTTAGGTTTATAATTAACAGTAATATGTCATCGGTAGGAAATCCTTTCTTACAACCCTCATTTACCGATAATATTGAACTGAGTCATACCTATAAAGGAAAATTAACTACCAATCTATTTTTGAGCTATACCTCTGATGGTTTTGGACCCGTCTTTTCTGTAAATGATGAGACCAATGAGCAATTAATTACAAGAGAAAATTTTAATGATCAATATAATTATGGTATTAATCAAACGTATCAATTAAGTGCTTTTTCTTGGTGGGAAAGCCAGAATACAATTAGTTTAAGTTATTCAGAATCTGATTTTTATAATGAAAATGTTGATGCAGTAGAACAAAATGGTTGGGGTTTCTATTTTAGCACTAATAATACTTTTACCTTGAATAGATCCAAAACACTTAAAGGCCAGATTAATTCATGGTATAATTCTCCGTCTAAATCTTATCTTTTTGATAATAGTGAGGCTTTCAGTATTGATCTTACTTTAAGACATTCAATGTTTGATAATAACTTGCAAACAACGGTCGGAGTCTATGATATTTTTGACACGAGTCCTGTCAAGAGAACTTTTATTGTTAATGATGTTAAGCAAACGTACCAATCTTTTCCGAGTAATCGTTACTTGAAAATATCAATGAGTTACAAATTTGGGAATAAGAATATTAATTCTAAAAATAGAAACTCTGGTAATGAAGAAGAAAAGAGAAGGGCAGGAATCTAAATAAAAATTAACGATATGTATAAGTTAGATAAAACACAAATATTCTTTCTCCATTTTGCAGGAGGGAATTGTTACTCTTATGATTTCCTTAAAAAAACCATGGGGTTTGATACCAATTTTGAATTAATTTCATTAGAACTACCAGGAAGAGGAAAGCGATTACATGAGGACATTCTAGTAGATTTTAATGCTGCGGTTCTAGATTATTATCGTCAAATAAGAGAGCTTAGGAATGATAAACCTTATATGATATATGGGCACAGTATGGGGGCCACTCTAGGGCTATTTTTAACAAAGAAACTAGAAGAAGTTTTTGACCCACCGCTAAGTTTAGTGGTTTCTGGCAATGCCGGACCAGGAGTTATAGAAATTGATGAAAATGGTATTGAAGTAATAAAGAAGAGATATTTAATGAATGATGAAGACTTCAAAACAGAATTAAGACGTTTAGGAGGAATACCAGAAGAAGTATTACAATCCGAAGAATTATACGAATTTTTTAGCCCAATAATGAGGTCAGATTTTGAAGTTTTGGAGAAGGAAAATATTGATCAGGATATACAACTTAAATCACCAATTTATGTGCTGATGGGTTCAGAGGAAAGGAATTCGAAAAATATAAAAAATTGGGAGAGGTTTACAACTTCAAAGTTTCAATACAAAATTTTAGAAGGAAATCATTTCTTCATTCATAAGCATTCTGATCAAATAGCCAATATAATTATCAATAATTCTGATGAATTATCACTAAAGCCTATTTATTAAGTGTACTAGTATTTATTTACAGATTTAACACCATTTCTAAACTAAGTTTACGTAATAAAAATTGTGTCTTTTTACTTGACACTTTAAAATAAAAGAGAGGTATAGCCACTGCTATATCATAGTTTTCTCTTAGCTCAATTTAAATTAGAACAGGTATAGTCACCCTCCTTAAAATTAAGTCAAAATAGATTTGGATGTTAGATATAGAAATATATTCAATTAACGAAATCCAGTAATCAGTTATCAAAATTTAAATTTCAAAAGAAATGTTAAAACTAAAATTTAAATCGATTGTTTATATAGTATTATATGCTATTCCAAATACTGTATTAAGTTTTGGAATTATCTATATAATTAATAACGTCTTATCAGGAAATCCAGAGTTTTCTAAAGATTATATAGGGATAGTTTTTCTGGCAATTGTAGTATATACCTATTTATTAAATATAATTTTTCAGAAAAAACTAAACCACTTTTCTTTTGAACTATTATATGAAAATGAAAAGAAAATTTTTAATCAAATATTAAAAGCCCCTCTAATTCTTTTAGAAAAATTCGGAAAGTATCGATTCTACACAGCGGTAGAGGATTTGCGTACATTTGCCTCTTTACCGCAGACTGTAACGCATACAGTAAATTCTATTTTAATGTTAATATTGGGGATAGTATACCTTTTCTTACTATCAGTTCCTTCTGCTTTTATAGTATTGTCTTTGATTATTATAGTAGCGGTATGTTATCTTATTATAATGCACTCTATGTCAAAACAAGTGGCTGAGTTAAAAGTATATAATGAACAATATTTTAAGTATGTAGATGATGTAATGAATGGTTTTAAAGAATTGAAACTAAACTTTTTTAGAAGAAGTTCTTTAATGAATAAATATCTATCAGTTAATCGTGATCAATCAAAACAACTTGATTTTAAAATTAATTATGTGTTTTTATCGATTAATTTGATAAGTCAATATGGCCTTTATATGGTAGTTGCTGTTATATTATTTTTATTACCCGTTCTTGGACTATTAGAAACCAAAGATGTTATCTCATACGTTGTAATCATATTATTTATATCGGGACCTATAAACAATTTGATTAATTTACAGCCTATCTATACACAACTAATTGTTGCCAATAAGAGAATTAAAAACTTTGTTAAAGATTTTCATATTTCTTTTGAAGAAGGCGTGACATCAGAGAGACCCGTAGCCAGATTTGATTCATTGCAGTATCGTGATATGTCTTTTTCTTACACAGGAGATAAAGAAGATGGTTTTGCTCTAGGCCCCATAAACTTAGAGATTAAAGAAGGAGAGACCATTTTTATAGTTGGCGGAAATGGAAGTGGGAAAAGTACTTTTATCAATGTACTTACCGGATTATATGAAGCAACAGAAGGACAAACCATTCTCAACGGTACAAACTTAAAATACGAACAGAGACATAACTTACAAAGTTTAATAGCTGCGGTTTTTACTAATAATCACATTTTTTCTAAGAATTATGATAATTACACATTAGAAAATAATAAAGATTATATAGAATTACTTAAACTCATGAGTATGGATAAAGTAGTAGAGGATGACAAAGAAGAGTCTGCTAGAAGACATTATTCTAAGGGACAAAGTAAAAGAATGTCATTGATATTTACATTATTAGAAAATAAACCTATTCTAGTTCTCGATGAATGGGCTGCAGATCAAGATCCGCATTTCAGAAAATTCTTTTACGAAAAATTAATACCAAAACTCAAGGCAGAAGGAAAAACTATCATTGCTGTAACACACGACGATGCTTATTTTCATCAAGCTGATCGTATTATAAAGTTTGATCATGGTCAGATTATAAAAGATGTACAAGTTCAGAAAGAAGAAAAACTTACTGAAAGTTTTTGGGCTTAGAATTTACGTATTAATTCTTTTTTGAAAATCATCAAAAAAATTAGAAATAAAGCATAGTCAGAATATTGATATATGCTAATACAGTAGTATCCCATTCGAAGGATGCACTTAAAATGCAATTTCAGACGTACTATCTTTTTCTATTATTTCTTAGTCAGAAAGTTAAATCGTAGCGCTGTTATACTCTATGTATATGGCTTGGGTTAGCAAAAAATATTTTCAGATTATTTTAACCATAACTACATCATAAATGGTACTAGTCTTAGAAGAGAAGTACTTTTTATCTATATAAGCTTCTGTTTTAATACAAGGAGCGTAAGAGGATTTTTAAAGCATAACAACATTCAATTAAATACATATAAAATAAATAATTAAATCACAATTCTATGAACAAACTGGTTTATTGTTTTTGGCCTAAAGCTATCAAACAGCAATGGGAGAAAACAGAAAAAAAGAGGAGTTTTGAAGATACTCTGCAGCAATCAATGCTTAATTTATCATTATCGGCATTAAATGCAAAAAAGAATAATTTTAAAATAGAGATCATTACAGATTTAGCATGTACACAACATTTTGAAAAACTAAATGTTGGAGATGTCTTTTCGGATTTAGAGTTAGTCAATAGCGGAGAACATCTTTGGATCGAGGCCAAAATGTTAGCTTTGGCAAAGCAAAATGAACCATTCGTTTATATTGACTGGAATATTCATTTGAAAGAAGGAGAGATCACCAATATAATTAAGAATTACACAGAAGATGTATTGGTTGCTTCAGAATACAATATAGTACGTGATGGGTTTATAGATCCCAATAGTCATAAAGTACAATTCCCATTTCTAAAGGTTTTTTCTTGGATAGTTGATATGACAGGTATCAATATTGATGAATTTGTACAAAATAATGAGTACGCTTTTGATTGTAGGATTTTAGGATTTAATAATCTTGAACTTAGGGATACATATGTAAATAATTTTTATCAATGCCTAACAGCCACAAGAGCTAGTAATTGGTACGTAGATTCGAGCTTGATCATTGAAGAATATTTATTGTTTTGCATTACTAAATCTACAAAATCAAATGTTCGAAAATTGTTTGGAGAACTAGAAACTAAAATGATTCAGGTTGGGAGTATGGATCATCAGGTATCAACTATTAGTGGAGAAGAAATTCAAGAAACTTATGTTGAGATTATCCGAAATGATTTTCCAGAATATGATTTTCTAATACCTAAGAAATGGGAAATTAAGAACAAGGTCAAGATTAGTCTATGTACAGTGGTAATGAATAGGAAAGAGCACCTTCTAGAAACAGTAAAATGTAATCTTGAAGTAGCACGAAAGTTTGATGGTGCAGTCGACCTTAACATTATTGATTATAACTCTCAAGATGGTTTGCAGGAGATTTTATATGATCAAGATTGGTTTGTAAAAGGTATTGAGGATGGATTGATACATTATTTTAGAAATTATGATGCTCAGTTTTATCATAGAACATTACCTAAAAATGCCATTCATTTTCTAGCAAAGGGAGAATATCTTTTCAATGCAGATGCCGATAATTATATGACAGAGAGTTATTTGACATATTGTTTGAGTCAAATAGAAAAAAGACCTAATCAATATTTCAGGTGTTCAATAGTTAGTCACGTAGGTGCTTATGGGCGAGTAGGGGTGCATAGAGATGATTTTAGAGAAATCGGAGGATATAATCTAAAGATGGAGAACTATGGTTTTGAAGATATAGAAATCACCGTAAGACTAAGAAAAATTGGGGTAGAACAGCATTTAGTTCCATCACATTTATGCCTAAACGTAATAGATCATGAAGATGAAATGAGAATTGAGAATGAAAAACAAAAGACAGAAGAAAATGTTGGAAAATTTGTAATTGATTCTGATCACGATAACAGAAAAGATCCAATTGTAGTTAATCCTAACAAAGATCTTAATCCACACTTAGAGCTATTTAAATTTAATTCAAAAAATCAAAAAACACTAATCGAAGATGACACCTATCCATATATTTCGCGCGAGCTTGTTGGCTAATACCCATAATAAAGCAAAAGAACTTACAAGCCTTTTATTAAGTGCAATAGAAGTCAAAAAAAAGTTTGGTAAAATTTCTTTGTTTACAGATAATCGAGGTGTAGCCTTGGTTAAACAGTTAGGGATTCCTTATGATAATGTTTCACATCTAATGGAAACAGCAACAGATGAGGTTTCAGAAGTTGATGCTCAGGTTATTGGATTTCAAAAATTAGTGCATCTTCAACCTGATTATCTCTATATTGACCATAAAGTACCATTTAATAAAGATATAGAAGTAAAAGATTTCTTTGTTCGAGGAGAAAGAGAAGTTAGTAGAAAAGAATCCGTAGATTTTTATAAGGAAAAAGGAGCGAAATTCTTTTTTGATTTTGATGAAGAGAATGTAAAGCTTTACGATGTATCTGTTTTTAAGTGTGCTAATCCTCAGGTTATTGGTCACTATTTCGAAAGTTATTTCACATCACTGTATAAAAACAAAAGTCTTTTTAACAATCAAATAGAGTTTTTGAAGTTTTCTAACTTTTTGAAGCAAAGTTATTTATATAAAGTTGTTGAAGCTCACGGACTTCTTAAAGATATTGAAGTATTTGAAAGATTTGATGGGAAAGTAAAAACTCAAGAAGCAGAAACAGATGATTTGATGGAATATGCCTTAGCAAATTATCCAAAAGATTTTGCTCAATTCATATCTAAATATTAAACGTATTGTGTAACCCAAATTATGCAATAGCATTTCATTATTAGATCTGCAAGCGAAGTGTTATTGCATAAAGACGGGTTAAATACAATCTCAGGAATTTAAAAACAAAATTTTTTAACTGCAGAAGGTTAAATTTTTCAAGTATATCAGCAGTATAAAAAGATCTTTTAGAAAAAAGAAATCCAATTGTTTATAGAATCTTACCTCAGTTCGATAAACGACTTTCTTTGAGTTTTTAACAACGAAAATAATTCAAAAGAAATATCACAATTATTGACTTAATATGGTCCTTATAGTCCCAATCAAGGGGGGACAAAGGATTTCGTAATTCATTGAATTATAGTTAATAATTACCAACTAAATATTATAGCAAGATGAAATCTCGAATACATATTAATTCTTTTAGCAATAGGGTAAACATTAATCTTACTCTAATTCTTATTACTTTATTTATAATGGGTAGCTGCAAAACCACCACTACTACCTCGTCAAAATCTTTATTAGAAACAAAAGATACTCCTTCAAAAAAAATAAGCCTTACAGAAGCTCAATTAGAAAACTGGAATAAGTCAGACCCTATTTTGGATACCATTCCAGGAATGAGCGTTGATAGAGCATATAGAGAGTTGATAAAAAATAGAAAAGGAGAAACAATTATTGTGGCTGTAATTGATACTGGAGTAGATATAGAACATGAAGACTTAGACGATGTTATTTGGGTTAATCCCAAAGAAATAATCGGAAATAAAATAGACGATGACAATAATGGATATGTAGATGATATTAATGGTTGGAATTTTTTAGGAGATGTCGAAAACGAAAATCTTGAATATGTAAGAATTTTGAAAAAAAACAAATCAAAATTCGAGGCTAACGAACTGGATTCGAAAGAGCAACAGTTTTATAAAGGATTACAAGCCGAATATGAACAGGATTATCAAACAGTATCAGGTAAAAAGGAACAGTATAAACAACTCTTAAACCAGTTGAATAATGCCCATAGCATTATATCTCAACAGATAGCAAAAGAAGACTATTCATCTCAAGACCTTTTAGCATTACAAAGTGAGGACGATGAAGTGAATGGGTATGTTGACTTTCTTTCTCAAATGTATAATTACATAGATCATGAGCAAAGAATTCCAGACTTTATAAATAATATAAAAGAAGGTATTCATCAAACTGACCAACAGCTAAATTATCATCTCAATTGGGAGTTTGATGGTAGAGCTCAAGTTGGGGACAATATAGATGACATTAAAGATTTCAAATATGGGAATAATAATGTAATAGGACCAGATTCTGAAAAAAAGGGAATTCTACACGGAACCCATGTTGCGGGAATAATAGCTGCCGAACGTCAAAATGGAAAAGGAACTAATGGGATAGCCCAAAATGTAAAATTGATGTCGATTAGGGCAGTGCCAAATGGGGATGAGTACGATAAAGATATAGCATTAGCGATAAGATATGCTGTAGATAATGGAGCAAAGATTATAAACGCAAGTTTTGGCAAATACTATTCAACCCATCCAGAATGGGTAAAAGATGCTATTAAATATGCAGCAAAACATGATGTATTAATAGTTAATGCAGCAGGTAATGAAAATGTAAGTTTGGATCAGAAACAGATATATCCTAATGATCAAGAATACGATAGTAAAGAGATCACTAATAACTTCATTACCGTTGGTGCTTTAAATTATGAGTATGGAGAACATATTATTGCTGGTTTTTCTAATTATGGAAAAAATAATGTAGACGTATTTGCTCCGGGGGTTAAGATTTTTTCTACAACTCCCAATAATACTTACGGATACCTTCAAGGAACTTCTCTTGCAGCGCCAGCTGTATCTGGAGTAGCTGCATTAATTCGGTCGTATTACCCTAAACTTAAAGCGTCAGAAGTAAAGCAGATAATTTTGGATAGTGGAATTAAAATTTCTAGTACTGCCATTGTTGGGAATGATAATAAAGAAGGAAAGCATTTCGAGGATTTATGTAAGTCAGGAAAAATAGTAAATCTATTTAATGCTTTAATTCTTGCAGAAAAATAACCAAATAACCTTTAAGGAAATTCGAGTTTTTATAAAAGAGAAATAATGTTAGGGTCAAAATTTATTAAGACTTTTAAACTACAACAAACACTATGAGAGTATTATTTTATTCAACAGAATCATTTGTTACTGATAAACCAACAGGTGCAGGAAAGTATAATCAACAACATCTTCGACAGATGACCGAACATGGTCACCAATGTACTATGTTTAGTCTTTTGGTAGAAAATGCTGCTGATAGACCAAAAGTATTACAAGATTTTGTATCTCGAGGTTATCAAGTAGAGTCAGAAGAGTTAGCGCTATTGTATATTGATAGAATTATCGGAGAATCTTTTGACGTAATAACATTCACGCATAAACCCTTTAAAAGAATCTCCATATCTGAAAAACTGAAGTTCATTTTTTTAGGTAATAGTTTCTTTAATTCGAAGAAATCATCTATAGCAAATAGAAGAAGAAATTTTTTAGGAATGATATGGGCCTCTTTTCGCCATAATAAAGGGTTAAAACGAAAAATATTACTTATTGATAAATGGTTGTATTATTACTGGATTGAGCCATATCATCAAGCCATTGTGACCTATTATAAAAGCAAGAATCGAGAATTAAACCCTGATTTTATAATCATGGATGGTTGGGTAGAGCGAATGGCAATAGCTCAGGATTTCTCTAAGGTAACAGAATTAAAGAAACCTAAGGTAATCCCCATGGTATCGACTAGTATAATGACCAATTTTGGTTCAATGGCTTTGTTTTCTGAAAAGCAAACTATTTTTAAAGAAACTGAACTAAAAAATATTTATCTAGAGATGGATGGTTTCTTGGTATTGAGCAAATATTTAAAAAATTACCTTTTGCGTAAATCGGGGATGAACCTGAATTGTCAGCTTGTATATCCTCTTATTGAAAATGATCAAAAATATTTGAGTTATAAAAAAAGTATAGCTTCAAAAAAGTATGTAACATTAATTAATGCGTCAAATTTTAAAGGGTTACCCATATTTTTGGCTTTGGCAAAGAAATTTCCTGATGTAGACTTTATGGCTGTTACTACTTGGGGTAACATGAAAAAAGAACAATTCGAAGAGCTAGAAAATTTGCCCAATGTAAGAATCCAAAAACCTTTAACACCTGTAGACCCAATCTATGAAATGACAAAAATTTTATTGGCACCATCCCTATGGGATGAAGCTTTTGGAATGGTAATCGTAGAGGCAATGCTTAGAGCTATTCCCGTATTAGGGAGTGATGTTGGGGGCTTGTCTGAGGCAAAATTAGGAACAGACTTTTTACTTCCTGTGAATGCTTATAAAGGAATTAATGATGATGTGCCTTTACAAGAAATAGGTCCATGGGCAGAAGCATTGAATAAATTATTAAAATCAGATGCGTATTATGATAAATTGTCAAAAGAATCACAAAAAGCAGCAAGAGAATTCATTGGAGAAAATCAAGGTAAGTTATTAATAGATGGATTTATCACTAAGTCTTTGAAACCAGATATTAATACCCGTCTAAATCAAAAAGTTGAAGTTGTCGTTTAACAACAAATACGCTTTTTAGAAAAAATATACCTGTCTTAGTCAGTAATTATCAATTTAATATTGAAAGAGTTTTTTTGTAAAATAATTAGTATTCGGTCGATGTACTATAGCTATTGTCTTATACTAATTCAAGAATTTCATAGCGCAGATATTAGGTCAGGTATCTATTATGATTCTTCACTTTTTCGAAAAATGTACTCAGTAACATTAAAATTAGCATTAAATAAAATGTACACTAGGTTATTATGAACACATTATTTTTTACAACAGAGTCTTATGCAATTGATAAACCAACAGGAGCAGGTAAATACAATCAACAGCATCTTCATCAACTCGCCGAACATGGATATAAATGCACTATGTTATGTCTTCTGGTAGAAAAGATAAGCCAAAGGAAAAAGGCTTTGCATGACCTTGAATCGAGAGGGTATGAAATAGAATCAGAAGAGTTACCTCTATTACATATTGATAGAATTAAGGGAAACTCTTACGAAGTTATAGCTTTTACTCATAAACCTTTTAAAAGTATTTCGGTATCAGAGAAGATTAAATTTATCTTTTTGAGAAATAGCTATTTTAACTCTAAGAGTTCTAATATTAGAAAAAGTAGAAGAAATTTTTTGGGACTAATATTGGCGGCTATTAAGAATATGAGAGGATTTACAAACCAATTAAAGCTCATTGATAAATGGCTTTATTACTATCGTATTGAACCTTATAATCAAGCATTGATCAATTACTATAAGAAAGAAAATAAAAAATTGAGTCCTGATTTTATTTTAATGGATGGTTGGGTAGAGCGTATGGCGATTGCAAATGATTTTTTTGATGTCACCGAATTAAAAAAACCAAAATTACTATCAGTAGTATCAACAAGTATAATGACCAATTACGGGCCTATGGCCTTATTTTCGGATAAGCAAACAATTTTTAAAACCCAAAAAGTCAAAAGAATTTATGAGCGAATGGATGGCTTTTTGGTTCCTAGTAATTATTTAAAAAATTATCTATTAACGCAGTCTTCACTAGATCTAAATTGTAAAGTAGTTTACCCTTTAGTCGAAAATGATGAAAAATATCTAAGTTATAAGACATCCTCTAGTTCCAAAAAATATGTAACCTTAATTAACGCTTCTAACTTTAAAGGGTTACCCATTTTTATAGCATTAGCTAAAAAATTTCCTAAGGTAGATTTTATGGCAGTAACAACCTGGGGGAGTATGGATAAGAAACAACTTCAAGAACTAGAAAACCTGCCAAACGTGAAGTTACAAAAGCCATTGATGCCTGTAGACCCGATATACAATATGACCAAAATATTATTGGTGCCATCATTGTGGGATGAAGCTTTTGGAATGGTAATCGTGGAAGCAATGCTTCGAGCTATTCCGGTATTAGGGAGTGATGTGGGAGGCTTATCCGAAGCAAAATTAGATACAGATTTTTTACTTCCGGTAAATCCTTATAAAACTATAAATGGAAAGGTGCCTGCACAAGAAATCGGGCCATGGGTAGAGGCTCTGGATAAATTATTGAGCTCAGAAGAAGATTATTATCGCTTGTCAGTCGAATCGCAAACGGCAGCGCGAGATTTTATTAGAAGTAATAAAGGGAAATTATTGATCGATGGATTTTTAGACAAGTCCAAAAAAACAGAACCAAAAATTAACGCTAACAAATCACCTGAGTTTTTGAATTCATAATGTAATATATGTTGTAAATCAATTTATTAAGGTTCTGTTATTGGTGTCAGAATCTAAATTAATAGAAAGAAAAGCCTATTCATCAGGAATAAGGTCAGCGACCGTTTTTTTAATTTTTTAAGGCAATACTATGAAACTCACACTTCCTCAACAAGATGTTTATTTTGAACAATTACTATATCCAGATCGTCCGATATACAATATTGGAGCAAAAATTTTGATAGATGGAGTAGTAGATTATGACATACTCAATAAAGCTTATGTCATGTTGATTAATCAGCATGATGCCTATAGGAATACGATATCTTATGACAAAGAAGAAGTAACTCTAAAAATATTAGACTATCATAATTCTGTTCTTGAATATCTTGACTTTTCTGAAAAAGAAAACCCTGATGATTATGCCAATACGTTTATGCAAAAAAGGTTTGAAAAACCATTTGACCTAGGGTCAGGTTCTTTGCTGCATAAATTTATCTTGATCAAAGTAAAAGACTCATTTTTTTATCTATTTTCTATGTACCATCATATTATTACTGATGGTTGGGGGACATCATTAATGTTTCAACGTCTTGTACAAAATTATAATGAACTGCTAGAAAATGGAGAAGTTATAACATCATATCCTTATAGCTATGTTTCCTTTGTTGAAGATGATCAAAAGTATTATGAATCAGAGAATTTTGTTAAGGATAAGTTGTATTGGAGTAAAAAGTTTCAAAACCCGCCAGAACGGTTTCTGAATAAAATCAATGAGAATACAGACGGAACCACCAGTAAACGTAAAACAATTAAAATCAAGAGGTCTTTATATAATAAGCTTGAAGAAATTGCAAAAGAATGCCGAGGATCTATGTTTCATGTGATTTTAGGAATTTTGTATACTTATTTTGGTAGAAAACATCAGAATCATGATTTGGCAATAGGTTTGCCGGTATTAAATAGGGGCAAGTCAGTATTCAAAAAGACGGTAGGACTTTTTATGGGAGTAACCGCATTAAGAGTTTCACTGGAGTTTGAAAATACTTTTGAAGAACTAATTATTCAAATAAAGCAACAGCTTAGACATGATTATAGGCATCAACGATTTCCGTTAGGAAAGTTGATACAAGAGTTAGATATGTTTATTGAGAAAGATAGATTGTTTAACATCACTTTGTCGTATGAGAAGCAAAATTACGCGGATCATTTTAGAAATACTACCACTAAGGTAATTCCGATGTCACATCATGCAGAACGAGTTGGATTGGCCCTTTATATTAGAGAGTTTGATGATCAGGAAGATGTATTGATCGATTTTGATTATAACATAGCTTATTTCGATCAGGATTCTATAAATCAAGTCGCTACACATTTCGAGAAACTCATGATTTCTGTGTCCAAAAATCCTAAAAAAAAGCTATCCGAATATACCTATTTGTCAAAATCAGAGGAGAGAGAATTATTAGAAGGTTTTAATCAAACATCCTTTAATTATTCTAAGAACCATACTTTATTAGACTTTTTTGAAGAACAAGTAAGAATACGACCCAATGATATAGCGGTTAGAGATATATCAAAATTATATACCTATTCTGAGTTTGATCAGAAATCGGATAGGGTTGCCCATTATCTGATCAAAAATTTTCTGGATAATGATAAGAAGCCCATTGGAGTTATAATGGATCGATCAGCAGATTTGGTAGTAGTTTTAATGGGAATAATAAAGTCAGGAGTACCTTATATCCCCTTGGATCCAGATTTTCCTGAAGAGAGACTACATTATATCAGCAAGCATAGTGAGATCACTTGTCTAATTGGAACTGAAAAATATGAAGGCACTGTTGATTCAAAAGCCGTTTTTCTGGATGTTACTGAGCTGATGAGTTATGAAGATTCTTTAACCAAAGCAATGCCAAAAGTAACCCCAAATGATGCTGCTTACATTATTTACACATCAGGATCAACCGGAAAACCTAAAGGGGTAGTCATAGGACACCAATCCCTATTAAATTTTCTATTAAGTATTCAAAAGAAACCCGGAATAAAAGAAGAAGACTTATTATTTTCGGTAACAACACAATCCTTTGATATTTCTATTTTAGAGTTTTTTGTACCATTAATAACAGGGGCTACGGTATATATAGCAGATAAAGAGGTCTTATTAGATCCATTGGTTCTTATTGAGCAATTAAAAATTATTAGCCCAACAATTATACAGGCAACACCTAGCTTTTATCAAATGCTATTTAATGCAGGATGGCAAGGAAATAAAAAGTTAAAGGTCCTATGTGGGGGAGATTTAATTAGTCAGTCGTTGGCAAAAAAAATGATTTACAATTGTTCAGAAATCTGGAATATGTATGGCCCTACAGAGACCACAATTTGGTCGAGTGTTAAGCAGCTGTTTTTACCAGAAGAAGCATCAAATATAGGTAAGCCAATACAAAATACAAGTTTCTATATTCTTGATGAGCACTTACAATTACTTCCCAAAGGTGCTATTGGTACCATTTATATAGGAGGAGATGGATTAGCTCAAGGGTATTTAAAAAATAAAGAGTTGACTAACTCAAAATTTGTCCCTAGCCCATTTTTTTTAAATGAAAAAATTTATAACACTGGGGATTTAGGAAGATGGACTCCTCAGGGAGAAGTTGAGTTTTTAGGACGTAATGATCATCAAGTAAAAATTAGAGGCTATCGGATTGAGCTTGGTGAAATAGAAACAAAACTCAATCAATTGAAGACAATAATATCATCTGTTGTCATTGCAAAAAAGAGTGAGAATCAGGAAGCAATTCTTGTGGCCTATGTGATTTCTAACAATTCAATGTTCGATGGTCAAGAAGTTATCAGGGAGATACGCAAAGAGCTACCAGAATATATGATTCCTTATACAATAATTCGGGTAGAACACTTCCCCTTGACACCCAATAATAAAATAGATAGAGGAGCCCTTACAAAAAGAGAAATAAAGAGAACGAACATACATACAGAGAAAAAACCAGAAACAGTATTAGAAACAAAGATTAATGAACTTTTTAAAGAGGTTTTAGAATTCAAAAATGAAATAGGAGTTACGGACAACTTTTTTTCGTTAGGAGGTCATTCATTAAATGCAGTTAAATTAATAGGTAAATTAGGAGAAGAGTTGCATTATCATGTTTCATTAAAAGATATTTTTGACCATCCTACTGTTCGATCCCTATCTACATTTTTAGAAAAAAAATGTAAGAAATCCGAACATATAGTTAATGCAATAGAGAAAAAATCGTTTTATGCGGTGACTATTCCGCAATATGTATTATGGCTGGCAGGAATCCAAAAACAAAGATCAATAGCTTATAATATGTTTTCTGCTTACGACATTGAGGGAGAATTAAATAATCAAATTCTAAATAAATGTTTTCAAACCATTATTAATAAGTATGAAATATTAAGAACAAATTTTATTGAAATTGAAGGTTTCCCTTATCAAAAAGTTACTTCAGAGAATAGGACACAATTTAGTATCGAACATTTTTATTGTAAAGAGAATGAGATACACGAAGCTTTAGAATCCTATGCGAATAAAGAGTTTGATTTAGAACATGATACTTTGATACGTATTGGGTTATTTCAAAACGAAAACAACAAAACTGTACTATTATTTGTTACGCATCATATCATAATGGATGGATGGTCTTTAGAAATTTTGATAAAAGAGCTTGTAAACACCTACAGAACTTTAAGTAAAAAAATAACAGATATAGAACAGCCTTTGAATTTTCAATTTAAGGAGTATGCCGAATGGCAAACAAAAGAAGATCAAAAGAACAAAAAGATTAATTCTGACTTTTGGAAACAATATTTATTCGATTACTCTTGGGAAAGCTTGATTCCTTACGATTATGAATTAACCGAAAAGAAACATTTAGGTGCTTTCTATAATTTTGAATTGAATAACGGATTACTAGAAAAGATAGAAGGTATTGTTAAAAACTATAAAATCACGTTTCATAGCCTGTTATCTTCAGTATTTAGTATTTTGATTCACAAAGTACAAGGGCATGAAGATATTTGTATAGGAACCATAAATTCAGGAAGAACTTTATCTGATTTTCAAGAACAAATAGGAATGTTTGTGAAAACTTTGCCTTTACGAGTGAAAATAAAAAAAGAGCCTTCTTTTTTGGATGTTGCACACATGGCTCAAAATGATTTGTTAGCTATAGATAAACATCAGGATATTCCTTTTGAAATATTAAATTCACTTCGCTTAGAAGCAATTTTGGTGTTGCAAAACACATCATTTACTCATAAAAGTATAGACATTGACGACGGACTGTCTTTGATATCAAGAAAAGTGCAATCACAATACAACAGATTACCGTTGCTAATGAACCTTTCTTTAGAGGAACACAAATTATGCGGTTCTATACAGTATGATATTAGTAAATATGAAGAAGAATCTATTGCACTTTTAGCACTCAAATTTGAACGAATTTTAGAACAGATTTGTGAGAATCCCAATATTTCTATAGGCCTAATAGATACCAATTTAATGTTTGAAGAGAAACAAACTGTGGCAATAAATTTCAGCTTTTAAAATCTCAAGTACTAGTAAACTTTTAATTCTATCATAATCAATAAATTTTTTTAAAATGAAAAGATTTTTTCTGCTATTGGGTATTTTATCCATCAGCAACATAATGGGACAGCATATAAATTTTGAAAAAACAACATCTTTTTTTCCGGGAGTTGAGGTTTTAGAACAAGACAATATTGATTGGGGGTACCTCAATGTTCCAGAAAACTGGGAAAGCTCGGATACGATTAGTAAAACTAAAACGATCAAGATAGCTGTTGCAGTAGTAAAAAACCTATCGAATAAGAAAAATGCAGATGCAGTAGTTTTTGTGCAGGGAGGCCCTGGTGCAGGGAGCATACAGAATATAGGCCCCTGGCGAGATCACCCCCTGCGAAACCAAAATGATATTATTTTGGTAGATATGAGAGGAACTGGTTTTTCTTCACCTCGTTTATGTCCGGATTTAGGACAAAAGTTTCTTCAAATTTTGGCAAAGAATCAACCCGAAGAAACAGATGAAAAACAAAAAGTAGCATCGGTATTAGAATGCCAGCAAGATCTTTTAGAAAAAGGAATCGATATAGAATCGTATCATAGTCTATTTATGGCCAAAGATTTGAATGCCTTAAAAACGCAATTGGGATATTCGAAATGGCATATATACGGTGCATCGTATGGAACTTATATTGCACAGGTATATGCAAATGAATACGTTGATGATATCAAAACATTAATCTTGGATTCTTCGATTGATGATATGACCACCTATTATACTCAAAATACAAGTAATTATATGAGCAGTTTGAAGAAAGTCTTCGAATTGTGCAAAAATGATAAGGAGTGCAACAAGAATTATCCAGATTTGGAGCAGGTGTACTACAAAAATATTTTAAATTTAAAAAGCAAACCAATAAAGGTTTCGGTAGACTCAGAAATTATCAATAGTAGTTCTTTTACGTACAATGAAGAAGATTACAAGATAGCACTTCAACAGGCTTTATATCATAAAGAACTTATAGAAATCATTCCGTTATTGATTTATCAATTTCAAGATAGAAATGTAGATGCTTTAGGGAAATTGGTAGAAGCATTTTCTAATTTACTCAGTATGGATTATGGAGTCTACTACAGTGTGAGTTGTAATGAAGCACTTCCTATTAACGATATTTCTGAATATCAAAAAGACGTTTCGAGATACAAAAAAATACAAGGAGGAGTTTCATTTTATAAATCAGACTTTGCAGTATGTCAGCAATGGAACCTTAGGCGATCAGATTCATTAATGGTTAACGCTTCAAGCAATTTAGATAGTCTTGAGGCTCCGGTTATGATTCTTTCTGGAGCGTATGATCCTATCACCCCAGTTTCAAATGGAAAGGCTCTAGCAAAAAGATTTAAAAATGCGTATGCTATAACCATTCCTAATTACGGACATGTCCCAAGTTTTACTGCTACCGGAAGAGAAATGTTAAAAACATTTGTCGAGAATCCACATAAAAGACTTGAAAAACAAGAGTTTAGTAATGTTAAAAAAATAAATTTTGCAAAAAATATTGTTATGAATTCGGGAATATCTAAGGTAGGAGAGAGTCTAAAAGGACCGGATCCTATTTTTATAGTTCCTTTGGGGATAGCATTAGGGATTATGATCATTGCGATCTTTAATAGATTGATCAAAATGATCAGAAGAAAATATACATCAAGTTCTGATATTTTTATCAATATTTTTGTAATAGCAACATCGTTTGTGGGGGTACTTAGTTTACTATCTATTGTTTTAGCATTAACACAAGTAGCATCACAAAATAGTTACATTTTAGCATTTGGTCTACCCGATAGTTTTAATTACATCTTTACACTACTCTTAGTATTTGTGGTACTACTAGCAATCACGTTATTATTTTTCCTTTTTCGAATGAAGAAAATACATAATCGAAGTGTTGTTTTTTCAGTAGTATTCTCTAACGTACTAGTACTTACATATTTTTTTTATTGGGGGATTTTATTATAAAACATATCTTAACTTTTTTCATTTTTCAGGAAATTGTAAAAAGTTAAAAGGAGTTCGTGATTATTGGCTAATTCAATTTATTACATAGCACACTTTGTCATGAAACTTAAAAATATAGCATAATGTAGGCGTATAATACCTTAGTGTATGCATATAACCAAGTCCAAATACTTGCAATTCTGATTTTGTGGTAAAATCAGAGATCTCCACTATTGCAAAAAACACAGAAATCTAAATTAATGTACCGCCCCTATTTATTAACTCAGTTTAGGGTGAAATGAAGTAGAAATAATAAATTCAAAAAACAAGATGACGGCAATTCAAAAAAAAATAGCAACAGATTATTGGGTTAAGAAACTAGAAAACGCAGAAGTTGTTAGTTCTTCATTAGATATAGTCTTTTCTGAAGAAAAGATCTTTCTATCCCAAGAAGAAGTCAGTTATTTTGACAAGTTAACAAGTAAAGAACCTATGGCAGAATTAACTGTTCTATTAGCGATTTACGGAAACTTGATAGAAAGGTATTTTTCGAGTTTTGAAAAACAAATAGGGTATGAACCCTCTTCAGAGAACCCTCTAATTTTTTTTAAACCTTTAATTGCAGATTCTTCAACTTTTAAGGAATACTTGCAAGAGGTAAAAAAAGAGGTGCAAGAGGTATGTACTCATAAAAATTATGATCTAGATAGTTGGCACCAAAGAGTTCAAGGTAAAGAAATATCAGAATTATATTATTTTGGATTGTATATAGGGTCAGGCATAAAATCTAATAAAAATACGCCGGTACAAATAGGTTTTTCTAGGGGTTTACATAATGAAGTAGAAATCAAAATTATTTATAATCAAGATTTTATATCAGATTATTGTGCAAAACACTTTCTGAAAAATTTTAAAAATTGCTTGGTACATCTAACTCATTTAATTGATACGTCTTATGACCAGATTAGTATCCTTTCTGATAATGAATATACTCAAATTATTAGCAAGTTTAATACGACTAAAGAAGATTACCCTAGTCACAAGACGATTACAAAAGTTTTTGAAGATCAAGTCACAAAAACTCCTAATAGTATAGCTGTCGAATATGGAAAAACAAGGCTGAGTTATCAAGAGTTACATAAACGATCCAATCAATTTGGACATTATTTAAAAGAAAAATATGGTTTACAAATAGAGGATATAGTAGGAATTAAACTTGATAAAACAGAGCAATTACTTATTGTTATTTTGGGAATATTAAAATCAGGAGCTGCTTATTTACCAATTGATAGAAATTATCCCGAAGAAAGAATAACATATCTTCAAAAAGATAGTAATTGCAAACTAATTATCGATGATCAGGAGTTAGAGGTTTTTAATACTTCTATATCAAAATATCCCAAAGACGATATAACAACTACATGTAGTCCTAATAATTTGGCGTATGTAATGTATACATCAGGAACTACAGGGAACCCCAAAGGTGTAATGGTCGAACATAGAAATGTGATTAGATTAGTTAAACCTTGTTCTTTCTTTCAGCTTGGCGAAACACACACCTTGCTTAGTACCGGTTCTATTTCTTTTGACGCTACAATTATAGAGTTTTTCGGAACTTTATTAAACGGAGCAAAATTAGTATTGACTGAACAAAATAACTTATTAGTTACAGCTAGATTGGTTAATCTGATTAAGCATCATAAAGTTAATAGTATTTGGATGACGTCTTCCTGGTTTAATAAAGTGGTAGATGAAGACGTAGCGGTTTTTGAAGATATTGACAAGTTAATCGTTGGTGGAGATGTTGTTTCACCAAAACATGTTGCAAAAGTGTATGCGAAATACCCAAGTATACATATCGTTAATGGATATGGCCCAACTGAAAACACCACATTTTCTACGGCATTTCCTATTGAAAAAAAGAAATATAAAACCATTCCTATTGGTCGACCTATTGCAAACTCATCTGCCTATATTTTAGATAAAAAATTACGACCTGTCCCCATAGGAGTAGAAGGAAGACTTTATGTTTCTGGTGCAGGAGTAGCCAGAGGGTATCTAAATCGTGCAGAGTTGACTGCGAAAAAGTTTATAAAAAATCCATTTGTAGAGAACACAAGAATGTACGATACTGGGGATATGGCACGATGGCAACCCAATGGAGTTATTCAATTCAGTGGTAGAAAGGATTTTCAGGTAAAGATAAGAGGGTATCGAATAGAGTTAGAAGAAATAGAAAGAGTTGCCATACAATATTCTGATGCCTTAAAACAAGTAATTGTACTGGTCAAAGAAATCAATCATGAAAAAACTTTAGTCCTATTTTATGTTTCTTCTGTAGTGGTTAATAAAACAGATTTTAGAACATTTTTAAGCGAAAAATTACCCGATTATATGGTTCCGGGCTTTTATGTTCAGCAGGAATCTATACCACTAACTTCCCACGGCAAAGTAGATAGAAAAAAATTGCTTAGCTCAGAGAATATCGATGGGATTCGTAAAAAATATGTTGCACCAGAGAATGATCTAGAAAAGAAGTTAGTGGTGATATGGCAAGACGTTTTAAATACAAAACAGGTGGGCGTTACCGATAACTTCTTTGAGTTAGGTGGACATAGTCTAATGGTGGCACAGATAATCAATAGAATCCATAAATCCCTGAATAAAAATATCTCTTTTAGAGATTTTTTTGTCAACCCAACGATTAAAGAATTAAGCAGTAAATTGGTAGAAAACAAGTACGTTTCTATTAAGAAAGCATTAGAATCAGATAAGTATCCAGTAACGGCTTCACAAAATCGTTTATGGATACTAAGTCAGTTAGAAGGAGGCTCACTAGCATACAATATATCTAAAGCCGTTCAGATCAATGGGGGAATTACTATCTCGACCCTTCAGGAAGCTCTCGAGATAGTAATAGCAAGACATGAGGTGTTGCGTACTAATTTTGAGATAAATGAAAAAGGAGAGCTATATCAATATATTAAATCAGAAAATGAAATAGATTTTGGTATTGAAATTAGTGATTTTAGATCTAAGAAAGATAAGCAAATCGCAGTAGATACGTATATTCAAAAAAAGAACAGAATTCCCTTTGATTTAAGTCAAGCACCTCTACTAAGAGCTTCTATTATTCAATTAGAAGAAAACAAGTGTATCTTTTTTATTGATTTACATCATATTATAGGAGACGGTTGGTCAATCGAAATACTGATTTCAGAAATTATAACGTCATACAACACTTTATTGAAAGGAGAGACGGTTAACTTTCAGACACTGCCTATTCAATATAAAGACTATTCAGTTTGGATGAATAGTAGTTCTTATAAAGATTCTCAAAAAATATCAGAAGCATTTTGGTTAAAACAATTTGAAGGAGAACTCCCTGTATTAGAATTACCAAGTTTTAAGCCTCGTCCGCTAATTCAAACCTATAACGGAAAAGAAATAACACATTCTTTTTCAGAATCTTTTTTGGATAAAGTAAAGAAATTTTCTAGTGATCAGGAGGTTACCCTATTCATGACTCTTATGGCAGGAGTTAAGGTTCTATTGCATAGATATACGAATCAAAACGATATTATCATAGGAACACCAGTTGCCGGTCGTTCGCATCCCGAGCTAGAACAACAAATAGGTCTATATCTTAATACTCTTGCTATCCGAACAAAAATAGAAGATAATTTGTCTTTTACAGAGTTTTTAAGAAATCAGAAAAGTGCACTTATTAAGGCGTATGAGCATCAGGATTATCCTTTTGATGAGTTAATAAATAAATTAGATATACGAAGAGACACAAGCCGTTCTGCTTTATTTGACGTTATGATTATTTTGCAAAGTCAAAGTCAACTAAAGAGCATTCGCAATCCAGAAAGTCTACTAGGATTAGAATTAGTCGATTACGAATTAGATAGGAAAACATCTCAATTTGATTTGAGTTTTACTTTTGTCGAAAAACAAGAATTAGAGCTTACCCTAAGTTATAATACAGATATCTATGATGCATATTTTATTAGAAAAATATTTGATCATTTAGAGAATTGTATGCTTCAGGCAATTGAGTATCCAACTATCCATGTACAAAACCTTGATTTTTTAGGGTCTTCAGAAAAAAAACAACTATTTCAAGAATTTAAAGGCCCAGAAATTGCATACACAGATCAACAAAAGACACTCATACATTTGTTTGAAGAACAAGTAGATAAAACTCCCAATGATACAGCGGTTGTTTATGAAGGGAAAACCATGTCTTATAAGGAGCTTCATACAAAGTCTAATCAACTAGCTTTTTATCTTAAAGAATCCTATGCCATACAACCAGATGATTTAGTAGGTTTTAAACTAAAAAGAAGCGAGGATACTATTCTGGTTATTTTAGGCATATTAAAATCAGGAGCTGCATATGTACCCATTGATATTAACTATCCTCAAGAAAGGATTGATTATATCGAAAAGGATAGTAATTGTAAAGTAGTATTAGATGATAAAAAATTAAATCAATTTAAAAAGATAAAGAATAGATATTCAGATAGCACGGTAACTAACATCAATAGTCCAGAGCATCTGGCATATATCATATATACTTCTGGGACCACAGGAAAACCCAAAGGAGTAATGGTTGAGCATAGAAATGCAGTTGAGTTAATCAACTGGTCAATATCAGAATTTAATCCTTCAAAATTTGATATTGTGTATGCCGTAACTTCTCACTGTTTTGATTTATCGGTGTTCGAAATGTTTTATCCATTATCTATCGGAAAAAAAGTCCGTGTTTTAAATAATGCATTGGACCTTGATAAATACTTAAAAAAGGATACTAATATTTTATTAAATACGGTTCCATCTGTAATCCAAAAAGTAGTAGAGGAAAACTTAGATCTCACGAACATTTCTTATATAAATATGGCTGGAGAGGTTATCCCCGTTAATATTATAAAGCAACTTCCTCTAGATAAAATTGAAGTAAGGAATCTATATGGTCCATCAGAAGATACAACGTATAGTACAGGATATAAGATATCTGATAAGCACTATACTAATATTCCTATAGGGAAACCTTTGCCAAATACATCTGTATACATTCTTGATAAGGGGTTAAAGCCTGTTCCCATAGGTGTTACGGGGAATATGTATGTCTCTGGAGTAGGAGTGGCAAGGGGATATTTCAATAAAAAAGAGTTGACAGAAGACAAATTTATATCGAATCCTTTTTCTGATGGAGATAAGATGTATACCACAGGTGATATGGCGAGATGGTTGCCCGATGGAAACATAGAATTTTTGGGAAGAAAAGATGATCAAGTAAAGGTTAGAGGTTATAGAATAGAATTAGGTGAAATAGAAAGTGCTATTTTGAGCTTTGGTAAAGAATTGGCTCAGGTAGTCGTAGTGTGTAAAGAAGTACATAATGAAAAAACATTGGTAGCTTATTTTGTTTCTAACTCCTCTGTATCACCTTCTCAATTGAGAACATACTTAATAGATAAGCTTCCAGAATATATGATACCTGCTTTCTTTATAGAATTGCCTAATCTCCCACTTACCCCTAATGGTAAAATAAATAAAAAAGAATTGCCAGACATTTCGGGAGAACAAGTAATCAAAAATACATATACTGAGCCGGTAACGCATGAAGAAAAAATAGCTGTACAGATATGGCAAGAAATTTTGGGAATAGAAAAGATAGGAACAAATGATAATTTTTTCGAATTAGGGGGACATAGTTTAAAGGCTGTAAGACTGATCAATCAAGTAAATAAAGAGCTAGGAATACATTTAGAAATTAAGGATATATTTCGTTATCCTACCATAAAATCTCTTCTAAGTACACCTCACTTGCTTGCTGAATTTTTGGCAATTCCTCAAATCGAGCATAGAGATAGCTATCCCGTTACTCCTGCACAACAGCGGTTATGGATAATAAGCCAATTTGCCGAAGGAAATAAAGCTTATAATATTCCTAATATTATTGAGCTAAAAGGACATCTAGATATTACCGTCTTAGAATCGGCAGTTTTGACATTGATTCATAGACATGAGAGTTTAAGAACTTTTTTTAAGGTTTCTGAAGAAGGAGAGATTAGACAATGTATACTTCAGAAGGAAAAAGTAAAGCTTAATGTAAAGGTTCACGATATAAAAGAAGAAAATAAAGAGGAATCAATTACAAAAATTTTAGATCAAGTATTGACACACAGTTTTGACTTGACCCAAGCTCCATTATTACAAATAGAGGTAATAAGGAGATCAGAATTAGAGCATATTGTGGTATTAAATTTACATCATATTATTGGTGATGGTTGGTCTATGGAAGTTTTATTAAACGAAATAAAATTTATTTATACTGCATTAAAAAATAATACCCCAATTCCACTTCAAGAATTAACAATTCAATATAAGGAGTATGCTAGCTGGTTACAAAGTGAGGACATGCAATTCTCTTTCAAAACTTCAGAGAACTACTGGAAAGATCAATTCTCAGGGGATATTCCGGTACTAGAATTGCCCTCTACTCTAAAACGCCCTAAAGTAAAAACATATAAAGGCAAGTCTACCAGATATCAATTCTCTACAACCTTTGCACAGTCATTGAAGCAATTTGTTAAAGACTCAGAGGCCACTCTGTTCATGGGATTAATGGCTGGGTTGAAAGGACTGTTTTATCGATATACAGGTCAAACAGATATTGTTTTAGGAACTCCCGTGTCAGGAAGATCGCATTCAGATTTAGAAAATCAAATAGGGTTGTTTATCAATACACTTGCCATACGAACAAGTTTTGATCAATCTATTTCCTTTGAAGAGCTTTTGGAGCTAGAAAAAGTAACGCTATTGTCAGCCTATGAGCATCAGGAATATCCTTTTGATACATTAGTTGAACAATTAGAGATTAAAAGAGATGTATCTAGGTCTGCCTTATTTGATGTTATGGTTGTTTTGCATAATCAGCAACAAATTCTAAAAGACGAAGCAAAATTTACAGGTTTAGAAATAGAACATTATCCCTATGAAAATCGTGGGAGTAGTCATTTTGATATCAGCTTTTTATTCGAGGAAAATGATTCAGAAATATCAGTGACAGTAGAATTTAACAGTGATATTTATCAAAAGAAATTTATAGAACGACTTACCAAACATTTAGAACAGTTTATTATTCTGGTGACTCAAAATCCTAAGGAATCAATTAGTAATCAGGATTATTTAACTCAAGAAGAGAGATTTACCATTTTGTCTGACTTTAGTAATAATCAATTTTCTCTTTTGGATACAAAAGAAGATACCTTGGTAACCTTATTAGAGAGTCAAGCCAATATAACACCCACAGGTATTGCAGTGCTATCTGGTGATAAAGAGATTACGTATATGCAATTGCAAGAAAGGTCAAATCAATTAGCTCATTGTTTGATTGAGAAATATCGGGTAAAGAAAGGGGATTTTATTGGTGTTAAATTGGTTAGAAATGAATTGATGGTGATTGCATTAATGGGTATTATAAAAGCAGGAGCGACCTATGTACCGATAGATCTAAATTATCCCAAAGAGCGTATTGATTATATAGAATCTGATAGTCAATGCAAGTTTACAATTACAGACACTTTTATTCAAGATTTTGAACCTGAAGATTGGCCGAAAAGTTTACCTGGGATTCATATTAGTTCACACGATTTGGCTTATATAATCTATACCTCTGGGTCAACAGGAAAACCTAAAGGAGTGCAGATAAATCACAAAAATGTGGCTGCTCTAATCAATTGGAGTAAAGAAGAGTTTAAAAATACTCCATTTGATATTGTTTATGCGGTTACTTCTTATTGTTTTGATTTGTCAGTCTTCGAAATGTTTTATCCACTAAGCACCGGAAAAAAAGTACGTATTTTAGAAAATGGATTGGTAATTCCTTCTCAATTATCAAAAGATAGAAAGGTACTTATCAATACCGTACCATCTGTTATAGAAGATTTGTATTCTAGAGGCATTTCGTTTGATAATGTTTCGGCAATCAATATGGCGGGAGAGCCTATACCTGTAGGGTTGAGTAACAATTTGATAGATTTTCCGATTGAATTAAGAAATTTATACGGACCATCAGAGGATACAACTTATAGCAGTTGTTATCGTATTCAAAAAAAGTATGAAGAGGCACTCCCAATTGGCAAACCGATAAGTAATACACAATTTTATATTTTTTCAGAACAAATGCAACTTCAACCAGAGGGAGTTATTGGCGAATTATGTATCTCAGGAGATGGTTTAAGCAATGGGTATCTCAATCGAGAGAACTTAACTAACGAATTATTTATAGAAAACCCTTACAAAAAAGGGAGTATTATATATAAAACAGGGGATTTGGCGAGTTGGATGCCAGACGGTAACGTACGCTTCTTTGGTCGCAAGGATGATCAGGTAAAAGTAAGAGGGTATCGCATAGAATTGGGAGAAATTGAAAAAACGCTGTTACTAGAAAAAAACATCTCACAGGCTGTAGTATTGGTTAAAGATCACAAAGGGGATAAGTTAATTGTGGCCTATTTGCAAGGAGATACTATTGATAGTATACAAGTAAAAGAAAATATTAGTAAATCTCTACCTGCTTACATGATTCCTGCTTCTTTTATCATTATTGATAAATTACCCTTAACACCCAATGGAAAAACGGATAAAAAAGCATTGCTAAAACTGGATACTTTTGAGGTAGCATTACAAAATTATCAAGCCCCTACATCTGAAACGGAAAAAGAATTAGTCAACATCTGGCAAGAAATACTTGGGCTTGAAAAAGTAGGTGTTAAAGATAGTTTCTTTGAATTAGGAGGAAATAGTTTAAGAGCCATGAAACTTATATTTATAATTGAAAATAAGTTTGATGTTCCTATTGATGTTCAACAAGTTTTTGAGAATCCGACTATCGAATTTCTGGCTATAACCATTGATAATTTCAAATGGTCTTTTCAGAAAAAAGACGACTTAAAAAAGATAGTGATTTAGACTTTTTCAAGTCTTAGTTGACCATTTTTCAATTTTAAAAACAAGCTACAAAGATGTATTCTAGATCTAAGATGCATTAGGCTTGATAATTACCTTTATTAAGCAAAATATTCATAAAAATATCACACAAATAATATGGACGGGATTCAAGTTTTAATTAAAGACCTTAGAGTTAAAGGAATTTTACTAAATTATTCTAATGGAAATTTAGAAATACAACAAGTAGATAATATAGATATAACCGAAAGTGATATTGCGGTTATAAGAGCGAATAAAGAAGACATTATAAGGTATTTAAAATCTTTAATGTCCAGAACGAAGCTTGAGTCAATTTCAAAAGTAAAAAAGGCTGATACCTATCCCGTTTCTTCGTCACAACGTAGGTTATGGATTCTAAGTCAATTAGAAGATACATCGAGTTCATATAATATGCCATATCATACAACGTTGGACGAAGGGTATGACCTCCCTGTTTTTAAGAAAGCTATCGAAAAGACTATTGCAAGGCATGAAATTTTGAGAACTATTTTTGTGTCAACGGATTTAGATGAAATAAAACAAAAAATTCTTACTCCTGAAGCATTAGGGTTTAAAATAGAAGAGATTGATTACAGAGAAGATAGTGATGCAGAGACCCAAATACTCGAGTACATAGAAAAGGATTCTTATCAACCTTTTAATCTCGAAAAAGGTCCTCTTTTGAGAGCAAGTTTATTAAGACGTTCGGATACCGAATATGAGTTTTACTTTAACATGCATCATATTATTAGTGATGGATGGTCTCTTAAGATATTGATGAATGATATCATAACTAATTATAAAGCATTATTAAATAATAATGAAAAAGCAATTCCCTCCTTAGGTATTCAGTATAAGGATTTTGCTAATTGGCAAAACATCAATTTAACTTCAGATAAAAGTAAAGAAGATAAAACCTTTTGGATGGAGACCTTACAAGGAGAAATCGCTACTTTGGATTTGCCAAGTACTAAGATTAGACCAAGTTTAATGAGTCATTCGGGATATAGTTTAGGAATGAAAATCCCGTCAGAAGTAACTAATAGGTTACAAAACTATTGTGTAGAAAAAGGAACCAGTCTTTTTATGGGACTCCTAGCTTCTTGGAATGTCCTTTTGCATAGGTATACATCACAAAATGATATTGTTTTGGGTTCTCCAGTAAGTGGCAGAGAACATACCGAACTTGCAAATCAAATAGGGTGCTATGTTAATACTATTGCATTAAGAAATCAAATATGCTCTAATAGTAACTTTGACCAAATTATAAAACAAATAAAAGAATCTACACTAAAAGCCTATGCGCATCAAACATATCCTTTTGATCAGGTGATTGATGCATTAGAGATAGAAAGTAACCCAAGTAGAAGTAAACTTTTTGATATTTTACTTGTTTTTCAAGAGGAAGAAGAGATGTCTGTTGCTAAGGGAAAACAAGAAGGACTTATTATTGATGGTGGGCATAAAAAATCCAAACTTGACTTAGAAATTGTTTGTCATAAAGGGAACAATGAAATATTTTTAGAGTTAATATACAATACTGATGTATATGAAAAAGAAATGATAGAAAGGGTACTCTCTCATTATCTTGTTTTATTAGAAAAAATCATAGATACTCCAGAAATTGGGATAGGAAATATAGATTATTTATTACCAAAAGAAAGGGAACAACTCCAAAGTTTTAATGATAATGATTTTGATTATCAAAGTGATAAAACCATATTAGACCTTTATCAAATACAGCTAGGCAAAAATAGTGATGCAATAGCAATACAATATGAAGATAGAAAAATAACATTTCTTGAGTTAGATCATATCTCTAGTCAATTTGCAAATTACTTAACCGCTACTTATTCTATTACAAAAAATCAAATTGTCGCTGTTCGACAAGATAGAAGTGAGTGGATGTTGATTTCTATTTTGGCAATACTCAAGACCGGAGCAGGATATCTTCCTATTGATCCAGAATATCCTCAGGAACGATTAAATTTTATAAAAGAAGATAGTCAGTATATCCTATGTGTCGATCGTAAAGAAGTAGATAATTTTCTAGAACATCAGAAATTATGGGATACTAATTTTCAATATAAAGAAAGTTCCCCCGAAGACTTAGCATATGTGATTTATACCTCAGGATCAACGGGCGTGCCAAAAGGAGTAATGAATAACCACTCTGGTTTATACAATAGACTAATGTGGATGAAAGATGATTTGTTAATAACCGAAGAAGACAAAATTTTACAAAAAACACCTTATACCTTTGATGTTTCTGTGTGGGAATTAATAATGCCGTTGATAACAGGTTGTCGATTAATTTTTGCAAAACCAGAAGGTCATAAAGACCCTATCTATCTTCAGGAGATAATAAAGAACACTCAAGTAACTATACTTCATTTTGTTCCATCAATGTTAAGTGCTTTTTTATTAGATGTATCTCAAGAGCAATGTAGTTCCCTAAAACATGTAGTCTGCAGTGGTGAGGCATTGTCTAAAGAAACAGTTCAAGAATTTAAAGAAAAACTACCGACAATATCTATTCATAATTATTATGGCCCTACAGAAGCAGCAATTGATGTAACTGCGATTGACCTTACCAAAGAAAATATAGATAATGGAGTAACCATAGGAGCTCCTGTAGCCAATACAAACATATATATAACAAATGACGTGCTTAGAGAGCAGCCCATTGGAGTAGTTGGAGAGCTAATTATTGGTGGAGTTCAAGTTGCACGAGGATATTTGAATAGAGAAGAACTCAATAAGGATAAATTTATTAAAAGCCCTTTTAAGCAAGGAGAAAAACTATATAAAACAGGAGACCTTGCAAGATGGCTGCCTAATGGAACTATTGAGTTTGTTGGAAGAAAAGATAGCCAAGTAAAAATAAGAGGCAATCGTATTGAATTAGGAGAGATAGAAAAAAGTATACAAAAGTCTAATTTGATCAAAAATGCAGTTGTATTAGTTAAGAAGAATCCAAACAATGCCCTTCAATTGGTAGCATACGTAGTTGCGAATAAGAATTTTGATAAAGATTTGGTTCAGAGGTTTTTGATGGATCAATTGCCAAGTTATATGGTTCCGTCAATATGGATAGAACTTTCGGAGATGCCATTAACCTCAAATGGTAAGATTAATAGAAAAGCGTTGCCAGAACCGAATTTAAGTTTAGAAGATAGAAATGAAAACGTTGGAGCACGAAATAAAAATGAAAGTAAACTCATTCATTTATGGCAGGAAGTACTAGGGGTAGAAAACATAGGAATTCATGACAATTTTTTCCATATAGGAGGAGACTCAATTATAGCAATACGATTGATCAGTAAAATCAATAAGAGTTTTAATCTTTGTTTGGGAGTGGATCAATTGTATAAAAATCAGTGTATTGCGGATTTTTCTAAAAATATAACTAGCACAGAGAAAACTTCAGATCTCAAAATTGAATTGTATTCTAAAGTGAAGAAAAGTATAGAGCAATTAAGAGAAGAGGTAGTAACACAAATCTTAGATGTTAATAACATCGAAGATATATTTCCGCTTAGTGATATTCAGAGAGGAATGATGTTTTCTTCCTTAATGAATGAAGGAAAAGCAATATACCACGATCAGTTTGCTTATAAAATCTCTAGAGTAAACGTCAAAAGTTTTGAAAAAGCCTTGGCATTAATGATAGAAAAGCATGCTATGCTAAGGACGGGCTTTGATCTAGAAACCCATAACGAACCTATTCAAATAGTATATAATAACATTTCATATTCTATAGATTATAAAGAACTAAGTCATCTCTTGGCACAGGAGCAAATAGAGTATATCTCAGAATACATTCACAATGAGCGTAAGCGCCCATTTAATTTTTCTATAGCGCCTTTATGGAGATGCTCTATATTTAATCTAAATACGGATACAAGTGTTTTTTTATTTCAATTTCATCATTCTATTTTAGATGGATGGAGTGTTGCCTCTTTTAATACAGAATTATTTCAAATATATTCGAATTTAGAAAAGGGGATAGATACAAAGATAGAACCGTTGTCATATGGATATAAAGAATCCGTGATTTGGGAATTGGCAGAAAAAAGGGATGAAAGTAATATCGAATTCTGGAAACAGGAGTTGATGGATTATAAGAGGTTGGATATTTTTTCAGAGGAGACAGAAAAGAGTCAATATAGAAAACTATACCCTAAGGAGTTTTTAAATAAACTACGAGAAAAATCAGGAAAAGATCAAATATCTTTAAAAACCGTTTTATTAGGGGCTTATGTTTATGCCTTAAAAATGTTGACTTATGAAGATGATATTGTTGTTGGTTTGGTTTCTAATAATCGACCAGTTGTAGAGGATGGGGATAAAATTTTAGGCTGTTTTTTAAATACCCTACCCGTAAGATTTAAACTAGGAAAATATAGATCATCTACATGGTTAGAGTATTTACAAGGGCTAGAAAGGGAACAAGTTAATCTAAAAGATAAGGAGGGCTTAACCTTATTCGAAATTTCTAAACAAGTACCTAATCAATCTAACAATGAAAATCCTTTTTTTGATGTTTTATTTGATTTTATTGATTTTCATATTTATGATGATATAGGAATAGATTTAGAACAACAAAACAACCATTCATCTGGGTATGTTGAGGATCTTTCTTATGAAGCCACAAATACGTTTTTGGATTTGACGTTAAGTGCTACGGGAAATCAATTAAACTTTGATTATAAATTGAATCGCAAGTTTAATTCAGAAGTTTCATTGTATAAATTTCATGGATATGTTGATTCAATTTTGCAGCATTATTTAGAACATGATGATTGTGTGATCGATAATCAAGAGATTCTTAGTAGCAAGGAAATTACTAACGTTCTTTTAGATCCGAGCAATATAATACCAAAACATACAGATACAATAGTAGACTTATTTACAAATCAGGTAGATCAAACCCCAGAGAAAATAGCCATTGTTTTTGGTAATCAAAAAATCACTTACCAAGAGTTAGATGAATTGACGAATCAATTTGCCAATTACCTAAGATCAAGTTTTTCTGTAGGTTCTGAGCACCTGATTGGAGTAATGTTAGAAAGAGATTTATGGGTATTGGTCTCTATGTTATCAATAAATAAGTTGGGGGCAGCTTATGTTCCTATTGATACTAATTTCCCCAAAGAACGAAAAGAATACATTAAGAAAGATAGTCAATATACCTGTTGCATAGATGAACAGAAAATAACAAATTTCATTAAAAATCAATCGTCCTTTTCTAAAACGATGGCACCAATTTCAATTGATGTTAACCATAGGACTTATGTCATATATACCTCAGGAACCACGGGAAATCCTAAAGGTGTCATGGTCTCTCATGGCAATTTGGTTTCATTTGTAGATAACTTTCAGGAAGAATTCAAGTTTTTGGGGTTGAATAAAATTGCACTGACGACGAATGTGACTTTTGATATTTCGGTATTAGAGATTTTAGGAGCTCTTTGTACAGGAAAAGAGCTGCATTTGTTCAATATGGATGAGCTTCTCGATCCAATAAAAATAATGAATAAATTACAGGAGCAAGAAATTGAGATTCTACAAGTTACGCCATCAAGATTAGCACAGTTGTACGATACTAAGAAATCATTTGTTCAAAGTTTGAAAGTAATGCTAGTAGGAGGAGAAGCAATGGATGTTAATATGTATGATCGATTAAAACAAGAGTCTTTTCAATCGATAAATGTTTATGGACCAACAGAAACTACAATCTGGTCTTCTTCACTCTTGATAAAAGACAGTCCACAACTCTCTATAGGTAAACCTTTGAGGAATGAGCATGTTTGTATATTAGATGCAAACAATCAGTTACAGCCAAAAGGAGTGGTTGGAGAAATTTGTATCGGAGGAGCAGGGGTAACATTAGGGTACCTTAATAAACCCCAACTGACTTTAGAAAAATTTATAAGTAATCCTTATCTCAAAGATTCTCGGTTATATAAAACAGGGGATTTAGGAAAATGGTTACCAGATGGTAATCTTCAATTTCTAGGAAGAAAAGATGATCAGGTAAAAATTAGAGGGTATCGCATAGAATTAGGAGAGATAGAAGGTGCGCTTCTTAGATATGAAAGTATTGATAATGTTATTGTTTTGGCAAAAAAAGTTTCAGGAAAAGAACCACAATTAGTGGCTTATTTTCATGCTTCAACGTCAATAGAAGTGTCTGTAATAAGATCATTTTTAAAAGATATTTTACCGATATATATGATTCCTTCTTATTTTGTTCAAATGACTACATTTCCTTTAACCACAAGTGGTAAAATAGACAGGAAATCTTTACCGAATCCTAAAGAACAAGCAATAAGAAGAGATACTGCGTTTGTGGCTCCAGAAACCGCAAAAGAGAAGCAGATTTCAGAATTATTAATTGAATTTTTCAGAATATCGAAAATAAGTATTGAAGATGACTTCTTTGAGCTAGGAGGAGACTCTCTTCAGGCCATGTCATTTATAAACTTACTCAATAAAAAGACAGGGCACGAAATCTCCTTAGTCGACCTCTATCATAATCCTACAATAAAGTCATTGGCAGTATTTCTTGAAAATGAAGAATGGCTTAGTCGTGAGGTAGAAACCACTAATGAGATGGTTATATAAATAATTTAGAGAAATAACTAGTAATCACACCCTTTTTAAACCCGCTTTATACTATAAAACTTTGTAAAGAGGCTTGAGCATATAATGAAGACTGATTTTTTTTGAATGTAGGATGGCACCTTTACGGTTATCTTAAAAAAATACAGGGGAAAGATAGTCTTTAGAATGGTTTTAAGTCAAAATAGGTTTTCTGTTGTATAAAACGGGTCAAAGTTAGATAGCTATCAAATGTTTATAGTATGTGTGTCAGAAATGTTATTCACGATACTTCAAACGAATTTTGTAAAAAAAAGACAACAAACCCTTGTTACTAAAAAAATAATACTACCGTGGACAAATTAATAGAGAAATTAAGAAAAGAAGACATATTTATTTCGTTAGATCAGGATAATCTTAAAATCAATTTTAACGGAAATCAATTGTCTGCAGAGATAGTAGAAGAACTAAAAGCAAATAAAAATGATTTAATAACCTATCTAAAAAAACTGAATGCAAAATCAAAATATAAGGACATTCCATTGGTTCATAGAGAAGATAATAAATATACGCTTTCTTCCTCTCAAAAAAGATTATGGATTTTAAGCCAGTTCGAAGATGCTTCAAGATCCTATAACATGCCGTTTCAGGTTACGCTAAAAGGAAAGTATTCTATTGAAAATTTTAAGAAGGCTATTTTTTCTGTTGTAGAAAGGCATGAAATATTGAGAACCGTATTTAAGACAAAGGAGAACAACGAGGTATTTCAAGCCATTTTGCCAATAGAAGCAACTAATTTTAAAATAGAATATCAAGATTTTAGAAAGAAAGAAGAGATAGAGAAATGTGTAGATCAATATATCAAAGAAGATTCTTATAGATTATTTGATCTCGAACAAGGACCTCTATTGAGAGCAAGTATACTACAAGTTTCTGAAGAAGAATTTGTTTTTTACTATAATATGCACCATATCATTTGCGATGCATGGTCTTTTAATGTCTTAAAAAATGATGTTTTCCAATTTTACAATTTTTATAACGAAGGAACTCCTCTGCAATTAGAAACCTTACAAATTCAATATAAGGATTATGCCAATTGGCAGCAAAGTCAATTGAACGAAAATGCCTTACAAGTTCATAAAGAATTTTGGATCAATAAGAAGCTGACAGATTTTCCTAGACTAAATCTTCCTACTTCTAATTCTAGGCCCAAAGTTAAGACTAATAATGGTCGTAGTTTAAGTATCTATCTTGATAAAGAGCTTACTGCTGGGGTACAGACTTTTGTTAGTAATCAAGGGGGAAGTATGTTTATGGGGTTACTATCGGTTTTTAAATTACTTCTTTTTAAATATACTAATCAGAGGGAGTTGACAGTAGGTACATTAGCAGCGGGAAGAGATCATATGGATTTAGAAAATCAAATAGGTTTTTATGTAAACGCTTTAGTTTTAAGTAGTAAAATAAATCCGAAAGATTCTTTTGCAGATTTTTATAGTAAAGTAAAGGAGGATACACTAGAGGTGTTTTCTCATAGGACATATCCATTTGATTTATTGGTAGAAGATTTAGAATTGAAAAATGACCCTGGGAGAAATGCCTTATTTGATATTTTATTGGTCCTTCAGAATACAGGAGAAACGATAAAAGATTATGAGATAGATCCATCTGTATTAGATTCGATAGAGGATTGTGGAGAAATTTTTTCCAGATTTGATTTAGAAATTAATCTAAAAGAAGTAGGTCCTTATTTACGAATGGACTTTAATTTTAATACCGATCTTTATGAGGTTGATTTTATAAGGGGTATGATGCTTCATTTTAAGAAGTTATTGTCATCTGTTTTAAGCGATATTAATCTTCCGCTACATACTTATAATTGCCTATCGAAATTGGATCAAAAGGAATTATTAACCTATTTTAATGATACAGAGGTAAATTTTAAAGAATCAGGAACCATTGTAGACTTATTTTTATCACAAGTGCTGGATAAACCTGAAGCTATTGCAGTGTCGTACGAAGGCACAGAGTTGACATATAAGGATCTGGATTCACTCTCTAATCAGATGGCAAATTATCTTGCATCAGTTCATGCTTTATCCAAAGGAGATTTGGTAGGTGTAAAAGTTGAAAGAAGTGAGTGGTTAGTTGTAAGCATTTTAGCATTATTGAAATTAGGATGTGCGTATGTTCCCATAGATCCGTTATATCCCTCAGAAAGGATTTCTTTTATAGAAGAGGATAGCACAATAAAATTGTGCATAACAAATACTTTTCTTGAATCATTTCGATCTGTTTTTCAGGATTTTTCTGAAGAATTTGTTAAAGTTTCAGTACCCAATTCATCACTAGCTTATATGATATATACATCAGGTTCTACTGGCCGACCCAAAGGGGTCATGGTGAGTCATGGATCGTTATTTAACTATCTTTTGTGGTGTCGTGCTTATTATTTTCCTTCGGGTGAGGCCAGTGATTTTGGCTTATATACCTCTTTGTCGTTTGATTTAACAGTTACCAGCTTGTTTTTACCAATGATAAGCGGAGGTAAACTTACTGTTTTTGGTAGTGATAATGATATTTCGGATCTTCTCAGAAATTATGCATCAAAGGCTATCGAGTGTATTAAACTTACGCCCGCACATATTACAATTTTAGGTAGTCTGGGATTAGAAAAGCTATCTGCAAATAAGGCTATTATAGGGGGTGATATTTTACACCCATCGCAGGTTGCCATTTTACGTGGCCTCAACCCAGAAATTCAAATTTATAATGAATACGGACCTACCGAAGCAACAGTAGGTTGTATTGTCGAAGAAGTCAACCCAGAAGATTCTCCTATTTTAATCGGGAAACCGATATCTAATACCAAAGTTTATATTTTAGATGACAATCAATCGCTTGTACCTAAAGGGGTTGTAGGAGAATTATATTTAGGAGGAGATTGCCTATCAATGGGGTATTGGAATCGACCAGAATTAACCAAAGAACGTTTTGTTTCAGACCCCTTTAACTTCAATAATGTTATTTATAGAACTGGAGATATAGGATATTGGACTCAGGATGGCCGTATCATTTTTTTAGGTAGGAATGATGATCAAGTTAAGGTGCAGGGGTACAGAATCGAACTAGGTGATGTAGAGTCTACTTTATTATCACACCCATCTGTAGAAGAAGGAGCCATTATTAGTTCAACTAATGAAGAGGGGATTTTAGAACTAATAGGGTGTTTTACCAGTCGAGTTTCAGTTTCCATTTCTGATTTACGATCTTTTTATAAAGAAAGACAACCAGACTATATGATTCCTAGTCATTTTAAACAATTAGAAGAATTACCTCTAACGGTTAATGGTAAGGTAGATCGCAAAGCGTTGATTTCTATGGAGCTGTTTTTAGATGATCATTGTAAAGATACATATGAGGCACCGAGTAATGAAATAGAATCGAAAATAATAACTTTATGGGAGTCTATTCTCAAAAGAGAAAAAATAGGGGTCAATGACGATTTTTATGAATTGGGAGGTAATAGTCTAAAGTTAATTCGGTTGATGAACGAATACCATAAAATGTTTAACGTAAAGTTACATATGAAAGCTCTTTTTAAAGCTTCATCACTATTGTCTCATGCTACATTGGTTGCATCGGCCATAACCGATGCCTATATTGCAATACATCCAGCAGCAGCAGAGAGTAGCTACCCCTTATCTTTTTCACAATCTGCTTTATGGATGTTGAGCCAACATGAGGAACGTTCGGTAGCTTATAATATCCCTGTTATGATCCCTCTAGATGGGGTACATGATATTTCTATGTTTAACAAAGCTGTACTATCAGTTATTTCGAGGCATGAAATTTTAAGAACTTTTTTTAAAGAGGACGATAATAATGAAGTAAGACAATGGGTTGCACCAATAGAATCAATAGATTTTAAGATAACGTATAAGGACTATAGGTATTCTGATCAAGGAATAACATTAGCAAATAAATATGTACAAGAGGACGCTTATCAAGAATTTAATTTTTCTGAGGCACCTTTATTACGTTCTGTATTATTTCATATATCGGATGAGGAGTATCTCTTGTATTTTAATATGCACCATATTATTACTGATGAGGTGTCAATGAATGTTTTAAGACAGGATGTACTAAAATATTATAATCACTATGTACATAAAGATGACTTAGGGCTTTCTGCTTTACCTATTCAATATAAGGATTTTGCAGTTTGGCAAAAAAAGCGTTTTAAGGAAGGAGAATATGATGCTGACCGTTCGTATTGGTTATCAAAACTGTCAGGAGAGTTACCTGTTTTAGATTTGCCAAAACAAAAAGATAGGCCTTCAATAAAAACGTATACGGGGTATAGCCTTGGGGCTTATATTGATCGATCTGTAAGTGCTAAATTACGAGATTTTTGTAAAAAATCCGGAGGCAGTCTGTTTATGGGAGCATTATCAGCATGGTATGTTTTATTCCATAAATATACAGGACTAAATGACCTTGTTTTAGGAAGTCCCGTATCAGGAAGAAATCACGCAGATCTTAAACAGCAAATAGGCTGCTATACCAATAATATAGCTTTGAGGCAGGAATTAAATCCTAGTGATAATTTCAATGCCTTTTTTAGTCAAGTAAAAGAATCCATGCTTGATAATTATGCACATCAATTGTATCCATTTCATCGAGTGTGTGAAGAGCTAGATTTGAAGAATAATCTAGGTAGGAATTATATTTTTGATGTTATGTTTTCCTTTCATATTGCAACGGAAGAAACCGAAAAGGTTGCTGTTTCTTATACAGATATTATACAGGAAATAGGTGATGTACGCTCTAAATTAGATATTTTAATTAATTTTTATGAATATGGAGAATATTTATATTTTGAGATTAATTATAACACCGATATCTATGATCAGGCAACAATTAGAGAATTGATGAATAGTTATCGATTGCTTCTCGAAAAATTAGTAAATAATCCTTCTTCTATCATCTCAGAAATTAATTATGAGTTAGAAATCGCTAAGTCTAAGTTCAATAAGAATAAACAAAAACTTAGATTGTTATCAGTGAAATAAGTATTGATTTAAAAAAGGTACTGACTTGTAAATCAGTAATAATGTACTTCGTTATAGAAATTAATAATCGAAAATAGCCCATCTTTATGGTTAATATTTTGTATTCACAAGTTTCAGAAAAGAATCATGAGCTGTTAATAAATGAATTCTTGAGGAATTACTCTGATGGTTTTCAGGACAAAGTTATGAAGTATAGAGATTGGAAAGATGCACAATTATCATTATTAGGAAGAATTCTTTTAGAACATGGAGTAAAAGAACAAAATAAAGTGTCCTATAAGCATGAAATAAAATATACGACTTTTAATAAACCATATTTTGAAGATGAGACAATAAAGTTTAATATATCTCATTCAGGAAATATCGTTGTGTGTGCAATAACCAAAAATTCTGAAATAGGCATAGATATTGAGGTTATTAAGGATATTGATATCAATGATTTTCGGTGTCAGATGACAAATTTTGAGTGGAGAAGGTTGGTTGATTCAGCTAATCTTAGAGAATCGTTTTTCGATTATTGGACACAAAAAGAAGCAGTGATAAAAACTGACGGAAGAGGACTTTCTATTCCGTTGAAATCTTTTGAAGTTATTAATGGCCAAACCAATATCAATAAATCTTGTTTCTCTCTAAAAGAAATAAAATTAGATCACAACTACAAATGCCATTTGGCAATTAAAGACAGGAGACCTATAATAATCAATAAGATTCAATTTTTGAATTCATCAATTTTTTTGGATTCCTGATTTAACATCGAACAATTTGCATATAGTAAAAAACCTAGTACCTAGTATATCTGAATAGGTGTACGTAGTATTCTTTTTTAACCTTACGATGCCTTATTTAGGATAATCAATATCATTAAGTGAAAAATAAAATGGTTCTGATGTCATGCAGAGCCTTAATGATTTTCAATTTTGAATAGATTTTCAGATGTAAACATCGGATTTATTATTAGCTTATTTACCAAAGCCAGACAAAATTGTCTGGCTTTTTTGTTGGGGATTATTACATTTATACTCCAAGGATATAGTTAATAAGGTAACTATATATCCAGATATTAATGAATATAGTTATCTTGGTGTTTATATAATATTGTTGGGTGCAATTCGAACAAAAATAATGAAAGGTAAGATTATTCAATTCATAAGAAGTAAAGACTTCAAGTTCATAGAAGAAATTGGACAAGGTGGAACAGGAAGAACTGTACTTCTTGAAGATGAAATAATTAACGAACGCTTTGTTTGTAAAAAATACTCGCCTTTTTATGAAGAACACAAAAAATTATTCTTCAACAATTTCAAAGATGAAATTAAACTACTTCATCTTCTAAATCACAAAAATATTGTCCGAGTTTTTAATTACTATCTATATCCCGAAGAACATACTGGATATATTCTAATGGAATTCATTAAAGGACAAAACATTTCCAATTTCTTAAAAGATAATCCTGATAAATTAAATGATACTTTTAGGCAAACGATTAATGGATTTGTTCATTTAGAAAAATCGAATATTCTTCATAGAGATATTCGTCCTGATAATATTCTTATTTCCAAAGAAGGAATTGTCAAAATAATAGATTTTGGATTTAGTAAAAAAATAGATTTTGAATCAGACTTTGATAAAAGTATTTCTTTGAATTGGCGATATTCACCACCTAATGATTTTCAAGAAAAAAAGTATGATTTTAGAACAGAATTATATTTTCTAGGAAAACTTTTCGAAGAGATTATAAAAGAAAATGACTTTCAAAATTTCAGATATAAGGACTTATTGAAAGATATGGTTAATATAGATTATCTCAAAAGGACACCTTCCTTTTTCGACCTAAATAGAAAAATGATTTCTGAATTGACTAGTGAAATAACATTCACAAAAGAAGAAAAGAAAACTTATCAAAATTTCGCAGACGGATTGGAAAGTGTTTTTAGTAATATTGATATTGACGCTAATTACATAACTGACATTTCAGAAATAATAAGAGAAGTTCAGGAAGTTCATAGGAATTCTATTTTAGAAGATAACATTCAAAACCAAAATAGACTTGCAAGGTGCTTCATAAAAGGTAATTTTAGATATTGGAAAAACAGAGAAATAAAAGTTGATACTGTTTATGATTTTTCGAAATTCTTAATTTCTTCATCTAAAGAAAGACAAAAAGTGATTTTAAACAATTTGTGGCAACGACTTGATAAAATCGAAAGACACGACCCAAGTCTAGAAGATGATTTACCATTTTAAGAAAAAATAAAAACTGCACCCAACACGGTGTATAAAACACAGCTAATAAGTGTGAAAACGAAAGGTTTATGTATATTTAGAAAGTCCGCCAAATTTTTAATTTGGCTTTTAAAAAGAGAAAAATTAAAACCGAAATATAAAAATTCAGCTCTGTGTTAATCCGAAAAGTAGTGTCTTTTTACACGCTACGTTTCATACACAAGTCCGTTATCTTCAATAAGGAATGAAATTAATTTTAATAATAATTGGAGCAGTTTTAATATTGTCAATTTTGATCTATATAAGAAAAAAAAGACAATGGAAATGGTATGAACCTGAGGACTCTACTCCTAGAGAACAATGTCCTTGTTGTGACTATATTTCTTTACCAGAAAGAGGGAATTATTTGATTTGTCCCATCTGCTTTTGGGAAGATGATGGGCTAGATATTGATAAACCTGATGTTGGTTCAGGTCCTAATAAAGGAATTAGTTTGAGAGAAGCGAGAATAAACTTTAATGAATTTGGAGCTTGTGACGAATCAATGATAAAAAATACAATCCCTACAAAAGAAAGAGAGAATTACGAATATAAAAGTAGAGAAATACTAAATGAATAGCACGTATTCGAAATGTTCATGAAAGGAGACACAGATACAGAGGTTATAAAGGATCTAGAGATTCATCTTGCAGATGAGTTTCATAAGTTACTTTAATCCGCCTTATACCGTATGACTTCGTTTTGAGGCTCAAAATTGCCATAAACACTGACATTTTCTTATTTTCTGCATAGCACCGCTATTGTGGCTACAAAAAATGTAGCGTAGCAGTAGTTTTTACTGTGGTGTTTGTAATAGTGTTTGCAGTAGTTTTGGGATGTAATAGATTTCTACTGCATAAAACAGGTTTAATATAGCAGATATCGATACTGCTACTTTTTGTATTTGCGGTTTTGATCTGAATGCTTACTTTTATAAGGAACAATACAAGAAAAATTATTTCCTAATTTTAAACGTCGGTTGAAAAAAGAAAACCCTAAAAACAAACAAACACCAGTTGTGCATCAACACAGCATCGATCGAGTTTTTCAATACATCGATGATCATCTGGATAGGGATTTGTCACTAAATACCATTGCAGAGGTAGCTTTTTATTCACCTTTTCATTTTCATAGAATATTTAAGGTAATTACGCAAGAAACGCTCAACGCCTATATTACCCGACGTAGAGTTGAAAAAGCTGCTGCAGACTTACTTCATAAAAAAGCATCCATAACCGAAATATTCCAGACATATGGTTTTAATGACAATGCTACATTTACCAGAACCTTCAAGAAGTATTATGGAGTCAGTCCTACAGAATTTAGAAAACTTAACCCAAACAAGTTCAGTAAAATTTACCAATTAAAAAGCAAGAATGGTCAAGAGTACCCGAGCTACGAAAAATATATTTGCACTATTAATAACCTTAAAAATTGGACAAAAATGAATGCGAATATTGAAGTGAAAGACCTAACCGAATTAAAAGGCGCAAGTAGTACTCAAATTGGGGTTGATGGAGTTGAACATGCCTTTGAGAAATTACTTGTCTGGGCAAATAAAAATAGACTTTTTGAAAATCCAGAAACAAAAATGGGTAGAGTTTTTCATGATAGTTTTAAAATAACAGAACCAGAAAAAGTACGTATGAGTATCTGTGTTCTTACAAATGAGGTTTTTGAAGTTGAAAATGAAATCACAGCAGTTACTATTAAAAAAGGCACTTATATTGTAGGGCGTTTTGAAATAGTACCTGAGGATTTCGAAAAATCTTGGAGCGGATTATTTATATGGATGAATGAAAACGGATATAAAAAAAGAGCAGAGAATCCATTTGAAATCTATCACAATGATTTTAGACAACATCCTCAAAATAAATGTATTGTGGATATGTGCATCCCTGTCGTTTAACAAGATATTATAACACGATGTTCTTAGCCATAAAGAGCATCTTAAAGTACCACGTGTTTATAGATAGATGCTCTTATGTGAACGAAGAAAAATCTCTAAGTATAGTTCAATTACTATATTTCTTTATCTTAATTAATGGTAAATCATGAATACCGCAAAAAAAGTAATATAACCAGTGTCAAAATTGTTAGTCATTTCGTAAAAGACCCTAAATAGTCTGGCTTATTTAGTTTTATAGCCTCTCAACAAACAGAATTTTGAATATGTACTAGTTAGTACGTATAGTTTATATATTCTTAGTTCTCACCAAGTCATTTTTTTGCAACCAGATGAACAACTCTTCGGTTAAACAAAATAGGTCTAATTTGTTAATTAATTTATAAAATTTTATCTAAATCATTTTCATTTTTTTTGAAATGAAGACAGTATTTTAGTTAACGTAATGTTAAAAAAAATCGGTTTAAAAATAGTTGTAAGAAATATAAGCCTCGATTTTTTTTAGCGAAGTCTAAAATAAAAGTTAAAATAGAATGAAAAGTAACAAGAAGTCGAAATATTATTAGGAAGTAAATCGATTAAAATATACTTTTAACGGTGAAATACTACTTCTTTATTAATAATTATTAAAATATGAGAAAAGTATTACTCTTAAAACCTAAAAACCGAACCAATTATTTTAACAATTCTTTAACTAATAGCGAAACCGAAAATATTTTTCGATTTCGAGGAAGAATTAAACTAATTGTAGGTGTTTTATTGTTAATGAATTTAACAATGAATGCACAAGACTTCATAACCACTTGGGAGACAACAAGTGCAAATGAAACCATTGTTATACCCAACAGTGGGCTTATATCTGAGTACAATTTTACCATAAATTGGGGGGATGGTACCATAGAAAATAATGTGACTACGCCGGGTCATCAACATACCTATCTTTTACCAGGAGTATATACGGTTAGTATCAGTGGATTGTTCGAAAGGTTTAACCTGGAGTCTATTCCCACGAGTGCTACAAATCTACTTTCTGTGGAAGCATGGGGTAATTTGGCAGTATCGGAGCTCAATTTTTTCGATGCCATTAATCTTCAGATTAATGCTACGGATGTTCCGGATTTATCGGGGATGACTTCTCTAGAGAATCTGTTTAATGGTGCAACTTCGGTAAATGCCGACCTTTCTGGCTGGGCAGTATCTTCTATTACCAATATGAGTGCTGCTTTTCAAAATGCAACCTCATTTAACGGAGATATTACTTCTTGGGTTACAAGTTCTGTAACGGATATGTCTTCTATGTTTAATGGCGCCTCGTCTTTTAACCAAGATATAGGAGGTTGGAGTACAGTAATGGTGTCGGATATGTCATCAATGTTTGTTGGTGCTTCTACATTTAATCAAGATATAGGTAGTTGGATTACGAGTTCAGTAACTGATATGAGTGTCATGTTTTCTGGTGCAACATCTTTTAATCAAGATATCGGAAACTGGGATACTATCTTGGTAGAGAATATGTCGTTTATGTTTTTTGATGCCGCAGTGTTTAATCAAGATATAGGTAATTGGGATACTGATGCAGTTACAGATATGTCGTTTATGTTCGCAAATGCTGATAACTTTAATCAAGATATCGGTGGCTGGGAAACCGGATTAGTTGATGATATGAGTAGTATGTTCTCCGGAAATTCTGGATTTAATCAAGATATTGGTGGTTGGGATACCGGATCTGTAAATTTTATGGATTTTATATTTTCTACCGCATCTTCCTTTAATCAAGATCTGGGTAGCTGGGATATGGGCAATGTATTGTCTATGTTTGGTGCCTTGTCAAATAGTGGCTTGTCTACCTATAATTATGATGTAACCTTAATGGGGTGGTCAGCCCAAACATTACAAATGGGAGTTTTTCTCGGAGCAGACGGGTTGACATATTGTTTGAGTCCGACAGAAAGAGCAATTTTAACGAATGCACCAAATTCATGGATTATAACAGGAGATAGCTTCAGTTGTGCAACCATATTTACATATTCTATAAGTACTACTTCTGATGCTTTAGAGGGTTCGTCAGATGCAGTTTTTACAATTACTATAGACGATGGATTAAATAATATTAGTAGTGCAGATATTACTGGAACACTTACGTTAACAGGTACGGCAACAACCGGTAATGACTATACCAATGTTACCGACTTTAGTATTATTTCTGGTACTAATAGTTCAGTAATAACAGTTCCTGTACTAAATGATACAGAGGTTGAGCCCCCAGAAACGATTATAGCAACAATTTCTTCTCCGAGTATAGGAAGTATAAATACTAGCAATAATACCAGTACTGCAATAATTACAGACGATGATGGTGCTAATTTGAGGTATTCAATAACCTTGAACTCTGATGCAGTAGAAGGTACATCAGATGCAGTTTTTACGATTACTATAGATAATGGATTAAGTAATACGACAGGGACACCAATTACAGGTTTGATAACACTATCGGGTACTGCAACGAACGGCACTGATTATATCAATGTTATAGATTTTACAATTGATGTAGGAGATAGTACAACGATGATAACAGTCCCTGTGTTAGACGATACAGAGTTAGAACCTGATGAGACTATTATCGCTACGATTTCGGGCTTGAGTATAGGAAGTGAAAATACAACCGCTAATTTTGCAACAGCTACGATACAAGATGATGAGATGCCGGTTCCAAACCTATCTCTTTCGAAAATTGGTACTTACATAGATGCAAATAATGATGGGGTATTAAACATAGGAGATCAGGTTGCATACGAGTTTATTATAGAAAATACAGGAGATGAAGACATCGTAAATATTTCTATTTCAGATCCATTACCAGGGATTGTTTTAGAAGGAAATCCCATAGATCTAGACACTGGTGAGAGAGATACTACAACGTTTACTGGCACCTATATGATAACAGAAGACGATATTTTGAGTCGTACTGTGGTAAATCAAGCTTTTGTAACAGGACAGAATGAAGAAGGTATTGAAATTATAGATTTTTCTGATGATCCTAATGATGCGACTAACATTGATGATGATGATGATGGGGATGGCGAGGATCCGACGATTACCCAACTTTTAGGGGAGGATGAGCTCATTATCTACGAAATTATTACCCCAAATGGAGACGGTCTAAATGATGAGTTTCGAATTGTAGGGTTGCATAGGTTTCCTGATAATACGTTGATTATTTATAACCGTTGGGGAGCAAAGGTTTTTGAAGCAACTAGCTACGAAAATACAGGTGTTCCATTCTTCTCAGGAATTGCAAAAGGAGAAAATGAAATTCTACCAACCGGAACGTATTATTTTACGCTACAATACGAAAAAGCAATCGGAGATGTAAGCTTTAAGTCAGGGTATTTATACCTGAATTGATGACGTACACGTATACACAATAAATCTTCATAATAAACCTACCATACCCCCCTATCTTTATGAAAAAAATAGTACTATTAATTTTTATTATTCCTTTATTATTCCCTCTCTTCAGTTTTGGCCAGCAGGATAGTCAGTATACCCAATATATGTATAATACCGTTGTTGTTAATCCAGCATATACTGGCAGTAGAGGGGTTCTGAGTATGATGGGATTGCACAGAAGTCAGTGGTTAGGACTAGATGGAGCTCCTAGCACTCAGACACTTTCTGTACATTCACCCATTAATGAAAAAAATAAATTAGGATTGGGACTTTCTATCATAAATGATAAGGCAGGTCCGGCTAATGAAACTAATTTTAGCGTAAGCGCATCCTATACAGTTCCTGTCTCTAAAAAAGGAAAACTAAGTTTTGGTGTTAGTGGAGGCGGAAACTTGTTGAATGTAGATATCATATCACTTAGAAAATTCAATGAAAATGATGCCTTAACCGAACAAGATATTACTGGCAATTTTAATCCAAGTATTGGAGCAGGTCTTTATTTTAGAACAGATCGTTTTTATGCAGGGTTAAGTGTTCCTAATGTCTTAGAGACCAATCATTTTGATGAAGAATCAATCACGGTTAATAGTTTGCAAACGAGTGTGTTGGCTCAAGAGCGTATTAACTATTATTTGATTGCGGGTCATGTTTTTGAATTGAAACCACTCATAAAGTTTAAACCAGCAATATTAGCGAAGTATGTTATGGGGAGCCCAATACAGGTAGATCTATCAGCTAATTTTATGTTTTATGATACTTTCACAATAGGAGCATCATATAGATACAGCGAAGCCCTGAGCGCTTTGGCGGGATTTCAAATATCAGAAGCACTAATGATCGGATTTTCATACGATAAAGAAATTACCGAATTAGGTAGTACCAGATACAATAAAGGAACATATGAGGTTATTCTGCGCTTCGAACTAAAAAGAGTGTATAGTAGATTGTTAACCCCAAGGTTTTTCTAAACCACATCACAAACCAATATATAAATAGATGAATAAAAATATACATATAGTACTTGTTATTAGTATCATATTCTTCTTTGGTTTATCTGGCATGGCCCAACAGAAAATATTAGATATTGCAGATGAACAATTTAGTAACTATCAATATGTCAGTGCTCAGGAAACATATCTTAAAATATTGAAAACAGGATATGAAAGCCCAAAAGTGTTTAAGAATTTAGCAGATAGCTATTATTTAAACGGACAATTAGAAGAGGCTTCAAAATGGTATAAAGAACTGATAGAATCTTACCCAGATGAGATCTTAGCTGAGGATACATTTAGATATGCTCAATCTCTAAAATCGATTGGGGATTACGAAGGATCAGATGTATATATGCAGGAGTTTTTAGTATCAGATGAGGCCAATAAAGATTATTTGAAACGTATAGATTATCAATCCGGAAGATATACAATCGAAAACGTAGCAATCAACTCTCCTTTTACGGATTTTGGTTCGACTATTTATGATGATTTTCTGGTTTTTAGTTCTTCACGGGATACATTATTATTCAATAAAAAAATACACAAATGGACAGAGGAATCTTTTTTGGTTTTATATAAAGCTTCTATTGATCAGGAAACAGGAGAACTTTCTGATCCAACACCTTTTGCAGAAGAATTAAACACAAAATTTCATGAGTCAACTCCTGCTTTTAGCAAGGACGGAAACACCATGTATTTTACAAGAAATAGCAATAAAAAAAATAAAGATCGGATGAATATATTGCATATTTATCAATCTTCTAAAAATGCAGAAGGGCAGTGGTCAATTCCTGAAAAGCTATCTTTTGGTGATGAGAACTATTCTGCAGCACACCCAGCGATGAGTCCTGATGGATCGGTCCTGTATTTTTCTTCTGATATGCCGGGTGGATTTGGTGAGTCAGATATTTATTCGATGACGGTTTATGATGATGGTAGTTTTGGAGCACCCATTAACTTAGGGAGGAAGATTAATACATTAGGCAAGGATACTTTTCCGTTTTTAAGTGAAGATAATGAATTATACTTTTCTTCTGATGGTCATCAGGGATTAGGAGGGTTGGATGTTTTTATGATCAACTTAAATGAAGATTCAAACGAAGTAATCAATGTAGGGAAACCCGTGAATAGTTCACGAGATGATTTTGCCTTTATCATTAATGCGAAATCCAAAAAAGGATACTTTTCCTCGAACAGAGAAGGAGGAGAAGGAGGTGATGATGTATATCGTTTTGAGGAGCTATTAGATATCAAAAGTTTTGATATCAATAAAATTGTTGGAGAAATTAATGATAAAGAAGATTTAACACCAATCGAAGGGGCCATAGTATCTATCTACGATGAACAAGAGCTTTTAATAGATACACAAGTCGTCAAAGAAGATGGAGCCTTTAGTTTTTCCTCTGAGGAATTAAAAAATGCGCATACTATAAAGGTGCGTAAAGATGGATATATCCCCTATGAACATACAATCGATAAAACAGAGTTTTCAGACACCTATTTTAAGAGGATTCAATTAGAAAAAGATAAGGAAGAACTTATACAAGCAGTAGATGAAGATTTAGTAGAAACAGAGGAAGCATTTATGGATGGATTAGAGAATGCATTCAGGTTTGAGATGATTGTCGATCCTTCTCATTTTATCGAATTTTCTGATGCTCTTACATATAGATCGACAGTGAAATTAGAACGAATCGTTGTCTTGATGAAGCGTTACTCAAGAGTGAGTGCCGAGATCAAAGTATATACTGATGATTATAATGGTGATCTGAGAATGGCTCAAAGCCGAGCAGAATCAGTTTATAATTATATGAAGAATCAAGGCATCCCAAGTAGCAAGTTACGTTATGAAGGTGTACAAAGAGGTACCGTAAAACTAGAAAAGAAGTTAAATTTAATGATGGTGGTGCCCATGCCAATTCACTTTGATTTAGACTCCAGAGAATTAAGACAAAAATCAGAAATAGGGTTAAATAAAGTAATAGAAATAATGAGTTTTTACCCAACAATGAAGATGGGTGTTCATGGACATGCAGATAGTAGATCCAGTTATTGGTATAATAAAAAGTTAAGTGTAGATAGAATGAGATCTGCAATTAGTTATATAGAAAAAAATGGAAATATTAATTGGCGAAGACTAAGAGGTAAAGCTTATGGCGAAAGAAAACTCGTCAATAATTGTGATAATAATACGGATTGTCCAGAAGAAGAACATGAACGTAACCGAAGATGCGAATTTATTATAATTGATTAAATAATAATACTCATAATAGCCCCCTAATCCATATGTTTTATTTGATACTTAAAAATATTATTTACGAAACCTTAAACGCATTTGATGCTAGATTTTAGGTGGATATGGATATTGAATACTCTTAAAAACTTAATAAACCAACCCATGATTGATTTTTACCCTAAACTTTTATTGTATAAACCTCTAAGAGGAATATTCATTTTTCTTCTATTTTCTGCGCAGCTTTTTGCAAGTCCCGATTGTCCGATTCTTGTGGGCAATTTTGGGGGATTTTCAGAAGGAGCAACCTCAGGTTCTGGCGAAACCGGATGGTATCTGGATAGGAGTGATGTGCCAAATGCACTTTTTTTTGCCATTAAATCGAATAGAGTACATGCCGAAAATCTTGGCGGAGAAGGAATTTGGTATTCCAACGTTTTTTCAGCTCAAGGATATCAAGACTTTCAGGTATCGGTAAAGATCCATTCTGAAGGAAATATGAATGCTACTGAATACGCCAAAATTTATTATAAACTTGACGGAGGTCCAGAAATATTATTAGATGAACGAACAGGTAATTTTGGGACCATTGATTTTATATCTCCCTTACTTAATGGTGATAACGTACAAATTATTGTTAAATTCTACAATTACGATAATGGGTCTTCTCAGTCTTCAAAATATTACATCGAAGAGTTTCAGGTTTTTAAAGAAGAAGGACCTTGTACTGCTGATATCGATGTTACCGCTTCGGTAGAAGATGGTGGTGTTTTAACATGCATAAATTCTTCTGTTAATTTACTGTCTAATTCTGATGAGAGTGATGCTTCTTATAGTTGGACAGGTCCCGATTCTTTTGTGTCCACAGAACAAAATCCCGAGGTTTCAGTTGCCGGAACGTATACGGTAACAGTGACTAGTTCTGCAGGGGTCGGTTCTGCATCTGTAACAGTTACCGAAGATAAAACTGGACCTAATATAAGTGCAACAGGCGGTGATCTAGGATGTGGGGACTCCGTTGTCATTGGTGCAACCTCAAATATCACGAATGCTTCTTATGTTTGGACAGGTCCAGGTAATTTTACAAGTACTTCACAGAATCCGATAGTAACGGCTATAGGAACTTATTTTGTTACTGTTACCAACCCATCAAATGGATGTACAAATACTACAGCTGTTACTGTAACTTCAGGAGAAGGAGTAGAGACAACAATTTGGCTCGAAAATTTTGATAATTTAGCTGATGGCACTACGCAAGATAATGGAAGTACAGCGTGGTCATCAGAAAACCCGGGTTCAGGCTCAGCTCAAGTCTTTAGTAATGTTTTCGTAATGAATAATATTGGTTCAGGTTATGAAGCAGTCTGGATTTCAGAAATTATTGATATAGAAAATATCAGCGATGTAAACATTTCGGTAGATGTGTGCAGCGCTGGATTATTAGAAACAACAGATTATTTGAGATTGTACTATAAATTAGATAATGGGTCAGAAATACTTTTCAATGAAAATTTAGGCGAGATTAATGGCAATAGCGCAATACCTACAAATGTGTCCATTAATGCACTCAATGGAGCTACTGTTCAAATTTTAGCGCGTTCTGCTAGCACGTATGAAGATGAATCTTATTTTTTAGATAATGTACGGGTGTATGGCACTACTAATGAAGATACTATTGATGTTAGTGCATCTGTAGATGGTATTATTACCTGTGATAATGATTCGGTGATTCTTTCCGGCTCATCATCTCAAACCAATATAACCTACTTGTGGACAGGTCCCAATGATTTCTCAGAGAATGGCCAGAATGTAACAGTGTATGAGGCGGGGATTTATACATTACAGGCACTAGCCAGTTCCGGGTGCTCTAGTTCAATTACTATAGAAGTGATAGCCGATGTAACCGTTCCTGATGTAGATGCATCCGTAAACGGTCAGTTAGGGTGTTCACAGAATTTAGTTCAGTTAGTGGCGAATTCGAGTACCTCAGGTGTTTTTTATAATTGGACAGGACCTAATAGCTATACAAGTACATTACAAAATCCTGAGGTAGACACTTCAGGTACGTATTACGTAACCGTAACAGATCCATCAAATGGATGTACAAATTCTACCTCTGTAAATGTAGTCGTAGATGGAGGTATACAAACAAGCATTTGGTTAGAAGATTTTCAGGATCTCGATGACGGTGTTGTCGAAGACAATGGTACTACTGCATGGTCTAGTGACAATAATGGCTCAGGTTTTTTTGAGACTCTAAATAATAGTTTTTTTATAAATGCCATAGGAGCAGGGTGCGAAGGAATTTGGACATCAGAGATTATAGATATTGACGGAATTAATGATATAGGAATTTCTATTGATATTCGTAGTGCAGGAGGACTCGAAGAAGAAGGTACGTCTACAGATTATTTGAGATTATATTACAAACTCGATAATGGATCAGAAATACTTTTCAATGAAAGTATAGGAGAGATCAATAATAATAGTAATAGTTACACTACTGTTTCACTAGGTTCTCTAGAAGGTCAAACCCTGCAAATTTTGATACGATCTACTACAACAGCTTCTGATGAATATTATTATATTGATAATATAAGTGTTTCATCTAATGACAATTCTAATATTGATATTTCTGCAACCGCGGACGGAATTCTTACTTGTGATCATAGTTCTGTAACTATTACAACAGATGTATCAGTAGACAATGTTACATATTTATGGACAGGTCCTACTAATTTTACAGCTACAGCACAGAATATTACAGTTACCCAAGCGGGTATTTATGTGGTAGAAGTATCAACAAGTGGAGGGTGCGTAGGTTCAACCACTGTCGAAGTTGAAGAAAATATAACGATACCTAATGTAAGTACATCAATAGATGGAGAATTAGGTTGTTCTTCATCTTTAGTAGAACTACTAGGAAATTCTACTACTCCTGATGTAACTTATTATTGGATGGGTCCCGATGGTTTTAGTACAACGGATCAAAACCCATCAGTTAGTCTTGCAGGTTTATATACACTTACTGTTACAGATCCATCAAATGGCTGTACAAATTCAGAATCAATAACTGTAACTTTTTCAGGAGATTCAGAAATCAATATTTGGCAAGAGAACTTTAATGATGCATCAGACGGAACGAACGTTGATACTGGTGCTACAGCCTGGTCTGTTGATGCAGATTCTTCAGATTTGTTTTATGTGATTGACAATGAGTTTGTAGTCAGCAATATTGGATTGGTCGGGGAGGCAATTTGGATCTCCCAATCGATAGATATTTCGAATACAACGAATACAAGTCTTTTAATAGATGTACGAAGTATGACATTAGATGGTGCACTAATGAATGATAGCGGTGATAAGTTAGATTATATTCGATTTTACTACATAATTGATGATGGTCAAGAAATATTATTTGATGAAAAGTTAGGAGCTATTAATAATCATAGTACTTCGCCTACACAAGTCGCGGTGTCTAATCTTGTAGGGAGCAATCTTCAGATAATAGTTAGGGCTAGAGCAACTGCCAATGATGAGTTTTATTATTTTGATAATATACAAGTTCTTGGTTTTGGAGAAAGTGCTATAGAAGTATCAGCTTCGGTTGATGGTGTTCTTACCTGCGCAACCAATACGGTTACGTTGCTGGGAGATTCTTCTGTTGATAATGGAACATACGTATGGACAGGTCCTAATAATTTTGAAGCGTCTACAAAGGATATTACTATTAGTGAAGCCGGAGAATATACACTAACAGTTACAACCGAAACTGGTTGTTCTGGTGCTGCTATAGTTATTGTAGAAGAAGATATAACTCCACCCAATGTAGATGTTGCCGTAAGTGGTGCCTTAGATTGTTCCGTTTCTTCTGTTGACTTATTCGGAAGTTCTTCTTCAAATGTAAGCTATAGCTGGATTGGCCCTAATGGTTTTAGCAGTATAGAGCAAAATCCATCTGCAACTGAAGCAGGGATCTATACATTGACCGTAACAGATCTTTCTAATGGCTGTACCAATTCAAAATCTATAACCGTAACTTCTGCTATAGAAACAGAATCTATACTTTGGTTAGAAGATTTTCAGGATCTTGAAGACGGTATAACTCAGGATAATGGTGAAACTGCTTGGGATAGCGATAATAATGGTTCAGGTTTTTTCGAGACTCTAAATAATAGTTTTTTTGTGAATGCTATAGGTGCAGGGTGCGAAGGAGTTTGGATATCAGAGGTTATTAATATTGAAGGAGTTGATGATATAGAGATTTCAGTGGACGTGCGAAGTGAAGGTCCTTTAGAAGATCAGGGAATCGATATGGACTATTTAAGATTATATTATGTACTAGATGATGGTTCAGAAGTTCTTTTTAATGAAAATATAGGAGAAATAAATAGTAACAGCGCAAGCTATACTAATGTTTCTGTAAATTCCATTAATGGTAATAGTCTACAAGTCATTATAAAATCCCTCACTACGGGTTCTGCGGAATATTACTATTTTGATACTATTAAAATAACAAGTTTTGAAGAAAGTGCTATTGAAGTAAGCGCATCGGTAGACGGAATATTAACTTGTGATGTTGATTCGGTTACCATTACAGGAACTTCTTCTATTGCTGAAGTTAGTTATGCATGGGTGGGTCCAGATGATTTTACTGCCACCACTCAAGATATTACGGTCTCTGAATCTGGGATATATACATTAGAAGTCACTACCGTTTCGGGTTGTACAAGTGAAACAAGTATTGAAGTTGAAGAAGATACAGCACCTTCCGAAGTAAGTGCATCGGTAGACAGAATATTAACCTGTGATGTTGATTCAGTT
>NZ_JACC01000031.1 GCF_000520955.1 Aquimarina pacifica | reverse complement strand
TAGCCAAAGGAGAAGAACTACCTGTAGGAACCTATTATTATGTCCTTAAAATAAAAGACAGAAAA
>NZ_JACC01000030.1 GCF_000520955.1 Aquimarina pacifica | reverse complement strand
AACTCTTGGGCAGGAATTTCTGAAGGGAGAGCAACTGTAGCCAAAGGAGAAGAACTACCTGTAGGAACCTATTATTATGTCCTTAAAATAAAAGATCGAAAAGACAGAGCTGGATACTTATATGTTAATAGGTAATAATTAAACTACAAAAATATATTCGATAGTACAGTTCCTATACTTTACATCTTATTTCTTACTAAACTTAATGATTTTTATTTTGAAGGTTTTATACGGGCTTCAAAATCTTAACACATTATTATTAATTGTAATACAAAACTTACATAAATTCATTTTGTATTTTTTGTATAAAACTTCCTCCCCAAGAATTAAAACACTAACCACAAGGTACTTTAACTATAAAAAACTTCAATAAAAACACAAAAACATAATCATATGTTTTGGAAATCTGACGTTTTTCAAAACTATGAAAAACAAAAAAAACCGATTAAAAGACATAAATAAATTAACATTTGTTTACTTATTATCACGTAAATATAAACAATTTCACACATTCAGAATAAACATCACAAACACACAAAACACTCATAATCAATTATTTATGTATTGAAAATCTTTTCTTTCTAAGACAAAATCAATTTCCAAATTTCATGAAAATTATCAATTAATAATTACGGTAAGACCGTAATTATTATGAGTTACTCCTATATACAACCGTAGCTTTTTATACCTAAATTGTAATAAGGGAAAAAATTAAACATCTGAAATATAATATTTTACATGATTTTCATTTTTTCAAAACGTTCTTTAGCTTAATTTTTATGTTATACTTATTGCACATAAAAATTCAAGAGTTTAAACTAATTCTTTATAATAGAATTATTTGTTTTATGTATGCATAAAAACAGTATGTATAAAACCTAAAAACCTTACGATTGTAAAATTCTGGCGAGTCAACAATAGTAATGGAGTATTGAATAACGATAAATTAATAACCAATTATCATGAAAGGAAATTTTAGACTACAACTTTCAAAAGTAACTTTGTTTTTCGAACGAATTACTCTTTCTTCAAAATGGAAAAAATTATTTAAAAATTCTCGTACACTGTACGCTTCCATTAACAATTTCAGAACCTCAGTAATAACACCAAATTACACGTAGTTATTCATATATGTATATGTTGAATACTTATCTGTACATGTTATAAACTTTTCTAAATTAATAAGATAGATTTTCTAACTACTATTAACATTAGAATCCCAGTTTATTTTTCTTGCACCATTTGCATAAAGCACAGTATAGTATCATTTGATAAGAATTAATTCTTGTTACCTACCAAATTCAATAAACTTATTCCAACATTTAGATACCTGAAAAACCATGAAACTTATCCAAATAATTACGCTCTTGTTTTTGTGCACCTCATGTGCTATTGAAGATGATTATGTACCTCTAAATATTGAACCTATATTTGTCGATAACCCAGAAACAACTATTAAGATTGATATTATTTATGTCCTACCTTCTGGAAATAATAACAAATCAATGTATCATCTTAATGAAAATGATTTTGTAGATAATTTAAATGGTGGTTTTTTTCATCGATATGACATTGGGCTTGAACTAGGTCAAATCAGAACTATTACAAATGATGAACTTTATGATTTACGTGATAATAGAGATGCCGAAACCAGTACTTTTCTAAAAGAAACTCAAGATTCATACAAAAAAGATAGAGTAAATGTATATATAATAAAAAGAGCTAATACTATTGCTCTTGCCGGAATAGGTAATGATAAACGAGCACTAATTACTGATGAATTCTTATACGAGACTACTGCTCCTCATGAGATTGGTCATGCTCTTGGTCTGTTTCATACTGCAGAAGAAGGAAATATTATGAGCCAAATCAATCCACATAAGAGAACATTTTTTTCTGATACACAAGTATTAAAAATGAAAAATCACATTCACAAAACTAAAGAACAGTAAGAAAGAAAGTAATATTCTTACTATCATAAAAATAGAGCAATACAAACAAAATGGTAGTAGTTCTATCTAAAATTGCCATTACGTAGAAGTATTGCCATATCCAACATTCATTATCAGCTTTTTTATGGATCATCCCCCCAACCATAAAAAAGCATAAAAATAATCGTATAATTAATCCTTAAATAAATTATGCGCGCCCAATGGCATTTCTCCGAAAATAATTATACATTTATCTCATAGCTATAAAGAAGTACAAAAAACATAGTATTCATATGTTTTTTTAATACCTTTCATTAGCTTTTACTATTTACATCATAAAAGAACTAAAATTATAAAGATGAAGGAAAAATCAGGAAAAATACAAGATCTGATTGATAAAAAATTTTTAGAAGAACGCAGCGTGTTTTTATGGGGGCAAGTAGATGATAAATCTGCAAAGCACGTAATCGATCGCCTTATGTATCTGGATATGATCAATGATGAGGAGATAAAATTATATATTAATAGCCCTGGCGGATATGTAACTTCGGGATTTGCGATGTACGATACTATAAAAAGTCTAAAAAGTCCGGTCTCAACTATTTGTACAGGATTAGCGGCTTCTATGGGTTCTATTTTACTTAGTGTTGGTAAAAAAGGCAGACGTTTTATTCAACCACATGCCAAAGTTATGATTCACCAGCCAAGTGGTGGCGCAAGAGGACAAGCTTCAAACATAGAAATTCAAGCTGCCGAAATACTCAAAACCAAAGAATTAAGTGCACAAATCCTTGGTGATAATTGCGGGCAAGATATAGAAAAGGTTCTAAAAGACTTTAATCGAGATTACTGGATGGATGCACAAGAATCTTTAGAATATGGCATAGTAGACGGAATTCTAGAATAAATTATTTCAGAAATTCGTAGAAATAAGCCACTAAAACACCTAAGCTTATGGAAAGACTAGATTTTTTGAATATTAGCGCATTGACAATGATTGGTTTGTCTTTGCCGTTGTCTTCATTGGCAATGCCACAATCACAATTTTCTAAAGAAGATTTGATGGGCAAAAGCAATCCAAAACTTCTGGGTGAAGGATATAAGTTGCGAAAAAAGGCTTTTTTGGCTTTTTCTAAAATGAAAGCAGAAGCCGAAAAAAGAGGTTTCAAAATAAAGGTTGTTTCTAGCTATAGAAACTACGATCGACAACATCAAATTTGGGAACGTAAATATACCCGCTATACTTCTGCTGGTTTATCTCCTTCCAAGTCCATAAATAAAATAATAGAATACTCCACAATACCTGGGACATCTAGACACCATTGGGGTACTGACATCGATATTATTGATGGTAGTGCCCCAAAACAAAGAGACCCTCTATTAGCAAAGCATTTTGAAATGGGTGGTCCATATTATAGATTCAAACAATGGTTAGATGAATACGCTAATTCGTTTGGGTTTTATCTTGTTTACACTAATAAACCCGGAAGAAAAGGCTTTAAGTATGAGCCCTGGCATTACTCTTATGCTCCATTATCCATTCCTATGCTCAAAGCTTACCGAAAGCTACAGATAGATAAAGAATTAAAGTTCACAAAACTCATGGGGAGTGACTATTTTACTGATGATTTTATAAATAAGTATGTAAGCTGTAATATTTTGGATATAAATCCAGAATTATTGTAAAAACTTCTTGAATTTATCAGATAAAACATACTAAAAATAGGATTATTGGAGTTATATTGATACAAAAGCCCCAAAAATGAAAAAATTATCTTATTTTCTGTATATACTATCTATTCTTTCTCTAACTCTTGCCATATCCTGTTCTGATGACCAAAAGGATGATATCTTAGAAGACGAAACACTAGAACAGGAAGAAATTGATGAAGAAACCATAGTTAGCGAAAGTGATACTACGATTGTAGAAGAGATTCTACAACTTATAAACGAATACCGTCAAAGTAAAAACCTATCCTCTTTGACAATGAATTCAACTGCGAATCAATTAGCTGCTGACCATACACAATATATGATATCCCAAGGAAAAATAAGTCATGATGATTTTTCTTTGAGAGCAGATGCTCTCAATGAGCAAGAAGGTGCAAGGGCAACAGCCGAAAACGTAGCGAGTTCTTATCCAGATGCCGAAAGTGTAGTGAACGCATGGATCGCTAGTGAAGGCCATAGAAAAAATATTGAAGGTACTTATACACATACAGGTATTGCTGTGATTCAGGATGAAAACAACCGATATTACTACACTCAATTATTTTTCAGATAACTTCGCTCACCAAGCAATAGGCCCCAGCAATAAATTCGAATACCGTAAAAGCAATAGTAACGCTCCTATAATGTAAATCATACTAGAGTGTGTTACCTATATAAGTACTTATGAATTTCGATTTGCAAATTTTAGTATTTCTATTTCCTAATTTAGGTATCCTGATCTAATATTTTATTTAGTTTTTAATCCTATTTATTTTACTAACTTTAATGCTGATATAAAACTTGATTTATCATGAGACGCGGAGGCTTAAAAATTAGAATTTTAATAGGATTGGCAATCGTTGCGTTTGCTTTTATTAAAAAATGTAATAACAAGACTTTGAACCCATATACAGACAGAGTTCAAAATATTAATATGACCAGCGATCAAGAAATCGCAATTGGACTTCAAAGTGCTCCCGAAATGGCTCAGCAACATGGTGGACTTTACCCAGATCAAAAATTACAAAGCTATATTGATATGATCGGTAATAAACTGGTAAATTCAAGTATGGCAAAGCAAACTCCATATAAATATGAATTTCATTTATTAGCAGATCCAAATACAATTAATGCTTTCGCACTTCCTGGAGGACAAATATTTATAACCTATGCTCTATTATCTAAATTAGAGAATGAAGATCAGGTAGCAGGTGTATTGGGTCACGAAATTGGGCATGTCCTGGGAAGGCATTCTGCAGAAAGAATCGCAGAACATGATTTTTGGAAAACAATTTCGACAGGGGCGTCGGTTGGTGCAGATGCAGGAGGTATAGTAAATGGTATTGGACAAAATATATTGCTTGGTAATGGTCGTGATGATGAATTAGAAAGTGATAAACTAGGTGTGTTATTCATGATCAATTCGGGCTATAACCCAGAAGAAATGATAGGTGTTATGGAAATTCTTAAAAACGCAGCCGGTCCCAATAGAACACCTGAGTTTCAGAGCACGCATCCTGATCCCGAAAACCGTAAAGAAAAAATAAGAGAAGCCATACAAGAATACAGAACTAAGTAATACACTCGTTTTTAGTTATCAGAAAATTAATTATGTGACTTTTTACTAGGACACTGTATACACAAATAATGAATGAAAATCCGATTTCTCATTCGTATAATCAAAAAAAACTTCACTTTAGAGACGTTGCTCCAGAGTGAAGTTTTTATTTTTTTAAAATTTAACCTTGGTAATCGATTAAGACAGCTCTTTCAATAGTGCCACGGCTTCTTTGGCATTTGATATTTCTGCAAATTTAATAGCATTGTACCCTTTTCGGTTTTTGGTCTTTATTTTCGCTCCTTTTTCTACAAGAACCTTGATAATCTCAAGACGATTATATCTTGCGGCATACATAAGTGGTGTCATTCCTTCAGACACTTCATTTACATCGTTTCCGAATTCGATCATTTTTTTTACAGCTTCTAAATCTCCTTTTACAATTGCCATACATAGTGGATTTGCTTTAAAGGTAACAAGTTCGTAATCATAACTGGTTGTGGTCGAATTAGCCTCTTTAGCAAGGCTTACTGATGAGATAAACATAATCGTCATTACAGTTAAAATTGTTTTTTTCATGATGTTGTACATTTTTTATTAAGTGATAACTTATTGATTACTTATAAGACACTCCATCCTGTCTATTTGTTACACTTAAAAATGAAAATAACATAATTTTAACCCTAACAAATGTTTGTTTTCTAAACAATTACATTAAATTTTTCTGAATATCGCAGTCAGCCTCTCGCCCATCCTGCTATCATTAGCTAAGAGTGAGTATTTTTAGTATCAACCAAAAAAAAGGGGAATATCTAACCTTATTAACCCAAAATTAACCTAAACGTAAAGAACCTCTAGTTATTTATGTTATCCCAACAAAAACCCACAAAGTATTATGAATCTTTCAATTTTAGAGGTTATGCAAACCTCTACTTATCAATTCCATACAAATAAAGCGATAGGAAATCAAAAAAAACGAGACAACCGAATGTGGATATTTCAAGATTTTTGGGTTCTTCTTAATGAAGTTGTACTTTTGAATCTTGCATTAGTTTTTGGTATTAAAAACCACATTATCACTAATCAAAATCATCAAACCATAAAAAGAAATGAATAAAAAAGCAATCTTAATGATTCTTGACGGATGGGGAACGTCACCAGATCCAAACGTATCGGCAATTGATAATGCCGAAACTCCATTTATTGATAGTTTATATACAAAATATCCAAATGCTTCTTTACGCACTGATGGGCTTCATGTTGGACTGCCAGAAGGACAAATGGGAAACAGTGAAGTTGGCCATATGAATCTTGGTGCCGGAAGAATTGTATACCAAGATTTGGCTAAAATCAATATGGCTATAGAAAATGACACACTGAAAAAAGAAACAGTTCTAATAGATGCTTTTCAATACGCTAAAGAAAACAACAAAAATGTTCATTTACTAGGACTTGTAAGTAATGGGGGCGTTCATTCTCATATAAATCACATCAAAGGATTATTAGACGCTGCGAATGCCTACGGACTTACAGACGTATTTTTACATGCGTTTACCGACGGACGTGATGTTGATCCAAAATCAGGAAAAGGACACCTTGAAACTGTTCAAAATCATATGGCAAAAACCACGGGTAAAATCGCCTCTGTTATAGGTAGATATTATGCGATGGATCGAGACAAAAGATGGGAACGTGTTAAGCTCGCTTATGACCTGGTCGTAAAAGGTGAAGGAGAAACCACTACAAATGTACTCGAATCAATTCAGGCAAATTATGATAATAATGTAACCGATGAGTTTATAAAACCTATCATTGTTCAGGAAAATGGTGTACCTCTGACAACTATCAAAGAAGATGATGTTGTTATATTTTTTAATTTCAGAACGGATCGTGGTAGAGAATTAACCGAAATGCTTTCTCAAAATGATATGCCTGAATATCAAACAAAAAAACTTCCTTTGTACTATGTTACGCTCACCAATTATGATGAGAATTTCAAAGGAATCAAGGTTATTTATAACAAAGATAATATTACTGAGACTCTAGGAGAAGTAATCTCAAAAGCGGGGAAGACACAAATCAGAATTGCAGAAACAGAAAAATATCCACATGTTACTTTTTTCTTTTCTGGAGGACAAGAAGAACCTTTTAAAGGAGAGTCCAGAATTTTGCGTAACTCTCCCAAAGTAGCCACCTATGATTTAAAGCCAGAAATGAGCGTATATGAATTGAGAGATGCTCTTGTACCAGAATTGCAAAAAGGAGAAGTTGATTTTGTTTGTCTTAATTTTGCTAATGGTGATATGGTAGGCCATACGGGAGTTATGGAAGCAGCTATAAAAGCCTGTGAGGCAGTTGATATTTGCACCAAAGATGTCATTGAAACAGCTTTAGAAAAAGACTACTCGATCCTATTGATAGCTGATCATGGCAATTGTGAGACAATGATTAATCCGGATGGATCTCCGCATACTGCTCACACCACAAATCCTGTCCCTTTTATTTTGATAGACAAAGACCAAATTAAATTAAAAGATGGGGTATTGGGTGATATTGCACCTACCATTTTAGATCTTATGGGAATAGAAAAACCTGCTGCCATGACCCAAGAATCATTGCTAGTAAAGTAAAGCTCTAATAGCACAATGTTTTGGATATGTTAAACTGTACCTAAAACATTGTGCTTACTTTTTCTGTTTATAGTATATTAGTATGCTTACGACAATTTCTAATATTCATGAAAAAAGTACTATTCATTACATTTTTGGGACTACTACTATGTTGCAAAAATGAATCAACAACTCCGCACTCAGCCAAAGAAAAAGCTGATTCAAATGCCAAAGAAACGGTAGAATCACCTCCTGATTCTGAAGAAATTGAACCTGAAATTTTATTAGGAAAACAAGACCGACAGGCACTTAAGAAAAGCCCATACAATACTTGGTTTGACACCAACTATGAGGCCTATACCATCGACACAACAAGCGTAAAAAAATTAATCCCCTATCTCAAAAACATAACTATAAAGGCTTTTATAGGAACCTGGTGCGAAGATAGCCAACGGGAAATCCCTACATTATATAAAATTTTGGATGCCACTAATTTTGATTACAAAAAACTCGAGTTAGTTACTGTTTCTCGCGAAAAAGATACTCCGGATAAATTCGAAGAAGGTCTCAATATCTTAATGGTACCAACTTTTATATTTTATAAAGATGGAAAAGAGATGGGCCGCTATGTAGAGTTTGCCAGAGAAACGCTCGAAAAAGATATGTTAACAATTGTGTCTGAACAATCGTACAAGCATTCCTATGAAAATTAATGGATTGAATCCTAATATTCTTTGTAAATTTGCCAACCATTTTTATATGTAATTTTTACAATCCTATATGATTATTACCAAAACACGTGAAGAAATAGAGCTAATGCGAGAAAGCGCATTGATTGTCTCTAAAACCTTAGGCATGTTAGCTTCTGAATTAAAACCGGGAGTTACTACTGCACAATTAGACAAAATAGCAGAAGAGTTCATTAGAGATCAAGGAGCAATCCCTGGTTTCTTAGGTCTTTACGGCTGTCCCTCTACCCTTCTCACCAGTGTTAACGAAGCGGTTGTACATGGCTTACCAACAGATAAGCCATTAGAAGAAGGGGACATTGTAGCTATAGATTGTGGAGCTATAAAAAATGAGTATTATGGTGATCATGCATATACATTTACAATCGGTGACGTAACACCAGAGGTAGAAAAATTACTAAAAGTCACAAAAGAATCTCTATACAAAGGAATTGAGGCATTCTCATTAGGTAATCGGGTTGGTGATGTAGGCTATGCGATACAAAAGTATACTGAAGACGAAGGATATGGTGTTGTAAGAGAACTTGTTGGTCATGGTGTTGGCAAAAAACTACATGAAGACCCTGAGATGCCAAATTACGGACGTAGAGGAAAAGGAAAAAAATTCTTAGAAGGTATGGTAGTTGCCATAGAACCCATGATTAATATGGGAACACATAGAATTAAACAATTAAAAGACGGCTGGACTATTGTTACTGCAGATGGCAAACCTAGTGCTCACTTTGAGCATGATGTGGCCTTGGTAGATGGAAAACCTGAAATCCTTTCTACCTTCAAATATATTTATCAAGCACTTGGTATAGAATCTGATGAAGAGGATGCTTTTAGACAAGAATTATTGACAATATAACATCTTTGATTAATACAAAAAATCACTCACAGTTACATTAGAACAAACAAGACTGTATTTAGCTTCGTACTATCTACTCGTCCTCAGGGTATAACAAATGAAAAAACTTTTTAAGCTTATACTAAATACCATACCAAGACCTCTTCTGATACGGCTGAGTTATTTGGCACGCCCAATTATAAGTTTATTTTTAAAAGGCAACACCTATACTGACCCAATTGATGGCAAAAGTTTTTCTAAGTTTTTACCTTATGGTTATGGCACACAAAGAGACAATGTACTCTCTCCTTCTACCCTCTCACTAGAGCGTCATAGATTACTTTGGTTATACTTAAAAAATGAGACTGATTTTTTTACAAAGCCTTCTAAAGTGTTGCATTTTGCCCCCGAGCAGGCTTTTTACAAGAGGTTTAGAAAATTACCACATCTAGACTATACAACAACTGACCTTAACTCTCCTTTGGCTGATATAAAAGCTGATATTTGCAACCTTCCTTTTGAAGACAACACGTATGATATTATTTTTTGCAACCACGTTTTAGAACATATTCCCGATGATACCAAAGCCATGCAAGAGCTCTATAGAGTACTAAAACCAAATGGGATGGCTATTTTACAAATTCCGCAAGAATTAGAGAGAGAAACTACTTTTGAAGACGATAGTATTACTGATCCCAAGGAGCGTGCAGCAATATTCGGTCAATATGATCATGTACGTGTATATGGCAGGGATTATTTTGAAAAACTACGATCCATCGGTTTTAGAGTTAATGAAGTTGATTACACCAACACCTTACCCAAAGAAAAAGTCACAAAATACTGCCTAGCACAAGATGAAATTCTTCCTGTTTGTTATAAATAGTGATTTTTAAATTACTTGATATTAATATTTATAACATATTAAATCACAACACATGAAGCCTTATTTAATATTTTTAAGATCTTTGTTATCAATTCTTTAAATTTATTTATCAATGGGAAATACTAAGCTTTCGTTTACCAAAATTGTATTTTGTCTATACGTGTATCTTAGTAGCGCTATTGCGCTTTATTCGCAAACCAAAGAATTTAATCTTGACAAAGCTGCTGAGCAAGTGCTCATTGCCGATACTTTTTTAATAAATAAAAAATTAGATAGTGCTCTAGTATATTTTGAAAAAGCCTTAATCGGATTTAAAAAAGACAAAGATCAAAATAATATCATCCAGTCTTATGAGAAAATAATAGAGATCCAACGAGAAAATTTTGATTTTGCCCAGGCTTTATGTAATGCAGAAGAATTGATGGCGATACGATCAAAAACCTATCCGCCAAATCATCCAGAAATTGCATTCTCTTATAATACGCTGGGGCATATTCTTAAATCACTAGATAAGTTTAAAGATGCCAATAACTATTACAAAAAAGCACTTACTATACAACTAGAAAATTTTGGCAAAAACGATTATCGCACCGCAGATTGTTACCACAATATTGGCACTATTCATCATTTTAATGCGGATTATAACGATGCATTAGAAAATTATAATAAAAGTCTCAAAGTAAGAGTCGCAACTTTTGGAAAATCTCACAAAAAAGTTGCCGACAGCTATACTGACATAGGAATTACCTACTGGCACTTAGGTAAATACGACTTATCCATAGAATATCATAAAAAGGCATTAAACATACGGAAGAAAATTTTTGGAAAAAAAAGTGCCGAAGTTGCTTTTTCTTATTCTCACATCGGCGACGTAAAAACATATCAGGATCAATTTGAGGTAGCTAAAGAATATTATGACAATGCCTTAACAATACTAAGCAATATATACGGAAGTCAGCATCCTAATACTTCTCGCTGTTATCAAGGGAAAGCCTACATACACCTCTTTAAAAGACAAACAGAAAAAGCGCTAATATACTATAAAAAAACACTTTCTATTTTATCCAAAAAACTTGGGGTTAATCACTCTAATATTGCTGACGTTTATATTTATTTGGGATATACTTGGTTTAAAAAGGGTAGATATGATCAAGCATTGATTTACTACCAAAAAAGCATGAATATTATGTTAGAGGTTTATCCCAAAACACATCCTTATCTTGGCTCTGATTATAACAACATAGGTTTAGCACATTACCTCAAGGGGGAACCTAACAAAGCTATTTCTTATTATAAAAAAGCACTACAAAATTATATTAGCGCTTTAGGAGAAGAACATGGTGCAGTGGCTAGAACTTATAATAATATTGCTAACACATACAAAACCCAGGAAAAATATAATCAAGCCTTGGTTTACTATAAGAAAGCACTAAAAATCAGATTAACTAATAATAGGCGTCACGATTTATCCGCATCTTACCACGATCTTGCTGATTTATATAGACTAAAAAAAAACTATACTAAATCTATTGAGTATTATGAAAAAGGTTTAGTTATACAAATACATTTATTTGGAAAAAATCACTATTACGTCTCTGACATCCTTAACTCTATTGCCAAAGTATACTCTGATAAAGAGGATTATACAAAAGCTCTGGAGTATCTCGAAAAAAGCATTGTCATAAGACTACAGACCGATGGTAAGCACCATCCTAGAACTGCAAAATCATATAATCAAATTGCGGATTTATATTATAACATCAATAACTATACAACTGCATTATCCTATATAGAAAAAGCAATCATTGCCAACATCAAACCAAATAAAAACTCATCAAATACCTTTGATTCTAATCAGTATTTAGATCACAATATTCTTTTGCAGAGTCTACAGAAAAAAGCCCTAATACTGCGAGAAAAATTCTTATCTGGTAAACAAAAAAAGGATTTAATAGCCAGTAGTAAAACATATAAAACAGCAGACACGCTAATACAGCAGATTAGAAAAAGGTATGATAACTATAAGGATAAAGTCAGTTTTGCCAAACAAACCAAAGATCTATATGCCGGAGCCATAACCACCGAATTATTAGACCATCGAATTAACCAAAAGCAAACAGCCAAAGAACGTGCTTTTTATTATACCGAAAGAAGCAAGGCCAATACACTAAAAACGATACTTGCCGAATCTAATGCACAGAGCTTTTCGGGGCTACCAAACGACATTATAGATAAAGAATCTCAATTGAAAAATGATTATGCTTTTTTTACTTCAGAAATACTAACAGAAAGAAATAGCAAAGATCAAAACTCTGAGAAAATACAAAACTACGAAAACAAGTTATTTCAGATCGGCACTACACAAGACTCTCTAATCCAAATCATTGAAGAAAATTATCCTAAGTATTATCAATTAAAATACCAAAACACTACTATATCTATTGCTGATATTCAAAACAAAATACCCCCATACACCACTGTAATAGCATTCTTTTTTGACAATAGCAATACCCATATTTTTGCCATTTCTAAAAACAATATAACCACAACTACAGTAGCAACACCTGAGCTTCAAAAAGCTATAGCAGCACAAAGGCAATCAATTACTTCTAAAAATATTAAAAATTTCAAACGAATTTCTCACCAACTCTATGAACAATTAATTACTCCAATCAAAGATCATATAGTAGGAGATCAATTGATTATTATTCCTGATGGACCACTCTGGCATCTTAACTTTGAACTATTGCTCACCCAGAGCAACCCCACAAATGACCCAAGGCAATTATCATATATGTTAAAAAAGTATGCGATCAGCTATATAAATTCTGCCCATATTTTGTTTGGGTCAGCACAAAAAAAACCATTTTCTAGAGAAGAAAAAGAATGTCTTGCTTTTTCATTTTCTGATACTTCTGCATTCAGTAGTAATCAAATAAGTCTTGCAACTTTAAGAGATGCTTCTTATGATTTGCCTGGCACTAGAAAAGAGATTAAAGCTATATCTGAAATTATTGATGGCAAATACTACTATGGATCTGAAGCAAAAGAGAGTAATTTTAAGAAAAATGCTAATCGCTATGCTATTTTACACCTAGCACTGCATGGAGAAGTCGATAATGAACGTCCCGAAAACTCGAAACTTCTATTCACCCAAAGCACCGATTCTACAAACAATAATTCTGAGGATAATTATTTGTATAGCCACGAACTTTTTGCATTACATATTCCTGCAGAACTAACAGTGCTTAGTGCTTGCAATACAGGATCAGGAAAAATTGCAAAAGGAGAAGGCATTATGAGTTTAGGCAATGCGTTTCAGTACGCTGGGACAAAAAGTTTAGTATTAAGTCGTTGGGAAATATCTGATCAAACCACTCCTCAAATAATGAAGTATTTCTATGCAAATCTTAAAAAAGGAATGGACAAAAGTAAAGCTTTACAACAAGCAAAGCTTAACTACCTTGGTAATGCAGACATCAATAGAACAGCTCCTTTTTATTGGGGAGGGTTTTATTTAGTGGGAGATTCGACATCTATTCATTTTGATAACAACTATCGCTTGTATTGGATCTTAGGAGTGATTGCCTTTTTGACACTTGGATTCTTTATATTCTGGTACAAACGAAAAACATCATAGTTTTTTTAACCTTCAGGAAAACCATTAACCGCCAATGTTTTTAACTCCTTATGATCGTTTTCATAAATAAAAAACACCTTAAGGTTTTGATGTGTATTAAGAAATGCTTTCGCCTCTTCTAATCCCATAGACATTAATGCTGTAGCATAAGCATCTGCTTGCATACAAGTGTTTGCTAATACAGAAACACTTAACAAATTTGACTTATGTGGATATCCTGTTTTGGCATCAATAATATGAGCGTATCGATTGCCGTTTTTATCAATTTTATACTTGCGATAACTTCCTGATGTCGCCATAGCCTCATTATGTAACTCTATCACTTTACTGTAGGACTGGGTGTCATCAAAATTAGGGTCCTCTATACCTATTCGCCATGGTTTTTGTGTACTAATATTACTTCCCTTGCCTCTAATTTCTCCTCCTATTTCTACAAGATAATTAGCAAACCCTTTCTCTTCTATAAATGATGAAAAAACATCTACCGCATATCCTTTTGCCAAAGCATTAAAATCTAAGTACACTCTTGGATCTTTCTTTATTATTTTATTCTTAAATAAAAACACAGAATTCAACCCCACTGTTTGCAGCAAACTATCTATTTTAAGACTATCCAAAGACGTTTCTGCTCCTTCTGGACCAAAATCCCATGCATTTACTAAAACACCAATAGTGGGATCAAAAACACCTTGTGTTTCTTTATATAATACTTTAGATGCATTAAATACATTTCTAAAATGAGAATCAACAGTAATTGTAGTATCCCCTGCATTAATTTTTGAGATATCAGAATCTTTTATGTATGTTGACATTGATTTATTTATAACAGCAATCATACTATCATAGGCTTTAGAAAAATCAACTTCTTGTTTGGCAATAAACTGGACAGAAAAATTCGTACCAAATGCATCCCCTCTAGCATAATTATGATACGGCTCCTCTTTCCTTTTACAGGAAAAAAGCATCAGTATTACACCTATTATTATTGCACTTTTTTTGAACATACTCTCTTAATTAAGATGTGTTTCTATCAATTGTAAACCTGCATATTCAAGAACATATTCTTCATTATAAAACACCGGCTTATTTGGATTTTCAGAATTTTGCAGTCCTACTCCTGCATAGAACACCTTAGCTTCTTGTTCTACAGCATGCTTTTTAAATGATTCCATCCAAATCATATCATAATTATGCGGGTTATCTGGATAAGAAACGGCTTTTACCAATACAAAATACCGTTGATTAGAACTATCAATACATACAAATTGTGGGTGTTTTCCCAATGTACTATTGATTGCTATAAATTCGAACCCTTTTTTTTCCAGTTCTTCGCCAACAATATTCATGGCAAGATTATGTAGTTCCTGATTAGTAAGTATCCTTGTCATAGCCGTCAAAGATACAATCAAATTACAAATTATTTAAACCGTATAAACAAGGCTTCATCAAAATAGTAACTTGGCGTGTAGACGGGGTCATTTTTATTAAATCTGTACCATGGGGATATTCCGATTTCTTCATGATTCTTAAGCAAGCATACACTCTGAGCTGGTGTATTTCCTTGAGCTAATAAGAATAATTTATCGCCATTCTCATTAACAATCTCATCTACAACAATCTCTATATGGCCCGGAGAACCAGGTTTCACCAACATATCACCAATAGTAATTTTTTCTATTTTTATTTTAGGAAGTTCTGTGTACATAGAAAGTGTTCCTGCATACATATAGATTAGATTAAGGTATTTATAAAAATTAGATTTCGAATTGTTGGGTGATGCCGTTTTATGAAAACTTACTTTATTACCTTTTATCTTAGGGCGAAAGCCCTTTGCATACATTGCCCATGAGCAATAATGCCCAGATGTAAAGTTAAATCCTATCTCATCCTTTCTGTTCTTATCCCATAAGTATTCGGATCTGATCCTCATTAATGCATCTGCACATTGTTGTAATCCGTTAGAAGGCACTGGTACTTCTAAAATGGCATCGTGCCAATTCTGAGCAAAATATTCAGTATCATCGTAATTAATAATTTGGCTACCATATGGTTTAACTCTATAGTGCCGCAAATATGACTGAAACGATCCGCTATCATAGTTGACCCTAGTATATCCCTCTGGAACTATCACTCTTGTCGATATAGAATCACCACCTTTATTTATATAATTAGGTGTCACCACTGCATTAACAATTGCACCTTTTACATGATTGGCTACTATTTTTCCTTTGGTTGTTTGTTGAACACATAAAACAACAAGTAACAAACCCAACAATATCAATATATATTTCTTCAATCCCATTTACTCTTATAACACGTTAACACTCAAAATTTTGTTTTCTGTTTTAATCAGAAAAAACGCTCTTTTTTTTAAAGACAGGCGTAAAATAAAAAATATTTAACAAAAACTTAGTAAACACAAAGATTTAATGAATAGTCTTTAAGATAAATCATAATTAAGTAATAATATTTTAAAACAAAAACAATGAAAAAATCAATTTTTCTTTTTGAAACACTTTCAAAGTTCCCCATCTTTTATTCTTATAAAAAGATGTATTTACCTAAGGTTAAAAAAAATAAAAAATCAGTTAACAGTTCAAATTTCTCAAATCGAATTTCAAACCTTAAGCGATTAGAGGATGCAAGTACAGGGTATTTCACTACAGATAGTAGAATAAATATGAACTCAACTAAAAACAATAAAAATGCTCATATTTTATCAATAAAAAATCGTTTTATAGTACCTAAAAAAAGAGTTCAGGACGTGCCACTAAAAATTGTTCACAACAAAACGGGTACTCAAAATGAGTGGACTCACTTTTGTCATGACTTTTCTAAGTTAGCAAAAAGAAAAAATAATAATTACTTTACAACAATTAAAAAAGACATCTATCTATATAGTAATAGACGTGATCCGTAGATCATTCAATAGTTTAATTCTAGTACCATTTATACTTTAAATTTACCATAACAAAACACCATTTTTCTTTTGTAGTAAATTCAAAACATAACTGGTATAATAAGTATCATTTTCAGAATGAATAAATATAGTAAACACAAAAAACCGATACACAAATTGTTGTATCGGTTTTTATTATTTTGAGAAACTGCTACACAGTTTTAATACCTTATTTAATCATTTTAGCATAAGAATTATCCTCCAAAATCATCAAATCGTATATGCTCATCTGGGATTCCAAAATCTTCTCCCATTTTCTGAACTGCCTTATTCATTAATGGCGGTCCACAGAAATACAATTCTATATCTTCTGGCGATTCATGTTTGCTCAGGTAATTATCAATAACACAATTATGCACAAACCCTACAAAACCATCTCCTTCGGCATCAAGATTTTCTTTTACTTTCCAGTTATCTTCTTCTAATGGTTCAGAAAGTGCTAAGTAGAATTTAAAATTTGAAAACTTCTTTTCTAAATCATAGAAGTGATCTAGATAGAATAATTCTCTTTTTGAACGTCCACCATACCAATATGTCACTTTACGTCCTGTTTCTAATGTTTTGAATAGATGATATAAATGCGAACGCATTGGTGCCATTCCTGCTCCTCCTCCTACATACAACATTTCTGAATCCGATTCATTAATAAAGAATTCTCCGTAAGGACCTGAGATTGTAACCTTATCACCTGGCTTTTGGGCAAAAATATAAGAAGATGCCACACCTGGATTTACATCCATCCATCCGTTTTTAGATCTATCCCATGGTGGTGTTGCAATACGTACATTAAGCATTATTTCTCTACCTTCTGCAGGATAAGAAGCCATAGAATATGCACGCTCTACTGTTTCTGTATTCTTCATCACTAATGGCCATAATCCAAATTTATCCCATTCTTGTTTGAACTTATCAGGAGTTTCGTGCTCTTCTGGATGCGCTGTAATATCAATATCAGAATACTTTATCTCACAAGAAGGAATCTCAATTTGAATATATCCTCCAGCTTTATATCCCATATCCTCAGGAATACGAACTACAAATTCTTTAATAAAAGAAGCCACATTATAGTTACGCACTACTTCTGCTTCCCATTTTTTGATTCCGAATACTTCTTCGGGAATCTGAATGTTCATATCTTGTTTCACCTTAACTTGACAAGCAAGACGTGCTCCATGCTTTAACTCTTTACGAGAGAAATGAGGCGTCTCTGTAGGTAATGCTTCTCCTCCTCCTTCTAATACATGACACTCACATTGAATACAAGTTCCTCCTCCTCCGCAAGCAGAAGGCAAAAATATTTTTTGTGCTCCTAATGTTGATAGCAACGTACCACCAGATGCTACTTCGATTTCCTTTTCACCATTAATTTTAATTTTTACTGGTCCAGAAGGCAGTAATTTATCTTTGGCGAATAATAAAATTCCTACCAAAACAAGAACTAACGCCATAAACAAAATTATCGTTAAAGCTATTGTCCCTCCGGTAGATGCTTCTAAAAATATCATATTACTTAAGTATTGTAGTGTTAGTATTTTGGGCTATTTCTTTTTCAGTTTCCTCCTGTTGTTCTATCTGAGCAGCTCCTGACTCTTTTTTCTCTTCCTCTTCACCACCTGTTAGCATTCCACCAAAACTCATAAAACCTATTGCCATTAATCCTGTCAGAATGAATGTAATTCCTAATCCTCTTAAAGGTGCCGGAACATTAGAATATCTAATCTTCTCGCGTATAGCAGCTATTGCCAATATTGCTAGAAACCATCCTATTCCTGATCCAATTCCATAAACTGCAGCTTGAGAAATATTAGAAAATTCTTTTTGTTGCATAAATAAAGAGCCTCCCAAAATGGCACAATTCACTGCTATTAATGGTAAAAATATACCTAATGAATTATATAATGAGGGAGAGAATTTCTCTACTACTATTTCTACTAATTGTACCATGGTTGCAATGGTAGCAATAAACAAAATAAAGGTTAGAAAACTCAAGTCATAATCCTTATACTCTTCACCTAACCAAGTTAAAGCTCCATCTCTTAAAATATATTTATCCAATAAAAAATTTAAAGGTACTGTTATTGCGAGTACAAATATCACCGCAGCTCCTAACCCTACAGCTGTAGAAACTTTTTTGGATACGGCTAAGTATGAACACATTCCCAAAAAGAACGCGAATACCATATTATCGATGAAGATTGATTTTAAAAATAATTCTAAATATTCCATTTTATTCCTTTTTAGTTTTAATGAACTACAAAAAGCTCTATTATAACTGTGAATCTATCTAATGATCTTCTATTAATGCCTTGTTTTTACTTCTCTGGATCCAAATGATAACACCAACAGTAATCAACGCCATCGGTGCAAGTACCATAAATCCATTGTTTTCATATCCTAGAGCGTATAAGCCGGTTTTTTCTATTGGATCTCCTAAAACTTTGATTCCAAATAGTGTACCTGAACCTAATAACTCTCTAAAAAATGCTACAATAATTAGTAATACTCCGTATCCTGCAGCGTTTCCTATTCCGTCTAAAAATGATTTCCATGGACCATTTCCTAATGCGAATGCTTCAAATCGTCCCATGATAATACAATTGGTAATAATCAATCCTATAAATACAGAAAGTTCTTTACTCAAGGTATATGCAAAGGCTTTCAACACTTGATCAACTACAATTACCAAAGCAGCAACAACTACTAACTGTACGATAATTCTAATTTTTGAAGGAATAATATTTCTCATTAAAGAAATCACTACGTTACCAATTCCTAGTACAAAGATTACCGAAATTGCCATAACAATTGAAGGTTTCAATTGGGCAGTAATTGCTAATGCAGAACAAATTCCTAGTACCTGAATGGTTATTGGGTTATTATCAGCCAACGGATCAGATAATAGTTTTCTGTTTTTCTTAGAAAACAAAGGCTCTTTAGGCTCTTTTACTTTAACTTTTTCTTCTGTTGTTACTTCAGCCATTTGTTATTTTTTTAAAGTTTCAAAATAAGCTTGATACATCTTCATTCCTTTTTTGACCATTACAGTAACTCCGTCACCAGTAATTGTCGCCCCAGCCATTGCATCAACAGCATTATCATCTTTTCTTACATTTTTAGGATCGGCATTACCTTTCTTTACTGTAATTCCTTTATAATTTCCAGCAGCATCAACAATATGCTCCCCTATGAAATCATCTCTAAAATATGCTTCTTTTATATTGGCTCCTAAACCTGGAGTTTCTCCCTTATGATCAAAGAATGCTCCTTTTACGGTTTTGAATTCTTTATCTAACGATACATACCCCCAAATAGCATCCCAAAGTCCATTTCCTCTTACGGGCACTATATAATATTCTTCTCCATCTTTTTCTCCAATAAACAAAGGCATCTTTCTTTGATAATTAGCATCTGCTTTTACCTTATCATTTTCTTTCTTAACCTCTATATCAAAGGCATCACCTGTTTTCTTTGCTGAACTTCCGGTAACAATAAATTGCTTATCTCCAACATACTTTTTGAATAATTCTTCTGCTTGTTCTGCAGGAACAAATTCATTAGGATCTTCTTTATCCGCAACACCCATTGCAAATAAAATATTTTGTTGTTTCTCTGTTCTTTTATTTTCAGAAATCCTTTCCTTTAATGAAGAGGCTGTAAATGCCAATAGAGAACCTACCACAACTACCATTGCTATGGCAAATATAATTGTATACGAATTTTTATCTGTATTAATTGCCATGATCTACGCCGTTTTAAGTTTTAAACGTTTCATTCTTTTCTTGATATTTCCTTGAACCACATAATGATCAATGGTTGGAGCAAACACATTCATTAACAAAATTGCCAAAAATACTCCTTCGGGATATGCTGGGTTAAATACTCGAATCAATATAGAAATAAACCCTATTAAGAATCCATATATCCATTTTCCTTTATTGGTCTGCGAAGCGGTTACGGGATCTGTTGCCATAAAGACGATTCCGAACGCTATACCACCAACGATTAGATGCTTCCAAAACTCTAGATTCATCAATCCATAAAACTTACTAGATTCTGTGATCCATCCTGCACTAGTTACTCCGTTAAAAATTAGTCCCATAATCAAAGTCCCTAATACGGCACTTAACATAATCCTCCAACTTCCGATTTTTGTAAAAACAAGAAACAAACCTCCTAACAAAATTAGTAAGGCAGAAGTTTCACCTACTGACCCCGGAATAAATCCTAAGAAAGCATCAGCTATTGAGTATGTAGCATCTTGGCTACCTACAATATTCTTTCCTTGTGCGAGTCCTCCCAGAATGGTTTCTCCTGACATCGCATCTAATTTAGCTCCGTTAGCAATCTCACCAGCTCTTTCTACAGCACCATGAACCCAAACTTTATCTCCAGACATCCATGTTGGATATGCAAAGAATAAAAATGCTCTTATTGTTAATGCTGGGTTTAGAATATTCATTCCTGTACCACCAAAAACTTCTTTTCCTATAACAACACCGAATATAACGGCTACTGCCAACATCCATAAAGGTGTATCTACAGGAACAATCAAAGGCACTAACATCCCTGTTACCAAATATCCCTCTTCTACTTCGTGACCTTTTATTACAGCAAAAACAAATTCTACTGCTAATCCTACTCCATAAGACACAACAACTAGCGGAAGTACTTGCCAAAGACCAATCACGAGATTATCCCATGACCAAAATTCTGAGCTAAAAAAGCCATTTGACACTGCTTCTATTTCTCCTAACGCTAAATAGTGCTGATATCCTGCATTAAACATTCCAAAAATCAGACATGGTATTAGTGACATAATCACCGTGTTCATTGTACGCTTTAGATCATCTGCTCCTCTAATATGTCCTCCAGAATGCGTAGTTTCATTAGGTAAATAAAGAAACGTATGAATTGCATTAAACGCCGGAGCCATTTTTTTACCTTGGTACTTAAGCTTAAGTTTATGTAATTTATCTTTTAATCCCATAGCCCTATCCTATTTCTTTTAACATTAAGTCTAAACCTTCTCTAATCATTTGCTGATGTGGTTGTTTAGAAACACATATAAATTCGGTTAACGCAAAATCTTCGGGAGCAATCTCATACATCCCTAATTGCTCCATTGCATCAAGATCGTTTACGGCACATGCCTTAAGCAATTGCAATGGGTAAATATCAAAAGGAAAAACACCTTCATAATTACCAGTTACTACAAAGGCTCTATGCTCTCCATTCGTATTGGTGTTAAGGTCATATTTCTTATTCGGAAACAACCATGAAAATGTTAGAGCTCTTGATGGAGAAATTTTATTAAAAATAGGCTTATTCCATCCAAATAGCTCATAATCATTTCCTTCAGGAATAACACTTAGCGTATTATGATAATACCCCAAATATCCATCTGGTTTTACATTCTCACCAGTCAAAACATCACCACTAATGATTCTAATATTACTTTCATCAGTAACTCCTGAATCGTAGACAATAGTTGAAACCTCGGCTCCTATTTTGGTCGTATAATATCTTGGTTTTTTAACACAAGAACCTACCAAAGCAACAGTTCTTTCTGCATTGAACTTACCTGTAAGTAATAATTCTCCTATTATTAATAAATCCTGTGGATTTACCACCCAAACGACTTCTCCCTTATTAATAGGATCTACTTTAGAAATTTGCACACTTACATTTCCTGCAGGATGTGGTCCAGAAACAGTATGTAAGGTTACATTATTTAGCCCTTTAAGAGGAGAATCTCCATTTTTACCTACAGAAACATGCACTTCTCCTGACGTTAACTTACTCAAAGCAGTAACAGCCGCTTGTAGTTCGTTTTCTTTTCCTGACAGCACATAATCACTATCTGCTGCAAGAGGAGCGGTTGTATACCCTGATACAAAGATAGCCTTTGGAGCCACTTCTGGGTTTGCAATAACATCATAAGGACGTTGCTTAATAAATGGCCAACATCCAGAAGATAACAGATGAGTCTTAACCTCATCTCCGTTCATTGCGTTTACATCTTTTATTCCAAAATCAGCATATTGCTGTTCCTTATCTGCTAGAATTTTGAATGCCAAAATTTTTCTCTTCGCTCCACGAACTATCTCTACTATTTCACCACTCACAGGAGAAGGAAATAGTACTGTTTCATTAGATTTAGATTGAAAAATTGGTTCTCCGGCTTTTACTTCTGTCCCTTGTTTAGCAATAACTTTGGGGATTACACCATGGAAATCGTCAGGCTTAATTGCGTAAACATTACTTTTGGTAGCTCCTACAGTGTTCTTTTCTGCTTCGCCAACAAGTTTAATGTCCAAACCCTTTCTGATACGAATGTCTTTTGACATATTTGTAGTCTATGTTAATTAACTAAAAAAATCGAGCAAATTTAATAATTAAAACACGTAAGTAAAAGCAGGTTCTATGTTAAGATTTTATTTATAATGTTTCTAAATAAATAACTAAAGACTAAAAAAATTATCATATCCAGTTAGGCATGCATTTTGTTTATATTTACACCTATCAACTCTTACAACAATGCTAACGAAATCTTTAAAACATCTATTTTTTGCGCTCTTTTTTTGCTTATACACTCAAAATACTTTTACTCAAGTAACTGCAGAGCACATCAAGACAATTCAATTCGTTACAAATGCAGATTTAGCAGGCACTCCCATTATTAAATTAGGAGAGTCTTTTGAACTTACATTTGACGACATTAATGGAGATGAAGCGGATTATTATTACAGAATAAGTCATTATAATTTTGACTGGACCCCCTCCTCATTATATAAAAATGAATTCATGGAAGGTTTTGACGAAATTAGAATTACCGATTACGAAAACTCTTTTAATACATTACAGATGTACAGCCACTATAGGCTCAGTATTCCAAATGAAGATACAAGAAAACTAAAAGTGAGTGGCAACTATATAATAGAGATATACAATGATGATGATGAAGTCGTTTTTATCAAAAAATTCATCATTTACGAACCAGTAACCACAGTACAAGTCACAACCAAAAGATCAAGAAACTTAGCATTTATTGACACCAAACAATGTATTCAGTTTGAAATTAATTCTCCCAACGAAATTTTAAGAAACCCAAAAAGAACAGTCAAGACTTTAGTCATAAAAAACAACAATCTCGAAGATGCTATCACCAATTTAATTCCGCAGTTCACACTAGGCAATAGCCTTATTTATAAATACGATCAAGAAGCTGCTTTCTGGGCAGAAAACGAGTATTTGTCATTTGACAGTAAAGACATCAGAGCCTCAAATGTTTCTACAAGGTATATTGAATTAAACGAAATATACCACAACTACCTCTACACCAATATTACAAGAGCAAATCGACAATACACCTATAATCCAGATATTAATGGAAAATTTGTTGTACGAAATCTAAATGCAGATGACAGCTCTGTAGAAGCCGACTACGTTTGGATGCACTTTTCTCTTCAATGTTACGAACCTTTACAAGGAGGAGAAATACATATTTACGGAAACTTCAACAACTTTACCTTAGACAACACTACCTTATTAAAATATAACAAGGAAAAGAAAATATTCGAAAATAAAAGGTTGTTTAAACAAGGTTTCTATAATTACAAATTCATCCTTTTACGACCTGACGGAAGTATTGATCCTGGGTTTATTAGCGGAAATTTTGACGAAACTGAAAACGAGTACATTGTAATCCCATATTACAGAAATCCCAACGGACGCTACGACAGAGCTATAGGAATTGGTGTCGGAAACACATCAAACATAACCAATTAAATACCCATACTCCCCGTGAACATAAAAAAGAAACAACATTCATAACTTTATAGCAGCTAATAACTTATAAATTACTTGATTAATTATATAAAGTTTGACAAAAAAACACATCTTAAAAAATGACAAAAAAATTATTTAAAAAAACGTTATTTCATAAACAAAAACAACAGTAAATCAAACATATAACACAACTTAAGCTTAATCAAAATAGAGCATATTGATAAAATATTTCCCCGAAACTTATCAAAAAACCCGGCATTTTATAAAGTTTTATTATTAACAAATAATCAAATCTCTTGTTAAATTTCTGTTATCAAATCAAATATTTATTATTTTAGCCATTATTTTAGCGTAGAACTTTTTTAATTAAGAAACGCTATTACACATAGTTATGGTTCAACAAATCACCAGCGGCATAAAGATTTCGGTAGACACTACCTTCGAAGGCACGTTCTATAAGAACTACAAGGTGCACTTTGCTTTTGGTTATCGTATTACGATAGAGAACCAAAGCAAAGACTCTGTGCAGCTTACTTCGCGTTTCTGGGAAATAAAGGACGCTCTCAATAATACCGAAATTGTTGAAGGAGAAGGTGTAATCGGAAAAAAACCCGTCTTAAAGCCAGGAGAGTCACATGTTTATAACAGCGGCTGTCTTCTGAGTTCTCCTTTTGGAGCTATGAAAGGGCATTACAATATGGTTAATTTTACTTCTACAAGAAAATTTCAGGTAATGATTCCTGACTTTAAATTAAGCGCCCCATTTGCTCTTAATTAAAAACCCTTCTTTTTAATTCAAATCTGATTATAGTATCACCTTGTTTGATGTGACAATATTTACAATTCGAATCATACACGAATTGATATTCTTTTGTAGAATCAAAATTATTATTTACTTCCATAAAAAGGCCTGTAAAATCTTTAACGCCGAATTCTGTATATCTGGTAATCTCGAATAAGGACACCTCTTGGTCAACTTTTTTTAAAGTAAAATAGGCTCCACTCCCAATACCTGAGAGGTAATGCGCTTTTTCTAATAAAAAATCAACCCCATTTTTAGAATCACTATTACTTACTTCGGGTAATTTCTTATCAAAATAATTGGTCAAGTTCTCTCGAAGGACAGACCCAGGGTACACAGTTAACTCACCATCCTTAACTTGATATATAGTACCTCCTAACGAAGATTTCTCTACATTCCCCAAAGGACTTGGAGTAAACGATTTATTACGCAATAATGCTTTTATAATTTTTGAATGATCAGTTCCTGCCAAAATAGTATCTGCTACAATACGAGAACAATTACTTCCTTCTTTGCCAAATGCTCGATACAACACACTCCCTTTTTCCTGAATAGAAAGAACAAAATCTTTAGCTTTTTGATAATCAATATAATCACAAACTGATGCCACTAATCGACCACTGCCATGTGTTTTTTCTGGGTGTTTTTCTAACCAAAGCAAAAACTCTTCAAGATTCTCTATTTTTTGGTCAGCCCCCAAAAGCGCTTTAAAAGGAATCTCTAATTCTACATCGGTTTCTGCGCTTCGAACTCTACCATATCCTTGAGGCGTAACATATCTCCCAAAATCATAATACTCAGCATTACCAGTCTCATTTTCGATAAGTACAAATGCTGCATGACCCGCTTTAATATAGTTACTTTTCCCGAACCCAACTGCCAAGAAGGCCTTAACTAAGAATTCATCAGAATATTTCACAAATGTATCAGGAAAGGCAAGTGAAATTATTTTACCTGTATACTTTTTCAATCTTTTCTATTTTAAAAAATCATCTATTAAGCAGTAATGGCCTCAAAAATAACCGTACTCACTTCTTTATTTTGTAGATTTTCATAACGCATAGACAATTCCTCTTCTTTCTTCACAATTTGAGTAATACTTTTTGTTTTCAAATCTCCTCTATCTATCTGCAAGTCAATATTACAATCTCCCACTCCTGCATTTTTATGAAAATAAAGTAATGATTCTGGTGTTAGCGTATTATTGATCTCAAAATCAGCAAACCAATGCTCCCGAACTTTTTTCATTTCCTGAGTATACAATGTCGAGGATGACCATATATACAGTTCTTTTTCTAATACCCGGAGATGTTTTTGGTTTCCGTCCCAAACAAATTCTAACAATAATAAATCCGAATTCCAATTTGCAGCAATAATAGTAAAAGGTTCAATACCCTTACAATTATAATCCAAAATCGACTTTTCTAAATCATCCGCACCTAGTAACTCTTTTACCACAACTCCTCTACTTTGCCTGTAAGCAGAAGCTCTTTTATGAATATCAAACCCACCATTAAGTAGGCAAATCATAGTGTTCTTATCACTAACACCAATCCATGTCCCCCCTGCGACTGCATCTTTAGGAAATAACATTCTGGATCCGTTTTCTTGATAGAATTCAGGAAGTAAAGTTTTTCTATTTATTGCCTCATCACGATTCGAGGTAAGAATAAAATTATTTTCTTTAGTGGGGATCAACGTAACTGTACACATATATTTTCTAGGTCGACTAAATATGTTACAACTTACAAAAAAAAACACATACTCTAAATATTTATAAGCCTGAAAACTCTGACTCCCTTTGTGACAAAAAAATAGAGTAATCGCAAATACTTCTTATCAAAAATAATATATAATTCGAGAAAGCCGCCGCCCCTTGTTAGACTTAGGCTATTTATACATTGAATTTAGACACTCACGACGTCTTTTCTATGCAGTTTTGGGATCAAAACTAACTATGACTCCAAACCACTTCCACCTTTTTCAAACTCAATAAACAATTAATTTTCTATTCTAGCACTTTCAAAACAGCACTTGCATTCCTATTTTTCTGTACAAAAGGTTAAAATATATTTTAGGCTCTATTATTTTCTATCTTTGCTATCTAATACAGTTAACTCAACAGATGGAGACATCTCAACTAATTCAAACTAACACATTACATTATGGGAAAAGGCTTTTTTCAAGTCCCGGCAGCAATTAATGAACCAGTAAAATCATATGCTCCCGGAACCTCAGAAAGAGAAGAGGTTCTAGCTACTTATGCATCAATGTATAACTCTACGATAGATATACCTTTATATATTAATGGGGAAGAAATAAAAACAGGAGACACTGCTGTTATGACACCACCTCATGATCATCAACATGTTCTGGGCACCTATCATAAAGCAGAAAAACAACATATTGAAAAAGCAATTGAGACTGCTCTAGAAGCAAGAAAAAAATGGGCTAATCTTAATTGGGAAGAACGCGCAGCAGTATTTTTAAAGGCTGCAGAATTAATCGCAGGACCATACAGGTCAAAAATTAACGCTGCGACTATGCTAGCCCAATCCAAGAACATTTTTCAAGCAGAGATCGATGCCGCATGTGAATTCATAGATTTCTTGCGCTTTAACGTAGAATTCATGACAAAAATCTACGAAGACCAACCCGATTCTACTTCTGACATATGGAATAGACTCGAATACCGTCCTCTAGAAGGTTTTGTATACGCTATAACTCCTTTTAATTTTACTGCAATTTCAGGAAACCTTCCTGCTAGTGCTGCACTGATGGGAAATACAGTTGTATGGAAACCAAGTGATAGTCAAATTTACTCTGCCAAAGTAATTGTTGATATTTTTAAAGAAGCTGGGGTCCCTGATGGTGTAATTAATGTGGTATACGGAGATCCTTTAATGATTACAGATACAGTTTTAGCTAGTCCTGATTTTGCAGGCATCCATTTTACTGGAAGCACGCATGTTTTTAAGGATATTTGGGCAAAAATAGGCGCTAATATTCACACCTATAAAACATACCCAAGAATTGTAGGAGAAACCGGCGGAAAAGATTTTATTATAGCACATCCAAGCGCAAACCCTAAACAAGTAGCTACAGGAATATCTAGAGGAGCTTTTGAATTTCAGGGGCAGAAATGTAGTGCCGCCTCTAGAGCATATATCCCTAAAAGTATATGGGGAGCAGTAGAAAAACAAGTGCTAGAGGATATAAAATCATTTAAGATGGGCTCTCCTGAAGACATGAGCAACTTCATAACCGCAGTCATTCACGAGCGTTCATTTGACAACCTTGTGAGTTATATTGAAAAAGCTAAAAAAGATACTGATGCTACAATCATAGCTGGCGGAAATTATGACAAGTCGAAAGGTTATTTTATCGAACCCACTGTAATTGTCACCAAAGATCCAAAATACACTACTATGTGCACAGAACTTTTTGGACCAGTAATTACCATTTATGTATATGACGATAAAGACTGGAAAACAACATTACAATTAGTAGATGAAACAAGTGATTATGCACTAACTGGTGCTATATTTTCTACTGATAGGTATGCAATTAATGAAGCAACCGAAGCATTACAGAACAGTGCCGGAAACTTCTATATTAATGACAAACCTACAGGAGCAGTAGTTGGCCAACAACCTTTTGGTGGTGCAAGAGCATCTGGTACAAATGACAAAGCAGGATCATACCTTAATCTACTAAGATGGGTATCTCCTCGAACAATCAAAGAAACCTTCTTATCTCCTTCTAATTACAGGTATCCTTTTTTAGGGAAATAGAAAACTAAATACACTTTACTGCTGCCGAACTATAAAATATTAAGATTCAAAAATAGTTTTGGCAGCAGTTTATATCCATTAAAATTAAACTTCTACATAACTTTCCTGACTAAATTATTTGAATTGAGCCCGGATTACTATTTGATTAATGCCAATTTCTAGTTATAGCTAATAGCGTAGTATTACAACTTATATTTTAAAGGGAGATACACAACTTTTTTAGTTTCAAAAAATTCTTCATCAAAATAATTCGAAAGCTCATGTTGTTCTGCCTTAGGAAACAAGGATAATTCTTCTGACAGGTCTCCTCCCTTAAGATAAAGAATTCCATTATGTATATCATGTAGACTCTTTTTTGTTATATTTTTTCTTACCCACTTAACAAAATCAGGCATATTAGTAACTGCTCGACTTACCACAAAATCGAAACGTTCGTCAAAAGTACCTGCTCTTCGTTGTTCTGCCTTTACATTTTTTAAGCCTAAAGCATTTACCACTTCGTTTACAACACGAATTTTCTTAGCAATTACATCTACTAAATAAAACTGGGTTTCAGGAAATAAAATCGCAAGTGGGATACCTGGAAAACCACCTCCCGTTCCCACATCTAACACATTACTACCGGGCTCAAAAGGCTGTACCTTTGCAATACCCAAAGAATGTAAAATATGTCTTTCGTACAAAGACTCTATATCTTTACGTGATATCACATTAATTTTGGCATTCCACTCAGCATACAAAGTTCCCAATTCAGAAAACTGAGATTGTTGCTCTTCTGTAAGATCAGGAAAATATTTTAGAAGGATATTCATTAATTCAGAAATTAAGCAGCAAAAATACGAGATAAGATCATATATTTTGTTTCTTTTTTAGGAACTTAAAAAATTTAAATACCTAACTTTGCTCAATATAATTATGACAAATAACGTTTGTTCATAAACCTCAACAATCATGACGACACCAGATGTACGTTTTAGTAGGGTAGATTCTGCTAAATTTTTTAGAACACTTAACAAGCGTGTAAACGAATATTTCAAAGACAATAACATTAAAAGAACAGGAAACTGGAAATTACACCTAAAAACTGTAGTCATGTTTACTTTGTTCTTGACTCCATATTTTTTAATATTAACACTTGACATCTCGCAATGGTGGATGCTATTGCTTACCATTGTTATGGGAGTCGGAATGGCGGGTGTTGGAATGAATGTAATGCATGATGGAAATCATGGATCCTATTCATCAAAAAAGTGGATTAACAAATTAATGGGAAGCAGCTTGTACATTTTGGCAGGAAATGTATACAATTGGCAGGTACAACACAATGTCTTACACCATACCTACACGAATATACATGGTCATGATGAAGACATGGATGCTGGTAGGGTAATTCGCTTTACGCAACACGCAGAATGGAGACGTTTTCATAAATTCCAACATTACTATTCTATTTTTTTATATGGCTTATTAACTTTTAATTGGGCTATTACAACGGACTTTAAACAAACGAAAAATTATCTTTCGCGTAAGCTTTCATATGGTAAACTACCCAGTCCATTAAAACAATGGAGCACCGTTGTAATCACCAAAATAATTTATATCCTAATTTGGATAGCTATACCGATGATATTTATGTCTATTGCTTGGTGGAAAATTCTTATCGGCTTTTTTATCATGCATTATGTAGCTGGATTGATTTTAAGTATTGTATTTCAATTAGCACATATAGTAGAAGACACAGAAATGCCGCTTCCTGACAAGACAGGCACAATGAAAAACACATGGGCAATTCACCAGTTATTTACCACGGTAAATTTCTCTACAAAAAACAGGCTAGTTAATTGGTTTACAGGAGGCTTAAACCACCAGGTAGAGCACCACATTTTTCCGAATATTAGTCATGTACATTATACTAAAATTTCCAAAATTGTAAAGCAAACAGCTTTAGAATTTAATTTACCTTATAACGAATACAAAACTACCCGCAAGGCGATACTTGCCCATTTTAGACATCTTAAAGAAATGGGGATGAAACCTGCGGTAATGCAATAGTAACTTTTATTTACCAATCAAAATGAGTACACCAGTTTCAGAAATGAGCGCACAATTATCAGACAGAATTAATTCTCTCAAAGCATCAGCAACACTTGCCATGGCAGCCAAAGCTCGAGAATTAAGAGCAGAAGGAAAAGACATTATCGGCCTTAGTCTAGGAGAACCCGATTTTAATACTCCTGATTTCATTAAAGATGCCGCTATACAAGCTGTAAATGACAATTATAATTCTTATACTCCAGTAGATGGATATGTTGCATTGAAAGATGCTATCATTACAAAATTTAAACGAGACAATGGATTAACATACGACCATTCTCAAATTGTTGTATCAACTGGAGCAAAACAATCTCTTTACAATGTTGCTCAGGTATACCTAAACCCAGGCGATGAAGTAATTTTACCATGTCCTTATTGGGTTAGCTATAGCGATATCGTAAAACTTGCTGGAGCAGTTCCTGTAGAAGTAAAAACTTCTATCGATACTGATTTCAAAATGACAGCTGAACAACTTGAAAAAGCAATCACTCCGAAAACAAAAATGCTTTGGTATAGCTCTCCTTGTAACCCAAGTGGATCTATCTACAGCAAAGAAGAATTAAGAGCTTTAGCAGATGTACTACAGAAGCACCCCAATATCGTTGTAGTAAGTGATGAAATTTATGAACATATTAATTATGTAGGAAGTCATGCATCAATGGCTCAGTTTGACGATATGTATAATAGAACTGTAACTGTTAATGGAGTAGCAAAAGCTTTTGCCATGACAGGATGGAGAATTGGATATATCGGTGCACCAAAAACTATAGCGCGAGCATGTAACAAAATACAAGGTCAAGTTACTAGTGGAGCTAACTGTATTGCGCAACGAGCAGTAATTACAGCCTTAGAAGCACCTGTAAGCAATATTAAATACATGGTGGATGAATTTGAGCAACGCAGAAAACTTATTTTAAATTTGTTATCTGAGATCCCAGGATTTGAATGTAATGAGCCAGAAGGTGCATTTTATGTTTTCCCTAATATCTCATATTACTTTGGTAAAACACTACAAGGACAAACGATCGAAAATGCTACTGATTTCTCTATGTTCTTATTAGAAAAAGCAAATGTAGCAACTGTTACAGGAATCGCTTTTGGAAACGGTGATTGTATTAGAATTTCATACGCAGCAAGTCCAGAACAAATCACTGAAGCTGTCAATAGAATCAAAAAAGCTTTACAATAGTTTTTAGCTTAATTTTATACCCTAAACCGGTTATGTCTAGTATAGATGTAACCGGTTTATTGTTTAACCGTAATTGCACAAATTTTTAACTTCCCTTTAACTTTTTTTTACGAATATGCTGTTCCTTCCTTAACTCAAAAAGGCTGAACTTTGCATTATAATTGTAAAAAAATCAAAACCGCTCCATAATATACCCCATTAGGAAGTTATTAAATACTCACATAAAATCCCCCTTTTATGAATACTCTAGAAAAAGAACGTATTGTAACAAAAAACGTACTCAATCTTCTTAAAGAAAACTTTGACGTAGCACAAACAGATGCAGAAATTTTGGACTTTGAACCACAAAAGCAATCTGATTCTAACTATACAGGATATTATGAGTCTATTTTAGACATATTCTTCATCGAAGATGAACATCTTGACAGTATATCTGGCACCGTAAAAGACACTATAAAAAAGGTAACAGAATTATGGTCTTTATCCAAATATTCATCTGCAACTTGGGAGTGGCAAATACAATAGTGATGTAGCAACATCCACTTACACTTTTTATTAATGTTTGTGCTTGTTTACACGAAACATTTCTTAACCTATTATACTCTAAGAGTGTGATTGGTCTTTTATTGAGATTGATAAAGACATCTTGAATTTCACTTATTTACTAACTAATAAATAATGAACTTACGCAGTTCCTGTGATTAATTATTTCTCCAGAAAAACGGAGTTAGTAAAATAAGAACTGTAAAAAGTTCTAATCTTCCTATTAACATTAAAAAACAACACCACCATTTTCCGAAATCGGGAAGCATATCAAAATTATTAACAGGACTAAGTTTCCCTAATGCGGGCCCAATATTACCTAGAGAAGAGGCCGCTCCCCCGATAGCGGTTTCAAAATCTAAACCTAGCATTCCTAATACCACGGAGCCAATAATAAAAGAAAGCATATACAAAATAAAAAATGCTAGTATATTAAACACAATTTCTTTAGAAACTGCTTTTGTATTATACCTAACTGGCAGAACCGCCCTAGGATGAAGCGTACGTTTAAACTCTAAAATCCCATTACGAATAGTTATTAAATGCCTCACAACTTTTATTCCGCCTGATGTAGAACCCGCTGATCCTCCTAAAAAAAAGATACCAAAGAAAAAGACCGTTAGAAAAGGAGTCCACCTGGTAAAATCAGCACTTACAAAACCAGTTGTGGTAATCACAGCCAATACCTGAAACAGCGCATGTCTAAAAGCACTTTCTGCTTCTCCCCACACCATCGGATGATCAATAGAAGAAATAGAAACATCTGCTTTGTAATAAATCACAACTGCTGTAATTACCGTAAATACTATAACAAAAATTGAATACCATCTAAATTCTTGATCTCTAATTATTTTTTGCACCTTCCCCTTAAACGCAAAGTAGCTAAGAACAAAATTCATTCCTGCCAAAAACATAAAAAGTATAATGATATATTGAATAATCGGTGTATCATTCCAATATGCTACACTTGCATTTTTTGTAGAAAACCCACCTGTAGAAAGTGTACTTAAAGAATGATTAATTGCATCAAAAAAATTCATCCCTGCAAGTTTCAAGAGAATAGTTTCTGCTACAGTATAGCCAAAATAAATAAGCCATAATCTTTTTGCTGTATCTGTTATTCTAGGATGTAATTTATCTGCACTAGGACCTGGAGCTTCTGCAGTAAACAATTGCATCCCTCCTATACCCAACAATGGTAAGATCGCTATTGCTAATACTATTATACCCATTCCTCCGATCCAATGCGTTAAACTACGCCAAAACAAGATGCCTTTGGGGATAATCTCAATTTCATTAAGAATAGAAGACCCAGTGGTTGTATACCCCGACATGGTTTCAAAAAAGGCATTTGTAAATGTTGGTATAGCTCCAGAAAAAATATAAGGTAAGGTGCCACTCAATGACATAAAAATCCAACCAAAGGTCACAACAATATACCCTTCACGTTTATTAATTTCTTTTTGATGTTCTCTAGTCAAAAACATTAAAGCAACACCAACAAACATGGTCGACAAGGAAGACATCATAATTTCTACCGTCACGCCGTCTTTATACAAAAAACTGACAATTGCAGCCAACATCATGAACCCTCCATTACAGAGCAAAAGAAGCCCCATAATATGTGAAATTATTTTATAGTTTAATCTAGACATTCTTACAAGAAAAGCTTTTCTATTTTCTTAATAGATTTTGGCAAACAACACACAACCACCCTATCTCTTGCCTGGATATAAAAATCTCCTAGAGGAATCATCCCTTCTCCATTTCTGATTACCCCTGCGATAATAGCCGAACGAGGAAAATCAAGATCTTTTATTAGATTATCACTTACCTCTGATCTGGGCTTCACTATAAATTCAAGAAGTTCGGCATTCATATTATTTAATTTGGTCATCGCCACAACTTCTCCTTTTCTAATAAATCTAAAAATATTATTAGCCGCCAATAGTTTTTTATTGATAAGCGTATCGATTCCAATAGAATGTGATAGCTGAAAATAATCCATATTTTCTACTAAAGCAATTGTTTTTCTTACCCCCTTAGATTTTGCAACCAAGCACGACATGATATTTGTCTCAGAATTACCTGTAACGGCAATAAACGCATCCATCCGGTCGATACTTTCTTCTTGTAACAATTCTACATTACGACCATCTCCATTAATTATCAACGCACTCGGTAAATCGTCTGCAAGATCAAACGATTTTTCTTTGTCTTTTTCTATTAGTTTTACCCGAAATTTATGATCGCAAAGATCTCGTGAAGTCTTGTAACCTATTTTACTACCTCCGAGAATCATTACATTTTTGATCTCCTCTTTGACTTTTCCTGTTAACTTATAAAGTTCTTCGACCCCTCCCTTGGAAGTCACAAAATACACCTGATCTCCTTCTTTAAAAGTTGTATCTCCTCTGGGTATAAGCGTATATTGCGTTCCTGACCTTTGAATTGCAATAGGCATAAAATGCAGCTCAGGAAATATCTCTGCTGCTGCTCTTACTGTTTTACCAACAAACAAAGCCTCCTTAGAAAGCGTTGTTCCTACCATGGTAAGTGCTCCATCCTCAAACTCATAACTGTCATGAAAAGCAGATTGATTTAGTAGAAGCTCAATCTCACTAGCAGCCAATGCCTCAGGCGAAATCAATTCATCTATTCCAAATTTTGTAAACCCAACTTCTTCTTTATTTTCTATAAACTCAGCGTTCGAAATTCTCGCTATTGTTCGTTTAGCGCCTAATTGCTTTGCAAGCACGCAAGTCGTGATATTTGTAGTCTCACTTGAGGTAACACTAATTACCATATCGATATTTTCTACACCTGCATCTTTTAAGATAGCAATAGAGGTAGCATCTCCTTTAATAACCCTAATGTCTAAGTGAGTGTCTGCGTAATTAAGACATTCTTTGTCAGTATCTATAAGTGTTATGTCTTGAGACTCAAAAGAGAGTAGTTTTGCCAAATGAAAACCTACCTCACCGGCTCCGGCGATAATAATTTTCATTGGTTTTGTATATTGTTTCCCATCTAGTGATAAAATAAACCATAAGATCTATTACTTATTTTTTGAGGAAAATAAGCGTCTTACGTTATAAAAGCCTACAAAGGTACTACAAATTGATAAACTGATAAAATTTGATTCCCAATAACTTAATTAAAATCTATTCTTACTATCCGTATCAAAAATGTATATTTGCCTAAATTTTTTTGAATGTCGGAGAAAATAACACCCTACAAAGACAAAAATCGATCTAAAAAAGAACAGGTTACCGAAATGTTTGATACTATCTCGGAAAACTATGACGGACTCAACCGTGTAATTTCTTTTGGAATTGATATAAAATGGCGTAAAAAGGTAGTGTCCTTAGTAAAAAATACAAATCCTAAAAGAATTCTGGATGTAGCTACAGGCACTGGTGATCTTGCAATCAATCTATCAGAAACTGGGGCTTTAGAAATCATTGGCCTAGATATTTCTAAGGGCATGTTATCAATTGGTAGAAAAAAAATACTAGACAAAAAACTAGAAAATGTTATCACAATGGTTCAAGGGGATAGTGAAAAACTAACCTACGATGATCATTACTTTGATGCTGTAACCGTTGCTTTTGGAGTGCGTAATTTTGAGAATTTAGAAAAAGGTTTGTCTGAAATTTATAGAGTACTTAAACCAGGAGGCACTTTTATAGTACTCGAAACTTCGATCCCTACTAAAACCCCATATAAACAAGGGTACAAACTATATACAACTAGAATACTACCCTTAATAGGAAAATTGTTTTCTAAAGACAAATCTGCATACTCTTACTTAAGTGAAAGTGCTGCAGCTTTTTCTTATGGGGAGGCCTTCAACAATATTTTGAAAAAAATTGGGTTTATAGAAGTCAAAGATAACCCACAGACTTTTGGTGTTGCCACTATTTATGTAGCAACAAAATAATGAAAGCATAAGGTTTATGCGAAGACAGAGGATTTACCCGATTTACGAAGTTTTATTCGTTCTTCGGTAAAGAAAAATTTTAAAAATCGATGAAAAGACTATTTATCTTACTTGCAATTTTAGTATGTACTCAAGACATGAGTGCTCAACTATTTTCTAAAGAACGCGTACAAAACCTGCAAAATTTTGATAAACCTAGATTCAGTTATGGGTATATTTTAGGATTTAATTTTTATGATTTTAATTTTGATTATAATGTTCCCGAAGAAGGAGACCCTTTGACAGAAGTGATTCATGATGAATCTACAGGTTTTAGTGTAGGCCTCCTAGGCAATATGAGAATCAATGATTATTTTGACCTGAGATTCGAACCTATGGTTACTTTCTCTACAAGAAATTTATTGTTCAATAGCACTGACTTCGAAATTACAGACACATTTAGATCACAGCGAGAAGTAAAATCTACTTATGTCCACCTTCCTCTATTATTAAAAGTATCGACAAAAAGAATCAACAACATAAAACCTTTTATTGTCGGAGGTATATCAACTTCTCTTAACTTATCGAGTAACGAGGACAACCCTGATGATAATGCAGCAGGGCAATTTAGAATGAAAACCAACACTAATTATTATGAGATTGGTTTTGGTGTAGATTTATACTTATACTATTTTAAATTTACACCGTCAATTAGAGGTGTATTCGCTATGAGTGATGAACTTGTTAGAGACAACGATCCTTTAAGCCCTTGGACTTCAAATATTGACAAAATGTCTTCAAGAGGAATTTTTATCAATTTCACTTTTCAATAACAAGAACACGGCAATTAAGATCTCCTAAATTCACTTAATAATATTGCAGTAGCAGTGGCCACATTAAGGCTTTCTGTTTCTCTATTTTGTCCAAATTGAGGAATGGTCAACCTTTTATCAACCAAATCTTCAATGGTACGAGATATACCATTAGCTTCATTCCCCATTACCACAATACCTTTTTTAGGCAATTGTTTAGCATACACAGAATCTCCATCCATAAAAGTTCCAAAAACAGTTACAAGACCAGTGTTTTCTTCTAAATATTTTACAAGATCTACATACTGAATATTGACGCGCGTAATAGAACCCATTGTAGCCTGAATAACCTTAGTATTATAACAATCTACTGTTTGCAAAGAACAAACTAAATCTTTTACTCCGAACCAATCACACAAACGAATAATAGTACCTAAGTTACCAGGATCACGAACATCATCAAGCGCCAAAACCAATCCGTTATTCTCTATTTTTTTTATTTTAGGAATATAAAAAACACCCAGTGCTGTCTGTGGGGTAGTTAAGAAACTAATTTGCTTCAATTCCTCATCTGTTACTTTATATGTATTATTTCCCGAAGTTTCAAAAAAACGAACATCTACTGTAAAAAGAGAATGAAGCTCAATATTTGCATCAAGTAGCTCTTTTATCACTTTTTTTCCTTCTGCAACAAATAAACCGTGCTGTTTTCGGTATTTTTTTTGATATAAACTCTTTATTAGTTTTCTTTGGTTTTTGCTAACCATACAAATAGTGTATTTTTGAATCAATAATGAATATGAATTGAAAGTCCTATCCGCAAAAATATTATTAATTACCCTAACTACCGTCTTTTTATTTTCATGTGATGCAGTAAAAAGAGTTCAGGAAAGTGATTACTTATTAGAAAAAAATCAAATTTTTGTAGATAGCGTAAAAACTAAGGACGTTAATTTATACAATCAACTATACCAAAAACCCAATACACGGCTGCTTGGTATACCACTTAGACTTCACTTATATAATTTAGCAAGCCCAAATAAAGATTCTGCCTATCAAGATTGGCTAACAAAAAAACCGAAACGAGAAAAACGAATTACAAATTTACTTTCTAAAAAACAGGTAGATCGATTAGGAGTAGGATTATCCAGCATCAATGAATGGATCAAAAGCACCGGAGAAACTCCTTTTATAATTGATGAATCAAAGACAAAACGATCAATAAAAAGGCTAGAATCTTATTATTGGAATAATGGATGGTTTAATGTAGAGGCTGATTATAAAATTAATACAACCGAAAACAAAACAGCAACGATAGACTACTACATCAAGCCACACAAACCTTATTTTATAGATTCGCTTACAACAAAAATAGAAACAACGGTTGCTGATTCTATTTTCAAACTTCATACAGAAAAATCAAAAATTCTTGTTGGAAGTCAATACAAAACCAGTGATATCGAGGCAGAAAGAGAACGAATTACCTCATTATTTAGAAACTCTGGATTATATGATTTTGAAAAAGAATATATAAAATTCGATGCAGATACTATAAATACTGACCATGCTGTAAATCTTAATCTTCTTATCAAAAACAGATCAGTTACATATAATGATTCGACGACTAGAATTCCCTTCAAAAAATACAAGATAAGTGATGTGAATATTTATACTGATTATTCATATGCCAACAAAAGTAGAAAACCTCTAGATAGCACCAATTATAAAGGGTATAACATTTTTGCGTTTGACAAAATAAAATATACTCGAAAAGCGATTACGAATGCTATTTTAATTAATCCAAACGAAATTTATAGAGACAGGGATCGTACTCTTACCCAAAACCAGGTAAACAACCTACGAATGTTTAAATATCCTAATATTAGGTATGCTATTGACACAAAAGACCCAAAAGGAGAAAGCCTTATAGCCAACATACTATTAACTCCAAGAAAAAAATACAGTACAAATGTAGAGTTTGATATTTCTACATCTAGTATTCAGGCATTTGGAATAGGTTTCGGAGGATCTCTATTAATTCGAAATGTTTTTAAGGGAGCCGAAATTCTGGAAATTTCTGGACGAGGGAGTATCGGTTCTTCTAGTGACGCGGTTGACGGAGGAGAAAAATTTTTTAATATCTCAGAGATCGGGGCTGATGCCAAATTATCATTTCCAAAAATACTCTTCCCAATCAAGACCAACAGGATTATTCCAAAAAGCATGTCTCCAAAAACAAACCTTATACTAGGCCTCAACCTTCAACAAAATATTGGACTCGATAAGCAAAATGCAACAGGTATATTTAATTACCAATGGAAACCAAGCAGCACAAGAAACAATCAATTAGATATTATTAATGTACAATATGTTAGAAATCTAAACACCAGTAATTACTTTAACATTTACAACACCTCATTCAACAACCTTAATACTATTGCAAGGGAAGTTCTTGATGTTGACTCGCCATTCTTTTCTCAACCCGATACAGGAACTTTGACTATTGATGAAGCCACATTAAGTATACCAGGAGGAGCAAATGGTTTCATTGCACAATCTCTTAGCTCACAAAGAGAAACTGACCTAACAACGGATCAGCTAGAAGAAATATTAAATATTAATGAACGTAAAACCCGATTAACAGAAGACAATCTTATTTTTGCATCTAGCTATACATTCACAAAAAACAACCGCGAAAATCTTTATGACGAAGAATATTCTAGATTTAGACTCAAACTAGAATTAGCAGGTAATGTTTTAAGCACTATTTCGAATCTAGCTGGGTTAAAGAAAAATTCAAATGATCGATATGATATATTTGGAGTCGAATTTTCTCAATACGCTAAAATTGAATTAGATTACATAAAGCATTGGGACTTGCAACGAAATAACATACTTGCTTTTAGAATGTTTGGTGGTATCGCCCTTCCGTATGGCAATGCAAACAGTATTCCTTTTGCTCGAAGTTTCTTCGGAGGAGGACCGAATGACAATAGAGCCTGGACAGTGTATGATCTGGGACCAGGAAGTACCGGTGGTATCGACGAATTTAATGAAGCGAATATGAAAATAGCCGCAAATATCGAATATCGATACAACATCTTAGGATCCCTAAATGGAGCTTTGTTTATTGACACAGGAAACATCTGGAATGTACTTGACAATGCAGATGAAGAAGAAGCCGTTTTTTCTAAACTTGATGATATTCAAGAAATAGCAGTAGGAAGCGGACTTGGATTTCGATACGATTTTAATTTTTTCGTCATTAGACTCGATATTGGATTTAAAACATTTAATCCTGCCAATGATGAAGACCAAAGATGGTTTAAAGGATATAACCTTTCTAAAGCTGTTTATAATTTCGGAATTAACTATCCGTTTTAGACCAAAAAAGCAGCAAACAAATCATAATAATTCAAAAAATTAACTAGATAATTATACAAAATATATTCTTTTAGCATTTTAATTATTAACTATAACGATGTAATTAGAAATAATTACGTTTATACCCTTTATACGACATTGTAATCGTACCCATTTACGTATAATTTTACTACTTTTACTTCCATACAAATTAAAACTAAATTATGAGTCACAACATCAAACCAGGAGTTGCAACAGGAGACGAGGTGCAGGCTATTTTTAAGTATGCAAAAGAACATGCTTTTGCGTTACCAGCCGTTAATGTAATAGGTTCTAATACAATCAATGCCGTTTTAGAAACTGCAGCAGAATTAAACGCTCCTGTTATCATTCAATTTTCTAATGGAGGAGCTCATTTCAACGCAGGAAAAGGTCTTTCTAATACTGATCAAAAAGCATCTATACTTGGGGCTACTGCAGGTGCAAAACATGTACATCTAATGGCTGAAGCTTATGGTGTACCCGTTATTTTACACACAGATCACTGTGCAAAAAAATTACTCCCCTGGATTGATGGATTACTAGATCAAGGAGAAAAGTTCTATAAAGAAACAGGAAAACCTTTATACAGCTCCCACATGATTGATTTATCAGAAGAATCAATCGAGGAAAACATTGAAATCTGCAAGCAATATCTAGCTCGTATGAGTAAAATGGGTATGACATTAGAGATCGAATTAGGAATTACTGGTGGTGAAGAAGATGGGGTTGATAATAGTGATGTAGACGATTCTAAATTATATACGCAACCAGAAGAGGTAGCATACGCCTATGAAGAATTAATTAAAGTAAGTGATAAATTTACAGTTGCTGCAGCCTTTGGTAATGTGCATGGAGTATACAAACCAGGAAATGTAAAACTTACTCCTAAAATATTAAAAAATTCTCAAGAGTTTATTTCAGAAAAATACGGTGTCGAAGAAAATTACATTGACTTTGTATTTCATGGCGGAAGTGGTTCTACCCTAGAAGAAATAAGAGAGGCTATCGGGTATGGTGTTATTAAAATGAATATCGACACAGATCTACAATTTGCTTTTAATGTTGGGATACGTGACTATATGACTACTAATATAGACTACCTTAAAACGCAGATTGGAAACCCAGAAGGATCTGAAGAACCTAATAAAAAATATTATGATCCTAGAAAATGGTTAAGAGAAGGTGAAATCACATTTAAAGACCGCCTTAAAAAGGCTTTCGAAGATTTGAATAATGTTAATACCTTGTAAAAAGGTAAAATAAAAGTTGAAAATCACTATTTTTCGACTTTATTTTAAAGAGACTACTTAATGGCTTGGTTTAAAAGAACGCAGAAAGGTATACAGACTGCTACAGAAGACAAAAAAGATGTACCAAAAGGACTTTGGTATAAATCTCCGACAGGAAAAATTGTAGATGCAGAACAATTAGAAAAAAACTTCTATGTAAGTCCAGAAGATGGTTATCATGTTCGAATAGGCAGTAAAGAATATTTTGAGATTTTATTTGACGACAATAAATATAAAGAACTTGATAAAAATCTTTCGTCAAAAGACCCTCTTAAATTTGAGGACAAAAAGAAATATGTAGATCGTCTTAAAGATGCTCAGGAAAAAACTAAATTAAAAGATGCAGTCAAAACGGCGGTTGGAAAATCTAATGGTAATGATTTAGTTATTGCGTGTATGGATTTCGCATTTATCGGCGGATCAATGGGAAGTGTAGTTGGCGAAAAAATTGCCAGAGCAGCAGATTACTCGCTAAAAAACAAAATTCCGTTACTAATTATTTCTAAATCAGGAGGTGCTCGTATGATGGAAGCCGCATTATCGTTAATGCAATTAGCAAAAACCTCTGCAAGACTAGCACAATTGGCAGATGCAGGCATTCCTTACATTTCTTTATGCACGGACCCAACCACAGGAGGAACCACTGCATCATTTGCAATGCTAGGTGACATTAATATTGCAGAACCAGGAGCGCTGATAGGATTTGCAGGACCTAGAGTAGTACGAGATACAACAGGAAAAGAGTTGCCAGAAGGGTTTCAAACTGCAGAGTTCTTGAAAGAACATGGATTCCTTGATTTTATTACACCAAGACATGAACTAAAAAACAAGGTAAATCTATATCTGAATTTAATACTAAACAGACCTTTATCAAACAATTAAGAGAAAATATTTTCTGAATTGTAACTAGAGAGGCAATAATGTACTAGTAACACTTTGTTCATTTCAATTTATGAAATAAACCATTGTAATGTTTTAAAAATTAGTATATTTGCACGTTAATAGCAAAATGCTATTATATACATAAAAATCATTTAAATAATATTGGAATGTATTTAACGAAAGAAGTTAAAGAAGAAATTTTTGCAAAACACGGTAAAGGAAAGCATGATAGCGGTTCTGCAGAAGGTCAAATCGCATTATTTACGCACAGAATTACTCACCTTACTGAGCACTTGAAAAAAAATCGTAAAGATTTTAACACAGAGCGTTCATTAGTTAAATTGGTAGGTAAGCGTAGAGATTTATTAGATTACCTTATCAAAAAAGATATCTTGAGATATCGTGCAATTGTAAAAGAATTAGGATTAAGAAAATAATCAAAAAAAGAGAGGCATTTATGTCTCTCTTTTTTAATTACACAGAAGTCTACTCAGTAGATTTTTAATAAAAACATTTTGACCTTTTAATTAGGAAAAAATGAACGCCTTAGTTTTTCATTGGTCGCGCAACTACAACAACACAACCTTGTCCGTCCGAGTTAGACGGAAACCAATGTTTAATTAAACATATAGTACGTTTACGATATGTATTATATGTTAGAATCAGAAAAAATATGATTCCAAAAGTTTATAAAGAGGTCATAGACCTTGGTGATGGTAGAGAAATTTCTATCGAAACCGGAAAATTAGCAAAACAGGCACATGGCTCTGTAGTTGTTCAATCAGGAAAATGTATGCTACTCTGTACCGTTGTATCTAATTACAAACAGAGTGATGTAGATTTCTTACCACTTACCGTTGATTATCGCGAAAAATTCGCAGCAGCAGGTAGATACCCTGGTGGTTTTTTCAAAAGAGAAGCAAGACCTAGTGATGGTGAAGTATTAACCATGAGACTAGTAGACAGAGTATTAAGACCTTTATTCCCAAAAGATTATCACTCTGAAACTCAGGTCATGATACAATTAATGTCTCATGATGATGATGTAATGCCTGATGCAATGGCTGGACTAGCTGCATCTGCCGCAATACAATTATCTGATTTTCCTTTTGAATGTGCTATTTCTGAAGTAAGAGTTGGTAGAGTACATGGTGAATTTATCATTAACCCTACTAGAGCACAGTTACTAGAATCTGATATTGATATGATGATTGGTGCCTCTGCAGACTCAGTAATGATGGTAGAAGGTGAAATGGATGAAATTTCTGAAGAAGAAATGACTGAAGCTATAAAATTTGCCCATGAAGCGATTAAAGTACAATGTGCTGCTCAGGTAAAATTGGCTGAAGCTTTCGGAAAAAAAGAAGTTAGAGAATACGATCCTGAAAGAAATGACGAAGATTTAGAAAAGAAAATTCATGACCTAGCATATGATAAAGTATATGCTGTAGCAAAACAAGGTTCATCAAAAAAAGAAAGAGGATTAGCCTTTTCTGAAATAAAAGAAGAAATAATCAGCACCTTTTCTGAAGAAGAAATCGAAGATTTTGGTGGTTTAATTTCAAAATATTACAGTAAAGCTGAAAAAGCCGCCGTTCGCGATCTTACACTTAATGAAGGATTACGTTTAGACGGAAGAAAAACAACGGATATTCGTCCGATCTGGTGTGAAGTAGATTACTTACCTTCTACCCATGGATCTTCTATTTTTACCAGAGGAGAAACGCAAGCATTAGCAACCGTTACATTAGGAACTTCAAGAGAAGCTAATCAAATAGACATGCCTTCTTTTGAAGGTGAAGAGACATTTTATCTTCATTACAACTTTCCTCCTTTCTGTACTGGAGAAGCACGTCCTATAAGAGGAACGTCACGTAGAGAAGTTGGTCATGGTAATTTAGCACAACGAGCACTAAAAGGTATGATCCCAGAAGATTGTCCTTATACAGTACGTGTCGTTTCTGAAGTATTAGAATCAAACGGTTCTTCTTCTATGGCAACAGTTTGTTCTGGAACAATGGCATTAATGGATGCTGGTGTTCAAATGAAAAAACCAGTTTCGGGTATTGCAATGGGACTTATTTCTGATGCAGATTCTGGAAAATATGCTGTATTATCTGATATCTTAGGTGATGAAGATCACTTAGGTGATATGGATTTTAAAGTAACAGGAACCTCTGACGGAATTACTGCGTGTCAAATGGATATCAAAGTAAAAGGGTTAAGCTATGAGATTTTAGTCAATGCATTAAAACAAGCACGTGATGGACGTCTTCATATTTTAGAAAAACTTACTGATACTATTTCGGCTCCGAATGCAGATGTTAAATCACATGCTCCTAAAATGGTAACCAGAGTTATTCCTGGAGAATTTATTGGTGCCCTTATTGGTCCTGGTGGAAAAGTAATTCAGGAATTACAGAAGACAACAAGTACTACAATCGTAATTAATGAGGATCCTGTAACTGAAGAAGGAAATGTAGAAATTCTTGGAACAAGTCAAGAGGGTATTGATGCTGTATTAGCAAAAATAGATTCTTTACTATTCAAGCCACAAGTTGGCAGTGTATATGAGGTTAAAGTTATCAAAATGCTTGACTTTGGAGCTGTTGTAGAATATATGGAGGCTCCAGGAAACGAGGTGCTTCTTCATGTATCTGAATTAGCATGGGAACGTACTGAAAATGTGAGCGACGTTGTAAACATGGGAGATGTATTTGATGTAAAATACTTTGGTATTGACTCTAGAACTCGTAAAGAAAAAGTTTCAAGAAAAGCTCTGTTACCTAGACCTCCAAGACCAGAAGGTTCAGGAAAACCAAGAGAACGGGACGAAAGAAAACCTAGACCAAGTAAAAAGGAAAGTTAATTTCTTACAACCAAATAAAAATATGTATCTATGTTTATCTCGATAAAACATAGAAACGTACAATAAGCATCGATAAAACTTATTTTATCGATGCTTTTTTATCTATACTTCTTTTTTTATTTATTAAAAAAACGGGCAAAACAACCTATTTACAAGGCATTACAACCTAAAAAAAGAAATAACACAACCTTTTTGTAACATTTTTATAACATATAACGTATAATTAAATGAAGCCCTAAAGTATTCATTAATTAAATTTCAAGGAGACATAGAATGAGACAACTTAAAATTACGAAGCAGGTAACGAATCGTGAAACTGCATCGCTGGATAAGTATTTGCAAGAAATAGGAAAAGTAGACCTTATTACTGCAGATGAAGAAGTAGAATTAGCCCAAAGAATAAAAGCGGGTGATGAGAGAGCTCTTGAAAAATTAACAAAAGCAAATCTTCGATTTGTGGTATCTGTTGCAAAACAATATCAGAATCAAGGACTTACACTTCCTGATCTAATTAATGAAGGGAATTTAGGATTAATAAAAGCTGCAAAACGTTTTGATGAAACACGTGGATTTAAGTTTATTTCTTATGCCGTTTGGTGGATTCGTCAGTCAATACTACAGGCATTAGCAGAGCAATCGCGTATTGTTCGTCTTCCTTTGAATAAAATCGGATCGATTAATAAAATTAATAAAACATATGCTTTCTTAGAACAATCTCATGAGCGACCACCAAGTGCCGAAGAGATTGCTAAAGAATTAGATATGACTATTAATGACGTAAAAGAGTCAATGAAAAACTCTGGACGTCATGTAAGTATGGATGCTCCACTTGTAGAAGGAGAGGATTCGAACCTTTATGATGTATTAAATTCTGGTGAGTCTCCCAACCCAGATAAAACATTATTACACGAATCATTGCGTACTGAGATAGAACGTGCGTTAGAAACACTTACTCCTAGAGAAGCAGATGTTATTAGATTATATTTTGGTCTTGGTGACCAACACCCAATGACACTCGAAGAAATAGGAGAAACTTTTGACCTAACACGTGAACGTGTTAGACAAATTAAAGAGAAAGCAATAAGAAGATTAAAACATACTTCTAGAAGTAAAATACTAAAAACCTATTTGGGATAGAAAATCCTGAATTACAATTACAAACAGTTTTATAACATAACTGTTCGTTTTTTGATTGATGAATGACCACCGGCTGATTACCGGTGGTTTTTTTGTTTTGAATTAATATATTTTAAATAAAAAACCACCCAAATCAATCATATTTCTACCAAAATTACTCTAAAATTCGTACCTTAGAATATACCCCAAAACTTTTAGAGACCACTAGTACCATGAGACATATAATTAGTTACGTAAGTACAGCCAGTTCGAACCTAACAAATTCTAATATACAGGAGCTATTTAGTTTTGTAGAAAAATTTAATATCGAATCTAATATCACAGGGATATTAATGTATTCTGATGGAAATTTTTTTCAGATTTTAGAAGGTGATAAAGAAAAGGTTTTGCTGCTATTTGAAAAAATAAAAAAAGACCCTAGACATTATAATATTATCAAAATGTTAGATAAACAAATCGAGGTTCCGTCTTTCTCTACATATGGCTCATCGTTTATTACAATATTATCTAATAACCCGTACAACCAAGACTTAAATATGTTTTTACAAAAAGAGAAAGAAAAAAATGCCGAACACTATCAAAGTACCTCTTATATTGTTCAAAAATTTCTTCAAATTGCTTAACTACCTCTCATCTACAAGAATTAACAGCGTATTAGACTAAACCTTTAATAATAAATGCTATCGACTTATAATATGATATAATATAATGAGTAAATGAGTCAGTTTTCTAGAACTAAATAATATTTCTTTCTTTTTTGAAATAAAAACAACTTTTACGGTATTATAAAAGTATTCTAAATCCATAATTTTATTAGAATGGTATCAAAATTCGTATCTTCGATTATACCTCAGAACTGTTAGATACTATTAACATGAATCATATCATTAGCTACGTTAGCACTGCTAGTAAGAGTTTATCGAATTCTGATATAAAAGAGTTATTTAATTTTGTTGAAGAATTTAATAATAAAAATAGTATCACAGGGATATTAATGTATTCTAACGGAAATTTTTTTCAGATTTTAGAAGGTGATGAAGAAACTATTTTGGTCCTATTCGAAAAAATAAAAAAAGATTCGAGGCACTATGACATAATCAAAATGTTGGATAAAGAAATTGACACTTCTTCGTTCTTCAAATATAATTCTTCATTCACAACCAGATTAGGGGATCAACCTATACAAATACCCGAGAATCTTATAAAACAAAATGATCAAGCGGAGCATTATAAAAGCACCTATTACCTTCTTCAAAAATTTATGTCTCATCCTTAATATACTATTCAAAACTTAAATAGTATTTTTGCCACAAATAATATATTATATGGCTTCAAAACGTATTGCTCCTTCGGTATTAGCAGCAGATTTTGCTAATTTACAGAGAGATGTAGAAATGATTAATAACAGTGAGGCTGATTGGTTTCATATTGATATTATGGATGGAGTTTTTGTTCCGAATATTTCTTTCGGAATGCCCGTTTTACGGGACATTGTAAAGCATGCTACCAAAACAATTGATGTGCATCTTATGATTGTTGATCCGGATCGATACATAAAAACCTTCGCTGATCTTGGAAGCAATATTCTGACAGTACATTATGAGGCGTGTACACACTTGCACAGAACATTACAAGCTATAAAAGCTAACGGAATGAAAGCTGGTGTTGCCCTAAATCCACATACCAATGTCACAGTACTTGAAGATATTATCAATGATATTGACCTTGTATGTGTTATGAGTGTCAACCCTGGGTTTGGAGGTCAATCATTTATAGAAAACACTTACAAAAAAGTAAAACAACTTCGAGAAATAATCACAAGAAATAATGCACAAACAAGCATAGAAATTGATGGTGGAGTTACCAATAAAAATGCAAAAGAACTTATCGAAGCGGGTGCAGATGTTCTAGTAGCGGGTAGTTTCGTTTTCAAAAGCGAAAACCCAACACAAACGATTAAAGAACTTAAAGAGATTATAAAACTATAGACGTTTTAGGCATGGATACTCCTATTCCTTCTTTTGATACATGGACATCCATTTTTCTAATTGCAAGTTCCCTCGGGTTCTTTTTAAGTAGTATTCTGGTTACTCATAAGGCAGGAAGAGTTAATAATCTACCTATCGTTTTATTGATTCTAGGATTTTCTTTTATACTGCTACAATATGTCTTTTTTTGGACCAATTATAAAATAAAATACCCTTACGCTTATTTTTTTGACACTAGTTGGTATCTAGCTTTCGGGCCTCTTCTTTATAGTTATATCACCAAATTTTATAGTAAAAACTTTAAAATACGATGGTATCACTTTCTTACGCCAAGTATATCTTTTATAATAAACGCATACTATCTAATTGTTTCAGAAGGTTTTCGAAATTTTGAAAGTGTAGAAGAAGGGCTTTCTATCTATATGTATAAATCAATGCGCTCTCCGTGGCTGGCTATTCTCTCATTACTCATCTATTTAATAGTTACAAAGGACTATATACGTTATCATAAAAATAATGAACCAACAGAGTACGAAAGTATTCGAAAAAAATGGACCTCTTTACTTATTAATCTATTTTTAATTTTCACCATTGCGTATGCAAGTTACTATATATTAATACAATTTTCATTCTTTACAATTCATTGGGATTATGCCATTTCTTTTTCTATGACAATAGCGATCTATAGTATTGGATATATGGTATACAAAGAACCTTCTATTTTTAATGGGGAATTATTATCTCATCTATTTTTAAAGAAAGAAAGTGAAGCCACACTTACGGATACAACAAAAAGTGAATTTTATGCTCAATTACTATCCTATATACAAACCGAAAAACCTTATTTGAACAATGATCTTCGCTTGGTAGAATTAGCCGACAGTATGGGGTTTTCTAGTCATACACTATCAAAATTAATAAATGAAAAATCTAAAAAGAATTTTAATCAATTTATAAATGAATATCGTCTCGAAGAAGCAAGTAAACTACTTTTAGAAAACTCTAACACCAGTATTAAAACCATTTATTTTGATGTTGGATTTAATAACAAAGCTACATTTAATTCTGCTTTCAGAAATAAATATAACTGTACACCCTCAGAATATAAAAGGAAAAACAAAACCATCAAAAACCTCTAAAAAGGTAAAGAATTATAATTATTGACCCTATAGCCTTCTGTTTTTTGGAAATTTAGAGATATAACTCTTTAAAAACTGGGCGTATGAGAACTTTACTTTTATTCTTTTTTAACTTTTTGACCATAGCTTCTTTTTCACAACAATTTACATTGATAAAAGATAGTATTAACCCTATTGTTTCTGATCCATCGATAGGGGGTAATTACTTTGGAACCTCATGGACTGACATAAATAATGACAGCAAACTTGATTTATTTTACGGAGGTACTATTTATGAAAATTTAGGAGATGGAAATTTCAGAATAGCCGATGGTGCATCTTCAATTCCTACTGCTACTGCATTAGTTGGATGTAGCTGGGCAGATTATGAAAACGATGGAGATCTTGACCTATTATACTCAAGATTTTCCGCTCCCTCTACCCTAGAAACAAGAATATATAGCAATGATGGTACAGGAACATTTACAGAAGTTAATACAATTCTAAACGGTATTAATTCGGCAACCTGGAGTACACAATGGTGTGATTTTAATAACGATAGTTATGTAGATGTCATTCTCACTTTTGCTGATGGTTTCTTAGGGGGCTCAAGTTTTCCTAATAGACTATTTAGGGGTAATGCCGATGGTACATTTTCAGAGGTAACAGAACCTTATGAATTTCTTACTACTAAAGCAGCATATACCGTATCTAATTGGATTGATTATGATGAGGACGGGGACACAGACTTGTTTATTGCTAGCGGCCCTGCTGCTGGACCTACAGGGATCAAATCTGATTTTCTATTCAAAAACTTACAGGTAGAAACAGGGCAAGAAGGATTTCAAAAGTTAACCACTGCTGATCTTTCATTTGCAGAAGAATTACAAGATGGACAATGTTATAATGCTATTGACTATGATAATGACGGAGACTTAGATATCTGTCTTACTAACTATTCTGGTACCGAAAATAAGTTCTACATCAACAAATCGGGAACCTACATCCCAACAGAAACTCCCTTTACCGATACAAATGATCAAAACTTATCAAATGTTTGGGGTGATTTTGATAATGATGGGGATTTGGATGTGTTAATAACGGCGTCAAGTACAACTGGTAGCGGATACTTTGTCAATAATGGAGATGGTACATTTACAGAAAGTGGTGACAACCTTATTAATTCTGCAACCTTAGGGAGCTCTACGGGCGCAACAATTGGAGATTATGATAATGATGGAGATTTAGATTTTTTTGTAGTAGGAAGAGGTATAAAAGGATTATTCAGGAATGATTTGGATACGAGAAATAATTTTGTAAATATCACCCTTATTGGTAATGACTCTAATAAAGCATCACTAGGGGCTCGAATAGAACTACACACAAGAATAAAAGGGAAACTAATTAAGCAAAAAAGAGAAATCTCTGCCTCGAATTCATTTATGGGGCATAATAGCTTAAGAGCACATTTTGGATTAGGAAAACAAAAAAAGATTGACAAACTTATAATTTATTGGCCTTCGGGAAACGTAAACACGTATAAAAACTTAAAGGGGAATAAATTCTATACACTAAAAGAACGAAAAAAAAAGAAAGGTATTTCTACCAATAAAAAAGTAAAAATTATTACCTACCCCAACCCTGCCCAAAATCAGGTAAAAATAGCTGTTGTGCCCCCTATGATGTCAACGCCTATTTTTGTAACTTTATTAAATAGTACTGGTCAGAAAGCACTCAAAAAAAGTTTTGATGAGAACCAAGAAATGATAATTGATGTATCTAAATTGCGTAAGGGAAACTATTTCATCAAAATAAGCACTAAAGAAGAAACAGTTACCAAAAGGTTAATTCTTAACTAATATTCTTTTATATTCTAAAACCAGAAAAGCAAGTTCTTATATAAGAACTTGCTTTTTTTAATTTTATGGTATTTATTTTTGATGGTACTACTCTCTCGAAAGTATACTTAATATATACCAGAATAATAACATTAATGAAGCAAATAAACCAAGAGATGCTCCTACATATTGGTCTTCTGCATATTTATGAACCATATTAGAGGTTTGATATAAAATTGATCCGGATGCTAATACAACCATACCAACACTAAACCAAAGTCCTAAATTAAAACCAAATAACATTCCTGCAACAATAAGGCCTATTGCGATAAAAAAACCAATCGCTAGTATGGACTTTAGAAAAGAAAAATCCTTTTTGGTTATTAATACAATAGCTGACAATCCTGTAAACAATGATAATGTCAATATTGCTGCTTGATTTAAAATATTGGCTCCTCCACTTTCTGCAATCATCATAGCCATTCCTATTAATGGAATAAAAATAAATGCTTCTGCAACGACATATAAAAGTAACCCCAGATATTGTTTATTAAGATCATGTGTTTTATGTGCCATTTTTTCAGCATAAGAAGTAGCCAACATAAAACCTCCTAACATTACTAACCATCGCCAACCTTGTGTCATAGAGAATGCAAAATTTACTATCGGTTCTATCTGAAAAAACACCCATTCTACAATTACGAACAGTAATACAGCCATAGCAAGATGGGTATATGTTTTTTTATAAAATGCAACCCGTTTGTCATCAGTAAGTGAACTAACAGGCAATACTTGCTGAAATTCTTCCATATTCATATGTAATTAAAAAATTTATTATGGTGATAAAGATACTGGTTTCTTAGGAATGGTGTCCTCAATTTATTATTCAAAATATCTAAAATTAAGCATCCGGGCTACATATTCATAGATTTCAGGGAAACTTTGTTTTAACTTCTCGGGTGACTCTATAAAGACTTCTACCAGCACTGCTATAAATTCGAATTTGTCTGTATAAGCATAATCCCTCAAAATTTTTGAGTCTACAATTTCTTTTCTTATTTCTGACTCTCCCAAGTATTTTTCTAACATCAAAAATGTATCATAAAAAATCTCAGAACTAATATTATTATTCTTTATAGAATTGTAGTGAATAGCATGAGTCATCTCATGAATCCCTAAGCTTTTTCCTTTATCTTGATGTAAGTTTCCTTTTTGAAAATCTTTCCATGACAAAACTAATGCTCTTGATCTAGGGTTAAATTCTCCGATATTTTCGGTTTGATTTAGAATAGAAAAGAAGGATGATGGATATAGAATAATAGTTCGTAAATAATCTAATTGATAATGGCGCATACCAAAGGTTAGCGTAATGATCATCATAGTCACTTGCATACGCATAAAATCATTAATCACTAATCCATCCCTTTCGACAAACTGCGTGCTTTCTAAAAACATAGCTATCCTATGTCTAAAATAACGTTTACGTTTGCTATCTAATCGGTTATAAAAATCATTATCGTTTAAAAGTTCCTGCAAATGAGATGGCAACTTTTTACATTTCCAATACCAATGAATAAAATATGGTTTTCCTTTATATTTTACGTACACAGACTCTAGGTATCTCAACACGTAATATATACATATCGAAACAATAACCACAGTAAGAACAACTCCCAGTATTGTTTGAAACATGGTGTTAATGGGCTCTTTCTGAGAGAAGACTAAAGGGGTATAATAAGGATTCAAAGAATGTAAAGACTATATAAATTTATTAAAAATAATGTTTTAACCTGAATTATACATTAGTTTTAGATACACAAGCTTATATTTTAGATAGAAATAGAAATAAAACATGTATCCTATTAAGAATGAGAATTAAATCTTATCTAGAACATTAAGGAAATTATCTTTTCGTCTACGAGAAACATCAACATGATGATCTTCTGAAAGAATTACGTACCCTCCTTCGCCTTTGATATATTTTCGTATGTGCTTAAGATTGATTAAGTAAGAGTTATGCACTCTAAAAAAACCTGAACTCTCTAATACACCTTGGAAATCCTTTAAGCTTTTTGAAGTTATTTGCTTTTTATTATTGATCATATAAAGATTAGTGTAACTACCATCTGCCTGAAGATAAATAATTGAATCTGTGTTAATAAAATCCATCCCCTCTTGTGTTGATATGGCTAATTTTTCTACTTTTCCGGTAGTATATTTAATATTATTTAAAACAGATTCGTAACCAAAATTTCTCTGACCTAGTTCAATCTTTTTCTTGGTTTTGTCAACTGCCCGAATCAATTCTTCTATATCTATTGGTTTCAACAAATAGTCTAAGGCACTAAATTTTATGGCCTTGATGGCATAATGATCATAAGAGGTAACAAAAATAACTTCAAAATAAAAACCTTGAATTTTTTTTAACAAATCAAAACCAGACATACCAGGCATTTGTACATCAAGAAATACCAAATCGGGGCATTCGTTTTGAATCACTGTAACTCCTTTTCTAGGACAGTCTATAACATCAACTATATCTACTTCTGGACAATATTTTTCTAAAGCATTTTTTAGTGCTTCACGGCTTTGTAATTCATCATCTATTATGAGGGTTCTAATCATATGTTTAAGAAATTGGGATGCTAATTTCTACTCGAGTTCCTGCTGATTGACCTAACACATCTTTTAAATCTGTGATATGAACAAATTGCTTCTGAAACTCTTTATTGCATAAATTAAGACGTTCTTCTGTTATTTTAACCCCTAAAGATTTCTTTTTCCAAAGAGAGTTACGTTGTTCTTGTTTATCTTTTCTACCTACACCATTATCTTCTATAAAACATACCAATTGATCTTGTAGTTGGTCAATCGAAATAGTTACCAAGCCATCTTCCTTTTTAGGTATCAATCCATGCCAAATTGCATTCTCTACAAATGGTTGTAATATCATTGCCGGTAAATAGGTGTTTTCTTGATCAATATCTTTTTGAACATCCATTTTATATTGAATCTTTCCGCTAAAACGAAGTATTTCTAATTGCATATATTCCTCTAACATAATCAATTCCTCTTTTAGTGGTATCTCTGGTTCTTCTGTGTTTTCAAGAACCCGCCTTACTAATTCCCCCAGTTTTGTTAAATATTTAGAAGCATTTTTTGCATCACCTTCTAGAATCATTTGATTGATAGAATTCATGCAATTGAACATAAAGTGTGGATTAATCTGTGCTTGCAGTGCTTTTATTTTAAGTTCTGACAATTGCCTTCTAAATTTGATTTCTTTAATTTCATTATTCTTTAAAGCAACTATTTTTTGTGTTCTCAACCTCTGATTTAGGACATATATAGATAAGCCTGTAACTATCAATAATAACACAAGTGCCAAAATTGAATATCTTTTTATACTAGCCTGACGTCTAGCTTCTTGCTCCTGTATTTCTTTTTCTTTGGCTAAAATTGTAATCTGCTTATCCTTCTCTGAAGCTTCATATTTCGCTTGCAGTTCATTGATTTGTTTAATCTTTTTTTCACTAAAAATACTATCTTTAATCGCACGATACCGTTGACCATAATCGTATGCCCTACGATACTGTTTTGTTTCTAGATATAAAGTTTCTAAATATTCATACCCATTTTTTATTAGCTGTTTCGCATTGATCTCTGTAGCAATATTGAGCCCCTTTATCAAGTTATTTTCTGCTTCTTTATAGTTTTTAAGTTTTATATATGTATTTCCTATTTCTAGTAAACTATTAGAAAATGAGTTTCTTTGGCTAGAATCCTCCTGTATTTGTAACGCTTTTAACTGAAAAACCAATGCCTTATCATGTAAATTCATCAAATTATAGGCCCGCCCAATAGCAGTCAAATTGCCCGTAATTGCATACGTATTCTCTGCCAAATTCGCAAGATCAAGACTCTTTTGATACCAATTAAGAGCTATATCAAATTGTTGTAATCCTGTATATCCATTACCTATATTATGAAAAATATAGGTTAAGTCTCTACCTAGATTATATTTCTTATTGACCGCAATTGCTTTTGTATAACTCTCGATAGCTTTTTCATATTTTTCCATTCTTTTATAGACGATACCAATAGAATTCATAGTAGCGACATACCCGTGCCAATCCTTATGTTCTTCCTGAATTTGCAGACAATACTCCATGGGGGCAAGGCTTTTATCATAATCTCCCATTAATTGATATACCGCTCCTATCTGAAACCAACCTTGTGTTTCTTTTATTGGATGGTTATTTTTTTTACAATATGTGACATATGTTTGCAAGCATTCTAACGCCTTTGGATAGTTACCCTCATATCGATTAACCATACCATAGCAATGATATGCTTCTATAATTCCTTTTTCATATTGTAATTTCTTTGAAAGCCAAAACGTACTATCTGCATATGCACGAGTAACTTCTAATTCAGTCCGAAGCCCTCCGTAGTTCCAACATAGATGTTTATACAACTGCACCTTTAGTGTATCTTCTTTGGCGAGAGGAATCAATGTCAATAAACTATCTATTCTTTTTTGATATTGAGCATTTATGGATACGTTTACAAAAAGTAGAATAACCAAAGTAATACTCTTGTAACAAGGTGATTTCATCTTTTAGTGATTTAAAAAAAACATAGAAATTCCTTCTATAATATATCCAACAATTTAATGAATTTATCCTAAAAACCCACAGGGGTAATACCCCCTAAATAATTCATTTTTAACTTAAAAAAACAGGTTCAAAACAAACGAATTATAGTTCCTTACTAAACCTTCAAAACCTCATAAGTTTAAAAAACTATGAGGTCTTGATATTATATACTTATCATGTAAATAAAAGTATCCTAATTTTAAGTTTGAAATAAACAAATTGTTGTTTGTAATACGATCACTCAGGTAATTGAATATCTAAACACTAGGATCAAATCTTTTACGATTTCGGGATCTAATCGTTTGTGATCGTTTTCGTCTAAAATTAGGATATCTGGTATTTCTTCTTCATCCACACTAACTATCCATTCTCCAGGGTTTTCAGAAAAAAGCATTGAAGAAGCTTCATATAACTGACCTCCTAAATTATTATTAGTAGATAATAGAATCCCTTCTGTTTCTACTTCGCCACTCATAGAAGTTAAAACCTGACCAGAAGGCATAATAACACCTAGCTTAATGGTGTGACTTATGCCCTCCTCTATCGAGGAATCCGCTATAATCATTATCATTTCGAGACTAGTAATATTAATCCCCTCATCCCTAAACATAAATGGAAATTTCTCAATACCTAAATCCAATACCATATTTTGCCCCTCTTGATCGACAGGTGGGTTTAGAAAACGATACCATTCATTAGATAACTCATGTTTAAGACTAAACATTCTTGTTAATCCTATGGCATCCTCCCCTGATCCCAAACTCATTTCTTGCAAAGCCTGCCCTAGTGTTTCATTAGCTTTATCTCTCAAAAGATTTCCTCCGTCCTTGGCAGTGTAGTTAAGAGATATAATAACATCTGATATACTATTATAGTCAAAGGATCGTATGCTAGACGGTATTTCGAGAAGCCAGTTGCTAATTGCTCCTGCCCCTTCAAATGGCAAGTATCGTTCATCATTAAAATTGAGCTGAAACATACCACTATCATTCTGTCCTGAACTCGTTGCTATAGATTGTGTTCCCCCTGTTTGATATACAAAGCGAGTATCATAATCTTCTTCTATATTCTCAGGATATTCTCCGCTTGTATCCTTTCGCCATTTATTATCTAATAAAGTAAGTTTACAATTAATAGAGGTATACGGACCAGTCACACAAGGGATGGTTAACTGTACTGATTTTATTCTTCGTAAATAATGCCCGGGATGATCCAGATCAAATAAGACTTCTGACAAATTGATATAGCAACTACCGTCTTCTCTAAGTTGTATCAATGCCATTGGATCCAGCATGGATAGAGATATCGATTTAGTTAATTCGAACATTCTCTTATTTTGATCCAGATATACAGTTTCCATTCTTCTGAGGTCATAATGAAGCTTGTCGCCTGCAAGCAGCCCTTTCTTAAGGCTATCCCAATAACCAAACTCAATAAAGGTTTGATCTGAAGCCAACTCATATTGAAAACACTTTTGTGCTTTTTTGGCCAAATCATATGCTATTTGATAACTTTGAAAATATATAGTAGAGAGTTGTCCACTCATCCACTCATAAAGTTCTTTGTTGGTGAACTTACTGGTCATAAAGTCATTTACTTCCTGACTATGGTCTATATGGATCATATGATTATCTACTTCTTTCTCCATAAGAGCTACTCTTATTTCTGAAGCTGTGATTTGTTTATCTATATGATCCAATTCTCTAGAAGCTAATTTTTCTTGGAGTTTCCAATCATCCCAGCGTCGATTATGACTTGCTTCGATCGAAGCTTTATTTGCCTGATAAGATTCTATAGAGGATAAAAATCTATAATAGCTACCATAAAAATTTAATGCATCACCTAAATTAGCTCCTCCAAAAGTCGCTGATGGAGGTACACTAGCTTCGGTTTCTGGTATCAAGCGGCTATATTGTGCAGCTAGATCATAGCCTTGGCCTATAGATTGTAATATTTGGGCCATCTCCAATTTGTTAAGTTGAAGAGCTTCCTTTTCGCTCGTTTTTTCAATCTTAACATAATACTCATGCCTTGACTCTGTAATTTTTCGCATAGTTTTTAACCCGGAAAGGGTTTCTTGGGCTTCATCAAGTTGTAGCTTTTTTATATCCGTCGTAATCTGAAGTAACTTTAATTCTTGTCCTGCTCGAAGTAATGTAATCTCTTCTGCATCTTTCTTTTCTAAAGCACTTAGCAAAGCAGTACCCAAAGTTTTTACATCTGCACATAGCTCTAGTGATTTTTGAAATATCACCCGATATCGATAATGAGATAATGGCGCATACATATCATTAAGTACACTACCAATACTCACACCAGCAGCACGCGCTTTTACCAATAATGCAGGATCAATCGGGGACTGAAATAATGGAAGTTGACGCACGATACCTTCGATATTCATACAATGTCGTATTTTGAATAATCGATCCTCTACCGTATCCCAATAGGCTAATAAATTAGGGTTATTAGGAATACAGAAATACAAGGTTGTTGGCAATAATTCTGTTGTCACAGAAGAATCTTTAAATGAATTTTCACTAGTATACGTATTTTCTAGTGAAACCAATGCGTTTGAAAAAGCATCTAACTCCCCTGCTTCATCAATAAGTTGGTTATATGTTCGTGCTTCGGTTTCTTCTACTGGTATTAGTTCTGGTCTGTCTCCCAAAATCTGTGCTGCAAGGATGTAGATCTGTGTCGCTTCGTTAATTGATTCTATGGTATCCTGTTGAAATAATTGATCTCCCCAATCGATCAGATTATCAATGTATTTCATCACTACAGATTTCATATAAGCCACAGGTCTTAAAGCTGCAATAGCATGGGGGTCAAATGAATTATCAAGCCATACTTTTATTTGTTGTTCTACTTCTTCTTTCTTGTCAAGCAGTTCACTATCTGTCCCCATATAACTGAGTGCATACAACAAATTATAAATACTATCCTCTGAAGCACTTTCTCCATCACTGTACAACTCAAAAAAAGGTATAAACTGCCAAAATTTATTGGGAGAAACTTCTGAAGAACGATCTAATGGATTAAAAATAAAATGATACCAACGTTGAGCATCCTCAAATTGCTGGTTTTCACTTAATCTAGCTGCTATGAGCATCGGGATATGAAAAAACAATTCCCAATTATAAAAAGACATCGCACCTGTGTTAGAAAAATCAACTTCTCTTATCGGATATGTCGTATGCACATTTTCTGTAGGATCATAAGTAGTATCGAAATATTCTAATAGTTGTTGTTGCATTTCTCTTGTTAAAAGCCCACTAATTCCATCAAGATTAACAGTTTTGATAAAGTCATTTATATAAGGATGATAAAAATTATGAAATCTATATTTTTTAATCCCTAAATACTCAAATTGTTCTACCTGTTGATTGACCATAATACTTTCTAAATTCGTATCGGCAGTTTTGGTATTTGTTTCTAGCTTAATTTTTGGTTCGTCTATTGTCGTATTTTTCGTGATCGTTGACTGGGCTATTTTCGTCAAAAAAGTGGGTAGCGGATCTATTTGGTCTTTTGGTCCGTTATCCAATATTATTTCCTCTATTCCCTGTATATCATAAATTGTTTCCTCAAAAATACCTACTTCAATATCAGATTCGTTCAAGTAAAAATCGAGATGCGTTCCTAATTCCTCAGATGAATTTCCTGTACCATTTGTATAATCATAATCAAATGAACTATAAGGTTTTACAAAAAAATTACGATCATCATCATTATAAAAGAAATTGGTCTGCGATACAAATACCTCATATTGATGTGGAATTGGAATGCGGAATGGACTAGGTGTAGCATCAAGAACCTTTATATAATTTTCGTTCCCTTCATAGTTACCATTGGCATCAACTTTTGCGCTTGGGAGTTCAAGAGAATTATGATATCCCCCTTCTAAATAAGCCATGTTATCAACAATACTATCTGTAGGTTTTATGGTTAAAAGTTCATTGTTTTCAACGGGTATCATTGGAGAGATCTTAATTTTTTTAGTGGCATAATAAAATTGAAATGAACCTTCGTACTCATCGTCTGAAATTATGATCCATTTAAACCTAAACTTAACGTAAGAATCTAATTGTTCGGTAACAAAAAAGAAATTAAATGGAACTCCTGAATAGCTGAACCCAGGTGATTCTATGAACTCTTCAGTTACTTTCTTTGCCAACCATTTTCCGTTTTTATACTCGCTGTAGGCGAGTTTAATTTGCCATACATAATCAATAAAAGGATCATCATCCCTCTGTGTTTCTACCATCTCCATCCAGAATAAATGTAGTTTTCCATCAATAACCAGTGGTACTAAATCCCCTTTAATATCCAAATTCACTTTTGTCCATGGAGTCCAGTGCATGTTATCAATAAAGGTTCTGTAAAAAAATTCTTTTGGAACACTGCTGGTTCTCCCAAAAACATGGAGTACATCTATTGTAGTGATTCCGTCCTTTTCCTCATATTCATGATACGAACCACACACTTCAATATTAGAAACTGTATCAAGCTTTTCTAAATAGTCTTTTATCGAGTTTTCTACCAAATTAGCAGTGACATCATTTTGCAACAAAGCATTTTGAAGATCTGTAAAAAATTCGGATTTTGATAAACGTAGTTCTGGTTCAATCCAGTTTTCTGGATATAGAAATACTTTTCTATTGGCTTCCCAAACCCGATAATTTTTCATCCATTCCCATCGATCTATATCCAAATCGACACGTTCAGTCTCCAAATTCATCAAATGTCGTTGAACAAACAATTGTACTGAGCTATTAGCAAGTACAATACGCGAAGACATTGTACAGGCACTTGTTTCTACATCTAACAGGTAATACTCGTATAGGGCATTCTCATCTTTAAACCCACCATTCTGAATTAAGTAAGCGGTTAATGCATCACGTTGTTTCTCACGTACTATGTCGCGCAAAGGTGCGGCCACATCTAACCATTGGGTAAGGCTATAGTTAGATTTTGCGATTTGCTTAATATTAGCAGAATTTTCTACTGTTAGATCAACAGCCATCCAGCTCCATGCATCCTGAGCCGAAGCACCTAAAATATTGAGTACTTCAAAACATTGCATCAATTGATAAAACGCTTGTTCATCTTTAAAGTTTTCAAAACTAAAAGAATATGCTTCTGTACTTGCAAAATAAAATAATGAATCCTTTTCCCACCCAGTAATTTCTGACACCAAATTCAAGAAGATCAAAAAATCTGCATCCATGTCTGTCCAAATGGTAGATTCAGCAATAAAAGCATCTACTTCTTCTTCGTAACCCGTCTCTACAGTTTCTAGTACTATGGGGTCCGCTGCATACTCCATTAAGTCAAAAAATGTGGTATCTCCTTGAGCAAATTGCTGTCGCATATAGAAGAATTTTTCTGTCTTACGCCAAGCTAAAAATACATCTGGCGCTGCTCCTGTAATCTCATTTAGATCAATCCAACCAATACCTGATCCATTTAAAAAAGTCCAGCTTATATCATCTACTGTAAGATCAAACTTGGTAATGAACATAGCCGATTTGTATAACATCAAATAGCTATTATGTTGTATACTAAACTCAGAAAGATCAAATACCTCATCCTCGACTAACTCATCATATGCAAATGCCGGATCTGTAAAGTCTGTAATAGTAAATATGGGAGTATTAGGATCCATTGCCGGGTTAGCAGAATATAGTAATTGGGTCAATAACAATTCTGAAGTATCCTGATCTATAGATAAATCTTCGGCTATGGATTGAATAATAAAACTTTGACTTTGGATAATCACTAAATACTCAAGAAGTCTTTCGAGTATATAGGCATATCTAGTGTCTATACTGCTATAAGTTTCAGTAGCAAAATCAACTATCAATTGGTCAACATCAAGAAAATACAAATAGGTAGCTGCATTCGCTTCATCCTCTGCAGATAGTTCATCGGTAGCTTCAACCAGAGTCACTACAGCATCCAAACCTTCAGTTTCTATGAGTAATGACAACTTTTGTTTACAAAGTTCCCCGATTGGATCGATAGGAATTCCTGATTCATCTAGTACTACTTCATGCTCTGATTTTATCTTAGACATTCCCTCTTGTAAAGAAATAAATAACGAACTAATATGATCTTCAGCAGGAGCAATTCCTTCTGTAGAGTTATATTGATCTAATAGAAGGTATCTGAGCTCTGAAAAACTAAAATGAGATCGCTGTACCTGTTCTATTTGTTGTACAAATGAAAGTAGTTCTGTTGGTTGACTTGAATCAAAAGGAGTACCTGTTATAAAATCTACTGCAATCAGATATTCTTCTACTGAGATGTCTACCGCATTAATTAAAGAGACCAAACGAAATAATTGTGACAGGTTTTTTAGATTCAGGGCGTCATCTACTTCATCTATTGCGGTACGCAAAGTCTCTGTAAGTAATCCTAAATCCTGAGAACTGATATGTAATGCTGCCGCAATCTCATTCATGTAATCACTTATGAGATAATTACTATTAAGAAGTTCTGTCTTCTCAGAGTTTAGTGTAAACACAAAGGTTTCTTCATTGATTTCTTGTGGATCAAACACCGTTTTATTAAGAAAATACCGAGCGTAAAATGAGCGATCGCTTGTATTATTTTCATCAGATTGTGTGTTTAAAATTGTCCACCAACTTATCAATTCTAAGGGTTCAATATCAAATTTTTCCTGTACTTGTAGAAGAATGGCAATCTGTTCAATAAAACTTTCGGTTATATTTTCTATTCCCAAAGCATCCATAATGCGACCCAACTCAAAAATTGTCCAAGGCACTTTATTGAGAAGTCTAAAAAAGCAGTGCGCTCGAATAAAAAATTTCTCATTAATCGGATCTGAAGAAAAACTTTCTGTACTATCATCCCAGTAAGATAATATGGCTTGATCAATATCACAAGGAGCTTCTGGGGCAAATTTTACTTTAACGATACCCGTTGCATTTACAAAGTTGAGTTGTAGAAATTCTAGCAACTGCTCATAGGAGATTTCTATTTTATCAATAAAAGTTCTTACATTGATTAATGCTACTCGCCATTGGGTTGCATCGACTCCCCAAAAATCTTTTGTTGTGTATGAAACAGTATCAAGTGTAGTTTCTCCTACTATGATTTCTTTTCCATTACTAGTTAAATTAAGTTGTACTGCATATTTATCCTGATCATTGGGTTCATTTATACCACCCAAAAACTGAAAGGTATCCATCATTTTATTTCGTGTAATACCTAAATGCTCTAAGTACACTTTCCCTTCTTCATTAAAGAGGTTAAATGGCTGTGAAAAGGGGAAGATTTCATCAGACAATTTTTCATAGGCTACCAAATTTATATGCTCTGGATTGGCTTTGAGCTCCTCTGATGTACTTGTCGTTTGATTTGCCGCGCCAGATAATAACGGAGCAATTGCATTTTCTAATACTTCATTTACAATATCCAAATAAGGAATCATTGTATTGGTATTTTCACAATTCAATACAATCTCTCCCAACTCAGCCCTACGCTCGAACAAAAGATCGAGTCCTGTAGTTTCTTTATAGACCAAATCATCCTCTGTAGACAGATCCTGATCAATCGCATAATGTTCTCCTAAGTAAGATAATAGGTCAACAAAGTAAGCAGCAGCGCTGTATACAGAACGACAGTGTTTACATGAACAAAAACTTTGCCCACCAAATAATGTGTTAAGGTCGGGTAATCCTAATGCCTCTGGTTTACTACTTTCGACATTATTTCCTTGCAAAACATGAGGAAGTACACCTCCGCTAAGATCATTATACTGTAGTGCCAGATTCATGGTTGCAGCATTTACATAACTAGCTTTACTATAGAGTTTTGCAGCCAATGTTTGTCCTATTTTTCTACCGAAAGTGTTGATGAATGCTTTTTTACCATATCGTTTAATCTGCAAAGCCGAATGAAGTCCTTCTGAATCTAATGCTTCTATTACTGCATAACGATTATGTGCTGGTGCCAGATAGAATAACCGCTGTAATTTTGAAAGATCTTTGATCACTGTTTCTTTATCTGTAATACTTCCATTTAATCCATTAACATATTCTGAGATATTAGTCCCTACAAAAGAAAAATCAGTAGCTACTTCAAAAAACTTTGGCAGTTCTGTATTTTGATATTGGTCACTTTTACTAATATTAACTGCGACATGTGATGTCGGAAATGCACTCATAATTGATTTTTCCATCAAGAGTCCGTAATTGACTAGCTGCTCTTCATCCTTACCTGGAATATTTTCGGGAGCAGACCCAATACTTTTGGTAATTGCACTCCAATCTGAGGTACTAAGCCCGGTCAATTGAGAGATATCTGTGCTTTGATCAAAAATCGGGTGCTCCATAAGTGCTATGGTCGCAGGCTCATAATGTTGAGTAAGGGCAGATATTTTAAGAACTAATCGTAGTTGATTTTCATATTGTCCTAAGGTTTGATTCTTTCTTAATTCCTCCCAAAAAATCTGTATATTTTCTTGATTTTTTAGATAAAGAGTTAATACTTCTATTTGATCACTCTCTGGGATATTAATTTGTGTGAACACCTTTCCTAATGAAGTTTTTGTCGTATCAGCATCTATACTGAGAGCACTTTTTATACCCGAAGTTGTAAGCGAGCTCATAAAATCATCTACCTCATCCACCCATTTTTGATCGATTATATTATCATCAACCGCCATTTGAATACGAGTTCTGATTACTTGCGATTTTAGTGCTGTCAATTTATCCAAACTATAAGGTAATCCCTTGCGATAGCAACCATAAAATAAAGGTGGTGCCGTTTGTACAAGAACGCTCTGTCGATATGACAAAGAATATAGTGTAATCCTTTGTTGATCAGCACCTGTTTTATTAGCCAGATACTCTATATGGGCTTCAGTCAATGTTTCGGGACTCTGACCTTCTAGACAAGGTTGGAGCAATTGTTCTAGTGTATCAAATTCTGAAAGCCCCTTATATGCTTGATTTCCGATAACTAGATCAATCGTAGTGAGTTGCCCTGCATTATAGACAATCTCTGATGAGGCTATTAAAACATCATTTCGGTATGCCTCGACCTTAATATCTGGTAGTTTACAATTGGTCAAAGACTCATCCCCAAGTTCTAATTGATAGGATATCACATACACTCCATTGTCAGTAATCCCTTGCCCAAGAGATTGATTCTCTTTGATATTTACATCAAATGCTTTTACTAACGCATTAACAGGTTCACCATGAGGGTTAGTAACACGACCTTTTACCTGCCATTGATTATCGGTTGTATCAAGTGAATCCAATTCTGGTAGCTCTATATTTTCTGAAGTTGGCAGGTCAATTTCGATCTGGGTTGTAGTTACAAAATCATCTGCACTTATATCCTTTGCTGATGTGGTATAAATTTGCTGCTCATCTTGATAAATTTTATAAAATAACTGTGCTTTTTTTGCCCTACGCAGTTTTGATAGTTGTTTACTGTCTAATGTTATTTCGAACTGACCGTTTTGATCTGTAACCGAAGTACCTATCAATTTTTGAATCCTAATCTTTTGTACCCAGACTTCAATTCGTAATTGTACTCTTGCTTTTTTTGTTTTTTTATCTATAATTGTCCCTTTTAGGGTGTTGTTTGATCGTTTCATGATTTGTGTGTTTGTTCTTAAAAACATTTTATTTTCGGTCGATTTGTTCCCTCAAATTGTAGTATTGGAAGAGATCTTTTACTTTAAATAATTTAAGGATGTCGAATAGGAGCCATAGAACTTTTCCCCTGTCTTGAATTTGCAGTTTGTCCCCTCACTGATCCTCCAGAAACTGCTAACCAAGGCCAAATAGAAACTGTCCCATCAGTTTTAATTCCTGCAAAAATTTCGCCTAGAATAACATCAAGACTTCCTATAAGTCCAATATCCCATAAATATCTAAGCGGTTGTGGTTCATTCCCTTGCAAACCAAGAGAATCAGTAACAGTTAACTTGAATTGATGAGTAAAAGTCCCATCTTTTTTGAAAACCTCAACAGGTTCACCGATTATTACAAAATTACCTCTGTAGAATTCAGTATGACCAATAGTTTGTCTTTCGTCTCCAAACATATCCTCGACAACAGCAATATCTTTCAAACTAGGTTGTGGTGAATTCTTTCTCTCCATGAAAGATTCGTAAATTAACTTTTCATGAGGCGAATCAGTGTTTATCCCATTTCGAACCTCTACAGTTGGAGTTGTACCAGTTTCTTGATAAAAAAGAGTAATTTCACGTAACAGATTAGGATATTGTTCTATTACATCAATTTCTTCTCTAAGGTTTTCAGGAATTGAAGCCTTAGGTCCTATATGTTGCCAAGTTTTTTCAGGATTTAGTAAGGGAAATAGTCCTTTTGAAATATACTCTAATGTTGTAATCGGTGAATCCATATGCCGCATTGATTCTGCTATAACTTCTTCATTAACTGGATTATCAACTGGGTTTAACAACACTGAACTTAGTGGAATACTTTGCTCTTCACCCGGATGTACCAGTATCGTAGAATCTGAATCCAACTCGAAAATCATAGATTCGGAGAGACAGGTATTTTCATCTGTTAAATAAACTTCATAATACTGCTCCTCTTCTGAAACAAATCCCTGGAATTGACCTGGTGAACAGGTTTGAAAACCAAATTCATCCTTAAAACTTACAGGATTATTCCTAACATACCGAAACAAGTTCAGCCCATCCACTGTTCCCGCCGGGTCAGAACTAAGCCACCTACCCATCCAGGGAGCATAATACCGTGCTCCATAATAATATAAGCCAGTGGTATCATCTCGTTCCTTACCTGTATATCGATATTGTTTAAGGGCTACTTCTGTAGCACTACTACCAGCTGTAAACGCAGTGCCACCAAACGGGAAGTATTCTTCGTAGGAAATTAATAGTCCGTTTACATCTAATTCTAATGAGGCCGAACCCAAATGATTACCTAGTTGGTAGTGAATTTTATTTTGTTCGATAGTCACCGCGCTATCATTGCTAGTTTCCCAATAATATACAATGGCAATACGCTTCTGATCATCCATCACATGCAAGGCAGAGCGATCTTCTTGCAACACCTCATTAACGCCTTGGTATTTTCGTTTGATTTCTAATCCCCCCAGATATATTTTTTCTTCTTTCGATAGCAAATCCCCAGAACTATTATAGGTCTCCTTTACTTTTCTTATGCGTTGCCCAGAGGCATCATAGACATAATATTCGCTATCATTTTCGGTTTCTCTCTCTATAATTGTGACGGATGCAATATTGTTTCTATAATTCCACTCGATACCTTGTAGATGTTCTAACTGTTGCATATTACCACCGGCATCAAAATAGCTTTCTACTGTACCATCATGATCCATTTCGTCAGTAATGGTTCGGTTAGACACATCAGAAACAGTCATGTCACGAGTAAAGGAATTTTCGCCAATATGTTGAAGTTGTATTAGATTACCACTATCATCATAAGTATACTTTCTGCTATAGTTTCTTAATTGGTTGGTATCATTGATATTCGCAAAATGGGTATCCTTTAAGATATCACTGCGTTGTTGATAATCGGTTTTAGAAAGTGCCAAATGTTCGCGACCCGTAGCTTCTTTTAACTGATACAAAGCGTCGTAAACAAATGTGCATTCTGCATCCACAGTTTGGTTGGCAGTAAAAACTTTTTCATGACTATTATCTATGATTTTAACAATATTACCTACCGGATCATATACATAACTAATATCTTGTAATATTATCAGGTTGCCATCATCTTCTTGCCGAGTAGTTTTTAGGTTAATTAAACGAAATGTAGTTTCTTCATACACATACCTAGTATGCACACCGTTTCCATATATCACCTTGGTACGCTGTCCTTTGGCATTATACTCAATCGCTTCTACAAATGATGTGAAGTCAGTTTCTTCTTTAAGTTGTACTTCTACATTTTTTAACCATCCCACCTGATGAAAACCTGGTTTTGAAATACTACCATCCGGTTGTATTGCTTTTATGGCTCTTCCTAAAGCGTCATATTCGATAGTCGATGTAAAAGACTCCGTTTCCATATGGACAATTGAAACATTATTCCAGTTTGCTTCGTTTTTGTAGTCCTTACGAAGTGTTCTACTAGATTGTAGCGGTTGTCCGTTGATATCAAAAAGTAAGTTTTCTACTAATCCCGCCTCATCATAATGCCTTATGAGTTGTCCCTTAAGGTTTTTATCAACAGCATTGGTTTCTAAATCTCCGTAATCCAGTCGTTGTACAATTTGATCTAATCCATTACCATCTAAAGTGATCTTGATGGGACGTTGTAAGGCATCATAGCTGTTTTGGGAATGAAACCCTCGGGCATTCCAACCATGTACTGGATTGCCTACTACATTAATCAACCCCCAGGTTTCTCCGGCATCTATGCTTTGGGTATACAAGACATTTCCTGCCAAATCATATTGATACTGAAAATTATATACTTTATCGGTTTCTGATCTACTTTGATTAGCCATATATTGCCTAGGATCAATCGTATTGAGCGGATTACCTTGTATATCAAATGTGGTATATGTTATTAAAGGGGTAGCCTCTTCTTCTAAATATTGTAAGGTCATAAACTTGCGGGCGAGACTATCTAATTTGACTACTGATGGTGTATTGTAATGAACTTCTGCTTTTTGCAGTGCTTCTGCTTCTTCGTCTCCCGCTCCTATGTGATCCAAATAATAGGTCGAATCTTTGACTGTATCATTTTCGTCATAGGTACTTATTTGCCAGGGATCAAATACTACTTGAGAGTGAAACCCTTTTGGAGTTTCGGTTTTGACTAATCGACCTAGTGGATCATAATAGATAATAGGAGTAACACCAACAGGAGCAATTACAGATTCATCCTCATACGCATACGCATCACTATAATATGGTTCGTATTGCTTCACAGGTTTTTCCTTATTATTATAAACTGTTCTTCCTGACACGAGCCATTGCTCGTTTCCATCAGTATCATCATCTACCTTACTTTTTTGCTGTAAACCGCGTCCGAAACCATCAGAATACCCCAAATGAATATGTATTGCTGTTGCTTCTATATCTAGTTCACTACCATGCGTCTCACGTAACAGATTTATAAAATGTGGTGGCTGTTGATCATCAATCCAGGCATCAAGATTGTAATAAAAGAAACTGGTTGCTTCCTGAAGGAACTTAGCTGGATCTTCTACTATATTTTCTATTGTAAAATTGCTTTGTTCCTGATAAAATGAAAGAGGAATATCTCCTTTATCCAAACCTTCTAGTGTTCCATATACCGAAGTAGCTATTACCATTCCTAGAGGATCCGTTAAAACCTCGCTGACATTTTCGTTACTATCGATTACCTTCCAAGGGGAAAGTGTTCGGTATTCAATTTCAGATAAAGTTATATTACCTATGGCATCTATACTTTGTATTGTGGTCAAAAAATAGTCATCATAAACTACCTGATTTTGATTGCCAAAAGGATCGGTAGTTTTGTAGGGAAGATAAAATGAATTTCTATCGAGATGGTCCACGATAGTTCCGGGGTTCCACCAATACCCTTCGTTTAGTATATACCCTGCATCTGTCATTATACTATCGTTGACTTTTGTATCATACACTTCACTGACCCATGTAGTACTCATTACCACACTTTCTGTATGATGTGGCAAAGCCAAAGGAGAAACTTCTCCAAATGGAAGTGCTGTGTTTTCATCTTCCCAAAAATAGTTTTTGGCCCATGACAAGAGTTTTGCTTCTACTCCGTTGGTAAATGATTCTTCGTGCGATAAAATTACATCCTCATCAAAAATTCCGAAAAGTTGATTTTTTAAATCATCGATATTAAAATAATCGTTTGCACCCAAAACCAATCCATTGATCTCAAAACCTTTTTGTTCTAATCCCACTCCCAATAGATAAAAGTCTTCTTCTTCATTAAAGTAGGTATTCGTTTGTACTGTAGCATATAATTGCTGTTGTTCAGGATACCTTTCAAGAATTATACTTCGGCGTGGGTATGCTATTTCTATTGCTTTTAAAGGTTGCCCATAGTGATCAGTGTCCAAAAGAATAGTATGTAAGATTCTGGGATCTTCTGTATTACGTTCATAAGAATAGGTTAGCGATTCATTACCTAAGGTCAAATAAACTCCGCATTTTTTGTCAACCCTTGGTTGCATCTGTATGACCCTAAAATTAGTTTCTACCACGCTATATGGAATCACTTCCTTATCTGTACCATCTAATGTGTAGATTTCCTGTCGAAGTGTTTTTCCTTTTAAGGATCGATAGGCTTCACGCACATGATCATAATCCATTTCGGCTACTTTATCAATACTACTATCCGGAAATTCATGTGCTAATGAATCACCATCGAAGTACTCATCAGTATACTGTTTTGAAATCACTCCTTGTTTAACATAAGCACCGGTATGAAACCAACTTTTTGTATAAATCGGTGGCATGTCCAATTCATCACTGGTATTATACGTATCAAAGGATTCACTGTCGATTTGTTCTACCATGCCAAATCCCCTAAATTCTCGTTCCTCGCCATCATAATATCCATGATGATATTTGTAACTGCTCAACAATCGTGATGAAGAAATATGATCTATCACTGTAACTTGTTTTAACACATGTACAGGAAAATGAAGTTTTGTGATCCAAGGAGTTCCTAACTTAAGGTCTTCGAGATAAAATTCTGTAGAAGAGCCATACGCCATTAAGGTTTCTTTACCCATATTGTTATTGACTGAAGTCATTAAGTAAGGTTTACCTTCTTCCATCAGATCAATATATTTTATTTGGGTTCCAAAATCTCCAGGTAATGATGAAGTCCAAACTAAACATCCTGTTCCTTTTCCTAAAAGATCTACTACCGTCAAAGAAGATTGTGCATCAAGCTTTGGAAATGCCTTGATTTTTACTTCTGAGCCCCAACTATTTCCTGACTGATTGTACCATATTTTTACATCTTCACCATTAAAATAAATGAGATCTGTGGTCCCTGTGCCATCTATGTCAAATAATCGAATACGACTTTGATCAAAAAGATCGGGAGTATCCATATGAGGGACGTTACCCATACTAATTTTTCTTCCGAATTTCCCGTATCCCAAATTAGGCCAATATGCAATCTCTCCATTTTTGATACGTACAATATCACTAAGTCCATCTCCACTCATATCTGCCAGATATACTCCTTGTTGCGATTTTGAGAATACGACTCTGGGACCTTTTTCTTCTTCTAAAGCCTTACGTATATATTCTGGAGCACCATACCCTTTTTTCCCTTTAGAAGGATACCAAGTAAACACCTCATCCTCGTTAATTAATATATCCGCCAGACCGTCTCCGTTAAGATCTATATATTTAAGTTCAGGGTTCTTAAAGTCTATTTCTGGACACGCTTCAAAAGGAATAAAATGCTGCCATTCATGATCTATTTGATTTATATATCCTTTTATGTTAGCCCCATTAATTAATACCTCTTTTATACCATCTCCGTCAAGATCACTAATAACTGGTTGCATATTGGTAGCTGATACATCATTAGGTCTTTCTGCTACTTGCCTAGTTCCTGTAAAGGTAGCCTCGCCTCTATTATTTTTATAGAACCAACTTCCCGCTATTTTGGTAAAAACGCCTGGTAAGCCCTCTCCTTCGAGGTCCAGCCACTGATATATTCCTCCATCAATACCTAATGGTAAGTTGTCCAGATATTCTGGAGCAATCGATTTTACCTCATCGTCTATACTCGCCTCTATATATGAAAACGTTGTTGGCGGAAAAGACGTAACCTTAGTAGTACCATCATCTATTTTTTTATAACCGCTTTGTTCTATAGCCTTAAGAATACTGGCTTTGTTCGTTTCTTCATAGCTTAGTGTCGTCGAACGTACTAAAACAGGATTTTCTCCCAATTCTTGAAAGTCATGAAAAAATAAGATGCGTTGACATAAACGATATTGACGAAGCTCAAAACCGCTGTTATATCTCGAAAAAGGATCTTTACGTACATCCCATGATGTAACTTCTTCTATTGATGGATTAGTAAAATCATGTTCTCCATAATCTAATACAACCGAAAAATGAAATTCATCATCCCGATCTGCTACTTTATTGCCATAATGTATTGATTTAAGATATGCATAATTGAATCCATTTTTCTCTTTTAACCGGTGATCCTCAAAAGAATTCGCGACATCAATCCCGTCAGCATTTTCGCGTTTATACTCATATTGTATAACATTTCCTTTTGCATCAAATGATTTCTCAATTAACCACTTAAATACTCTTTTCTTATCGTGAGGATCATATATCCGTGCCTCTTCAGAAACTCCATATAAAGAAGTTATATTTTTTTTAGAAACCGTTTTCCAATAAGAAAGACCCGTATTTTTGTTTTTCCATTTCTCTATTTTAGAAAAAAGCCCCTCTAACCGAGGTCTATAATTAACAACATGATAATCTTCTTCTTCTCTTTCTAATTGCACCCAAGCACCTTCTTCTTGTAAATAAGGAACTAAATCTTCTACACCCGACATAAGAAACACATCGCTATTATCGTATTTAGGGATGCCTTTGGATACTTTTCTACTAATAGCTGGGACACCTATTTCCCAACCATATCCAAAAACTCCATTCCCATTACCCGAATCATAACTTAATGTCAATTGAGGGGCAAAACCTGATCTTCCTGAACTAAATGTTAACGGGATACTTAATGACCCTGTACCTGTTACAGAATTTACCTTGAATTTTTCTCCAATACCCGAAATTGCTGCTCCTCCTTTTGGTAAATTAATTGATGGAATTGGAGACTCCTGTACATCATTTTTCTTTTCATCTTTTTGGCTGGTTTCCATAATCTACATATTTAAAGTGATTATTTTCTAGGTATTCAAAATGTGCCTGTGATACTCATTGGCTACAAGTTGATACTAGAATACATTCTGAAAATTAGAACCAATACTCAAAAAACAGAAGCTCTAACTTGTAACTGGTCGTGGTAAATCTGTAATTGGATAGAAAAAAACAATTGTTGGTTAGACAAATCAAGACTTTGACTCACCTGTCTATATATTGCCCAAAAAGAAAAAAGGAATATTACTCAGTAGACATTATCATTTCTTCAGTAAAACAACCTTCAAAAACAAGGATTTATAATTATTTTTGCAGTTCTAAAATGTATCCGAATAAAGTTTGTCATGAAAAAAAAAATAATATATTTTTAGACAGAATTACCCTATTAACTTAACTGTATGAGTCTTCGTAAAAAAGCACTTAAATTTCTTAAATGGATAGCAATTATTCTTGGTGCTTTTATTATTTTATTAGTAGCAGCTTGTCTCATATCACCGAAGTACATTGTTGATTATATTGAGGATCACGATAGAGAATGGATCAATAGAGATATTACCATCCAAAAATTTTCTATTAATCCCCTCTTATTTACAATTACTATCAATGGAGTAAAAGTTACTGAACCAGATGCTAATTCTACGTTTGTCTCTTTTGATCGTTTATTTATAAACCTTGATTCATGGCCTTTATTAAAATCTCAAATAAGCACTCAAGAAATAACAGTTGAAAATCTTTTTGGTAATATTGTTCAGAATGGAAGTCACTTTAATTTTTCGGATCTGTTAGATTCTGATTCTGATTCTGATAGTAATACTGAATCTCAAGAAGAGACATCTTTTACTCTTAAGAATATCAATATAATTAATTCAAGTATTCAATACTCTGATCAGGTTATTGGTAGTACACTGCTATTAGATTCAATAGCTATTCATGATGAGAGTTTTAGTGGTAATGATACTTTTTGGGATGCAGATATAGAAATTCATCAACCTGATGGAGGCTGGATTCGAGGTAATACTGTATACAATCTCAAAAATTCAGATTATAAGATAAATACGGCAATTGATAATTGGCAATTATCTCCTTTTAAAAACTATGTGACTTCTGTAATTCAACTAAGCCAATTCGAAGGGCGGTTAGATACACACTTATCAATCTCAGGAAATACAGGAAAATCAGACTACTTTAAAAGTAACGGTGATATTAAAGTATCTGATCTAAAAATAGTTGATCCAGAAAGCAAACCTCTGGTAACTATGGAAACATTTCGATTAGACATTGATTCTATTAATACGCAATCAAATCTTTATGATTTCAATAAAATATTGGTAGATAACCTTCACATTAAATATGAATATCTTCCTAATGGAGATAACTTCACAAAATGGTTGGTTCAAAATGACTCTACTCAAGTCGCCACTTCGTCTACGCAAAAAAACACCTCTGAATATTATGTTAGTCCTTTCGAAATGCTTTCTGTTTATATCTATGATATGACAAGGGATTATATTTTTAAATCTTATTCTGCGGATTCTATTTCTGTGCGCAATTTTAATTTAAAATTTCATGATTATACCCTCGAAGATCCTTTTTATATGGATATAACGAAATTAGACGTATTGTCATTGAATATAAAACCAGAGAACAAACATGCTTACTTTGATATTAATGGTATTATAAACTCTACAGGAAAACTGAAGGGAGATATAACGGTAAGTCGAGAAGGAATTGAGAACATGGATGTTGACCTGAGTATAAAAGGCTTATTTTTGAACAGGTTTAGTCCCTACGGAAGATACTACACTGCACACCCGTTTATGGAAGGGATTACAACTTATACTACTAAAAGTAGTATCAAGGATTCATATTTAAAAAGTACCAATAACATTTTTGTTGAAAAAATTAAAGTGGGCAAGAAAAGAAAAACCAATTCTGGCTATTCACTACCAATGAAGCTTGTAGTTGCGCTCATACGTGATCTAGACGGTAACGTAAGCTTAGAAATACCTATCGAAGGTCCTATTAATGACCCAAAATACAAGTTTGGTAAAGTGATATGGAAAGTAATAAAAAATATCTTCGTAAAACTTGCTACTTCTCCTTTTAGGGCTTTATCTAATGCATTGAGTCTTAATGAAGATGATTTAGAAAACCTGTATTTTGATAGTGGTCAGATAGGTTTGGGAAAACCACAACTAAAATCCCTCAATTCTATCGCTAATGTTTTAAGCAAAAAACCTGAATTTGTTATTGAACTAAATCACTTGTATAACATAGAATATGAGATGGATGCTTTAGCAATTCATACTGCCAAATTAAATTATTTAAAACAAAGTGAAATTCCTTTAAGTGATAAAATCCCAATTAGAAAACAAGCACATGACATCCCAACTACAGATCCAGAATTTCTGACGTATGTAAAAAATAACACAACTAATTTTGACCCAACAATTTCTATCCCAGAAAATGTACGTAGGTTATTAGGAGAAGAAAAAATTGCTTTAGACTTACAGCAGGTTATTGCCAAACAAAAAGAACTGGTCAGTAATTACCTAACGCAGGAAAAGGGAATTGATATATCTCGTTTTACAATAAATGACATTTCAAAGGAGGAAATATCAGTAAATCAGACTAGACCAAAATTCGAAGTATTATTTAAACTTGATGAAAACGCAACACAATTGCCCGATAGTGAATAGTTCTAAGTTTTATCAAAAGCTAGAAAAATCTAGGTGATAATACTCTGTTGGTTTTAAAAAATTCATATCGTAAAAAAAACTCGTAGGATCCCGAATTAAATTCTGTATTTCCTAAGGCTGTAGTTTCCCAATCATATGCAAAACCAATCATCATTTTATCCGATATATTAAAACCAATTTGGGCACTTAATGCCGCATCCAACCGATAAGCCAGCCCAAAAGTCAGTTTTTCATACAACAACAAATTAGCAGAAAGGTCTAGCTGTATTGGTGACCCTTGTACCGCTTTCAATAAAACGGAAGGTTTTAGCTTAAGAGATTGGTTCATTTGAAAAACATATCCGCCTATTACATAATAATTCAAACGTTCTTCTGCTACATACGAAGATGCTCTATTATCATTCGAAGATTCGTCAAAATGTCTTGTCTCTAGAACATTAGGCACTGATGCCCCCAAATAAAAATTCTCTTTGTGAAAATAAATTCCGAACCCAACATTAGGAGAAAATTTATTATCAATATTTGTGTCTAACAAAAGATCAGAAGTAGTATACTCATTAAGTCTTTTGAAGTTGACATCGAGTAAATGTCCTCCTCCTTTGACGCCAAAAGCCAATTGTGCATCTTCTGAAGTGTTTATGGTATACGAAAAGTCTATATCAAAATACGTCTCTTGGGTTGGTCCTATTTTATCATTAATAAGAGAAAAACCTAGTCCAACTTTATTTGAAGCACCAACTGGAGTATGAACTGTAAATGTTTGGGTAACCGGGGCTCCCTCAATGCCTACCCATTGATTACGATAGATCCCTGCTATACTGATAACATCTCTTGATCCAGCGTATGCGGGATTTATACTCATTGTGTTATACATATACTGGGTATACTGTGCATCTTGTTGCCCGAAACTCTGGAATGTAATCATGATTAAAAAAATAAGCGTGATGAAATAAATTCTATTCATGTGATACTCTATTTTTTTGATTTTGTGTACATAATAATTAATACTATTTGCAATCTCTAAGTCAGCAATCAACCCGTATTACAAATATCCCCTGCTACACCAATCATTTGTTTCATTATCTAGTGAGATACAAATAGCCCGATTTATTTTTAGTCACCTCATCTTCTGTTTTATAAGAAAGAATATAAAAATAGGTTCCAACAGGTAATTGTTCTTCTTTATTGATAGTTATCCTACCTCTTGATTCTCCCCTAAAATACTCTTCATTTTGCCCATACCCTTTGGCATAATATACTTGAACTCCCCATCGATTAAAGATGCTTAATTCATTATTAGGAAACGCTTCTATATTTGAAATAAGGAAAATATCATGGTCTCCATCTCCATTAGGTGTCACTATATTAAAGATTTCAATACCATCTTCATCCTCTGAACTTGCATTATTTGCTTCCTGAAAATCATCTATACCATCTGTATCTGTATCAAGCGGATCATAATTTACAGTTCCGTTATCGGCATCCTGCACGTCATTTGGAATTCCATCAGCACCCACTAATCCATCTACACGATGATCTCCGTCGATATCCTGACCACCGTGTCCGGCCTCTATGTAATCATAAATCCCATCACCATCAGCATCTAAGTCAAGACTATCAATAATCCCATCATCATCAGTGTCTAAGAAAGGATCATCATTTTGTTCTTCTATATCTGTAATACCATCATTATCATCATCTAAATCTTCTATATTTATAATTCCATCATCATCAGAATCTAGGTAACTTATTGTAGGGTCATCAAAATCTCCATCATTGTCTACATCTAGATTTGTGAGATCAGTAAAATCATCAGAATCTTCAAAGACCTCTGTCGACATGTCTGGTAAAAGGGCTACAACAGTGGCTGTATTAATAACCATTTCATCTGTAATATCATTTTGAACAATAGTATGCTCTGCTTCAATCATAAAAGATTCTCCTGGCTTTAGCTGATCAATAATATTAGGACTTATAAAAGTGACAATGGGATCATCAACGGTAACATCAAACAATGTAACATTTCCTCTATTCGTTACTTCAATGATATAGTTTAAAACATCTCCAATGTCCATATAGGTTTTAAAATCAACTTCTTTGGTTATATCAAGAATTGCAAATTGCGGCATTACCGTGATTGTTACATCATCAGGATTTCCGTTACCGTTTACATCATTATTCTCATCATTACTTGGGTCATCAGATAAATCACTAATTGTATTTCCTTCTGGATCCAGGGCTGTGACTGTTGCACTATTGATAACAACTCCATTATCAAGATCACTTTGTGTAATTAAATGCTCTGCGGTAATAGCCACCTCTTGACCAGGACTAAGTACCGAAATTGTTGTAGGATTAATAGTTCCTGCATCGGCATTAGGGTCTGTGACTTCGATATCTGTTAGCGTAACATTACCTGAATTAGTTACGACCATTGAATACACAATTAATTCACCTACCTCATCCCATAAACCATCTGGAGCAGGATTTGCAAGCTTAGTAAAACTCATTACTGGTTTTTGATCGAGGATTACGATGGTTGCATCATCAGGAACACTTGTATCTGGATCATCAGAATCAACACTAACAATAGTTCCGCATGGATCACTTGCCCGAACAGTTGCAACATTTATTATTTGCCCCGTATCCAGATCTTCTTGTGTAAGTGTATGTTCTGCCCTAAAAATAGCACGACCAAACCCTGGGATTGTTGTTATTTCGACTACCGGACTTGCTGAGCCAGAATCCGAATTACTATCAAGAACTGTAATATCACTTATTTCGACCCCCGAAATATTCTCTACAATAATTTCATATATAACAACCTCTCCTACGGTATCATAACTCCCATCTTCTGCTGGTAAATCCGACTTGGTAACGCGCAATTCTGCTCTTGGACTAACGGTAACTATATACTCATATACCTCTCCATCACAACCATTTGTACTTCTTGGTGTAATTTGATAGGTTACAATTTGCTCAACCCCTGAGGTATTAACCAACAAGTCAGAAATAGTGGTAGCGGTACTTATACTTGTTGTTTCTCCAGAAACATTTATATTGTCTATCGCCTGCCATATAAAAGTAGTTCCTGTTAAATCTACATCAGAAAGCAAATCATGATTTAAAGAAATATCACTACAAGTATTTTCTGTGGGTACTGTTTCTACTTCAGGTTCTGGATATACTGTCACAGTAAGTGCAAAATCATTTCCTTGACAACCATCACTATTAAATGGAGTTACAATATATATCACATCTTCATCTAACAAAGAGAGGTTTCGAATGGTATCAGGAATTAAAGTGCCAGTTCCATCAACATTCCCAGTTACATTTGCATTAGGAGTTGCAACCCATGTAAAAGTGACATCCGAAAGTCCAATTAGACTACTTAAATCAAATCCTAATGAAACATTACTACAACTAGTAACCGAAGTATCCATTATTTCTAGCGTAGCAGTAACATCTATGGTATAGGTATAAGTATAAACTGCACTATTTCCGGCACAATCTGTATATGTAAACGTATAGATCTTATCTCCATCACACAATGGATCTGTATTTTCAGTAATCACAGGGGTAATTGCAACATTACATGCATCAACAACGACAGGAGCTGATGGTTGTACTGCATCTGTTATACTATTTACAATACTTCCGGCATCTGCAGGAACATCTGGTGAAGTGGTTGTATCTATTGTGTACGTATAGACATATGCAGAAGCATTGCCAGCACAATCAGTATAAGTAAAAGTATAGATTTTTGAACCCTCACAAACGGGATCTGTATTTTCGGTAATCACAGGAGTAATTGCAACATCACATGCATCTAAAACCACAGGAGCAGCAGGTTGTACTGCATCGACCAAACACTCGACAGTACTACCAGCATCTAAAGGAACATCTGGTGGAGTAGTTAAATCTATTGTATATGTATAGATATATGCAGAAGCATTACCTGCACAATCAGTATAAGTAAAAGTATATATTTTTGAACCCTCACAAACGGGATCTGTATTTTCGGTAATCACGGGGGTAATTGCAACATCGCATGCATCTAAAACCACTGGAGAAATAGGTTGTACTGCATCGACCAAACACGCTACAGTACTGCCAGCATCCATAGGAACATCTGGTGTAGTAGTTAAATCTATTGTATATGTATAGACATATTCAGAAACATTGCCAGCACAATCAGTATATGTAAAGGTATAGATCTTTGAACCCTCACAAACGGGATCTGTATTTTCAGTAATCACAGGGGTAATTGCAACATCGCATGCATCTAAAACCACAGGAGCAATAGGTTGTACTGCATCTGATAAACACTCGACAGTACTACCGGCATCTACAGGAACATCTGGTGAAGTGGTTGTATCTATTGTATACGTATACACATATGTAGAAACATTGCCTGCACAATCAGTATAAGTAAAGGTATAGATTTTTGAACCCTCACAAACGGGGTCTGTATTTTCGGTAATCACAGGAGTAATTGCAACATCACATGCATCTAAAACCACAGGAGCAGCGGGTTGTACTGCATCTGACAAACACTCGACAGTACTGCCTGCATCTACAGGAACATCGGGCGAAGTGGTTGTATCAATTGTATACGTATAGACATATGCAGAAGCATTACCTGCACAATCAGTATAAGTAAAAGTATATATTTTTGAACCCTCACAAACGGGATCTGTATTTTCGGTAATCACGGGGGTAATTGCAACATCGCATGCATCTAAAACCACTGGAGAAATAGGTTGTACTGCATCGACCAAACACGCTACAGTACTGCCAGCATCCATAGGAACATCTGGTGTAGTAGTTAAATCTATTGTATATGTATAGACATATTCAGAAACATTGCCAGCACAATCAGTATATGTAAAGGTATAGATCTTTGAACCCTCACAAACGGGATCTGTATTTTCAGTAATCACAGGGGTAATTGCAACATCGCATGCATCTAAAACCACAGGAGCAATAGGTTGTACTGCATCTGATAAACACTCGACAGTACTACCGGCATCTACAGGAACATCGGGCGAAGTGGTTGTATCTATTGTATACGTATAGACATATGCAGAAACATTGCCAGCACAATCAGTATATGTAAAGGTATAGATTTTTGAACCTTCACAAACGGGATCTGTATTTTCAGTAATCACAGGAGTAATTGCAACATCGCATGCATCTAAAACCACAGGAGCAGTGGGTTGTACTGCATCTGATAAACATTCTACAGTACTACCGGCATCTGTAGGAACATCGGGCGAAGTGGTTGTATCTA
>NZ_JACC01000029.1 GCF_000520955.1 Aquimarina pacifica | reverse complement strand
AATTGTAACGCTATTTCAGGACAAGACATGACTTTCTAAAAAAAAGCCAAGACACTCAATGTCTTGGCTTTTTTTGTGCTAATTTTTAATTGTTTTATTATCATTGTAGAGTAAAGATTAAAAAGGATAGGTATGAAAGGTTTTTTTAGTAATCTCAAAGGAGATATGTTCGGTGGTTTAACAGCAGGAATTGTTGCATTGCCGCTTGCATTAGCTTTTGGTGTTTCCTCTGGTCTAGGACCTAGTGCCGGATTATATGGTGCAATTTTTATTAGTTTTTTTGCTGCACTTTTTGGTGGTACAGGCACACAGATTTCTGGGCCAACAGCGCCTATGACTGCCGTAAGTATGGTTGTTATTGCAGATATAATTGCCTCAAACGATGGTAGCTTAGAAAAAGCCTTACCTGCTATATTGACCGTATTTTTGCTTGCTGGTCTAATGCAAATAGGTTTGGGTCTTGTCGGTTCTGGTAAATATATTAGATATATTCCTTATCCTGTAGTTTCTGGTTTTATGACTGCAATTGGTGTTATTATATTACTTACGCAGATATTGCCATCTTTGGGTTATTACCCCAAGGAAGATGAAGAGTTTGTAGCCAGATTCAAGCCACAAGCTGAAGAGGTAATTTTACAAAATATTCTTAAAGAAGAGGCTGGAGAAGGAATTTTAGTTCTTGAGGATTTTAAAGAAACCATTAGCAGAGCAGGGGAAATTTCTCAGGATAACATTTTAAAAGAATCGCAAATATTAGCGGCAAAGGAAGCTTCGGGGGCTTTAGGTGCTATAAAGGTGTTTCCGAAAGCATTAAGCAATATTAATTGGTTAGAACTTCTTTTGGCATTAGGTACTATCTTAATAATTTACGGGTTTAAGAGAATTACCACAATAATTCCGAGTACACTGGTTGCTTTAGTGGTTATGTCTGGTATAGCGGTTGGATTTGGGTTTGATTATCGACCGATAGAAGAAATACCTAGTGGTCTTCCGATTCCTAAATTAGAGATTTTTACAGGTTTTAATTTAGAAAATATTACTCCATACATTTTTACCGCATTGACATTAGCCCTATTAGGTGCTATAGATTCTCTTTTGACTAGTGTAGTAGCAGATAATATGACAAAGACGAAGCATAAACCAAATAAAGAACTATTGGGTCAAGGAATTGGAAACAGTATTGCTGCAGTTTTTGGCGGAATTCCAGGTGCTGGGGCCACTATTAGAACTGTTGTAAATATTAACTCTGGCGGAAAAACAAAACTATCAGGAATGGTAGCAGGAATAGTGTTATTTATAGTTGTACTTGGGTTTGGGCCTGTTGCTTCTAGAATTCCTGCGGCTGTATTGGCAGGGATATTAATTACTGTAGGTATAGGGGTTATGGATTATAAAGGGCTTAAGGCGATCACAAGTTTGCCAAGAGACATAAAGTTAGGTCCAATACGTTTAAGTTCAGAGGTACTAATTATGGTTATTGTTTTAGTGTTGTCTACCTTTTGGAACTTAGTTTATGCAGTGGGTATTGGATTGGTAATTGCCTCGTTAATGTTTATGAAGAAAATAGGGGATTTAACAGCAGAAGCATCTGATGTAAAACCTTTAAAAGAGGAAAAATGGAAGGATGAATTGGATTTTCCGGATAAGTTAGAAGAAGAGGTTTTTATCAAACACGTCAAAGGCCCCTTGTTTTTTGGTTATACAAGTGATTTTCAGCAATTGACAGCTCAGATACCAGACTCCGCTGTTACTGTTATTATACGGCTAGGAAGAATGCAATATATGGATCAATCTGGTCTATATGCTATGGAAGAGATGTTGCTTGAATTAAAAAATAAAAATATTAATGTGTTGTTTGTAGGTTTGTTAAAACAACCTAGGTATATGATGGAGCGCATAGGTATTACTCCTGACCTTATTCCAAAAGAACATATTTTTAAAGATTTTACAGAATGTGTTAAATATTTGAAAACTACAGTTTCGGTAAGGTCCTAAGTATAATATGAAATAGGGTAATCGATTTGGTGTTGCCTTATACATTGTGTGAAAACAAACTAAAAGGGAGCGTCGGCTATTTTTATGTTGTCTAAGTATAGTATACAAGCTTCATTTGTGGCAGTAATGCCAAGTTCTATAACGTTTTGTATAGAGTTACTCGTAGGGAGATTTATACCGGTTGAGTTAATAATTAAGTTGTTGTCCTGCCATACTTTAATTTCACCAGTATCAGTGTCATTATATTTTAGGAATACTTTTATGGTAAACCATTGATTTCTTGGTACAGATACGTTATTTGTTTGCTGGTATTGAATTTTGGTTCCGAATTTGTTTTCTAAAGTCAAAAGGTCATTCTTAATTACGATCCTAGGACCTGGGCTCCCGAAAAAGTAACTATTTTCGAAGTCCACAATGCTATAAGGAGTACCTTCCTTTAAATAATAATCAGCTTGGTACCAGAGTTCATCATTTTGCGTAAAATAAGATAATGTAGACTGAATAGATGCTTTTGATGTAACTATGTCCTCAGAGGGAGTTACAGCATTAAATTCTAAAATTGTGTTTTGTGCCTGTAAAGGGTCTGCAATTAGCGCAATACGGTTATCATTAAAATCACAAGTTTCATCAAGAATACAATCCATCAACTCAGAGTATTGTGATAAAGTAGGTGTAGTCGGGCTAAGCAGTGTCATTCCTGTCCAGTGTTTGGTGAAGTAGTCATCTGAAGATTGCAAAAACAGTTCAGTAAAAGAATTATAACCCTGAAAATTTTCTTCAAAATTATTTTTGACAGGCAAGGCCTCATTTTCACTTAATCGAATAAAAACTCCTTCGGATGTAGTAGTATAGTTTGTACTTTCAAAATCTTGTTCAAAATATTGTAGAATGAATGTACATTCATCGTTTTCAACGATAAAAAAAGTTCCGTCTTCATATATATAATTAACACCATTTTCATCAGAAAAAGAGGTGAGTACTTTGATATCAGGATTACAAGAAAGAGATGTTTCATCTTGCGTATTAGAAGCAGCGGTTGTATTATCAGAAGAACAAGAACCAAACAGGGAGCTAACTAGTAGTAAGGATATAGTTATAAATGTCGAATTTTTATACTTGTGTGTCATCATCTTTGGTAGTATTAAATACATTCGGTAAAATCATAGGAGCTAATCTTTGTACTGGCCTGTAGAGTAAAGAAGACGCCAGAGTTTCTTGTTTTAAGAAAGTTATATTTCTGTTGATGGCTTCTATAAAAATAATAAGAACGCTGGCAATAAATCCCATTTTTAGGATACCAAATAGACCACCTAGAATTTTATTAAGAATTCCTAAAGCTGCATAATCTGCAATTTTGGTAAGTAGTTTACCGCCAAGCGAGATAAGTATAACAACGCCGATAAGGGTGACTGCAAAGGCAATAAGTTTTACCGTCCCTTCTTGTCTGTTAATATATTTTTCTAGATATCCGCCGACTATATGTGAAAAATGTACAGCAATATAGATGCCAATTACTATGGCTACTAAAGAAGCAAGAGATGCGAATAGGCCTTTACTGAACCCTTTTATAAGTCCCCATAATAAGATAATCCCTAAAATAATATCTATGTAATTCATTGAACTAGAAATTTGAAGTTTAAATATAGTTTCTTTTGAAGATCTATATAGTTTTTCGTGCTATTTTGTGCGAATTAAATGTTTATTGTAATTATTGTACGCAAGTCTTTTTAGTTAGGTTTATTAGTCTATGATCAATATTATGTTTTATTCGAAAAAACACAAAATTTAACTTGAACCATTTGTTTGTTGAAGTTATTAAAAAAACAACGTATACTCTTATGTTATTAACTAAATAGTATTGTATTACAATTTTACAGGGTCAAAAATTGATAATTAAGGTTATTAGAATCTGTAATTTATTAATAATTGTTTGATTTGATGCAGTATTAAGAAATAGTGCCGTTATAAAGCCTGCAAACTTCAAGTTAATCAATAGAAAATAATGAAATAAAATAAGGCAGTAGTTTTTGACTACTGCCTTATTTTATATAACAATGATCAAATAATTAATTTTTTACTGTTTTGACTCAAGTTTTTCAAGTCTAACATATAATTCTAGTAATTTTTCATTTAATAAATTTAATTGTTCGTTCTCTTTTTGAAGTTTTTTGATATCCTTTTGTTGTTGAATAGTGTATAAAGTAAGTTCTTCAACTTTTTTGAGTAAATTCATGTTCATTTCTGCAAGCATCACACCATTTTGTTCAAATTCTTTGGCAGAAGGTATTTCAGGAAGGTGGCTATTGTTAATAATAAAACCTTCAACTTCTTCAAGAGACCTTAAGTTATAATTATTATCAAAAACATAATCAGGCGCGGGAACATTTAGATCTATCTTAACTTCTTCTGCATGAATTTTTCCTTTGACGGTTAGTTTCATATCCGGACTTGATGTTCCGATCCCTACATTGCCGTCTGCTTTAATTGTCATTCTAATTTGATTTTTATCAAACGAAGAAGAGGAATTTCCTGTATAAAAGTTAATACGACCACTAGTACTTCTAGTTCCTAATCCTAAGTCATTTCTATCAACAAAGCTGTCATGGCCCATAAAAGGTAGATTAACCTCTACAGTACTGAGTCGTTTTCCGAACGTTATGTAATTGGAATTATTAACTGTAGCTGAGTTTCCTATTTGAAGCATAGATTCGGGCTCAGTAGAACCAATTCCAACTCTACCATTAAAATATCCGTATTCTGTGTCGTAATCAATAGAAAACAAATCACTATTGTCACTAGTCTTTTCTATGATTAAAGCATTAGGAGTTGTACGATAAAAAATCTGTAGGCCTTCTCCAGAAATGTTGTCGTCGAAAACTATGCCATGAGGTCCTGAATCTCCATTTTGACCAAGATAGATTGTAGCTGCTTCTTTATCGATAATTTGATTGGTTTGTGCCAAAGCCATAAGTGTATTTATTAGCAATGCACTGAATATCCATATTTTATTCATTTTGTATGTTTTTATGTTATATCTGTTTATGTCTTGAAAAAACAAAATGTTACGTTATTTTAATTAAATTTTTTTAAATATTTCTGAAGATTACTTTTCCATGTGCAAATATAGTTCAAGTTTTATAATTGCTTCTGATCTTTTCTCCTTATTGACAGGTTTTTACTAATATGTTTTTTGTATTTATAATATAGATTGTCTGTGAATTGAGCAGAGAAAAGGTAAAATATATGATGAATAATTTTATTTTTAAATTTTATATATTTGGCATATAATATATACTATATATACAAAACATATCTTATGAGAAAGATTATTGATATAGATGAGCAAATTATTCCGAAACTTAAGCTAATAGCGGCCTTAGACAACTCTAGTGTAAAAAAAGTAATGGAAGATGCTATCAGTTGGTATGTCGAACAAAAGGAAAAACAGCAAATTAATAGTATGTCTTTGAGTCAAAAAGAAGATATTGGTTTATTACTTCTTATGCAGCAAGCTCATGTTGCCAAGACAGTAAACGAAGATGAATTATTTAACCCAGAGTAATATGGAGCTAAAAATTTCTCAGCAATTCGCTACAGACTTTAAATCAACAAATGACGTATCGCTACACAAAACGCTCAAAGATGTATTAGAGATTATAAAAACCGCCGAAAGTGTAGGTGAAATAACACAGTTTAGAAATATAGAAGGGAATGATCGCGCATATAAGATGGGAATTGGGTTTTATTACCTAATAGGGTTTGTGACTTCGAATACCGAAATGACATTGATGAGATTTTTGCATAGAGATGCACTTACAGAAGTTCTAAAAAACAAGCAGTCCTGATTTTTAATTTTTTCAAGGATCGATTCAAGGATCAATGAATTTGATTTCTCAGTCAAATTATTTTGTTGTTATTTATGAACCATTGTTTTGGCGAAGTGGTATTTTTGCAGGCTCAAGGCATTAACAATCCATTTTTCCTATAATAATGGGTTGTATTAAGACTAGAGTTTTATGTTGTTAGTGATTTGGTCTTTGGGTTTACCTTACCCGAATTCAAAAATTTTATGATGATGTATGTCTAAATGGACTTGATTTTGGAGAATAAAATAACAGAGCATTTGTTAATTGGTCTTGACTGATGGCAAGATGTTAAAAAAAGAAAAATGCTGTATGGCAAGAGATGAGAAATTAAAAGAGCGGTGGGAGCATCTGGTTGCAAAACTTTCGGATCGATTTGCAGAAGGTGAGGACTTAGATATAGATGGAATTATATATTTGATTGGAGTTCAGGAATTGGGACAGGTTCATAGGGCTTTTAAAAAAGATGAAAAATTAGATTTAATGCATATCGCTATTTGCCGTCTATTAGAACCTTACGGATATTATGAGTTCGAGTATTTTGATGATCAGGGATGGCCACACTATAAAATGAAAGAGAAGCTTCCTAGCCTTAAGGCGGGAGAACAATCTGTTTTGATGAAAGAAGCAATTGTGAATTATTTTCTTGTCAGTGAATATATTGATTAATAATATATACAGTAACCTAAAAAGAAGGCGTTTTTTTATGATTTTATTTCGTTAAATTTGCCGTGATATCAAGAAAATAGTGATGATAGATAAGATCAAAGAGTATATTGCAGAGGTTGATACCTTCAAAGCCAAGACCAAAGAAGAGGTAGAGGCATTTAGAATTAAGTTTTCTGGTAAAAAAGGACTGATTAATGACTTTTTTGCCGAATTCAGAAATGTGGCCAATGATCAGAAAAAGGAATTCGGTCAAGCAATCAATGCACTCAAAATTGCTGCAGAAGGTAAGGTGAAGTCTTTAAAAGAAGAATTAGAGTCACAAGAAGAGGAGAAAGGAAATTATGGAGATCTTACTAGACCCGCCGCACCAATAGCTTTGGGTTCTCGTCATCCTATTTCGCTGGTAAAAAATCAGATTATTGATATTTTCTCACGGATAGGGTTTAATGTAAGTGAAGGTCCAGAGGTAGAGGATGATTGGCACAATTTTACGGCACTTAATTTGCCAGAGTATCATCCTGCCCGTGATATGCAGGATACATTTTTTATCCAAACAGATCCAGATATTTTACTACGTACGCATACATCATCTGTTCAAGTGCGATATATGGAAAATAATCAACCACCTATCCGAACTATTTCTCCGGGAAGAGTATATCGTAATGAGGCTATTTCTGCGCGATCGCATTGCTTTTTTCATCAGGTAGAAGGACTTTATATAGATAAGGATGTGTCTTTTGCCGACCTAAAACAAACATTACAATATTTTACTACCGAGATGTTTGGTAAATCTAGAATCAGGCTACGCCCATCATATTTCCCATTTACAGAGCCTAGTGCAGAGGTAGATGTGTATTGGGGGCTAGAGACAGAAACTGATTATAAAATGACCAAAGGTACAGGATGGTTAGAGATAATGGGTTGTGGTATGGTAGATCCGAATGTGTTGAAGAATTGTGGTATTGATCCAGAGGAATATAGCGGTTTTGCATTTGGTATGGGTATCGATAGAATAGCGCTTTTATTGTATGGGATTACCGATATCAGAATGCTTAGTGAAAATGATGTACGTTTCTTAGAACAATTTAAATCAACTTTATAAGTCCTACTATTTCTGTATGAAGAAAGATATCGAAATACCGGTGGTCAAAGGTGTATATATAGCGGTTGTCAAAGAATGGGACGAGGAGTTGTTGGGACAAAACTGGAACTCTTATATCATTAACGATCAGGATATAGCCATAGAAATGGTATTGGTTGTTACTAAGGGATATGATGATGACAGAAAGACTTCTGTGCTTCGTCATGGGATCGGCAAAATAGAAGCCAAGTCCTATGCGAAAATTGAAATGCTGCAAGAAGAACTTTTGGTTATGAATAATGAATTCGTAGTCACTTTTTTTGCCGATAGTAAGTTGTTTGATAAGAAATATCTATTCAAAAAGAACACGATTAATGAAAATGCTTTTAGAGACCTACCAGTAATGGAACAGAGGGGTGTTTTGGTGAAATAATGATATTTTGTAATGGTTTTTTATTTTCAAATGCCTACTTAAAGTACTGATATATATTACTTTATTTATGAGCTGAATGTACCTGAACTAGAGATTCCGTTACTATTCCTTTATGCGAATTAACTTTGGGTTTTCTGGATCTGTGATTTCAAAATTGCCTTTTTTAAAAGGGATTTCTACATCAATCTTGGCGCTCTCATAGATTTTAAGCTTAATTTGCATTTGCTGACATTTTTTTTTGATTATTAAGTTTAAATTTGAATAATATTGATCTATCCAATCATACTTTCCAATATAACTTATTTTAATCTCTTCTTCATGTAAAGTTATTCCGTATGGGGCATTATTATTTACGATTATTTTGGTAGAATCTATCAGAGTTTTATTTCTGTAATTAGAGGTGAAAGAATTTATTTTAAAACCATTATCACTAATAACAGTATTCGAACCTTCTGTAGAAAGAGAAAACTTAGAAACCCTCCCTTTACTTTTTATTTTCAAAGAGAGTCTTATGATTTTTTTTTCACCTCCTGTAGGCTGTGAAAAGTTCTTTGAAAAAATAAGTAAAAAGAAAATTAAAAAGATTAGTGGTTTTTTCATTGTGACATTTTTTTAATTACCTCTTTAATAACTTTTATAATAATAGTGTTGTTTTGAATCTTTTTCAGATTTCCTATATGAAAATGTCCTACGGGTTTATTGAGATTTAATTCATCTCTTAGTTTTGTTGATCTATACATAATTTCATTTGATAAATAACTTCCACCAGACCCTTTTATTGGAGATTTTGTTTCGTCATATCTTACAGTATTACCTTCGATAGTTATTTCTTTTGTACCCTTAAATAGACTTTTTATAGGTAGTGATGTTTCGTAATGATCCTGACCCGATATTAATTGCGAAAAGCGAGAGTCATTTCCTCCATTGATTGATGTTCCTATGTACATATTATCAGTGCTTCCACTTCTATACTTAACAGCATATTTCTCTATGTCAAATTTTGGGTTTCCTCCATTTAAACTCGTGGTCATAATTAAATCTACTTTATTAATATTTGATTTTATGATGTTTTCGACCACTTTTTTATCAAAGTCTTCATATTTCACAGGTAATATACAAGTTTGGATATAACAATTATCAAACCCATTGTGAAGTTTTAATGCTACATAACCAGATGGGTTAAATGTTGAAGGACCTATTCCATACTTAATAAAATTGAAATCCAACTGAAACGGATCAAACCCCGTTATTAGTACTTTCTTTTTTGTTCCTGCTTTAGAAAAATCGATACCGGTATAATTTCGACTTTTTTCTTCGAATAAGGTTATGATATCCTCAAGTTGCGTGCCTTTCTTGACAATCGAGGCATCTAGATCAATTTGATTCTTAAATACAGGGCAACGTTTTAGCCAAGTCTGCATTTTATTTCTTGCCCAATACAGTGGTCTGTCATCAAGTTTGCCTTTTTGTACATCAGCCACTGCGGCATCCCAAAGAGCACTTGCCTTATCTAAGACCAATGATTTTATTGTAGAAAGAGTAACATCTTCTTTTGTTACAGAGGTTATAAATTCATCAACGATTTTGTTAATGCTTTGGCTTGAGGTAATAAATTTATTTTCGTAGTTTTTTACAGGCTCTTTTGTTCCTGCATTAGAAGTGGCAAAAAGTCCTATGAGCTCTTCATAATTACGGCGATAGGTGATGGGTCTAAGTTTATTAATATCATTTTTTGGTAAGTCTGTTTTTTGATCGCTAGGACCATTTGTAAATTTTGCATCATATACAAGCGTTAGACTTTCCTCTGGTTTAATCTCTGTTTTGTAATTTTTATAATTATATGTTTCTATTTTTTCATTATACCAGACTGGATCAATATATAGAGGATCTGATATGGCCTCATTATTGGTAACCTTTAGGGTTATGTGAATTGATTTTTTGTTAATGCTTAGATCTTGATATCCATTGTTGGTTTTTCCTTTAATTTCGACTTCTATTTCTTCTCCATTAGTGGCATTTTCTGTTACTACTTTTATTTTTACTTTTTCGCCATAAAAAAGAGTAGTATTTAGATGATTTGATTGTGAAAGTGTTGTTCCTTTTTCTGATAACCAGAACCCTTGTTTGATAGTGTGCTCTTTTTTTTCTTCCTTTTCTTCTCGCATCATCACAGGAGTATCGTCTACAAAAGGATCATTGGGATTCCATGATTTTTCGAACGTTGTTCCTCTGTATTTTTGTATGCCTGGACTAATCACGACACGCATCGTATAATTATCAGTTCCTTCGCTATAAAAAGAAGTTTCGCGCTCTATGATATAGGCATTGGCAAATTGTAGGTCGGCATCGACATGTATGCCATCCCATTTATAGAATCGAACCGATCCATTAATTGTACGGTCAGATAGCATCGATTCAAGAAATTCTTGCGGTTTTTTTGGCGTAGGGATTACAAGAGAAATGATGCCTCCGTCAGGAGTCCCCCATGGTTGCCCTCTAAAATCAGCAGGGATATGTAACCCCGAATTAAAATACAGAATCGAGAATTCTTGATCAAAAAGATAAAGCATAGCCTTGGCACTCATATCTTTATTCGGTTTTAGGAATTTCTAAAATACATCAAATTATGGAATGTTAGCGTTCGTATTCTCGTATTTTTTTGTGTAATCGCTCAAGGGTAAACCTAGACATCCACACTTTATTATTTTCGATACTAAGGGCAGGATTCATTTGAAGAAGTACATTCATCAAGACGGTCTCTGTGGTGTCGACACGAGTTGATAATCGAGTGATGACTATTTGTTTTTCTTCATCCTTCATTTTTTTAAAATCAGTAGTAAGCATACGTTGATGTTTTTTAGGAATCGTTAAGATGTTAGCGTATAAATTTTACAGTATAAAGAACCTTCTCACACGATGAATTAGTTGAATAGCTTCGTCTACAGATTTCTCCTTGTTATACAGCTTATCTATCCATTTATATACTTGAACTTCGTAGGGGCCATCATTTTTGAGGTCATCAAAAAAAGATGTCGAATCCAGATGAAGGGCTTTTAGTACATCTAATGTGAATTGGTACTGTGGCCCATCGTTTTCTATCTCCATGACAGTGTCGATTAAATCTCTATAGGGGATTTGGGATTTAAGAGTTGTTTTTTTAATATTTAAAAAATCGTTTTTTTTCAATTTATAGAAGCAATATACGAAAAATTAAAATGCGTCCTGCAGCACGTAAATTATTTTTGAGTGAATTTTGACCTTCACTGCCTATGACAAACAGAAAAAATCGTAACCGTTTTCAGGAGGTAGGTAACCGCATCAAAGAATTACGTATTCAAGCAGGATATACTAGTTACGAAACCTTTGCATTCGAGCACAATCTAGGGCGTAAATCATATTGGGAGTGGGAAAAAGGATCTAATTATAAGTTTGAAACCATTATCCGTATTATAGATATTCATAATATTACACTCGAGGATTTTTTTAAAGGACTAAAATAAAAATTTCCTAATTGTAAAAATCGATAGTACCCTGTATTCGATGTTAACTATTCTTAGAATCTATCTAGAAATCAAAAGTTGATTTTAGAGAGCGGCAAATTCAGAAAATAAATTTATGGGTCTAGAATAAAGCATATTCTTAGCGTGTTCTTCATTTCATATTTATATTAAATTAAACAAGTATTTATTTTTGAGTCTTTGTTTTAACTTTAAAACTCTTGTACAAGATACTAAATAAAGATAATAAATATGCAAAATAATGCATATTTATTACACAAAAACAGTTGTTTATGTGTTTGTCGATAAATACAACACCCTAGTTAGCAGGAAATTATCCATTTTTGGGTATGACTAAAGATGATAAATTCAAAGAAGCATTAGGGAACCGATTACGTAATCTTAGACTTGATGCAGAACTAACTTTAAAGCAATTAGCCGAAAGATCAGGAGTGAGTTATCGTACCATTATTGATATAGAAAAAGCATCAACAAGACCTTCTGTAGAGGTTATGCGTTTACTCTGCAATGCTCTTGACTATTCACTATATGATTTTTTTAAATTCAAATATTAGGGACCAATTTTGCAGTAATCTATACAGGCTTAGATTGATCCCTATCAATTATTTTTTAAGTAAAAGTGAACGGTTTGAATAACTTAATTTACGCACCTTCGTTTTGCGCTGAATTTTTATTTTGAGCCTGTTGTCTTAACAGTTCAAGCGCCCATTGATATTGTTGAAAATTCTCTTGGGTTAATCCATATTTCTTTTTATACTCCATCAGTCGTTCGTATAATTTTTTCTCAGTCATTGCGCTATTTTTTAGTTTATAATGGTTTAGTCGTTTATGCAATTCTTTTTTTAAGCAATTCTTTTCAGAAAGTATTTTCAAATTACCCGATCTGACTGCTTTGCACTATTAAACACAAAAAGTAATATTTTATTTTTTTAGAAAATTGAATTAAAACAAGCTTGCGCTTTTCATAAAATGTTGTACCAGTGTATATGGTCTTAGAGGGATATCGAAAAACATCTTATTTTCAGCATGTTAATATTTTTGATTGTGTTTTTGTACTTGTAAGCTATGAAAAAAAAATGAATAATCGAATATGGAAAACCATAATAACCATGACAAATTTTTATGTATGTTACATAAAAAGTTCTGGTTTTTGGACACCCAAAAACCAGCTTTTCTTTGATAAAGAGTGTCTTAGTTATACGTTTTTATGATTTTTTGGATCAGAATACGTTAATAGAAAAAACTAAATATTACAAGTTCCTTTTTTTAAATAATAGACAATTGAAGAGCTTAATGTATTAAAAAGAGATAGGTAAGCTTAATTATAAGCATTACATTCCATATCAAATAAGATATTTATTGAAGTTTGGGTTACTATATTTAGTATGCCATGAATTAACTGCCCATTTTATCTCGAACTCTCGCCAGTACTTCATTTGCAATAGTAGTTGCCTTTTGAGCACCAATCGCAAGAGCTTCTTCAACCTCATTAAGATTACTCATATAATAATTATAGCGTTCTCTTTCTTGAGAGAATTTATCAATTAGAATTTCATAAAGAGCTTGTTTTGCATGGCCATATCCATAGTTGCCACCAAGGTAGTTATTACGCATGGTCAGTTGCTCTTCTTCATTAGCAATGAGTTTATACAACGCAAAAACATTACACGTGTCGGGATCTTTAGGCTCTTCTAAAGGAATACTATCCGTTTCTATAGTCATAATTTGTTTACGAAGCTTTTTATCCGGTAAAAATAGATTAATAAGATTACCTCTTGATTTACTCATTTTATGCCCGTCTGTGCCAGGGACATACATAGTTTCTTTCTGTACTTGTGCTTCGGGTAATACAAAGAGTTCTCCTACTTGACTATGAATACGTGAAGCTACATCTCGGGTCATTTCGATATGCTGTAATTGGTCTTTTCCAACAGGAACAATTTCTGCATCATAAAGTAAAATATCTGCAGCCATCAGCATAGGATATGTAAATAATCCAGCATTTACATCTTCTAGACGGTCTGCCTTATCCTTAAAAGAATGGGCCAGAGTTAATCGCTGATATGGAAAAAAACAACTCAAATACCAAGATAGTTCGGTTACTTGTGGGATATCGCTTTGTCTATAAAAGACAGTTTTTTCGATATCCAACCCAAATGCCAACCAAGCAGCCGCTGTCGAGTATGTGTTTTCGCGTAATAACTTAGCATCTTTGATTTGGGTAAGTGAATGCATATTGGCGATAAACAAAAAAGATTCATTTTCTGGTTTATTGGCCATTTGTATAGCCGGAATGATAGCGCCCAGAAGGTTTCCCAAATGAGGAGTTCCTGTACTTTGTATTCCTGTTAGTATTCTCGACATTGTATTTGTTATAGTTTCGGGACAAAGGTAATTTTTTTGTTTACATAGCTCAAATCAATTATGTATTTTTGAGAGATGTCAATACCCAAAAAAATTTTTATTCTATTATGGCGAGTTTGGTTTTATATCCTAATGGGTATTCCTATTATCGTCATGTTTCCTATATTATTACTGTTTTCTTCTAGAGAAGAATGGTATCGTCAGTTTTTTGTTGTGGCTAGGTTTTGGGCAAGAATCGTTTTGTATGGTTCTGGTTTTATGCCTATTGTTCGTCGTGATGCCCATATTGATCCGAAGAAAAGCTATATGTTTATTGCTAACCATACTTCGATGACTGATATCATGTTAATGTTGCATTGTGTTCATAATCCATTTGTGTTTGTTGGTAAGAAAGAATTGGCTAAGATTCCTATTTTTGGATTTTTTTATAAGCGAACCTGTATTTTAGTAGATCGTAACAGTCAACGTAGTAGAAAAGAGGTCTTTGATAGGGCTCAAAAAAGATTACAAAAAGGAACGAGTATTTGTATTTTTCCAGAAGGAGGCGTTCCCGATGATGAATCTGTTGTATTAGATGGGTTTAAGGATGGAGCTTTCAGACTTGCTATAGATCACCAAATACCTATTTTACCACTTGTGTTTTTTGATAATAAAAAACGTTTTTCGTACACTTTTTTTAGTGGCAGTCCAGGAATTATGAGGGCTCGTATCCTTAATGAAGTTACAACCAACGGGCTCACTCAGGATGATAAAAAAGCACTAAAGGAGAAAATGCATAGGATGCTTTTAGAAATCCTCGAAAAGGATATTGATAAGTAATGCTAAAGGGTTTTAAAATTTAATACTGACACCACTATATACCCCAAAATAATAAGGTCTAAAATTATTTGCGTTGTTACTAAAGGCATTTAGTTGATACTTGAAAATGGGTTCAAGAGTAATTTCAAATTGCTTTGTAATATTATATCCCATACCCACACCAATATTACCACTAAAACTAACGGGATTAAGATTATTAGATTCTCCGATTGGATTGATAAGATCTCCAGCCTCTATAGTAACTTCATTATTTTGAAGGAATAATGTGCTTATCCCACCTATCATTTGTATGCCGAATTTTTTATCTAGTATAGCATACTCCATTTCTACAGGAACCTCTATGTAGCCAATACTTTGATTAAGTAGTCCTGGATTTTGTGTTCTGTCTATAGAGTTTCTTGTAAAATCAGACGCTAGTTCTACGTCGTTTCTTACATTTCCTATATCTGAGATTAGAATGGCTCCGGCGTTTTCATTATAACTTACACCCTCTAAATTTTGTCCCACCGCAGATGGTGAGAATCCTATATCAGCAGTGGTATAACTTAGATCTACTTTGTTTACTCCAGAACGTACACTAATTTTTTTATTAATATTGTATGCTACCTGTATACCATAGCTCATATTTATTTCTCCGTTTTTATTATTGTCTGAAAACTGATCATCAATTGGCGAACCATCACCAATAGAATTATAATATACTGGAGCTATAATAGGAGCTACGTTCCATTTTTTTGATGAAGTACTTTCTTTAGTTACTGCATCGATACTTTGTTCTTCTTTTTGAGCTATAGCATCAAAAATAGATCTCTTCTCGACATTGTTATTGTTTTTGGCAAGATCATTTTCTTTTTCGTGGTCAAGCTTCAAATTACTGTGGTTCTGATTTTCAGTGACTTCATGTGAAGTCAAATTATTTTTTTTGTCAATGCCAAGAGGAGGATTGAGTTGATTTTTTATTCCAGAGGTATTTTCGTTTTGATACTGCCCAATATTTTGTTCTTTAACAGCATTATTTGTTTTTTTTGATAATTGCTGAGATGTATCGTTTATTGCAATTGCATTCGATCCAAAACTAGTGAGATTGTTTTCTTTGGTTTTAGCTTGTGAAAAAGTTGATTTACCATTTTTATTAGAGCTTAACGTCTCCTGATTAGAAGCATTTGTTACTTTTTCTTTAGTAATATTAGGTGAGTTATCAGTATATGAATCTTTTATGATCGTATTCTTTGTTGTTTTTTCTTTTGTTTGAGAGTCTTGTTCTTTTTTTAGCTCAGTAGAAACGATTTGCTGTTTGTCTTTTTTGTTATGAGTAGGCTCAAAGAAGTCATTAGACGTTTTTTCTTTACGGATGTCGACATCCGAATTTGTAAGTGTATTGTCTTTTTGCGAAACAGTATTAAATGGTAAGTAACCAATGCCAAAAATAAGTGCTATGATAGCAGCAATACCAGCGACTTTGTACCATAACGGAATTAAAATGGTCTTCTTTTTATCCTTATTTTGGCGTGCTTTAATTTTTTCCCAAACTATTTCGGTAGGGGCCACATCAAAGTCCTTAAACTTTTCTTGAAATAATCGGTCTATATTTTTTTTATCATTCATCGTCTTCCTTCTATTGGTCGAACATAAGGTTCGTAGTTGGTGGTTTCAAGTTTTTCTTTTAAAATATTTCTTGCTCTTGCAAGATTAGATTTAGAGGTCCCTACGGATATCTCTAACATTTCGGCAACTTCTTTATGAGAATATCCATCTAATACATAGAGAGTAAATACCAGACGATATCGATCAGGTAGTTGCTGAATTATTTTTAATAGATAGTCTAGTGAGATTTCTTCTTCATTTACTTCAACATCAACCTCTTCTATTTGTTGCTCATTAATAATATCAAAAACTTTTTGTTTTCGATATTTTTGCAAAGCGGTATTTATAGTAATTCGTTTTATCCAACCTTCAAAAGAACCCTTGTTTTTGTATTGAGTTATCTTATCAAAAATAGTAATAAACGAATCTTGCAAAGTATCTTCGGCACTTGCGTAGTCACTAGAATATTTTAGGCAGATCGAAAATAACTTGCTGCTATACAACCGATATAGTTGTTCTTGCGCAACAGCATTTTTTTTCTTACATCTCTTTATAAGTTGATCTAAGCCCACTAGCAACTTTTTTTATGATTTTACAACAGGTATTTCTATTGTAAAAAATTGATTTTCCCTATTTTCATCTCTTCCTTCCCAGAATTCAAAAATATAAGAATTTTCAGAGCCAACTTGAAAATCAAAAGACACTTCAATTAGATCTGTTTTTTCTAAATCTGAGCAATCATTATTGTCTACCACTAAATTAACTACCGCGATTGTTCGTTTGTTTTTTGATGTCGTAAAATCGAAACCAGAAAAAGAATGACAATCGGTAGGTCTAAAATACGATACTAAAATAGTGTATACTTCTCCCTCAATAAATTCTTCAGGAAAGACAGCATCTTGTATGGTAACTAACTCATACAAGAAGTTTGTTTTTTTGTCATCCTCTTCACTACACCCAAAAAAGGTAGCGATTATAACGAGCATTAAAAATAGTTTTTTCCTTCTCATGTTTTGGGGTTTTTGAGAAATCTGCACAGATTTATTCTAAATAGTAGATGATGAACTATGCATAAGGTTGCTTTGAAGGTATAAAAAAATCCCGAATCTTCGGGATTTTAATTTTTTTTAAGGAAGTTCTTATCCTTTGGCTATTTTTATGGCTTCCTTGATTTTTTCCTCAAGTTCTTCCATAAGCTCGGGATTATCATTCAGTAATGCCTTTACAGAATCACGCCCTTGCCCTAGTTTAGTGTCTTGATAGCTAAACCATGATCCAGATTTCTTTACAATTTCATAATCAACGCCAATATCTATTATTTCACCATTTTTAGAAATTCCTTTTCCATACATGATATCGAATTCTGCAGTTCTGAAAGGTGGTGCTACTTTGTTTTTCACCACTTTTACACGAGTTTTATTACCCAGAACTTCACTATTACTATCTTTTATTTGTGTAGAACGACGAATGTCTAATCTAACAGAGGCGTAAAATTTTAATGCATTACCGCCTGTAGTAGTTTCGGGATTTCCAAACATTACACCAATTTTTTCACGAAGTTGATTAATAAAAATTACGGTGCAGTTCGTTTTGCTTATTGAACTTGTTAATTTACGAAGTGCCTGAGACATTAATCTTGCATGAAGTCCCATTTTAGAATCTCCCATCTCTCCTTCTATCTCACTTTTTGGAGTTAAGGCCGCTACAGAATCTACCACAATAATATCAATGGCTCCAGAACGTATAAGATTATCAGCAATCTCTAGTGCTTGCTCACCATTATCTGGTTGAGAAATAATCAGATTTTCAATATCTACACCAAGCTTTTCTGCATAGAAACGATCAAAAGCGTGTTCTGCATCAATAAATGCAGCAATTCCTCCATTTTTTTGTGCCTGGGCAATGGCGTGTAGAGTAAGGGTCGTTTTACCAGAAGATTCTGGTCCGTAAATCTCAACAACTCTTCCTCTAGGATACCCCCCAACACCAAGTGCTAAGTCCAACCCTAGAGATCCTGTAGGGATTACATCAACTTCCTGAACAGCGGTGTCACCCATCTTCATTACTGTTCCTTTTCCGTATGCTTTATCTAATTTATCTAGGGTAAGTTTTAAGGCTTTTAATTTTGCGTCTTTCTCTGTACTCATTTGTTGTTCAAATATATCGGGATTTGACATTATTAATAAACTTTTTGCTAAAGTACTACTTCTTTTTGTAGTTGTGATATGGATTCTAAAATCGTTATTAACAACAAACTGATCATTTATGGGTAAGGTAATTCGATAAGGGTATAATGGCTTTTTTGCTTATGGATATAATATAATTTGTACTTTAAATTTTATAATATAGAAAGTATTTCTAGACTCAGCGCAACCATAAAGTATTTTTAGCATCTATTAAAAAAGCAAATATGAATAAAAGGGAGAAGAACGATGTAGAATGAAATTTCTTAAAAAGGTCATAAAACAAACCCATAAAGCCAGTACTACAATTAGAATTTCTAATTTTCTGGTAGACGGTGGTTAGCTTCGTTATTATAGTTTTGATTAGTTAATATAATAACGAATTGGCCAAAAAATGCCTCGAATTATTTTCGAGGCATTTTTTTGTTTCGGCCTTATCGTTAAAAAAAATGTTGGTGTCAGAATGATATACTCTTTTTGGCATATCCTTGAACTATTTGTATTTTTGCACTCATAAAATATTTCTTTAACTTAAAACGTGGGTATAGCATGCAACTGTACAACAAATTAAGCGCCAAAGAAAGAGCAGCTCTTATTGATGAGGCTGGTACAGAGCGTCTAACGCTTTCTTTCTATAAATATGCGCACATAGGCAATACTGAGATTTTCAGAAATCATCTTTTTATACATTGGAACGAGCTTGATGTTTTGGGACGAATTTATGTCGCCAAAGAAGGCATAAATGGCCAATTGTCGGTTCCTGCTCCAAAATTTAATGCCTTTAAAAAGCATTTAGATAGTATTACTTTTTTAGAAAATGTACGACTTAATATAGCTAGAGAACAGGATATTAAATCTTTTCTTAAGTTAAAAGTAAAAGTACGTCACAAAATAGTTGCTGATGGTCTTGATGATGGTGCTTTTGATGTAACTGACAAAGGAGTTCATGTTGATGCCAAAACATTTAATACCCTTATCGATGAGCCCGATACGGTGCTGGTTGATATGCGTAATCATTATGAGAGCGAAATAGGTCATTTCAAAGGAGCAATTACCCCAGATGTAGATACGTTTAGAGATTCATTAGATATTATAGAAGAGGATCTTAAAGATAGTAAAGAAGATAAAAAACTCGTAATGTATTGTACTGGTGGTATTCGTTGTGAAAAAGCAAGTGCGTATTACAAACATAAAGGATTTAAAAACGTATTTCAGTTAGAAGGAGGTATCATAGAATATGCAAGGCAAGTAGAAGCCGAAGGGCTAGAGAATAAGTTCCTTGGTAAAAATTTCGTCTTTGATCATAGACGATCAGAGAGAATAACTAATGATGTAATCTCAAATTGTCATCAGTGTGGCGAACCCTGTGATGATCACGTAAATTGCGAAAATGAGGCATGCCATTTATTATTTATTCAATGTTCTTCATGTGCCAAAGAATTCGAAAATTGTTGCTCAAAAGAATGTAGTGATATTAACAGATTACCATTCGAGGAGCAAAAAGAGTTGAGAAAAGGGAAGGGCAACAGCAATAAAATTTTTAAAAAAGGACGCTCAGAAGCATTGAAGTTTAAACGGTGAGGCTAAAAAGTAAAAGATGCTTCTAACATGAATTTTTTTTATAGTATCTTTAGCGATTGAGAAATTAGAAATGTAAAATACATTTCCAAATTTTAGTAAGAACCATATTTGTTGTAACCCGTGAATAGTTGCAGACAAATTCCAATATAGATAGAAAATATGGGGTGTAACAGTTGTTCCTCCGCAAAAGACGGGCAGCCAAAAGGCTGTAAGAATAATGGTACCTGTGGTACAGATGGTTGCAATAAATTAACTGTTTTTGATTGGTTGTCTAATATGTCGCTTCCCAGCGGATCGGCGCCTTTTCCGTATGTAGAAGTACGATTTAAAAATGGAAGAAAACACTTCTATAAGAGTCCAGAAAATATTTCTTTAAGTATAGGAGATATCATTGCAACAGAATCTTCACCTGGCCATGATGTAGGTATAGTTACCCTAACTGGAGAGTTAGTTCGGATCCAGATGAAGAGAAAGAAAATAGAAACCAACAGTGATGAAGTAAGAAAAGTCTACAGAAAAGCTTCTCAAAAAGATATTGATATATGGCAAAAAGCTCGGGATAGAGAAGAATCTATGAAGGTTCGAGCTCGAGAAATTGCAATTCGATTAGAACTTCAAATGAAGATCTCGGATATCGAGTTTCAAGGAGACGGATCAAAAGCAACTTTCTACTATACAGCCGAAGAACGTGTTGATTTCAGACAATTGATTAAGGAGTTTGCGCATGAGTTTAGTACCCGAATAGAGATGAGACAAGTTGGGTTTAGACAAGAAGCAGCTAGATTAGGAGGTATTGGTTCTTGTGGTCGAGAATTATGCTGTTCTACGTGGCTTACAGATTTTAGATCTGTGAATACGAGTGCTGCAAGGTATCAACAATTATCTCTTAATCCTCAAAAACTTGCAGGACAATGTGGGAAATTAAAATGCTGTCTTAATTATGAGTTAGATGCATATATCGATGCGTTAAAAAGTTTTCCGAAAACGGAAACAAAACTTAGAACAGAAAAAGGAACAGCTGTTTGTCAAAAAATAGATATTTTCAAGGGCGTATTATGGTATGCCTATGAAGGAGAATGGATGAATTGGCATAAGATTACTGCAGAAGATGTTAACGAGATAATAGCTTCGAATAATAATAATGAAAAAATCGCAAGCTTAGAAGATTTTGCATCAGATTTGTTAGAAGATACTAAAACAGATTTTGAAAACGTTGTAGGACAAGATAGCTTAACACGATTTGATCAGCCAAAACGTAGTCGAAGAAGAAGAAATCGTAATAAGAAAAGAAATGCAAAACCAGCATCTTCAGAAAGACAAACGACCAAAAAAAATAAGCCACAAAAATCAACTGCCTCAAAAAACACACAAAAACAAAAAGTAGCTTCTAATACCTCAAAAGAAGGTGCTTCTGATAAAAAGAATACCAATAAATCAAATAATCAACGTAACAAAAAACGTAGATATCGTAATAAAAATAATGACAAGAAGTCGTAAGTTTTTTTTAGTTTTAGTGGGTCTAATCACATGTATTTCTTGTGATGATAAAAGAGTTTTTGATTCCTATCAAACAGTTTCTGGTACTTGGGAGATTGATGAGAAAGTAAATTTTGAGCTTCCTGAACTTGATTCATTACAGAGCTATAACTTATTTTTTAATATTCGTAATACGAATGAATATAAGTACAGCAATTTATTTTTGATTAGTGAAATGAAATTCCCGAATGGTAAGGTAGTGACAGACACCTTAGAGTATCAAATGGCAGAACCTGATGGGACATGGCTGGGTAGTGGGTTTTCTGATGTAAAAGAAAATAAACTTTGGTATAAAGAAAAAGTTACTTTTAAAGAAGAAGGTAAGTACGTTCTGGTAATTCATCATGCTATGAGAAAAAACGGAGAGGTTAATGGTGTTTCGTCACTTGAGGGGATTACTGATGTTGGATTTAGAATAGAGTATGCACAAGAAATAGAGCAATAGATATATGTATAGTATTGGTTTGCTCGTTTAAATATTTTCAAATAAAAAGATCAGATGGGGCTTTTCTTTATAATCAAATAGAACCTGATAAAGAATAATAAATAAGTATTCATCTGAACTGTTACTAATAGATTTTAAACAGTTTATTTATGGCATCGGTAAAACGTAAATCGATAAAGAAAAAATCAAAGACTTCATTAAGTAGTTCTCTAAAATATATAAAGGTTTTCTGGATCTTATTTGGATCAGGAGTGCTATTGGTTATGCTATTATTTCTTCTAGCCAGTTGGGGAGCATTCGGAGAAATGCCAAAATTCGAAGAACTAGAAAACCCCCAAAATGATCTAGCAACTCAGATTATTTCTGCAGACGGCGTGCAAATAGGAACTTTCTTTAAAGAAAATAGGACTCCTATTAGTTATGAAGATTTACCTCAAAATTTGGTAGATGCCCTGATTGCGACAGAAGATGCAAGATATTATAAACATTCAGGGATTGATGCAAGAGGAACATTAAGGGCAATTACTTTTTTAGGCACGAGAGGAGGAGCTAGTACGATCACTCAACAATTGGCAAAATTGTTGTTTTCTGGCGGAGGTTCTAAAAATATTTGGGAACGAATCAAGCAAAAAATTCAAGAATGGGTAATCGCTACAAGACTTGAAAGGCAATACACTAAAAAAGAAATTATTGCTATGTACCTTAATAAGTACGATTTTCTTAATCAAGCAATTGGTATTAGTTCTGCATCACGTATTTATTTTGGAAAACATCCTAAAGACCTAAAGATAGAGGAAGCAGCAGTACTTGTAGGTATGCTTAAAAATTCTTCATTATTTAATCCATTACGTAGACCAGAAATGGTTCGAACGAGAAGAAATGTTGTGCTCAAGCAAATGGAGAAGTATGAATATATCACTGAGAAAGAAAAGGAACGTTTACAGGCATTACCTTTGGAGCTTGATTATTCTCCAGAAGGACATAATGATGGTACTGCGACCTATTTTAGAGAATATGTAAGAAGCTGGATGTCTAACTGGGTGAAAAATAATCCTAAAGGAGAAGATGAAGAAGGAGAACCAGATTATTATGATATATATAGAGATGGTCTACGAATTAATGTGACTATAGATTCTAGAATGCAAAAATATGCAGAAGAAGCTGTAGCAGCCCATATGTCTAACTTACAAAAAGAATTTAACAAGCAAGAGAAGAACAATAAAACAAGTCCATTTAGGAATTTAACTAAAGACGAAATTAAAGGTATTTTAAATAGAGGGATACGATCATCAGCTAGAAGAAAAAAGATGTTAAGTCAAGGTAAAAGTGAAGAAGAGATTCTTGCTTCTTTTGACAAGAAAACAGAGATGAAAATTTTTAGTTGGAAAGGAGAAATAGATACGATCATGACACCTCGAGATTCTATGCTTTATTACAAGCAATTTTTACGATCAGGTGTTATGTCAATGGAGCCTCAAACAGGCCATGTGAAGGCTTGGGTCGGAGGTATTAATTACAAGCATTTTCAATATGACCATGTGTATCAAGGAACCCGTCAAGTAGGGTCAACATTTAAACCATTCGTATATGCAACAGCAATAGATCAGCTTAAATTATCTCCTTGTGATACAATCCCAGTGTCTCAAATTACGATCCCAGTAGGATCTCATGGAGTGGTAGAAAATGATTGGACACCCAAAAACAGTGATGCTGATTATACAGGTTATTTGAGTCTTAAAGGGGCATTGGCAAAATCTGTAAACACAATATCAGCACGTTTAATGGATAGAATAGGACCTGAGCCAATTGTTCGTTTGGCAAAGAAAATGGGTATAGAATCTGAGATTATAGAAGTGGCTTCTATATCATTAGGGTCAGTAGACCTTAAGTTATCAGAAATGGTAGGTGCTTATAGTACTTTTGCGAATCAAGGCATTTACACCAAACCTGTAACAATTACTAGTATTGAAGATAAAAATGGAGCTGTTCTATATCAATTTGTGCCAGAAACTCGTGATGTACTTAGTAAAGAAGCGGCATATGTTACCATTAACCTTATGGAAGGGGTAACACAATATGGCTCAGGAACACGCTTGAGAACAGGAGCGTCTTCTAGGTATGATCTTAAAAATGTTATCACAGGATATCCGTATGAGTTTACGAATCCGATTGCTGGTAAGACGGGAACTACCCAAAATCAAAGTGATGGATGGTTTATGGGGATTGTACCCAATCTTTGTACAGGAGTATGGGTAGGAGCAGATGATAGAGCAACGCATTTTCCTACGACAAGATTTGGACAAGGGGCTGCGATGGCACTGCCTATTTGGGGGTTGTTTATGAAGAAATGCTATGCTGATAAAACCCTAAGTATTTCTAAAAAAGCATTTGCGCAACCCGAAGAGCTATCAATAGAAGTAGATTGCGAAGCTTTTAAGAAAAAAGCGATTCAGCAACAGGATGAAGGTATAGACGATTTTAGTCTATAATGTTTCTTAATACTATTATTAATATCTGTTATAAAAATAGAAAGTTCTTAAATTCTCGTTAACAAAAAAAAGAAAACATATTGTAGTCTTAAAACTATCTAATTTGGAAAGGAAATGGTGCTATTTTTTAGTACTTTTAGTCAGATAAATTAGAAACAATATGATTCGTAAAACGGTATCCAACGTGACTGAAGCGTTGTTAGGCGTCGAAGACAATATGACATTTTTATTAGGAGGGTTTGGGTTATGTGGGATCCCTGAGAATGCTATTGCAGAGCTTGTAAAACTCAATATAAAAGGACTTACCTGTGTATCTAATAATGCAGGAGTTGATGATTTCGGATTAGGACTTTTACTCCAAAAGAAACAAATAAAAAAAATGGTTTCTTCCTATGTGGGAGAAAATGATGAATTTGAGCGCCAGATGCTAAGCGGAGAACTTGAAGTAGAACTTATACCTCAGGGAACCTTAGCTGAGCGATGTAGTGCAGCCCAAAGAGGTTTTCCTGCCTTTTATACACCAGCAGGATATGGTACCGAAGTAGCAGAGGGAAAAGAAACCAGAGAATTTGATGGCAAGATGTATGTGCTCGAACATGCGGTTCAGGCTGATTTTGCCTTTATCAAGGCCTGGAAAGGTGACGAAGCAGGTAATTTAATATTCAAAGGAACAGCGAGAAACTTTAATCCCTGCATGTGCGGGGCTGCAAAGATTACCGTAGTCGAAGTAGAAGAATTAGTACCCGCAGGAGCATTGGACCCTGATAAAATTCATATCCCAGGAATTTTTGTACAACGAATCTTTAAAGGAGCGCAATACGAGAAAAGAATTGAACAGCGCACAGTGCGCCAAAGAGAATAATCTTCACTAACATAAATTATTAAAAACACAAATCATGGCAGTATTACGATTAGGTGATGAAGCACCAAACTTTACAGCACAAACAACAGAAGGCGAAATTGATTTTCATAGCTGGTTAGGAGATAATTGGGGGGTTCTCTTTTCGCACCCCGCTGATTATACACCTGTTTGTACTACAGAATTAGGGACAGTAGCAAAATATACACAACAATTTAATGAACGTAACGTAAAGGTTGCGGCATTAAGTGTAGATGGGTTAGAGTCACACCATGGGTGGATTAAAGATATTAATGAGACCCAAAAAACAACTGTTAATTTTCCTATAATAGCAGATGATGATAGAAAAGTATCAGAACTCTATGATATGATTCATCCAAATGCCGATAGCCAATTGACTGTTCGTTCTGTCTTTGTAATTGGACCGGATAAAAAAATCAAGCTTACTATTACTTATCCTGCTTCTACCGGTAGAAATTTTGATGAATTAATACGTGTAATAGATTCACTTCAGTTAACCGCGTACCATAAGGTGGCTACCCCGGCAAACTGGAACAATGGTGAGGACTGTGTGATTTCGCCAGCTGTAACGAATGAACAAATCCCAGAATTGTTTCCGAAAGGACACAAAGAAATTAAGCCATATCTAAGAATGACTCCTCAGCCTAATTTGAATTAGACTTTAAAACTTGAAAAAATAGGTTGTAATTAACGCACAAATATAAAACTGTTTTATGAGATTAGAGTTTACCTGTTCTGGATGTAAAAAGCAAAATAAATTTACACCCGTTGCCCCAACGAGAGGAGACTTACAAATGAAGATTGGTGATGAGGTTAAAGTAAATTGTTTGCATTGTGGAAAAATAGAAAATAAGCACATCAATAGAATAGATGCTGTTAATGACACTAAAAAATTGCTATTAGCATTGGGAATAAGTGTTGTAGTTACTTTTATTTTGTTATTTTTTTTCGGATTAATAGGGACGATAACCTTCTCAATTCCACTTTTAATGTGGATTCAAGAAAATAGTTTAATAAAGAGCTTTAACTCATATAAGATCAGAAGAAGATAATCATGTTAGATAAAAACGGAATTGCAAGACGAATTGCAGGAGAACTAAAGGATAAATATTTTGTCAATTTAGGAATTGGCATACCCACGCTTGTGGCGAATTATATTCCGCAAGGTATAGAGGTAGATTTTCAAAGCGAAAATGGCGTTTTGGGTATGGGGCCTTTCCCTTTTGAGGGAGAAGAGGATGCCGATATTATTAATGCGGGAAAGCAAACGATAACTACGATGCCCGGAGCTTCTTTTTTTGATTCTTCTATGAGTTTTGGTATGATACGAGGCAAACATGTTGATTTAACAGTATTAGGAGCTATGGAGGTTTCTGAAAAAGGAGATATAGCAAATTGGAAAATCCCAGGTAAAATGGTCAAAGGAATGGGAGGAGCAATGGACCTAGTTGCGAGCGCCGAGAATATTATTGTAGCGATGATGCACACCAATAAAGCGGGAAAATCTAAATTATTAAAAAAATGTTCATTGCCACTCACAGGTGTGAACTGTGTGAAAAAAATAGTTACAAATTTGGGGTTTTTGGAAGTGACAGAAAACGGGTTTAAACTCTTAGAAAGAGCCCCTGGAGTTTCGGTAGAGGAAATCAAAAAAGCTACGGAAGGAAACCTGATAATTGAGGGAAATATACCCGAAATGATTTTAAATTGATTTTTGACTAATTCTATTGCAAGAGTGTCGAATAATAACTAATTTAGGGCGGATAATAAAAGCCAAAAGAAAACGTTTGCTTTTTAGAGGGCTTAATTTTATCATTTTGAAGGAAAAAGATTACAATTTTTGCAAGAAAAAAGATACTTAAACCTTTACTTTAATACCGAAATACTACGGTTTTTGAATCAAATGTTAAAATTATGTGTATTTCAACGATTTTTGGTGTATTTCAACGTTTTTATTGAAAATAATTTGCATATTGCAGTGTATTTAAAAAATAATAGTTGAGTACTAATTTTTTTAATTGATGTAAACAAAATAATAACCCACACATTTTATCCCAAATTATGAAAAAAAGAATGAATAGTCTACAGAAGTCAATCAAGCCTACAATAGAATTGATTTCAAACTGTGTTTATGTAGCTAAAAAAGTATTTTTATTGATGTAATTTTTGTTGTTAGTTAGTAATCGTAACTATCCCCAAGTCGCGATGAATGAGACCTGTTAGAGTTTTAATAAAACGTAACAGGTTTTTTATTTGTATGCTATCCCGAGAAACCCTCTCGTCCCTATAGTTAATATTAAGAAATTGATAAAGTGAGGTGAATTAGAATATCTAGTTTATTCGGCAGTATTTTTTGGAATAGCACTAATAAGTTTTTTTGTATACTCTTTTTGTGGATCGTCATAAATCGCATCGGCATCTCCTTTTTCTTCAATTTTACCAGCATTCATAACTAGTAATTGATCCGACATATATTTTACAACAGCTAGATCATGTGAGATAAAAATATATGTAAAACCAAATTTTTCCTTTAATTCATTTAGCAAATTCAACACTTGCGCTTGTACCGAAATATCAAGAGCACTTACTGATTCGTCACATACAATCAATTTTGGCTGTAGTGCAATAGTTCTGGCAATACCAATGCGTTGACGCTGCCCACCACTAAATTCATGCGGGTATCTATCAAAATGAGCTTCGGTAAGGCTTACTCGTCGTAATAACGCTAAAACTTTTTGTTTGCATTCAGTATCGTTGGGATATAGTCCATGGGCCTTCATGGGTTCCATAATTGCTTTTCCTACAGTTAATCTTGGATTTAAGGAGGCAAAAGGATCTTGAAAAATAAGTTGAATCTCTTTTCGAAGGTTTCGTATACCTGTAGCAGATAAGTTCGTTATGTCTTGACCTTTATATATAATTTGACCTTTATTCGCTTTGTCTAATTGTAGAATGGTATTTCCTAGTGTAGATTTACCACAACCGGATTCTCCTACAAGCCCTAGGGTCTCTCCTTCATATAATTTAAAGCTTACATCATCTACAGCCTTAAATTCTTTTTTGTTAAAGAAACCTGCCTTAGAAAAATAACTTTTTTCAACATTAATAACTTCAAGTAACGGGGGATTACTATATAGATTTTGATGTTTTTGTTTTCGTTCTTCGATAGAGATAACTTGTCTTTCTTGATCCTCACCTTCGAGAAAATCGCTTATTGTAGGCAGTTTTTTATATCGAATATTCATAGGGGGTCTAGCATTGATAAGGGCTTTGGTATACTCTTTTTTTGGAGCAGAAAAAATAGCATCAGTAGTTCCGTACTCCTCTATATTTCCTTTATATAATACCAACACCTGATCCGCTATTTCGGACACCAAAGAAAGGTCATGAGAGATAAATAAAATACTCATTTTATAATCCCTCTGAAGGGTTTTAAGTAAACCAATAATTTCTTTTTGTACCGTTACATCTAGTGCCGTTGTAGGTTCGTCAGCAATAAGGAGTTTTGGCTTGCAAGCGATAGCCATAGCAATCATAATACGTTGCTTTTGTCCACCACTTAATTGATGCGGATAGGACGTATAGGCTCGTGTCGTGTCTGGTAGTTGCACTTTCTCAAATAATGATAACACTTCATTTCGGATGTCATTTTTTGATAAAGTAGTATGTTGTTTAAGGATCTCTGCTACTTGCTTACCACATCTCATTGAAGGATTTAGCGAACTCATAGGTTCCTGAAAAATCATCGCAATCTCATTACCTCGAATGGATCTGTACTCTTTGTCTGTAAGAGTTGTAAGAGAGGTGTCATTATAGTTAATAGCCCCTGTTATTTTAGTGTTCTTTTTGGGTAATAAACCCAGTATAGATAATGAAGCAACCGATTTGCCGCTTCCAGACTCTCCAACCATACCCAAAATTTCATTTTTATGAATATCAAAAGAAATATTATGAAGCACTTGATTTTTGTTTCCTTCTGTTAAAAAAGAAACACAAAGATTTTGTACTGAAAGTAGAGTTGTATTATCCATAATGCAATTATAGAAGTAAATTTAGGAAAATCAGTGCGGACCATGATTCGTTTTTAGAACTATTTTGGTAAGATATTTAGTATATTTATGGCTCAAAAAGAAACATGACGTTGCTAAAACTCTCCCTTCGTACACGAATTTTTATTACGATGACTTTATTGGTATTAGTAGCTTCTATACTAATTGCCGCTGTAACAATTTATCAATATAAAGAAGAAGCAGAAGAATATCACCAGGAACGTCTCGAGAGAAAAGAAGAGCGCATACAAATAGCTATCAATAATGTTTTAAAAAGTACGACATACCCTGTTAATGAAGAAAATGTTACCTTAATTTTTAGAGAAAGAGGGCGTATTTATCAAATTTCTGAAGAACACTCGCTACCAATTAATATTTATGATCTATCGGGTAGTATATTAATTCAGTCAGAAGGTAACTTTATAGAAGATACTATCGGGCATAAATTACCACCTGTTATTATTGATACGTTAGCTTCTCTTTATGACAAACGATATTTGATCAAATCAGAAAAAGAAGATAAAAAGTTTTTGTCTTCTTATACCTATATTTCTGATGGTAGAGCAAAGCCGCTCGCTATTCTTAATGTTCCTTATCTAGAAAATGATGATTTTATCACTAGAGAACTCAAGGAATTTTTAAAGCGTTTGGGTCAAGTATACATTTTGATGTTATTAATTGCGATTGCCTTGGCATATTTTCTTTCAAAATATATTACTCGTTCTCTAAAAACTATATCAGACACGATTGATCAAACTAGATTAAATAAAGAAAATAAACGAATTGCTATCGGCAACGCTAGTGAAGAAATTTATTCTCTTGTAAATGCATACAATAGTATGGTCGACGAACTTGAGAATAGCGCAGTAAAGTTGGCTAAAAGTGAACGAGAAGCAGCTTGGCGAGAAATGGCAAAACAAGTAGCGCATGAGATTAAGAATCCGTTAACTCCTATGCGACTTACAGTACAAAGTTTTCAGCGTAAGTTTGATCCCAATGATGCAAATATACATCAAAAGGTAAGTGAGTATAGTGCTACACTAATTCAACAAATTGATACAATGAGTTCTATTGCATCGGCATTCTCGAATTTTGCCCAAATGCCTGCTCAACAAGTAGAAACGCTTAACGTAGTAAAGGTTGTCGGGTTAGCTTTGGATATTTTTGATGAATCTTATATTGTTTTTCCTTCAGAGAAAGAAGAAATTATTGCTGATTTTGACCGCACACAACTTATTAGAGTCGTTACTAATTTGGTAAAGAATGGTATACAATCTATTCCTGAAGATCGAACACCCAAAATTAGAGTACATGTATTTGTAGAAGATAAAGATGTGGTCATAACTGTTACAGACAACGGAATAGGGATATCAGAAGAAAATCAAGGTAAGATTTTTGAACCAAAGTTTACAACTAAAACAAGCGGAATGGGACTCGGATTGGGTATGGTTAAAAATATTATAGAAACCTATAACGGAAGTATTACCTTTACTTCAAAAGAAGGAGAGGGAACCATTTTTAAAGTTAGATTTCCGAAGGTGTAATCTGATTTCTTTTTAAGAAGGAATAACTTTACAATAACCTAACCAACTGATTAAAATATAAGTACAAATTAAGTTTTCGCTTATGCGGAAGTTAAAAAACATAAAATCACATGTATACCAACATTCTTACAGCGCAAAATAATGGTATTACCAGGATAACTATTAATCGTCCATCAAAGCTCAATGCCCTTAATAAAGATACCATTCAGGAACTACATGCTGCTTTTCGTGTAGCTGAATTAGATACAGACACCAAAGTAATTATTATTACCGGGAGCGGAGAGAAAGCCTTTGTTGCAGGAGCTGATATAAGTGAGTTTGCACATTTTTCGGTTGGTGAAGGAGGAAAACTAGCAGCCAAAGGGCAGGAACTACTTTTTGATTTTGTAGCAAATCTCACAACTCCGGTCATTGCTGCGGTTAATGGCTTTGCATTGGGTGGTGGTTTAGAGCTAGCGATGGCAGCACATTTTAGAATTGCCAGTGATACAGCCAAAATGGGGCTCCCAGAAGTGTCTTTGGGAGTGATACCTGGATATGGAGGTACGCAACGACTTCCTCAATTAGTAGGAAAAGGAAGGGCGATGGAAATGATTATGACAGCAGGAATGATCGATGCCCAACAGGCATTACAATACGGTTTAGTAAATCATATCACTACACCCGAAGAGCTATTAGCATTAGCAGAGAAATTAGGAAGTAAAATTATGCGAAACTCTTCGGTAGCCATAGGTGCAGCGATAAAAGCCATTAATGCAGGTTACGAAGATGGAGTGAATGGATATAATGTAGAAATAGAACAGTTTGGCAATTGCTTTGGTACCGAAGATTTTAAAGAAGGAACTTCGGCATTTTTAGAGAAACGTAAAGCAGATTTTCCAGGAAAATAGAATAGAGGAAAATACCGATAATTTTTTATGATCAAAAAGAAGATATATTCTAATGCCCTATAACATTGTTCTCATAGAACCAGAAATACATACAAATACGGGTAATATTGGTAGGCTAAGTTTAGCATCAGGATCCATATTACATTTGGTAAAACCTTTTGGTTTTGAGATTACTGATTCCAGACTCAAAAGAGCCGGATTAGACTACTGGAAACATATCGAATTGCATACCTATGAAAATGCAGATGAGTTTTTTGAAATGCATAAAGACAAAAAAATGACCTTTCTCTCGAGTCATGCAAAAAAGGAGTACTATGATATCCCGTATGAAGACGATATGTTTTTTGTTTTCGGAAAAGAATCTGCAGGTTTATCAAAACAAATTACAGATCAATTTGCAGATCAACTATACAAAATACCGTTACACAACCCTCATATTAGAAGCCTAAATCTTGCGAATGCCGTAGGCATAGTAGTCTACGAAGGCTTAAGGAATCTAAGAAAATGATACCTTATAATGTTTATGTTCTGACTCAAGATTTCGGATTTTGTATAAAATACAGCTAAACTGTCTTTGTTATAATGTATTTAGTATAATCGAAGATCTCTTGACTTTTGTACTCGTAGTTTTGTATTTTTATATGAATATACATTAAAACCATTTCTGAGAGATGAAACTATTCTATAAATACCTTACAGTGATCCTTTTCATTCTCCTTGCTATTACAACCATAGTGGCTTTTATATTTTTTGAAGACCAATTACCCTCACTTGACCTTACAATAATAGAACCAAGTACAATAATTGGTGTGTTGGGATATGTTTCGATTATTATGTTAGTGGTAGAACAATCCATAGAGATATTTGTATTTGATGCTAACAAAAAAAAGAAAGAAGCGTCAAAAAAAAGGATTCAAAAAATCAATGCTATATTAGAAAAAATGGACCCAGAAGCACTTGTTTCTGAAATCGATGAGCAGATTATACTGCTTACAAAGGAGCAAAAAGAGAATAAACGGCGTATGGTAAGAGAAAGAGAAGAACTAAAAATAGAATTAGAGCAACAGGGACTAAAAAGACAACGAAGAATTCGGGTGATAAGTTTTATTATGGGGTTGCTAATTTCATTTTCAGGAATTCGCATTCTAACTGGTGCTTTGTTTAACTCTGGGGTCTTATTTGATGTAGAGGAGGGAGGATTAGGTATGCAAGCAACGATACTTCAATCTATTGATATTATTCTTACCGCAGCCATTATTGCTGGTGGAAGCGATCGTGTGCATAGTCTAATTAAAAGAGCAAAAGTAGCGTTGAATCCTTATGAGGAATAAGAAATTAGAATGCTATGAAAAATATATATTTTGTAAATTATTTATAAAAATTCATTTCATCAATATAATCCCAAACGGCTCCAGGTAGAAGAGGGCGTATATTTTTATTATCAATAATAGATTTTCGAATAAAAGTTGAAGAAATTTCCATGATGGGTGCATCCACCCGATTAATTTTAGGATGGTTCTCAAATTGACTATCTGTAATGCCTGCAGAAATTCTAGGATAAACATAAAGATCATGGTGTTCTAGAATCACTTCATAATTTTTCCATTTATGAAAACTCTTCAGGTTATCTTCTCCCATGATTAGACTAAATCTATCATTCGGGTATTTTTCTTGCAAGTAGATAAGGGTGTCAGTGGTATAATTGGGTTGAGGTAGCTTAAATTCTATGTCACTAGGTTGTAGCTTGGGATAGTCTTTTGTTGCTTGATAGACCATTTCATATCGATGGTGATTATCTAATAAAGAACTTTTCTTTTTAAAAGGGTTGTGAGGTGTCACCACCATCCATAATTCATCAAGATCAGAAAATTCTGCCATATGATTGGCAATCGCCAAATGACCGATATGAATAGGATTAAATGTCCCAAAATAGAGCCCTATGTTTTTCATTTAATTAAAGTTGTTTTGTAAAAGATAGTAAAGCACAAAAGTGATGCTTATAAATATATCCAAAGGTATGAATTTTATACAGTCAAAAGGATGTAATTTCGGTTTCGTATCTCTAGATTTTTTTTGATTAGTTCTTGCGATATTACTAATAGGGAAAGAATTCGTAAACCTCCTTTTTGATTTCTTTTTTGGTAACGAACAATAAAGAATGTCTAGGGCATAATTGAATTGTGATTATATGGTTCAGCAACGAATAAAAAGTACGCCAGAATATCTGCGTTGGACTTAAATCTTCTTAAAATCTCTAATATAACTTGTAACATCCCGTTAATAGATCTCGTCCTTAGGATGTTCTTAACATAAAATTTTCATAAAGTTTAGTGGTTTTATATAACCCGCAATATGCAATGATTCGCTGTTTTTGACAATTTTAGATTTAATCACAAAATTATTCTTTATGCTATATGCACCTCATCCAGAAAAAAAAATACATGCTTTATTCGTTTTTCTAGGGTTACTTTTTCTTTGTACAGGATCAAAAGCACAAGTCAGTCATACAATTAGTGGAACAATTACAGATGGAAGCAATGGAGAGTCCCTTTCTGGAGTATCTGTTTTTCTCAAAGGAACCTCTGTAGGTGTTGTCACCAACGAATATGGTTTTTATTCTATCACCACATTAGAAGGGAGTTATGATCTAATTGTTTACTATTTGGGATATTTAGAAGTGACTAAAAGTATTGCTCTAAAAGAGGACCAAAAGATAGATTTTGAAATGCAAGAATCATCTACTCAATTAGAAGAAGTAATTATAGAGGCAGAAGAAACAGAGCGCGTAAGCCTGAGAAAGCCAGAAATGAGCATTGCCAAACTAAAAATTGGAACTATCAAAAAAATGCCTGTTGTTTTAGGAGAAATAGATATTATAAAATCATTGCAGATGTTACCAGGAATTGCCAATAGTAATGAAGGTTTCGGAGGATTTCATGTGCGGGGAGGGGCAGCAGATCAAAATTTAGTATTATTAGATGAGGCCATTATTTATAATACCTCCCATCTTTTTGGTTTCTTTTCTGTTTTTAATTCGGATGCCATTAAGGATGTTAAGTTGTATAAAGGTGGGATTCCGGCTCGTTTTGGAGGCAGAGTATCTTCTGTATTGGATATTCGACAAAAGGATGGGAATAGCAAGAATTTTGCAATGAGCGGTGGGATTGGTTTACTTTCGAGTCGATTGGCTCTAGAAGGGCCTTTGTTTAAAGGAAAAGGATCATTTTTGGTGGCAGGAAGAAGTTCGTATGCACAAGTGCTGGCAAAAGTAGCGGGAGAAGATGATAGTGCTAATTTTTACGACCTTAATCTTAAAACAAATTATAGCCTTAACAAGCATAACAAATTATATCTATCTGGTTATTTCGGAAGAGATAATTTTAAGTTTGGTGATGATTTTACTATGGGATATGGGAATCTTTCTGGTAACCTGCGATGGAATCATATTTTTAATAATAAGTTGTTTTCTAATCTTTCTTTTATTTATAGTAAATATGACTATAAAATAGGGATTGAGACCGATAAGTTCGATTGGCTGTCCTCGATCAATACTTATAATCTTAAGTATGATCTAAAATCGTATGCAAGCGATACCTATACTTTAGATTTTGGTGTCAGTGGTATTTATTATGATTTTGACCCGGGACAAATTCGTCCTACCTCAGGAACCTCACAAATAAATCCTTTTAATCTTGATAGAAAAAAAGCATTCGAAGGAGGTATTTACATCAATGCCGAGCATAAGCTCAGTGATAAGTTAACACTGCAATACGGTGCTCGATACAGCGTTTTTAGCAGATTTGGTGGGCAGGCCATGACAAATTATGCCAATGATCAACCTGTAGTCTATAATACGACCTTAGGTATTTATGAACGTGGAATTCCTATTGGAGAAACAGATTTTGAAAAAAATGAGACCATTGAGAATTATGGTACCTTAGAACCCAGAGCTGCACTTGCTTATCAGTTAAATGATAAATCATCGATAAAAGCAGGGTATTCGCGCGCAGCACAGTATGTTCATTTACTGTCTAATACAGCTTCGATTACCCCCTTAGATGTATGGACTCCTAGTGGACAATATATAAAGCCGCAACGTTCTGATCAGTATGCCTTGGGATATTTTAGAAACTTTAAAGACAAAACCTACTCTCTAGAATTAGAAACCTATTACAAAACAACAGACAATCGAATTGATTATATCGATGGAGCAGATTTGATAGGGAATAATACTATCGAAACAGAAATATTAAATGGAGAATCCAGAGCTTATGGATTGGAGTTTTTGCTCAGAAAAAACACAGGAAAATTTACAGGGTGGTTTGCCTATACCTTATCAAAATCAGAACAAAGAACCCTAGGAGGTACTGCAGGAGGTCCGGGGATTAATAATGGAGATTGGTATAATACGCCTTATGATAGAACACATGATATCTCAATAACAGGGTCGTATACTTTGAATGATAAATGGAGTTTCGGAACAAATCTGGTATTTCAAACCGGAAGACCTGTGACCTATCCCAATGGTCAATACGAATATGAGGGGTTTTCTATAGCGAGTTATTCTGATCGTAATTCTGATCGGTTAACCGCATATCATCGATTAGATATTTCTGCAACATACAGACCTAATAGAAAACCGCATAAACGATGGAAAGGCGAATGGGTTTTCGGAATCTATAATGTCTATAATCGTAGGAATGCCGCATCCGTATCTTTTGGTCAAAACCTAGAAACAGGTGCTAATGAAGCAACCAGAACAGCAATTTTTGGCTTAGTACCATCAGTGACTTATAATTTTAAATTCTAGAGCAATGAATACAAATACATACATAAAAATAACACACATTTTTTTTATAATACTTATGGTATTTTGTATTATATCTTGCGAGGATGTGATTGATGTAGATGTACAAACAGCACCTACAAGGTTAACGATAGAAGCATCTCTAGATTGGGAAAAAGGTACTTCAGGAAATAATCAAATAATAAAATTAAGCACGTCGACGGCCTATTTTGATACCACTTCTAATACTGCAGTTACAGGTGCATCGGTCAACGTAACCAATACTACTAGTGGCGCAGTATTTAATTTTACGGATCAAAATGACGGAACATATACGACCGTTGATTTTGTTCCTGTATTTTATGATTCTTATACATTGGAAGTGATATACAATGGAGAAAAGTATGAAGCTACAGAAACACTATTTCCGGTTGTAGATTTTATAAATATCACACAATCAAGAGAAGATGGTTTTGATGAAGAGGCACTCGAAGCCAATATTACATTTATTGACCCCGAAGAAGAAGGGAACTATTATTTTATTAAGGTTGAAGAAGAAGGAGAACGTTTTTCTTCTGTAGCTGCTTTCGAAGATGAGTTTGTAAATGGTAATGAAATTGGCTTGTTGGTTGAGAAATATGATGAAGAAGAGGATGAAGATGAAGAGTTTGTGGTTGGTGATACCATAGAGATTTATCTTTTTGGGATTTCTGAGGCTTATTATAATTATGTTAATATTCTTTCTGGTCAATTTTTTGGAGCAGGTATTTTTGATCCGACACCTGTGGATGTAAAAGGAAATTGTATCAATGTGGATAACAAAGATAATTATGCAAATGGATATTTTAGGGTAACCGAAGTCATAAGGGAAAACTATACGTTTGAGTAATGTCTTTGGGATAATAAGGAAAAAAGAGTTTTTTGAATGTGCTGAAATCGAACCAGCTTTTTGAATAACCTTTGTAAGGAAGAAGCCTTGTTTTAGGTTTCAAAACCCAAAACAAGGCTTATATTAGTAGTGCCAATTGATAAATCTTCTCGCTCCTTTTTTAGTTAAAATTAGAGGTTAGATCCGTTTTTAATACCAACACCATCCTTGGTAAGATGAAACTTGATCATTCCAAGAAATTTTCTTAAACCATTTCCATTTAAGGGTATACCACGATAAATTTTTGATACCATAAGAGGACCAATAGTAATATCCGGGAATATAAAAATTAAGAGACTTTCCTCCGTAACAGCTATGCTCTTTGAGACGTAGATACCCATTATACCAATATGGTTTTGTAATTATTGCAGAAGACATTTGATCATTATTTCCCGAGCCTACCCAATGATTCCCAGTAGCTCTTCTCGATGTTCTTCTCAAACTATTCATTTGTGAGCTATAATATGCGTGTTTATAAAAATAAAAGTTACCATGCCCCCAATAGTCATAACTATTGCATCGAAAACCTTTATTTTCTGTCTCTTGGCCTTCTTCTTCTTCTTTTGGTAATTCTAATTCTAAATGTTTCTCCATATACGCGGTCATCTCTTCTTCTGAGTCAAATACGCGCACACTAATCTCTTTACTATCTTCTTCAAGCTTATCAAAAAGTAATGTTGTGCCGCTTTCTTCTTTAGTAAAAAGAGTTTCTGCCATTTCTAGATCGCCGGATACATCAGTGATCTCGTCCTCTATTTGATTATATGTATAAGTGACATTAAATTCCCTTTCATTATAATAGTAATTATGAGAGATTTTAACGATCTCTTCTTGCTCTATGTCTCCAAATTCCTCCTCAGGATTCTCAATATCTTTGGATGTTGAATTTTTTAATAGTGCTTCTTTTTCCACTTCTGTGGATACCATAGAATCTTCTTTTTCACATCCAAATAAAAAAATGGAAATAGAGATCAGAAATACTAATTTTGTTACATGATTTTTCATTAGTAATAAGTTTTAATAGTCCCTACTCTAATAAAGGTTTTTCGGGTTACACCTCAATACAATTAATTTGATCGATCTATTAATAAGTACATAAAGCGTAGATTCATTACCCAAAAAAGATGAAAAATATTTTATTACCGCGAATATGAAGTGTACTAGGTGTAAAGAAACTTAAACCTCCTTCTATTTATTCTTCATTTTTTTGTGTCAGTTTAATTAGATGATAATCTAGGTTGGTATATATAACTGGTAAAGACTATTTTGTTACTGGTTGTATTGTTTGTAGAGGGTCTCTTTCTTTTTGTTTTGTCTGAGTACAAAAATGGTATTGTATTGGTGACTTTTGTAGTTATGAGAGTGCCAAAAAAATGCCCAACGTCTTCAGACGTTGGGCAGCTTGATTATTTACAATAAGTTTTTAAGCTTATTTCAGAAGAAACTTTTTTACCAATTGATATACTTCTTCTTTGGCTTTTTCTAGGTCATCATTGGTGACAATAGCATCAAACTGTGGTGCCGTAGCCATTTCTGTAGAAGCTTTGGCGACACGCATATTGATTTTGTCCTCGGATTCTGTTTTACGCTTTTTTAAGCGAATTTTAAGCTCTTCGATACTCGGTGGCTTTATAAAAATTGCCAATGTACGATCCGGATAAATGCTTTTGATATCAAGACCGCCCACAACATCAATATCAAAAATTACATGCTTCCCATTATCCCAAAGACGTTGTATTTCTGTTTTTAAGGTTCCGTAAAAATTATCTCGATAGACCTCTTCCCATTCTAGAAATTCATCAGCTTTGATTTTGTTCTTAAATTCTCTAAGAGATAAAAAATAATAGTCTTTTCCATGAATTTCTCCGCCTCTAGGTTCGCGGGAAGCAGCAGAAATAGAAAAGCCAAGATTTAACTCTTCTTGATGAAGTAAGTATTTAACTAAAGTAGTTTTTCCACTCCCAGACGGTGCCGAAAGTACAATAAGTTTACCTTGGTTCATTTACAAAACGTTTAGTAATTGTTCTTTAATTTTTTCGAGTTCATCTTTCATTTGCACTACTAATTGTTGCATAGGTGCATAGTTTGATTTACTACCAATTGTATTAATTTCTCTTCCGATTTCTTGAGTTATAAATCCTAGTTTTTTTCCGTTTGAGTCATTAGAATTTAAGGTAGTAGCAAAGTATTCTAGGTGATTAGAAAGTCGAACTTTTTCCTCGGTAATGTCAAATTTTTCGAGATAATAAATTAATTCTTGTTCAAAACGATTTTGATCTACATCTTCTTTTAGGTCAGAAACAGCCTTTTGAAGTTTTTCTCGAACCGCAATCATGCGTTCGGGATCTATTAGTTTTACTTTATCCAGTAACTCACTAATATTTTTGATGCGAAGATTAAAGTCTTTCTCCAGTGCTTTTCCTTCATTACTTCTATAATCTTCTATTTCTAAAAGTGCTTTGGTAAGTGCTTCTTTAATGGCATTAAATTCTTTAGCATCTATTTCTTCACGTTCAGTTTTTAAGGCATCAGGCATTCGAATAGCCATTTTCATTAATTCTGTAGCATCTCCATTATGAACATTAGAAAGCTGTCGCATGTATTCTTTTACAATACCTTCATTTACCTTATTAGAAGTCTCCTCGCCTGTAGCTTCGACATATAAACCAAAGTCAACTTTACCTCGTACAAGAGTTTTGGCAATGGTATTTCGCATCTCTAACTCTTTTTCTCTATACTGAGAAGGAATTCTTGCGTTGAGGTCTAAGTTTTTGCTATTAAGGGATTTAACCTCAATTGTGATTTTTCTTGCAGGAAGTTGTAATACAAATTTCCCAAAGCCTGTCATTGATTTAATCATAGAATTATGCTAAAGTTGCACGAAGATAAGCAAAACTGATGAGGTAACGTAGATAACATTGTTTCAGAAATTGATTTGGTATCAAAAAGAAAGATAACAATATCAAATACCTTTTCCTGTATGTTGAATTTTATAAAAATTGCTTTATAAACATATCAAGCCTCTGGGTTTTTATCCCGTATTTTTTTATAAAATTTAATTCCTAACATAAGTAAAACAGCCAGTGAAATGATCCCAATAACACCATAAATCCAATTCACGGCATCACGTACGATTACCAAAAATATAACAGAAAAAAGAATGATAGTAGAACCTTCATTCCACATTCTCATTTGATTAGAGGACCACTTGACAATATCGACTTGTAATTGCTTGTATATATGATGAGATTTGAGGTGATAGAGTATAAGTAACACTATAAATCCAAGTTTTATATGCATCCAAGGTTGTTGCAGCCACTCAGGGATTAATAGTAACAACCAAATAGCAAATAAGGTTGCCAAAATTGCAGAAGGCCAAGTAATAATGAACCATAGTCGCTTTGCCATTAGCTTAAGTTGCTTACTCAAAATTTCTTTCTCTGGAGATGGTTTCTGAGAGGCTTCAATTTGATATACAAAGAGGCGCGGCATATAAAACAAACCGGCAAACCAGGTAATCACAAATATAAGATGTAACGATTTTATGTAGTCGTAATATTCGATCATGTCTAACTTTTTACTGGGATCCCAAAAGTAAGAAATCTTCAAACAGCAAATGTACAAACCTTATATTATGTAGTTTTAATCTAAAATTCTAGGGCTAATTATTTCTGAATTTTAAAGCCAGGGATCACATAATTTTCAGGAATATTCTCTGGTGGTACTGTGAGTACATTTCCATCTCTCATTGCACTGTAATGTGGAGATAGTATTTCTATCCCAGCGTTATGCAATTCATTTTTTAAATGATCATGAAGCATAGAGTAAATAACTGCCGCTTTTTCTGGGTTCTTGGTATAGGCGTTGACTTCGTAGTTTACATAAAAATCATCTAGGCTTTTGATCAAAACAAAAGGAGAGGGTTCTTGTAGGATTAATTCTGTTTTTTTGGCTCCTTCTATTAAAGCCTTTAAGACCTTATTACTTGATACATCATACCCTATAGTTACTGAAGTATGTAATATAATCCCGACATCTTCTGCGGCATTGGTAGTAAAATTGACAATATGATTTCCTAGAATAGAAGAATTAGGGATAGTAATATCTAAGTTTTTTATAGTTTTTACTCGGGTTACCAACAAGCTACGCTCTGTAATATCTCCTATCGTATTTCCTATTTCTACACGATCTCCTATTTTGAAAGGACGCATATAGGTAATTACAATACCTGCTACAATATTAGAAATAGCAGAAGTAGAACCCAACGAAAATAAAATCCCAAAAAAGATAGAGAGCCCTTTAAAAGCCGGAGAATCAGAACCAGGGATATACGGAAAAACGATAATAACAGCAAAAGCAATAATTACAACTCTCAATAGATTAAAAGTAGGGCGTGCCCAGTCTGCATGAAAGCCATCCAGGCGTACAGCCTCTTTTTCTAACTCACCAGTAACATATTTCAGAAAACGAAGTAAATATTTGGTAACAAAGAAAATGACAATAATAAAGAATAGATTCGGTATAAAATCAAGAAGCCCATTATACAAGAAAAACAATGGCTTTTTTATATAACCTAACACAACATCAGCATATTCTTTGGTCTGGGGAATAAAGCTGAATAAAAAAGGTAAATAAAAGACTAAAAAAGTTAGTCCAACACCTATTTTTAGCAGTCTTAATAATGCTTTAAGAATATGACGTTCTCTAGAAGGTGTAATAAATCTGAAAAACTGAGCTGCTTTACTCCCTCCAAAAAAAATATTTCTTTCTAATTGATCTGTTTTCTTTTGCAACCATTTGAAAAATTTGCTCAGCAAAAAAAAGAAAAATAGCATACCAACGAGAGCGATAGCAAAATATACGTATTCTATAACCATAGTGTTTTGTTTTAGTAAAGCTAACCTATTCTTATACTTTCAAACTCTTTTAGGGTATGCTTGCAAAAGTGCTCATTTTACAAGGAGATTTTGAAAATGCCTTTTGTTAGACCATAAGGCACTATTTAATTGTATACTTCAAATGATAATACAATTTCATAGTCAAATACAAATATATAGATTTAACATTTGTTTGGCAGTTTTGGTGGTATAAAATTTAATTTTTACGTGATCAAAAAAATACGTGTTTTACAGGTTTGTTTTCAATGACATAAGGACAAAGCAATTGAAAAAGTAGATCCCAAACCGAAAATAAGAAATATAGTTTTGCGTAATTTTAACTAAAAATATATGAGATCATTTTAATTTTGGAACTATGATTAAAGAGGGTTTTATATTAGTTTTGAGTTGTTTGGGTTTGGCACAAGCACTTTTTTTATGCTTTTATCTTTTTACTTTAAAAAAAGGAAATAAAAAAGCGAATAGATTGTTGGCTTTTGTTCTTTTGGGTTTAACAATTAGAATAGGGAAGTCTGTTTTTAATAATTATATTGTTTTAGAACCTTGGCAGCGTAATCTTGGTATTTCAGGAATATTAATGTCGGGACCATTTTTATGGTTTTATGGTAAAGCGCTTCTGAATAAGAAGTATATGCTTTCAAAATTTTATTTTCTACATTTTGTGCCTTTTGCAATTTTTGTTTTGGGTAGCACAATCATTCCTAATACCAGAAATTGGGAGTCCTATCTTAGTTATGGTCTTGTCGTTTTTCATCTAGGGATATATTTGACTTTATCCTGGGCATATATCTATAAAGTGAGAAAAGAGGCAAATCCACAACTCCTTACCTGGTATCGAACCATTGTGTTTGGAGCATGCCTTATTTGGTTTTTTTACCTAAGTAATTTTGCAGGATTTATACCTTTTTATATCGGCGGAGCAATTTTGTATTCTATATTAGTTTATGGGTTCTCATATTTGCTGCTTAAAAGGCATGTTTTTTCTTTAGAAAAATACAGTAATTCTGCAATTGATAGAAAGGCCTCGACTAAGTTAATCCAGAATGTTAAGACACTTTTCGAAAGTGAAGAAGTTTATTTGGATAATACAATTTCATTGCAAATAATTGCAGAGAAATTAGCGGTTACGCCAAGGGAACTATCACAGGTAATTAATGAGAACGAAAACAAAAATTTTTCTGAGTTTGTAAATTCTTATCGAATTGAAAAGGCCAAATTGTTGTTGATTGACCCTGCTTATGCTTTAGAAAAAATAGCAACAATCGCTTATGATTGCGGTTTTGGAAATGTTACTTCATTTAATCTTGCTTTTAAAGCAGTTACTCAAAAAACTCCTTCTACTTACAGAAATCAATTCAGTATGACGTGATTTGTTAATTATATTTCATCACTTGATACCTTTTCATCTTTAAAATCATGATTTTTAAAGGATTTTGGTTGTCTTTTTTTGACTTTGCAGTCAAAATTATCAAATTCAAAAACATGAACAGATTCATATGGATATTTCTACCATGTATAGTATGTATTATTGGATGTGCTAAAACTACAAAGCCTAAGCAGTCCATAAAAACAAACCCTGTAAAAGAAATAATTGTCGAAGGGTTGAAACACCCTTGGAGTATGGCTTTTATCTCAGAAAAAGATGTGGTGGTTTCAGAAAAAGATGGTAACCTGTTACGAGTATATTTCGACACTTCAGAAAAAAAGATTATTAAAGGGTTTCCCAGAGATCTTACCGATAGTATTCGTGCCATTTGGCGGGGTGATAATTCGGGAATTTTTGATGTTTTGCTAGACCCAGATTTTAAGAATAATCATCATCTATATGTTTCTTATGCTGCCAAACAAAAAAATAAAGGCAGTACGACTAAGGTGATTAGAGGAACGCTGATCAATGATTCTCTTACGAGTATTAAAACATTACTAGAGGCAGGTCCCTATACCAAAGAGTATTTTCATTATGGTGGCGGAATGACATTTGGGGCTGATCAAAAATTATACATTACCGTGGGAGAACGACTTTTTAAAGAAATTGATGAACCCGAAACACCAATTGCACAAGACCTAACCGATAGACGAGGCAAGATATATCGCATTAATACTGATGGCAGTATCCCTCATGATAATCCCGTTTTGGGCGAAAATATGGTCAAAGGAATTTATGCTTCAGGAATTCGAGCTGCACAAGGCATCACATTACATCCAGAAACAGGTAAACTCTGGTTTAGTGAGCATGGCACCATGCAAGGAGATGAAATTAATATTCTAAAAGCAGGTGCTAATTATGGGTGGCCATTGATCACCACAGGAGGGTATCGCAGTAAGGAGTTCAAACCAAAAATTCCTGAAGATGTTGATTTTACAGATCCTATTTGGTACTGGAAACATACGGTAGCACCTACGGGTCTTGTTTTTTGTACGTCGCACGAATTTCCAGCATGGAAAAATGACCTATTGGTTTCAGGATTATCCAGAGGAAGTCTTTGGCGATTTCGAATTGAAAATGATACCATAAAGAGCGCCGAAGAATTATTTGTTGATGATCGGGTTCGGGCACGAAAAGTGCTGCAAAGCCCCGCAGGAAAACTATATCTTCTGACCGATGAGGTTAATGGAAAAATTATAAGAATCAAAAATGAACCTAATTTTTAGCAAAACACAAAAAAACATGAAGCAATTATTTTTATTACTCATCCTACTCAATAGCTACTCACTTTTTTCTCAGTCAGCGTATGATCAAATTCAAGAGACATTACAAAATTATCTCCAAGGTACTTCCTACAATCGACCCGAACAAATCAAAAAAGGATTTCATGAGGATGCGAATTTATATCTCACCAATAAAGAAAAAAGTTTATGGATCGTTCCTATTGTTGAGTATGCCGGTTGGTTTGCCAAGCGAGAAAAAGACGTTTTTAACGGAAGAAAGGGGAAGATCCTTGCTGTAGATATTGAAAATGATATCGCCATGGCAAAAGCAGAAATTACACAAACCAAAAACAGCAAAGTATATATTGACATCTTCCTGCTTAAACGCATAGAGGGTGCATGGAAAATTATAAGTAAAGCAGCAACCACAAGAAATTAATAGCATGAATAGAAAGACATTTATAACAAGAGCGGTTACAGGTGTTGCATTGGCCAGCATGAGTCCAAATGCGATATTTTCTCAATCGATACAAGAATACGAGCCGTATGATATCAAATTAGTCAAAGAATTTGTAATAGCCGGTCATAAGGATTTACAAAAAGTACAAAAAATGTTGACGGAGCACCCCAATTTGATCCATAGTCGTTATGATTGGGGAAATGGAGATTTTGAAGAAGCCATAGAAGGGGCAGCGCATGTCGGTAATACTGAAATCGCAGAATATTTAATTAGCCAAGGAGCTAGAGTGACCCTCTTTACACTTACTATGCTTGGTAAAATAACATTAGTAAAACCAACTCTAGAGGCCTACCCGAATTTAATTTTTGCCAGAGGTCCTCATGGCTTTACATTATTACATCATGCCAAAGTAGGGCAACAAGATGAACTGTATGCATATCTCAAAGAAAAAGGGCTACATCAAACCAATATAAAAATCAAGTAGCAGATTCTCTCGTGACAAGTTTTGTTCTGATTTCGCGATTCAGAAAATAACCTGTTACGATCGTTGATAAAACATCAGCAATAGGAAATGAGATCCAAACACCTAGTTCCCCATAAAATTTGGGTAAAATTAATATCAAGGGAATGAAGAAAAATCCTTGCCTTGATAATGTAAGTAATAATGCAGGTAAGGCTTTACCGGCTGCCTGAAAATATGCAGCACCAATAAGTTGTAATGCAATAATTGGTGTTGCGGCAAATACCCATCGCATAGGAGTTGCTGTATGAGAAAGAACAAACTCATTTAGGGCCAATTCTTTTGCCGGAAGATTCGTGTCGTTACTTAAAAACAACGCCGTTATTTCTACAGGAAAAATCATTAATCCTATAAAAACTAAAGTAGCTAAGATAGCTGCATATTTTATGGCTGTATTGATTGTCTCTCGAACACGTTCATAATGCTTAGCCCCGTAATTGTATCCCGCAATTGGCAAAAATCCTTGCGTAACACCAAAAACAGGAAATAAAGCAAACATCAACATTCTACCGATAATAGCGTATACGGCAACAAGTCCTTCTTGCCCAAGATCAAAAAGTATGTTGTTCATAAGCAGATATGTAATACTTACGACTGCTTGTCTTGCCATGGTTACGCCGCCTAAAGACGTGATTTCACCTACAATACTCTTTTGTAGTCCCAGATGGCGAAAACTAATTTTTAATTCAGAATTTTTTGAAGCAAAAAACCAAAAAATATAGAGAAAACAAGCCATATATGATCCTGTTGTTGCCCATGCGGCTCCATGCATTCCCATATCAAATACATAAATAAGAAGATAATCCAGAAATAAATTGCTTACCGTAGGAATGATCATAGCGACCATTGCAAATTTGGGCTTACCCTCTGCTCTGATTACTGTATTGCCTAACATAGCAAAACCCAGAATCGGGACCCCGTATAGAATAATGGTATAATATATTTTTGCAGGTTCAAAAATATCACCTTTGCCTCCAAAATTAGGAATGATGTCATCTACAAAGACAAGTCCCAAAATCACTAAAGACACCATTAGAAGTAAGGCAATAGTAATTTGGTTTCCGAAGGTTTTGAGGGCTTTTTCTTTGTCTCCCGCTCCCAAGGCTCTTGAAATAATACTAGAACCACCAACACCAACAGACATCCCTAATGCGCCAATAAAGAAAGATACTGGTAATACTACATTAATTGCTGCAAAAGCAATAGAACCAATCCAATTTCCGACAAAAATAGAGTCAATGAGCACATTGAGTGACATCACTAATATCCCTACAGAAGCAGGAACTGCTTGTTTTATCAAGAGTTTTCCTATCGGTTCGATTCCTAAGGCGTCAGAGACGGTCTTTGTCATTATACAAGTTCTGTTTTGGTCTCAGCCCAATCATTGATCCAGTTTGCTAAAATTGAAGCCCAGTCATCACGGTCATTTAGACAAGGAATGGTTGTAAATTCTTTACCACCAACCTCATGAAAAATTTCCTCTCCTTCCATGGCTATTTCCTCTAAGGTCTCAAGACAATCTGATACAAAAGCTGGGGTGACAATGGCCATTTTTTTAACACCTTCTTTCCCCATGCGTTCGATGGTTCTATCTGTATAAGGTTGTAACCATGGATCAAAACCTAAACGAGATTGAAACGAGGTTGAATAGGTTCCCTCTTTTAGCCCTAAGGTTTTAGCTACATTTTTTGTCGTGGTATAGCATTGGTGACGATAGCAAAATTCATGTGCAGGAGTTTCAGCTGCATGACAACAAGATCCATCAATTTGGCAATGAGATTTTGTAACATCACTTTTTCGTATGTGTCGCTCAGGAACACCATGATAGGAAAATAGTAGATGTTCGTAATCTAGATTTTCTAGGTGTTCACCAATACTTTTTGAAAGAACTTTGATATACTCAGGTTTGTTGTAAAATGCAGGAATATCAATAAATTTCATTTCAGGAAAATGAGTAGACCGTAATTCTTCTGCAAGTACCAAAATCGTTTCTGTAGTTGCCATCGCAAACTGCGGATAGAGTGGGATAATCATTACTTCATTAACACCTTTATCGTGTAACTCTTGAAGCCCTTTTTTTATACTCATCGACCCGTAGCGCATTGCTAATCCTACTGTTATTGGTGTACGATCTGCAACTTTTTTCTGTAACCGTTCTGATAATACGATTAGAGGAGACCCTTCGTCCCACCATATTTTTTTATAAGCTGCTGCTGATTTTTTTGGCCGGGTATTCAGGATAATTCCTTTTACAAGAAGTATTCGTGCCCATAAGGGAACATCAATTACTCGGGGATCCATCAAAAATTCACCAAGATATTTTTTTACATCTTTGGGATCAGTACTGTCAGGTGATCCAAGATTAACAAGAAGAACTCCTTTACTCATAAACTTTTTCTTTTTCAATAAACAAAAATACGAACTAATAGAAGTATTGGTGCTAAAAAAATGATAAGACTTGTCAATACTGGCATAGAGAATTTAAGTATTACCATAAAGGATGGTTTAGGAGTAGGGTATCGTAAGTTTTTTTATCTATACATGTCTAATGTTAATGCTAAAACTTCTTTTGGATAAGGAGCTCTTGTCATAGAAAATATTGATGTAAAAAAGGTTGAAATGTCAAGATGTGAACATTGACATTGTTAATTAAGTTAAATTACAAAAAACCAAAAGACAAGTGTTTTTTTTTAGTACTTTTATAAGAGAAAAGCAACTGATGAAACCTAGGTCGATTAGAATGATAATGGCTCAAGGTTTTATGTGACTATAATAACTAAATATTTAGAACACATGAAACGAATAATCTTAGATGTCGAAAAAGAGAAATTACCTTTTGTTTTAGACTTATTAAAAAAGTATGAATTTGTAACTGTCGTAGCTGCAGAAACTCCTGAGCAAGATAGAGGAATGTATGATTCTATTGTTTCTTTGCAAAAGGGTATAGGCATCCCCAAGACAGAGTAACTTACAGTGATTTAATTAATTTAGGCTGGTAACATATTTTTTTGGAGTTGTACCAAATTTCTTTTTAAATGCGGCAATAAAATGACTTGCTGTACTATATCCTACTTTCAACCCTACTTCATTTACATTATAGCTTCTTGAGGCTAGTAATTTACGGGCAACTTCCATTTTATAATCAAATAAAAATGCATAAACAGGCTCCCCATATATTTGTTTAAAACCATCTTTTAGTTTTTTGAGCGATAGTCCTATTTCATTAGACAATTCTTGCAGTGTAGGAGGTTCTGCCATACGAGCAATAACAATTTCTTTGGCTTTTCTAATTTTTAACACATTTTCTTCATCAACCAAAAATGGGCACTGCTCTATATTGACATCTTCTGGTTTATTAAAATACAAACTAATCAGTTCATAAGCCTTGCCTCTGAAATATAATAATTTGATCGATTTATGTAAACTATAGTTCATGATTTGATTTAGTACAACTGCCATTGATGGAGAAATAACCGCGTCTGTGTAATATTTTTTATCGCGATTTCCTTCACCAAGAAACGGAATAAAGTCTGCTTCTCTAGAAAATAGGGAATGAAACTTTTTAATCGAAATAATAAGCGTAATTAACCAGGAGTCTTTTTCCATCTCAACATTCATCGGTAGATCAAGTTGAGGGTTATAAAGTAGAAGCGAGTTTTCTTCTGTCAAGTTAATAGCGTAGCTTCCGTTATTAAAATTAAATTTGACAGCACCTTTAAGACAGAAGTGAAATTGAATAAAATCGCTACCAATTTCGCGAACAAGACTTTTATTTTCTGGGGTGTCATTTTGAAATTTTAAAATAAAGAATCCATCATCAATTTTAGTTTCTTCAAGAATTCCTGGAGCGTTATTTTTTAGTTCAATATCCATAGTTAAAAAAGAATGTTATTTAGAATAGATCTAAATAATTTAACAATAAAAGAGCTCTTTACCAACTAATAATGCTGGTTTTGGAGCGTCTGCCGTCATAGAATTACTAAAGTTAACGTTTTTTGTTATTAAAAAATCCTCTAGCGTTATTTTTTTAAGCCAATGTAAAATATTTTTGCTGGGTAAAAAAGAATACACAATACATGGAGCCCCACCTTCGAGCAAAAGGAAAACATTTTTATGCCATAGGACTCAGCTATAAAAAGGCTGATGCCGAGCTAAGGGGGCACTTTAGTATTACTGATGAGGCCAAAGTCAATATACTAGATGAGGCAAAGGATGAAGGTATTGATTCCTTAATTTTAATCTCTACATGTAATAGGACCGAATTATATGGCTTTGCAGAACACCCTTTCCAGCTAATCAAACTACTATGCGAGCATACTCACGGGACTGTAGAAGAGTTTGAAAAAGTTTCTTATATCTATAAAAATAGTATTGCAGTTTCTCATCTTTTTAGAGTAGGAACAGGTTTGGATAGTCAAATTCTTGGGGATTTTGAGATCATTAGCCAAATAAAGAATGGTTTTAAGCAGTCTAAGGAAAAAGAAATGGTCAATCCATTTACCGAAAGGTTGGTCAATGCAGTTATTCAGGCAAGTAAGCGCATTAAAAACGAGACTGAAATTTCTAGTGGCGCTACTTCGGTAAGTTTTGCTGCCGTACAATACATTCTTGCAAGGGTACCATATGTTTCGGATAAAAACTTACTGCTTTTTGGCACAGGAAAAATAGGCAGAAATACATGCGAAAATCTAATAAAGCATACCAAGAATGATCACATCACATTGATCAATAGAACAAAAAATAAAGCAGAAAAGATCGCCGGAAAATTTAACCTAGTGGTTAAGGACTATGCTAATATTCAATCCGAAATCAAAAAATCTGATGTACTTATCGTAGCTACCGGAGCACAGAAACCAACGATCTCAAAGCAATTGATTCACTCTGATGAGCCATTGCTTATACTTGATTTATCAATACCAAGAAATGTAGCACTAGATGTAAAAGAGTTGCCAAATGTAACTCTTGTACATTTAGATGATCTTTCTAAGATGACAGATAGGACCTTAAAGCGAAGAAAAAGCCAAATTCCAAAAGCAGAGCAAATTATTGAGGAAATAAAAGAAGAGTTTGATGCATGGTTAACCACGAGAAAATTTGCTCCAACAATCAAGGCACTTAAAAACAAATTGACTGTATTAAAAGATGCTGAAATTGATCTTCAACGCAAAAAGATAGTAGGTTTTAATGAGCAGCATGCAGATATTATAAGTGATCGTATCATTCAAAAAATTACCAATCAATTTGCACATCACCTTAGAAATGAGAATGCATCTGCAGATGAAAGTATAGAGTTTATCCAAAAAGTTTTTCAATTACAAAACAAATAAGCCTTGACCAAAACAATACGTATAGGTACCAGAGATAGTGAATTAGCCCTTTGGCAAGCAAATACAGTAAAGGATCATCTAGAGAATTTGGGATATAGTACGAAACTTATCCCGGTGAAGTCTACAGGAGATTTAGTTTTGGATGTACCCTTGTATGAACTTGGTATTACAGGGATTTTTACCAAAACACTAGATGTTGCGATGCTCAATAATGATATTGATATAGCAGTACACTCAATGAAAGACGTTCCTACGGCCTTACCAAAAGGAATTGTAGAAGCAGCCGTATTAGAACGAGCAAATGTTCTGGATATTATGGTGCATAAAGGGACAGATTTTTTAAAAACCTCGGGAACTATTGCCACAGGTAGTCTGCGTAGAAAAGCCCAGTGGTTACATAAGTACCCTTCACATCATGTTGTAGATTTGCGTGGGAATGTGAATACTAGGATGAAAAAATTGTCGGATAGTGAGTGGAACGGAGCTATTTTTGCGGCAGCAGGATTAGAACGAATTCATCTCAAGCCTGAGAATTTTATAGATTTAGATTGGATGATTCCTGCGCCAGCGCAAGGGGCAATGCTTGTTGTAGCAAAAGACGAAGACACATACTGTAGGAAAGCGTTGTCTAATTTGAATCATATACCTTCAAAAACGTGCGTACATATAGAAAGAGAGTTTCTTAGAACCTTAGAAGGAGGATGCACCGCGCCTATAGGGGCGTTAGCACAAATTAAAAAAGATACACTTTATTTTACGGGAGCCCTATTTAGTCTTAACGGAAAGAAAAAAATAGAAGTTAATAGAGAAATAGCAATAGAAGATAGCCAAGGTTTTGGTGAAATTTGTGCTAAAGAAATTTTGAATAATGGTGGGCGACAATTAATGAAAGAGATAAAAGAACAGATAGGATAAATTGAAAAAACAAAATACGCTTTTATCTACCAAAAAATTAACAAGCTCTCAAAAAGAGTTATTACTCAATGCAGGATTAGGATATGTAGCATATGATGCTATTTTGATTGAGCAATACACCATCGAAACAGCTATCGAAGTAGAGAATGCTATTTTTACAAGTAAGAATGCCGTAAGAGTTATTCAGAATGCAAAAGCAAAGATTCAGAATTGTTTTTGTGTAGGTTCTAATACCAAAAACCTCTTAGAAGAAAATGGGTATACCGTTGTCGAAACTGCTCAAAATGCATTGGATTTGGCAAAAATTATCGTCAAAAAATATAAAAATCATTCATTTTCGTTTTTTTGTGGAAACTTGCGCAGAGACGAATTACCCGATTATTTGAACAGGAATGACATAAAGTTTAATGAACAGATTGTATATAAAACATCATTAGAATATAGGTCATTTGATCGTTTTTTTGATGGAATTTTATTTTTTAGCCCGTCTGCCGTTGTTAGTTATACTTTAGAAAATAAAATTAAAGATAGTGTTGCATTTTGTATCGGAAAAACAACCGCTGCAGAAGTTCAAAGGCACACAGAAGCCGAGATAATTATCGCGAACAAACCAACTGTTGAGAATGTGATTGTTCAAGCAGCAAAGTATTTTGAGAATAAATGAATATGTAAAAAATGAAATATAGGGATCTACTGTATTTCGAAAATATTAAAAATTAATATGACACAATTAAAAAATGATCTGTTCTTAAGAGCGCTAAAAGGAGAAACGGTAGATCGTCCACCAGTATGGATGATGCGCCAGGCAGGGAGATATTTACCAGAATTTAGAGCTTTAAAAGCAAAATATGACTTTTTTACGCGATGTAGAACTCCAGAATTAGCTTCAGAAATTACAGTACAGCCTATTGATATCATTGGTCCTGATGCTGCTATTTTGTTTAGTGATATATTGGTGATTCCTCAAGCAATGAATATCGAAGTTGAAATGAAAGATGGGATCGGTCCTTGGTTGCCAAATCCAGTGCGATCTTTGGCTGATGTAGATCAAGTTATTGTGCCAGACGTACACGAAGAATTAGGATATGTATTTGATGCTATAAAACTTACCAAAGAGCGTTTAGATAATCGAGTACCTTTAATAGGGTTTGCAGGTTCACCGTGGACAATTTTATGTTATGCTGTGCAAGGTCAAGGATCCAAAAATTTTGATAAAGCCAAAGAACTTTGTTTTTCTCACCCAGAGGCAGCTCATAAATTATTGCAGAAAATAACAGATACAACAATTGCTTATTTAAAAGCCAAGGTAGTAGCAGGAGTAAATGCCGTTCAGGTATTCGATAGTTGGGGAGGGATGCTCTCTCCTGTCGATTATCAAGAATTTTCATGGAAATATATACAGCAAATTGTCGATGCGTTAAAGGATGAAACAGAAGTTATAGTTTTTGGTAAAGGATGTTGGTTTGCTCTACAAGAAATGGCGAATTCTGGTGCTGCAGCTTTGGGAGTAGATTGGACATGTTCTGCCCGTAATGCGCGCTATCTTAGCGGTGGTAATATTACTTTGCAAGGTAATTTTGACCCTTCTAGGTTATTATCACCACCGGCAGAGATCAAAAAGATGGTAAAAGAAATGATAGATGCCTTTGGTAAAGATCGATATATTGCTAATTTGGGTCATGGTATTTTACCAAATATTCCTGTAGAGAATGCGCAAGCATTTGTGGATGCAGTAAAAGAGTATAAAGTATAAAATAGAGAATCTCTTGATGGATTTGATAGGATTATAGATTAGGAGTAATCCATATTTTTTATAAAATACACGTTTTTATAAGGTGCTGGTGAAACAAATTGTGATAAATAACTACTTATAATTTATTTCGGTATTATAATTAGTAAATCAATCAAATATATAATCTATGTTCAAAAATATCATCAATGGCGTAAAAGCATATTTCGGTACATTCAAGTTAATTTCGAAATTAGGATTATGGAAATATTTTGCAATTCCGATTTTAATAAGTGTTATTATAGGAATTTCAATAGTCGGATTGATCTATTTCTTTTCTGATAATTTAGGAGGTTTGATTGCCAGAGCTTGGATCTGGGAATGGGGTTCTGAATTCTTTGCAAAAGCAAGTGTCTACTTCGGTGGTTTTTTGATTTTCACATTAGGTTTAGTATTGTATAAGCATATTGTCATGGCCTTATCATCACCTTTTATGAGTCCTGTTTCAGAAAAAGTAGAAAACCATCTTTTGGGAGAGACACAGCATGTGCATCGCTCCACCTCATTTGCCGAACAACTAGCCAGGGGGATTCGAATTAATATGCGCAACTTGCTAAGAGAATTACTCTTTATGATTCCTTTACTTTTATTAAGTTTTATCCCAGTTATAGGAATTATTGCTACCATATTGATTTTCTTGATTCAGGCCTATTATGTTGGTTTTGGTAATATGGATTATACGATGGAACGCCATTTTAATTACAAAGAAAGTATTCAATTTGTAAGAAAAAATCGAGGAATAGCTATAGGTAATGGGATTGTGTTTGTCTTGATGCTTTTTATTCCGATATTAGGTTTTATAATCACGTTACCAATATCTGTTGTTGCGGCCTCTACAGAGACCGTTAGAATATTAGATGAAAAAGGGTTAATAGCAAATAAAACCTCTTAATAGCCTTGTTTTTGTAATTGAAAACCTCAAAAGAAAAGAGAAAGAAATGAAAGAAAAGTTTTATAACTACATACAAGTTCTTCAGGATACAATTACTTCTGCAATCGAGGAGATTGATGGAGTAGCCAAATTCGAAGAAGATATTTGGGAGCGTCCTGAGGGTGGAGGAGGAAGAACTCGAGTAATCCAAAATGGCAATGTTTTTGAAAAAGGAGGAGTAAATATTTCTGGAGTTCATGGTGCTTTACCAAAAGCTATGCAAAGTTATTTTAATGTAGGAGAAGTAGATTTTTTTGCTTGTGGTTTATCATTGGTTCTTCATCCCAAAAACCCAATGGTACCTACAGTACATGCCAATTGGCGATATTTTGAGATGTATGATAAAGAAGGGAATATTGTTGATTGTTGGTTCGGAGGAGGACAGGATATGACGCCTTATTACCTTTTTGATGAGGATGCAAAACATTTTCATCAGGTTTGCAAAAGATCGTGTGATCGTCATGATGCATCGTTTTATGAACTTTATAAAAAGAAGTGTGATGAGTATTTCTATAATGCACACCGAGAAGAAGGTAGAGGAATAGGAGGATTATTTTTTGATTATTGTAAGGCAAATGATATTATGTCATTAGAGAAATGGTATGACTTTGTAACCGAAGTGGGTAATAGCTTTCTTGATGCCTATATTCCTATTGTAGAAAAAAGAATGGAAATTTCCTACACAAAAGCAGAAAGAGAATGGCAAGAAATTAGACGTGGTCGTTATGTCGAGTTTAATCTTGTTCATGACAAAGGCACCCTATTTGGTTTAAAAACTAACGGACGAATAGAGAGTATATTAATGAGTCTACCACCTCATGTACAATGGAGGTATGATCATCAACCTGAGAAGGGGAGCGAAGAAGAACGATTGGTTGATGTATTAAAAAATCCTGTTGATTGGGTATAGAATACTTTTCAAAAATAGTCAAAATAGAGATTCATATTAGGTCAAAAGTTTTAAAATTTTACGCGCGCTTTGCGCATAATTAGGATTTTTTTGAACAAAAAATTTAGAAAAATTCAATGAATTTTGGGTAAAAAGATTAAAAAATCAAAAAAATCCCAAAAAATTAGTAAAATATTTTGGTTGACCAATTTCCATATCTATTGTACGGGTTAACCATTGATATTGCTAGATAAATCGATTTCAGATTGGTCGACCAAAACAAGGTTTTTCGATTAAACAATGGTTAAAAAGCGCGATAAATCCGATTAAATGCTATTTTCAAACGTTTTTTTTATTAACTTGCATATCAGATGTCTAGGTAAAAAAAAATAGACGTTTAATAATTAATCGGAAAAAATACTTTATGAAAAAAATTCTACTTATGTTAATTGCAGTTCTGCTTGTTAGCTGCGAATTTGTCCCCAAAGAGTCCAAGTTTTCTAAGTACAAAAAAAATACGATTGAATTTCGTAATAATACGATTGTTCTTAAAAGTGGTTACCTAAAAACGTCTACCGAAGAATTCAAAAGCAGAGTGGATTCTCTTCCCAATGATTCTAAATTTAAAAAACTGGCTTTAGAAGAATTAAAAAAGGTCGAAGAGAAAAAGGTAGATTATGAGATTTTTGCAGATCAAAATAATATTGCAAACTACGTATTTATTTATACGTGTGATTTTTATGAATTTGATGAGCATAGAGCAGCAAAAGTTGTGCAAGCTATGAATAATCAATTAAAAGATGAAGCTACTAATCAAGAGGTGAGATATCGAAGAATCCACGGTCGATTTTTCTTTACACCTACTTCTAAGGTTATCAAGCTAAAATATTTGAAAGCATATAAAAGTGAACGAAAATTTCAGACAGAATATATCGTTTCTTCAAAATCTGGTGGAGTTGGGCTACTTATTAGTAATCTAGAAGATATAGATTTTGAGGGATCCATTAAGCGTTTAGCTGTGAAATGATATCCTAACACTTATTTAGTTTTTCAAAAAAGTATATAGAATGCCTTAATAAGACAATATAAAACAGTCTTTTTAGGGCATTTTTTGTATCTTAAAATAGTTTAACGGATTTTAATTCAATCAAATAGGCGTAGTTAAATTTCTATTCATGCTGAGAACGTTATTGTTTTTATCTTTTATTTTTATTCTCGGCTGTGCTAGAACTGTTGAGCCATCGGTAGATAACATAAATAGAATTTTTGCCTCCAAAGACTTTACTTTTGAGTTTAATCGTCTTAATGGTAAGAAAGAATCCTTAAGTTTTAGGAGTGATTTTTTGGTATATAAAAGTGATAAACCGACATATAGACGAGAAGTGAGTTATGATGAGGTGTTACTGATTAATGATTATATAAAAAAAATTCTTTCACTTCATTCTAATACATTAGATCCAAATACATCATCGTATTATGTAATAGAGAACACGGCATATAAAGTTATTATTACACCTAATCTCGAGGACCTTTATTTTGATGCCTTAATTTTGACTTTAAAATTGAAGTAATACGCATTCATGGATTTGTATTACTCAAAAAATAAGCTAAAAGAGGTTTCTACGTTTGGTATTGAGCGAACCGTTAATCTACCTTTATGTAAGTGCATTATTTGCTTAGATAAGCTTAATCCGATTCCTGTACCTTCTTTTTTGGTAGTATAAAAGGGGACAAAAATTTGAGACATCATTTCTGGAGTTATTCCCGGGCCATTATCCTTTACAGTTATATATTTTTTTCCTTCAGTCGTTACGCCAGAAATAAATTGTAACATTGGTGCATCTGTATCTGCTAATGCCTGGATTGAGTTTTTGGCTAGATTAACAAGAATTTGTGTAATTTGCTTCTCATCGGCATAGATCTCAAGATTAGAGCTGTTTGCAATACGGGTAAATGTGATATTGGCAAAACCTTTTTGTTGACCAATTAATAATCGTACTTTTTCTAACAATTCATCTGCAAGTATTATTTTCTTATCAGGTATAGGAACATTAAGAAAACTTCTGTACGATTGTACAAAGCTCATGAGATCATTTCCTTGATTTTTGATCACTTCGAGTCCCTTTACAGTATTAGCAATTTTTTGATCATCAATTTGTGGTGTAGGAATAATACCAATTTCATTCTTATAATACCCTAGGATTGATTCAGAAATAGATGTAATAGGAGTTACAGAATTCATGATCTCATGAGTTAATACGCGAATAAGTTTTATCCAGGAATCCGTTTCTTTTTCATCCAATTCATTATGAATATCCTGAATGGTGATTAGTTTTAATGATTCATGATTTACTATGACTTTTGTAGATTTAATAGCTAACTCTATTGTTTCTCGCTCATTAGTAAGTTTAAAAAGTGTACGATCAAAAGATTTAAGAGGAGTAAATAATTCGTATAACTTTGGGTCAACTTGTGTTAATTGTTTGATATGATTAAGAGGAGTATAGTTGAGTAACTTTTCTACCTTGGGATTTTTAAAAAGAACATGGCCTTTGTCATTACAGGTAAAAATACCTATTTCAGTTTGTTTTAAAATTTCTTGATAATATTGTTCCTGGGTTTGATTTTTTATGTGGATTTTTTGAATGGTATCATTAAGTCTATTAAGATGTACATGAAGTTCATTTAATGATTCGGGATGACCGCTTTCTGGAAATGTCAATGTATAGTCTTCATTTTTTACTGAATTAAAGAAATACGCTATTTTTCGATTTGTACGATTAAGACTTTTGATTAAATATATGGTTTGCAAAAAGAGGAGTAACAACATCAAAAAAGAAAGTACGTAAAACCCTTTAAAAAAAGTAAAAGCTATAAGTAATGCAGTTATTACAATGCCTGTAATCCTAAGAATAAGTCGGGTATAAAAGATATGGCTTATCACTTATGTGTTGTTTTTTTTATTTTATTGTATAAGGTTTGTCTAGAAATTCCTAACTGATTAGCCGCTGCACTATAATTACCATTGTGTTTTTCGAGTGCTTTATTTATCATCATGATTTCCATTTCGTCTAATGTTTTGTCTTGCATATCTAGTGTATGTCCTGCATTTGTATTTAACAAGAAGTCTGCAGATTTTAGAACATTTCCTTCACATAATATAACAGCTCTCTCTATAGTATGTTGTAATTCTCTTACATTGCCAGGCCAACGATAATCTAATAACTTTTCTTCTGCGGAAGTGTTCATTCTCAAAGAAGGTTTACCGTATTTTGAAGCATATTTTTTTAAATAAAAATCAGCTAGTATCAGAATATCAGTACCTCGTTTTCTTAATGGAGGAACTTCTATATGAATTGTATTAATTCGGTATAATAAATCTTCTCGAAAAATACCTTCATCAACCATTTGATTAAGGTTACAATTTGTGGCACAAATTAATCTAATATTAACGGGTACAGTTTTGTTTGATCCTACACGTACAATGGTTCTATTTTGTATTGCAGATAGTAGCTTGGCTTGAGTTTGTAAGGACAAGTTTCCAATTTCATCAAGAAATAAAGATCCACTATTTGCAGCTTCAAATTTCCCAGCACGATCTTCTTTTGCGTCTGTAAAAGAGCCTTTGGTATGGCCAAAAAGCTCGCTTTCGAAAAGGCTTTCGGAGATAGACCCCATATCGACACTTATAAACACTTCCTTTTTTCGGGATGAGAGACGGTGTAATTCCCTCGCGATTAATTCTTTTCCGGTACCATTTTCACCTGTTATAAGTACATTAACATCAGTTTTTGCAACTTTTCTAACTAGATTAAGAACAGACATAAGTACCTTAGAGTTACCTATAATGTATGAACTATCCTGATTAATGATTTGCTTAAGATGATTTTCTTTTTGCTTTAGCTCTTTTACTTCTTTTAAGGATTTTCGTAATAAAAAAGCAGATTTTATAGTGGTCAATAGTTTTTCGTTATTCCATGGTTTTAATATGAAATCTGTGGCGCCCTCTTTCAAAGCTTTTACGGCAAGATCAACAGCGCCATAAGCAGTCATCATAATAACTGCTGTAAGAGGAGCTTTTTTCTTAATTTCTCGCAACCAGAATAAACCTTCATTCCCAGTATTTACACCTGCAGAAAAATTCATATCTAATAAAATAATATCAAAGTCTTCTATGGGAAATGACGAAATCTGATTTGGATTAGAAATGGACTGAATATGCTTAAATTCGAATTGCAATAAAATCTCTAAAGCACTTAAGAGACTTTTATTATCATCAATAATTAAAATTTTACCGTCTTGCATATCAAACTATGTTGGAAGTATAAAACTAAACATCTTAATTCATAAGTCAATAAAACTGTAAAATTATTAGACACTATTTGTATAATAATTTTACATTCAGAAAATGTATTAGGGTTCAATTTTTATTTAAAACACTGATTTTGTGATGTTTATTTTTTTGGCATAAGAATAGAGTAGTACGTTGATACCAAAAAATATTATTTAAGTATTTAGAAATGATATCGAACAAAAGTAACTACTTATTTTTTCTTCTAATAATTCTTACAAATGTGTTGTATTCTCAGGATTCATGGTCATTAGATGATTGCATACGATATGCTATCGAGCATAATTTGGGAATTAAGGATTTTGAGTATACTCAAGAAGGAAATAAAGAAACGTATCGACAATCTATCCGTAACTTATTGCCAAATCTAACGGGGTATTCTGATTACAATATACGATATGGAAGATCTGTAGATCCGAATAATAATAGTTTTGTAAACACTGATTTTTTTTCAAACAATTATTCGCTGGCTGCAGAAATTGATTTGTTTCAAGGGTTCCAAAAAATAAATTCGATTAGATCATCAAAGTTTTTGCGTCAGGCATCAGAAGAAGAAACGCTACACCAAAAATATTTGTTAGGATTCCGGGTTATGTCAGCTTTTTATGATGTTCAGTTTATGAAAGGGTTATTTGCTATCTCAAAGGAACAAGAGGAAGTTTCTCAAAAGAATTATGAATTGGTAAAAAGACAGGTGTCCTTAGGCCAAAAGGCAAAGGCCGATTTATACGAAACCGAATCAGCTTTGTTAGCAGATCAATTGTTAGTGACGCAAAGCAAAAATAACCTAGAATCGGCAAAATTAGCATTGATGCAGGAGATGAACTTAACCAGATCAGGAACAATTTCTATTCAATCTGTTTTAATGGACACGAATCAAAATTCAAATCAACAAATTCAGGATCAGGATTCTATTTTTAGGATAGCAAAGGATGTGGTTCCTATGGTTAAGGCTCAAGAATTAAGGGCTAAGGCTGCGAGTAAACAAGTGCATGTAGCCAGAGGGAATCTCTACCCTTCACTTTCTTTATTTGCGGGATATCAAACAGGATATTATGAAACAAATCAAGATGAAAACACGAATACAGTGATTCCTTTTAGAACACAAATTAAAGATAATGCATCTCAATATGTCGGAGTTTCACTAAGTATTCCTATTAGTAATAGATGGTCAAATCGCTCACAGATAAAGCAGCAAAAAATAGCACTTATGAGAGCAGAGAATAACCATACTATTCAGAAACAAGAATTATACGATATAATACAGCAACTAGTGCAGGAAGGTGCTGCACTAAAAACTGAATTTAAGCAGAGTATCCAGAAAATGAAAGCACAAACTTTGGCATTTGATATTGCAAGAAAGCGATATGAAAAAGGGTTGATAAGTATTATAGAACTTAATCAATCGAAAAATTTATTTGCTAATTCTCGAAACGAGAATTTACAAGTCGACTTACGATTAAAGGTAAACGAGAGTACCTTAGATTTTTATAAAGGATTACCAGTATTTAATATTAATAGAGCACAGTAAAATGGACATAAAAATTGAAAAGAAAAAAGGGTTACGCCCCAAGCATATAGGATATATTGCTTTAGGAATTTTATTGTTTTTTGTTGGTTATAAAATGGTTTTTGGAAGCTCTACAACGACATTTAGAGCGGAAAAACAAAAACTAACTATTAGTGAAGTATCTTTTGGCAAGTTCGATGACTATATTACTATAAATGGTTCTGTAGCTCCTATTAGTACTATTTATATGGATGCCTATGAGGGAGGTAGGGTTACCGAAAAGCTGATAGAAGAGGGGGCTATGGTAAAAAAAGGAGATATTATATTAACATTAGAGAATCGAGCACTATATGAGCAAATATTAGCTAGTGAAAACAATCTAGCGCTCAAACAGAATGATTTGAGATCAACCAAACTAACATTCGATTCGAGACAAGTTGAAGGTCGAAAAGATTTGGTTAATTCAAAATATGAACTTCAAAAGCTAAAGAGAAATTATGAACAAAATAAAGCCCTATATGATGATGAGTTAATTTCTAGAGAAGAATATTTGATATCTCAAGAAAATTATGAACTTTCACAAAAGCAATATGAAATCATTAAGCTGCAAACGGATCAAGACAAGACGTTGCGAAGTACATCATTAAAAGATCTCGATGACGATTTGGCGCGAATGAAAAAAACTTTGTCTATGGTCTATGAACGTATAGATCACCTCAATGTGCGAGCTCCGGCCGATGGCCAATTAGGGTTTCTTGATGCCGAAATAGGACAAAGCATTCAGCAAGGTCAGAGAATTGGTCAGATCAATGTATTAACCGATTATAAGATCGAAGCCACCATAGATGAGCATTATATTGATAGAGTAAAACGGGACCTGACCGCCATATTGGATCGTAATGGCCAAGAGTATACGTTACGCTTGCGCAAAGTATATCCAGAAGTACGTGATGGAAAATTTAAAGTAGATCTGGTTTTTGTAGATAAAAAACCTGAAAATATACGAACAGGGCAGAGTTATACAATTAAGTTACAACTTGGAGCATCTAATGATGCTATGCTATTACCCAGAGGTAGTTTTTTTCAGAGTACAGGAGGACAATGGATTTTTGTCGTAGACAGCTCTGGGGAGACAGCTTGGAAAAGAGCTATCAAAATCGGTAAACAAAACTCAAAATATTATGAGGTAATTGAAGGACTTGAATCAGGAGAAGAAGTACTTACATCAAATTATGATAGCTTTGGAGATGCCGAAAAAATTATATTGAAATAAGGAAACTAATTTTCTCTTTTGCTAAAGAAGAGTAAAGGATTTAAACATAAAAAAATCAATCAAAAAATGATAGAGATAGAAAACTTAAAAAAGAGTTTTAGGACAGAAGAGGTAGAGACGCTGGCTCTTAATAATGTTAGCCTAAAAGTAGAAACGGGAGAATTTGTGGCTATTATGGGACCATCAGGTTGCGGTAAATCTACTTTACTTAACATTATTGGGATGTTAGATAATCCAAACGAGGGTAATTATAGGTTTGATGGTCAAGAAGTAGGAGGGTTAAAAGAAAATCAACGTACCAAAATAAGAAAAGGAAATTTAGGCTTTGTATTTCAGAGTTTTAATCTGATAGATGAACTCACAGTATTCGAAAACGTAGAGCTACCTCTGATCTACTTGAATATGAAAAAAAACGAGAGAGAGCAAAAAGTAAGACAAGTACTTGAACGCATGAAAATTGCTCATAGAGAAAAGCATTTTCCACAGCAATTATCAGGAGGGCAACAACAGCGAGTAGCAATTGCCAGAGCAGTTGTAACCAAAGCCAAATTAATTTTGGCAGATGAACCTACAGGAAATCTGGATTCTAAAAACGGAATTGAAGTAATGAACTTACTTACAGAACTCAACCAAGAAGGAACCACCATTGTAATGGTAACCCACTCAGATAGGGATTCACATTACGCACACCGTGTAATTAACCTTTTTGACGGACAAATTGTGACTGAAAGCCAAAATAAGCCTTTCACAGTCAATACGTAATTATTCTTTTTAATTCACAAAATGATGTAATCATGGCAAAATTAATAGCATATCTCGTAGCATTCATACTCTATCTTATTTCAATATTTGCGGGATACGGTCAATTAGAAACGGTATCCGTTGCTTGTTTTGAAGAAGCTACGGTAGTCTATCAAGGAAATCCAGAGATTAATAGGGGGGTTATTATTGAGGAGACGACCATTCATCAAATACACTAGATATTCATCAATCTCATCATCAAAAAACGAACAATTATGCTTAAGAATCACTTAAAAATTGCTTTTAGATATCTTAAAAATAATAGATCCTTTACAATGATCAATATCCTTGGTCTTACTATGGGATTCTTTTGCTTTTTCCTTCTTAATGCCTATGTCTTAAAGGAAACCTCTTTTGATCAGAATCAGAAGCAGGTTTTTCGACTTCTTCAAAAAACAACTGATGAAAATGGCACACAACATGAGTTGGCTCAATCGCCTCCAAAAATAGGGCATGAATCCAAACTATTATTTGATGAGGTAAGTAATCAAACTCAGATTTTATACATGGGAAGGGTTAATGTTGGTAATGACCCAGCGACTGTTAATCATCAACAAATTGCGGTTTTAGATGATAATTTTTTGAAGGTATTTGATTTTCCTTTGGTAGAAGGAATTTCTACTAATCTATCCGACCGACCTAATGGTATTATTTTGACTAAATCAATAAAGGAGATTTACTTTGGAAAACAACCTGCAATGGGAAAAATTTTAAAAACGGGTTATGGAGATTATCCTGTAGTTGGCGTTTTAGAAGATTTTCCTGAAAACTCTCATTTAGAAAACTTTGTTTTCTTTAGCCATCAAATGGCTTCAGAAGTTTTTAATTGGTTCGATAGATTCATGTCATCGAATTGGTCAAGAAACGAGTTAATCACTTATTTCAAGGTATTACCCAATGCTGATATAAGTACTTTGAATAATAAAATCACTACTCTAGCCAAAGAAAATTATCCAGCAGATAGGACTTTTAATAGTTCGTATGCCCTTCAGGCAATACAGGATATTCACCTTTATGAAAATGATGTAGAAGGAGAAATTAACAAGTCCAAGGGAAACGGATTATATGTAAGATTATTTTTCTGGATTGCCGTTCTAATTCTTTTGGTTGCATGTTCTAATTATACAGGGTTATTAAATATTGCTTTTATAGATCGATCTAAAGAAATAGGACTTCGTCAGATATTAGGTTCAGGAAAATTGAATCTATTATATCAATTTTTATTAGAAAGTGTAATAGTGATTTCCATTTCAATGGCATTGGCATACGCATTATTATGGGTAGGACAGTCACATGTTCAGGGTTGGTTTGGGACCTCATTAAGGTTGACCCAAATACCGATCAAAGGAATGTTAACTGTGTTGTTTTTTGGTATTTTGCTAGGTATTTTATCTGTTGCCTATCCCTTTTGGTTGATTATTCGTTCGGGAATGTCTTCGTCTTTGAAAAACACGATTTCTGTGGGTTCAAAACTACCATTCAGAAGAGTTATGCTTACATTTCAGTTCATTGCAGTAATAACTTTTCTTACCGCTTCTGTTGTATTCAATAGACAAATGAGTTTTTTAGAAAAAAGAGAAATAGGTTTTGAAAAAGAAGGACTGGTAACTATCGATATCAATAGCCGTATTTTACGCAAACAGTTTAAGGCGATAAAAGCAGAGTTTTTAAGAATTCCTGAAGTAAGCGCCGTTAGCACAAGTTCACGAGTGCCGGGTGAATGGAAAAACATACCGATGGTCAAGGCAAGACGAAAAGGACAAGCTTCTGCAGATGCCCATGATATGATGTTTATTGGTGCAGATGATAATTTTTTACAAACGTATAATTTGAAACTTATTAAAGGTTCGAATTTTAAAGGTGCTCCTTCAGATAGTACCAAAGTTTTTATAAACAGTTCTGCGCTCACTGCCTTGGGATTAGAAAACCCAATAGGACAATATATTACGATGCCTTCAGCGAATTTTGGGGGATCTAATGAAAACTTAAAGGAACCATTTCTAGCACAAATAGCAGGTGTTGTAGAAGATTTTCAGATAGAAGATTTTAGAACTAATATAAAACCATTAATCATTGCAAATTGGAATAACCCAGTGCATTCAATTGATTATTATACCCTAAAAATAAAAACCGCTGATTGGTCAGAAACAATAGCAGCGCTTAAAAGGGTAAACGATTCTTTTGATCCTGCAACACCCATGGAGCTTAATATCCTAGGAGATAAGTTTGATCGCTTTTTTGATCAAGATAAAGAACATCTCAAGCTTTTAAATTTCTTTTCAAGTATTGTGATTTTTTTGACGTGTATGGGACTTTTTGCAATGAGTGCTTTTGTGGCAAGAAGTAGAACAAAAGAAATCGGAATTCGAAAAGTATTGGGCTCAAGTATTATAGAATTACTCTATCTCTTATCAAAAGACTTTTTGGTTTTAGTGTTTTTGGGATGGGTTATGGCAGCACCCATAACCTGGTACTTATTAAACAAATGGCTTATGGGCTTTGCATACCGGATAAATTTTGAATGGTGGACGTTGGTTATTACAGGATTATTATGTCTTATCATGACTATTGCGACGGTAAGTTTTCAATCGATAAAAGCAGCAATAGTAAATCCAATCAAAAGTTTACAGACAGAATAAGTTATCATCAAAAAACGAACAATTATGTTTAAGAATTATTTAAAAATTGCCTTAAGAAGCCTTAAGAAAAGTCTCTTTTTTACATTTCTCAATGTTTTTGGTCTCGCAACAGGTATGGCAGGAGTCATACTTATCTCTCTATATATCTATGACGAGTTGAGTTTTGACAGCATGTTTGCAGATGCCGATAGAATATATAGAATTAATACAGATCTTAAATTCGGTGGAGAAACTCATGAATTTTCTGAAGCATCACCTTCAATGGCATCAGCTTTACAACGGGATTTTGCACAAATAGAATTGACAACTCGATTTAAAAGAGAAGGGAGTGTGCTTATGCGTAAAAGTGACGTTGCTAATAGTGTAAAAGAATCTGGAGTTACTTATGTTGACGCTACTTTTTTTAAAATGTTTGGTATTGATTTGTTAGTAGGAAATATCAAAACTGCACTAGTAGAACCAAACTCCTTAGTGCTTACCAAAACTGTGGCAGAAAAACATTTTGGAACAGCAGAAGCGCTTGGCCAAACAATGGTATTAAATAATGAAATAACTTATACGGTAACCGGAGTGATTGATGATTTGCCCAAAAACTCTTTTCTGAGAAATCACGGTGTTTTTATGTCAATGTCCGGTAATGAATATGCTGCCTTAGAGAATTGGGGGAATCATGATTTTCCCACCTTTCTAAAACTAGTGCCAGGAGCCAAGGTAGAAAGTCTAGAGCTGGGACTACAATCCTACTTAGATAAATACTTAGTGCCTTTTGCTCAGGCTTATTATCCGGGAATTACTAAGAAACAATTTTTGGATACAGGCAATTATTGGAGGTTTAGTACTATTGCTTTAACAGATATTCATCTATATTCTAATAGGTTTCCTGAGTTTAGTCCTAACAATGATATCCAGAACATCTATATTCTTTCATTTATCGGCTTATTTCTTTTAGTGTTGGCAGGGGTTAATTTTGTTAATCTATCTACAGCACATTCTCTTAAAAGGGCAAAAGAAGTAGGTGTTCGTAAAACTTTGGGTTCGGGTAAGATAGAACTAATTAGACAGTTCCTAATTGAATCCGGGCTACTTTCTCTTATCGCACTGTTATTTGCAATTATATTGGCTGTTATTGTATTGCCTTTTTTTAATGAACTTGCAGGAACATCAATTTTGATGCCCTTTTCAAACCCTATATTTTGGCTTATCATATTGATTTGTACCCTGCTCCTAGGAGTACTCTCGGGGATGTATCCTGCATTTTTTATGTCAAATTTTATGCCTATTAAAGTTCTTAAAAGTACAAGTAATCATAATGTAGGAGGAAATAGGCTGAGAAATTCATTGGTCGTATTTCAATTTACAATTTCAGTTTTCTTGATAGTAAGTACCCTAGTAGTTTTTCAGCAATTACACTTTATTCAGAATAAAGATTTGGGGTATTCAAAGGATCAGATTTTGATTGTAAATGATATTCATGTAGACCGAAATAAGGTGCAATCTTTTAAGGAACAAGTTTCTCAATTGGGATCAATAAAAAGCGCGTCATTAAGTAGTTTTTTACCTACCCCTTCAGCTAGAAGAGATAATTCTTTTAATAAAGACGGTATTGCAAATCAAGAAAATGCTATAAATCTACAGAACTGGTCCGTTGATCATGAATATATATCTACTTTGGGCATAGAACTAATTGCTGGTCGTGATTTTGATCGTCAATTTGCCACGGATTCTACAAGCGTAATTATTAATGAGGCTGCATTAAAAATATTAGATGTATCACCCAAAGAAGCATTGGGGATGAGGTTATCGAGTATTGATAATAGTGATAGAACCTTTTCAACAATTGTTGGTGTTGTAAAGGATTTTCATTTTGAATCTCTAAGAAATGATATTCGAGCTTTGAGCCTCTCTTTAGGTAACTATTCTGATAAAATGGTAATTAGACTAAATGTAGAAGGAAACTTTTCTTCTACTATAGGGAGTATCGAGAAAATATGGAATACAATTGCTCCAGGGCAGCCTTTTAATTACTACTTCATGGATGAATCGTTTAATAACACCTATAAAGAAGAGCAACGATTAGGGAAGGTTTTTGCTTCTTTTGCGTTACTGTCAATTTTGATTGCTTGCTTAGGGCTATTTGGTTTGGCAACATTTAATGCCGAAAGAAGAATAAAAGAAATCGGAATCAGAAAAGTTATGGGGGCAAGTGTTAGTCAAATAACCTTGCGACTGACCGTTGATTTTCTGAAACTTGTTGCAGTTGCTATTCTGGTCTCGTTGCCCCTGGGGTGGTATGCTATGAATAGATGGTTAGAAGATTTTTCGTATCGAATAGAGATTGCTTGGTGGGTTTTTGTCTTGGCAGCGTTTTTGGCCTTTATTATTTCGGCACTTACAGTGGGCTATCAGAGTATTAAAGCAGCAGTTATGAATCCGACAAAAAGTCTGCGAACAGAATAAAAATAAACAGACCCGTCAGGTTTTCGAAAACTTAACGGGTCTGGGTTAATCATCAAAAAACGAAAGAATTATGTTTAAAAATCATCTTAAAATCGCTTGGCGCAATCTTCGTAAACGAAAAGTGTTTGCTTTTATCAATATTTTAGGATTAGCACTTGGTTTTGGGTGTACGATTTTAATCGTGTTATTCGTAAATCATCACCTGCAATTCGATAATTTTCATGCCAATTCTGATCGTATTTATAGAATAGTGACCGAAGAGCATAGAGATGATATTGACTATGAAGCTGCGGTGCCGCCAGGTTTTACAAATAGCTTTAGAACAGCGTATAATTATGCTCAAAAGGTTGCAAAAATATTCATAAGAGAGCAGTGGCAGGTTAATGGCACTGAAGGAAATAATGCAAAACGCCTAAAGGAAGATATTGTCTTTGCAGAACCTGATTTTTTTGAGATACTTAATTTTCCACTTATCGATAAACTCAGTAATCGAACATTGGCCGAACCTAATACCGCCTACATTACTGAGAGTTTTGCCACTAAAATGTTTGATAGTAATACCGCTTTGGGTCAAACCTTTATTTTGGATAATGCCGAAACCATTCAAATAATAGGAGTGCTCAAAGACTTGCCAGAAACGACGGTGATCAAGGGATCCATATTTCCGTCATTCAAAACCTTAAAAAGCTATGATGATTTTGTGTCCGGCGAATCCTGGGGAGGCATCAATGGTAGTTTGCAATGTTTTACATTGTTGCATCCAAACCAGAATATTGATCATATTGAAAAGACCTTGGTAGAATTAGTAGCCAAACATCGTCCTACCAGTAAAAATGTGCATCGATACAAGCTTCAATCATTAAGTACTATTCATTTTGACAAAAGATATGCAGGAGGCATCAATTCAGATTTGCTTTGGGTTTTTGGTTTGATAGGTGTGTTTCTCATTGCGGTAGCTTGTATAAATTTTATTAATATCTCTACAGCGCAAGCGTTCACAAGGTCTAAGGAGATCGGAATTCGAAAAGTTCTGGGAGGAGTAAAACAACATTTGTTTTGGCAGTTTATCGCAGAGACCTTTATCATTAGTCTTTTTGCAATGATTTTGGGACTTACTATTGCGATACTGTCATTGCCTTATTTTAATGCATTCTTCGAATTACATCTCGAGGTAAACACACTGTTAAATTTGAAGTTCATAAGTTTTGTAGTGATATTATTACTATGCGTTGCACTTATAGCAGGAAGCTATCCTGGTATTTTGTTGGCAAGAATTTTACCAACGCTTGCGCTGAAAGGGAAATTAACTCAAACAGATACAGGAGGCAAGCTTACTCGTAAGATTTTGGTCACTGCTCAATTCATAATTTCTATTATACTGATTACTTCAACTATAATCATTGGCAGACAAATTAACTATGCAGTGACGGCAGATTTAGGATTCGAAAAAGATGCTATTGTAATGCTCGAAATTCCTGAAGAAATCGAAAATATCAAGAGGGAAGGCTTAAAAGAGCGTCTTTCTCAACTCGCCGGAGTCAAGTATAGTACCGCCTGTTTATCAAGTCCTGGAGGAGCAGAGAACAATTGGGGGACAAGTATAAAATATCATAACCGTTCTGAAGACGAGGAGTTTTCGATTTCTGCAAAATTAGCAGATGAGGGGTATATCAATACTTTTGGTTTACAATTGTTGGTAGGGCGTAATTTTTATGTTTCTGATTCGATCACCGAAGTTGTGGTAAACGAGAAGCTTGCAGAAAAGTTAGGTCTTGCTTCTTCAGAGGAATTATTGGGTAAGCAAGTAAACTTCAGTGGAGGAGCTGTTAAGGCCTCTATTGTAGGTGTTGTAGCCAATTTTCATGATCAAAATTTTCATGAAGATATTAGCCCCGTATTTATTGCACCTGCCCCTCATGCATATCATGAACTTGCCGTCAAAATCAAAGGAAAGGATATTGCAACTACATTAGCAGGTATCGAAGAGCGATGGAAGGAAGTTTTCCCAGAGTATACTTACCAATTCAAATTTCTAGATGAACGCGTGGCAAAACAATACGCCGAAGAACAACGCTTATTATCCTTATCAAAATTATTTTCTGGCTTAGCTATTTTTATTAGTTGCTTAGGGCTCTATGGCTTGATTTCATTTTTTGTAGCTCAAAGAACTAAGGAGATTGGGATCAGAAAAGTTCTTGGCAGTAACGTAACCAGTATTTTGGTATTGTTTGTACAAGACTTTTTTAAACTTATCCTAATTGCGGGAATAATTGCAACACCATTGGCTTGGTATACCATGAATATTTGGTTACAAAAGTATACGTATCGTATCGAGATTAAATGGTGGGTTTTTGCTTCTGCGATAGGAGGTTTATTGGTTGTTACAATTATCACAATTAGTTATCAGGCAATCAAGGCTGCAACAGCAAATCCTATAAAAAGCTTAAGAACCGAGTAAAAATAAACAGACCTGTCAGGTTTCTAAAACCTGTAGGGTTTTTTCAAAGTACTTTATATAAAGAGATTTGGCTTTTCTAAAGTACTAAAAAGGGGTGAAAATGCAGGAAAACCCTACTTCAAAACCGTACTTTTTTCTATCGAATTTTCTACATAAAATTTTGTGTTTTAGACATTTTATATGCTACTTAGGTTTAAGCAATTTTAAAATTTCATGTGAGTAACAAAAAAATACCGTCCAACACATCAAATAATCCTTTTATTGCGAGAATACAAAAACGAATAGAGAAAAAAATGATACAAGAGATGACACTTAAATTTTAATATTTTCGGAAATCACACAACTTTTAATGTTTTTCCAGTATTTTATTTAACCTAAAAATGTAGTCATCTCCCCCACTCTAACCTATGTTTCGAAACAGGTACATAATGTTTCGAAAAAAATACGCGGTAAAACCGTAATTTTCTTTTAACAAAAATCACTTTCTTTGTAAAATAAATTTGTTAATCAAACAATTATGATCAGAATACCAATAAAACATGGTGCTTTAAGGGCTTAATTAAGAAAGACATTTTTCCTAACACTGAACTAGAAATTTTTTAGTTAAATTTAAGTTAGTAACTTATAAAATGTTTAGAAAAAATGAAAAAAATTAGCCTTATCCTAGCCGTTATTTTAATTAGTGTTTTTGTCATGAGTTGTGAAAATGAAGACTTGGAAAATGAAATACTGGAAATCAAATCAATCGACAAAGATAGAGTCGAATTACCCACAGATAGATGATAAAAAAGGCATTAATATAGAAGCCTTAAAGATTAAAAAGACCTTTAACCTATTTTTTATTGAAAAGTTTGGTTTCCTACTTATACTTATAAGCGGACTAATGCCATTCCTTCATGCTTTTGTAAAAGATGAAATTTTAGAAAATAGGTTTTTTGGTTTTACTAGTTATCAAACTTTTTTATATTCACTTGGTGGGCATTTATGTACATTCCTGTTGGTAATTGGAATATTGTTTACAATTTCTACCGTTAGTAATTTAGAGAGATTTAAAGTCATTCAAAAATATCTACAATACACATTACTTTCACCTTTTGTCTCTGGATTTTTTTATTTGACTTGGGTATTTATTCCTGATGTCGATTATAATTATTTGGCTTATACCTTTGTTGCTTTATTTATTCTAGGTATATCCTTTATAATATTCAGACAGATAATTAAATATATTAATACCTTAATATTAATAAATCAACATAAAGAAACCGTTATTGAAAGTGGTATGTCGTATTTGAAATCCAAACTAAAGAAAAAGTAATTATTTTATTAGGCGAGCCAACAAATGTTAAAACATATTATTTATAGAATAAAGAATTACAAAGAAACTGTAGATCAATTTGAAAAGGGTTCCATTAGTCCAAAAGATTTTGAAATTTCTCTTTTAAAGGAAATAGACATTCTGAAAGCTAATAATTTAGAGAAAAAATTAGTTGATGAGATATTAGAAGAAGAAAGAAAACTTATGATTATTTTTTTAGAAATGAAAAATGTTGCCACAAAAAAAAACATAAGTAAACAAATGTTGCAAAACTTGATTACTTCAGAAATTATCAAAAGTTTTATGGATGATAATTTACTATGATTTTAGTTTGTATATTCTGTCAATTAATTCTGGCATTTTGTCATTTAACATAATTAGCGAATGTCTTTCGATCATTTTTTTGAATAAGGGGTTTTTCATTAATTCATCTTCATACTTTATTGCCATAAACGCTAAATTATTTATATCAATATTAGTTGCATTATCGTCAATATCTAGCAAAGATTTATTAGTATCTTTTAACATTTCACCATTACCCCTTAATAACCACTCATAATTAATCTCTGGTACTGCTCTACAAATTATACTCGCAAAGTCGGCGGTTAATTGATTTCTACCTTTAATAATATGATCTATTTTGGTACTAGCAGATAATCCTAATATTTTGGTAGAAAACTTATTTTTAGAAATTTTAAGGAAATCTATAACCATTAGTATTCTTTCTCCAGCGTCCATTGTTTGTTTTTGTTTATGAAAAATCATTAAAAGTTTATAAATGTTTTGTTTATTTCGAAATGTTTAGTTATTTTTGATGCATAAACGAAACAAATTACAAAACTACAAAATTACAGCGAATAGATGAGTCTAACCCAATTAGCATATCAAATATTAATACAATTACCTATTGAGGATATCAGAATTGCGGCCAAAGATTTTGGTTTATCTCATTCATATTTCAAACAAAAAGTAAAATCAGTTGACACCGATAAAGAGGATTTATTTCGAGCAGTCGAAAGTATGGTTGCAGCTCATAATATCCGAGATCAAAAAATAAAAGAGTCTCACAAGATATTTCTGACGCATTTTAAAAATATAAATAAGAAGTAGAATTACAAAAAACATTAAACATGAGTTTAACTATTTAGGTTTTGAAATAATTGAATGCCTAGACATGAAAAATACATTTTAACCTTGAATAAATTTTATAATGAAAGCTCAAAAAAAATCAAACTATCAACATTCCTACATAAATTATATTTTACAATCACTTCACATACAAATGGAAGATTTTATAGATGCTATTGTCAATGAAAAATGCTATGAAATTCAGATATATAGATGGATCATAATGCTCCAAGATAAAGGTAAAACGAAGGAACAAGCTCTTCAAATAATATTTCGAGCCAGGATAATCTTACTCCTTGGGAGACTATAAACTTGTTAGATTCCTTAATAACCAACAACATGAAACAAACTAACAAAGCCATTAAATTATTCAAAATAGGAATACACCCCATACCTAATAAGTTTATTATGTGATTTGAGTGAGTGGTGTTTGTAAGGATGTTCTGTGTTTATCAAGAAATTAAGCTACCTTTTTTTCAAATCGTATAGTTTTCCCTAGCAATGCGATTTTAGAAAATCTTACTAGTCCAAAGGTATGTCTCCCCAACATTGATAAACACCGGAACATCTTTAAAAATGAATGAAAACAGCAACTAACTAAAATGAAATAAATGCTTACGTACCAAAATCATAGGATACAAAAAGTACTGCACCTATTAGATGGGATGCACAAAATTGATATTTACGAGATTTTACAGCAAATAGAAATGCTATTGATCGATTTCAGTAGCCCTATCGATGCTAAAACCATAATTCGTTCTATGAAAACAAATATGGTATGTAGCAAAAATTCTGGTCCTATTGGGGACAGAGGGTATTGGTATCTATTCGATTCTTGTCAACACATGAATGTGGTTAGTGTTCAATGGTTATTGCCTGTACTATCAAGATCAGAGTCCTTGTATTTTACACTTCCCGGTGCGTCTGAGTTTATCCCCTTAGATAATAGAAATGTAGAAGAGACTTTTTCTAATATGCACTTAACAGTTATGATACATCAATTTCTAAAAGAGCACAACGTAAAGAAAAGAAACCCTAAAACCAATCGACTTCTTTTACTAGAACTATTCGATCATATCGATCCTGATGTAAAATAATTCAAATTTTTAGTAACAAATCAAGAGCTCCCGACATATAATATTGGGAGTATTCCTAAAACGTGCAAAAAGATTTCGAAAAAAACGGATTTTTTTGGAGAGTTCCGAAAAACGAAACTGGGATGTTTTACTATTGTAGTAGAAAACAAAACATCACATGATGATTTCAAACATCTTAAGGGCAGTTTGTCTTTACAATAAAAAGTAAGTAATAAAGGAAAATAAATAATACAAATCACAAATGAGAACCACTAAAGATTGGAAAGTTGGTACAGGGGCTTTGTACCAGAAAGTAGTCATTATTTGTATGGCAGTATTCTTTTGGAATATTGCGGCACATAGTCAAGGCGCACAAAATGGGCAGTTGATACCTACCGTCCAAAGTCCAAATACCGCAAGTTTAGGAACCTATGGCGAGACGCCTATGGATCTTTTTACAGGGACGCCGAATATATCGATTCCGATATATAATTTGGCATCCGGTACTATTAATGTACCAATTACCCTGAGTTATCATCCCTCGAATGTAAAACCTGCGATCATTCCTGGTTGGGTAGGTTTTGGCTGGACACTCAATCCTGCCGGTGCAATTACCAGAAACGCTAAAGGTAGGTATGACGAAACCTATCTCCAAACCTATACAAGCGGTACAACAAAAACGTATTACCCTTTTCCGGAGGAGTTGGGTTGGAATGATATAGAAAACCCTTGCGGCGCTGACCTTTTAGATAAAATTAATGACTGGACAGCTCCAGAATTTTTAGGATTGTTAAGTGATGGTGGTAGTAAGTACGACATTATGGGAGATGAGTTTACGTTTAATTTTTTAGGCTATTCTGGTGCCTTCTTTTATTCGGGTACTGATAGAGGTTGGGAAGTGATCTCGGATCAAAATATCAAAGTAGAATTCATGAACGAATTCTTATATAAAGATGAGATTGTAGACATCATCAATTCATATCTGCCTAAAAATGAACTTTCAGGAACGTGGATCAATACGGTTCAATCCCGCATGTTTAGTAGATTTAAGATTACTACCCCAGACGGTACCCAATATGAATTCGGAGGACATGATGGTGTTGAGTTATCCTCACCTTATGCCAAAAAAGATCAAGCATTTACAATTAATAGTTGGGTACTCACTAAAATTACTGATATCCATAATAATGTAGTAGAGTTTGAGTACAAAAGAAGTTATCCAACCTGTCAGCTTCATTTTGGAGCAAGTTCAGGGAGTGATAAATTTAACAATAATGATCCCTTTATGACACACTATACGGCAGATTTTTATGCTGAAGAGATTCCTGATTTACAAAAAAACCTTAGTGGATTTTATAATTGGGGTTTATATCTCACCAAAATAAAGAGCTCAACAACTGAGATTGATTTTTCTTCGGATCGTGCAGAAGCATTTACCTATACCGAGGAGCAATTGTTAACAACGTCTGGATACAGCAACGATTTTGACAAATTATGGCTTATTGGTGATGATCCATATGATGAGTATATAGATAATGTAAAAGGCGAAAAGCTTAACCAAATTACCATCAGGAACAGATATAATATTGGTGGAGATTCTCAGGAGATTCACACATTCGAGTATATAGATAACCCAGATCAGCGCCTCACCTTGTCTTCCTATTATAAAAAAGAAGATCCAAACGATCAGAAGAAGCGATATGATTTTGAGTATAATAATATAGATCAATATACCCCCTCTTGCAATGGTAATTATACGGATCATTGGGGGTATTATAATGGCAAAGATGCTAATGGAGAATCACTTAATTCGATTTATAACCTTAAGGCTGTAAACTCATATTCTTCTCAACTAGGTTTGCTAACGAAGTTAACGTACCCTACGCGTGGATATACTACATTTTTATGGGAGGTCAATGACTATGCTAAGGTAGTGAATACACAGAGAGATGCTTTGATTACTTCGAATTTCTTAGATGGCATAACAGGGGGAAATCGCATCCAACAGTTAAAGAATTTTGATCACCTTGGTGATTTACTTACCTCCAAAAAATATTACTATAAGAAAGGGTTTTATCAAGGAGCTAGTTTGTCTAATCTAGAATCAAGTGGGGTACTAAACGCAATTCCTAATTATAGTTACAGCTATGTAAGAGATGCTAATTTTGTAGGTGGATATTATAATGCCAATAGTGGGCATTCTGCTTCCATAAATCAGACCTCATTTCATTCATTAGCAAATTACGGGTATACAGGAAAAGGATCTCATGTGGGGTATGATGAAGTGGTAGAAGAAAACAGTGATGGATCGTATACCAAGTATTTCTTTACGAATTATGGAGAGGATACTAATGGTGTATCCCACTTTGATCATCTACCCGCTGGGTATACAGGATATCTTCCCGAGAATGACCCATACATGCCTCATTCACTTTTAGATAGAGAAAGAGGGAAAGAAACAGCAACTTTCCACTATACCAATCAGAATACACTGGTTCAAAAAACCACGACAGAATATAGAGACGATTCCGAACGATTTGATCAATATATTAGAAATATTCCTTCTTTTGTCTTGAAGACGAATATTTTAGATGTGCTTTTATTAACAGCGGCTATCAAAGAATACACCTATTCATATTATCCAGTCAAAAAAACAACCACCGTGTATGATGTTGATGGAGCCTCACCTGTGACCACTACAGACTCTTTTAGTTACAATGAGAAGAATCAGATCATCGGGCAAACAAGAGTAACGTATGCTGGCAAAGAAGTGAAAACTATCAGCAAATATCCAACATTAGATAGTGGTAGCCCCTATAAAGAAATGGCAGAAAGAAATTACATTACCCCGGTTATAGAACAAACAGTTTATGAGGATACCAAACAGATCAGTAAGTCCATTACTAAGTATACAGAATCTGATGGATTATACCTGCCGATCACTACTCAAAAACAAAAAGGAACGAATGATCCTTTGGCTACAGAATTGCGGATAACCCGCTATAAAAAAGATAAAATTGTTGAATACGCGATGCTCAATGGTACAAACAATGTCCTGTTATGGGGATACAAAAACCAGTTTCCCATTGCCAAAATCGAAAATGCGAGTGTTTCTGATATCGCAGATGTTCTAAATGTATCAGAAAGTCAGGTAGCTACCTTTACAGATCTGGATATGGCAACCATTGAGAGCTTGCGTACCCTACTTCCGGATGCATTAATTACGACCTATACCTATAATCCCATGTTTGGAGTAACTAGCATTACCGATCCTAAGAATTATACGATGTACTACTATTATGATGATGTCGGGAAGTTGCAATATGTAAAAGATGACCAAGGTAAAATCGTATCGTATAACCAGTATAACTACAAAGACTAAGACCATGCATAGCTATATAAAACATTATGTTCTCCTGTTGATTTTTACCCTGTGTGCTGTGTATAGCAGCTCGGCACAGTGCTACGGAGGTACTATTTCTAGTGAAGTACATTTTTCTGAAGAAGGAGGAACCGAATACAGATATATCAATTTTTCAAATTATTGTACCAGTGGTGTTGATGTCACCTTTGGAACGTTACCTAGTTGGATTACTATTACCGAACAACTTCCTAATGGAACATATATAAAAATCGAATGTTCAGAAAATACCGGAGAAGATAGAGAAGCAGGTATTTCTATTATGAACAATGGTAATACCACGGGAGGTTTTGAGATTAGTCAAGAAGGACCAGAAGAGGATAATAGTAGTGGCGGAGGAAGCACAGGTGGAGGAAACACCAATACATGTAGAATCACTGATTTTCCGAGTAGTATCTATTATCCACAATCAGGAGATACCAAAGAGTATGAGTTAGACCTGTCTTCTGCTTGCTATGATTTAACAGATTTGGTGTTTACAACCACTTCTGGGGATAATTTACCTTCATGGATTACAGTTACACAGCCACAGGTAAATACCGTGCGCATTAAAGTTGATCCCAATGCAGGAGATGATCGCTTTGTCTATATCAAAGGAACTTCTGAGATTAATGATAAAACCATTGCCACTAGTATCAGGCAAGATGAATGTGAACAATTATGGTATATTGATAAGGATAATGACACCTATGGTGATCGTAATCAAACCGCTATCATTTGTGAATTACCTGATAATGAGTTTAACTATGTAACCAATAATAATGATTGTAACGATGATAATGAACAGATTAATCCAGAAACACGTTGGTATTATGATGGCGATGATCATGACAATTTTGGAGATCCGAATACTTATATAACACAATGTGACCAGCCCGAAGATTATGTGCTGAATGATAATGACCAATGTGTGGGAGTTACCGGAGATTCTAATGGGTGTGATACTTGTTATGGGTTAACCACTTCTCGGGATCGTATTGATTTCCCGATAGAAGGAGGAGTAATATATACCTACATTAATTTTACAGAGCCTTGTGATACCCCGCAACTTACCTATACGTTTCCTTCTTGGGTTACCATTCTTGATGAAACCCTAAGTAATAATGGCACCTATATACGGATCACCTGTGATTCTAATGCAGGTAATTTGAGTCGTGGAGAAACCGTTATGGCGATAAATTATGGATATAATACCACCGGAGGATTTTTAGTTACTCAGGATGGTACTGATGGTTCGTATTATGACGATGATCCTGTATACGATGACTGTAGTATTACTGGATTTCCGAATAGTATTACCTTTTCTCCCGAAGGAGGTATTAAAGAATATGAGATCACTACCACCAATTGTGATTATAATGGCTACAATTATACCTTTACCGCCAATGGTGGACAGGCACTTCCGTCTGATTTTCTAACCATCACGCAACCCGAAGCCACTAAAATTAGGATTTGGGTAAAAGCGAATACAGGCGTACAACGCTCTCTTATTATTACTGCGTCATCTACCGTGGGTGAAATCTATAGAGGATTTACCATTTCACAACAAACCGCATGTGCTACCGAGGAGTTGTACGGAGATACAGATGGTGATGGGTATGGTGATGTGTACAAAAAATTAGGCGTTTGCGAAGATCCTATTGAAGGACTCGTTTATGTCAGTAATAACTTAGATTGTGATGATGAAGACTATTTGCTCAATCCCGAAACCGCATGGTATGAGGACACTGATAATGATGGTTTTGGCGATCCCAATAGTACACCAATTATACAATGCGAGAAACCACAGGGATGGTATGCCAACAACCCTCATGATTTTTGTGTAGGCGTTCAGGGAACAGAATACGGATGTCCTAATCAACCCATTATCATGGACGAAAACTATATTTTTACGAAAGCAATACAATCAGAGCGCATCAACCTGATGAATACCACCGATGATGATCTGATCCAAAAAATTACCTATTATGATGGTTTGGGGCGCTCCAAACAAACCATTACCAAACAAGCCGGAGGAAATAAACAGGATATGATTACTCCGATAGTTTATGATGCGTTTGGCAAACCCTCAAAAGAGTATTTGCCTTATGCTGATCCGATGTCTACTGTTTCTTCTCTATTATTACGAGATCATGAGGCATTAATCAGCGATACAAAGGCATATTATGCCAACACCTATCCAGAAGATATCGATGCCAACAATAGTAATCCCTACTCAGAGAAAAACTATGAGCGTTCACCACTCAATAGAGTGTTAGAGCAAGGTGCACCGGGGAAAGATTGGTTAGTAGATACTACAAGTGACAGTGATCATACCATCAAGCTTGATTGGGAAACAAATGCTGCAAGTGATGTGGTATATTTTGAGGTGATTTTTGATAATGAAGATGATACCGAAAGCCCACAGTTGCATCAAAATGAGTTTTATAGTGCCAATGAATTGTTTGTTACCACTACCAAAGATGAAAACTGGAGTTCGGGCAACGATCATACCACCAAAGAGTACAAAAACAAACGTGGACAAGTGGTGTTAAAAAGAACCTACAATGAAGGGATAGCTCATAATACCTATTACGTATATGATCCCTTTGGTAACCTTACCTATGTGCTCCCTCCAAAAGTAACGACTAGCGATGGGGTGAGTGCAACCGAACTCAATGCGTTGTGTTACCAATATGCCTATGATCATCGCAATCGATTGATCGAAAAGAAAATCCCGGGAAAAGCACCAGAAAGCATTGTATACAATACCCTCGATCAGCCCGTATTGACTCAGGATGCCTTATTAAAAGCAGCAGGAAAATGGCTTTTTACACGATATGATGCACTAGGTAGAGTCGCGTATACAGGAACACTAACGGATAGTAGAGATCGCAAAGCATTGCAAACCGAAGCTTCGGCATTTTCTAATCAGTTATGGGTGGATCGTGGCTCAGAGCGTTCGTTAGGTGGTGCATCTCTCTATTATACCGATACTGGTTTCCCTAATTTAAGTAATGCAGAAATATTGACAGTACAGTATTATGATGATTATGAATTGCCATCATTGATGACACAACTACATCTAGTAAGTAACCTCTCAAACTATGACGCCTCATTAGATATGACTGTCAAAGGGTTGCCAACCATTGCAATGACCAAAGTACTAACTACCGATGCATGGATTGTATCTGGGATAGGGTACGACAGTAGAGGGCGTACCATCGGAATAATTACTAGAAATAATTATCTGGACTATACTGATGTAATAGAGATGCAACTTGATTTTGTAGGTAAAGTACTAGAACAAACCACAACCCATACCAAAGTAGATTCGCCAGTTATTAAAACAATAGATCATTTTGTATATGACCATATGGGAAGATTGTTAACTCAAACCCAAACCATCAATGAGCAAGAGGCTGAGGTACTGGTAAACAATCATTATGATGCGTTAGGACAATTAGATACCAAGACAGTGGGCAATGGTTTACAGCATATCGATTATCGTTATAACATACGAGGTTGGCTAACCGGAATTAATGATCCTACGAATTTGAGCAATCACCTTTTTGGATTCAAGATCAATTATAACACCGCCGATCATGGGGCAACACCCCTCTATAACGGAAATATTGCAGAGACGAGTTGGGCAACGGCAAATGATCAACAACAGCGGTGGTATGCCTATGGATATGATGCGCTTAACAGAATTACGCAAGGGATGAGTAGTGATGGAAGATATGATATAGACAACCTCACTTATGATAGGATGGGTAATATCCAAACCCTAAGTAGAAAAGGAAATCTGGATGCTGATGCTACTATTTTTGGAGCTATGGATGTATTATCGTATACCTATGATAGCGGTAACAAACTACAAAGTGTTACCGATGCAGGGCATACTACCTTTGGATTTAAAGATGGCAATACTACAGGGAATGACTTTACCTATGATGATAATGGTAATATGATTACCGATCAAAATAAGGGGATCACTGGGATTACCTATAACCATCTCAATCTGCCCAATACGTTAGCCATTAACGACTCAGATCATCAAGGAAATATTACCTATATTTACGATGCAACGGGTATAAAACAGAAAAAAATCGTGACCGAAGAAAGTGTAACTACTACAACTGCCTATGCAGGTAATTATATCTATAAAAATGGGGAGTTAGAATTCTTTAACCATCCCGAAGGCTATACAGAGCCTGTAGTAGAAACAGATGGTACAACAACCGGATACCGATATACGTATCAGTACAAAGACCACTTAGGAAATATCCGTCTTTCGTATCAAGATACTAATAGTAATGAGGTATATCAAAATGTAGTGTTTACAGATTTTGCTAATGATTTGGGAGGATGGACTCCAAAAGCAAACACTACGGCGGTACTAGAAAATGGTAAAATAAAAGTGACCGTAGATAGTGCCTGGGAAGGGATACAATATGACCTTTCAGAATTTTCTGTAGAACCGATGGATTTGTTTAAGTTATCTTTTGACTTTGATAAAGGGTCTACCAATGCCAATGTACGTTTATACATTCGAGAATTAGATGCTAATGGTAATCATTTAGGGTGGAATACTTTACAGAGTGATTTGTCTACAGGAACGCATGAATATTTTTATACGATTAAGTCAGCAAATAGCATTGTAATCTATATAGATAAGAACGACACATATGAGGATGAAACCACCCATTTTTATGTAGATGAATTTAAAGTGACCAAAGTAGATAATACTCACGTAGATGGATTAACACGAATGAGTACTTTTGATATAGACACCGATGAGTGGAAAGCCTACCAGAATAGTACGATATCTAATGAAGAAGGCAAGTTGCGGGTAGATACCTATGGTAATTCGACAGGAGCATATATGCTATACGATGCCCCTGATTGGGCAAAAGAAG
>NZ_JACC01000028.1 GCF_000520955.1 Aquimarina pacifica | reverse complement strand
GTGTGCCACACAAGGCTGTGGCAACATACCACAAAAACAGCAAAAAGTTATGAAACCATGGCTGCCTTAATCTTATTATTACTCCTGCCTGAAAATTTTTGACGCCACTAGCGAGACGCTAGTGGGGAGCGGGGAAGGATTTAGGATGGGATAAGTACCGTTTCTCCCGATTAAAACCATGGAAATCAAGACGGTTTTTAACATAGAATGCGGAGCTGGTTTTTTTTCTATTTCATTTTTTTTGCAATATCTTCAGACCATATAGTTGACTCCGAAGGTGTCTTAGGAGAAATTAGTATGTTAATTTTATCGCCTTTTTCCATTTTTTTAATTTCAGATAAATCCACACTTCTAGATTTTCCATAATATAAATTACCTTGAGTATCTTTATATTTATAAGTCACAGTCACAGAATGTCCAAATTTGGTAAACATTAATCCTAAATTATCAGATATTGAAAAAATTATTCCAGAAGTTAATGTACCCTTTTTATACAAATAAAATTCTTTAGTTGTTTTTATTATTAATATGATTAAAAAAGGTAAGCCAATTAAAGGAAAAATAATAAATATTAAACCAATTAAATAAGTAGGGAATGTATATGGTGGAAATCCAACAACAACTGAACCTTTCTCAGAATACTTTATTTCAATCTCCTGACCTTTACTTAGTTTTTTAACTTTATTCGGTACAAAAGTTTGATACGAATCTATTTTCGTTTCCTTTTCTTTAAGGAATGTATATGTAATTATTATTGGATGTTCATTATTTATACTTACTTCATAAACAGTTTCAAAGTTTTTTAAAATACCTTTTGTTTGGAGTCCTTCTTTTAATAATACTTCGTAATTAGCACTAGTAGAATTTTTATTAATATTTGATGTTAAAATGAGGAACGGAATTAAGAGAAATAGCAATGGAATAGTAAATAATAACCCAAACATTGACAATATAGGTCTTTTCTTTATTAAAGAATGTAATATTGAAAAATCAACTTTTCTTGAAACCATATTATTACTTAAATCTTAAAAGACATAATTTTTACTAATCAACGTTAAAACTAAGCATAGTATTTTCCATTTGTGATTTATAATTATCATATTCATCTGATTCACATGAAAAAGTCAACATAAATAATTCACCATTCACAATCAAACTATGTTGAATGAAGCTCAGTGGAATACCATTCTGTTTTAGCGTAAATTCCATTATATGTGTTTCTCTACCATTATTAGAAATAACTTCACTATTTATTAATTCCGCCGCTTTTTTAATTTCATCTTCACAATAAGGTATATAATCTTTAAAACTAATATTTACATCTTGTACAACTAAATTTATACTCTCTATAAAACCATCTTGTTCAGAGGATTTTTCAGTACTCAAAATAAATTCAGCACCATCTATTTTCTCTTCTAATTTCAAACTAGAAGGATAGGTAATAGAATATTTTTCTGTTTTAAATTCTTTTCCCTTTTTATTTGTTTGACAGCTTAATAATGCCAATATAAAAAAAGCTATAAGATATGATTTTCTATTCATTTTCATTGATTGCTATATTCATGATACCACGAAAATAAACTATATCCTTGGTAAATGAAAACTAAAACATAGACTAATTTATATCTAAAAAAATCAAAAAAATTAATCAAAAAATCTTTAATAAAAGAATAATTATTGCCCATTTTTTCAAAATCTCTTAAAATTAATGAAACAATAAATTTTATAACAAAATGAATAATTATTATGCCTAGACTCAATTGCATAAGACCATTAAAATAAGTGTTAGATACAAATTCTCTGTGTAAATAAAAAAATTGGATAGATAAGAATATAATTAACAAAATAGCTACACAAATAATTAATCTTGTGTTTAACTTAATATCTTTTGTTAACAAGTTATATATTAAAAAATTAACCCCACTAAAAAATAATAAATATAGTATTAGCATATTATTAGTTTATGTAAATTACTATTTTAAATTACTAGTTGAAACAGAAAAACCATACTTAAATCCAACCCCTAAACCTACATTAAAACTTGCACTTAGTTTAGCAGCACCATCAATTACAGAAGCTTCTGCTCCACCTCCAATGTGTGCACTAGCAAAAGAAGCACCTCTGGTTATTCCTATTTTATATCCACCAACTATTGGTAAAGCCTTAGGAATTGTGACAGATGTTGATATTTCTCCTTTAGCCAGAAAAGCTCCTACACTTGCTTTTACAGCGACTCCTTCTTTTCCTCCATTTATTTCTGGCGAATATACCCCAAAAGCCCCTGAAGCTTCTGCTTTAAACAAACTACCCTTTCCTTTAGTTTCAGTAATTCCATCTGCTTTTGAACTAAACTCTGCTTCTGCGCCAAAAGCGGAAGCATTTCCGGACATCATATTTCCCTCACTTGTATCTTCATAACCACCACTAAAGCCTGAAATACTTCCTCTAGTCTTTGTGTCTTGTGCTCTGATTTCACCTTCTAATTTAAAACCATTAAATCTTTTTCCTCCTTCTGTAGGTTCAACATGAGCACCTTGGGCTTTTCCTGTTACAATAGTGCCTATTATTACTTCATCTAATTCATTAACAACATTATCTCCAACTGCTACACTTGGGCCTTTATAAACTTCCTCTGGTTGTTCACCATTACCAAAAGGCTTCATTCCATCAGGATCAATAAAATAAATAGGATTATCAAATGCGTAGTTATAAGGAGAGTGCCTTCGCATTTGTTCTGCCAGTGGATCAAGATTCATCCATCTACCTAATGCAGGATCATAGTTCCTTGCTCCAAAGTCGTACCAATCAAGTCCTAATTCTTGATTATGCTCCTTACCATTGTATTTGTAAGGATGTTCCTGTCCAACAATAGTATTATTGTATCCTTTGTGTTCGAGTCCAAACGGATAATAATTTTTCTCTTCTACAATCGTAAGCGGTGAATCCAGTTCTTCTTGAGTATCTAGGAAATAAGCGTCTACATTATCGATAAAAAGATGTGGCACCTCTATAGCGGTATAGGTATCATTACGGATATAAAAAGCTACTTTTACAGTACTTTCTTGTAAGGTAAATGATGCACGATAGGTCCCTTCTGTAACGTCTCGTATATAACTTCGGGTTAGGTTGTTATTGGCATCATACTCTACCAAGGTCAAGAAAACCCCAAAAGTACCCACGGCCTCCGTCTCAAAATCAACCAGAAACACTTTTTTTCCGGTGGGTACCGTATATATTTTGGAGGTACCGCTATTGGTACTAAAAAGATCGACACGCAATCTCCCGTCTACATGAGACAAAGCACTCAAACTGCCATAACTTTGCCAATCATCAACACCTGTATCAAAGGTACTCGTTATAGGATCTGTATTGGCTTTTTTATACGATAATCGAATATTGCCTAAATGATCCTTGTATTGATAGGTATATTGATAAGAACCGTCATATTGTGGGGCTACATATCCTTCGGGTTGATTAAAAAACTGTAATTGATTGTCTGTATATACATAGTTTCCTGCATAGGCTGTTTCGGTCTCATGTCCACTATCAGAATACACCATCTTTTTTAATTTTGTACCAGTTGCATCGTAAATATAATAAATTTCGCCTGTATCCTCTCCCTCGGTCAATGTAATACGGGTAGGTAGGTTAAGATGGTTATATGCTATATTCGAGATGCCTTTATTTTTGTCAATGATCATATTGCCATTGAGGTCATAAAAATATTCTTGAGTCCCGTCTGCAGTGCCATTATAATCAGCAAAACCTATGTTGGGCGCATCGGTGTCTTCATCGGCAGCATATAATTGATTGCCCTGATAATAGAAATCGATATTATCCATCAACCCGAACTGTGTCGCTTCATTATTTACATGACCATTTCGAGTAAGTTGCTGTATGTTCCCATTTTTGTCATACGTTATGTTATACAAGCTATATCGCTGATCAGCACTATTATCGGTGGCTTTGGTTATTCTGTCTAGGGCATCGTATTGATAGCCATAAGCTCTTTTTTGGTGGTCATTGGCGGTTTTCCAGAGGGTTTCGCTAATATTTCCGTTATATAAGGGAGTTGCATCCAGATGTTCTGTAGGGGTATTATATTGTATACCAAAGGCAAACAAATCATCCCCCAGCGTGTCTATATCGTTGATTCCTTTTAGCCATCCGCGTATGGTATAGGTATAGTCGATATTCTGTAAGGGGGAGAGGGCCGTACTACTACCCGCAGCGACTTGCCCTCCTACTCCTTTGGTTACCAATTGCCCTAATTCGTCATAGGTATTGCTGGCAATGAGTTCGGGAGTTTGATCATTGATCTGCTGGATTTGGGTACGTAGCCTACCCATATGATCGTAGGTAAAACGATCGATGGTGGTGATCTCCTCATGACCTGTTTTGTGATGCACCGCGGTGGTTTCTTCTATCTTGCCGACAAAATCAAGCTTGCTTTGCAAGATGTCAGTGGTTTCTAGATATTCATTAAAAGTGGCATTATAAATAGGACGTGCTTTCTTATCATACACGGTATAGGACAGGATCCATTGGTCGGTACCCAAAACTCGAATTTTTGATCCGGTAGCCAGGCCTTTTGGGTTGTTGCTTATTTCTTGATCATAGGCAGTAACCATAGCTGGATCCGTAGTAAGCCCGCTGCCATAATTCCAGTCAAACATATAATCATCATAATAATTGAGGGTATGTATTTCGGTAATGCCTACAGGTTTGGCATCATTGGTATAATAGATCTCGGTGCCCGCAACAATGATCGGGTCCTCTGTTTTGGTGACAAAATGTACAGCACTTTGATCTACTACCGATTGCATATACGCTCGATCTCCGGTATTGGTAATCACTCCGGTATAGGCAACTCTACCAAAGCGATCATATTTGGTAAATAGCCATTGATTATTTGTTCGTTGATTCGGATCTTGCGTCATAACAGGTAATCCTTGTTTGTTGTACACAACATACTCCCAATCTTTGCCTGGTATTTTTTTCTCGATCACCCGATTATAACTATCATATCGATAGTAATATCGAAATTCGCTGGCGCTCTCGGGCGGAATCACAGTAGTCAGGTTTTCATGATCATCATACAGATATTTGGTATCATGTGCGATTCCTCCGGTATAGGTACGTTTTACAACAGTACGACCTTGATAATCTATAAATTCTTCGGTCGTATTGTTTTTGTAATCCCCATAGGTCCAGTTTTCATTTTTAGTAGTTTTTTTTCGGATCGTCACCCTACCATCTTCGGCAATATAGCCGATGTCATCAGTGGAGCTGACTAGGTCATACGTAGTTCTTATGGTGTGTTCATTTAATATGTTTGCAGACCAATCGTGTCCCGGAGCTGCTTCTTTGATCACTTGGTTTATGGCGCTCCCATCATATAGGACCTCACTATACGGATTGGTAGTGTTTTCATATTTTTGGGTGTCATAAAAACCAAATGCTTCTGCTGTTGCTTGGGTTCTAAAATCGGTAGTACTACTTGTCGTTGCATAGGGTAAGAATGTTTTCTCAGGTCTCCCGAATACATCATATTCGCTATGCGTAATAGTATGTTCTTTATTGCCTCCTGCATTAACAGCTATTTGTTGTTTAGGTCTCCCTAAGGCATCGAGATAGGTAATGTTTTGTATCCCTGGGGTCGCTATAGTAACGTTTGTAAAAGCTTCTTGGTATAAGGTGGTAGTAATGGCATTTTCATTACTTGATGTAGTGCCCGAATACGGATTCGTTTTTGTGGGAGCAATCGACACATCGAGGGAGGTATCAAAATACAATCCATTGCCCAAGAAATCGACATGGGCTGCGAGGGTTCCTCCGTCACTATGGGTCCAACGCACCACTACACCCATATCATCCTGAGCCATGATTTGGCCCCCGGTAATGGTCCAGGTGGTTGTTACAGGAGCCTCATTTTTGGTTTTTATAGTGTATTTGGTATCGGTATACCGATCGACTACGGTTTTGCCGATGATATTGGAGTTGAGTGAAGTGGGTTCGGGTACATTGATCATCGAAGTAATCCAATATGGGCTACAATTTTCATATCCATCAGAGTGAGCCAAAACTTTGACTTCATGGTCCCCATATTCATTAAATATAATTAGAGCTTCTGATCCTTTTTCCTTTGTTGTAACTAGTTCTGCGCTATCTGGGAGAACCCATTCAAAATCATAATTAAGATTTAAGTCGATTTTGCTATTTATATATACAGAACTTATTTTCGTTATTACAGGGGCATCATTGGTGAGATAAAACGGATTTGTTTTGAGAACTGAAATGGGTTTGGTTATTGTAAATGTATTGCCATTCGTCTCTGTTATGGTCACTTTGATTTCGATATCTTTATCACAATTATCGGTAGTCCATCCTATTGTCAAAGGATCATATACATTATTAATAGATCCTATTGTAGAATGATTTCTTTCCACACCATCGGGATAAATTACCTCCCAGTCAACAGTTTCGATATAGCTAGGATCAATATTCCATAAACGGTATTCATCTCGATTAGATGATTCAATAGTGTCTAATCCAGAAATCCATATATTTTGATTTGAATGTCTAAAAACCTTAACTGTTTTGGATAAGTTTATGGCGCTACCATCATTTTTGGTCAATAGTGCCTTGATTTCTGCTTCTCTATTAAAATGAGAATATAACCAACTAATTTCAACGGTATTAGCACCTGTTTTTTGTGTTAATCCGGCAGGGAATCCATCATTGGTATAGTTGACGCTCCACTCTATATTGTTGATTTCGCTTTGGTCCAGGTTCTCTACTGAATATTCTCTTACCGTATTAGCAATAAGATGTTGTTCTGTATTTAGAACATCAATGGCACCGGGTCCTGAGATTGCCGTCGTCGTAGGTTCATTCTGTGTTAACACCATGACAGGGGTTGACAATATGACTATTTCGCCATTTGTTTTGGTAATAGTAGCTTTGATTTCTGCTTCTGTGTCAGTTCCCATATCATTCCAAGAAGCTACAAGTCGGTTAGGATCAGTAGTAGATGGTATGAATGTACCTGGGTTTTCCTGAGAATTTATGAGATTCACTTCCCAGTCCACATTTTCAACATCATCGTTTTCCAGATTTGTTATGGAATAAGCATTGATACTTAATGAACTTACTGCACTCAATCCAGAAATTGCCAAATCATTATTGCTGTATTGTTCTAAAATAATAATTACGTTTAAAGATACTGTAAAAATTTCTCCATTAGTTTTGGTAATTATAGCTTTGATTTTTGCTTCTTCAATAGTTTCCAATAAATACCATACAATATCTATTGATAATTCATCGCTTGATGAGTTTCCGACAAAATTCTCATCGGTAACTATTGAAGTGTCTTCATATTCTACGACCCATTCTAGGTTTGAGATGTCGTCGGCTTCAATATTAGTTAATCTATAATCTTCTCTTTTACCAGCTATGGCTGTTTTTGGTCCTATTATTATAGGGGCCGAAACCTGCTCAAAATCATCAGTTTTTTTAATTAAAACATCTTGATAAATAAAAAACACACTACCATCAACTTGCGTTATAGTGGTTTTTAGTTGAGCCTCTCTATCTCTATCAGAATCATACCAAGTGACCCAAACAGAATCTCCCCATTCATCTTGATAAGCAATTTCAGCAGCAGGCAATCCATTGTCTTTGTATATAGCTTCCCAGCTTATTGTTCGAGTATGAAAAGAGCCTTCTTCAAAGTTATAGTTTTCTGTGCTTGCTGCTATTACAGTTGTAGCGCCAGAAATAGATACATTAAAATTTTCTTCTCCATTTTGATTTCCAATAACATTAATAATCTTTGATAATTCTATCTCTCCCCAGTGAGTATCTATAAAAATTGCTTTTATTTGTACTTGCCGATCCGTATCTGAATGATGCCATAACATTGTAACTTTTTCAGGATTTTCAAAGGATTCCATGATAGCCACGGCTGCAACCTCTTGTTCTCCGTCAATATAGTTAACTTCCCAATGTAAATCACTTATTTGGAAGTAACGATTAGGATCCATAAACGAATGATTTGTTATAGATGATACCTGAACTGTTGTGTCTCCAGAAATATATGCACCACTGTTATCTTGCGCAAAGCTTGCCATACCTACCCAAACAAAAATAAGAGTAAGCACAATTTTTGATGTTATTAATTTTATTGTCTTCATCATATTAGTTTTTATAGGTATAGGTATTTTTGGATAGAATGTTTTGGTCATGATCCTTGACCAGTTGCAGACGGTTGTAGTTATCATAGATATAAGAGGTTTCTTTGCCGCGTATATCCGTACTACTCGTAACTCCCACTAAGGGTTTATAGGTATAGGAGGTAATCTGCCCATTGGGGAGTTGATCCCGCAGTAAGTTGGCAGTAGTTTTGATCTGAGTATCGTCTGTGGTCGTAGTTAATTGTGCCACCGAGGTATTACTATCGGCGAGTGTAGTGAGTAATTCGGTATAGGATACATTTTCTAATTGACAAACCATATATCGAGAACCGTACCCAAACACAAAACTGGTATATACTCCGGTCTCTGATTGTATCTCTAGAATATTGCCTTTGGCATCTCTTCGGGTAACAATTACCGGCGTTTTAGAGAGATCGTCTCGGGTAATATAATCTACTTTTTCTAGTCCGGTAATATCGTTGCCAAAATCTTTATACTGATAGTTTTCTGATTTTAGAATGCCTTCTTCGTTAGAAAATACGACGGATTTTGGACTGGACAGTCGGTTTTGTACTGCAAAAGGATACATGTTTTCATAGGTGTATTCCTTTTTGATGTATTCTAATCCTGGGGTGTCACAAATAAATGTTCCTGTATTTGCATCCCATTCAAAATCTTCTTCTTTAGTACATAGGAATGTACCTTGTTGCTCAGATTTTATTAATGGGAGTTCATCATCATATGTGTATATTTTGTCAAGTTCAAAACGATCAAAAGATTCTTGCTGAGAGTCTGTAACATTATGTATTTCGGGAAGTTTTTTGGTAGTTACCGAGACTAATAGATTACGCTCGATAGGAAATTCGATAGTTTCGTCATATCCTCCACATGATCGATTATACAACCCAAAATCACTAGAGCAGGTATACCCGCCATTAAGAACAGACCGTGTAGGATTCTGAAAACTAAGAGACAAGGTTTCGAATTGTTCGAGCTTATAGGTATATTCTTCTCTAAGAACGTGCAGGCCGTTATGATCTACAATCTCTTTTTTATATAACTTTCCGCGTAAAATATCCCTGTCTAATGATAGGGAGTAGTGTCCCAAAGCACGCCAGCTTCGACTCCCCGTAAGTAGGTCACTGTTTGAGCCAAAAATGGTTTTGGTAGATCCTACATTGGGATGATGAGAAGCGTTCTTATAATAATAGTAGGTCTGTTGCTTGTCGTATCGGTTTGTTACAATAGCACTGGCATACCCTATAAAAGAACCATGGGTAAGTTCTACCTGAGTTTGCGGTACATTATAGAGGTCATAATCCAGATCGAGATCATCAGGATCGGTAGCTGTATAATTGACATAGGCATCTTTATCCTGTAATTCGAAGGTGGCATATTGAGGCATTTTATTAATTTGGCCGATACCGTAGGTATAATCATGAATTTGGGCAATACCATATTCGTCAACTAATTTTTGAGTTTTGATTCGCAATCCGCCTCCTTTTTTGGTGCCTGAATAACTAAATTCGTTACTCTCATACTCAAACGCCGAGTAACCTCCTGTAGGGTATTGTATTTTTGTCAAAATATAGGCTTTTGATTGGGCTTCGTTGGCTTCGAGAGAATACTCGCCATCTAATAACAGGTCTCCGGAAGAATAAAACGGAGAGCCAACAGCTTGCATTTGTGATGTCATACTATCCGCGGTCGAATAATTATGCTGATAAGCACTACGATCAAAATATATTTTTGGGGTTTTTCCGTTTTGTGCTGCGGCATATGATCCATTGTTATAGCCCAAAAAATCATGCGCCCACGAATCTCTTGGTGGCATATCGATAGATTCATTATAGGTAAATACATATCCAGGTAAAGGAATACTATAGGTGTTAGATACTTCTACTACTTTATCCAATCGTAAGCGTTTACTTTGTGGGCGATCGGTATCTATCGTGGATTGAAAGTATCCATAGTTAAACTGCATACGTTTTACGACATCGCCCACATGGTTCAGTACTTTGATCTCAGTCAATGCTTTTTCTCCAAGATTGTCTAATCGGTCTAGCCCATAAATAAACTGTACTTCACCCCCATCAAAATAGATACGGGTAAGTCGGTTGGTTTTTACATTCATCGAGAAATTCTCGCTATTGCTACCGGTATAAAAATTATCATGAAATGTATTTTGGTATTCTTCATACTCAAAATCGATTGCTTGATTTGTGGCATAGTCATACATACGATCCAGCTTATACGCATCAAACTTGACATTGATGCCATCTAAGAAATTAGTAAAACTGGTTTTGCTGTTTTTGGAGTATGAAAACGAAACTTCTGGAGTTGCAAAGCTATATTTGATCCCTTGTATAGAGGTAATATCGATATGATGCATCCCAAATCCTCTTATTGGAAAGTGAGATACACCTCCCCAGGAGACATATCCTGTATACTCATCACCAAAACTCTCATCAAATTTGTTGCCATTGCTCTCAATCTCCATTACCTCAATGGTTGAAGTAGCGATGGCTTTTTTGTGGATATATCGGGTAGACAATCCGGGGGCGTTGGCTTGATAGATATCAGGAGCAGGATCGTTTTCTTGGTTTAGGCTTACTTCTTCATCCATCCACCCTACAGTCCATCCTGCAGGGGTCATCTCATCATTGGTGTTGGGAGTATGAATGATTTTTGGGATGGTATAATCATCAATACCTTTGACCGTTCGGGTCACCACACCCCCTGCATTAAGTGCCCAATTGGCCCCAACGTTAGACGGCATGTCTGCAACTTTAACGCCAGATGAATTGTAGCTAATAGAAATAGGTACGGTCATATTCCCTGTTTTGATCTCATAGATAGGGATCGTAATGTTTGTCCTTCCTGTGTAATGTGATACAGGAACCTGTGTAATTTTTTGAAAAGCTGCAACATCAGGAGATTGTACAGTTGGGTTCCCGATTAGTTCATAATCAGCAAGCATACTGCCATCAAGCTCGTACTCCTGAGCAAATGATAGTTGAAAACAACATGCTAGTAACAGCATACATCTAAAACATAATGGATTCATAGGTATATTGATTTATTGGATTGTGTATTCATTTTTTATTTTCCCGCGGCAAACCTAGTGCATTTGGTATGGTGTTTTTTGAGGAAATCCTCATTACTAGATATACATACCTGTTCTATAGATAAAACACACTGGTGTTGCTTTCGTTTTTTATATTATATGTTTAATTTTCTGTAATTCTATTGCGTTGAGGTATCCTCTCCCCACTTCATTATTTTTTGCCATTTATAGTAAGTGTCTTGACCTACAGAAAAGTTACTGGCCTTGTTCAACTTTTTTTTGGTTGTATATTATTTTACTCTAGATCGGTTAGTTTTTCGTTAGACTTTTATATTTCCTGATGCAATAATACTTTGTTCTAGTTTCAATTTTTGAAACTGGTGTATTTTTGTGCGTACATCGTTTGTTAAAGTATGTAACTACAGTATCTGATCTTACTAGTCTACTTGTTTTGATATGTGTATATGGTACAAAGAAAGTAGCAGATGTTTTTTACTACGGGTTTGGTTAAGCGTTAGGGATAGTAATGAAAATCCCATAGCTCGACGGTAGGAGATGCGAGGAATTGTAATGTATAGCCCGCTCGAACGCCCAAGTCAATGTTAAAACTGATTCAAAAAAAACCCTCACAGATTTTTTAAAACCTGTGAGGGTTGTGTAATTTTATAACATGTAGCGTGCGTCAAAAGTACTCAGTGATTACATGTGTTTTACTTTTTATGCTCTTTGCTGCGATAGCTGTGCAGGGCATTGGTGATATAGGTGAGCGGTGCATTCCAGTTTATAGTAACTTCATTTGTCGAATAAGAACACCAACCGTCATAATACTTTGTTGCGGGTTGATCATCGGTATAAATACATTCATTTTTTGCACTTGGCCATAAATTATGAGGTCCACCTACTAACATTCCCGGTATAGGATCTATACTAGCATCGGCTTCGGATATGCGATGATGAGGGTGCATTGCTTTTTTGTCTCCGAAACCAGTTACAAAACAATATCCCGTACCATTTCTACCCAAAATATAATCCATGGCTTGATATGCTGCCGATAGATATGTACTGTCTTTTGTTAATTCATAGGCACGTATGAGCATCATAATCTCATTGGCTGCAGCACCATTACTACCCCAAACAAAACTTCCTCTTTGGTCCTCTAATGTAGATGTTTTGTCTTCGCTCATCTGGGTTTTCATTGGGGAATGTTTTAGTCGGGTTTTGAATAGGTCTGCAGTTTCTATTAGTTTATCCTGAAGTTCTTTTATTGGTGCTTGATCTACCAATATTTCCTTGTGATGTGCTGCCGAAATTAATGCTAGAGAAGATACAAACTCCCAACTTGGGGCAATACCCTCTGGGATATCATCGAGCTTGATATCTTTGGCATATTTATAATCTGCAGTCGTGATTAATAGCTCTGTTGCTGCCCATTGAAACTCATCGGTGACATTAAAATCTTTGTACTGCCCAGTGTTGATGCCTGCGGGTTGGATATAATAGGTTGTTGGATTGGCTTTGGCCCACTCATATGCTTTTACAGCAGCATTTAGTAATTGATTACTAAAACCGGGTTTTCCCAACTGGGTTTCGTATGGTTTGTATACACGAGAGGCTACTGCCATTACAGCTGCAAAATTAAGAGAGGCAGCGGTTGATTTTGATACAACATATCGATCACTTTTGTCTTCATTAGGCGATATAACTCCCGAAAAATTACTGCTCGTTAACTTATGATATACTCCTTCTTTGCCCGGTGTAGGGTCTTGCATGGTTAGGAGCCATTCGATATTCCAGAGGGCTTCATCTAATATATCTGGGATGGCATTACCCGATTCGGGGATATTAAACTTTTTGTTTTGATAGTACATGGGATAGTGCTCAAAGGCTGATAATAGGGTAAAAGTGCTAATGCCGCTATTTACTACATATTTATTATAATCTCCTGCATCGTACCATCCTTTTGATGATGATATAAGGGTTCCCTCTGGTCGCTCAGGTGTTGCTGCCGACGCATGAATTTTTACAGCTGTATCCATATGCCCTGCGGGTCTCGAAAACTGCTTGGCATATACAGCATCTAAGGAGGTAGAGGCTCTGTTGTAATAATAATACTTAAAAGCAGCTTCGGATAATGCACTATAGGGTTGATCATGTACTCTAAAAGTAATTTCTTGATTTGCTGCCTGAAAGGTATAGGTTCCTATACTATCTATGGCAGAGATATCTACGCTACACGCAAAACGATTTGCTGCTTTCCAGAGTGTCGCTTCATTAGTGACTCCTGTAATAAGTTCGACCCCGTCTTTATTTTTGATAGTATAGGGTAATTTGGAAAAAGCGGTTGCGGCTGTAATACTTATGGTTTTGGGTGCTTCGAGGCAATAGGCGACTTGGTTATACCGTATTTTTATATCATTTTCCTGAGAGATTGGTTCTAAACTGTCTCCGACCGAGATCCAGTCAATGTCAATTGTACCCTTATATTTCCCTTTTCCGGGGCTTACAGAAAAAATAAATTTCTTGATTTTTGTAGCATCTACCTCACAAGGAGCGTCTGCACTTTTACATGGTCCTGCATATCCGCCATCTAAAAATTTATTCTGAAAATTGAATGCATGAATGGTATAATCAGCTGCTAAGGTGGTAGAAATCCCATAGAGGTTGGTTACATATCCATTTGTATCCTGAAGGTCTATTCTAAAATCAGGTGTATTGGTTCCTTTTACTTTAATAAAAAGTGATGGAAGCTTTTTGATATCCATCGGTTTTTCTAAAACATACGCAATACTATCATAAGGACCACTACTCCCGTCCCCAGTAATTTGTGCGATGCTTTTGTCAGAAATAACAACAGAAAATCCATTGCCTGGGTTAAATGCATTATTCTCAGAATCAAACTGATCTTGATAAAGAATACTATCCTCTATGTTTTTTTGGTCTGAGATTGTACTGGTGGTGTTGCGATGATTTGTGTTGTCTGCAGTAACATGGTTATCAATAATTTCTCTAGCATAATTGGTGTGATATGCGATACTCAAAACAAATAACAATACTAATTTGTTCATACTATTTGGTTAAAAAAGTTGGTATAAAAGACGTAAGACAACGGCTTCTTTTTTGCTAAGAATTACTGCAGTTATCTCCCTGTCTATTGTAAATCACAACAAGTATAAGGGTATATTTTCTTAATTATTTATGTTTTTTGTTAAAAATTAACAATTAATTTATTTTATGGTTTAAAAGGTGAATGTCACCAATTAAATCATATTGTATGATATACAGCGAATTAATCGTTGCTAAATTGTTTAATAAAACATACTATTGGGATTAGAACTATTTTCAACCACAGTAGCATTGACATGGATAGCCTTAGTGTTGTTTTGTAGGTTTTTTTTTGAATTCCTGAAAGACTATTTTATCACTGGTATAGTGTGTAGGTCTTTTTATTTTGCATCAAATAGGTTCTTTATTGATCAAAAAAAATCCCAGATCTTTTGACCCGGGATTATTGTGTATTAATGAGAAGTGAATTTTTTTAATCACTATCATATGTACAGATAGTGCTTCACTTTATTTTGGTGCGTTATATTCTATAAATTTTTATTCGGCTTCTTCTGTTGCAACAAATACTTGATTGCCATTATTGATTAAGGTTTGTCGGTCAATAACTCCCTGACCTGTTGCTGTTCCTCCTAATTCAATTGTCCTTCCGGTAATTTGTGGAGAGATGGCGGCCAAATTATTAAGTAAGGTATTTACAGAAGTACTTGATAAGTTTTCTGATGGAGCTACAAAGCCTAAAAAGTCAGATAGTGCGGTAAAATCAATCGTAATAAGTGCATTACCATCAATCAATATTTCTTGAGCTACAGTAGTCAAAAGAGGCATCGCCAAGTATTCTAAGGCGGTGTTTTCGTTCATACTTATTCTATCACTAACCTGATTTAATACAGGGAAACTTATAGACACAAGAGATGGGTTGTAACCAAGTTCTAGAAAACCTTCTTCAGAAGTATATCCAGCTCCTAATCGCACGTTTTCTAGACTCAAAAAATCGATACTGTCTAAAAGATCATTCTCATAGATACCAAAATAGACAACACTGGTGAGTTCAGTAAAACTAATTGTTTCTAATACATCATTTCTGATAATTCTTAAAAATCCGATGTCTTCATTTAAATTATCGTGTATGACTGCTTCTAATTTTGGATTGTACCCGATAAAAATTCCTGCATCAAGGGTGGTCAAATTAGGAATAGAATAGCTGGTCAGGTTGTCGTTAGAAGATATATATAAACCATAAAATTCTTGCTCTTCGAGATCTTCATCTATTACGTCTATTGATCCATCGTCATTAGAATCTTCTTGGGGGATTCCTAATTCTTCTAAAAGAGGAAGTGTAAAACTAGTGATCGCTGCGTTGTCTGAGACTAGAAGTCTAAAAATGCTTTCAACCACGGGAAAATCTATAGCTACTAAATTTTCATTGTTACTAATAGATACGTCTCCTCCCGATTTGAGTTTAGGAAAATTCAAAGTTTCGAGCTTATCATTGTAGTAAAGAGAAATATTTCCCGATTCGAATTTGGGAAGATCTACAGACGTTATCTTGTCAATAGAAGATAAACTTATTGCGCCTGATATAAATTCGGGCACTGCAATGTTTTCTATTAAAGGCATATCTGAGAATGAAATAGTACCTTCTATTAAACTAGCGATACTGATATTTTCTAATGCATCATTTGCAGAAATAAACAGCTCCATTACTGTTGTTAGCGATGAAAAATCAATGCTTTTCAAACTTGGATTGTTGCTAATTGTAGCAGGGCCCAAATTGATTATTTTAGGGAATTCGACACTGGTAACGCTTTGATTTTGTGAGATATATATACTGCTATTTTCTGTGTCGATATCTTTTACATCTTCAAGTTCAGGAAATGCAATACTTTCTAATGCACTGTTTTCTTGTATTTTTAGGGTTGTTATTTCTTTCAAAACCAGAAAATCCAGTGTTGCTAATTTAGGGTTATCCTCAATGAGAACATCAGACACACTTTCTAGCATTGGGACTTCAATACGTTCTATCTTAGGGTTCGAATCTACTGTAATTTTATCAACGACTGTTTTGATTTCGGGTAGACGTATGTCTACAAGAGAAGTATTGTTGAGTATTTCTATTTCTAATACTTCGGTGATTTCTGTGAAATCGGCTATAGTAAGATTGGTTGTGTTTTTGACAACAATAAATTGTGTGTTCGTTCCACCATTTTCCTCGATCAGGGTAACGGCTTCCTCATCTGTGATAGCCCCACTCAAAATTAAAGAGACTTCGCCTTGATCATTGTCACTGTCATCCTCTTCATTATTTTCTTCCTCATTTTCTTCTTCATCAATAGCTACTTCCTCGTCATTGGGTACATCATTGCTATCATCTTCTGTACAAGAATGTACTAGAAAGACCAGCATTAAAAAAAGAATTCTAAGATAATTTAATTTCATAATTAGGTTTTTTTATACTATTCATGAGAACAAATGAGCGGCAAAAGTAATTGTTTTTATCGACAAAAAGCCAAAAAAAAGGACAAAATACATTATAGATATGAAATTGTTAATTTTTATTAAATTTCCGGAAGCATAACGTATTGCGTTTGCATTAATTTATTCATGGATTTACATAAAAATTGAAGTGCGGTTTTTTTAACCAATATGTGTACCTTTGAGAAATACCATTTTTATTAATTTAATACTTCATTTTTTATGTACGAAGCTATTCAAATCGTTCATTCTTATTGGGCATATCTTGTTGTCCTTGTAGTTACGCTAGCAACCATTAATGCATTGGTTGGTTTTTTTGCCAAGAAAGAGTATGCGCCAAAAGATTTTAGAATTTCTTTATTTGCATTGATTGTGACTCACATTCAGTTATTGATAGGGATTGTCATTTTATTTGTATCACCCATGGTGGTTTGGTTTTCGGGAACTCATAAAATGGGAGAAATTATGAAAGATGCTACTTTACGTTTATATAATGTAGAACATCCTTTTGTAATGATTTTGACAGTGGTATTTATTACCATGGGATATTCTAAGCATAAAAAGAAATTGACGTCAACACCAAAATTTAAAATGCTTACTATATTTTATACGATCGCTTGGTTGCTGATGCTGTCAAGAATACCATGGGCGAATTGGTTTTAAGTTAATACAGACTTTTTTATTAGGTTTTGATCTGCCATTCTACAGAATTTTATACTTTGATATTTTTGGGTTACTAATTAAAGGATGTCTGAAGGAATTGACTGTTAGGGTAATGGTACCCTAAACAACCTTGTTTGTTATTGTATAGATGGGGCAAAAATGTTTTAAGGTCTGATTTTATCTGAGGTAAAGAAGATGATTATGAATATATGTTGATTGAGTATAATCGTATGTCCTTTCTTATATCATTTTGTTTGTGAACAAGCCTTTGTTTCTTGATATAGGATAAGGGATTAATGCTGTATGCTAAGGAAATACTGATTTGCCGACCAAAATGAAATATTTGATCCCTTACTTATTATACACAATCTAACTCTTCAAATTATTTAATACAAAATTCACATAAATATCAGCGAGTATCGCTTGATAACTGGCTACCTTTGCAGATTGAAAAATTATTGATTGCTATGGATTTATCTCAAATCAAAATGGTCGTTACTGATATGGATGGTACATTGTTGAATAACAACCATGAAGTAAGTCCTCTTTTTTATTCGCTTTTTGAAGAGTTAAAAAGCCTTGGAGTGGTCTTCGTGGCTGCCAGCGGAAGACAGTATTATAGTATCATCGACAAGTTAGAATCGATAAAAGATGATATTTATGTGATTGCCGAAAATGGTGCATTAAGCATGCATAAGAATATAGAATTACAAACTACAGGTATCGATCGCCAGACGTATCTAGAATTATTAGAGATTACCAAAAATCTTAAGGATTCTCAAGTAATTCTTTGTGGAAGAAAAAAAGGGTATCTTGAGGATTATGGGCACGAATTTATTACAATGTTCGAAGAATATTTTGGTCGTTTCGAAATTGTAGAGGATTTGCAAGATGTGGTTGATGATGTATATCTAAAAATCGCTATTTGTAATCTAAAAGGCTCAGAAGAATTTCTTTATCCGGCATTAAAGCATCTAGAAGATAGATTAAAGGTTAAGGTTTCTGGCGAAATGTGGTTGGATCTATCACATGCTTTGGCTAATAAAGGATATGCATTGAAGCAGCTTCAGGAAAGACTAGAGATCTTGCCTCAAGAAACAATGGTGTTTGGGGATTATAATAATGATCTCGAGATGATGGGCAGGGCGACCTATAGCTTTGCGATGGAGAATGCACATCCCAATATAAAAGCGGCTGCACAGTATACTACAAAAAGTAATGAAGAGAATGGAGTCGAATATATGTTACAGAAAATGATAGAGGCAAAAAAGAAACTAGACTGTTAATGTAGTGTACTGCCATTAAGGCAAATTATAGTAAAAAAGTAGTGTTTACTGTGGATTGCAGGAACAGTGAACCTAGATTTATACAAAAACGTAGTGACCAATTTATCCGAATAAATAGGTAACTACATCTTCGATTTTGGCAACCATCTGTATCTTAATTTGACTATTCTGGCGTGATATTTTGTTATATTTGGATACAAAAATAGTAGAGAATCCCAGTTTTTCGGCTTCTTGTATTCGTTGTTCTACTTTGTTTACAGGTCGTATTTCTCCTGCAAGCCCAACTTCTGCAGCAAAACAATACTCTTTGGCAATAGGAATATCCTCACTAGAGGATAAAATTGCAGCAACCACAGATAGATCAATTGCAGGATCATCGACAGAAATTCCACCGGTAATATTTAGAAATACATCTTTGGCACCTAATCTAAAACCAGCGCGCTTTTCTAGTACTGCCAGAATCATATTCAGGCGTTTAAGATTATACCCTGTAGCACTACGTTGCGGTGTGCCATATACCGCTGTACTAACAAGTGCTTGTATCTCAATCATTAGTGGTCGCATTCCTTCGACTGTAGCTGCAATGGCAGTACCGCTTAACTCTTCTTCTTTCTTAGAAATTAGAATCTCACTAGGGTTAGAGACCTCTCTAAGTCCGCTACCCTGCATTTCGTATATTCCTAATTCTGATGTAGAACCGAATCTGTTTTTTAAAGCCCGTAAAATACGATAGACATGATTGCGATCTCCTTCAAATTGCAATACAGTATCTACCATATGCTCAAGTATTTTTGGACCTGCAATGGTACCATCTTTGGTAATATGCCCTATGAGTAAAACGGGTGTTTCTGTTTCTTTAGCAAATTTGATTAATTCGGTAGTACATTCGCGTATTTGTGAGATGCTTCCTGGGCTACTCTCTATATAATCACTATGCAAGGTTTGTATAGAATCTATAATGACAATATCGGGTTCTATTTCCTCAATTTGTCTAAAGATATTTTGTGTTTTGGTTTCGGTAAGGATAAGGCAATTATCCGTTTTAGACTGTATTCGTTCTGCACGCATTTTAATCTGCTGCTGACTTTCTTCTCCTGAAACATATAAGGTTTTATAAGGTAGTCTGAGACTGATTTGCAGAAGTAGGGTGCTTTTTCCGATACCAGGTTCGCCTCCCAATAATGTTAATGATCCAGGTACAAGCCCTCCTCCTAATACACGATTTAATTCTGAGTCATCAGTATTATAGCGAGCATCACTACTTGTATTAATTTCTGAAATCTTTAATGGCTTAGCCGTTTTAGAAACTTTTGAACTCGTGGTAGCATTTTTCCAATCATTTTTTGATGCTTTCTCAACCAATTCCTCGGCAATAGTATTCCACTCTTTGCATGAGGTACATTGTCCTTGCCATTTGGCATACTGAGCGCCACAGTTCTGGCAGAAAAAAACGGTTTTAGTTTTGGCCATGGGATACTAAAATAAGAATGTAAAAATACTATTATTTTGAAGAATTCCTTTCTGAAATGGTATAAACACATAGAGAATACTAGGTAGAATGATTCAACATTTTTATTCGTAGCATTGTTTTTTTTAAAATACTCATAATTAAGTGTCTATAATTATCAGAATACTGTCTTTTTACTAATATAAAGCGTTGAGTTTTTATAAAGAGGTGTATATGGTAAATAGATAGTATCGATAAAATAATTGTTAATGGCATTGAAGATTCGCTAGTATATAGTTCGAGTTAAAAAAGAACTACCAAGTAAAAGTTTAATAGTAACCACTAAAATTCTTAGATTAGAAGGAGTACAAACTATTAGTAAAACTGCGCAAAAGCAAATTAACGGAGGATCTCTTGATTGTAGTTCTGACGGTAAAAATGGGTGTATGAGAAACTGTGTAGTAGTTGAAGGAAACCGCACACATACATGCTATATGAGATGCTTAAGTCCATGTTCATGGTATTAAACTAACCCTCTTTATGCATTAAAAATATATTTTGGGTTTCGACGGGTGTAAGATATAGCATCCCACCACATTTTGAGTTTCATCACTAAATTTTGATGTTAAGGCTTAAAAAATGTTATGTTTTGTGATAGTCGAAATCTTCACTACAAAATTTTAATGCATAATTTGGGTTAAGTATAAAAGTTGTGTAGTATAACCACAAAAAAAGGGTGTTTTGATATTCAAAACACCCTTTTTTTGTTGCTATAGTTTACTTAGATATTACCAACCAAAATCTTCTTTGATTTTGGTTACTTTTTCTAACATATAATCTTTGGTTAAAAATGCTACTTCATCAAGTTGGAAGCCATTTTCATAAGCTCTCATAGCTTTTTTAGGTTCTCCTGTCTGTTCATAAAACATGCCCAAGTAATAATGACCAAGCATAGTGTCTGGGTGCTCTTTTACAGCCAATTTACCCAAGGGTTCCATTTCTGACCAATTTTCCTTTTTTTCGATAGCAGTAGATACCGCTATAAAATCATTAATTCGTATTTGGCGTTTTATTCCGTATAATTCTCGTATGGTCTGGTAAATATCAACTAGATAATCATAAGGAGATGTTTCTAGGTTAAGAATCACTTCTTTATATGTTTTTTTGGTAATAGGTCTATACATTTTAAAAATGTCTTCGAGGGCTTTTGGGATTGCCTTTCCAACCAATGTATAGTGAGAAGATTCTTCGAAATTATCAAAGAAATAATTCATTTCAGGATTTTCGATTGCGCTTAATTTTTCGTTGACTGCCAACACCTCTTTTTTAATGTTTTCGGCATCGTTGGTTGCAGTTGCGAGATAGTACCAGATATCAGAAGAGTTTGCTAGTTTGCTTTCGATTCGTTCTCCCATAGGTGGGGCGAATTCTGGACTAATACAGATATATCCATAAAATATAGGATTGTCTTTAAATAAAAAGTAATTAAGAAAATTAGCACTATAGTCGTGTCCTACAATAATTTTTAATTGGGCGGTACGATAATTTTTATTGAGATATGGCATGAGTTCTGCTCCTATAAACTCATAAAATTGAGCACCTTTTCCGGCAGGCAAGAAATCAGCAGTATCATACCTACAATCATCAACTCTTGTTTTACTTTGATTTATACCGACCACAATAGATTCTGGCATATCTTCCCAATACGAAAAATAATCTACGTTACCTGCAACAGGTTCAAAAAGGTAATCTGCATCAAGTACGATAATTAATGGGTAGGTTTTATCAACATTTTTTTCATAATTACGAGGCAACTGAATTTTTAGTTGTCTACTTTGATCTAATTTAATAGATCTAAAAGACTCATAAATAGCCTGACTTTGTACAGAACAAGTACAAATAATGGCAATCATAAGAAGTATACTTTTTTTCATAAGTAGTATGATTTAGGATTTAGCAAGGAACAATATATAAATTATTTCCCTATTTTTCTCTGTTTAAAATAGGAAGGAATAAAAAGGATAACGCTCCGACTACTATATTTATTGCTGTTTGTGACCCCCATAAGATCCAGCCAAAAGCTTCGCCATCACTTTTTTCGAACCCAAAAAAAACAAAAACAGCACCTACAACTATAGGAAATGGTAAAATGCCAATTCCGCCATTGGTGGTAGACATAGAAAAAGATCCTACTACAAAAGCTACCAGAATTACACCAACGGAAGCACTTGCTAAATTAGGGACTGCAAATTTTATAGTATAGAACATAATCACATACATACACCATATAAGTATCGTATGAAATAGAAATGCCCATTTTTGTTTCATTTCAAAAATACTCTTCATGCCGTCCAATAATCCAAGTCCAAAGTCTTTAATTTTAATAATGAATGGAATCGAAGATTTTTTGAGAAGCTGTAGGCCTAGAAAACCAATAAAAATAAGAGCTATAAAGATTCCTAGTGTTATTAAGGGATTGATATTTTTTTCCTTTAGAAAAGTGAGTAAATATTCTGTTTGCAGGATTCCGGCTAAAGTGGTAATGAGAATAAGCATAATGAGATCTACAATTCGCTCTGACACGATTGTGCCGAAAGCTTTTTCGAAAGGAACTTTTTCGTAGGTACTTAGGGATAATCCTCTGAGTACTTCTCCTGATCTGGGGACCCCTAGATTAGCTAAATAACCTGCCATTACAGCCATAAAACTATTATATAATTTGGGACGATAGCCCATAGGGCTTAATAAGAATTTCCATCGATGCGCTCGTGATAGATGGGATAGGATACCTAATGTTATAGAGATAAGTACCCATAGCGGGTTGGCAGTAGTAATATTTCTTAAAAGCTCTTTTCTGTATTCTGGTGTGGCGCTATTCAAAAAGTACCAAATTAAAAAAACTCCCAGTGCCAGTGGGAGTATAATTTTAAGAATTTTGGTAAGTTTTGGACTCACTTTTATTTTAATAGATTATTTTCTTCGTTTGGAAAAAGAAGTTTTGGACTAAATTTTTTAGCGTCTTCTATGTCCATCATTGCGTAAGTAATCAATATCAAGATATCTCCTTTGGCTACTTTTCTGGCTGCTGCACCATTTAATGTTATTTCGCCACTATTTCTAGGGCCAGGAATGGCATAGGTCTCAAGTCGTTCTCCGTTATTGTTATTTACAATTTGTACCTTTTCTCCTTCAATGATATTTGCAGCATCCATCAGGTCTTGGTCAATGGTTATGCTGCCGATATAATTAAGATCAGCACCAGTCACCTTAACTCGATGAATTTTAGATTTTACTACGTGTACAAGCATGTTACAAAGTTAATTAATTTTAGTTTAGGGCAATATTATCAATAAGTCTTATTTTTCCAGCAAAAACAGCTATAAAGGCTCTGTATTTCATGTTTTTCTGCTTTCGTTTAATAGATTTTAGATCAGATATTTTGGCAATTTCAAAATATTCAAGTTCTAGGGTGTCATTTTTTTCAAATTGTTCTGATACCCATTTAGTTAAAGTAGTAACACTTTTTGTGCCAAAGTTATCTTGTACCTCTTTTAGTATTGCATAAATGAGAGGTGCTGCCTCAAGCTGTTGGGTGGTTAACCTTTTGTTTCGAGAGCTAAGTGCTAATCCGGTATCTTCTCTGTAGATAGGACAACCAATAATTTGAACTGACAATTTTTCAATAGTAACTAATTTTTTGACAATTTGTAATTGTTGAAAATCTTTTTCTCCAAAGTACGCTTTGTTGGGAGATACAATCTCAAAAAAATGTTTTAAAACAGTTCCTACTCCATCAAAATGCCCAGGTCTAAATTTTCCTTCCATTTGGTTTTCTAAACCATTAAAGTTGTAATTTACCGTTGACATTTGGTCTCCGTATACCTCTTTAGGAGTCGGTGCAAAAATAATTATCTCCTCAGAAAGTTTTGATAAAAGTTCGACATCTGTATCCAGAGTTCTGGGATAATTGACTAAATCTTCAGCGTTATTAAATTGAGTTGGGTTAACAAAAACACTAACAATTACAGTGTCATTTTCTTTGAGAGCTCTCTCTACCAGTGCAAGATGGCCTTTATGCAATGCACCCATAGTAGGAACAAAACCAATGGTTTTGTTGTTGTTTTTTGAATTTGCAACATCCGAAAGAATGTCTAGTCTTTTTTTGAGTACCCGCATCGTTGTCTAAAAGTTAAAGGCGTGCAAAAATAAGATATTACTGGCAGACTGCATAAATTTTCGTAATTTTGCAAAATTAATTCCAAAAGGAGGACGATAAAAGTATCGATTATATGAAAGATAAGAGGATATTGTATGTATCATCAGAAGTAATACCTTACCTGCCAGAGACTGAAATTTCATCAATGTCTTTTGAAGCGCCAAGGATGGTCAATAGTAAAGGAGGGCAAATACGCATTTTTATGCCCAGATATGGGAATATTAATGAAAGAAGACATCAGCTACATGAAGTAATTCGGCTTTCGGGGATGAATTTAGTTATAAATGATTTAGATATGCCTTTGATTATCAAGGTAGCTTCTATTCCCAAAGAGCGAATGCAAGTGTACTTTATAGATAATGAAGATTATTTTAAGAGAAAAGCAACGTTGACAGATGAAGATGGAAAATTATTTCCTGATAATGATGAAAGAGCTATTTTCTTTGCTAAAGGAGTTATAGAAACTGTGAAGAAATTGAATTGGTCTCCGGATGTTATTCATGTGCATGGTTGGCTAGCATCACTGTTGCCACTTTACTTAAAGAATTATTATGCTAATGAACCCCTTTTTGGGCAAAGCAAAATAGTAACTTCGGTATATGATCATGGTTATGATGGGATTCTAGATAAAAATATGATGGAAAAAGTGAAGTTTGATGGTATAGAAGGAGAAAAAATAAAAGATTTGGCAGATCCAACATATAACAATGTAATGAAGGTAGCTGTAGATAATTCTGATGCGATCATAGTAGGATCAGAAGAAATACCCGAAGAGTTGGTAAGCCATTTAAAAACAATAGATCAACCAGTTTTAGAATATAAAAAACCAGATGAATTTGCTGAGGCCTATGAAGCTTTCTATCAATCAGAAGTTTTGGTGTAAGCAATAGACGAAATTATTTATGAAATTAGTAAACGCTTTAATGAAAGTAACATGCGTGGTCATTGTTACTTTTACTTTTTTGTCTTGTGATGATGATTTTAATTCTGTAGGTAGTGAAATTATTGGAGATGTAAATTTTGAAGATGATTTGTATTCAACAAAGCCAGTTGCTTTTAGTAAAAAATTAGAAAGAGTACAGACAGCAGGCTTGCCAAATAATTTGCTGGGATTATATGATGATCCGGTATATGGTAGATCTATGTATAATATTCTTTCGACAGTTAATATAAGTGAGTTTGAACCTGAGTATGGCGATAATGCTGTTTTAGATAGTATTGTATTTAGTTTGCCTTATTTTAGTACAGCTACAGAGACAGAAACTCTCGAGGATGTAGTTGTAGCTATTGATTCTGACGGCACCCAAACAACATCGTCCTTTACGGCAACGACCTACGAATTAGATTCGATTTATGGAAGTTCACCAATAAAATTATCCGTTTATAAATCTAATTATTTCTTAAGAGAGTTTGATCCAAGTTCTGATCAGGTGCAACTGTATTATTCTGATGACATTGATATCTATGAGCCAGAAGCAGAAGAAACGTTGTTGCATACAATTAATTCATTTGTACCTTCGGCAGATGAGTTAGTGACAAAAGTAACAACCGTTAATGCAGATAATGAAACAACAATAACAAGAACACGTTTGAGCCCTAGACTTCGTGTTAAGTTTTCTGATGAAACATTGGATGTGTTCAAAACATTGTTTTTGGATAAAGAAGGAGGGGCAGAGTTTGTTAATTCTAATAATTTTAGAAATTATTTTAGGGGGATTTACCTAAAGGCCGAAGCTGTAAATGGGGTTGGTAGTCTGATTAATTTTGATATGTCAGATGCTTCTATTACGCTACATTGGTCGTATGAAGGAACGGATACAAGTGATATTGATGAAGATGATGATACCGATGAAATATTGACTCAACAAGATAATTTGACATTAAGTTTCTCGGGTACAGTTGTGAATTCAATTACTACGGATTTGGATGCAGAAATTGCCGAAGAATTAGAAGAAGAGAATCAGGATACAGTGAACGGAGAAGAGAATTTGTACCTCAAAGGAGGAGACGGATCATATGCTGTTCTTGATATTTTAAATAACACCATTATCAATGAAAATGGTGAAGAAGAAAATGAGCTTGATTATGTAAGAAGACAAAACTGGTTGGTCAATGATGCGCGTCTTACTTTTTATATAGATAAAGATAAAGTAACCGGAGGTGATTCAGAACCAGAAAGAATTTATATATTTAATTCAGAAACTGGGAGTATTATGCTGGATTATTCTTTGGATGCTCAAGACTCAACGGATCCTATAGAATCGATTACAGATCATTTAGGAAGGATAAGTCGTGATTCTGATGAAAATGGAGAGTCGTATACAATAAAAATTACTCAATATATTATAAACCTTCTTGATGATGAGGATCAAGAAAATGTGAAATTAGGACTAGTAGTTTCTCAAAACGTAAATATAACAGCTACAACAGTAGGTGATACCCCCAGCAATACCGATGAGATAATCCCCTCGGCATCTATTATTTCTCATGAAGGAACTATCCTTTACGGAAATACTGAAGATGTTCCTGAATCGAAACGGTTAACGTTAGATATTTTTTATACAACATCAAAGTAAACTAAATAACATTATTTTAAAAAACTGAAATTATGTGTGGAATTGTAGGGTATATTGGCCATAGAGAAGCCTATCCAATCGTTTTGAAAGGACTAAAAAGATTAGAGTACAGGGGTTATGACTCTGCTGGGATTGCACTTTATGATGGTAATGATATTAAATTATCTAAGACAAAAGGTAAAGTAGCAGATCTAGAAGAACGATTAGAAAAGGAAATCCCAACAACAGGAACTATTGGGATAGGTCATACAAGGTGGGCAACTCACGGGGTGCCAAATGATGTAAATTCGCATCCTCATTATTCGAACTCAGGAAACTTAGTTATTATTCATAATGGGATCATAGAGAATTATGATTCATTGCGTAAAGAATTGTCTAACAGAGGATATACGTTTACTTCTGAAACAGATACAGAAGTATTGGTGAACTTGATTGAAGATGTAAAGACCAAAGAAAATGTAAAGTTAGGTAAAGCTGTGCAGATTGCACTGAATCAAACTATTGGTGCATATGCAATTGCTGTTTTTGATAAACAAAAACCAGATGAGATCGTTGTGGCCCGATTAGGAAGCCCGTTGGCCATTGGTGTTGGTGAGGATGAGTTCTTTATTGCATCTGATGCATCTCCATTTATAGAATATACAAATAATGCTATTTATCTAGAGGATGGCGAGATGGCTATTGCTCGAAGAGGTAAAAAAGTTAAAATTAGAAAAATCATAGATGATACTACCGTAGAGCCTTATTTGCAAGAATTACAAATTAATTTGGAGCAGATAGAAAAAGGAGGATACGATCATTTTATGCTTAAGGAGATTTATGAGCAGCCAGATGCCATTACAGATACTTATAGAGGTAGAATGTTGGCGGCAGAAGGGATAATCAAAATGGCTGGTATTGATGATAATCTTGCTAAATTATTAAATGCAAAACGAATTATTATTATTGCTTGTGGTACATCTTGGCATGCTGGTCTTGTGGCCGAATATATTTTTGAAGAACTGGTGCGCTTGCCTGTTGAGGTAGAATATGCATCCGAATTTAGATATAGAAATCCAGTAATACATCAAGACGATGTAGTAATTGCAATATCCCAAAGTGGAGAAACTGCAGATACGATGGCTGCTATTAAACTTGCTAAAGAAAGTGGAGCTTTTGTTTTTGGTGTATGTAACGTAGTAGGTTCTTCAATATCTAGAGAAACACATGCAGGAGCGTATACGCATGCAGGTCCAGAGATAGGTGTAGCTTCTACAAAAGCATTTACTACACAGATTACAGTGCTATCCCTGATTGCATTAAAACTGGCAGAGCGAAAAGGAACGATTTCTAACAGTGATTTTCACTTTTATTTACAAGAGCTAGAAAGAATTCCTGAGAAAGTAAAGGTGGCCTTAGAGTCTAATGAGCATATCAAGTTTATTGCCGATACATATAAGAATGCAAAAAATTTCTTATATTTGGGTAGAGGGTTTAATTTTCCCGTAGCATTAGAAGGGGCGCTAAAGTTAAAAGAGATATCATATATCCATGCCGAAGGCTACCCAGCTGCAGAAATGAAACATGGTCCAATAGCATTAATAGATGAACAAATGCCTGTTGTTGTAATTGCCACAAAAAAAGGGCATTATGATAAGGTAGTTAGCAATATTCAAGAAATCAAATCTAGAAAAGGTAAGATTATAGGAATTGTTACAGAAGGGGATGTTACAGTCAAAGAATTGGCAGATCATGTAATAGAAATACCAGAAACAGAAGAGTTTTTAACCCCGCTCTTGTCAACAATACCATTACAATTATTATCATATCATATTGCGGTGATGTTAGATAAAAATGTAGATCAGCCAAGAAATCTTGCAAAATCCGTAACAGTAGAGTAAAGTCAAAAATAGTCAGTCTTAGAAGTAATGTATTCGTTTCTCGATAATTTAAGTTATTGTCGTATCACAATTGTTGTGGTTTTAGATAAAAATTTAGATTATTCGAGAAATTTAAAGACCCCATAATAGTAGAGTAAATAGTCAGTTGCAGAAGTATTATTAGTCATTTACCGATATTTTTAGTCATTTGTCGATATTTTTTCGCCATTTTGTTAAATAATTTCAATAAAGGACATATCTTTGAACACCAAATAATTTATAATTAATCTACATTTATGAAAACAATTACTTTAGTATTGATGCTCTTTTTGAGTGTCGTCTCCGTTGCGCAAACTGTTATAACTGGAAAAGTCTTAGATGATTATGACGAGCCAATCCCTGGAGTTAGCGTAGTGGTAAAAGGAACTACTGATGGTACTATATCCGATTTTGACGGAAACTTTTCTTTAACCACCAGTAAGGAGTATCCCATTACCTTAGAATCAAAAAGTATCGGATATGATCCAGTCACGACAGTTGTGAGCTCAGGAGAGACTGAGGTTACAATCGTGATGGGAGAAATTACTTTTTTAGATGAATTGGTAATTGCAGCTTCGAGAGCACCAGAACGTATATTCGAATCTCCTGTGAGTATCGAGCGTTTAGGAATCAATGATATTAAGGAGTCTACATCGGCCGATTTTTATGGCAGCATAGGAAACTTAAAAGGTGTGGATATAAATGAGAACAGTTTAGCTCTCAAGACGGTTAACACCCGAGGTTTTGCTACCATGACCAATACACGATTTGTACAATTGGTTGATGGAATGGATAATACGGCTCCAGCCTTAAATTTTCCATTGGCCAACCTTTTAGGACTTAGTGAGCTGGATGTTAGGAATATAGAGCTTTTGCCCGGGGCCTCTTCTGCACTTTATGGAGCAAATGCCTTTAATGGTATTTTGTTTATGAATAGTAAAAACCCTTTTGATCATACAGGTATTAGTGGATATTTTAAAGGAGGAATTACTTCTCAGGAAGCTGCAGGGGATAATGAATTCTATGATTATGGGGTACGAGTAGCACATGCGTTTTCTGATAAGTTTGCGGCTAAAGCAAATATATCATATGTACGGGGTAGTGATTGGTTGGCTGCAGATGAGCAGGACTTGGATAATCCAGGACTTACCAGAGCAGATCCGGGGTATAATGGGTTAAATGTATATGGAGATGAAGCGGGAGATCAATTAAGTAATATTGGTCCAGCTCTAGTTGCCGCAGGGGTTATATCTGAGGCACAAGCAGCTTTTTTGCCAGACACCTTTGTTACAAGAACTGGATACGCAGAATCTGATATTATTGATAATAAGGTAGAGAGTCTAAAATTTGATGTTTCATTACATTATCGACCTTTTGCTAGTGATTTAGAACTAATATATACCGGTAAAGTTGGTAGAGGAAGTGTTGTGACTCAAGATGCAAACCGTGTACAATTAAGTAATTTTGGATTACAACAGCATATGTTCGAAATTAAAAATGATAATTTTTTCTTGAGAGGATATCTTACCGCTGAAAAAGCAGGAGATTCATATAACGTTGGATTTACGGGGCTCAATTTAAATAATGCATGGAAAAGCAATGGGCAATGGTTTGGAGAGTATGCAGGAGCATATTTAGGAGCATTAGGAGCAGGTCAAGGTGAAGAGGCGGCTCATGCATTTGCTAGGAGTATTGCAGATACAGGCCGTTTAGAGCCTGGGACTCCTGAGTTTCAAGCGGCTTTGGATCGTGTAACAAATGATTCTAGTTTATTAACTGGTTCAAAATTTGATGATGAGTCTAAATTTAGACATGTAGATGCTAATTATAATTTTAGCCATATCACAGGCGAATTTGCCGATATACAAATTGGAGGTTCGTTTCGAGAATACGAATTGAATTCTTTTGGCACACTATTTACTGATGGCGATGGTCCTATTACTTATAATGAGTATGGTTTATATACTCAGATACAGAAGAAGCTATTGGATGAGCGTTTAAAATTAACGGGTTCTATTCGTTATGATGAGTCTGAGTTGTTCGATGGTAGTTTCTCTCCAAGATTTTCTGTAGGATACACACTGGGGTCTGATAGAAATCAAAATATTCGTGCTTCTTTCCAGACCGGTTTTAGAAACCCAGCAACTCAGGATTTGTTTATCGGGTTAGATGTTTCGGCGGCAGTGCTGGTTGGATCGTCTCCTACAAATTTAGATAAAGTAGTAACAATAAGAGATTATGAAAGTGCGAACCCTTTAATTGGTTCTGGAACCTTTGAAGTAACGCCAAGAGCTGCCTATGAAAATGCATTTTCTTTAAATTCGGTTGAAAATGGAACTTTTGAAGCGTCAACAAGTGATATTGTACAACCAGAAAGAGTAACTTCATATGAAGTAGGGTATAGAGGTAATTTTAATAATACTTGGATTGTTGATGCTAGCTTGTATTATAATCAGTATGAGGATTTCATTTCTAATGAAACTGTAATAGTACCTCTTTATGGTCAGGTGTCAGAAATTGCTAATGGTGATCAAACTGCATTACTTGCATTACAAGAAAATAATTTTGTCGCACTTTTAGCATCGACTAATTCTGATGTAGATATTAGTTCTTATGGAGCAAACTTTGGGGTATCTACTAAGGTTTTTAACAATTTTGATTTTGGAGTTAACTATACTTATGCAAAACAAGATTTTGATCAGGAGGATGATCCTGATTTTAATACCAACTTTAATACACCTGAGCATAAAGTAAAAGCTTCTTTCGGAAATAATAACCTTTTCGAGAACTTTGGATTTAATATAAATGCAAGATGGAGTGATGCATTTTTCTGGGAAGCGGATTTTGGTGATGGAGAAATTCCTTCATATACAGTAATTGATGCACAAATCAATTACAAAATTCCTTCTCTTAAAACAAGTCTGAAAGCTGGAGCAACGAATTTGGGCGGTGATGAATATATATCAGCAATAGGATCAGGGTTTATAGGATCACAGTATTATATTGGTTTAATAATAAATAACTTATAAGCTCTTGTAGCGAAAATATTTGTAAAACAAAGCCTGTCTGATTTCTGTTGGATAGGCTTTGTTTTTTTAAAGTACTTTGTTTATTCTTAAAATTTACGATTATGGCAGTACCCAATCCACCGATAGAGATGTTCCCTAAGAACACTCCGTTTCCGCCCACATTTGATGATGTGAAACAAGAAAGAGAATTTCTGAAAAAGAAACTGACAGGTGCTTTCAGGATATTTGGTAAGTTTGGTTTTTCTGAAGGGGTTGCAGGTCATATTACTGTTCGGGACCCAGAACATAAAGATTACTTTTGGGTCAATCCTTTTGGACTTTCCTTTAACCTAATTAGACCAGAAGATTTGTTATTAGTTACTCATGAGGGCGAAGTAGTCGAAGGAAATTTACCGCTTAATAAGGCTGCTTTTGCTATTCACTCTAGAATTCATGCCGCACGACCTGATGTAATTGCAGCGGCTCATGCACACTCTATATACGGAAAGACATTTTCTACTTTAGGAACACTACTAGCGCCCATTACTCAAGATGCATGTGCTTTTTATAAAGACCATGTTGTGTTTGATGATTATTCGGGTATCGTTAATGAGCTGGAAGAAGGAGATAGGATAGCAAAAGCGTTAGGAGATAGTAAAGCGGCCATTTTACAAAATCATGGTTTAATAACCGTAGGTAATACTATCGATGAAGCGGCATGGTGGTTTATTACTATGGAGCGAAGTTGTCAAGCAGAATTATTAGCTAGGCAAACAGGAGGCAAGTTGATAGAAATAGATCATGAGACAGCCATGAGAACGCGTGCAGAATTGGGGTTTCCTCTTGCTGGATATTTCCAGTTTCAGCCCATGTGGCAGGATATAAGTGCCAGTTTAGAGTTTATTAAAGTTTAACCCATTTAATTTAGTCGATTACTATATGAACGAAACAGGTACCATAATTATCGGGCTTTCATTGATCATCATTATGTTTGGGATGGGACTTTCGCTTACTGTTGATGATTTTAGAAGAGTAATTAAATACCCTAAAGCTATATTGCTAGGGTTACTCAATCAATTAGTTTTTTTACCAATTATAGGATATGTAATAGTATCTGTATTAGAGCTTAGACCAGAGATAGCTATTGGGATTATGATTCTGGCTGCTTGCCCAGGAGGAGCTGTTTCAAATATTATTGTAAACCTTGCCAAAGGTGATGTGGCTTTATCTATCAGTCTTACGGCAATTTCTAGTGTTGTAAGTATACTGACCATCCCTTTTATTATTCAATTTGCCTTATTAGAGTTTATAGGAGCCGGAGAAAAAATTACACTCAATGTTCCTCAGATGATAGGACAATTATTGGCTGTTATTATTGTTCCGGTTTTTGTGGGGATGCTGATTAGGGCAAAATCATCGGGTTTTGCTATTAAGATGGAAAAACCAGTCGGTGTAGCGTCTGTGATTTTACTTATTCTTGTTATTACAGGAGTGCTTATAAAAGAGAGAAGTAACTTTGTGCCGTATTTTATTGAGGCAGGTTTACCTACGATAGTATTAAATATATCTACAATGGGATTGGGGTATCTCACTGCAGTTTCTTTAAAACTTATCAAACCACAAGCAATAAGTATTGCAGTAGAGTCGGGAATTCAAAATTCTGCACTGGCAATGACTATTGCGATCGTAACATTGCAGAATTCGTCTTTAGGTATTTCTGCAGCTATATATACCTTGGTTATGTACGTTGCCGGTTTTGCGGTTATTATATACGGACGTAAATAATTATATCAATACCCTACACGAGATATAAACATTTATTTTGTGATTTATTATGGTAAGCCCTTCAAGAAATAACCCTTCTAATAGTGAGTATTTTACTGCATCAAAAAAACAAAATAAAATGAGTTATTTTTTTCATTTTAAAAGACTATATTTGCAGCCTGAAAAAAGATGGTATTCTTAATTGGTAAATATCAAGTCTTTTTAAATAGTTAAATACTAAACATTAAATAGTTATATAATGTCTAAAGTTACGGGTAAAGTATCTCAAATTGTAGGTCCGGTTATCGATGTAGAATTCGCTGCTGGTACTGACTTACCAAAAATTTATGATTCGTTAGAAATTAACAAAATAGACGGTACTAAGCTAGTATTAGAGATTCAGTCTCATATTGGTGAAGATACTGTACGTACTATTGCAATGGACTCAAGTGATGGGTTAAGCAGAGGGATGGAAGTTGTAGGAACAGGAGCTCCAATCCAAATGCCAATAGGAGGAGATGTGTACGGACGTTTATTTAATGTGATCGGAGATGCTATTGATGGTCTTGGAGATCTTCCTAAAGCAGGAAAAGATGGTCTTCCTATCCACCGTCAAGCTCCTAAGTTTGAAGATTTATCAACTTCTACAGAAGTTTTATTTACAGGGATCAAAGTAATTGATCTTATTGAGCCTTATGCAAAAGGAGGTAAGATTGGATTATTTGGAGGTGCCGGAGTAGGTAAAACAGTATTGATTCAGGAGTTGATTAACAATATTGCAAAAGGTCACGGTGGTCTTTCTGTATTTGCAGGAGTAGGAGAAAGAACACGTGAAGGAAATGATTTACTTCGTGAGATGTTAGAGTCAGGAATTATCAAATATGGTGATGACTTTATGCACTCTATGGAAGAAGGAGGATGGGATCTTTCTAAAGTTGATAAAGAAGTAATGAAAGAATCAAAAGCTACTTTCGTATTCGGTCAAATGAATGAGCCACCAGGAGCACGTGCACGTGTTGCGCTTTCTGGTCTTACGATTGCAGAATATTTCCGTGATGGAGCTGGAGATGGGCAAGGAAAAGATGTACTTTTCTTTGTTGATAATATCTTCCGTTTTACACAGGCGGGTTCTGAGGTATCAGCACTTCTTGGTCGTATGCCATCAGCGGTAGGTTATCAGCCGACATTAGCAACAGAAATGGGGGTAATGCAAGAGCGTATTACTTCTACCAAAAAAGGATCGATTACATCTGTACAGGCGGTATATGTACCTGCAGATGATTTAACAGATCCTGCACCAGCAACAACTTTTGCTCACTTAGATGCAACAACAGTATTGTCTCGTAAAATTGCTGAGCTTGGTATTTATCCAGCGGTAGATCCATTAGATTCTACATCAAGGATTCTAACAGCAGATATATTAGGAGATGAACATTATAACTGTGCACAAAGAGTAAAAGAGCTTTTACAGCGTTATAAAGAACTACAAGATATTATAGCTATTCTTGGTATGGAAGAATTATCTGAAGAAGATAAATTAGCAGTAGGACGTGCACGTCGTGTACAGCGTTTCTTATCTCAGCCATTCCACGTAGCAGAGCAGTTTACAGGTATCCCAGGATGTTTAGTAGATATTAAAGATACAATTAAGGCATTTACAATGATTATGGATGGTGAGTTAGATCACCTACCTGAAGCAGCATTTAACCTTAAAGGGACTATCGAAGAAGCTATTGAAGCTGGTGAGAAAATGTTAGCTGAAGCTTAATATTAGTTACTTGTTTTAGTTCGTAGTTGATGGGAGTGTAATTCCTGAACAACGCAGAACTATTAACAAACAACAAACAACGATAAGATATGTATTTAGAAATAGTAACTCCAGAAGCAATATTATTTAGTGGCGAAGTAACTTCGGTTGCGGTGCCTGGTGTAGACGGAGAGTTTCAAATGTTAGATAATCACGCCCCAATTATTTCTTTATTATCAAAAGGTAATATAAAGGTGTATGGTGATATGAAGTTAGATGAAGAAGTTGCAGATAAATTTACCAAAGGTGAAAACGGGGCAACTTTACTTTCTATTAATTCAGGAACTGTAGAAATGAATGATAATAAAGTCATCGTTCTGGCTGATTAAAAAATCAGAAACGAATACAAATAATAATAAAAGCCTTTTAATTCTTTTGAGTTGAAAGGCTTTTTTCGTTAAGTAAATTTATGTTAGAATTCTTTATTTCAAGTTCCATTGCAAAATAATCCACTCTGTTTTATCAGAAGTATAGGTGATAAGCGTTTCGAAACCAATTGCATAATGTGCTTGTAGTGAACGCGAGTTGTTAGCAGCAACTTCTGTAATGAGGAGTTCATAACTCGTATGAAGTTCTTTTTTCATAGTTTGATAAAGTCCCCTGAAAATTCCCTGTTTTCGGTATTTTTTATGAATACAAATTTGCCCCATGACGATATAGGAAAAAGGTTGAGATACATGCTGATCAATTTTAGAAAACATGGGTTTCAGAATTTCGATATCATCTTTGAACTCTTTTTGCATACACAAAGCATAACCAATAACATTATTTTGATCTTTCGCAATAATATGAGGTTGACGATCGTGCATTTTTTTTAGGATATCAATAGTGTGTTGTACGGTAACAAAACCTTCTTCTTTCTTTTCTATCGTTGAAATTGAAGTTGGTAAATTAGCTTGTTGCAGTGTTAATATTTGCTCTAATTCATTTTCAGAAGAAGTAGTAGTAAAGCGATATGTGTTAGAATTTTTGGGTCTCATGTAACTCTATAAGGTAGAAAATAAACACAATGATTATCTTTGTGAAGATAATGAAAAAACTCCCAAGTAAATTACAGTCTAAGTTAGCGTTGCGGCAGCAAGCGAATTCGCTTCGTACATTACCAATTAATAAAACTCTTGTAGATTTCTCATCAAATGATTACTTAGGATTTGCGCAATCAAAAGAAATTTTTGATCGTACGCATACGTTTTTGCAAGAAAATGAAATGAATCAAAATGGAGCAACAGGATCTCGGTTGCTTTCAGGGAATCATAAGGTATACAGCCAGACTGAAGCTATGCTGGCTACTTTTCATAATGCCGAAGCTGCTTTAATTTTTAATTCTGGATACGATGCAAACGTGGGTTTTTTTTCGTCAGTACCACAGCGTGGAGATTTAATTTTTTATGATGAATTAATTCATGCATCGATTCGTGACGGGCTTACTATGAGTACTGCAAAATCCTATAAGTTTGACCACAATAACTTAGAGGATTTAGAGAAAAAATTAACCTTACTGTTATCAGGGTTAGATACTCATAAAGAAGTGTATGTGGTGACAGAATCTATTTTTTCTATGGATGGGGATTCACCAAATTTGCAAGGTCTAGTTGCGTTATGTAAAGCATATAATTGCCATATTGTGGTTGATGAGGCACATGCCATAGGGGTTTTTGGGCAATATGGAGCAGGTCTCCTGCAGGAATTAGAGTTAGAACATGAAATTTTTGCTCGTATTGTTACCTTCGGCAAAGCTTTGGGTTGTCATGGAGCGGCAATTCTGGGATCAGAGGAGTTAAAAAGCTATTTGGTAAATTTTGCACGAAGTTTTATTTATACAACCGGACTATCACCACATGCTGTTGCTACAATACAGTCAGCATATTATGAGTTGCAGGTAACAGAGAATATAGGAAGACTAAAGTGTACTATAGACTATTTTAAACAACAATTAGAAACAGAAGGTCTAGAATCAATTTTCGTACAAAGTAACTCTGCGATACAATGTTGTTTGATTTCTGGAAATGAAAATATAAAAAGAATAGCGAATACAATTCAAAATAAAGGAATTGATGTCAAAGCTATTTTGTCTCCGACTGTACCAGAAGGAAAGGAACGTCTGCGCTTTTGCCTGCATAGTTTTAATACTAAAAAAGAAATAAACGCTGTATTAAATTACTTGACTACCTTTGCTCTTGTATGAATGAAATGTTTGCAACTGTAGCTGTTTTTCAGTATTCTTCTGAAGCTTTGATTCTAAGAGGTAGGTTAGAGACAGAAGGAATTGATGTTTATATGACAGATATGCACACTATTGATACAGACCCGCTGGTAAGTAATGCTATTGGTGGTGTTAAGATTAAAGTACGATCAGAAGATAAAAAAAAGGCGCTCGAAATTATTGATGGGATTAGCAAATATGTAGTAGATGATCTTGGTTATGAGATAGAATGTCCTAATTGTAAAAGTAAAACAATAGAATACTTTACTACTATCACGAGCATCAAATCATTTTTCGCTTTTGTTTTCGGATTTTTATTTGGAGGACTTCCTTTTTATAAAAAATATGAATATCGATGTGCGATATGCAATACTAAGTTTAATCAAAAATGAAAAAAATTTTTATTACAGGAATTGGGACCGATGTGGGAAAAACAATAGCTTCTGCAATTGTAGTAGAGGCGTTGCAAGCAGATTATTTTAAACCAATACAAGCAGGAGATTTAGCGTTTTCTGACACAGATAGAGTGAAAGAATTGGTATCAAATTCAGTGTCCAAATTTCATCAAAATAGTTATGCTCTTAATACTCCTATGAGTCCCCATGCAGCTGCCGATATCGATGGTGTTACTATTGATGTTGATAAAATAATATTACCAAAGACAGAAAACTCACTAGTCATAGAAGGAGCTGGCGGATTATTAGTTCCATTAAATGAAGAAGACACAATACTTGATATAATTGGTCCAGATTATAATGTCATCGTTGTGTCTAGACATTATCTAGGAAGTATTAATCACACACTTATGACTATTTGGATTTTGGCAGAACAAGGTTTTACGGTATCTGTTATTTTTAATGGTAAAGAGCATAAAACAACAGAAGATATCATTAAAAAAATGGCAAATGTATCTGTTATAGGAAGAATAGATGATGAATCCTATTTTGATCAAAAAGTAATTAAAGAATATGCTGAACAGTTCAAGGAAAAATTAAAAGAACTGTAATGAATCTTTACTCTAAATCAATTTGATGAAAAATTTAGAGATAAAGTAGTAAGGATTAGTTATGTATCTACAAGACCGTTAAAAATGAGTTTAAAAGAGAGGGATAAAAAACATCTTTGGCACCCACTGACACAACATAAAATTCATCCCGAAGCATTGCCTATTGTAAAAGCAAAAGGAGCTTTGTTGTTTGATGAAGATGGGAATGAGTTTATTGATGGTATTGCATCATGGTATACCTCAATGTATGGTCATTGCAATGATTACATTTTAAATAAAGCGCAATCTCAGATGCATCAATTGGATCAAATTGTGTTTTCTGGGTTTACACATGAACCGGCAATTGCATTGTCAGAAGAACTCATAAGAATCTTACCCAAAAATCAAGAAAAAGTTTTTTTTTCTGATAATGGATCTACGGCAAATGAGGTAGGTATAAAGATGGCGCTTCAGTATCATTTTAATAAAGGAGAAAAGAGAAATATAATTATAGCGTTCGAAGATGGATTTCATGGAGATACTTTTGGAGCCATGTCGGCCTCTGGCTTATCAGTGTACAACGGTCCTTTCGAAGATTTTTTTATCGACGTAAAAAGAATTCCTACTCCGAATTCTCAAAACATTAATCAAGTAATAAAACAACTAGAAGAGTATATTGGTTCGAATGAAGTGGCAGCATTTATTTATGAACCTTTGGTACAGGGAGCTAATGCAATGCATATGTATGAAGCTAGATATTTAGATCAAATTCTTGCTACATGCAAAGAGCATGCGGTTATTACTATTGCAGATGAGGTAATGACTGGTTTTGGAAAAACAGGAATGAACTTCGCATCGGATTTTGTAGAAACCAAACCAGATATTATTTCTATGTCTAAGGCATTAACTGCTGGTTTTGTACCTATGGCAGTAACGAGTTGTACACAAGATATATATAATGCTTTTTTAGATGATTCTGTAGGGAAAGCTTTTTTTCATGCACATACGTATTCTGCGAACCCCATTGCATGTGCTGTTGCTTTGGCGGGAATAGAGTTATTGAGCTCAGAAAACATTCAGCAGAATATAAAAAATATTATAGCGTCGAATAAAGGTTTTGATGAAAAAATCAAAAAACATTCAAAAGTACAAACAACACGACAGATGGGTGTGATCTATGCAATAGAACTTAAGATAGATATGGATCGGTATGGTAAAAAACGATATGAGATATTTGATCACTTTATGAAGAATGGAGTTTATCTCAGACCTTTGGGTAATACTATTTATATACTGCCTCCGTATATTATTTCTCCAGAGCAGTTAGAATTAATCTATAGTTCTATCATTAGTCTTTTAGACGATGTTATCTAAGACAAAGTCAACTAATAAAAGATAGAGATTGTTTTTTGATACTGTATTTTGATAGAGTTCACATTAATTGCATATGAGTTAAAAGGCTCAATGCTCTTAATGTATTTTTGCTTTGCACAAAAAAATATTTTTTTGTTTTATTTTGACACATGCGAACACTCAAAATGTGTAAATGGCATGAAAGTTTTCTAGAAAAATCCTTGAAATTTTATAAAAAACAAAAGATCATTTGATTAAAATGATATCAAAAACAATATAACCAACTAATTAAAATCACTACAAAAAATGATAATTCTTAAAACCCAAAATTTTGAAGGTATCACTAATGCTTGATATCTCTTAGCGCCCTTATTTGAATCTCTAGTTTTTGTTCTTGCTTGCGCTAAACTAAATCATAAGGGTTGTTTTAATATTAATTTCTAAGTAATGTTATGATATTCTATTAAAAGTATTTTTTAGGGTATGGATTCTTTTTTTTGATATTACAAACGCTACCATAGAAATTACTAGTTCTTATTCGTAATCGGTAATGCAACATCACTAACAATAAAATTCGAATCACTATATGAATGATAATTCTTAGAACCTAAATTTAAACGACCTTTATCAAAAGAATCAAAGATTAGTATAGTCGTTTTAACCTATGTTTTGATTTGTTTTTTTTGAAAATTCTTCGATTAAGAGTATTTACACTTTTGAGTTTACAGTTGTAAAATGGCTTTTTTTAGTTTCGTTTTAAAGTAAAATTATAAGCATTGTTTGACACCCCAATTAAGCTGATTGCTAGATTTTCTTTTTTACCAAAATAAAAACTAAACATTTACTACAGTAAATTCAAAAGTGTAATTTATTCTAATACAGTTTTTCTGTTAAAAAAAATAGAATATTTTTTGAGATTTAAAAAAACTACTTAATTTTTATTTTCTATTTACTTCTTTAGGATTAAATTTTCACATATCATTATGCATGTCGAAACATCAAACATATTAGAATGTAACATAACAGGTAGGGATTTAAAAGAATCTGTTGAGCAAATCAGAGATACTATTGGAGGTAAAATTGAAGAGCGATGGGGGGAGTATGTTCTTACGGTTAATAATTCAAATGCAACTGGCGAAATCAGGTTTATTACTTTTGATTGGGGGGTGAATTTACTACAGTTAGAGATGGTGTTTCATAAAGAATGCATTATTAGTGTGGATGCTTCTAAGTTTAATCCTATTCAATTTATTTATTGTCTTAAAGGATATTGTAGACATAGTTTTGATTATCAAAAAAGGATAAATACTATAGAACAACATCAATCAGTCATTATTACAAGTCGATATGGAGGATATAATTATGCTTATTTTCCAAAGGACGAGAAATTGGTTCTTAATGTTATAAAAGTTGTTAGAGAGAAGTATTTGAAAAAGCGACTTAATAATGTGTTTCAGCTTAAAAACCAGCTTTTTCAGGTTTTTACGGATAAAAAACAAGAAAAGGCGTATGCTCATTTTGGAGCTCTTAATTTTAAACTGTTAAATAAGATAGAAACTCTTCAGAAAATAAAGAAAAAAGGAATTACTCGCATATTACTAATAGAGGGGATTGTGTATCAAATACTATCAATGCATATTCAGGAATATGAATATCTGATGATAGAAAAAAATAGCCCTAAAGTTCTTTTGGAAGGAGAATTGAAATTAATAAATGATCTAGCCGAGAGAATAGCCAACAGTGTATCTCATGAATATTCTTTAGAAAATTTATCAAAAGAAACAGGCTTGTCAAAGGCGAAGCTTCAGGAGGGTTTTAAAGTGTTATTTGGTCGTACTGTAACAGAATACATTCGCCATGTACGTCTAGAAACTGCAATAGATCTTATAAGTAAAAATGATATGAATATGTCAGAGGTTATGTATGCGATTGGTTTTAGTAGTAGAAGTTATTTTTCTAAGATATTCAAAGAGAAATATGGTATTGCCCCTAATGATTTTAAAAATAGATTAAAACTGCCTGTAAAGGAAATTATTGATGCGTCTTGATTTTTTTAAAGTAAGGTAACTATCGAATTAACAATATCTTAAGTTATAAGTCTGTAGGTATTTCATATCTTTAAGTTAGAATATTAAATTTAGAGTTTTATGAAAAAATCAGCTATATCCATTAGATACGGGGTTTTGATTGCAATAGGCCTTGTTTTTTATTTTTTAATTCTTTCATTAGTGGGTGTTCAGACAAACCCGATTTTTAGTCTCGGTAACGGATTTATTGTAGCATTTGGTTTGTACAAAGCCATGAAAAATTATAAGAAGGAGTTAGCTGGTGATTTTGAATATCAGAAAGGGTTTATGGCAGGTCTTTTTACAGGATTTAATGCAACTATTATTTTTACATCTTTTTTTGCCGTATACGTAACTAACATTAATAGTAACTTCTTACCTATGATGTTAGAGAATTGGAGTTCGCATTATCATGTAGGAGTAGGAACTGTGGTGTTTATAGCTGCCGTAATGGGTATTGCCACTACTTTTGTTCTTACGCTGTCGTTTATGCAACTATTTAAAGAAAGTTGGAATTCTAAAAAAAATCAAAATTCTCTATCTATAGAGGTATAAAATATTTGTCAGTTAATTAATTAGCAGTATATTTGCACCCGCCTATGAATATAGGTGGGTTCTTTATTTTAGAAAAAAATTAATAAAACGTTACGCTATGTACGCAATTGTAGAGATAGCAGGGCAGCAATTTAAAGTTGCAAAAGACCAAAAAGTGTTTGTACACCGTTTACCAGGAGAAGAAGGAGACAAAGTCTCTTTTGATAAAGTTCTTCTTGCAGCAGATGGGAAACAAGTTACTTTAGGCGCCCCAGCTATAGATGGAGCTCAAGTAGGAGCAAAAATCACTAGGCACCTTAAAGGTGATAAAGTTATTGTTTTCAAGAAAAAGAGACGTAAAGGATACCGTGTAAAAAACGGACATCGTCAATCTCTTACTGAAATCATTATCGAAAGTATTGTTACTTCTGGAGCTAAAAAAGCAGCTCCTAAGGCAGCTAAAAAAGCTGAGCCTAAGAAGGTTGAGACTAAGAAAGAAGAGAAAGCTCCTGTAGCTAAAGCGGCTCCTAAGAAAAAAGCTGCTGCAAAAGGAGATGACCTTAAGAAAGTTGAAGGTATCGGACCTAAAATCGCAGAAACTCTAAATGCTAATGGTATTTTGACATTTGCAGATCTTGCAAAAACAAAACCAGAACAAATAGCAGAGTTTATTAAAGATGTTAGAGGAAATCACGTTCCTAATTCATGGCCTAAGCAAGCTAAAATGGCTGCCGATGGTAAATGGGACGAGTTAAAAGAATGGCAAGATAACCATAAAGGTGGTATAGAAGAATAAAGTTTAATCTTCTATTCGTTTACTAGAAAAACGACTAGAAATAAAATATTATATCATGGCTCATAAAAAAGGAGTTGGTAGTTCAAAAAATGGTAGAGAATCAGAATCGAAACGTCTAGGTGTGAAGATTTTTGGTGGACAAGCTGCCATAGCTGGTAACATCATTGTTAGACAAAGAGGAACAGCTCATAAACCAGGTGAAAATGTGTATGCTGGTAAAGATCATACATTACATGCCAAAGTAGATGGTTTGGTAAAATTCACAAAAAAGAAAGACAATAAATCATATGTTTCTATAGTACCTTTTGAAGCATAAGGATTTCTTCCTTGTAATAAATTACGAACCGCTTTTCAATTAATTTTGGGAAGCGGTTTTTTGTATTTCTAATGATAGAGTTATCTAAAAAGGACTTAACTTTTGATAATACAGACAATAATATCAAAAAGAATAACATAAAAATAATCCACAAATAACAACTAAGAGTTTTTCGAGAATTAAGTTTACAATTCTATATGGGAAAAGTGGCCCTGTTGTTATATATAATTTTTATGAAACATTATCGAAAGATTATTCTCCTGTTTTTCTTTATATCAATTAAACCTACCCTATTTTCGCAAATATATCAACATAAGGAGCAAGAGGAGAAAAGGCATGTAGATGAAACATTTCGAGTGTTAGAATTAGAACTCAAAACGGCTCAGGAAAAGAACATACCTTCAGAAATCGCCTATAAATTTCTTCAATTAGGTGAATTTTATCAAAAAGCAAGGGTGTATAACGAAGCCATCCTGCACTATAATCATGCTTTAGGGGTGCTCAAAAAGAATGATACACTGGTTGTTCATCTGCAAAATGAAATAGGTAAAATACAACTTTCATTAAAAAACGTAAGAAAGGCCATCATCTATTTTAATAAAAGTCTGGCAATATCATTGGCCAATGATTATTTAAGAGGTGCAGCAATAACAAAAGGGTTACTCGGTTCTTGTTACGAAAAGCAAGGAGAATATCTTAAAGCATTACAATATCAAAAAGAAAGTCTTGAATTATTTACACAGATAAGTTATCATGCCGGGATCGCCAAGGTGCATGAAAATATGGGAAGTATTTATGAAGATCTTGAGCAATATGATTTGGCATATGAGTATTTCGAAAAGTCGGATCAATTCTTTGCAAAAATAAATACAATTGATCGGATTAGTGTTCTAAATAATTTAGGGGATATTAATAGGAAAACGAACAACTATCACAAGGCCTTAATGTATACACAAATGGCCTATGAATTATCGAATCAATTTAACGATAAGCATCAGTTAAGAAGTGCACATAAAGATTTGTCTAAAACATATAAACTGACAGGAAATTATAAAGAAGCACTCGATCACTTACTTAAAAGTGAGCACATAAATGATGAGCTAACAACAATGCAAAATGTACATCAGCTTAATACCTTGCAAACCATTTATGAAACCAAGCAAAAAGAGGCACAAATTAATTTATTACTACAGCAAGGAAAAGTGAGTCGTGCTCATCAGAATCTGTTGTGGGTAAGTTTAGGAACGACAGTTATTATAGCAATCATTTTATTTTTATACTTTAGAAAAAAAAGAATTCAGAATACAAAACTGCAAGAATACAAAGAAAGAGCCCTGAAGGTTGAAATAGAAAAAAAAGCGTTTGAAGAAAAAAACTTACAAAAAGAAGTGCATGTAAAGACGGCAGCATTGTCAAGATACAGTCTGCACCTGTCTCAGAAAAATAAGATGTTGTATGATGTTTCGCAAGCACTTACGAATATTGCTAATCGAAAAAATTTTGATCAAAAGGTTAGTTTAAAAAAAATTGCCCAAGAAATTAATTTTAATCTACATCAGGAAAAAGAGTGGGACGAGTTTAATAATTTTTTCAAAGAAATCCATCCGGCATTCATAAAAAAATTATCTGCACTTTCAGAAGAAAAACTATCCCCGGCAGAATTACGATTAGGAATGCTATTGCGACTTAACTTATCATCAAAAGAAATAGCATCGATCCTACGAGTAACACCAGACAGTGTTCGTGTTGCTCGCTATAGATTGCGTAAAAAACTTCCTATTGCCCAAAAAGAAGAGTTGGTTAGCTTTATGATAGATCTATAATTCAGGAATTTAGAAAAAATTATTGTCAATTTTTTTTAATGTTATTGCAATGTAAATAAAAGGTAATTGTTGCCTTGTTGTTTCTATAGCATCTGTGAAATGTTTATCCTTTGTTGCTTTACGTTTTTACAGTATGTTACAGTGCCGGTGTAGCTTTGTAGTGATTTTTAAACTCACGTAAAATGATACCATCTAGATTTTTAAAATTAATGTATGTCACCTTTTTAGTGTGCATTGGTACTAGTACAATATATGCACAAAATGGCTCAATTAAGGGTGTAATTACCGATGAAAATGGCATTTCTATGCCCGGAGCTTCAGTACTAGTCGGTGCACTCAATAAAGCAACAATTTCTGATTTTGAAGGAAAGTTCACTTTGGTGAATGTCCCTGAGGGAGCGTATACTTTACAAATTCAATATTTGGGATATACAGATACAGAAAAACAAGTCAATGTAGGAGCGTCAAAAACTACGGCAATTTCTATTGTTTTGGTTACCAAAGGAGAACAATTAGAAGATGTTACAATTTCTACTTATGGAGCTGTGGGACAGGCCAGAGCTTTGAATACTCAGAAAAACAACATGAATATTACCAATGTCGTGTCGACAGATCAGATCGGAAAATTTCCTGATGCTAATATTGGAGATGCAGTAAAAAGAATTCCGGGGATTACTATGCAAGTCGATCAAGGAGAGGCTAGAAATATTATAGTCAGAGGGCTTTCTCCACAATTAAATTCTGTAACACTAAACGGAAGTAGAATTCCTTCGGCAGAAGGTGATAATAGAAATATACAAATGGATTTGATCCCCTCTGATATGATCAAGACCATCGAAGTAAATAAAGCGGTAACTCCAGACATGGAAGCAGACGCTCTCGGAGGATCGGTAAACTTGATCACAAGAACTGCTCCCCAGGGATTCAGACTCTCCGCTACTTTGGGCTCTGGTGTTAACTTTATCACAGATAAGAGAATTCTAACGGGTTCTTTTCTAATTGGGGACCGATCAAAAAATAAAAAGTTTGGTTGGATGCTATCAGCATCTATAAATGATAATGATTTTGGTTCTGATAATATTGAAGCAGAGTGGACAGATGAATTCGAGTTTAATACGGGAGATGAAGACGAAGAAGGTGAAGCCATTCTTGAAGAAGCTGATGTACAGCCGTATACAAATGTATTCGAGCAACGCGTGTATTTAGTACAACGTATTCGAAGAAGCTTTTCTGCAAATTTTGATTATAATTTTGATGATAATCATACCATGTATTTAAAAACTATGTACAATTGGCGCGATGATCGTGAAAATAGATTTCGATTAGAGCATGGAATTTTGGATGGAGAAGATATCGAAGAAGGAGATTTTACGATTACTAATGGATTCCTGACAAGCTTTCCTGTTGAGGTTAAGCGCCAGAGTAAAGGAGGAATTGATAACAGTCGAAATAAAAACACCCGATTAGAGGATCAACGGATGCAAAATTACAATTTGGGAGGAAATCATTTATTCGGAAATGTGAAAATAGATTGGATGGGGTCATTCGCCAAAGCCTCTGAAGAGCGACTGAATGAACGGTATGTAGAATTTGAATCAGAATATACCATCATTAATGATAACTCTGATCCTGAGTTTCCGATATTTTTACCTGCGAATGCAAGTGATGCAACCAATCTTTCTGCCTTTGAGTTTGGTGAATTAACAGAAGAAAACCAATACACAGAAGAAGAGGATATTAATTTTGCTATTAATGCAGAATTTGTTTCGGATTTTTTTGGTAGAGGTGAAGGAATAATCAAATTCGGAGTGCGCAGTAGACTAAAGCGTAAGCTAAGAGATAATAACTTCTTCGAGTTTGATCTCGAGGATGATTTTCCTTCGTTAGCAGAAATTCCTATACAAGATTTTTCGAATCCTGATTTTCTGGCTGGAAGTAAGTATCAAGCAGGTCTATTCGCCGACGAAGCATGGTTGGGAAGTCTGGACCTTACCGAAGGAGAATCTGTACCTGATGAGTTTCTTCGGGCTAATTATGAGGTCAGTGAAGATGTTTTTGCAGGTTACCTAATGACCAATCAAAAGATATCAGATAAATTAAGCGTTCTGTCAGGGATTCGATTAGAAAACACTTCGATCAAAGCTACCGGAAATCAAATTGTAGATGAAGAAGAGCTTATAGGTGAGGTAACCGACGAACAATCATATATCAATATATTACCCGGAGTGCATTTTAAATATGATGCCTCTTCTAAAACGGTACTTAGATTTGCGTGGACCAATACAATAGCAAGACCTAATTATGCGGACCTGGTACCTTCTGTTGATGTAGTTTTTGATGACGAAGAAATTTTTGTAGGGAACCCAGATTTAGATCCTGCAACTTCCATGAATTTCGATATTATGGCAGAGCATTACTTCGCTTCTGTAGGGATTGTTTCTGGAGGTTTGTTTTATAAAAAAATAAATAATTTCACCTATATTTTTAGTGGAGAGACAGAGAATAATGATTTTGGAGAGGGTACAGAAGGGTATGATATTTTTCAGCCCCTTAATGGAGATGATGCCTCAGTCTTTGGCGTAGAAGTTGCTTTTCAGCGTCAGCTAGATTTCTTGCCAGGTTTTGCGAAGAATCTTAGTCTATATCTCAATTATACGTTCCTTACTTCCAGTGCAGATGGTATTCGTAATGAGGATGGAGATGAGCGCGATGATCTGGACTTACCAAATACAGCACCCAATATGTTCAATGGATCATTAGGATACAATGATCGTAAATTAAGTATACGATTATCTGCAAATTTCTCTGATGCCTATATTGACGAAATTGGCGGAAATGCCTTCGAGGATAGGTATTATGATCAACAATTTTTTCTGGATTTTAATGCCAGTTATGCGATTACAAAAAACCTAAGTATATATGCAGATCTAAATAATATTACCAATCAACCATTGCGTTTTTATCAAGGAGTCTCAGAAAGAACAATGCAATTAGAATATTATGATAGAAGACTCACTTTTGGTCTTAAGTATGATTTGTTTAATAATAAATAAGAAATAGATGCCAGATATGAAAACATTTTGTTTTGCCCTATTAATTAGTGTAGCCTTTATTTCTTGTGATCAAAAATTACCAGAAGTGGCACCAACACTTATTTCAGAAAAAGTCCCCCATGATACCGATGATCCTGCGATTTGGGTTCACCCAAAAGATCCAGCAAAAAGTATTGTATTCGGTACAGATAAAGATACCGATGGAGCTATTTACGCTTTTGATTTAAAAGGAAAAATCATTGAGGATAAAATGATTAAGAACGTTAAATACCCCAATAATATTGATGTAGAATATGGATTCAAAATCAATGATTCAACAAGAACAGATATCATTGCTTTTACAGAAAGGGAGCGCAATCAGATACGTGTTTTTTCTGTTCCGGATATGAAGCCTTTGGATGGTGGAGGGTTTCCTGTTTTTGAGGATGAAACCGATCTAGCCTTAAAAAGACCCATGGGGATAGGATTGTATAAAAACCCTGTAAGTAATATCGTTTCTGTGATTGTGAGTAGGAAGTCTGGTCCTGAAGATGGTTACCTGTATCAATATGAATTGATAAGTGATAGTACGGGTGTTCGAGCCAAGTATATTCGAAAATTTGGAAAGTTTAGCACAGAAAAAGAGATCGAGGCAATCGCAATCGATGACGAACTAGGTTTTGTGTATTATTCGGATGAAGGGGTTGGGATACGTAAATACTATGCAGATCCATCAAAAGGAAATCAAGAATTGGCTTTTTTCGGAGGAGAATATTTTGAAGAAGATATCGAAGGAATTGCAATCGCTACAAAACCAAATGGTCAAGGGGTTTTAATTGTTTCGGATCAGCAAAAGGGGCAGTTTAATTTATTTTCTCGCAAGGATGGAAGTTTTATTAAAGCAATCAATTTGGGAACTCAAGAAACAGATGGATGTGAAATAGTTACTATTCCATTGAATGCAAAGTTTACAAAAGGTCTTTTTGTTGCTATGAATACGCAAAGAGACTTTTACTTTTATGATGTAGAAAAATTAGGGATTTAAGAATGGGTTTGTGACGTTGCGAATAATAGTTGGGCAGAATAAAAAAGATAAGGTAGCACTTTTAAGTTGCTACCTTATCTTTTTGTAAATGTTTTAACTCGGTGTTTGTATAAAAAACAGCTTTTTTGGTGAAAACAACCCCCGGTTTACAGGGTTTCTTTTTCATTATATATGGGGTTTTTTTATTCGTAATTCACCACCATCTTTGCGCAATGATTTTTTTGACATTTTTGTTATGAGAAGAAAACTCTGCAAAGGCATTCATAAAAAATCGTAAGAAAAAAGTATTAATCTTTTAAAAATTAAAACTATGACTTGGGGAATAACATTAATTTTATTAAGTATCATTGCGGTACCTTCATTACTGCTTGCCAAAAAACCAAATGCCAAAGAGTTATTAGAAAAAATCGAACCATATCAGGGATGGATAGGACTTGCATTCTGTTTTTGGGGAGTATGGGGAATTATATCTTCAGTATTAAGTATTAGTTGGCTTTCAACAAGTCCAATATGGTGGATTACGTTACTTGCAGGGAGTGTTATGCAAGCTATATTAGGGTTTATGCTTGGATTTGGAATGATCAATAAACTTGTTTTGGGTAAGAACGAAGCGGCAAAAGAGAAAGCAAGTCTATTAAGAGAAAAAATTGCACCTAAGCAAGGTAAACTAGGAGTATTAGGGCTAATAGTTGGCGTGTGGATAATTATAGCTTCCTTTTTACCTCCTATGTAAAAAGAAAAATGCTTTAATGAAATTCAAAAGTTCAAAAATTAAAAAAATACAAAGTTTTGATGCATAATAGTGAAATGCCAAACCAACTAGTTGGAATCAGGAACAATTCATTATTGAAGCATTAAAAAGAATTTGTAATTGGATACAAACTAGCTAATTTTAATAGATGATTAGTCTAGACCCATCAATTATTTGATCAATATGCTCCGCGAACCTACTTCGTCGGGGCATGTGTTTTTTTAACTTAGAACGCCTATTGCAACCTTCAATTCCTGCAAACACTGATGTCTCATTTCATTTTATCGGTTGCTGTTGTCGAACAGAAAGTAAGAAAAAGGTAATCTTCATTGCACTATAAATTTAGTATAATGATATTTAAAGAGGCGACAAGTGATATAAACAAAACCCTCTCTTTTCAGAGAGGGTTTTGTTTATATAGTAGCCTTATGCTAACCTCTACACAAATAGTATTCAATTGCCTATAGTTATATAAAGGATTTAATAAAATTTAGTATCTGTAATATTCAGGTTTAAAAGGTCCTTCTACAGTAACACCAATATAATCAGCTTGATCCTCTCGAAGCGTTTCTAATTCTACACCAAGACGTGCAAGATGTAATTTAGCAACTTTTTCGTCTAAATGTTTCGGTAGCATGTATACTTCGTTCTTATAGTCCTTTGAGTTATTCCAAAGTTCGATCTGAGCCAGTGTTTGATTGGTAAAAGAATTACTCATTACAAAACTTGGGTGCCCGGTAGCACAACCAAGGTTCACTAAGCGACCTTCTGCAAGAATAATAATATCCTTGCCATCAACCGTATATTTATCCACCTGAGGTTTGATTTCATCTTTTGTATTTCCGTAGTTTTCATTTAACCACGCCATATCGATTTCATTATCAAAGTGCCCAATGTTACATACAATAGCTTTATCCTTAAGAGCTTTAAAATGTTGACTCTGCACAATGTCTTTATTTCCTGTAGTTGTAATTATCACATCAGCATTACCAACCACAGTTTCTAATTTTTTTACTTCAAATCCATCCATTGCTGCTTGTAGCGCGCATATAGGATCAATTTCTGTAACAGTTACAATAGATCCAGCTCCTTTAAACGAAGCTGCGGTTCCTTTACCTACATCACCATAACCACAAACTACAACACGTTTACCGGCAAGCATTGTATCTGTAGCACGACGAATAGCGTCAACTGCACTTTCACGGCATCCGTATTTATTGTCAAACTTAGACTTCGTTACAGAATCATTTACATTAATTGCAGGCATCGGTAGCGTTCCGTTTTTGACACGTTCGTATAAGCGATGCACCCCAGTAGTTGTTTCTTCAGAAAGTCCTTTGATATCTCCTACTAATTCTGGGTATTTATCAAGTACCATATTCGTAAGATCTCCACCATCATCAAGAATCATATTTAGTGGTTTGCGATCTTCTCCAAAGAATAAGGTTTGTTCTATACACCAGTCAAATTCTTCTTCATTCATCCCTTTCCATGCATACACAGGTATTCCTGCTTCTGCAATTGCAGCTGCCGCTTGATCTTGGGTAGAGAAAATATTACAAGAACTCCAGGTTACTTCTGCACCAAGAGCCTGTAACGTTTCTATTAGTACAGCGGTTTGTATAGTCATATGAAGACAACCTGCAATACGGGCCCCTTTTAGAGGCTGCTCATCTTTATATTCTTCGCGAAGAGACATTAATCCTGGCATTTCTGCTTCTGCCAATTCAATCTCTTTTCTTCCCCAGGCAGCTAATGAAATATCCTTTACTTTATAAGGAACATAGGGTATTGTTTTGGTGCTCATAGTAGTTCGTTTTATGTTTATATAGTGCATTTTGGTATTTCGCACTAAATTGTTCTAAATTCGCTCATTGAGAATGCCTTTTTATCCTCAATTTTTAGGTTGCAAAGGTACATAATAACTTTAAGATTTTAAATGCCTCTTTACAAAACTATAACAGTAGATCAAAGTACTAATGTCTTGATCTGGAAGATTGAAGAAACATTTGAGTTTCTTTCTGAAAGTGTTCAGCTAACAGCGCATTGTCAAAAAAGAGTGGACAGTATGAAGTCAGATCTGCATCGCAGAGGATTTATGAGTGTTCGACATCTTTTGGCTGTGTGCGGATATACAGATCATGATCTGTATTATGATGAGTTCGGGAAACCACATCTTACAGATGGAAAGTATATTTCTATTACACATTCTTTTACCTTTGCAGGTATTATAATTAGTGATGTGCCGGTAGGGATTGATATCGAAAAACAACGAGACAAAATTAATAAAATAGCTCATAAATTCGTAAATGATTTCGAAAACGGATATGTAGAAAAAGAGGAAAATAGTGTGAAAATGCTGACCGCAATCTGGGGAGGTAAAGAGTCTTTATATAAGCTACACGCCACAGCTGGTTTAAGTTTTAAACAACATATTTTTATATCTCCATTTACACTAGAGTATCCTTTTATCTATGGAGCAATTAATTACGATAATACCATTGATCATTATGATTTAGCTCTTATAGAGTTTGAAGGGTTCACCTGTGTATATGCGGTGCCAGCCTCTGAGGTATAGATTTTTTGATTAAGAATACCAATGTTGATGAAAAATAAATAAGAATGCAAGTTTCAATTGAATTAACACTTACTCCGCTTCAGAATGATTTTGAAGCCCATATTATTCGTTTTATAAAAAGGCTGCGTGATTCTAAGTTTACAATTTTAGAAAACCCATTGAGCACACAGGTATTTGGTGCGTATGATGAGGTGATGCCTTTTTTAACCGAAGAAATAAAAACGGCCTTTGGTGATATGGATCACGTATTGGTATATATGAAAATGGTAAAAAGTAATAGAAGCGATTATGAGCCCCATTTTTGATTTTTTCTTTGGTCAATATTCAGAGTATTCTACTTTTTATATTAGCCTAGAGATTATTGCCGTAATCTTTGGGATACTTAGCGTTTTTTTTGCTAGAGCAAATTCGATATGGGTGTATCCTACAGGTATGATTAGCACGCTGATTTATGTGTATTTACTTTTGCAATGGGCATTATTAGGAGATATGATGATTAACGCGTATTACTTTATAATGAGTGTATATGGATGGTATGTATGGACCAGAAAAGTAGACGATACAATAACAACACCAATCTCTAGAACAACGGCAAAAGAAAAGCGGATACAACTTATTATTTTTGTAGCTACCTTGGTTTTTGTGTATTCAGTTTATATTGCATTTGATAAGTGGAATGATTGGACGGCTTATGTAGATACGTTAACAACGGCGATTTTCTTTGTGGGAATGTGGTTAATGGCAAGGAGAAAGATTGAGAATTGGATTTTTTGGATTATAGGAGATATTATTTCTGTACCCTTATATTTTTATAAAGGATTTACGTTTTCTAGTTTTCAATATCTATTATTTACAATTATAGCAATTTTTGGATATCTCTCATGGAAGAAAAGCTTAGACAAAATCCCAGTAACTGCATAAAAATAGTTCTTTTTGGACCTGAATCTACAGGAAAAACTACATTGTCCAAGCAATTAGCAGCGCACTACGGCACACAATTGGTTGGGGAGTATATGAGGGAGTATCTACAGGATAAATGGGATGCCAAAAAAGAAGTTTGTGTGTATGATGATTTGCTACCAATTGCAGAAGGGCAGATGCGTCTAGAAAATGAAGCAGCACAAAAGACAAATACCATTCTTGTATGTGATACCAACTTATTAGAACTAAAAGTGTATGGTGAGTTCTATTATGAGGGGGAAATCCCCAAGGCATTAGACAAAATTTCATTAGAAAATGTTTACGATTTGTATCTTTTGACTTATATTGACGTCCCTTGGGTACAGGATGACCTAAGAGATCTACCCCACCAAAGAGAAGAGATGTTTTTGCGATTCAAGGAATGCCTTGATATCTATGGTCTAAAATATGTCATACTGAAAGGAGATAATACAACACGTTTTAACAAAGCAATACAGAGTATTGAGCAATTAATAAAAACAAAAAAGTGAATATAACCGATAAAGATATTAAGTTAATCAAATCAAAAGGGTTGACCATAGACAAAGTACTTTCTCAGATAGAAACTTTTAAGAATCAGATTCCTTTTGTAGCCTTACGAAGTGCTGCAACACTGGATCATGGGATCCTCAAGTTTTCAGAACATTATCAATCAGAACTTACCAAAGTATATACTTCTAGATTGTCCGGTCTTGATACCTTAAAATTTGTTCCTGCATCTGGTGCTGCAACAAGAATGTTTAAAGACTTGTTTCGGTTTTTGGATACGTATGATTGCGAAAAAGAGAGCCTAAATTCATACACCAATCATCAGAATGCAACTGCGATACGATTATTTCTAATAGGCTTAGAAAAATTTCCGTTCTACGAAGAGGTAATGAATAATGTAAAGGATGTATACCCCAAATTCGAAACCTTATCGGAGGGAAGACAGTTACATATTTTTGTCGAAATGATGCTTAAAGAAAAAGGATTGAACTTTGGGGCATTCCCAAAAGGATTACTTCCTTTTCATAAATATACCAATAGTATTGCTACCTCTTTTGAAGAACATTTGTACGAAGCAGCAGGTTACAATACCAATGACAAGGGGGATTCTAAGTTGCATTTTACGATTTCTAAAGAGCATCTAGATGCATTCGAAGATGAATTCGAAAGAATAAAGAAAAAGGTTGAGGAGAAAACAAATACCAATTTTAGTATTACGTATTCTTTTCAGAAATCCGAAACAGATACTATTGCAGTGACAGAAGACAATGAACCTTTTAGGACAGAAGATGGTTCTCTGTTATTTAGGCCAGGAGGACACGGCGCCTTGATCGAAAACCTTAATGACCTTGATGCAGATATTGTGTATATAAAAAATATAGATAATGTTGTAGTTCGAAAATATCAAGATGAAGTTTCTGGATATAAAAAAGTATTAGCGGGTAAATTAATCGAAATCCAGGATGAAGTATTTAGAATCCTGAATGTGATTGATCAAAAAAAACCATCAGAGCCCGAATTAAAGGATATAAAGAAATTTTTGGTGCAACAATTAAATGTGCGACTACCCTTAGATTTTGATAAATTTTCTGATAAGTATAAATTACGTTTTTTAAGAGAATCCTTAAATCGTCCTATTCGCGTTTGTGGAATGGTTATTAATGAAGGAGAACCAGGAGGAGGACCATTTTGGATTAAAAAGGAAAATGGTAGATTGATTCTACAGATTATCGAAACACCACAAATAAATACATCAGATCAGGGGCAGCAAAAAATCCTTAATAGTGCCACGCATTTTAATCCTGTAGATCTGGTTTGCGGAGTCAGAGATTATCAAGGAAAGAAATTCGATTTATTGGATTTTGTAGACCCTAACTCAGGGTTCATTACCCAAAAGACCTTAAACGGAAAAGTATTAAAGGCATTAGAATTGCCGGGGTTATGGAATGGTGCCATGTCAAATTGGATAAGTGTATTTGTTGAAGTACCTCTTACCACCTTTAACCCAGTAAAAACAGTCAATGATTTACTGAAATCTGCACATCAGGTAAAACTTTTTTCGTGAATACCTCGGTACTTTTACGTGAATTAAAATTTAAAGCCGTCCGCAGTTCAGGTGCGGGCGGTCAACATGTAAACAAAGTATCATCAAGGATAGAACTTAGTTTTGATATATCTAATTCTCTCGGACTTACTGATGATGAAAAACTTAGACTGTCCAAAAAATTATCTTCTCGAATAACTAAAAAAGGAGTCTTAGTCCTACAATGTGATGACAGCCGAAGTCAACATAGAAATAAAGAAGTAGTCATCAAAAGACTTATTGAAATCCTGAAGAATAATCTTTATGTTCCTAAAAGAAGGAAACCTACTAAACCTTCTAAAGGATCTATCAAAAAGCGCTTAGAAAACAAACAAAAACAATCTTTAAAAAAGGTAAATCGCCGAAAACCGCTTTTGTAATAGGATATGCCTGCAAAAAAATGTGTAATATTTCTACACTTTTGTGGGGATTCCACGCTTTGAAACATATTTATCTATGAATATTTTAATATTTAATTAATTGATAATCAGTGTTTTGATTCTTTTTGTGTTGACCTAGATGTTTTGGAACAATTATTACTTATAGTATTATCAGATAACATAATTTTATCAATAACCCAAATGAAAAAGTTACCAATGATAGTAGCAATAGTAGTAAGTATTTTTTCGGCACAGGGTGTTCTGGGTCAAGATGAATTGGCGCTTTTAGGCGATGATAATTTTGGATACAGAGATTATGATTACGAGCTGCAAGAATATACTGAAATAAACAAAATGGAGTTGCCAATGGCAGTTCTTGAAGCAACCAAAAAAGATTTTCAAAAAGTACGAATTGTAAAAGCATATATGTCAAAAGATAATACATATAAAGTAGTATTACAAGATAACGATTACTCTACAAAAGTTGTATTTGCAAGCACTAATGGCAAATGGATAAAGCCAAACGACCATAAATCTTAAATCTAGGGGTAGAAAAGAATATCGTTTTGCAACCAAGAACGATATACAAAGTTGTTTAGTGCTAAAAAAGAGACTCAATCCCAAGGGTCTCTTTTTTTATGCTCTTCTTTAAAAAATTGATATTTTTAAATCGTAATTTTATAAAATCAAAATTAGTATAGTATTTTTTAGTCACTCTTAGAACCATTAATTTTTTATTGTAACTTAAACAAATTAAGTGAATGACTATGCTCATTTTTTTAGAATATAAATCATAAAATATGACAAAGATACTTATTGTTGAAGATGATGTAGCCTTTTGTACAATGCTAAAAACCTTTTTAGAAAAAAAGGAATACGCTGTATCTACTGCTTTTTCTGGAAATGAGGCAATACCAAAAATCAAACAAGATAGATTTGATGTAGTGCTTGCTGATGTGAGGTTGCCTGATAGTGATGGCATTACTTTGTTAGAAGAGATTCTTAAAAATGATGCAAGCACACAGGTTATTATAATGACTGGATATGCAGAAATTAATATGGCCGTTAATGCTATAAAACAAGGGGCTTTTGATTATGTGGCAAAACCATTTAATCCGGATACAATAGTACAAACTATAGAAAAAGCTCTTAATGTTAATGATACACAAGATGTTTCTGTCAAATCGGCTAAACCTTCAGCGACAGTACCAGTAACTAAAAATCTTAATAATTCCTTTGTAAGAGGGGTTAGTGATGCTTCCAAAAAATTAAATGAATATGTCGCTCTGGTTGCTCCTACCCGTATGTCGGTTTTAGTAATCGGGGACAGTGGTACAGGTAAGGAATATGTAGCAAGTAGTATACATAAAGCGAGTAAAAGATCAGAAAAGCCCTTTATTGCCGTAGATTGTGGAGCTATACCCAAAGAAATTGCTTCAAGTGAGTTTTTTGGACATATAAAAGGGTCATTTACCGGAGCTGTGAATGATAAAATGGGGCATTTTGAAGCTGCTAATGGAGGTACCTTATTCTTAGATGAAATCGGAAATTTAAGTTATGAATTACAGGTTCAACTTTTGAGAGCACTTCAGGAACGCAAAATAAAGCCTGTTGGAAGTAACACCGAAATCGAGGTAGATATTCGGGTTATAGTCGCTACTAACGAAGACCTAAGTAATGCAGTGAAGGAAGGCGAATTTAGAGAAGATTTATATCACAGATTAAATGAGTTTTCTATAAAAGTACCACCGTTAAGAGATAGGATTGAAGATTTAATGCTTTTTGCAAACCATTTCCTTGAGGAGTCGAATACTGAGCTAGAAAAACATGTTGTAGGGTTTGCAGATGAGGTTCTTGAAGCTTTCAAAAAATACTCTTGGCCAGGTAACCTAAGAGAATTAAAAAATATTGTAAAACGATCTGTTCTCCTTTCTCAAGACGAAATGATTACCTTAGATATTTTACCCGGAGACATTGCTTATGCATCTCATAATTCTAAACAAACGTACGGGTTGTTTAAAAATCAGAATGAACAAGAATTAATCCTTGATGCTTTAGAAAAATCTAACGGAAACAAAGCCAAGGCTGCAAGGATGCTTTCTATAGATCGAAAAACACTTTACAACAAATTAAAACAATACGATATAAGTCTTTAAATTAGATTGTGCAAAACTGTTAGTTTTCTACTTTGAGCTTATCTATTAATGTTTTGATCTTAGTTATTCCTTTGCCTGTTAATGATAGTACTGAAGAGTTATCCAAGGTATACTGGTCAGGATGTTCTAATCTCTCAAGTATATAAACGACTTCTTTTGCTTTGATTTGCTTAAACATAGGAAGCATTTTATGTGCGGTTTTTTTTATGCTTTCGATATCCTTCTTCTCCATTTTTTTCTTTAACTCTTCGATATTATCAATGGTGCTAGTATAAAAAGTGTCTAAGATAGCATAAAGTGAGTCAGAATCTCCATGAGCAAATAGCATAAGATCACTAAGAGAGTATTCTTCTTGAGTCGAATCTTCATGATTGTTAGAATGGTCGTACTTTTTAATATCCATATGTAATACCGTTGCTATATGATCAACTAATTCTTTGGGAGCATATGGTTTTTGTAAACTTGCAGCAAAACCGGCATCCTGATATTCTGAAACACTTGTGTCTGTTCTTCCGGATAATGCAATTACGGGCAGATTGTGATAATCAGGGTTTCTCTTTATAGTTCGTAAAAGTTCAAAACCATCCATCTTTGGCATTTGAATATCTGTTAGAATTAGGTCATAGGTGTTGCTTTGTAATAAAGACACCGCGTCTAAACCATTTTTGCAGATATCATAGGTTAACCCTGCCAACGAAGCAACTTCACTCGTAAGAGCTAGTTGACTTGGGTCATCATCGACAATTAATACTTTTTTATTAGTAAAACTTTGTAATTCAGTAATTTCTGGGCCTTCTTCCGGTAATGATGATCCCGAAAGCTTAATAGGGATATAAAAAGTAAAGGTACTCCCCTTACCCGGTTCGCTATTCAGTTTTATTTTACCCTTGAGAAGTTTAATTATTTTTTTGGTAATTGCGAGCCCCAGACCAAAGCCGCCATATCTTTTTTCTGTAGTGTCATCACCCTGCGAAAATTCTTCAAAGATGTAATGTTGTTGTTCTTTAGTAATACCAATTCCGGTATCTTCTACAGAAATAACCAATTGTTTTTCTGATAAGCCATTTTCAATAATTTTACTGTCAATAGTAATAGATCCTTCGTCAGTAAATTTGTAGGCGTTACTAACCAGATTGGTCAGTACTTGTTTAATTCTAAATGGGTCTCCTATATATTGTTTTTTTAGTTCGTCTGTAGTCTTAATTTTGATATCAAGATTTTTGGCAGAACTTACAGGGATAACACCAGATATGGTATTATCTATTAATTTTTTAGGGGAGAAGGGCAACATTTCGATCACCATTCTTCCTGCTTCGAGTTTTGATAAATCTAGAAGATCATTTACCAAGTGTAAGATATAGTCAGAAGATTTTTTAAGATGATCTAGATAATGTTTTTGTTTAGTGTCTAAGCCAGTTCTCTCAAGGAGATCAGAATACCCAATAACACTATTTAATGGGGATCTAAGATCATGAGTCACAGTGGTTATAATTGACTCTCTAGTTTTTAATAAGGATTCGGTATATGTTTTTTCTGCTTCAAGTTCATTCCTGTATTTTTGACTTTGAGAAACATCTTTAGTAATCAAAAGTAAGAATATAATAGCGATGACAACACTGATTGCGGCTATCAATAATATAATATCAGATGTATTATTCAATACTTTATTAGAAGCCTCTAATCTAGAAAAATAACGATCTCGCTCATTACGTTCTATGGCAGCAAGTACATCACGCAATTGTTTTGTAATAATTTGGTCATTTTTAAGAAGAGTATTCTCTTTTCTGGATATTTCTCTTTTGTATTTCCTGTCTTTTTGTTCTAGCTCTGATAAAACTTGCCTAACAGAGGTAGTTAAAGAATCTACAGTTTGATTTGTAAGGCGTTCAGCATTGTCCTTTTTTAGGATTTCTAAGCTTTTTTTTAAAGATTCTCGAGCACCAAAATTCTTAAATCGTTCATCATAATTAGAGTCATCCTCAAAATTCTTATTTACTTTTCCTAACTCATTAATAGCCGTTTTATAAACTCCTCCTTTTTTCTTTCTTTCTCTGTAGATCTTAATAAGTTCTTCGAAGTTTTTATTTTTACTATCAATAAGGTATTTGATACTATCAATCTTTTGAGTCTGTAAGGTGTCTTCAGATATTTCTGATACTTTATTAATGGTGCTAAGTATGGTGTCTATTTTAGATTTATAAAGATCAAATTTTTTAGTATTCGAAGTTTGTATGATATTACGAGTCAAACTTTCTGCTTCATATAATCCTGTTATAGCCTCACCAACAAGAAATAGTTTTTCATTATTTTCGTTCTTGATCTCAGTAAGCTGAGTATAATTGTTTAATTGTTGGTAGATTACCCAAAAGGCAGTAACAACAAGAATTCCTGCTAATAAAACTCCAAGGATAATTTTATTCGTTATGGATCTCTTCGTATTCTTCATGGTACCTGTATAACTTCAAAAAACGTCTGACATTGTTTTTAGATCAATTAAAAGTACAATAAATCGATAAAACATAGTACTTTTGCGCAGAAATCTCAAAGGGGTGCTTTTTTGAGTTATACATGTTGAGTTAGGATTAATTTTATTTTTTAGTAATCTGAGACTGAATAGTAAACGCGAATGGGCTGAGATCATACCCGATGAACCTGGGCAGGTAATGCTGCCAAGGGATCGATAAAATATCGGTATGTGCAAAATATGCATTTGTAGATACATTATATGGTAAAAGAAAAGTGTTTTTGAAAATACTTTTTCAGAGGGAATCAAAAAAAACAGAATTATTTAAAAACAGAATAATTACCCCTTTTATTCGTGATATATTTTTTACGAATGAAAAACGTAGTATTTTTCCTTACTATTTTCTTATGGAGTAGTATCCTGATCGCTCAGGAAAAGGAGCAAGATTCAATCTCATCTAAAACTGAAAAACTTGACGAAGTTCTTGTGAAATCGGTACGTGTAGATGCGGATTCACCCATTACACACTCTAACCTTTCTAAAGAAGAAATTGCCACTAGAAATTTGGGGCAGGATATTCCTATCTTATTAAATTACTTGCCAGGAGTAGTAACTACCACTGATGCAGGTACGGGAGTAGGTTATACCTATATTCGGGTTCGAGGAAGCGACGCGTCTAGAGTAAATGTAACCCTTAACGGAATACCTTTTAATGACGCAGAGAGTCAAGGTACTTTTTGGGTCAATTTACCTGATTTTGCATCATCTGTAGAAAATTTACAATTGCAAAGAGGTGTGGGTACTTCTACAAATGGTTCTGGTGCTTTTGGAGCTAGTCTAAATCTACTTACCGATGCTGTTTCTAAAGAAGCTAATGGAGAAATTTCGAATTCATTTGGATCTTTTGGTACCAGAAAACATAATGTAAAATTTAGTACAGGCTTACTTAATGAACATATCGAAATAGCAGGACGTCTATCTGCAATTGCTTCTGATGGATATATAGATAGAGCTTCTTCTGATCTTAAATCGTATTTTTTGCAAAGTTCTTATGTAGATGATAATACCTTGGTTAAGGCAGTAGCTTTTGGAGGGCACGAAATCACTTATCAATCCTGGAATGGGATCGATGCAGAAACACTAGAAACTGATAGGACCTTTAATTCTGTTGGGCAGTATACCGATGACGAAGGAACTATTCGTTTTTATGATAATGAAGTAGATAATTACAAACAAGATCATTACCAGTTGCACTGGAATCAAAAATACAATAATAATTGGTCTACAAACCTAGGGCTTAATTATACCTACGGTAGAGGTTTTTTTGAACAATACAAAGAGGACGAAGATTTTGAAGATTATGGGTTCACACCTATAGAACTTGGTGGTGAAACAATAGAAACAACAGACTTGATACGCCGTAGATGGTTAGATAATGATTTTTATGTAATCAATGCTTCTGCAAATTATAAGAATGATAAGCTAGATATTGATTTCGGAGCATTTTATAGTCTATATGACGGAGATCATTTCGGAGAAGTAATTTGGGCACAAAATGCGGGTGGTTCAGAAATAAGAGATCAATATTATTTCGGAAATGGTGAAAAAACAGAGTTCACAGTTTTTGGAAAAACTACCTATAGAGTTAACGATAAGTGGAGTGCCTTTTTGGATCTTCAAGGTCGATTTGTAGGTTATGAGACTTCGGGAGAAACCTCGGATCTAGTAACACTAGAACTTGATGAAAGTTATGATTTTTTTAATCCAAAATTAGGAGCAACATTTCAGCTTAATGACACGAACCAGTTTTATACATCATACGCTCGTGCCAATAGAGAACCCAGAAGAAGTGATTTTGAAGTAGGGATTACTACCGCAGAAATATTGAATGATATCGAATTAGGATGGAGATACGCCAACAATAAAGCGATTGTGAATACAAACCTTTATTATATGTGGTATAAAGATCAATTGGTGCTTACAGGAGCATTAGATGATGTAGGAGCGCCAATTAGAGAAACAAGTGGTGAAAGCTATCGCTTAGGAATAGAAATTGATGCCGATATTACCCTTTCTGAAAAATTTAGACTGAAACCAAATATTGCAATAAGTACTAATAAAAATAAGGATTTCGTAACTTCTAGGGACGGAGGGTTGGTTAACTTAGGTGATACTAATATTTCATACTCACCCGAAATTGTTGCAGGAAACATGTTAGTATATCAACCTATCAAAAGCTTGCAACTAGGATTTTTATCTAAATATGTAGGGGAACAATATATGGGGAATATTGATAGTGAAACCTCTAAGTTAGATGGTTTTTTTACGAATGATCTTAATATAGTGTATGAGATTAATGATATTCCTGTTTTTAAATCCATTGTGCTCACAGGTTTGATTAACAATATTTTTGATCAGGAATTTGTGTCTAATGGATACTTTTTTACGTACGATGATGATTTTAGTAATCCAGGGACTATCACCACGATCGAAGGAGCTGGATACTATCCACAAGCAGGAATCAATTTCTTACTTGGTGCAACGCTAAAATTCTAAGGGATTTTTACTTACGCCCAGTGTATGCAATAGCATTTTGTGATGAAGTGGGCTAAGACTAAAACAAGGCTGAAAAATTAAATTCAGCCTTGTTATATAATTTTATTATTTTTGACATATAAACTTTAGGGGTGTATCCATAGCAATGGATTCTGAGAAATACCCTTTGAACCTGATTCGGTTAATACCGACGAAGGGAAAAGTTAATATTACATTTTAGTATAGATGTGATATTTCTTCTTCAAACTAGGTGACTTACCTAAGGTTTATGGATTAATATATTGAAGATATGACCATAAACGTTAATAATCAATCGCAAAATATTACAGAAAATAGTTCTGTACAAAGCTTGCTAGAACAATTGAATATTGCTTCTAACGGAATTGCAATTGCAATAAATAATCAAATAGTTTCTAGAAATAATTGGAACACGATGTGTCTGCAAATAGGTGATGATGTAATCATCATAAAAGCAACACAAGGAGGCTAATAGATCCCAGTTTTAAACCTTTGTTCAAAAGGGGAGCATAGAAAGTCAAAAAACAGAACATTTTTTAGATAAAAATACACACAACAATAAAATTTTATGAAGAAGAAAGATACAGCACCACAAGAAGGAAAAATAACCACAACACCTTTTCCTAGTTCAAAAAAGATTTATGTTTCAGGTTCAATTCATCCTCAACTTCGTGTTGCTATGCGCGAGATCGAATTGACAGATACGGTCGATTCTATGACAAGAAAAAAAACGCCAAACGATTCGGTTGTCGTTTATGATACCAGCGGTCCATATACAGATCCAGATAAAAAAATTAATGTACATGAAGGTATAGAGCGAATAAGAGAACAATGGGTTTTGGATCGTGGTGATGTAGAAGAATTAGACAGTTTTTCTTCAGCGTATTGTAATGAGAGATTAAATGATACTTCTCTGGATCACTTACGATTTGATCATTTGCATAAACCAAAAAGGGCGAAGAAAGGGAAAAACGTTTCGCAAATGTATTATGCGAAACAAGGGATTATCACTCCCGAGATGGAATATGTTGCTATTCGAGAAAATCAAAAAATACAAGAAGCAAAACGTTTATCCAAACAGCATCCAGGGCAAGATTTTGGAGCTAGTATTCCAGAAGTAATTACAGCAGAATTTGTAAGAGAAGAAGTTGCCAGAGGTAGAGCAGTAATTCCATCAAATATTAATCACCCCGAAGCAGAGCCTATGATTTTGGGGCGTAACTTTTTGGTAAAAATTAATGCAAATATTGGGAACTCTGCAACTACATCTAGTATTGAAGAAGAAGTTGAGAAAGCTGTTTGGGCATGTCGTTGGGGTGCGGATAATATTATGGACCTTTCTACAGGTCAGAATATTCATGAAACAAGAGAGTGGATTGTACGTAACTCACCCGTACCTATAGGAACAGTACCGATTTATCAGGCACTAGAAAAAGTAAACGGAAAAGCAGAAGATTTAACTTGGGAAATCTTTAAGGACACATTAATAGAACAAGCAGAACAAGGAGTAGATTATTTTACGATCCATGCAGGTGTACGTCTAGCATATGTGCCTATGACTGCCAAGAGAATTACAGGGATTGTATCTCGAGGAGGATCGATTATGGCGAAGTGGTGTTTGGCACATCATAAAGAAAGTTTCTTATATACGCATTTCGAAGAAATCTGTGAGATTATGAAAGCATATGATGTGGCATTTTCTCTAGGAGATGGATTGCGCCCTGGGTGTATTGCAGATGCAAATGATGAGGCGCAATTTGCAGAATTAGAAACTTTGGGCGAGTTAACAAAAATAGCCTGGAAACATGATGTACAGACCTTTATTGAAGGACCAGGACACGTCCCTATGCATATGATTAAAGCCAATATGGATAAACAATTAGAGGCATGTGGTGAAGCACCTTTTTATACACTAGGACCTTTGACAACCGATATTGCCCCGGGATATGATCATATTACTTCTGGGATAGGAGCAGCGATGATTGGTTGGTATGGTACAGCAATGTTATGTTATGTAACACCAAAAGAACATTTGGGACTACCCAATAAAGAAGACGTGCGTGTAGGAGTAATTACTTATAAACTAGCTGCACATGCTGCTGATTTGGCAAAGGGGCACCCAGGAGCTCAACATAGAGACGACGCCTTAAGCAAAGCGCGTTTCGAGTTTCGTTGGGAGGATCAGTTTAATTTGGCATTAGATCCCGAGAGAGCAAGAGAATATCATGATGAGACATTGCCTGCAGATGGAGCAAAAATTGCACATTTCTGTAGTATGTGTGGTCCAAAATTTTGTTCAATGAAGATTTCTCAGGAAGTACGTGATTATGCTGCTCAAAAAGAAATTGATGATCAAAAAGCATTAGAAGAAGGAATGCAGGAAAAAGCAGAGGAGTTCAAAGAAAAAGGAAGCGAAGTGTATTTGTAATTTGTACTACTGTTTCTATTTTCAGGAGCTGGTTCCCGCTCTATGCTATATCTTTTTTATAGTTGTTTTGTCGAGAACAACTATAAAAAAGGATGCCGCTGCGATCGGGGCTAGTTTAGAATATGAATAATGAAAAAAGCGTAGTTTTTTACTAATAGCTAACAAATAGATATGCTAATCATAATTACCTCAGAAAGAGAATTAGAAAACGAAGCGGATCGAATTAACACCTTATTCGAGAATGGTTTAGAAGTGTTGCATTTTAGAAAACCAACCTTGGATATTCAGGGATACAGAGCATTACTTACTAAGATAAAACCTCAGTTTTTAGATAGAATAATGTTGCATCAATTTCATGAATTATGCATAGAATTGGGACTTAGAGGGGTTCATATTCAGGAGCAACCGCGATTAGATTTGGATGAAGAGCTGGGAGCTTATGTTAAGAGCTTTATGGATAAGAATTACAAAGTAAGTAGTTCCTTTCATTCCAAGGAAGATATTAGTAATTGTCCTGTTGATTTCGAATATGTATTATTAAGCCCCGTTTTTAGCTCAATTTCTAAAGCAGGTTATCAAGGAAAAGGGTTTGATGTCAGGGATCTTGATAAATTTGTTGTAGGAATGGGAGGAGTAAACGCTGGGACATTGCAAGCTATTTTTGATCTAGGTTACAAGGGAGTTGGTGTTTTAGGAGGAGTATGGAATACAGAAGATTATTTAGGAAGCTTTTTAGAAATTAAGAAAGCTAATGACGAGCTAATAAGGATGCAGAGATAGAGAATGAAAACACGTCCAAACATATTAACCATTGCAGGTTTTGACCCATCAAGTGGGGCAGGATTTACAGCCGATATCAAAACAATAGAAGCTTTAAAAGGATACGGATTAGCCGTTTGTAGCGCCAATACTATCCAGAATGATATGTTGTTCGAAACGTGTCATTGGACTCCCATAGAGGTGATTAAAAATCAAATTGACATTTTATTTGATCGTTTTACTATTGATGTGGTTAAAATTGGGATTGTTCAGAATTGGTTCGTGTTAAATGAAATTATAGATCGGCTGTTACAAAAAAGTAAGGATATCAAGATAGTACTAGATCCAGTTCTTACAGCAAGTTCAAATTATAACTTTCATAACAAAGAAGTACTGACTAAAACACAGCAGCTAAAATCTCAAGATCATTTTGATCAGATTTTAGATAAAATTTATTTGTTAACACCTAATTATAAGGAGATAGAACAGTTATACACTGACAAAACAATAGAAGAAACAATCACATATATTAGTAGTAAAACGAACCTGTTTTTGAAAGGAGGACATCGAAAGGATACCATAGGAAAAGATGAACTTTTTACAAAAAAAGGAAAACACTTTATCCTGAATCCAAAAGGTGAAAACAATTACGAAAAACATGGTAGTGGTTGTGTGTTGTCATCGGCAATAACTACATATTTGGGTAGGGAGTTGCCTTTACTTCAAGCTTGCTATAGAGCAAAAAGATATACAGAAAAAGTATTGAGCTCTAATAAAACATTACTAGGTTATCATAGGATATAGGGTTTTACAATAAAGCATGAAAGAAGTTAAGAAAGAAGGAATATATGAATCAAAGCAAAAAATTAAAAAGACTTAAATGACTCCTTTACAATATATTTCTCAAGGAAAAACACCAGAAGAGCACCTTAAACATATAGAAGAGGTATGCAAAGCAGGGTGTCGTTGGGTACAATTACGTCTCAAAGAGTATGATATGGCTACGTGTCTAAATACAGCTATTAAGTGTAGGGCGATTTGTGACACCTATGATGTTACTATGATTGTCAATGATAATATAGGGGTTGCCAAGGCGGCAATGGCAGATGGTATTCATTTGGGATTAGAAGATGTGCATCCAAAAGAAGCTCGAAAAATAGTAGGCGATAATTTCATCATAGGTGGTACCGCTAATACATTAGAAGATTGCTTGCTTCAGATTAATAATGGAGTGGATTATATTGGCTTAGGTCCTTTTAGATACACAACAACCAAAAAGAAGTTAAGTCCGATTTTGGGAAATGAAGGATATAATAAAATACTAGCAGAATTAAGAAGTAAACATCATGATGTTCCAATTGTTGGTGTTGGTGGGATTACATCAGATGATATTTCAGAAATTTTTGATACGGGTATTTCGGCAATTGCTGTTTCGGGAATGTTGACGAATCAGTCTGATATAGAAAAAACGATTACTAGGATAAACAGCACATATGATCAAAAGATTAAATAGAATAAAAGAAAGTATAGAATGGATATGTTAAAAATTGCAGATAAAGAATTTTCTTCTCGTCTATTTACCGGGACAGGAAAGTTTAGTTCTTCATCGTTAATGAGAGATGCTTTGCTAACTTCAGAAAGTGAGTTAATTACTGTAGCATTAAAGCGTGTCGACGTTACTAATGAACAAGATGATATATTAAATCATTTGAATCACTCGAGAATTAATTTGTTACCTAATACATCAGGAGTTAGAGATGCCAAAGAGGCGGTATTTGCTGCTCAATTGGCAAGAGAAGCATTGCAAACTAATTGGGTGAAATTAGAAATTCATCCTGACCCTAAGTATTTATTACCCGATCCTATTGAAACCCTAAAAGCAGCAGAAGAGCTGATTAAATTAGGATTTGTTGTTATGCCCTATATTCATGCAGATCCTGTATTATGTAAACGATTAGAAGAGGTGGGGGCACAATGTGTAATGCCATTGGGAGCCCCAATTGGTAGTAACAAAGGGTTAAAGACTCTTGAGTTTTTAGAAATTATAATTGATCAAAGTAATGTTCCAGTCATTGTAGATGCCGGTATTGGTAGCCCGTCGCATGCTGCTCATGCTATGGAGATTGGAGCAGATGCTGTTCTAGTGAATACTGCAATTGCAGTTTCTCAAAACCCTATAGCAATGGCAAATGCTTTTAGAATGGCAGTGGCAGCAGGACGTATGGCATATAATGCAAAATTAGCACCTATTCAGCAACACGCAGAAGCTAGTAGCCCATTAACTTCATTTTTAACGAAATGAAGCTATTAGCTGATAACTCTGGGCTGATGATAGATATAATTTTAAAAGCGAGTACTAAAAAGCAATGAGAAATTTTAGGAATTATGGTGTTTGGATAAAGTCAAATCAATGTACGTTGGAGGGATACAAAATATCAAAAAAAAATCCAAAGGATGAGATGTTTGGGTTGATTTCGCAATTGAGAAGAGATTCTAATCCTACAAATATTGCATCAGCGGCCGAAGTAGCGTATCTAATTGAATTTTATGAGAATACTGAATATGTCCAAGATAAAGAATTTGAGATATTAAATTCGAATATAGTAGAAATAAGAAAAATGTTAAACGTATTACATTCAACTGTAAAAAAGGGATAATTAATTTGAAGCTTTTGGTGAATAGCCAGAAGCTAAATGCTAACAGCTATGAATACTTTCAAGACGCTATTCGATAAATATAATTGGGACCAAATTCTTGTAGATATTAATGCAAAAACAGAAGAAGATGTCAGGAGAGCTTTGCAGAGATCAAAGCGAGATTTAGAAGATTTTAAAGCATTAATTTCTCCGGCTGCCACACCATATATAGAGGAGATGGCACAACTAAGTAATGCTATTACTAAAAAACGTTTCGGAAATACTATACAAATGTATGCACCGATGTATTTAAGTAATGAATGCCAGAATATATGTACTTATTGTGGGTTTAGTATGACCAATAAAATTCCTCGACGAACATTAACAGATCAAGAAATTTTGAAGGAGGTTGATTTTCTTAAATCAAAAGGATACGATCATATCCTTTTGGTAACAGGAGAAGCAAACAAAACAGTTGGGGTTGATTATATCAGTAATTCAATAAAATTGATTCGGTCAAAATTTGCTAACATTACAATAGAAGTACAGCCACTAGATGAATCAGAATATGAACTTTTGCGAAGTAATGGTTTATATGCAGTATTGGTATATCAGGAAACGTATCATCGAGAAGAATATAAAAAACACCATCCTAAAGGGAGGAAGTCTAATTTTGACTATCGTTTAGAGACTCCGGATCGATTGGGTAGAGCAGGGATTCATAAGATTGGGTTAGGAGCACTTTTTGGTCTTGAGGATTGGCGTGGCGACAGTTTTTTTACGGCTTTACACTTGCAGTATTTGCAAAAGACCTATTGGAAAACAAAATATTCTATATCATTTCCCAGATTGAGACCGCATAGTGGGGGATTAGAGCCTAAAGTAGCAATGACAGATACAGATCTTGTTCAGCTAATTTGCGCTTTTAGATTATTCGATGAGGATGTAGAACTCTCGATGTCTACTCGAGAGAGTGAGTTGTTCAGAGAACATATTGTCAATTTAGGAATTACTTCTATTAGTGCTGAGTCCAAAACGAATCCTGGCGGATATGCCGTTGATCCACAATCCTTAGAACAATTCGAAATCTCTGATGAACGCACTACAGAAGAGGTGGTTAAAATGCTTAAGAGCAAAGGCTTAGAAGTGGTCTGGAAAGATTGGGCACATAATTGGCAATAATGTCAATAATATAAAATTTAAAAAAGGTGTTAATTGCTGATTGATAATATGTTTCCAGTTCGTCTAATGGCATATGCCCGTAGACTGAATTGTCCTTCTCCTTCAGTTTGCTGCCCCGTTATAATGTTATATGAATTACCGTCTTCGCAATCACAAGTTGCCGTCAAACCATTGATAGTTTGTGTAGAACAAGAACTAGGCACATGATTAGGATCACTTAACTCAAAAGCACTAAACTGTGTGTCATTTAGATTATAAATTATAATTCCTTTGATACTACCATTTTCTGTTTTGTCGACATAATGATTACCAGAAAACTTGAGGTCACTAAACTGAGGAAGGTCTAGATTAATCTGATAATTAATACTTGTTGAAGGTAAAAATTGGTTGTTATCACTACCATCATCGCTACTGCAGGATAAAATTAATAAAGTAAGAAGTAGAAATACAATCTTTTTCATAACGCCGGTATTGTGGAGCCAAATTACGTAAATTTGTGGTCTTCAGTAAATTTTTTATTATCTTTGAATATAGAATCCCATAGCTATGGGATTTTTTGTATTTATATAAACGATGAAGTTATGAGCAAAGTATCTTATTATACTGCAGAGGGGCTAAAAAATTTAAGAGACGAACTAAATCAGTTAAAAGATGTTGAACGTCCAAAAGCTTCTCAAGCAATAGCAGAGGCGCGTGATAAAGGAGATTTAAGTGAGAATGCAGAGTATGATGCAGCAAAAGAAGCGCAAGGATTATTAGAGATGAGAATTTCTAAATTAGAAGAAACCCTTGCCAATGCGAGATTGATTGATGAGTCTCAATTAGACACCTCAAAAGCACTAATACATTCTACGGTAAAGATCAAAAATCAAACGAATGGTGCTGAAATGATTTATAAATTAGTAGCACAAAGCGAAGCAGATCTTAAAACAGGAAAAATATCCGTAGATTCCCCTATAGGTAAAGGACTTTTGGGTAAAACTGTAGGAGAAATTGCAGAAATACAAGTGCCTAATGGAACAATGAAATTTGATGTTGTAGAGATTTCTAGAGAATAGAAAATCTAACATTAAGCTATTAAAAAACTCCTTTTTAATTTTATAAAAAAGGAGTTTTTTTGGTTTTGACTTACACATAAATAAACTATATTTCCCGTAATTATATACTAACTAATAAACAAAGTAATGCCTACCCTATTTACTAGAATTATTGATGGAGAAATACCATCGTATAAGATTTTTGAGGATGATAACTATTATGCCTTTTTGGATATCAACCCCAATGCAAAAGGACATACATTATGTATTCCTAAAAAAGAAGAGGATAAAATTTTTGATCTAGATGAAGATGCATATTTGGGACTTATGGGGTTTTCTCGAAAAGTTGCTAAGGCCCTTGAAAAAACTGTACCTTGTAAACGAGTAGGAATCGCCGTAGTAGGACTAGAAGTGCCTCATGTGCATGTACACCTGATTCCGCTGAATGACATGAAAGAAATGACTTTTCAGCATAAAGTTTCGATGTCTGATTCTGATTTTGAAATATTAGCATCAGAAATTCGATCGAATTTTTAATCTGGATTTATGGAAAAAACAGCGTTTAAATTATCGTTACAGTTGCGTATTGATTGGAGTGAGATGGATACCTATCAGCATGTTAATAATGTAAATTTCATGAAATATATGCAAAGTGCACGGGTGCAATTTTGGGAGGTAACAGGATTGGTAAAATTATATGCAGAAACAAAAAAAGGTCCAATGCTGGTATCAACGAAATGTGATTTTAAACATCCATTATTTTTTCCTGGTAATGTAATGATTAAAACTAAGGTTGCATTTGTAAAAAACACAAGCTTTGGATTATATCATGAATTGTATAATGATGCAGGTGTATTATGTGCCGAGGGACACGATGTGGCAGTTTGTTTTGACTTTAATATAGATAAAACGTTTTTAATAACGCCAGAATTGAGATCACGTATAGAGCATTATTCATAACTATTTGCTCATAGGTTCATTTCTACGTAAAGTAATAAGACAAGTAGAATAATGCATTGTTTTTATAATCCAAAAATAGTTGGATCGAACAAATAAACACCGATAGCAATTAAAATTGCTAAAAGTATAAAAGTGACAAAATAAAAAGGTTTAGTAAATTGTATGGATCCTTTTTTTCGGGGGATCGTTTTCTTGTGATAGTTGTATACTCGCTCGATATCTAGTGTCCATTGTCCCGGAAAAATTTCATTTTCACACTTGGTACAAAAAATATTCTCAACAACATTACTTTTTGTTTTTATTAAAAATTTTGAAGTAGTCATTTGCTGTTTAAACGAAAGGACCATACCATCAGTAGAATAACATTCGGGACAATTATTGGTAAGAGTTGTTTCTTTTAAGGTAATATACTCTGTCTTCACATTGTTTCAATTTGATGTTAAGTGTATAACTGACTTTATAAATAAAATATTGTTATATAATATTCATTTTTTTAATTGTGTTTAGTAGGTCACTTTACAGGATTAATTTTAAGAATTAAAATAAAAACATCAGTTTTCTTGAGTTATTAATAAAGAAAGACTAAATGGTCACTCCTGATTTTCTTAGTATAATCTGAAAAGTAGTTCCTTTGCCAATATCAGATTTGAGAACTTTTATTTTTCCCAAGTGATATTCTTCTATAATTCGTTTTGATAATGATAAACCAAGTCCCCATCCCCTGCTTTTTGAGGTGTATCCTGTTTCAAATATTTTAGTGAATTTACTTTTAGGGATTCCTTTGCCACTATCTTTTATCTGTATAAAAACCCGTTTTGCATCCTCAGTAAGGTCGATTTTTAGATCTCCTTTTCCTCGCATTGCATCAATCGCATTTTTAACAAGATTCTCTATGGTCCAACTGTAGAGTTGAGAATTTAGGGATACTGTAATTGGTTTTTTGGGTAGGTTTAAGGAAAAATTAATTAGTTTAGAACTCCTAGACTCAAGGTAGGTATATGCGTTCCTTGTTTCTTCAACAATATCTACTTCTTCAAGATTAGGAATAGAACCAATTTTAGAAAACCGCTCGGTAATTACTTTTAATCGTTCAATATCTTTTTCTATTTCATACAAATACTCAGGATTTACATTTTCGGATTTGAGTATTTCATTCCATCCAACCAGCGATGATAAAGGTGTTCCTATTTGATGTGCAGTTTCTTTGGCCATACCAGCCCATAACTTATTTTGTTTACCAGCGTAAGAGGTAGTGAAGAAGAAATAAATAACGCCAATAAGTAAAAATATAATGATGGCAATTGTCATAGGGTAATATTTAAGCTTATTCAGAATGTCTGAATTGCCATAATAAATGTATTGCACTGTATCTTTATTGAGATTAAGTTTTATAGGTTTGTTCTCTGCTCTTAGTTTTTTTAGGTAAGACTTCAGTTTTGATTCACTTTCTATGACGCTTTGAGATAGGTTTTGGAAATAACTAGGGTCTGGTTTTCCTGAAGTATCTGTTATAAAATTACCGTCGGCGTCTGTAATTATAATGGGGCTTGATTTATTTGTAGATCCAATTAGAAGTGATAATTCTAAGTAGTCGTCTGATTGTTCACTATTTAGTGCTTTTTGTGACTGTGCCCAAACCTGAACTTTTGTGCGCTCATCTTCTTTAAGTCGCTTTAAAAATAATGAAGTATTCCATAATACAAGCCCAGTGATTACCAAAACAGCAATGATAATGAAATAGCTCGAAAAATTACGTTCATCAGAAAAATTCATAGAGGTTTGTTAACTAAATCTTAAATATAACCGTTTTATAATAATTTTATTGCAAATCTTCTGGTCTGTAGTTCAGAAATCTGCCAAAATAGGGGGTTAAGTTGTCGTAGTTTGTCTCGAGTTGACTAAAATATAAAACTATATCCGTTTAACCTTCTTTATGTCAAAGAACTTCGTTGCTAAACTGTCAAAAACTGTAATAAATTGTCTTTTTGTGTTTCTTTTGTTAGTTGAAGGCTCAGACGTTTATGAGCTTGTAAACTTTGGTTATCTTTGTTTAAAATAGTTACAGTATGAGTATGATGACAATAGATCCATCACAAGTTACTACCGCAAAATTGCATGGATTCATGCTAGGTGCCATTGGTCCTAGACCCATAGCTTTTGCGAGTACTGTAGATAATCAGGGTAACCCTAATTTATCTCCTTTTAGTTTCTTTAATGTTTTTAGTGCGAATCCACCAATTCTTATTTTTTCACCGGCAAGAAGGGTGAGGGATAATACAACAAAGCATACGCTAGAAAATGCAAAGACTACGAGAGAAGTAGTTATAAATATTGTAAACTATGATATTGTACAACAAATGTCGCTTTCTAGTACAGAATATCCCAAAGATATTGATGAGTTTGTTAAATCTGGTTTAACACCTTTACATTCAGAAAAAGTTAAGCCATTTAGAGTTAAAGAATCACCTGTACAGTTTGAATGTAAAGTGAATGAAGTAGTGGCTCTGGGAGAAGAGGGAGGAGCAGGTAATCTAATTATCTGCGAGGTTCTTCTTATGCATATTGACAAAGAAATTCTTGACGAGAATAATAAGATAGATCAACACAAAATAGATCAGGTGGCCCGTATGGGAGGCAATTGGTATACAAGGGCAAATTTGGGAATGTTTGAAGTGCCTAAACCTCTAAGCAGTATAGGGATCGGTGTTGATTTACTACCTGATTCGATAAAAAAAAGCACAATTCTTACAGGTAATGATTTAGGTAAACTAGCGAATAAGGCAGAAATTCCTAAAAAAGAAGAGGTTTTAGAATTTGTTAATAACCATAGTGATATTATGGATAAAATAGAAGGTGCTAACCTAATAGAAATTCATAAATTTGCAAAGCAGTATCTTGATATAGATGATATTGATACCGCATGGAACATTTTAGCAGCAAAATAATAATATAGTAAGATGGAAGTACAAGGTAAAGTAAAAATGATCGGTGAGACACAAACCTTTGGTAGCAATGGTTTTAGAAAGAGAGAAATTGTAGTAACTACAGAAGAACAATATCCGCAATCGATAATGGTAGAGTTTGTTCAGGATAAATGTGATTTATTAAATGCTTTTCAGGTTGGCCATGATGTAAAAATTAGCATCAATTTACGTGGTAGAGAATGGGTAAACCCACAAGGAGAAACTAAATATTTTAATTCAATTCAAGGATGGAGAATAGAGAGTTTGCAGCCAGCTGCTCAAAATGCTTCTGCTCCTCCGGTTCCTCCTGCAGATGCTTTTGAACCTGCTACAGATTTCTCAAAAGAAGAGCATGATGATTTGCCATTCTAAATAAATATTCATTTTTGAACCTGTAGTGTGTTTTATGAAGGTCTAATACGACTTATAAACTTGAAGATATAAGTGTTTAATACACTTTACAAATTTCTTAAAGTAGTTTTACTTCATAAAATCAGGTAAGATAATAGATAGCAAATAGCTTCAAAAATAAAAAAGTCCGATACAAAATATCGGACTTTTTCCTATTGTTATTTATGCTGACCTTTTAATAAAAACTTAAAAAAGCAATGATGAACAAAATTTATCTTAAAAGGCACTAACAAATATTGCGATTTTTTTGGTAATTTCAAACAACTAATTGACTTTTAACGTTGTATATTTTTATAGCTGTATTTTGCATATCTTAACAAATGTCATAGAATTTCCGCCTGTAGAAGATGCTAATATTGATGGTTTATTAGCAATTGGTGGGGATTTGTCTGTACGTAGACTTTTAGAGGCCTATCAGAAAGGTATTTTTCCTTGGTACAATGAGGGGGAACCTATTTTATGGTTTAGTCCGGATCCTAGAATGGTACTTTTTCCTTCAGAATTAAGGATCAGCAAGAGTATGAAACAGTTGCTTAGAAAACAAGCATTCGAAGTTCGCTTTAATACTAGTTTTAGCCTTGTGATAGATAATTGCGCGATGATCAAGAGGTCAGATCAAGAGGGTACTTGGATTACTGATGATATGAAAAAAGCGTATAAAAAACTTCACAATTTGGGGTATGCTATTTCTGTTGAGGTTTGGGATCAATCGAATTTAGTAGGTGGGTTATATGGGATCTTGCTACAAGATAAGAAAGTCTTTTGTGGTGAAAGTATGTTTTCTAAGGTCAGTAATGCCTCAAAATTTGGTTTTATTAAATTGATTGATTGGCTAGCACAGAAAGATATAAAGTTAATCGATTGTCAGGTGTATACTGACCATTTGGCAAGTTTGGGAGCCCGAGAAATCCCCAGAGCAGAATTTTTGGAGTATTTAAAATAATTTTATAATTAATTCATTAGTAACATATAACTAAAGGTGATGACGATTCATGATATAGGGATACAAAATTCAGTGTTAAATCAGTTTGTTGCTGACCTTAGGGATGTTGATATACAGAAAGATTCATTGCGTTTCAGAAGAAATATTGAACGCATAGGAGAAATTCTGAGTTACGAAATGAGCAAAGCACTATCCTATGAGATAACATCAGCTCAAACGCCATTAGGAACCAAAGATATTTTAGTGCCAATAGACGAACTTGTATTATGTGCTATTCTTAGGGCTGGTTTACCCTTGCATCAAGGTGTTCTTAATTATTTTGATGCAGCCGAAAACGCATTTATTTCTGCATATCGAGATCATAAAGAAAACGAAGATGATTTTGAAATTGTAGTAAACTATCTTGCAGCACCTTCGTTAGAAAATAAAACCGTGGTGCTTATTGATCCTATGTTGGCAACAGGTAAAACTCTTGAAAATACATTAAAGGCGATAAAAAAGCATGGTATGGCCAAACAAATACATATTATATCTGTAATAGGCTCTCGACAAGGTGTAAGTTATATAGAGAATATTTTTCCTGAAAATACTCATTTATGGATTGCCGCAATAGATGAAGAATTGAATAGTAAAGGATATATAGTGCCTGGTTTGGGTGATGCAGGAGATCTTGCTTTCGGCGTTAAATTATAGATTGCTAGTCTGTTCTATATACTCAAGTACAAATACATTAGTAGTTGTCTGATAAATCTTTTAAAACTTGCATTGCTTTGAGCTCATCTTCCTTTGCTACAAAAATATGATCATGATAATAACCAGAAATAACATTACAGCTTATCTGATGTTTTGCAAGTTCGGATGAGAAAGCAGCTGTAAGGCCAACTGCATGAAGGGACGAATGAACCTTTAATGTGATCCATGAGGCAATATAACTATATGTTAGATGCAGTAAATCTGCAGTTTTTCTTTCGAGAATGATAGTGATTCCTTCTTTTTCTTTGAATTCTCCTAAAATATCTTTTCGCGGTATTTGATCTGTATCAGGAACGGTAACAAATACATATGCACCAATATTTAGTTGAGGGGCCATTTCTTTGATAAGAATTCTCAAATTTGTTTCAGTAATCATCTTGAATCTTTTTATACCTATGGCATGCGGTTTCGTGATCATTAACCATACCTATTGCTTGCATAAAAGCATATACAACAGTAGATCCAACAAACTTAAATCCACGCTTTTTTAAATCTTTACTTATGCTATCCGAAATAGGCGTGTTAGCAGGGCAGTCTTTGTAATTAGACCATGTATTTACAATAGGTTTTCTGTTTACAAACCCCCATATATAACTGTCAAAACTTCCGAATTCTTCTTGAATTTTTATAAAATTCTGAGCATTGGTGATAGCAGAATTTACTTTTAGTTTATTACGTATGATTCCTGAATCTTGTAAAAGCTGCTCTTTTTTTGTTTCAGAATACCCAGCAATAATTTTATAATCAAAATTATCAAATGCCAATCTAAAATTTTCTCGTTTTCGTAGAATAGTGATCCAACTTAATCCAGCTTGAAAAGTTTCTAACAATAAAAATTCGAATAATAGTTGCTCATCATGAAGAGGGACTCCCCATTCATTATCATGGTATGCCTCATATAAGGAATCCCCAAGACACCAGCCGCATTTATGTTTTTTCATACCTAGTTTTTAAATTATAAATATATAATATTCATGTAAAATTAAGTATGTAAGTTTTTATAATTTTAGACGTCTTAATAGTTATATTGATATCATTTATTAATTGAGTTAGCCAGAATAAAACACTATTTTTTGTGTTTGTGCAACAGATGCAAAAAATAGTTGATTTTATTTTTTATTAAATTCGATACAAGGGGTAGATGAGCAAAAAAAGAAGTATTATTTTTAGGATTCTAAATACATGGAAAACATAGTGACTACAGAAATATCAGAATTAATCGAGAAGGGACTAAAAGAATCGTACACATACAAAGAATACAGGCAATTAGTCAGTGATTTATTAGAAAAAGACAAATCCACAGGGCATGAGCAAACCGAAGCCTTAACGAATTATAGCATGCTTAATGATCGCAGGATGAAACGATTGGACAAGACCATAAAGATTGATGAATCTATTACACGAGTATTTGAGTCGGCTACACTCGACGTCACTTGGGTTGTTTTAACAGAAGGGTGGTGTGGTGATGCTGCACAATCTTTACCTGTAATTAATAAGCTAGCGGCATTAAATAGTGGTATTGATTTTAAAATTATATCAAGGGATGATCATGATGAGTTAATGAATAACTTTTTGACCAACGGAGGAAAAGCAATTCCCAAGTTATTAGTGTATGATAATAAGACAAAGGAAGTTCTTAGTTCTTGGGGGCCTCGTCCTTCGTTAGCTACAAAAATGGTCAATGATTATAAAAAAGAACACGGTAGTCTGGATCCCGAGTTTAAACAAGATTTACAAGTTTGGTATAACAAGGATAAAGGGGTAAATATTGCTAAAGATTTAGTGGATTTGTTATAATGCTTTAGTGTTTTGGTAATCAGAATAATTCGTCTAACTACGTTTAGGTTTACTAAATTTTACAACAACAAATAAAATAACGAGAAGTAATACAATTAGACCAAAGATCCAAAACAAATAAGAGCCGTTATTTCCTAAAGATAAAGAAGTAGGGTCCCCTATCAAATAAAAACTTCCCCAATAAAAAGGATGTGTATAGAATGAATCAGAGGTCTCTAAATATTTTATTTTGGCTTGTTGTAAAGCTTTTGATTTAGACATTCCATCTTTAAGGTTGCTATAAAAATATTTCATGAGTTGGGGAGTGGTTTTATCGGCAACTTCCCATCGACTCAATAACAGACTTTTGGTACCAGCATATTGAAACGCATTTCCAAGACTCATAATACCTTCTCCATTGGCAATTTTTCCTGTTCCTGTATTACAAGCACTTAGTATGGTAAGTTCAGAAGGAATTTGCATAGCCAATAATTCATGAGTATATAATGTATTATCATTAATAGTATCCTTTGTTTCAGTAAAAAAGAGCTTAGAGTTTTGCGGGTTTTCGTTATCTACCTCACCATGTAGTGCTAGGTGCAGGATGTTATATTTCGATGCATTTTTCTTAAAATTCGTTTCTGTAGCTTGATTTCCGAAAAAGTATTGTCCTTCTATAATATCTGAAATTGCTCTTACTTCTTCTCTACTGCCGGGTAAATCTTTATCCTTGTTTCTCAATTGTGACATTGCGATTGCAGAATTTTGAGATGATTTTTTACTTTCTTCTTTGGTAAAAGAAAAGGCCAGGCATTCATTTTCGATTTTTTCAGTTGATTTAATGTCTTGTTGATTATATAGTAAGTTTATAGAATTTGCGTAACTGATTTGATATTCTTTAAAAAAGTAAGACGCCTCTCGTAGTTGTGTTTCGGCAACTTCTTGTTGGGTAAGTAATAATTCAAAATTAAGGTGCCATAAGATACCGTCAGGAATAATAACGAGTTCATCTCCTTTGATTTGATTGGCTATTGGTGATATAAGTTTTTGGTATAATTGATGAGCTTGGTCCTTATATTCTACTAATTTTTCTGTTACAATACTTTGATGCAGTTTTGTGATATCTGTTGCAAGATTTGGTGTTGGGATTGTATGTAAGGTCACATTATTTTTTGAAATCACAAAGGCATATGTAATGCTATCGGTAGTAAAGAACTCTAATATTGTTCTGTTGGGAGATAATTTATTTTGAATTTCTGCTAGGTCGATAATGTTATCTTTATACTTGAGTTCGTGATATTTTGGATATTGTTTTTCTAGAATTATGGTTAACGAATCTTGTCGTCTACTAATATTGAATATTTCGTTTTCGAATGTGGTTAGTTTGGTGGTATCGATGGTTGTTTCAGAAGTTATCTCTGCAATTTTAGAGATATAAAAAGCCTTGTCAATTTTTAAGGAGCGCTCTAATTCTAGAAGGTTAGATGATACATTACCATAACTTTTGGCATTAGTGTCTGTTATTAATTCTTTTAGGGTATTGGATTTACTTTTTTCAGAAAAATAGAATGCTTTGGTGATATCTTGGGGATCTTTTGTGATTTGATATAAGGTATATTGAGCGGCAATAGCATCAGTATAGATTTCTTTCGTGGTTTCAGAAAAAGTGATTTTATCTTGATAATTGGATTGGTATGATTTTCTGATTTCATTGATGATTTGATCTGCTTTTTCATACAAAGCGATACTTTTTTTAAGGTCTTCTCTGGTATTTTGTTTCTGATATAGCTGCATATAGCAATCAGCCAGATCATTCAAACTTTGAAGAAGTATAACAGAATTAAAACTAGCATTCAGATGTAATTCAGGTAATAAGAATTTTTCTTCTCTAGAATTGTATGCCAATGTTTTTTGGTATTCTTGTATTGCTTTTTGGTATTCACCTTTTGTTTTATACAGTTGAGCAATGTTTTTGTAAACACGTGTTCGCAGATTACTTTTAGTTGCAATGTTTAGTGCTTTTTCATAATGTTTTAGAGCGATTTCAAATTTGTTCGTGTGTTCATAGATATTTCCCAATCGAATATAGTTATCAACAAGATCAATATGTTTGTCATTCCATTTTTGGATTATATTATGGATTGCCTTTTCACTATATAAAAAAGCAGGGTCTATGTCTTTTTTATTGTAATAAGCGGTAGCTAAGTTTTGATAGATTTCGGTGACAAGAAAATGATTAGTCCCAAAATTTTTTATCAATATATCTAATGAATTATTTAAAATAGTTATGGCTTCATCGTATTTTTTTAGATCAATATATATTGAAGCTATATTTTTCAATGAATATGCTATTTCTGGATGGTTTTCATCCATTTGTTTTTGTTTAATTACAAGCGCTTTTTTTGCATAGGTAAGTGCTAGGTCTAGTGTTCCTTTTTGTTGATATGCTATTCCCAGATTAGTATATAAAGGAGCTATTCTTAAATGATCTTTTCCAAATATATGGGTTCCAATCGCTAACGTTTTATTTAAATACACTATTGAATTATCCAAATCACCAATTTTTCTTAGAAAAACGGAATAGTTACCATAGTAATTAATCATTTTTTGATTATTTTCTCCAGTAGAATTTAGTTGTATGGCAATTGCTTTTTTGAAATAATTAAGCGCTTCTTTATGATTACCATTTTCATAAGATAAAAAACCTATATTGCTATAAAACCCTGTTAATTTTATATGGTCTTCCCCATATTTTAAGATTTGATAATGTAACGCTTTTTTAGAATAATCTAGTGATTCTTTATAATTTCCTTGTATCTGGGCTATGCTAGCAAGGTCCCCGTAAGAATGTGCCAGGTAAGGGTTACATTCACTACTGTCAATAGCGATAATTTTTTGAAACCACATTGTAGCCTCATGTAATTTATTTTTCTTTAAGTACACATATCCTATAAATGAATAGGATCTAGAAAGCGCAGTATTATTATTCCCTTGTTTTTTGATGTCTAGTGCTTGATTATAGTAGGATAACGCTTTATCAAGATCAGGTTTATATCTATAATAACCTCCTATATTATCTAATGCTATTGCTTTTTCAAGATGATTTTTATTTAAATATGAGTTACTTATTTCTAAAGCCTTTTGTGCGGGGATAAGTGATTCTTTATACTTGCCATTTTGTCTTTTATAACTTGAAATAGAATTATATGTTCTTGCAACGTTTTCCCAATCTTTTTCTTGCAAAGAAATGTTCAATGCTTTATTGTAAAGTGCTATTGCTTTTTCTAATTGTTCATCCTTTAAAAACGCATCTGCTTTTTCAAGTAGTGTTATTGTATTTTCTTTGGATTTCTGTGCATAGGTATTAAAAGAAAATATATAAAAAATAAGTAAGAGAAGCGTACGGTTTTTCATTAGAAATGTGATTGGACCAACAAAAGTAAATTAAAAATAAATGATGTAATATTAATTCAATAAAAGAAAACATATGACGTTATTTTATTGTGTAAATCCTAAAAAATCAAGCCAATAATTCTTTTCTTTTTATTTTTCTTAAAAAAATATAATTACTTTTGTTTGCTTAAAGCCACCTATTTATTTGATTTTTGGGCTCTTTAAAAATAAAAATCTATGTATTCTTGAATGTTTATGAAGCCGAATGATTTTGAAAAAAGCGCAGGATGGATTTGCGTCCAAGGAGAGAAAATACCATTTGATCGTTTTTTAGAAACTACTTTTGATGCGTTATATCCTAAGTTATATACCTTAACAAAATCTAAAGCCGATTGTGATGATATTTTTATGATTTCTATTTATAAATTTTGGGAAAAATTTGTGGCATCTCAAGAAAAATTACCTTACAATATACAAGGATATATCTTTATGATGTGTAAGAATGCATGGTTAATGAAAAAGAGAGCGCCTTGGGAGAACAAAGTTTCGGGTAACGACAGTATAGAAAATTTTGAAAAAGAAGATATAAGTATTCAACCTGAAGAAGATGCTGAAGTCCAAAAAATCCAGTTTTTAAGACAAAAAGCATTATCACTTGCCATTGATGATTTATGTGGTAAATGTAAAAAATTAATAGAATCACAATTGGCTCAGGGAGTTAATCAAAAAGAGTTGCAAAACGAACTAGGATATACGACCTATCAGGCGTTGATGCAAGCAAAATATAATTGCAAAAAACGATTGGTAAAGAAGGTTATCGAAAAATTGGAGATATTAAAAAAAGACAAAAAAGAAGTATTGCCTTATGGAAAATAAAGATATAGAACTTACGCAACGGTATTTTGATCTCGAACTTTCTGAGGATGAACTTAAGTCTTTTGAAAATAAGTTAAAAGATGATAAGACATTTCTAGAGCATGTGCAGACCTATAAAGAAGGTTTGGATGAAGTAGAAGTATTATATCAGGCAGAAAAAGAGGAGCGTATAGGTCACTGGAGATCTCTTATTCATAAGGAGAATGCAGAATCTGAGAGACCAGAAAATGCTAAAAGTTCTAAAGTAATACTTCTAAAATGGATGGTAGGGATCGCTGCCTCGATTATGATTTTTATGGTTGGAAAACAATTTGTTGGCACTTCTTCTTCGATAGATATGGCATCAGAACTTCAGGTAGCATGGGATAGAGAAGTGGGTCTGGATTATGCTAGTATGAGAGGTAATAAGGTAGATTCAATGAAATCAATAATTGTAACGGCCTATAATGCATTTGATAATAGTTCGTATGATGAAGTAATCGCTATTTTAAGAAATTACCCTCAGCAAAAAACATATTATGAAGATGCCCTATTTCTTAAGGCATTATCCAACTACCGAAAAGGAGAAGTCCAAGTAGCATTAGAAACGTTGGATACAATAATCAACTACCAATCAGGTAGAAAAAAAGATGTAGCCATGTGGTATACAGGTCTAATATACCTAGAGCAAGAGGATCTTGCATCTGCTCAGAAATATGTTACAATAACGAAGAACTCTCCAAGGATCCAACCTTTAAAGGAGTAAAAAGTTACCCTACCTATTTAGTATTTCTTTTTTATACGATATAATTGATACCAATCAGTTCTTGAAATGTAGAACTTTTTTAATCTCCAAAAAAAGTCGATTAAGAAGATCCAGTAATACTTTATCTCTAAAATCTTTCTATTAGTTAAACAAAAAAGTCTAAGAGTAAAAAATCACCTATTTTTCTGCTTAAGTCTTTTCAATAATAGAAACGTACTATATCCAGATAATCAGAGACTCTACAGCGTTTTTATCTCAAATTTTATAGATAGTTTTTGACCCATCTATTGGGTTAAAAGAGAATTTTTTAGTGTGTTTTTTGCTAGAACCCTTGTTATTTTTTTTTGAACCTGCATCTAGTAAATGGGGGACTACTTTTACGATAAAGGAGAGCTCGCATCATGAAATAATACAAAACACGCAAATTACATCACATGAAAAAGATTATTTTTTACTTCATTCTTCTAGTAGTAGGATATGCAGGAATGGCACAACAAACACAATACAATGTTACTGCTGGTAACGGTAACGGACTCCGTTTCTGGAATAGTGATAGCTATAAAATCCATATGGGCAAAGGAACACAATATGCCTTTGGTCCTGTAACCGATTATAGTATCAAATCAAATATGAATACCACAACAGGACGTGGTTGGACTTGGGGTACACTTAATCAAGTACCTGTAGCCGGTTTGAGTAATGTGGGAGATATGCGCATTGCAGGAGATTTTACCTCAGGCCGAATGAATTTATATAATGATGATGAAGGTGGTGTTACAGGATATATAGAAGCAGACACGCAGGGATTGTACCTAAGAAGTATTGGAGACGAAATGACATTGCGTTCAGGAAATAATATGAATTTGTATGCTTCTGAATTAGGTGTTTATGCTGATATTCAGTTTTTTAATGGGCAAGATTTTAATATTAACAGTTCTGACTACACTACTTTTAGAGGTGGAGGAAGTTTTAATATTATTGATGCCGATGAAATAAATGTGTCAACAGGTAATGATGTCGCTATTAATGCTGGGCAAGGAGTGAATATTCAATCAGAAAATTTTTCTGTTCAAGCGGACTCGTATTTTTCTGGCAATATAGGTGTAGGAACTATTTCGCCACAAGCAAAATTAAATATAGTTAATCCCACGACTATAGGATTATCAGACCTGTCAAAAGCCTCTTTGTTAATAGGTACAAGTTCAGTGGGAATAGGGTTAGACCCAAATGAATTAGTAGTATTAGGAACAGATTTACATTTTGGAACAATATCTTCTCATGATGTAAAATTTTTAGCGAACAAAAGCACTAGAATGTTTATTGAGAGTACAAATGGTAATGTAGGAATAGGCACGACAACTCCTCAAAACAAACTATCAGTAAACGGTACAATTTGGGCAAAAGAGGTAAAAGTAAGTCTTACTGATGCGGCTGATTGGGTATTCGAAGAAGATTACAATCTACGTCCACTAGAAGAGGTGGCTAACTATATCAAAGAAAACAAACACTTACCAGAAATGCCATCTGCCGATGAGTTCAGACAAAATGATATGAAAGTGTCAGAAATGACGAACAAGTTATTGCAGAAAATAGAGGAATTGACATTGTATACTATTGAGCAAGAAAAGCAATTGACAGCTCAAAATACCCAACTACAAGCTCAGGATAAGAAGCTAGCTGAGATGGAAGCATTGAAATTAAGAATGGCCAAGTTGGAAGCATTGTTGGGGAACTAAGGTTCTTGATCTTAGACTATAATACTCAATTAAATGTGTTACTAATTAATATACAGATAAACTCTTATTTTAATTCTTTACCTGTTTTTTTTGGGTGTTGTCCAGAAGAAAGTTCTAAGTAAGAAGAAATAGGTTGAAATCATCAATTTAATTTCAGCTTGTTTAGTATAATATTGATATAGTAATAAATCCCGAAGTAATTGTTTACGTTAAAATTAATTATAAAAAACAACGATAAGAAGTCAAAATGAAGGAAAAACTATTATCACTTATACTAGTCTGCAATTTTGTGATTTTATATTCTCAAACAGAAAACACCTCTGTAAATTCTCCGTCTCCTAATGCGGCAACATTGGGTTTGTTTGGATCAGTACCTGTAAGTCATTTTACAGGTACTCCTAATATTAATATTCCTCTTCATACGATTTCTGAAAAAGATATAGCAATACCATTAACTTTAAGTTACCATTTATCTGCGGTCAAACCAGATGCACACCCTGGGTGGGTTGGCTTAGGTTGGTCTTTATCTGCTGGAGGATCTATAACTAGAGAGGTGAAAGGTATACCAGATGAATACAAAAGAAAAAATGATTTAGATAATGGAATAAATAGAGGGTTTTATTTTCTAGAAGGACAAAATAATATGAATGATTTAGATTCGGATAACTGGTATTTACAACTGGGTTCTTATGGTAATAATAGTAGTTACCACCAAAGAGATGTAATGTCAGATAATTTTCATTTTAATTTTTTGGGGTATTCGGGGAGTTTTTATCTGAATGAAAAAAATGAATGGAAAGTAAATAGTGATCAAAATATAAAGGTGTTGTTTGACCCAGAGAATGGGGGTTTAGTTACACAGGATCAACTAAGAAATCCATTAAAGAGAAATAACAAATCATTCTATAATGATAATTATTTTACAGAATTTACAATTGTAACAGATGATGGGACTAAATACAAATTCGGAGGTGTAGAGGCTACAGAATATAGTTTAGTTTATACGTTGGATCATCAGAATGTAGATTCAAAATTAATACCCACTACTTGGAATTTAATTGAAATAGAAAAATTAAACGGAGACAAGGTTGAATTTGAGTATGAATCCGAATATGGAGGCGAACATGAAATTATTTGTACTCGATTTAATAATATTTCTTATAATAATTACCAAGCTAGTGGTTGTGCGTCGTACAATTCTGATATCGATAAAGTTGGAGATTTAATTTTTCCCGTTTACCTTAAAAAAATTACATCTAATACAACGATAATTGAATTTGAACGCTCCAATTCTAAAGAGTTACGTTATAGCAGTTTTGATTTTTCTGACACAATCGATTCTGATAATGTAGATGAAGAAGGAAGCCCTTATTATGATAGCTATAATGATTTACAATGGAAACAATTAGATGTAATACAAATTAGAAACAGCACTAATGATTTGATAAAATCTTTTCATTTTGATTATACTAATGATAATAATACACGTTTAAAATTACTCGAATTAAGAGAAAGTTTTCCTCAGGGAAATACTGATATCATCCATTCTTTCAACTATAATTCAACTTCATTACCAGTATATTGTTCAACCGGGATTGACCATTGGGGGTTTTATAACGGTTTTAATGGTACTATAGATGCTAGTACCTACGAAGAATTTTTTGCGCAATACCACACGACAAGAGCACCAGCAACTAATGTAGATTATTATAAAGCTGAGACTTTAGAAAAAATAATATATCCAACAGGAGGATATACATTATTTGAGTATGAGCAAAATGATTATAGACAAGTAGTTAGTGAAAATCGGAGTATATTAGAAACTAAATCTAGTAATACAAAATCTGGAGGTCTTCGAATAAAGAAAATTGAATCATATACTTCAGATGAAGATTCAAACCCTATAACAAAAGAATACTTTTATGTCAAAGGGTACTTAGGAGAAAACAATCCGAGTACGCTATCTTCAAGTGGTGTTCAAAACTCAAAACATCAATATTATTGGGATACGTATTTAATAGAACATCAAGGCATTCAGTTTTACTTCAAAAAAGGTTCTACGGTATCAATGCTTCCGGGCTCATTTAATTCTTTAGGAAGTCCTGTAAGTTATTCTGAAGTCGTTGAGAAAAGTAATCAAAACGGATATACAATTTTCGAATTTACTAACTATGATAATGGTTACAAGGATGAATTACCTATAGCTACAAGAAACTTTCAACAAACTCCTTATCGCCAATTTACTAATACTTCAAAAGAAAGAGGTAAACCTTTATCAATTAAAAAAGTTAATAATGATAACAAAACCGTTGAAATTCAAAATTTCAATTATGAAAGATCATCCAGTGATTATGTTAGGTCTGTTGATGTTAGTGCTATACCAATTTGTACTGTTGAAGGTAACACTTTAAGTGATTATGTAGGGGTTGCCTATAAGAGATATATCTATGATTTTAATTTGATAGAAAAAGAGACGATTACTTATGATGAAAAGGGGGAAAATGAAAGAGCTAATATTGTAGAGTACACGTATAACGATGAGAAATTATTATCCGAAACTAAGACATGGGATAGTTTTAATAGAGAATTAGTGACTACTTATGAGTATCCTTCAGACTACCCAACGGGTAATGAAATGTCAACATCACTTTATCAAGATATGATTGATGTTCACTTTTTAAATCCTGTAATAAAAACACAAACTAAAATTGATTCTGATATTATTTCAACAAGTGCGACCAGATACTCTAGTCAATATTTTCCATTTTTAATGTATAGTTCTAAAGCGGATGATCCTTTAGAAAGAAGAGAATTTATTTTTACTTATGATACAACAGGAAATATTATAAATAAAACAAAAATTGGTAGTGGTCATACATCAACAAGTGGTAATGCCTCAGTAAGTTATATATGGGGGTATAATAAAAGTTTACCGATAGCAAAGATAGAGGGAATGACCAGAGTAAATTTAGAAGATTTTTTTGAACATGAAATTTACATAGGGGATATACTTTATGGGAAGGATGTAAGTATTTCTTATTATGAAACACTATCTAATAATGATGTAAATAAAACTTCAGAAAACATTTTAATTGCTGAGTTTAAAGAGTTACGAGATGCGCTGAATGAAAAATTAAAACGTGTATTTATTACAACGTATACATATGATCCGTTGATAGGTATGACTAGTGTAACAGACCCAAGAGGCAAGACAGTTTATTACGAATACGATGATCTTAATCGCTTAGAATACGTAAAAGATGACGAAGGAAATTTACTATCAGCAAACGAATACAATTACAAAAACTAACTAAGGGCATATCATGAAAAGATTAATTCACATACTATTAGTTGTAGTGATCGCTACAATAAGTGCTACTGCACAGACAACGACCGAGAATTATGTAAAAACCACCGTTTATCAAAATGAAGTTACGGCAGATGAGAATGCTTTAAATAACGATAAAATAGTAAAAATTCAATATTTAGATGGATTAGGAAGACTTAAACAATCTGTGCAAAAAGGAACCACACCTGATCAAAAAGATCTCATTACCCCTATTACATACGATGTCTATGGCAGACAAGTCAAAGAGTATCTGCCATATGAAGCATCTAGTGGTACAGGTGTGTATAGAACATCTGCGGTAACTGATGCATTAGATTTTTATAACACATCAAAATATGAAAATACTACAAACCCATATGTAGAAAAGGAATTCGAAGCCTCTCCCCTTAATAGGGTGCTAAAACAAGCTGCACCAGGCGAGGTATGGAGATTAGGCAGTGGTCATGAAATAGAGTTTGACTATCAGGCCAATGCGCTTAACGAGGTGAGACAATTTAATGTAGTTTTTACCAATGGAGACATCAGTTTGCCGACACTAGTAGCTGATGGATATTATGATCAAGGAACGCTAACAAAAACAATTGTCAAGGATGAAAATCATACAGGCACAACGAGCAAGGATCATACGAGTGAAGAGTTTACAGACAAACAAGGTCGTGTAGTACTTAAGAGAACGTATAATAACGA
>NZ_JACC01000027.1 GCF_000520955.1 Aquimarina pacifica | reverse complement strand
CATCAGCACCTGTCGCTCCCGTTGCACCTACTGTACCTATAACTACGGTTGATCCATCTTCTGCTCTATAGGTAAAAGTCCCATTGCCATTATCCGTAAGTGTAGATAATGTTTCAGTAAAACTACCTCCACCATTTGACAATGTTATGGTGTTGCCAACTTGGTTTAATATTTGGATTTCATTAGTAGGGTCTGGATCAGCATCGTTAATCAACGATGATAAATCGATCGATCCTCCATTTTCTAATGTTAAAATATTTGTGGTATTATTAAAAGATAATTGTTGGTTATTACCTTGACATAGACTTGTCCAACTATTGTTGTTGTATTGAAAAAGGCAATTTTCATCAACATTATATAGTAATGCACCATTTAAAGGAGTGATACTGTTCATTTGAGAAGTAGTAACACGTGTTAGAACAAAAGCTTTGTCTACACTTTCTAATTCCATAACCGATTCACTATCTATTAGGTCAGGATTGTCACCTATTTTTACTTGTGCATTAATAAAAGTTAATGAAAATAATAGGAATATAAATAGAAGTAGTTTTGTCTTCATATTTTGTAGGATTTTTCCTTTATAAAGAAGGCTGCGCCTTCTTTTTTTTGAGGTTATACCATAAGTTGTTTTTTTAAACAAAAAATGGGGTGTATGGTTAATTTATATAGACGATATGTTATAAATATAGTTATTTTTTTGATAAAATTATATAGTTTTACATGCAAACGTACAAAATTTATTCGATAAAAAGCTATTTATTACGATAAAAAGTGGTTTTAAACGGTTTGTTAGTGTTTTCTTAACGGTTTTTCTGTATCTCTCTAATAATTAATCTTTCTTTCGATACTTGATAAATCTTTTTTTAAAAAAATAAACGCTTTTGTTTTGCTTTTTGAAGAATTCTTTTACATTTGCAACCGCGATTGCGGGAGTAGCTCAGTTGGTAGAGCGTCAGCCTTCCAAGCTGAATGTCGCCAGTTCGAACCTGGTCTCCCGCTCAAAGTCTTGTTGTAATGACAAGGCTTTTTTTGTTTTAAAAGTTAAAAATTGTTATTGTTTTGTGTTAGATGTTAATTATTAAAGTTGTTGCTCTAAGTTTTTTTTTTACAAAAAAAAACTTAGATTTAGCAAAACTTAGATTTGCATGCCTGATAATTTAACTATAGTTATTCCTGCTTATAATGAGTCAGAATCTTTAAGTTTATTTTTTTCTGAAGTGTTGGATCACTGCAAAAACAAAGGGTACCAACTTATTATTGTTAATGATGGATCTTCTGATAATACTTTAAGTATTCTTACTGACTTTAAAAAGAACTCGGATTTTGATTTTACTGTATTATCTCACAAAGTTAATCGCGGATATGGAGGTGCTTTAAAAAGTGGTATAGCTAAAAGTAAAACGAAATATACTATTACCATAGATGCTGATGGACAACATTATCTTGAAGATGTTGATGTTTTATTTGAAAAAATAAAGGAGACAGATGCGGATCTCATTGTTGGTAGTAGAAGAGGTCATTCCTCTGCTTCCGTTTATCGTAGTGTCGGAAAATCGATTATACGTATGGTGGCAAAAATTTTAATGAAGTTGTCTATTTATGATATTAATTCTGGGATGAAAATTTATGATACGGAATTGGTTCAAAAATATTTAAGCCTAACACCAGATACCATGTCATTTAGTGACATTATAACCTTAACTTTTGTGAATAATCGTCATTTAGTAATAGAGGAACCTATCAGAATTAAGGAAAGGATTAAGGGGTTGAGCACCATTGGAGTACGGACAGCATTTGAAACTGTGATGGAGATTATAAATATTATTATTTTGTTTAACCCTGCTCGAATTTTTCTTCCGATTTCTGCTTTTTTTCTTGTTTTTGGAACTATATGGGGAGCTAATTTTTTCTTTCAAGGAAAAGGAATAAGTATAGGAGCAAGTACTTTGATACTTACGGGGTTGATTATTTTTCTTTTAGGATTAATTGCAGAACAATTATCTGCAGTTAGGAAAAATCAATAATTGATATAAATGAAATAATTGTTTAATTTTTTATGACCTAAACTTATAAGAAGCTTTTTTTAATGGCAATATTACATGAATCAAGAGGAAAAGGAACATATTTTTTTATTTAGTATTGATCTTGAAGATGTTCGTCTTAGGGTGAAAAATGGTTTGTCTTACAGAGCGAGAGTAGAAGAGTTGGTTGAAGATTATCTTTCATTTTTGAATACCTATAATGCAAAGGCTACCTTTTTTACGGTAGGTGATATCCCAAAACATTATCCAAGTCTTATTAAAACTATTGTTGCTGAGGAGCATGAGATAGCATGTCATTCGAATATGCACATACCAGTTACATCGCAAACTCAAGAAGAATTCAGGGAAGATGTATGTAGAAATAAGGAACACCTCTATAATGCAGGAGCTATTGAACTCCTCGGTTATAGAGCTCCTACGTATTCTGTTACAAAAAGTACACCTTGGTTTTTTGATGTTTTATCAGATCTAGGGTTTCGTTATTCGAGTTCAGTATTACCTGCAAAAAACCCTTTATATGGGTGGGAAGGGTTTGGTGAATGTCCTAAAAAAATGAGCAATGATCTATGGGAAATTCCTGTGAGTCTAAGAAAAGGTTCTATTTTTAAAGTGCCTTTTTCTGGTGGTGTATATTTTAGGTTTTTACCTTTTTACTTGATAAAAAAAAGTTTTGAATTTCATTTCAAAAAAAATAAAGCGGTAACAAGCTATTTTCATCCTTATGACATAGATTTGAAGCAAGAGCGATTTATGCATCCTGAAATAAACGATCGCTGGGTCTATAATCAATTAATGTACTATAATAGGAAAGGCGTTTTTCCGAGACTTAAAAAAGTGATGGAAATGTTTGAACCAACAATAATGACTTACAAAAGTTATATAGAACTTTTAAATGGGAGGTGATAATAATTATACATTAGAAGCGAATCGAATAACTAATTATTTGATATCAAAGCCATTACTTAATCAGGAGCGGGTTAATTATTGTGAGGCGATGCGTTGCTTTGATATTGAGTTAACGGACTATGAAGAGATGTTATTGTCTATCATGCTTAAAAGTAAATGGAAAATGGCTTGTATAGATGCTGGTTTGGCCTTGAGAGATCCTGGAAATGTCGTGAGAAGAAAAATTTTTACAATGTTGGCTATTTTGGAAGCTTCTCCAAATTACACGTCTTGTTTTTTATCGTCTAATTTTAATTTTTTTCAATTTGTTACTATAATTTTTGTCGGTTGCAGATCTGTAGTAAGAGCTTTTTTGGGTATTATAATTATAAAAAACATTAAGAATAGGTGCAGTTAAGTTATGATTACATAGTTGTAGGCTCTGGTGCTACTGGTGCAATAGCTGCTAAAACTTTGGTGGATGCTGGTGTGCAGGTTGGATTACTGGATATTGGAGAAGAAGATAGAACTCATAAAAATAAAATTCCGAACACTGATTTTATTTCTATTCGAAAAAAGGATCAAGAACAGTATTCTTATTTTTTAGGAAATGAGTTTGAGGGAGTTCCTTGGGAAACCACAAAAGTTGGTTCACAATTAACACCACCCCGCAGTTTTTTAACGAGATTTTCTGAAAAACTAATTCCTTTTCGGTCAGATAGTTTTCAGCCTATGGAGAGTACAGCGAAAGGAGGGCTTGGTGGAGGCTGGGGATTAGGGTGTTATACTTTTTCTAAACTTGAATTAGAAGCTTTGGGATTGGATGAGGCAGAAATGTTGCCTGCTTATCAATCAGTAGCTTCTTATATTGGTGTTTCGGGAGAAAAAGATGATAGTAAGCCATATTGCCTCAGGGACTTAGAAGATATACAACCTGCGACAAAAATTGAAGATAACTTGAAGAATATCTTTGATCGTTATCAAAAGAAAAAAAAGTTTCTTAACAAAAATGATATTTACTTAGGTAGATCGGCCTTGGCTTTATTGACGAAAGACAAGGGAGATAGATCCGCTACAAAATATCAGGATATGGGTTTTTGGAGTGATGCTAATAAATCTGCGTATAGATCTTGGATAACTATAGAGGAATTAATGAAACAACCAAATTTTAGTTATCATAAACATTGTCTGGTTACAAAGTTTGAAGAAGACCATGATGGAGTGGCTGTTTTTGTTAAGAGAACAGATACGGATGAGGAAATAAAATTTACATGTAAAAAATTAATATTGTCTCCCGGAGTATTGGGAACTGCGCGAATAGTAACACGATCTTTTGATTATAAGAAAGAGAAATTACCGATAATTTGTAACCCATATTCTTATATCCCTTGTTTGCAATGGAGAAGATTAGGAAAGAAGATTGAGCAATATAAAACTAGTTTTGCTCAATTGGTGCTTTATGTTGATGAATATCAAAATAACTTTGATGTTGGAATGGCTGCTTTATTTAGTTATAGATCACTTTTGTTGTTTAAACTTATAAAAGAGACTCCATTGAATTTTGCTGATGCGAGAATTCTTATGCAATTTTTGCATTCTTCTTTTACAATAGCTGGGATTCACCATCCTGATCAAGGAACGGTAAATAAATTTATTACTTTGCAAAAAGATTCTAATCAATACACTGGAGATATTTTGACAGGTGAATATGTATTATCTGATGAAGAACTACGTATAAATTTGTCAAGAGAAAAAAAGATAAGGAAAGCACTAAAAACTTTAGGTTGTATTCCTCTTAAAACAATTCGGACACCGTTAGGAGGGAGTATTCATTATGGTGGTACATTACCATTTGATGAAAGTGGGGAACTATTTACGATTTCGAAATCTGGAAAATTGGCGGGCACAAAAAACGTATTCGTGGCAGACGGGTCAGGTTTTAAATATTTACCAGCAAAAGGATTAACATTAACTTTGATGGCGAATGCTTATCGAGTGGCAAAAAATGTTCTTAAGAATGAATAACCCTACACTTATTATAACTGGAGCTAATGGTTTTTTAGGCAAATGTCTTCTTGATTATTTTAAAGATAAACATTGGCGTATAAAAGCATTTGTGCATCGTCTTCCTAAGGAAAAAGATGATGGTGTTACCTACGTACAATATAAAATGGAAGAAGATGTTAATCCAATTGATTTTGATAATGTTGACTTTTTGATTCATGCTGCTTATCTTAGGTATGAGAATGATGATCGCGCTGATTCGATTAACTTAAGGGGTACTGAAAACCTTATTTCTATATGCAATGAAAAAAAAATTAAGATTGCATTTTTGTCTTCATTTTCTGCACATAAAAATGCAATTTCACATTATGGAACAACCAAAATGCGTTGTGAGGAATTATTTGATTTTAATAAAGATACTATTCTTAAGATTGGATTTGTTATCGGGAAGAAAGGAATCTTATCAGAAATGATACACCGTATGAAAAGTTCTTCTTTTTTTCCGTTAGTGGGAGGTGGGAAACAACCGATACAATCTGTATATATTAATGACTTATGTCAAGTGGTTGAAAATGTACTGGTAAAAAAAGAATTGACAGGAATATTTAACGTTGCACATCACGAAATAATAGCTATGAAAATTTTTTATAGAATATTGGCAAAGCAACTTGGTCGAAAATTAATTTTTGTACCAATTCCTACTTTTTTATTATTTTGGAGCTGTTTGTTTTTTGAAAAGATTGGAGTGAAAATACCTGTATCCTCAGAAAGTGTATTGGGATTAAAAAAGCTAATAACTTTAGATACTAAGGAAGACCAAAAATTAATAGGAATTGAGTTAAAAAGCTATGAAGAAAGCTTAGATTTATTATTAGAAAAATGATTACAGCCTGTGATTTTGAAAAATTAATCCCTAAAACGAATGTTATAAATGAGTTATGATTTTTTACCAATAAAAACGGATGGTGAGTCGATTCACAAGATAACAAATCTTCTTAGGGTTACGTTTCCTAAAGCCGAGAAATATACGGAGGAATTTGTAAAGTGGCAATATGTTGAAAATCCTGTGGGGTCCATGATTGGTTTTAATGCTTTTCTAAACGATGAATTAGCTGCACATTACGCATTAATGCCTATTAAAGCTCTGGTACATGGTAAAGAAGAAAAGGGTTTGTTATCGTTAAATACAGCAACTCACCCTCAACATAGAGGGAAAAAATTGTTTCCGATTTTGGCGGCAAAAAGCTATCAAAGAGCTTCAGATCTGGGTTTTGGTTTTGTTATTGGGGTGGCTAATGCGCAAAGCACATCAGGTTTTTTAAAAAAGCTTGATTTTCAATTGGTTGGTATGCTTAATGCCAAATTAGGTTGGGGTAAAATAGTTCAAAAGAACAGTAATAATCATATTGATTATCAACGTGTTTGGGATGATGAGTCTGTACGTTGGCGTTTGGCAAATCCAGAACTCAAATATCAGGTTAAAAACAATAGAGTTTTAGCGCCGACTGATAGCTTTGGGATACAAGGAATTCTAAAAGATTTTGATGCTTCCTATAGACTAAAAAACACCCAAAATACTCTAGGATTTAGACCTATTCAACTTTGGATTGGAATAGATGATAAAATTGATTGGAAAAAATCTTTTTATTTTGATATTCCGAAAAAAATGAGACCCTCTCCTCTTAATTTAATTTTTAAAGATCTTACAGAGAAGGGGAGAGAATTTAATTTTTCGGGAGTGCAGTTCAGTGCTTTGGACTTTGATGCATATTGATACTATCACCTACTCAATTCTATTTTTTTTAGCTATATGATAATTGTTTTTAAGGAGTTGATTATCAGGATTGAGTTTTAATCCTTTTTGCCCTGCTTTATAAGCATTTTCCCAGTCTTTTAATTCATTATATGCTGCACAAATATTGTTGTATAAATTATCAGAATTTGGGTGTTTAATAATTCCTTCTTTAGCTATTTCAATACACCTCACATATCTTCCATTTTTATAGTAAAATAGGCTTAGATCTAGATAATTTGCCTCAGATGAATTTTCTGCAAGTTTCAGGGTATGATTCTTTAATTTGGTTTTTCGTTCTAGTACATCTTTTAGGTTGTTTTTGGCTAGATTATAACCGGGGTTTATTGCTAAGGCCTTATTACAAGCGTTAATGGCTTTTTCGTAATCTCCAAGAAGGTTATAAGCGGTGCAAATATTATTATAAGCTTCTGAGTAATCAGGTTGCAGATCAATAGCTTTTTGAGCCATTTCTACACATTTGATATATTGTTTTTTCTGATAGTATTTTAGGCTTAAATTCAAGTATTTTTGAGCAGAAGGGTTTACTAATATTTCTTTTTCTTCGGTTTCTAGTTTACTTATTTTTTCTACACTTGAAACTAGAAATAATTGCGCTTTTTTATTGTTTTTATCAATACTCAAAGTTTGTTTCGCTATTTTTTGTAGATTATCCCAGTCTTCTAGTTCAAGATAATTCTCCATTAGTAGTAATCTTGTTGTAATATGAGATGGAGAGATATCTAGTGCTTTTGAAAGTTGTTCAATAGCTTCAGCCGCTCGGTTGTTTCTAGTTAAAAATCTACCATAATAAAACCTTGGGCTGTAGTATTTTGAGCCATATTTAATTGCTTCTTTAAAATATTTTTCGGCGGATTCTGTATTGCCTTGAGTATTATTTAATATCCCCAGATTTATATATAATGTATGGTAATAAGGAGTGTATTCTAATGCTTTCAAGAAATATTTTTCGGCTATTTTATATTCTCCTTTGGACATTTGAGAAAGTCCATAATTCATTAATCCTCTGCCGTTTTTCGGACTTTTTATTGTTACATCTTTCCAAAGGCTTTCGTCATTATCCCATACCTCATTCCTTTGATATGTACCATAAGCATATAGTAACAATATGCTGGATATACATAGTACACCATATCTTTTATTAACCGAGTACTTTTTTTGAATCCGCATAGCTAGTAATGCTGCTCCCCATCCCAATGCTATTAATAAACCTATATATGGGAAAAACATACGATGATCATTCATGACTTCGGCTAAGGGGATAATACTTGATGAAGGTATAAGGGAAATAAAGAACCAAGCAATCCCAAAACTGATTGGGTAATACTTTTTTTTCTTTGAAGATATAAAAGCAATACTTATTAGTATGATTACAAATAGAATTCCTAAAAAGAATTTATACGACCAGATGTTATCAAAAACTTTCCAATCGGTATCTGCACTGAGGTGAATTGGCAATATGCTACTAATAAAATAGTATGTAATTACAAAAGGTTGTGTAATAAGGTAATTCAGAGTTTTTGCCGACCCTGTAGTATAACTTTCGGGTGTCATTGTTATTATAAACATGTATAATGATGCGCATACAAGTATTGCGGGGAGTGTTTTTTTAAGGGCAGAAAATGTTTTTTTTAAATTCTTAGGATTGAATAATTGAATGAAACTCATTTTTTCTTCGAATAAAGTAACGTAGACAAAGAATAGAGGAGCAAACATTATGGCAGTAGGTTTAGCTAGAGCTCCGATAATTATAGGAATTAGATACAAGTAATATTTTTTTGCTTTTTTTGAATATTGATATAAAATAAATGAAAGTGCTACAAAAAAGGTGGATTGTAAGTCTGATCGTGCGATTACATAATTTACTGTTTCAGCCATTACAGGATGAATCATATACCATAATGCTATAAATCCACTTATGTATGTATTGTATGAACTCTCTCTTGAGAGATCTATAATTCTTTTGGCTATAAAGAAAATAAGAACTCCTTGTATCAGAAATAGTATAAAAGATGTAATATGAAAATAAAAAGGAATATATCCTTTTCCTAACCAATAATCAATTGCAAGTGAGGTGGTTACAATGGGGCGGTATGATTGATTCTGTGGTAATGAGCTTATTGTACTTCCATCTTTAAAAAATAAAGGTATGTTTTTGATGTCTTGTATGTAAACATTTCCTGTTACTGTATGAGAGTCATCAAAATGAAATGAATTATCAAAATGATTAAGATATAGTATTGTTGTGCTAATGAGGAGTATTAATACGGATATATATATTATTCTTTTGTTCATATCTTTTATTTTAAATAAGCATCTATGATTTTGTGTTAAAAAAGAATTTAATAAAGTTTTGATGAAATTAATTTTTTTGGAACTTATTTCAATTTGATGCTCAGTGATATTAAAAAATAGAAAAACCAGTTAACGTTGTTAGCTCTTCAAGCGCATGCATGCCTAGTTCTGAGTTGCCCTTAGGGTTTAGAGGAGGGCTCCAGACAGTAACGGCATATTGCCCAGGATGAATAGCAGAAATGCCGCCGCCAACACCACTTTTTCCTGGTAATCCTACCCTGAAACTAAACTCTCCTGCCTCATCATAGAATCCACAGGTTTGCATAATAGCATTAATACGTTTCGTTTTTTGAAACGAAATAATCTTTTGGTTATTTAGGGTTTTCCCTGCATTGGCATAGATCATAAATGCCGTAGATAAATCTTTACAAGACATGGCTATTGCACATTGGTAAATATAAAAATCAAGAACCGTTTCTAGGTTATTTGTAATGTTTCCAAAAGATTTCATCAAATTTAATAATGCCGCATTGCGGTGGCTGTATGCTTTTTCTGATTCATATACTTTTGTGTTGATATTAATTGTTTTATTTCCTGTTATTTTATGGATAAATTCTAGAAAATCTTTTCTAGGGTCTTTTAATATCGAAATAAGGATGTCGCAAATGACCAATGCTCCGGCATTGATAAAGGGATTTCTAGGGATTCCGTTTTCATATTCTAATTGTACTAAAGAATTAAAAGGATCTCCAGACGGTTCTACATCAACTCTCTTAAATATGTCTTTATCTTCTACTAAAGACATAGCTAATGTAAGAGCAAATACTTTTGAAATACTTTGTATCGAAAATAGTTCATTACTATCTCCAAAACTGTAATGTTCTGAGTTGATACTATACAGATGCATTCCTAATTTTTCGGATTCAACTTGTGCTAATTCAGGAATATAAGAGGCTACTTTTCCTGTATGAGGTAGAACAGATAATTCGGATTGTATAGAATCAAGTATTTTTTGATAGTCTATCATAGCATCTTTTAATTTAATTCAGATAAAGAGCTTCCATTTTCTAGTTCATAAGGGGTTTTGTTTTTTTCAAAAATTCTAGCTGATAAACCGCCTCGCAAGAAGATTTCACTATTCGTTACGCGTAACCAACTTCCTTCTCTTAGCCCAACAACAGGTTGTGGGTTTAATTGATGGAACTCTTTTATTCTAGTTTCTCGAGTTTCTCCCTTGTGTTTTGAGGTTGGATCTGGATCAAGATAATGAGGATTGATATTAAAAGGAACCACCCCTAAGGTTTTAAAACTTTGGGGATGAACGATAGGCATATCGTTTGTTGTTTTCATATCTAAACCACAGATATTACTCCCTGCGCTTGTTCCCAGATAGGGTACTCCGGATAGTATAGCTTTTGTTAGTGGTTCAATAATCCCTTGTCGATGTAGTTGGTCTACAAGCAAAAATGTATTTCCACCACCTGTGTAGATACCTTTGGCATCTGTAATCGCTTCAATGGGATTGTCGAACATATGAATACTACTAATTTTTTTATCTATTTTTTTGAAAATGTTATTTACACCAATGGTATATTCATCATGAGAAATCCCTCCAGGTCTCGCATAGGGGATAAAAAGTATTTCCTTGCAATCTGCGTATAATTTTACTAAGGATTCTTTTAGATACATTAGAGGATCACTCCCGTGAAGTGTTGATGTGCTTGCGATTATACAGTTTGCCATTATTTTTTATAAAAGTAGTTTAACGTTTTCTTATACTCAATTCTTCTCAGAAGAGAAAAAAATGTAGTATCTTAAAACATAAAATTAACCCGATTTGCTATGAAAATAAAATTATCCCTACTTTTTGTGTGTTTTTTTGTGAGTATTTCTTTTGCTCAAATTACCTCCCGTGTTATGGTAGAAGGTAAAATTAGTGCCCCAATTGGAGACAATGTAGAAGGTGTTGTGGTCTATAACCGAAGTACAGATAAGGGTACTATAACAAATAAAGAGGGGTGGTTCAAGATTAATGCAGGAATCAATGATAGAATAGAGGTAGTTGCAATGCAATATCAACATTTTATAATATTAGTTGATAAGGGAGTTGTTGACAGTAAGCGATTACACATATTTTTACACGAAACAGTAAATCAACTAGAAGAAGTAGTGGTTACTCCTTACGATTTGTTGGGTAACGTTACTGCTGACGTGGGAAAAATAGATGTAAGTGTCGGAGGATTGAATGAGGTTGAAGATGAAACGTCGTCTATAGTTAATGATATTCATTATGATTTTACACAGGATAATTTATCATTTTTAGAGAATAAAGTATTGCTAGAGGACAGGATGATTAATGGTCTGAATTTTGTTAATCTTTTTAAGGCAGCGTATAAAACAAAAAAGTCTAAAAAGAAAAAGAATGCCACAGATATAGATGTTAGAATTCGTGATGTATATGATGACCAGTTTTTTAAAGATTATTTAGCTCTAGAAATCAATCAAATCAATGATTTTATTTTCTTCGCAGAAAGTAATGGGTTAAACAAAAGTTATTTTAACGAGGGAAAAGAATTAGATCTATTGCAATTTTTGGTGTTCCAAAGTAATTTGTTTTTGAAAGAACACTAATATTCGAAGGTTTTGTAATTATATAGTGTTTTTATCGTCTTTCTTCTGATAATCTTTATGTAGGAGGTAGGTAAAGGTTATGTTAGATGATATATATGACAAAATCTTTACTTTTTCTTTTTTTACTTTCTTCTTTTCAAATATTTGCACAATCAAATGCTATTAAAGGAAAAATTATCGCGGATTCTCTAAAGGGATACGCCATTAATATTATTAATTTCACCCAAGAAATAGGAACCACGAATGATGATCATGGTTTTTTCGAAATACCCGCAGTTAAAGGGGATTCTCTGGTTTTTTCGTCTGTACAATATGAAACTAAGTCAGTTGTGGTGACTCAAGATATAGTATCGCAGGATATTATTACTGTTATACTAAGGTCTGGTGTTGAGCAATTAGATCAAGTGAATATGAGTAATGTTAAGTTGTCTGGTAATTTGAAAAAAGATATGAGTATGGTAGCAATTACCCCTTTTGTTGATAATCAAATATTAGGCCTTCCTTTTAGTGATAGACCCCAGCCAACTTTGGCCGAAAGAAGAATTATGACAGCAAAAAGCGGAATAATAGACCGTCCTCTTAATTATTTTAGTGGTGCAATAGAAAAATTAAAAGAAATAAAGAGGATAGAAGACCTCAAAAAAATAGTACAAGAAGGTGAACATTCACTTCACAAAACTTTTTTTATAGATAGTTTAAAATTACCCGAAGAGTTAGTTACTGATTTTATGTACTATTGTGCTAATGATGTGTCTTTTAAACCACTCCTAAGAAGTCCCGATGGTTTGGCTCTACTCGAGTTTTTTGAAAAAAAAATAGTGTCGTATAAAAAACACAAGGAGATTGAGTAACCAAGACTCAATGTAGGTTTTGCAAAGTTTGGTATGATTTTTTGTCTAGTAAGACTAAATTTAATTTACATTTATCATTTAATAATTTTTTTATAATGAAGAAAATTGTCTTTACATTTCTTTTTATTCTTACATTTTTGCTTAGCTCTTTTACTAATGGGCATAAATTTTATGTTAGCGTTACAGAAGTAGAGTTTAATGTTAAAAGTAGTTCTATTCAGGTGATTACAAGAGTTTTTGTAGATGATATCGAGGATCTTTTAAAAGAAAGGTATGACCAATCTATCTTTTTGGATAAAGGAAAAGAGACCAAAGGTGTTGATGCTTATTTGAGTAGTTATCTTAATGAAAAACTTGTATTTGTTGTAAATGGAAAAAGAGAATCTTTTGTTTTTATTGGCAAAGAATATGAAGATGACCTTATTATTTTTTATCTCGAAGTAGAAGATGTTTCATCTTTAGAAACTATAGAGGTGACGAATAAAGTTTTGATGGATCTTTTTGAGGAACAACAAAATATAGTTCACGTTAAGAAAGAAAAAAAGCGCAAAAGTCTAATCCTTGAAAAAGAAAGAGAGACCGGGATGTTAAAGTTTAGTAAATAAATTATTTAAACTTTTAAAAAACAAGTAATTTGCGTGACTAAACATAAACTCAAAATGAATTAAATGAAAAAAATACTTTTAGTCCTTTTGGCGATTTTTTTGATGTTGGGAGCAGTTACCTATGCTCAAGATCAGGGAGCGGCGAAAAATGAACGTGAATTAGGACATACAAATAAGAACAAATTTAAGCAAATGTATGATGAATTTGCTACTCCCAATATGTATCGAACTGGTTCTGGGGCACCAGGTCCGGCATATTATCAGCAGCAGGCAGATTATAAAATGGACATAGAGCTTGATGATAAAAATAAAAAAATATCGGGTAGCGAAACCATTACATACACAAACAATTCTCCTGATAATTTAGAGTTTCTGTGGGTTCAATTGGATCAAAATATGCGAGCAAAAGATTCAAAAACACCTTTAATAGAAGGAAGTGGAGTTGATCCCGCCTCGTCACCTCAAGGTTTTATTACTAAGTATTTGGCAGAGCGATTTGATGGAGGTTTTAATATCACTGCAGTAAAAGATTCTAATGGAAAACCACTAACATATACCATAAATAGAACTATGATGCGTATAGAAATGCCTAAGCATTTAGCATCTGGTGATAAATTTGTGTTTTCAATCGACTGGTGGTATAATATAAATGACCATGTTAATGGAAGAGGACGTTCTGGATATGAACAATTTGAGGATGGTAATAGGGCTTATGTGATCGCTCAATTTTATCCTCGAATGGCAGTATATAATGATGTTGAAGGATGGCAAAATCATCAATTTTGGGGTAGAGGAGAATTCGCTTTACCGTTTGGGAATTTTGAGGTAAATATTACGGTTCCTGCAGATCATATCCTTGATGGAACCGGAGTCTTAATGAATAGAAAGGAAGTCTTTACTAAAGAAATGTTGACTCGATATGAAAAGGCCAAAAAATCCTATGATTCTCCGGTAGTTATTGTTACTGAAAAGGAAGCAATAGCCAAAGAAAAAGTTTTTTCTAGTCAAAAGAAAACATGGAGATTAAAAGCTGAAAATGTTCGAGATTTTGGTTTTGCAACGTCGAGAAGGTTTATTTGGGATATGATGGCTGTAAAGATTGGAGGAAAAGATATAATGGCCGTCTCAATGTATCCTAAAGAAGGGAATCCACTGTGGGAAGATTGGTCAACAAAAGTTGTGGCTAGTACACTTAAATCATATAGTCGAATGACTTTTGATTATCCGTATCATAAGGCTATCTCTGTACACGCAAAAAATCAAGGAATGGAATACCCTATGATTTGTTGGAATTATGGTAGACCAGATAAGAATGGTAATTTTAGTGATCGTACTAAATACGGAATGATGAGTGTTATTATCCATGAGGTTGGGCATAATTTTTTCCCTATGATTGTTAATAGTGATGAACGTCAATGGACATGGATGGATGAAGGTTTAAATACTTTTGTGCAGTATGTTGCTGAACAGGATTTTGGAGAGTGGTATCCAAAAGCATTGGGATCTGATTCAAAGTATCCATCTCGCCGAGGACCAGCACAAAAAATTGTTCCTTATATGAGCGGTAATCAGAGTAAGTTGTCGCCAATTATGACACAGTCTAACAATATTCATCAGTTTGGTCCGAATGCATATGCAAAACCAGCAACTGCACTGAATATTTTGAGAGAAACTGTAATGGGAAGAGATCTTTTTGATTATTCATTTAGAACCTATTCCCAAAGATGGATGTTCAAGCATCCGACGCCAGAGGACTTTTTTAGAACTATGGAAGACGCTTCTGCCTTTGATTTAGATTGGTTTTGGAGAGGATGGTTCTACACTACAGATTATACAGATATAGGAGTACGAGATGTTAAGAAGTATGTGGTTTCAAAAGTTCCTACACTTAATGCTCAGAAATTTGCTTCGACTAGCAGGAGTTTGCGATTTGCCAACCCATCTGATTTAGTAATAATGGTAGAAGAAGGTAGTGACCAATATAATAGAATAAAGAAAAATGATGGTATTATTGAGGATCCAATAGCATTAAAAGAATATGTTATGGATAATTTTTCGCCAGAAGAACGTCAAAAACTCAAAGAACCTAAGTTTTTCTATGAGGTTACTTTTGAGAAACCAGGAGGACTGGTGATGCCTCTAATTGTTGAGTACACCTATGAGGATGGGACTAAAGAAACTATTACTTATCCTGCAGAAATATGGAGAAAAAATGATCATGTTGTTAAGAGAGCAATTGCAGCAGAAAAAGCTATTTCTAAAATTGTTGTAGATCCAAAACAAGAAACTGCGGATATTGATACTTCTAACAATAGTTGGCCTCAACAAAATACATTGGGGAAATTCGAACAATTTAAAAATAAAGTTAAGGGACAATAGTTTCTTGATTAATTTCTATAAAAAGAAGCCATTCGAAGTATATTTGAATGGTTTTTTTATATATAATATTACCTATATTTGCATTGTTATGACAGTATTACCCTTATTTATTAGCGGAACAGAGATAGCTTTTATAGTTTTTATATTGGTGATGGTTTTCGGTGCTGATAAAATACCTGAAATAGCAAGAGGATTAGGTAAAGGAATGCGTGTAATAAAAGATGCGACTAATGACATCAAAACTGAAATTACAAAGAGTGCAGATATGCATGGACTTGATGCCGATGTAACTTCATCAATTACTTCTGATGTAAAAAAAGAAATAGGTAAGGTTCAAGAAGAGATAGATGACATTACCGGATCTATTAAGCGTAAGTTTTAGGTTGCTTTCCCAGTACAGTAATAGCTTAAAAAAACTAATTTTACTTGTTCAATTTTGAAACAAGTACTTTCCGCTTATTTTTCTAGATACCTTAAGTTTTTTAAGATGTAGAATTAATTACTTTTTGCATAAGTATTTATGAGATGTAATGGCGCATGCTCTTTCATTATCTGTATGTTGAAAATGAAAGCTACTAATCATTAATTTATGACTGTTATTTGGTAAAACAGATCGCAGTTTTTTTACTTTTTATATTCAGAAATTTACTAATTTCTTTACGATAAACCCGAAGTGCACATCATATAAGTTATTCATGCTTTGGAAAATAGATAATTGTGATTTTGTTATTTTGACAAGTTAATGTGTTAAAATTTAATAATTATTTAATATATTAGTATTTAAATTGTGTAATTGTTAAAATTTAAAACTTAGCTATTTCGATTACACAGTTTTTAACACAAACTCATAAATCTTATTCTAAAAATGAAAAAATTCACACTAATAGTCATGACACTATTATTTGTGCTATCATGTACTAATGAGGACACAAACGAAATAATAGATCAAAGTATCAGCAATACGGATACAAAAACACAAGAACTACTTTCTGTAACAGAAATTAATGCTTATATAGAAAGCGAATTGAAACAAAATGGTGATGTAATATGGAAAAATGCACCTACAAATGTATTATGGAGTGCAGTTGTTCATGGAGAAGGTATTTTGAGTATTGGATATGGGGATGAAGGACAAAGTTTTTCTGAGCCTGGTAAGAAATCCTCGAACTTAATTACTGCAAGAGAAAATGTACTTTCATTAGTGCAATCGGGAGAGGGATTACTAAAATCTAGCGACAAAATTTTAGCAGATGAAACGTTGAATGTGATTGATGCAGAAATATCAAATTTCACAACGATATTGGCTCTTCAAAATGCTGAGCAAATACGTTATTTGGATCCTTCATATGGTTTGTATCTAGAGGAAAAGGTATCGGTAAGTCAGCAAAAATCTGCGGGGTGTGTAACAAGCGGAGAGAATATTAACAGTGCTGATTATAGAGTGATTTCACCAAATGCTTGGTTACCATGGAATTTTGACATCCACAATGTGACACAAGCATGGGACTATAGTACTGGTGCTGGTATTACTGTTGGTCTAATTGATACGGGTATATCAGCAAGTCAGAATTTGTTGGGTAATGGATTTAATGATGGCGTTTCTTCAGGAAGAACGGTAGAACGTTATGGAACATATATAGACTCCTTTTGGTGGTGGGCTAGTGGTACGGATGGTCCAAATGATAAATGCGGTCATGGTACGCAGATGGCCTCTGCGTTGGCATCACCAAGAAACAATGATCTTATGCCGGTAGGAGTTGCTTATAATTGTAATCTTGTAGCATATAGAGGAACAGAAGATGTAGTATTAAATGATTATCATGAGAGAAAAGGAGTGAGTAATGCGTTAGAAAGCTTGGCAAATAGGTCAGATGTTAAGATTATTTCTATGTCAGTAGGATACCCTTGGTCTATTGGTAACGTAAAAGATGCAGTAAAATATGCCTATTCGAAAGGAAAAATGATTATTGCGGCAGGAGGTACTTCTACCACATTTACCAATTGGTATGGTGTCATTTTTCCTGCAAGTATGTCAGAAACTGTGGCAGTGACAGGAATAAAGGATAATGGCTATAATACTTGTGATATTTGTCATGATGGTAGTAAAATTGATTTTACTATTGTAATGCAAAGAGCAGCAAATACCGATAGAACTTCACCCGTGATCGGGTTTAATACAGGTGATAAATCTTATGCAGGTGGGTCCTCTATAGCAACTGCTACAACAGCGGGTATTGCAGCATTGGTATGGGCTACAAACCCAAGTATGTCAAGAGATCAAGTACTTAATAAATTAAAGCAAGCCGGAGAGTTTTACCCTAATCCAGATAGTGATTTTGGATATGGTAATATAGACGCGCTCAAAGCGGTACAATAATCTCCCATCCCCCAATGGATAGATTACCTTAAAAAGCTCAGTTATTGTGTAAGCAAAATAACTGAGCTTTTTTATTAAAAGGAAACTCTGCGATGTTCTTCACGCACGCACAGGCAAATTAGATTGATGTAACTCTACTGATGGTTAGACCATCGCGTATAGGTAATAGCACAGTTTCTACTCTTTCGTCTTCTACAAGAAGTTTATTGTAGTCTAACAACGCTTTAGTAGTAATATCATCTTTTTTAATTTTTTGAATCACCTTACCACTCCATAATACATTATCAGAAAGGATAATGCCACCTGGATTCATTTTGTTAATTATCAATTCAAAATAATTGCTATAGTTTGGTTTATCAGCATCTATAAAAACCAAATCAAATGTTAGGTTAATAGAGTCAATGATTTTAGTAGCGTCTCCTATATGTTGATGTATTTTATTGCCATAAGGCGAAAGGTTGAAATATTTTCTCTGAAAATCCTCTAACTCTTCATTTATATCAATGGTATGCAAGGCCCCATTGTTTTGCATGCCTTCTGCCAAGCATAATGCAGAATATCCTGTATACGTCCCTATTTCTAAGATGTTTTTTGGATTAACCAGTTTAGATAACATACTTAAAACTCTACCTTGGTAGGGGCCACTTAGCATTCTGGGCTGAAGTATTTTTTGGTACGTCTCTCTTGTTAATTGTTGCAATAATTCGGGTTCTTTTTGACTGTGTTTTACCACATAGGTGTCTAATTCTTCAGGAATAAAATGCATGGTGTGATTTTTTTACAAAACTAAAAAAACTTTAGTCTATAAAAGATTATACTGTCTAATTCTAATACAAATTATTTTTTAGGTGTTTAAAGAGGAGATTGTGTATTTTTGATGTAAAAAGCAACGAATGCAGTTCGAGAATACTAGAGAATTTGCTCAAGAATTAGATCAAAAAGATGAATTAAGAGCATATAAAGACCAATTCTTATTCCCTAAAGTAGAAGGAAAAGAAGTAATTTATTTTGCGGGAAATTCATTGGGCCTTCAACCTAAGAATACGCAGAAATATGTTGATGAGGTTATGAAGGATTGGGCAGATTTGGCGGTAGAAGGACATTTTTATGCAGAAAAACCGTGGTGGGATTATCATGAGCGTTTAGCAATACCACTTAGTAAAATTGTAGGGGCAAAACCTCAAGAAATTACAGTTATGAATACCTTGACTGTGAATCTTCATTTATTAATGGTTTCTTTTTATCGGCCCCAAGGGAAACGCTATAAGATTATTTGTGAAGAAAAGGCTTTTCCTAGTGATCAGTATTTATTGCAGAGCCAGGTTAGATTTCATGGATATGAACATACAGATGCCATTGTAGAAATAAAAAAAAGAGAAGGAGAGCACAATTTTAGGACTCAAGACATACTTGATACTATAGAGGAAGTAGGTGATGAGTGTGCTTTGTTGCTGATAGGTGGTGTGAATTATTATACAGGACAAGTGTTCGATATGAAGGCTATTACTGAAGCAGGACATGCCGTAGGAGCAATGGTCGGGTGGGATCTAGCTCATGCAGCGGGGAATATAAAATTAGAACTACATAATTGGAATGTAGATTTTGCTTCTTGGTGTAGCTATAAGTATATGAATAGTGGTCCGGGTAATGCATCTGGTTGTTTCATACATGAACGTTTTCACGGACAAAAAAATATTAATAGATTCGAAGGTTGGTGGGGAACAAGCAAAGAAACTCGTTTTCTTATGAAACCAGAGTTTGAGCCTATGAACAATGCTGATGCTTGGCAATTGAGTAATGCTCCAATTCTGGCATTAGCACCTTACTTGGCTTCCTTAGAATTGTTTGATACCGTTGGTATGGATTCCCTTATCAAAAAGCGAAATCTTATGGTTTCCTTTCTAACCTATGTTTTAAAGGAAATTGCTGTTGAGTCAGATAGTGATTTTGAAATTATAACACCTTCTTCCCAAAAAGATAGAGGTACACAACTTTCGGTATTTTTACATGGCGAAGGGAGAAAAATATTTGATTATCTGATGAAAAATGGAGTGATTACCGATTGGCGAGAACCTAATGTAATTAGATTGGCCCCGGCTCCTTTCTATTGCTCATATGAGGACATGTTTGAGTTCGGACAGATACTTAAAAAAGCTATTTTAGAAAGTAGAAGTAAGAAAGTATAATCTATAGCAAAAAAGACTGATTTTATCAGTCTTTTTGGGTTACTTAATTACATTTTGGTAAAAGAAATAGAATCACCAACCTTAAGGTTCCAGACCTCGGTAAGTGAAGCGTTTACTTCTAGTACAAATTGTGCGGGTTCTAAAGAGGGCAAAGATGTTTCATCAAAAGGTTTAGCATTTTTTTGTATACTTACTACTTTCTTTTGACCATCAATAAAAATGATATCTAGAGAGAATTCTGTGTTTTTCATGTAAAAAGATCGTTGAGCTTCCTCAGGAAAAACGAACAACATTCCTTGGTTATCTAGCATAGATTCTCGATACATAAGACCAGTTTGTATTTGATACTCATCATCAGCTAATTCTATATCTAACTCAGTTATAATATTGAATTCCGAATTACTTTTACCGAATATTGAGAGTTCTCCTTCTTTGGTAAAGACGATTTCTTTAACGAGATTTTGATCATTTCGAGACTCTGTTTTACAAGATAATAATGTGGTAAAAGAAGTAAGTATAAATAAAATAAGAATGCTTTTTTTCATCTGTTCTGATATAAAAAATAAAAGTAGATAAAATAGATGCATTTCGAAAGTGGGAAGAGAAACTTTTTAGCTATTGTCTGTACTATAGCTTCTTAAATAAGCTTAGAAAATTATAAAAACATGTGTTTCACTAATTTTTTAAGGTAGTTCAGCTACGATTGATCAGAAACCAGAGTGTTTGCCTTAGTTTTTAGAGGTAAAGCAAAATACCTTAAGATAAAGAAGGTCTCAATAAATTTTTTGATCGAACAATAATCTTATTATTGCTGTAGTGTATATATAGTTAGTAAACTATATTTAATAAACCCCAGTCTATGAAGTATAAGATGGGTAAAAAATCAATGTCATTAAGTTATAGGTTAAACAGCCCTATATTCTATTTTTTGAAAACGATTGTTAAAGAATTATTTTGGGGGACAAAACTTTAAAAGTTTTAATAAAAATTTGATGTAAATATCTAGGCATAATACTAAAAATAGGTCGATAGTAAAAAGCCTAATAAGGTTTAATTTTTCCTTTAACTTAATGACACAATTTAACGTAATGATCGTGTCTACTTTAAAATTTGAAAATAAAAAAAAGAACTACATCCTTAGCAATGATATATAAAAGTATTTTGACAAGCACAAAAACTTACAGGTTTGTCAAAAATGAGTTGAGTTTTTTGCTAATTTAGAGTTCTGTTTTCTAAGAATTAATCAAATCAAGTAGCTCTTAATTATCTGCGCATTGCATAAAGAGATGCACCAGGTAACTCCTTAATAAAATTAAGCACTGATCTAAAAGTTAATCCAAAAGTTGTGTAAAACTGTCCCATAAAATTATGATTTAAATGATTTTGGGGTAAAATTAAGGATATCTGATAGTTAGATAAAATAAAACAAAAGTAAAAATTCTGTTTTCGATACAAGTTTGAAAAACATAGTTAAAAAACTATAAAAAAATGTTAAGTAGAAAGCAGTCTGTAGTATTTTTCCTTCAAGTTAAAAATGAGCTCAAGGGAATTTGTCAATGACAATATGGTTTTTCCGTAAAACTCTAAATGCTAGATACTTGTATATTTTTGTAAAACGTCAGCAACCCGTTAAAAAAAGGTGTTTCACTATGGGATATTGAGATATTTATGAGTCTGTAGAGATATTTTCCATTTTGGGTTTTTCATAACATAATCCACTATAAGTGGAATTATTTTTTCCCGTACACTCCATTCTGGTTGTAGATACAGTATACAATTATCTTGCACTTTTGATGCTTGTTGCTCTGCAAACTCAAAATCATTTTTATTGTATACTATGCACTTTAATTCATCTGCTTTAGAATAAATTTCTTCTGTTGGAAGTTTTACTTTTTTGGGCGAAAGACAAATCCAATCCCAATCTCCAGTAAGTGGATATGCACCAGAGGTTTCTATATGTGTTTGTGCACCTTTTTCTTTAAGACCTCTAGTTAGAGGGTTCATATCCCATGTCAATGGTTCACCTCCTGTAACAACAATTACATTGCTATGCCTAAGAGAATTTGTGATAATAATATCTGTATCTGTAGGGGGATGTAATTCTGCGTTCCAACTCTCCTTTACATCACACCAATGGCAACCAACATCGCAGCCACCAATCCTTACGAAATACGCAGCTGTTCCTTTATGAAACCCTTCTCCCTGAATAGTATAAAATTCTTCCATTAAAGGAAGCATCTTACCCATGTTTACCAATTTTTGTACACTCTCTTGCATAAGGGTGCAAAGGTAAATAATAATAAATTATCAAGTTATGATTATGAATTCGGATTTTTAGATAATTCTGATACTATGAAGTGGTTTACACTTTTTTGATTTCAGTTAAAAATAGTGGTTTCTTGATCACGTGTTAGTATTTTGGGTGTTTTTGGTTACACAATTTATTTAGCAGCAATACATTCGATTTCTATTTTTGCGCCAAGTGCTAATCCAGAAGCCGCAAATGTAGTTCGTGCGGGTTTTTGAGGTAGATACATTTTGTATATTTTATTAAAAGAAGCAAAATCTTCTATGTTAGATAGTATGACTGTGCACTTAACAATATTGTCCATTTTCATATCATGTTGTTCTAGGACGGATTTGATATTCTCAAGAGCTTGTTTTGTTTCTGCTTCTATACCGCCGTCAACAAGTTTTCTTGTTGTATGATTTATGCCTATTTGTCCTGATAAAAAGAATAAATTACCTACTTGTACAGCATCAGAAAATGGCGCATTTGCCTTTTTTGGTTCATGAGTCTTATGAAAAATTATTGAGTTTTCGGAAGTTGGAGAATTTGGTTTACAACTTATTAATAGGAACAGTAAACCAATTGATATAACTTTTTTCATATGGTTTTATGAGTTGTTATAGGTTAGTAATTTTTTTTACTTTGTATTAAAAATAACGTATAATTTCAATAGAAAAATTAAGATTGCTATTTTTATGAAAAATTATATCAAATTATGAGCGATAATCAGGCATTTCTTGATCATATCAATGAAGGTTACAAAACAAAAGGGGATTTCCTTACAATGGGGGCTGCAATGCATAAAGGAGAAACAATAACTGAAGCTCATGTAAAGATACCTCTCAAAACGTTAAACCGTCATGGGTTGATAGCAGGTGCTACGGGTACTGGTAAAACAAAAACATTACAAGTTATTGCAGAAAATTTGAGTGAGCAGGGGATTCCTGTAGTTTTAATGGATATTAAAGGAGATCTCAGTGGTATTGCAGCAGCAAGTCCTGGGCATGCAAAAATTGATGAGCGCCATGAAAAAATAGGAATACCTTTTGACCCTAAAGCATTTCCCGTAGAGATATTAAGCTTGTCTGAGCAAGATGGAGTTCGACTTCGTGCTACAGTTAGTGAGTTTGGACCAGTTCTGTTATCTAGAATTCTAGATGTTACTTCTACTCAGGCAGGAATTATTTCTGTAATTTTTAAGTATTGTGATGATAATAAATTGCCGTTATTAGATCTTAAGGATCTTAAAAAGGTACTACAATTTGCAACAAAAGAGGGAAGAGAGACGCTTGAAAAAGATTATGGACGTATATCTACAGCATCAACTGGAGCGATTTTGCGAAAGATTGTAGAGCTAGAACAACAAGGAGCTGATTTGTTTTTTGGGGAAACTTCTTTTGATGTTCAAGATTTATGTCGCATTGATGAAAATGGTAGGGGTATTATTAATATAATTAGATTAACGGACATACAAGATAAACCAAAACTATTTTCGACTTTTATGCTCAGCCTATTGGCAGAAATATACGGAACTTTTCCAGAGCAAGGAGATAGTGGTAGACCAGAATTGGTTATTTTTCTTGATGAGGCACATCTAATTTTTAAAGAAGCTTCTAATGCGTTAATGGGTCAAATAGAGAGTATCGTAAAGTTGATACGTTCAAAAGGAGTAGGGTTGTATTTTGTGACTCAAAATCCAACAGATGTACCAGATGGGGTTTTGAGCCAATTAGGATTAAAAATTCAGCATGCGCTAAGAGCGTTTACAGCAAAAGACAGAAAAGCAATTAAGCTAACTGCAGAGAATTACCCTATTTCTGAGTTTTATGATACCAAAGAAGTTCTTACCTCTTTAGGGATTGGAGAAGCTTTGGTGTCTGCGTTAGATGAAAAGGGAAGACCTACACCATTAGCAGCTACTATGCTGAGGGCTCCGATGAGTCGAATGGATATACTAAGTGATAACGAATTAAAAGCTGTGTTAAAAAAATCAGAGTTAATACCTAAATATAATGAAGAAATAGATAGAGAAAGTGCTTATGAGTTATTGAATAAAAAAATTGAAAAAGCAGAAGCAGAAGAGGCAAAAGAAAAAGCAAAGAAAGAAAGAGAAAAATTAAATAAGAGCTCGTCGAGTTCTCGAAAATCAAGCAGAAAATCAAGTACTACAGAAAAAGCAATTATAAAAGTACTTACAAGTGCTACTTTTATAAGAGGTGCTTTGGGGGTACTTAATAAACTACTAAAGTAAAATTAATACATAATTCATTATGATAAAAAGAATTTCTATCATCCTATTCGTTTTGATAAGTATTTACAGCTGTAATAAAGAAGTAAAACAAGATCCTTTTGAGATTGGCATCAATGAGGTAGGGCTTTTGACTCATGAAACGCGTGTTAGAGACTTAGATTCTATTTTTGCTAATGATTCAATTGTAAAAAGAATTGGAGAAGAACAACTAATAAGTGCGTCTAACGAAATAGAGATATATGAAAAAGGTGGAGCTAAACTATTAGTGCTAGAAGCTCATGAGGAGTCTGATCCTAGTTCTACCATAGAAAATATCCAAATAATTGACCCTAGATACAAAACAGCTTCTGGCTTATCTTCTACAAGTGTTTTTAAGGATATTAAGGAGTACTACACAATTTCAAAAATTAATAACACGTTAAGTACTGCGGTTATATTTGTCGATAGTATTCAGGCTTATTTTACCATTAGTAAGAAAGAATTACCGGCTAAGTTTCAAACAAGTACAGATGCTAAGATAACTGATACAGATATCCCTGATTCTGCAAAGATTAAACATTTTTGGATTCATTGGGATAATAAATAAAAGGTATGAGTAAAAAATATACAATTCAGAAATCACCTTTTGTAGTTCCTACCACAGATGGTAAGCTAATCGAAGAACATTTTGGAATGGCGTCGGATAAAAGTTCTAATATTAGTATCGCTCATATGATAGCACCTCCTGGGTGGAGTGAACCTTTTCAGACTCCTGATTTTGATGAGTATACATATATCATAAAAGGTAAAAAACAATTCTTTATTGATAATGAAAAAATAATATTAGAAGCTGGACAATCCATAAAAATAAAAAAACATACAAGAATTCAATATTCTAACCCTTTTAATGAAGAATGTGAGTATCTTGCCATTTGTCTTCCTGCATTTACTATGGAGGCAGTTCATCGTGAAGATTAATGAAAGAAAAATATAAAAAAAAACTACCTGTAATCATTGGGAAATATATCCAATTCCTCTTTTTTTTTAATAAAAAAAAGGCGCTCAGAAAGGCATATGTGTTGTTTTGTACTCCCAGAAAAGGGAGTGTTTTGCCAGAGCAAGAATATTTTCTTGAAGAAGCAGAAGATGAAGTTGTTCTTGTAAAAGATGTATATGTCCAAACCTATCGATGGTCTGGTATGGGTGAAACTGTTTTATTAGTTCATGGGTGGGAAAGTAATTCGTTTCGTTGGAGAGAGCTCATAGAAAAATTACAGAGACAAGGGTATAACGTCATTGCTTATGATGCACCTGCACATGGCAATTCATCTGGAAAGATATTTAACATTCCGCTAAACGCAGAGTGTCTTCAGAAAATCATAGAGTTATATCGTCCTAATTATGTAATTGGCCACTCTATGGGAGGAATGACCACCATTTTTCATCAATACATTCATTCGAGTCAAGAAATTGATAGGTTAATCATGTTAGCACCTCCTTCAGAATTATCCAGAATGGTACAAGAGTATCAACAAGTGCTTAGGTTTTCTACTAAATTTATGAAAGCCTTAGATCAATATTTTAAAGAGAAACATGGTTTCTATTTTGATGAGTTTTCGTCGGCCGATTTTTCGAAAAAAATTACTATTAAGGGATTATTGATTCATGATAAACTAGACGATATAACACCTTATACAGAAGCGGAAGCAATTAGCACACATTGGAAAAATGTTACACTTGTTCCGACAGAAGGATTTGGTCATTCCTTGTTTTTTCCGGAAGTAGATCGTATGATTCTAGATTTTTTAAAAGATTAATAAAAGCCGAAACATCGCTCCCACTATAATTGATTTTATGTGAGAAATGGTATGCACTTGTATAAACACTATATTTGTAGACTATTTTTGTTACTATGTCAGAATCTAATTTAACAAGACTCAATAAATTTTTAAGTGAAGTAGGATATTGCTCCCGAAGGGAAGCAGATAAGCTTATTGATCAAGGTAGAGTTACTATTAATGGTGTTGTGCCCGAGATGGGGACCAAAGTTGCTACAGGAGATCAAGTTCATGTTGATGGCGAATTAATCACTAATTCTGAAGAAAAACATGTATATCTAGCTTTTAATAAACCCGTAGGGATTGTTTGTACTACCTCACAGCAAGAAAAAGATAATATCATTGATTATATAAAATACCCTAAACGAATATTTCCTATCGGAAGATTGGATAAACCAAGTGAAGGGCTTATTTTTTTGACTAGTGATGGTGATATTGTTAACAAGATTCTTAGAGCAAGAAACAATCATGAAAAAGAATATATTGTTACTGTAGATAGGCTTATTAGCGATCAATTTATCAAACGTATGGCAAATGGAGTTCCTATTCTTGATACAATCACAAAAAAATGCGAGGTTGAACGCATTAATAAGTATACTTTCAAAATTATTCTTACCCAAGGCCTAAACCGGCAAATCCGAAGAATGTGTGAACATTTGGGGTATGAAGTGATAAAACTAAAGCGAGTGCGGATAATGAATATTTCTTTGGATATTCCTGTAGGAGAATGGCGTTATTTTTCAGAGAAAGAATTAGAAATTATCAATCAAGATGTTACAGATTCAGGCAAGACTAAGGAGTATTCGCTAACAACAAATTCGGATCAAAAAAAGAAAAAAAGCTCTGTAAAGAATTCTACTTTTAAGTCAAATTCGAAAGGTGATTTTTCGAAAAAAAATAACCCCAAATCGCCAAGTAGAAAGCGCAGAGACCGTATGAATTAGTTGTATAATTATACATAGGTTTTTTGTGTGATTTATGATTACTGAAGTGTTATTGAGTTATCCCTTTAGTTTTTTCAGTTTGCTGAGTATAAAATTGAATGAGGACCTGTCTTTTGCATGTTAATAATATCTTAATCTACTTTGTTCTATAAGTATTTAATTTTCAAAATAAGTAAATTTCATGTCGAATCAATTTTATGTAATGATATGAAAACATTGGTCTTAAGTGTACTTTTACTTATTTGTGGTCTTATAACATCCCAAGGCACCTATGAACCTACAGGTGCGTATCCCTTCGGAAAACCTAATCCGAACGCTCCAAAAGAAATACAGGATTATGCGCCTATGATTGGTATTTGTGATTGTAACTCACAAACAAGAAATCAAGATCAGACATGGGCAGAACCCGTTAAAATGACATGGGAGTTCAAGTATATCATGAATGGTATGGCAGTACAGGACCAAACGATAAAGGAAGATGGTAAGCATTCGGGTAGCATACGTCAATTTATTGCAGATAGTAGTCGATGGTTTGTTCATTACTATTCATCAGCGACCCCTTCTACTACTTTGGGGACATGGGAAGGAAATAAAAAAGGGGATAAGATAATTTTATATAAAAAACAGAATGCTCCTAACGGAATGGAGGGTTTTTTTAAAATTACCTTTCATGAAATAAATGAAAAAGGTTTTAAATGGCTAGGAGAATGGACTAATAAGGATAAAACAATATCATTTCCTACCTGGAAAATAGATTGTGTTAAAAGAAAAGATACTTCTACACTCTCAGATGAAGAGCAGATAAGAAGTTTGTCTGCAGCATTTTCTGCTTCATATATTAAACAGGATTACGAAGCAATAGCAAGATCGTATACCGAGGATGCAAAAATTTTCCCAAATAATACGTCAATTATTAGCGGGTACGAGGCCATTAAGAAAAGATGGTCGGGGGCTTCTGGTTATGTACCTATTGAGCATGAGATTATACCAGAAGAGATTATTATTCTTGGTGATACGGCACATGACTACGGTTATTATAAAGGCAAAAATAAAAATAACGATGGTTCTGAGTTGGTTTATAAAGGGAAATATGTCGTAGTCTGGAAAAAAATAAATAATCAATGGAAAATGTATCTTGATATATGGAATCGAGTGAAACAATAGGTAAAACTGTATTTAATGTTTCGAATAAATGTATGTTATATTTCTTTAAAAAATTATGAAAACTCTCTCTCCGTTTCATCTAGCAATCCCGGTAAATGATCTACCACTTGCCCGTAACTTTTATAGCACAATCCTAGAGTTCGAAGAAGGGAGGAGCAGTGACCATTGGGTCGACTTTAATTTTTTTGGACATCAGTTAGTTCTTCATTATAAACCAAAGTCTGACTTAGAAAACAAGTATAGTAATCCTGTTGATGGTAAGGATGTTCCTGTTCCTCATTTTGGGGTGATATTAGAATGGGAAAAATGGCTAGAGTTTTCAGAAAAACTTTCTGAGAAAAAAATTAAGTTTGTTATAGAACCATATATAAGGTTTAAAGGAGAAAAAGGAGAACAAGCGACACTGTTTTTTTATGATCCATGTGGTAATGCCTTAGAATTTAAGTCTTTTAAAGACCCTTCTCAATTATTTGAGAAATAATTCGTCTAATGTTTTATTATCATTTTATATAAATATGCGCTTTTCTTTTAGACAATCGTTAAAATTGTGCTTTTTCTTTAATTACACTTCGATTGTTAAAGGTATACTAAGAAATTCTTACTATATTCCGCCCCCGGAATAAACTCAATATAAGAAAATGGATTTTACCAGCCCTTTGGTCTATGGAGTGCCTTGTTTTTTAGGACTCATATTATTAGAACTTACATATAGCAAAACACATGATCATAAGGATCTTTATAATTGGAAAGACCTTAAAGCGAGTTTAACTATGGGGGTAGGGTCTGCTATATTGGGACCCTTAATCAAAACGGCTTTTTCGATTGTTCTTTTTCATTATGTATACGAGTTTTTTAATCCAGAAATTGACGGAGTACGTACTAACATAATGGGTTGGAAATCATTTGGATATGCTTGGTATGTTTGGTTGTTATGTCAATTGGCAGATGATTATACATACTATTGGTTTCATAGACAGAATCATATGGTACGTGCCTTGTGGGCAGCGCATATCGTTCATCATTCATCTGATAATTTTAATCTAGGAACAGCAGTGCGTAATGGCTGGTTTACCTTGTTATATAAACCTTTATTTTATATGTGGATGCCAGCAATAGGTTTTCCGCCAGAAATGGTAGTTGTTTGTCTGGGTATCGAGGCTTTATGGCAATTTCAATTACATTCTGTGTATATTCCTAAAATGGGAATCATAGAAAAGATATTTAATACACATACGATGCATCAGGTACATCATGCAAAGAATGTAGAATATATGGATAAGAATCATGGAGGCTTTCTTAATATTTTTGATAAAATATTTGGTACCTGGAAAGAACTTGATGAAAACATAGATGTTCAATATGGGGTAACTCATGCGCCTAATTCATATAATCCATGGGTTATTCTAACACACGAATACAAGGATATCTGGAATGATACCAAAAAATCAAAAAATTGGTATCATAAATTCATGTATATTTTTGGTCCTCCAGGATGGAGTCATGATGGTAGTACAATGACGGTAAAACAAATGCAAAAAGAGCTTGAGCTAAAAAAACAACAAGCCTTATAAAAAACCGTATTTTTGAAATTCGGAATCCCTAAAATCGAGTTTCATGAATTACGAAGATTGTATAGCGCAACAACGCCATTTTTTTAATACAAATACAACTAAGGATGTATCTTTTAGAATAAAGGAACTTAGGCGTCTTAGAAGTGTTTTGCAAGAAAATGAGGAGCTATTGTACTCTTCTATTTATTCAGATTTTAAAAAATCGAAATTTGAGACGTATACTACAGAGTTGTCTATCATTTATCATGATATAGATCTTGCAATATCCAAAATTAAGAAATGGACTAAAAAAAAGAGAGTATTTTCTGGTTTGACAAATCTTCCTGCAAGAAGCTATATTATTCCGGAGCCTTATGGAACTATTTTAGTTATTGGCGCTTGGAATTATCCATACCAGTTATCTTTATGTCCTGCTATAGCCGCTATTTCTGCTGGTTGCACAGTTATACTTAAACCAAGCGAAGTCCCTTCGAATACGGCTTCTACTTTGGCAAAGCTGATTAATCAAAACTTTGATCCTAATTTTTTTAAGGTGATAGAAGGTGGGGTGCAGGAAACCACAGATTTATTAAAAATTAAGTTCGATAAAATATTTTTTACCGGGAGTGTTCCTGTAGGAAAGATTATTTACCAAGCAGCAGCAAAACATCTTACACCGGTTACCCTAGAGTTGGGAGGAAAAAGTCCTGCTATTATTACCAAAGATGTTAATATGGCTATGACTGTAAAAAGATTGGTTTGGGCCAAATTTCTTAATGCCGGACAAACCTGTATTGCTCCTGATTATGTAATGGTCGAATCAAGTGTGCACAAAACTTTTTTGGAAGCCATGAAAACTGAAATTTTAAACACAGATTATCAGGTGGAGAACCATAATTATACGCAAATAGTAAACGACAAGAACTTTGAACGCCTTGTTAGTTTTTTGGATAATCCAGATAAAATAAGTTTAGGGGGTGATTATAATGCCGAAAAGAGGAGTATACCTCCGACGCTTCTTACTAACGTTGAGTTTTCTGATAAGATAATGCAGGAGGAGATTTTTGGACCTATTTTGCCTGTACTTTCCTTTGAGTCTATAGAGGAGGCAATAACAAAAATAAAGAAACTGCCAAAACCCCTTTCTTGTTATGTGTTTACTAAAAGTAATAGGATAAAAAAGAAAGTCCTCGATGAGATTTCATTTGGTGGAGGAGCAATTAATGATGCTGTTATGCATTTTAGTGAACCTAGGCTGCCTTTTGGTGGTGTTGGCGATAGTGGGATAGGTCAATATCATGGACGCTATGGATTCGAAACATTTTCTCACCAAAAAAGTATTCTTCAAAAATCTTTCTTAATAGAACTTAATTTAAAGTATTCCCCATATACTAAAAACAAGTTAAAGTGGATTAAAAGACTTCTTAGTTAATGACTAATGAGTTTTGATTAGTGTTTTGTCTTCTAAAAGCTCGAGAATATAATTTTCTACAGTATCTGTGTCCCAGATAGATTCAATTGTTTCCATTTGCATTACTTTTTTCATGATTGCAGCTTGTTGGTCTCCAATCTGAAGTGCTTCTTTATATGGACGGTGACTAAATGTGACTCTAGAGTATAATGGCAACCATTTATTAGGATATTTTTCTGAGAAACGTTTTTCTATCTTTTTTTGAAGAATAAAATTAGGATCTGCCGTTTTAGTACTCATTTCGATAAAGTTGCGATATGACAATTCTGCAATTGCATCAGCATTTGGCTTGCGCGATTTTTGATACGTTTCAAATATTTCTTGCCAATTATCATCTCCATGTTTTTCGATAATTTCATCGAGTATCGTAATGTCTTCAAAACCAGCATTCATACCTTGTCCGTAAAAAGGAACGATTGCATGGGCAGAATCGCCGACCAATGCTATTTTGTTCCAATAGGTCCATGGGTAACATTTCATAGTTACAAGAGCACTTGTTGGGTTTTTCATAAAATCCTTTAACAAATCCGGCATTAACTCAATTGTATCAGGAAAATGCAAATTCCAGAAATCTAAAACTTCCTTTTCATTTGTAAGGTTTTCAAAAGAGTTTTTTCCTTCATGTGGCATAAATAGTGTGCAGGTAAAGCTACCATCAAGATTTGGCAATGCTATCAGCATAAACTCTCCTCTTGGCCATATATGTAGGGAGTTTTTATCTAATCGATGAGTACCATCAGGATTAGCAGGAATGCCCAATTCCTTGTATCCTGTATCTAAAAAATTTTGAGAATAGTTAAAACGACTTCTTCGCTGCATTTTATGTCGAACCCGAGAGAAAGCGCCGTCACAACCAAAAATAATATCATATTGATATTCTTTCCACTCACTTTTTTCTGTTTCTCCGGTGTAGATTTTGGCTTCGGGTAAATTAATATCCCATACTTTTTCATTAAATCTAAATTCTACTCCTGCATTTTCTGCAAATGTGATCATTTCTCTATTTAGAATTCCTCTTGGGATTGAATAAATAGCTTCTCCATTCATCCCATAATGTTGCGAGTATTCGGGATTACCTAAAACATGAATAGATCGTTTATGCATTGGTATAGCCAAGTTTCTTACATCATCGCCAATACCTATTTTGTCCAAAGTTTTCCATCCTCTTACAGACATAGCTAAGTTAATAGAGCGACCACTAAAATTAATAGTTCTAATGTCGGGTCTTCTATCAAATACAGTAACGTTATGGTTTCTTTTTTTTAGATATAGGGCTAATAATGAGCCTACAAGCCCACTTCCTACAATGGCAATGTTTTTTGTTTGCATAAATTAATTTGCGGTTGATAACCCGTTGGACTATACAAAGAATCATGTTCAGAAGATTCGAGTTTTAATGTTTCCAACAGACCTGCGTTCATTCTAACAGAAAGCACATATTTACACTAAAACCTTCGGTAAATGTAAGGATTATAAGTGAATTATGCCCGATCTTCGAGTTTAGAAGTAGGAATTATTCCCCAGAAAACAGTTATAATGTAGCCTTTATCGAAAAGAGTAAGGGGTATAATCTATCTTTTAGAACAAACATTTCTTCTTCATTTTTTATCATGTTCAGAAATATTTCATAAGGTGATTCATTATGTTCCTTTAGATATTCAATTCTTAACCCTGCTTCTGTAAGATGTAATGAGGTATCTAATACCTTACAGCACAAATAAACCTTGCACTGAGATGAAGCTCATCATTAAGTCGTTGTGCTAAGTCTATTCCTTTTTTTTGATAAATCGATCCCAGTACATTTTGCTCCCATTCGACTTAGGCTTAGGGTGTCTTGAGCAAAATGACATTGTAGGTGTAGTATAGTTTTCTGAGAAACATCACCCAATGGTTCTAATTCATAACGTTTTAATGATGTTTTTTCTTCTTTGAAGGCTTTTCAATGCATAAAAATCACTGTCTTTATTTACTACTACTTTTTTATTCTAAGTTTCTTTATTTGTTTCGAAATAATGTTCAAATTCTTCACTCATTATGCTGTTTAATTAGATTTAAGTAGTTTTGAGCGTATCTTTATCATAAATATAATGAATCATTACACATTACAGGATCTTACAGATATGCCTTCTAGGTATCGAGCGAATCTCATGAATAGTTGCACAGGGTATAAACCTTGTAATTTGTTAGGAACGAAAGGGAAAAACGAGAAAACAAATCTTGCGATTTTTAACTCTATAACCCATATTGGCAGTAATCCACCATTGTTAAGTTTTGTTTTAAGACCGACTACTGTAGCTAGAAATACGTATCAGAATATCAAAGAAACTGGTTTTTTTACAATAAATCAGGTGCATAAGGATATGATTGCAGACGCACATCATACGTCGGCAAAATATGAGGATGATATTTCAGAATTTGATAAAACAGATTTGATTTCTACCTATAGAAATGATTTTTTTGCTCCTTACGTAGATAAAAGTCCCATACAATTAGGGTGTTCTTATGTCAATGAATATTTGATCAAAGAAAATAATACTATTTTGGTGATTGGAGCTGTTGAGCATTTATACCTGTCTAATGAATTAATACATCCCGATGGTTGGGTGCAATTAGATAAAGCAGAAACAGTCTCGTCAATAGGTTTAGATGGTTATGCATTGCCTGAGGTATTAAATCGATTTGCTTATGCAAAGCCGGACCAACCTATAAAATCAATACTTAATCAGTCTTAATGAAATTTTAGGGGTGCGGCATAGTGTTGGGTTGAAGTTATTTTGATGAGGTATGTTTTTTGTACGTGTAATTGATAATTTATATTTGAGTGATAGCTTTTTTTAAGAAAATTGTAATTTGAATATGAGTAAAACGACCAACTGATTATGATCAAAGAGTTTAAAGAATTTTCAACAGGTGCATTACTAAAAGTTGCAGACGAAGAATTATTATCACTTTATAAAGAGTCAAAGCAAGTAGGTTTGTTTACGTTTATTTGGTCAAGAGAAGAGCAAATTACATTAGAAATAGATGGAATAACAACGTACATTGACAGGAATACAATCGTTGTCTTAACACCAAATCAGTACTTTAGATTCTTGCAAGGTTCTGGTATTACGGTATATCAATTTAATAGAGAGTTTTACTGTATTAAAGATCATGATAAAGAAGTTAGTTGTATGGGAGTCCTGTTTTATTCTAATTCGGTGATTACAGAAGTAATTCTTACCTCTAAGGAGTTGAATAAGTTAGAGACGTTACATCATGTTTTTTTGGATGAACTGGATACGGTAGATACGATTCAGTCAGAAATGTTGCAAATGTTAATGGCAAGATTCATTATTACCACTACGAGATTGATAAAACAACAAGGTGGTTTAGGAAAAATGGGAGATCAGGTAGATATAATTAGAAAATTTACGATTCTTGTAGATATGCATTTTAGAAAGGAACATGCAGTTAAGTTTTATGCAGAAAAATTGTTTAAGTCACCTAAAACATTATCAAATAATTTTGCCAAATTTGAGAAGAGCCCATTACAAGTTATTCATGATAGAATAATTTTAGAGGCTAAAAGATTACTTATTTATACTGATAAATCTTTAAAAGAGATCGCGTACGAAATAGGTTTTGATGATGCCTCTCACTTGAGTAGAATGTTTAAAAAGCATACATCTTTTCCTCCTTCTGAGTTTAAGAAGCAGCTAAAGCCAGAGTCATTATGAGAAATTAGGGTCTTGTTCTAATTAGATATATTGTAAACTATAATTTTGAGATGTATTGATTTTGTATACCTGCTTTCTAAGTAATATGCTTTGAAGTCTTCTAAGGAGTTTTATGTGTAAAAAGAACAAAAACCAACTGAGCTATGAAAAAACTAGGTCCATCGATTTTGCCGATAATTGTTGCAATTATTTTAATACAAACTCTAAGGTTTAAATTTACCGCACACCCTGATAGTGTTTATATTTTTACAAAAGTAGGTTTAGAACCTTATGGTCGTATAGGAATAGGGGTTCTTGAACTAATTGCTGGTGTTCTTTTACTGATACCTAAAACGACTTGGATAGGAGCAGTAATAACAATGGGTGTTCTGGGTGGTGCGATATCTATGCATCTTACTAAGCTTGGTATTGAGATTCACGATGATAAAGGAGTCCTCTTTTTTACGGCGGTAATTACTTTTGTTCTAAGTGCGATTATTCTGTGGACAAGGAGAAAAGAGATTTCTATTCATAAAAATCTATAGACCATTTTCTGTAATTAGTAAAATATAACATATTTCTTCTTATTAAAGTTGTAATAGCTAATTCATGTTTTGATACCGTTTATGGTTTCAGAAATTTTCGTTTTTAGATTTTTTTTGTTTTATAAAGGATGATTCAAAACTTTACTTACTTCTATCAAAGTAAAAATTTGAATGGTCTCACGCTACTGCACATAACAATGATTAGATTTCATTGTTTTTAAGTTGTTTTGGTATATAATTGGTTTTATTATAGCCAAAAAAGTGACCAAATTTTTGGATCGGGAAAAATTGACAAGTCCTCGGGAAAAACAATCATTCTCTACCCTGTTTTTACGACGCATCTTTGTACTGTTAATTTAAAACAATACAAAATGAAACTTCAGAATACATCGATTTTCAATTTAATTGAAATTTTTAGCAAAGGAGGCAGAAAAGCAATTAATACTATACATCCGAAAACTCACTGCGAGCAAAAAGCACTTCATGATTTTTATTGTGAAAAAGAATTGATTCCCGTTCAAAAATAAAAAAACAAAGGGAAGGATTGACAAGATAATGGGAAGATTGGCTCTTTTATCACTCTCACCAAGATCTCATCTTTGCATAGCAGGTTTTAATAAAATTTCAATACATAATCTAAGTTAAAATGAGATGTACGAGATGTAAAAACTTCCTGATTTTTAATAATAATAACTAAAAAAAATACTAATTATGAGCACATTTAATGTACCAACAAGAGAAGAAGTAAGTCCTAATCACCAGGCAATATTTGATACCCTTGCTAAGTCTATAGGGTTTGTACCTAATCTATATGCAACATATGCGCATAGTGATACAGCATTAGAGAACTATCTTAATTTTCAGAATGCCAAAACGTCCCTTACCTCAAAAGAGAAAGAGGTTGTTAATTTGATAGTGAGCCAAGTTAACGAATGTCTTTATTGCTTATCTGCCCATACCGCAATAGCCAAAATGAATGGGTTTACAGATGATCAAATAGTTGAATTGAGAACAGGGAATGCATCGTTTGATACTAAGTTCGATGCATTAGTGAAATTGGCAAAAAATATTACTGAAAATAGAGGGAGAGCGGATCAAGAAGTTGTTAATAATTTCTTTGAAGCGGGATATACAAAAGGAAATTTGATTGATACTATCGTATTAGTAGGGGATAAAACTATTTCTAATTACATTCATAATACAACACAGGTACCTGTCGATTTTCCGGTAGCAAAGCCACTAGAAACAGTATCAATATAAGACGAATCAATAATTTTAAGTACATAAAGAGAATATATTTTAACAATAACAAATAATTAATATCATGAAAAAAATAATCGCAGTATTGTCGCTAATTTTAGCAATTACTTTTAATGCACAAGGTCAAGAAGTAAAGAAAGTTTCATTAGAACAGACGAAAGGAGAGTTTACTCAAAAGGAGGTTAAATTAACACCGGGAAGTTACATATTTGATATCACCAATAATAATGCTGGTACTGATGTAGGGTTTGTTTTAATTCCTGAAGGGGCAGATGCGTCTGATGCTAAAAATCATATTAAAGAAGCGTATGTGACAAAAGTCGTAACCGAAGGTAGTACAGAAAGTTCTAATACAGTTACCTTAGAAAAAGGGACCTACTCATATTTCTGTCCTCTTAATAAGACCCCGCAATATACATTGATTGTAGAGTAATTCCTTTTGATTTATAATTTTTAAACCCTAATCCCTTGTTAATGTTGATTAACTAGGGCTTAGGGTTTGTTATTTTAGCATAAGATTATTGAATGATAATATGCAATTTCTTATGAAAAATTATACTTTATTTATTTTTATAGCAGTGCTTTCATTTAGTGCTTGTAATACAAAAGGAGAAAAGGGGAAGGAATATACTACAGATACAGAACCTGTGTATGTAGAAAAAAATGAAGAGAATAGTAATGCAGAAAAAATATTGAGTACTGCAGAAGCTATAGCAAAAGCAAATGGTCTAAAGAAATGGGATCATGTAAAGGAAATAAAATTCACTTTTAATGTAGATAAGGATAGTAGCCATTTTGAGCGTTCATGGAGTTGGATGCCAAAATATAATAAGGTTACTTATTTTTCAAAAGAAGATACGCTTGCTTATTATAGGGCTAAGCTAGACAGTACAACTATCAAGTTGGATACAGGGTTTATAAATGATAAATATTGGTTGTTATGCCCTTTTAATTTGGTTTGGGATGCTGATAGCTTTGTTTCAAAACATTATTTTAAGGTATTGAGTCCAATACAAAATGTCGAGATGCAAAAATTGACAATTGTATATAACGATTCTGATGGGTATACGCCTGGTGATGCATATGATTTTTATTTCAAAGGAGATTTTATTATAAGAGAATGGGTGTATAGAAAAGGAAATCAAGAGAAACCTTCTTTAATTACTTCATGGGAAGATTATCAGGATTTTAATGGAATACGAATAGCTAAAGTACATCAACGTGATGAAGGGGACTGGAAACTTTATTTTACAAATATTGAAGTTATCACTGAGTAGTATCGTATATATTGTTGAACCTTAATTTTGGTTAACCCGTTTTATGCAATAGGACTTCGTGATGAGACGCAAAACTGCAATAAACACCCCTGTTTTCTTGTTTTCTTCGTAGCACAGCTATGGTGACTACAAAAAATGTAGCGAATCCTCAGTGTATACAATGGTTTTGGGTTGTAAGAGATTTTCTACTGCATAATTCAGTTTAAAGAAGCTTCAATATTTAGAAGTTATAATACAGACATAAAAAAACCTTCGTGTAATGCACGAAGGTTTTTTTGTTTTATGAAAAAAGAAGATTAAGCGTGTGCTTTTTCTTTAGCTTTTGTTTTTTCATCATCCGCCGTATTAGGTTCTTTTATTTTTAGTCCTACTTTACGAACGGTGTCATACATTATTGGCGTTGCAATAAATAATGAGGAGTATGTACCCACAATAACACCAATAATAAGAGAAAACATAAACCCTCTTAATGGCACTGCAAATATAAAGATGGCTACAAGTACTAGTAAGGTTGTTAATGATGTATTTAATGTACGGCTTAAAGTACTGTTTAATGCACCATTTACGTTCTTGTCTAATGGCCACCCAGTATGTTCGTGCAAGAATTCACGGATTCTATCAAATACAACCACAGTATCATTTAGGGAGTATCCAATCACAGTTAATATCGCTGCGATAAATGCTTGATCAATCTCCATATTGAATGGCATAAACTTATATGTTAATGAGAATATACCTAATACCACTAATACATCATGGAATACAGCCGATACTGCACCTAAACTAAATTGCCATCTTCTGAAACGTAATAGGATGTATAAGAATACTACAATTAATGATCCTAATACCGACCAGAATGCTGCTTTCTTGATATCATCTGCAATAGTAGGTCCAACCTTCATAGAAGACATAACTCCTACTTGCTTATCTTCATCACCATTAACAAATTCGTCATAGGTTAATCCATCAGTAAGATGAGGTTGTAATGCTGTATATAGTTTGTTAGAAATTTCTTTATCTATTTCTTCACCAGTTTCATCAACTTTGTATTTTGTTGTGATCTTTAATTGATTATTAGCACCTAATGTTTTGGCCTGTGCACTTCCAAAAACTGCTACCAGATCTTTTTCTATAGTCGTAGGTACTACATCTTTTGCAAATCGCACAGTATAGGTTCTTCCTCCAACAAAATCTACTCCTTGGTCTAACCCTTGCGTAAATAATGAACCAAGACCTGCTAGGATAATAATTCCTGAGATAACATAAGCCATTTTACGTTTCTTTAAGAAGTCGATATTAACATTCTTAAATAAGTTTTTGGTTGCTCCAGTAGAAAAGGCTAGTTCTTTACCGTTTTTACCATATCCATCAATAAATAATCGAGTTACAAAAATGGCAGTAAATAATGAAGTTAAAATACCAATCAGTAATGTTGTAGCAAATCCTTTAATTGGTCCTGTACCTATTAGTAATAAAATCAAACCTGTAAGTCCAGTTGTAATATTGGCATCAAGAATTGATGATAATGCATTGCTAAATCCATCTTTGATCGCATCGACCTGAGATTTTCCTTTAGCCAGTTCTTCTTTAATTCTTTCGAATATTAATACGTTTGCATCCACAGACATACCAATTGTTAATACAATACCTGCAATACCAGGAAGTGTCAATACGGCTTTAAGTCCTGCTAATACTCCAAAAATAAATAGGATGTTTACTACCAAGGCGATATCAGCAAAAATACCTGCTTTACCATAATAGAAAATCATCCAGATCAAGATTAGCACTAATGCTATAGCAAAAGACATGATACCACTATCAATAGCTTCTTGACCAAGAGATGGTCCTACAACTTCACTTTGAATAATGTCTGCAGAAGCTGGTAGTTTACCTGCTCTTAATACGTTTGCCAAATCCTGACCTTCTTCGATGGTAAAATCACCTGTGATTTCACTTCTTCCTCCAGAAATGGCACCTGTAGTAACACCAGGAGCAGAATATACAACATCATCAAGAACAATAGCAATCTGACTTCTTTGGCTAAATGCCTTACCCGTCATTTCTTCCCATTTTTTAGCACCTTTACCATCCATCTGCATACTAACTGTAACAACACCTAATTGGTTGTAGTCTTGTCTTGCATCCGTGATTACGCCACCACTTAATTCAGGTTCATTGTCACGGTTTCCTTTGATAGCGTATAGATCTAAAAATTCAGAATCTTTAACAGGTTTTCCCCATGCAAATTTTGCGTATCGCTGCTCTACTGGTAGCAAAGCTCTTACTTTAGGGTCTTTAAGATATGCCATGAATTGTTCGGCATTCTTTTTTTCTACAGATACGATAATTGGTCCTCCTTGTCTTCCTTGTCCTGCAATTAAATCAAATAATGGATTTACTTGCTCTTCTATAGCTGTAGAATCTTCTGCATCTTCTAGTAAATTCTCAATAGCAGAATCAGCATCGGTTTTTAAAGAATCTACCACGGTTGTATCTACTACTGTAGAATCTATAGTAACTTCTTCTTTTTCTTCTCCGGCTGTTTTTGTTGTTTCAGCTTTTTCAACTTGTTCTTTCAGTAAGTTGTTCGCAGCAAATAAGAAAGAAAAAATTTCTTCAGATTTATATACATCCCAAAATTCTAATTGTGCAGTACTGGTAACTAATGTTTTTACCCTTTCGATGTCTTTTGCACCAGGTAACTCAACTAAGATACGCCCCGATTCTCCTAGACGTTGGATATTAGGTTGAGTAACTCCAAATTTATCGATACGTTTACGTAATACTTCAAATGCAGAAGTAACAGACTCATCGATTTTCTTTCTTAATATAGGCTTTACCTCTTCATTAGACATGTTGTAAGTGATATCATCACTTAAGTTTTTGTTGGCAAATATGTCTGGTGATGCAAGTTGCGCATCAGGGATTTTTTCAAAAGCAGTAAAGAAATCTTCTATATAGGTATTCTGACTGTCTTTCTGAGCCTCGTCTGCAGCTAGTAGTGCTTGATTAAAAGATGGGTCTTTTGATTTGTTAGCCAAACCACTTAAGATGTCTTTTACAGAAATTTGAAGAATTACATTAATCCCTCCTTTAAGGTCAAGCCCTTTATTAAGCTCTTTATCCTTTGCATCATTATAGGTGATTCCTGCAAAAATTTCTTCTTTACCAATAGAATCTAAATAGAATTTTTCTGCGGATTCTCTTAATTTAGAATAGTCTTTAACATTATCGTTATATTTCTGTTGAGCATATACTTCTGCTTCTTTTTCTTTTGTGTAAGTCATGTACGTATATGACAATTGGTATACACATACCAAGCCAAATAAAATCGCAAATATTCTTACAATTCCTTTATTTTGCATTATTCTTTTGTTTTGGTCAAATTCTACTAAAAAGGAGTTTTGATTGTACTCTTTTTAGCATTTGACAATTATGGTTTAAATTATTTGAAGACGCTTTATCGTTTAATAGATGAAGCTGTATGATTAAAAAGTTAGTTAGCTTTTCTGCACTATAATCAGTTATTATTGCTCTTAACTTTTTTTAATGTGATTTTTCTTAGGGATGTACTAAAAAAGTATGAATTCCTATTAGGAGATCGGTCCAGCTCTCACTTCTGGAATACTACGAGAGTTAGTGTCTATTGCTAATGCAATGGTTGTATGCACTTTTTGAGCAGTCTTTATAAGCCCATCTAAGTCACTGTTGCTATTTTTAATAGTAATACTAATGGGACTGAAAGTAGGATACCCATTTTGCTCGTGTTTTTCTTCTAAAACATATTTACCTACTAAGTCAGTACTAAAATCTGTGCTTTTTTGAATCTCATGAACATCTAGACTATAGTCTTTTGATTTTTTCTGAGAGGGAAAATCCTGATTGCCTTCTGTTTGGTTGTCATAAAGAATATGACCAAGAGCTACATTTTTTTCTTTAGAAAGTATCCCTTTGATGTAGGATACGTCTTCATCACTGTAATATGTGATTTTGAGCTGTCCTTTCTTTATCCCTTGTGATAATCGAGTGTTTTTAACGCCAATCGATTGTAATTGTTTTTTTACAATTGATATTGTGTTCTGGGCTTCTTCTGAAGTAACATCTGTATCAATAAAATCTAGTATGATTTCTTGATTAGGTACAACAGCTTGTTGCTGAATAACAGCAAACACGATAAGTGTGGTTAGTAGAGTTCTGAAGTACCATTTTTTCTTCATGCGGCAAATATAAAAAAATTAAAACTTCATAGGTAATGACTTCAGATAAATATCTATTTAAAGTATCAAATGTTGATAATCTCGAAAACTATGACATGCAAATAAAAAAAAGTCATTTACTCTTCTACAGATGCATAACCTTAATACGAGATAAACTTCAAAACGTTTTTCTTTTAGTTTTGGTATGTTGCTTTGAAAGAGATTTACTATTACCTAAAAAAATAAGAGCTGCATTACGCAGCTCTTATTTTTTATATGCTAAAAAGGGTTGTTTTTATAACTCTAACAATCCGTTTGTTTTTTTAACACCTTCAGCACTTTCTGAAAGTTTAGCTTTTTCGGCATCACTTAGTTCTATTTCTACTATTTTTTCGATTCCGTTTTTACCTAGTATAACAGGAGCGCCAATACATAGATCGCTTAAACCATATTCACCATCTAATAAAACAGAACAAGGGAAAATTTTCTTTTGATCACAAGCAATTGCCTGTACAAGTCCTGATACAGCAGCTCCTGGAGCATACCATGCAGAGGTACCAAGAAGTTTAGTTAGTGTTGCTCCACCTACCTTTGTGTCTGCAGCTACTTGTTCAAGTCTTTCTTCAGAAATAAATGCAGAAACTGGCACACTATTTCTTGTAGCTAGTCTTGTTAATGGTACCATTCCTTTATCACTATGACCACCTATAACCATACCGTCAATATCAGAGATTGGTGCTTCTAATGCTTCAGCTAATCTATACTTGAAACGAGCACTGTCTAGGGCTCCGCCCATACCGATGATTCTGTTTTTAGGAAGTCCTGTGGTTTTGTGTACCAAGTACGTCATGGTATCCATAGGGTTACTTACTACAATGATAATTGCGTTTGGAGAGTGCTCAATAAGATTTGCAGAAACTGTTTTTACAATACCGGCATTAATTCCTATTAATTCTTCACGTGTCATTCCTGGTTTACGTGGAATTCCTGAGGTAATTACAGCAATATCACTTCCTGCGGTTTTAGAATAGTCTCCGGTAGTTCCTGTGATTTTGGTGTCAAACCCGTTTAAAGATGCGGTTTGCATAAGATCCATTGCTTTTCCTTCTGCATATCCTTCTTTGATATCTAATACAACTACTTCTGAAGCAAAATTCTTTATTGCGATATATTCGGCACAACTAGCACCTACGGCACCTGCACCAACTACTGTAACTTTCATGGTATTTTTTTTTGATTATAAATAAAACTTATTTTTTTGGCGAAAATACAAATTCTTTAATGAATTGATTAAGAAAAGAGGGGTTTATTAAGAGGTTATTTGTCAATCTAAGAAATGGTTACGGTTGTTTTACTTAGGGATATTCAAATTTTTAAGATAATAAAAGAATAAAAGACAAAATGAAGTGTTTTTTGTTTTTGATTTTTAGTAGTTTGGTAATTATTGATCTGATACAAATGGGAAGTTACAATACGCCAAAAGACTTGTTTATTTCTGTTTGGGCTTTCTTGCTCGTTTTAATTCATAATTAGTATCGCATAATAATTGTTGATGGCTTGTGATGTATCTTACTCTTGTAAAAAGGAATTATCCTGTTTTTTGTTTTCTAAATACTAAAAAGAGAAACTGCGTCAACGGTTAATTACCACCCAAATCCGAGTCCGAGAGAGATATTGCTGTAGTTTTGAAATGAGTAATCAAGATTAGCCTTGAAAACACCAAATTTTACAGAAGTTCCAAAAGTAGCTTTTACACCATTGGTTTTCGTTTTTACGGCAATAGGATTAATTACAACTTCTGATGCCAGTGGGCCATTTTGTATTTCAAAAGAGCCTAATAGATCAGCTTTTGTAGCACCAAAGTAATATCCTAGACCACCGTAAAAGTTTAGAACTGGAAATTTGGTGGATGCAATACTCGTTAGTATCCAGGAATTAGTGGTAAGCTGTACTTCCTGATCAGTTCCGGGTATTATTGTAATAGAGTTAGCTTCATAAAAGCCTTTGATATTTGTATATCCTAGTAATGCAGATACACGAACTGGCCATCGTTTTAGAGGGTATACCCAATCTGTAAATTCATGCTGAAAACCTACACCGTATAATTGTATTTCTGCTCCTCTGACACCTGTTTTGGGTAAGAATCTTACTTTTATTTCTGTGCTTTTAGTTAATCCCATTGATCCTTGTATGTATCCGCTAGGTAATGATTTAAAAGCTTTGTCTGTTAATCCGTTTGGTAAAATCACTGTAGCTTGGGTTGCTTGTCCTTCATCTATAATAACGGAAATATCATTTTGATTTGTACCCAAAGCGGTAGATACTACCTGATTGGTTTCTCCATTGGGCAGTGTTATGTCAGTATATTCCTGAACTCTAAATATAAAGGATTGCTTGTCTTCTCTTATGAAAGAAAGGTTGCCTACGATGCCAAGCTCAAAATGCCATAGTTTTTTTGTTTTTGCAGTATTGTACCAGCCATTTGTAGCGCTATTTACCAATAACTCTCCTACAGGGGCAAAATAATCTTTACTAAATGTCTGAGCATTATCGATTCCTATTTCTAGAATTCTATCAACATCGGATTGAGAAATGGCAACATGGTTGATTAGTACCACCAGCAGCATAAAACATCTTTTCATTAGATTTGGGTTTATTACCATTTTAAATTTAAAATTGGTATTCTAGGGATTGCAATATAAAAAAAATCCGCTATACTTATAGGGATAACGGATTTTCGATGCTCCTATTATCCTAAAAAATCTATTTTTTGCAAATCAGTACAATAAAAAAACCACCTGTGAAGGTGGTTTTTCATATATTCATACTGTATAAAATCTGTTATGCATCGATATTGGCATACACAGCATTCTTTTCTATAAACTCTCTACGCGGTGGCACTTCATCACCCATAAGCATAGAGAAGATCCTATCTGCTTCTGTTAGGTTTTCTATGGTTACTTGACGCATTGTTCTAAATTCAGGATTCATAGTAGTGTCCCATAATTGTTCAGCATTCATTTCTCCCAGACCTTTGTATCGTTGTATTTTAGAGTTGTCTCCAAATTCTTGTACAATTCGATCTCGTTGATCATCATTCCATGCATATTGTTTTTTTGCACCTTTCTTTACAAGGTATAATGGTGGTGCAGCAATATATATGTGACCAGCTTCTATAAGTTCCTTCATATACCTGAAGAAGAAGGTTAGAATTAATGTGGAAATATGACTACCATCGACATCGGCATCACACATAATGACCACTTTGTGGTATCTTAATTTTGAAAGGTTTAAAGCTTTACTATCTTCTTCGGTACCAATTGTTACACCCAATGCAGTAAAGATGTTTTTGATTTCTTCGTTTTCAAAAACTTTATGGTGCATTGCTTTTTCTACATTTAATATCTTACCACGAAGTGGAAGAATTGCCTGAAACATTCGGTCACGACCTTGTTTAGCTGTTCCGCCTGCAGAATCTCCCTCTACTAAGAATACCTCACACAATGCAGGATCTTGCTCAGAACAATCAGAAAGCTTACCAGGTAATCCTCCTATGCTCATCACAGATTTACGTTGCACCATCTCACGTGCTTTTTTGGCAGCGTGTCTTGCCTGAGCAGCTAAGATTACTTTTTGAACAATGGTTTTTGCATCATTCGGGTTTTCTTCTAGATAGTTTTCTAGCATTTCTGAAACCGCTTGAGAAACTGCCGAGGTAACTTCTCTGTTTCCTAATTTGGTTTTGGTTTGTCCTTCGAACTGTGGTTCTTGTACCTTTACAGAAATGATAGCTGTTAGTCCTTCTCTAAAATCATCTCCAGCGATCTCAAATTTTAATTTGTCTAACATTCCTGAAGCATCAGCATACTTCTTAAGCGTAGCGGTTAGACCTCTTCTGAATCCTGATAGGTGAGTTCCTCCTTCGTGCGTGTTGATGTTATTTACATAAGAATGTAGATTTTCTGCATAGGAATCATTGTAGATCATAGCAACCTCTACTGGGATGTTATTTTTTTCCCCTTCCATAGAAATTACATCAGCAATGATAGGGCTTCGACTAGCATCAAGGAACTTTACAAATTCTTTTAATCCTTCTTGAGAATGAAATGTTTCTGTAATATCATTTCCTTTGTCATCCTGATGGCGCTTATCTGTAAGTATAATGGTGATACCTTTGTTAAGGTATGATAGCTCACGCATACGACTTGCCAAGGTGTCATAATTATATTCTAGCGTTTGCTGAAAAATTGTAGCATCTGGTTTGAAAGTAACTATAGTACCATTAAAATCCGTGTCACCAGTAGATTTAACTGGGTATAGAGGTTTTCCTTTTTCATATTCCTGCTCCCATACTTTTCCTTCTTTGTGTACAGTGGCATGCAAATGGTCTGATAATGCATTTACACAAGATACACCCACACCATGAAGACCCCCAGAAACTTTGTAAGAATCTTTGTCGAATTTTCCTCCTGCACCAATCTTGGTCATTACAACTTCTAATGCAGAGACACCTTCTTTTTTATGAATTCCAACAGGAATACCACGACCATTATCTTTGGTAGTAATAGAGTTATCTTCATTAATGGTTACTTCAATAGCATCGCAATATCCTGCAAGAGCTTCATCAATTGAGTTATCTACTACTTCGTATACCAAATGGTGTAAGCCTCGAGATCCAACATCGCCAATGTACATCGATGGACGCATACGAACATGTTCCATTCCTTCTAGTGCCTGAATACTATCTGCAGAGTAATTACTCCTATTAGCTTCTTCGCTCATAAAATCCCTTTGTTTTTATTTTTTTTGTTTTGACAACAAACAAAGATAAAAAAACAGTAAAATATAAAAAGGATTTGTCAAAGATGATTTAAAGAGTTATTAACAATTCGTTGAGAAATATACTAGAAAAGCAAAAAAAGCCCTTAAAAACGATAAAAACCCCCTTAAAATCAATTTGAGCATAATGAGGTCATAAGTTCTTATTTGTTAATTATGCGTAGAGGTCTTTAAAAGTGGATTGGATTTGTGGTAGGGTATTGGTGCACGTTAATATCCTATTTGAATTGTTTAATTTCTACTATAGATTGGTGTAATAATAAAACCCAGAGAAAATTTTCTCTGGGTTTTATAGCTCAACTAACTCAAATTTCAGTTTAAATAAAGTAAACTGTAATCGTTATATATTATTCATCATACGCTTCTTCATGAACATTAGCAACAGCTCGACCACTTGGGTCATTCATGTTTTTGAAAGCTTCATCCCATTCTAAGGCAATTTTAGTACTACAAGCTACTGATGGTTCTTGAGGAACACTTAAGGCAGCGGTATCACTAGGGAAATGACCTTCGAAAATAGATCTATAATAAAATTCTTCTTTGTTTTGAGGTGTTTGTATCGGGAATCTGAAATGTGCATTTGCCATTTGCTCGTCTGTCACCTCTTTATCAACCACTTCTTTGAGTGTATCAATCCAGCTATATCCTACACCATCAGAGAACTGTTCTTTTTGTCTCCAAGCTACGCTTTCTGGTAAATAAGATTCAAATGCTTTACGAATTACCCATTTTTCCATACGCTCACCGTTAATCATTTTATCCTGCGGGTTGATACGCATGGCTACATCCATAAATTCTTTATCTAGGAACGGAACACGACCTTCGATTCCCCAAGCGGCAAGAGATTTATTAGCACGTAAACAATCATACATATGTAATTTACTCAATTTACGTACAGTTTCTTCATGAAACTCTTGTGCATTTGGAGCTTTATGGAAGTATAAATATCCTCCAAAAATTTCGTCAGCACCCTCTCCTGATAAAACCATTTTTACTCCCATTGATTTTATTACACGTGCCATAAGGTACATAGGAGTAGAAGCTCTTATTGTTGTGATGTCATATGTTTCTAAGTTGTATACTACATCTTTAATTGCATCAAGTCCCTCTTGTATCGTGAATTTGATTTCATGATGAACTGTTCCTATGTGATCTGCTACTTTCTGTGCTGCTGCAAGATCTGGAGATCCTTCTAATCCGACAGAAAAAGAGTGTAACTTTGGCCACCAAGCATCTTTAGTATCACCAGATTCGATTCTTTTTTCTGCATATTTTTTTGCTATTGCAGAAGTTACAGAAGAGTCTAAGCCACCAGAAAGTAATACGCCGTAAGGAACATCAGACATTAATTGTCTATGCACCGCTGCTTCTAGTGCATCTCTTAGTTCGTCTATGCTGGTTTGATTATCTTTTACAGCATCATAATCAGACCACTCTCTAACATACCATTTTTTTAATCCTTCCTCTTCACTAGACAGATAATGTCCTGGAGGGAATAATTCTATTTTTGTGCAAACTCCTTCAAGAGCTTTCAGTTCTGATGCTACATAGAAACTACCATTTTGATCCCATCCCATGTATAAAGGAATTATTCCCATATGGTCTCTAGAAATAAGGTAGGTATCTTTTTCTACATCATATAGTGCAAAAGCAAAAATACCATTAAGGTCATCTAAGAAATCAGCACCTTTTTCTTTGTATAATGCTAATATAATTTCACAATCAGATTCTGTCTGAAAATTGTATTTTCCATCAAATTGTTTACGCAGTTCTCTATGATTATAAATTTCACCATTTGCGGCAAGTACTAATTTTTTATCTTCACTAAATAAAGGTTGTTTACCAGAGACTGGATCTACTATAGCTAGTCTCTCGTGCGCTAAGATTGCCTTTTCATTTGAATAAATACCACTCCAATCCGGTCCTCTATGACGAATCTTTTTGGACATTTCTAATAACTGAGGTCTTAATATCTCTGAATCTTGCTTCAAATCAAAAGCACAAACAATTCCACACATACATTATAATTTTTTATTGAGAGATCAAAGATTGGCTTATAATTTGTGTATTAAAACATAATCAGGATTTTTGATTTCATTTTGTTATTTATAATGTGTTATTAGTATTGAATCGTAACTTTAAAATGAGATAAGACTTACAGTTGCTAATAGATTGTTATTTTTAAGATATTTAACAGAATTTGGGGTAGGATTAACATTTAGCATGTAAGTTCAATAATATCTTTACATCTCTTAATTAAAATTAAAATCACCATTATGAAAAAATCACTAATTCTAATTGCAGTATTGATTTTGGGAGTATTATCGACTGTTAATGCACAAAAATTTGCAAAGTTACAAAAGAGTCCTACTGATATTTCGTACGCAAAAGTAGATAAAAATGCCAAGCCTACGATTAAGGTAATATATAGTAGACCTCAGAAAAAAGGACGTAAAATTTTTGGAGAGCTTGTAAGTTATGATAAAGTTTGGCGTACTGGGGCAGATGAAGCGACTGAGGTCAAATTTTTTAAAGATGTTACTATGGGTGACAAAACAATAAAAGCTGGGACTTATTCTTTGTTTACAATTCCGGGTGAAAAGGAATGGACAATTATCATAAATTCAGATTTAGATAGTTGGGGAGCATATACCTATGACAAAAGTATGGATGTAGCAAGAATTAAGGTTCCTGTTGCTTCTGGTAATGAAGTCGAAGCGTTTTCTATAGGGTTTAAAAAAGTGGATAAAGGATATCATATGATTATGGCATGGGATACTGTACGTACCGAAGTACCATTTTATATGTAAATGAATTATTTGGCGAATAAATAAAATAAAAAAAGCTTGACAGAACTAGTGTCAAGCTTTTTTTTGTATTTCTTCAATACTAATTATTCTCCATACAGAATAATAAATTTCGTTTTGTTACCTGTGTATTGCGTGACCAGACGCCCCAGGTAGCTCTTTTAGAAAATCCATTACAATTCTAAAAGTTAATCTGAATTTTGTGTAAAATATCCCCATATTATTTTAATTTAGATTACTATATGTATTAATTACTTACAAATATAATAACTTGTAAGGTTTTAGAAAGTTCTTTTAGAACAATTTAGGATATAAATTGTCCTTTTTGCGATAAAATACCAGAAAACGTATTTTAATTGTTTTTTTCGAAAAAATATTGTCTTTATTAAAGAAAATTTGAGGGTTTTTTCCCTGTTATTTTTTTCAATAATCTTGTATTTGCAATATGTTTTGTACCCCTCGGCTTACCTAATTTTTTTGTATAACAATTTTATCTGTGAATAGCATTACTACTAGCCGATGGTAGTTGCTTCAAAAAGCTTTTTAAAACTTTAAAATTAATTGTTATAATTCCGTAAAATAGCTTCATAATCTTTTGATTTATAATTTGTTATGCAAAGATACTATCAAAAGGTACCTTGAAAAAAAAATTAACATAGTGAAAATGATGTTTTAGATGTAAGGCGTATAAAGGCGCTGTATGTATTTTTTAATCACAAATAAATGTTAATAATTGAAGTAAATTCTTACATTAAATGATCTGGGGATAGGGGTTTTTTCCCCTTTTTTAGAGGTCAGAATAAAGGTCATTTTGGTTGACCAATTTTTTGTTTTTGGTTGACCAATTTTTAAGTCGTAAAGGATGGCGAATATTATCTAATTTTAAATTTAATTATTTCGTTTTTTGATACTGTTTTTTTGAAAATACTTGTAGGAAAAAACGGGTGTATAATTGTATATATAAGTACCTGCTTTTAGAGAGGTGTTTTTTTTGAAAAAATACATACAACGGTTTTAGTTGTTTTTTTGAAGTGAATTGTACAACGTAAAATAAGTTCTTACATAATATGATTTTTTGTTATCAACGAGAAGCTTTATTTATTGAAAATATAGTTTTGATTTAATCTCCCCATGTAAACCTAGGTTTTAATATGCTTTTATCTCCTTTTATTGAATTTATGTCTATTTCGAAGTCATTTTCGAAATTAATTTTTTTGTTCGTTTCAGAGTTTCTAAAACCCATAACTTTGACATTAGTAATTTTTTTAAAGCTTGTTATAACTTTTACTTTGGATTCGGGAAAATAATATCCATCTATTGACTCATATTTGATTCCTTGTTGAAGGATCAGTTCCTTGAGGTTTTTTGAGTGACATAGGGCATCAAATTTATGCTGGGGACTGATGGCGAATGTCATTTTTATCGTATCAGATTTATTATCTAAATAATACCAACAATTAATTTCATTGATATGTGACTTTCTAACAAATGATAAAAGTCCTATCGAAATGAATGTTATTAATGTTATGGGTATCCAGATAAATTTGAACTCTTTTTTACGTTCATTCTGTACTGCTTTAAGACTTAGTCCGAATAAAACTGCTGAGATTGATAAAGGGATGAGAACCATAATCCATCTTCCGAAATTTTCTATATCATAGAAAATCAAGAAACTTGCATGCTCAGAGTATCTTAATAGCCAGACTATTGTGCTTATAAAAATAATAGTGTACCCAATTCTTGGTTTTATAATAGTTGCAATAAAACCTATTAAAGTTCCTGTTGTCATAGCTATGGTAAAGAAACCTAGTCCAAAAACATAAAGACTTATCAATAGGATTATCATGCCTAAAGCGAATAATAGAAACGATAATATGAGTATTAAATATTTCAATTTTGTAGGTTTTACGGCTATAATTTAAATAAATCATAGCCGTTGTGTTAGACTAAGATTAGTTATTTGACCAATCGATTTTTCTGGATGCCATCATAATAGTGCCAAGAATTAAGAATAATCCTATACTTCCTACTAGCAATGCATACTTCTCTAATTGTATAATTACGAAGATAAATGTATATAAAGCAATTAGTGAAGTGGCTATAAATCTCATAAACTTAAAACTTTTAAGAATAGCTTTAGAGTATGTAGAGATCAGAACGATAACAGAAACTCCTGCAATGCCATAGGCTATAAAAAAGTTAGAATGCTCAGATATAGAAATCAGTAATGTATAAAACATGGTTAAAGCCAGACCAATCATAAGGTATTGAAAAGGATGAATATGTATTTTACTAATGCTTTGTATTAGAAAAAATACTAAAAAGGTGAGTGCGATTACTAGATATCCATACTTGGTAGCTCGTTCACTTTTTTGGTACTCATCAATGGGGATAAAGAGTTTTACACCAAATGCTGATGAGTTTATATGCGGCAATTCTCCAAAAAACTCCTGTTCAAATTCTCTATTGATTTGTAATATTTTCCAATTAGCTTTAAAACCATTTTCAGAGATTTCCTTCGTTTTTGGATCAGGTAAATAATTGCCAGAAAAGTTAGGAGATGACCAATTTGATGTCATAGTTACCTTGGTTTCTCTTCCTACGGGGATAAATTTTAACTCTTCACTTCCGTTTATAGTTAGCTGGAGGTCAAAGTTAATAGTGTTGTCTTTGGGTAACGAGTTTTCATTTAGAAATTTGGTTTCTAAAATATTGGTATAGGAGTTTTTCGTATATCTAGATCTTAATGGATACGAATTTGGTCCCAGTTTTAATTCTAAATTACTTTTTATTCCCTTTAAATTGGTAGAGTTGATAATTACAGTTGCTTTATTCCATAAAATATCTGCAGCTGCAATATTTTGTATTTCAAAATTTGGTACTGAAAAAGAACCTTTGATATCCATATCTGCTGTATATACACCAGATTTGTAAATTCCTCTTTTAAGAGTTTCTGATTGTATGTCTGATTGTATGTCTAGCGTATTGGGAAAAAAGAATCCATAATCTGTAGTAATGATATCTTCCTCTATATAGGATTCAGTTTTTTTGTCCCAGATTTTTTTTGGGGTATGTATTTGATAGGGTATTTTAAGTATGGGTCCATATAATAGAACTTCGTTTCCCCATTTTTGATTAATTTCTTTTACTGTTTCATCTTGTCTGATATTGCGTTCTTGTATTAGGTTTTTGATGTAGGATAGGGGTATAAGTAGCACCAGAATCAAAATACCGACCATAAGCATTCTAATGGTAATAGAGGTTTTGATCCATTCACCAAAGGGTTTCTTTTGTTTTTGCGTTTCCATAGTAATAAAATTTTAGTGTTTATTTTTAATTAGATTTTTCTTGATTGTTATAAGCGTATCGATAGGTTAGAATAAGGAACCCACCAAATGCCATAGTGAACATCCATGTTTCGATATATTGTATCGGAAATACAAACCTTTTTACGACATCTGATATAATCCCGATCGGATGATAAAGAATATCCCAGCTATTCCATCTTAGAACTCTGCCCAGATAGATTCCGAATCCACAGAGAAGAAGAATAAGATGGGTGATCCTATTGATTGTTTTTCCTGTTAATTTTTCTTGAAGTAATTTTTGCATCATGCGAAGGGATACAAAACCAATAGTCAGCCCATTGACGGCAACCGACATGATAATTAATACATCAAACCAAACAGTGTGTTTTGGACTAAGACGTATATGCTGTAGGTCTGTTAGGATATAGGGTGAGTTGGGTAAAAATACCAACCAAATTAGAAAACCCAGCCAAAATAATAATGGATTCATTTTTCTAATACTGATTAATAGCACGATAGCATAGGGGATACAGGCTAAAAATAGATTCCAGAATAAGAATAGGTAATAAATAGAATCCGTTTTTATCGCACGCATTAGAAATAGGGTGAAACTGAAGATGACCGATGCAGTAAAATTTTTTATAAACGGAAGTTGTTCATGTAGTGTGTTCATATGTTTAATTTTTAAAAGTGTGGTTGTGTATATATGATAATGAAGTAGAGAAGGCTTACGGGAATATTGATTAGAAAGAGTAGGATCGAAGTAATATTCTCTTTGGTGTATTGGGTATTTATAAGGGAGTTGCTTAATAAGCCTATAAATGCTATTGCATTAAGTGATGCGCTAATTAATACATAAAAAATACTGACGACTTTAATAATGGGAGAATTCACTATAAAAAAGAGCAATAAGAGTGTAGTGCCTAATAAAAAACTAACTGAAGCTAGTATTAGAGAATTCTTGTTTATGGGTTGTATGATTTTCATATAGAATGGATTGATAAAGTTTTTTGTAATGAAGACAGTGATTGATAAAGTAAATTTTGATAGGCTAGTTGATAAAAGGGAAATGCTTTTTTGCCTTTTTGATATGCTTGTATAAAAAACCTGATTTTATCGGGATATAATAGGGAACCTATGAGGAGCACGAAAAGAAGATATACGCTGCGTTTTCCATTTCCGAAAAGATAATATTGCATGGCGATTTCTTCATATACTGTAATCCCAGTATTTGTAAGCACATGAAACACATCATGATCTTCTAGTTTGGGTTGAGGGGTGAAGTCATGCTGTAACAAAAAACACCCTAAGTGAAATCCCAAACTTTCTTTGGGATATTGGATAAGTTCTTTTATCGAAATATTCCATGGGAGGTCCTTTTTAAACCATTTTTGATACGGTTTTTTCGTCCATTCGTATAATCTCTCTACCAGTATTGCTCTCATTTCAATTTTTAAAGTACTTTGAATTTCAAAGTGAATGAATAAAAAAATATAAGTTATTGTTTTAGAAGCTTTTCAATTGCTTCTACATGTTTCTTAAATGCTTCTCTGCCTTTTTTTGTGGCACTATATTTTGTGTTGGGTTTTCTACCGATAAATGATTTTTCGACTTGTATATATGCTTCTTTTTCTAAAGCTTTTGTATGGCTTGCCAGATTGCCATCTGTAGCTCCAAGTAGCTCCTTTAGCATTTTGAAATCAGCATATTCATTCACCATCAAAATAGACATAATGCCTAATCGGATTCTGTGATCAAAAGCCTTATTAATATTATTAATGATGTTCTTCATTTTTTTATTTTACCTAGGATAACGATGCGTTTATCTATCGTGTTTAAAATAAATAAGGCTTCCGTATATAATATGCATTACACCAAATCCTAGTACCCAGAACCAAAAGCCATAGCCTGGATATATAGCACAGATTAACCCTAGGACAATTTCTATATACCCCAAGTATTTGACATTGCCAATGGTATATTTAGATGCATTCACTAATGCAAGACCATAAAAAATAAGCATTAGGGAACCTGTTAATCCATAGTGGTTGGTTGCAATTTTGATCAATATGTATACTCCGCCTGTAACTAGAGGAATCAAAAATGCTACAAGTAATCTCCTTGAGGCGGTATTCCATAAAATCTCATTGTTTCTTTTTGCTTTCTGCGTACTTAACACGATTGCAGTGAGTGTAGAAACAAGTGCCACGGCGGCCAAATCTATTAAAATGTAATTAAATATTTTTCCATCAGTAATAAGATAGCCTCTTTGGCTTGTGGTTACTAGGTAGTATGCTATTGCGGCGCCGATTAAGGCGTAGATTCCTGCCATAATTCCTGATAAACCACTAAGAGAAAAAAAACGAGATGATTTGTTCATCATGTCTTTGATCTCTGTAATGTCTTTTAGGTATTCTTTAGTGCTCATATTAAAAGTACTTTGAATTGCAAAGTAAAATTAAAATATTGAAATGCACAAGTTTTTATTTGATAAATACTACTATTTATTTGTTTCGAATTGTTTTTCTAAGCTACTTGTTGACTCTAGATCTTCGAGTGCTTTTCCGACAACTCCTGTTGCTACAAGGGTACTATAGCTTTTCCAGAAAGGTTGATTATAGGGGAGGTTAAGATTAAATAATGCATTCGAAAATATACTATCAAATACTTCATTAATAGGAAATACTTGAATATTCTCTGTTTGGGTTTTATTGATTACTAATTCTGATTCTGTAATTGCGGTATAGTCTTCGAATAAATCTCCGGTATTAAGATAGGTGTTTGTGGCTTTAATACGTTTTAAGTACCATTTTCCGTTATAATAAGAGTAGGTTACATATATTTTATAATCTTCTAGACTTGTCGTACGACTTATAAAAGCCAGTTTACTTTCTTTTTCTACAGATTCTGGTGTTTTAAGTTGTGCCCCAAATTTTTGACTGCTTTGTTTTTTTGATAATTTGGTTAGGCTATATTGGTAGGCTATTACTGCTTTGCTCTCTTCATCGAGAGTAATTTCTCCTTTATATTTTGCTTTTGCATTTGTCGAATCTTTTGGTGCAAAGGAAATGATATATACTGGCTTGTTGTTATAGCTACTTCGCCCATAGAGTTTGAACAAATATTGACCGTTGGTTTTTGGATCAAAAAAATCTTCCTGTCTCTTAAATTTATCTGCTCCCGTTAGTCTTAAAGGTCCCCCGCCAATTTCATTATTTTCAAGCCACTTTAAGTTGGTGGTATCAATAGCGCTAAGTTCTTTAGATTGCTTTAGTATTTTATATTTCTGTAGGTTATCACTTTTTCGAAGAGCAATTATTTTTGCTTGGTCTTTGTAGTCAGCAATAAGGTCCGAAGGTTCTGGAAAAGGAACTTTTTTTATTTCGTTCTCTAATCTACTAAACCTATAATATCCTACTCTTGACCTCTGTAAATCAAAAGAACCATCATACGGAGAATAGTAAAGGTTGATTGCAGCATCTGCAAATTTTGTGTACTTATTGTCTATTTTGGTAAGCTCTCGGTAATATGTTTCTAGCAATGTTGCTTGTTGTGCATAATTTTGAGATGTCGTAGCGATGGCTTGGTTTATAAATTCTTTGTATTTGTTTTTAGCTATAAGTAGTACTTCATCTAATGAGTTAGATTCGGTTTCTAGATATACAAATTTGTCATTGCCATCAAATGATTTGATCGCAATACTTGTGTTTTGATATCCTATAAATGAAAAAACAAGTTTAGATCTTTTGTATTTTTCGCTGACTGTAAGTTCAAAAAAGCCTTCTTCATTAGTAATAGTTCCTATAGAAGTTCCTTCTACAATTACATTTGTAAAAGGCAGTGGTTCTTTAGATTCTTTATCAAGAACCTTTGCCACGATGGTAATAGGGGCTTGTTTAGAAGTGCTTTCTTTTTCTTGCGCTATTATTAGTAATGGGGTAAATAAGCAAAGTAAAAGAACTAGTTGCAGGGGCAGGCAATCTGTTTTTTTTAGTTTCAAAGGGAATATGTATATTGGGGTTACTGTTTTTCTACTCTAAAAATAGCGATTTTTTATGAATCCAGCAGAAGAATATATACTTAATCAATCAGAACCTTTTAAAACGATACTGTCACACATTCAGATACTTATAGAGACATCTGTTCCTTCTGTGGTGCTTAAATACAAGTATAAAATTCCTTTTTATTATTTGTTTGATAAACCATTTTGTTACCTCAATGTAACCAAAGGATATGTTGATGTTGGATTCTGGAAAGCCAATCAGATCAATATTCATTTAGATCATTTAGTAACAGATGGGAGAAAGGTGATGAAATCATTGAGGTATAGGGCTCTTGAGGATATAGATAATCAGGTTGCCATCGATATTCTCAATGAGGCTAAAGGGTTATATGAATAAAAAGATATTTTAAAATATCTTAAAGGTTCCGCCAAGGGTAACATTTTGTTGAAAGAAAAAGAAATTTTGTGTTGCTTTATCACTAGTGCTATTGGTTGTTCTAATATCGGGAAGGTTTATAAATCCTCCTTTGATCTCGGTTTGAATAAAAAATGAATTAAAGAAAGTGATATTAATTCCTCCTTTTAGTGATATACCATAGCCAGCAAGGTGAAACGCATCATGACGCTCTTTTCCTAGAATGGTTGCATTTGTTTTGGGGATTACCACCCCGGCACTAAACCCTTCGATAAGGTTAATTTGTATTTTCTTCGGATTAAGGTTTATGTACGCTCCCAGATTATCAATACGGCCGATTTCTGCAGTTACATAATTAAGTCCATCTGTGTGTTCGAACTCAACAAATGTTTTTAATAAGGCAATGTCACTATGATCATAATTACCATTAAAGTAAGGAACGCCCTCGTCCTGATCTGTGAGATTAATTTCTCCTGATATTGTTGCATTACCAAAAAGGCGCATCACATATTTCATATGATCTAATCCAATCGAAACACTCCAATGGTCATGAAAATAGTATCCTAATCTTGCATTAGTTTGTGGGATGGTAAGATTTGTAGGATGTAAGTATTCTCTAAATGTAATAGGTTTTGTAATTCTATCTCCGGCTTGTGCATTATGAATAGTAAAATCATAATTGTTTCCATAAAAATGAATATTCGAATTACTATACTGCGCAGTGTTCCAGCCCCAATAAAAGAAAACTCTTCCCTTATTTCCTGTTGTATTATTGTCGCTATTTGCAAGGGGTGAAACCTCTTCATTTTGCGCAATAGTTTTCTGTTTTCCCAGTATTAAAACTAAGAAACTTAGTAGTATTTTTTTTCTCAAGACGATTAGAGATTAGCAATAGCTTGTCTAATCGCTACCAGATTGCTTAATAATTTTTTTAGATATTGTAGGTCTAGCATATTGGCTCCATCGCTTTTTGCGTTTGCAGGATCAAAGTGCGTTTCTATGAATAAGCCATCAACGCCCGTTGCGATTCCTGCTCGAGCAATTGTTTCTATCATATCGGGTCTTCCTCCTGTTACACCACTTGACTGATTTGGCTGTTGTAGAGAATGTGTAACATCTAGGACAGTTGTAGCAAATTGTTTCATTGTTGGGATCCCTCTAAAATCAACAACCATGTCTTGATATCCAAACATGGTACCACGATCCGTAATCATAGCATTGTCATTGCCGCTGTCTTTTACTTTTTTTACAGCATGTTGCATGGCTTCAGGACTCATAAATTGTCCTTTTTTCAAATTAACAGTCTTTCCTGTTTTGGCGGCAGCAACAACAAGGTCTGTTTGTCGCACTAAAAAAGCAGGAATTTGTAAAATATCTACATATTCTGCAGCGATTAGGGCATCTTCATTTTCGTGGATGTCTGTCACGGTAGGAATCTGGAATGTTTCCCCAACTTTACGTAAAATTTTTAAGGCTTTTTCGTTTCCGATCCCAGTAAAGCTATCAATACGACTACGATTTGCTTTTTTGAAAGAACCTTTAAAAACATATGGAATTTTTAGTTCAGAGGTAATCTCAACTACTTTTTCTGCAATGCGCAATGCCATTTCTTCTCCTTCGATTGCACAAGGACCTGCCAAAAGAAAAAAATTGTCAGCGTCAAGATGCTTGATATTAGGGATGTTCTTTAATTCCATCATTAGTTTTTTTCCGAAGCAAAGATAGTCTTTTAGTAACGCAAGCAAAGAATTATCACTAAAAGTAATTATAACAAGGAGTTGGATTAAGACCGATCTATTCTGACAGAAAACAACATCATAAAAAAATATCACAAGTATCTTTTTGATTAACTATTACATTATCTGCATTAGCACGAATTAATGAGAAAGAGAAATAATTGTTTAAAGTACATCTTTTATGTACCCTCGGATGTAAATTTAAGTTATGAGATTACTCTTTTAGATGATTTATTTTTAGACAAAATGGTTTCGAATTTTTTTTTGAAAACAAAAAAGAAATCATTTTTTTTTGAAAAAATTTCTGCGATTTTTATAGATGATATGTGGTAATTTGAAGGGAGTAAATAGATGACCAAACAAGCTGACATGGTGCAAAAGAAACTAGGTAAGCCATGTATTAGAATAATCATAAAGTGAAAAGCCAAACCCAAAAACAGGAGAATCTTTGATTTAGTATATTTCATGAATAGTGCTCCTGCAAGGGTGAGTTCAAGTGCTATGGTAGACCATGTAATAAGCGTTAAGGTAATTGGGTGTTTGAGTAGAGGGTATATTAAGGGTTGTAAAAAATCACCAACTCCGAAAGTGGGACTCGTAAACCAGTAATACACTGCTGTACCGTTTATCCATTCTTCAACTCTAATTTTTGATACCGCTGCATCAAAGTATATAAAGGCTATTTGAAAATGTAGTAGAAAAAAAGCGAAATAAGTAACAATTCTTAAGTATGGACTGTAGTTTTTTGTCCGAGGCTTATTCCAATGACTTTTTCTACTATCCAAAAGTGTAATAGGAATTAGTATCAATGTGATTTGTGAAGCGATCTGATCTCCTCCGTCTACGATAGGGCAATCACTCAAAAAACTGTAGGTTATATACCAATGAAGGATGCCCATAAATCTTGGGTAATAACCAAGTATTACTACCAATAGTACTGCAATTGCTATTAGCTTAGCATACATTAAATTAGCATCTGTGAATAGGCCAAAAAGAGTAAATGGACTTTGACCTATATATCTAGTATCAAAATCAACTCCATAAAAAAATAATAATTGATTGTTATTAAATAATAGCGTTAACAATGTGCCAAAGGCTAGAAGGCTTCTTGATAACCCTACTACATTTGTATGATATTCTTTATTGGTTATTTGAGATATAATTTTCATTGTATAGGTATATTATTGACATTTAAAAATCATTTTACTAACCTTATATGGGTAATAGCCTATTAAATCTTTTGAGAAAAGAGACCAAGGTTTTGGTTTGCTTTTTACAAGGTAATATTCACCACATATAAGCTGATGATCAAATTTTATAACTACTGGTTTTATGGATTCTGGGTCCACAAAAAACTTTTGAAGTGGTATTTTGGGCGATAGGTAATCTGTGGAGTCTAATCTACCAAAAACCATTTCAAGTTTGCTTTCTAGTAAGCGCATTCTTCTATTAGTTCCAAAACTGTTATCAATACCAAAATTTTCGTGCTTGATTTCTTCAACTGTTCCGTTATTGTCTTTGTACAACCTATATATATCTGTTTTGGGATCTTTGGTAAAAAAACCAAAACCTTGGCTGATAAACATTTTTACACTTCTTTTATTCCCGATATCGTACCTAAGAGAAACAGGGTTATCTTGAATAAAAACAACGAGGGTGTAAAAAATAATAAAGCCCGTTATGATCATCATCATAAAGTAGAAGCGTGTAATATTCATAGCCAAGGTTTGTTTGTAGATTTATGATTTAGTTAGTTAACTGTATTAGGGATGTAGTAACTTCATCAAGTACCATATCATCGCCCAAATCCTGATCTGGGTATGCTTCAGGTAATTGCCAATTAACAGTTTGTGTAACATTTCCAAAGCTGTACGCATTAACAACATAGGCTACATTTCCGATAACAGCGGCAGTCACTACTGCTATACCAAAACCAATTACCAATACAAATTTGTTATCCTCGTTCAAATTTGTTTTAGATAGTTCGTCTAATTTCATATTGATGATCTTTCTTCCCTCTGCATCAAATTTGGTAATATCGAGTTCCTTGTTATTTATGATCGATTGAGCAATTTTTTCTCCATCTGCTATAGATATGTTATTAATTTCGTTAGATGTTTTAACTAATAAATCAGTTGCCTCTAGGATTGATTTTTTAATTAGATAAAATTCTTTAGAAATAATTGCTTCCTTAAATGAAGAGAGAAAATTCGGGTCCTTTTCTTGAATTCTTGAAAGGATTTTATCTTGTGTCTCACGATAAGCGACCAATTCCTCATCGTTAAAGAAAGATTCAAAATCAAGATTACTTGTTAAAGCGGGGATTTTACTAGTGATTTCTCCATCGGCAAAAATGATACTTTTAAAGAGTTCTTCGCCCGACAGGTTATTAATATGTGCGTCCGTATATTCGAGGTCGTCTTGCTCATTTGAGCAACTAATGATCAAAGCTGCCATGCCAATGGCAAACATTAAGAATTTAAGAGTGTTTTTCATACTAAATGATTTTTAATTTTATGCCTACTCTATGTTTATGGTTTTTCGGCTTTCACCATTAAAACGTTCTGTGTGCGTCATGTTTGTGATTATTTATACACCTAAAAGTAATCTGTATGATGTATGAGAAACAAGAGGTGGTTCTTGAGATTTATAAATCAGGGGTTTTGATTTATAAATCTCAAGAAGTTTTTTAGACCATAAATACTTTTGATTAATATGGTAATTACCTAGAAAAGAAGTTTGTGTTTTTTGGAGGGTAGAAAATTCCTGCTATTTGTTTAATTTTTTTAGCACAGCTGTTTTTTGTAGACAGTACTTACATTGTGTCATTCTCGTTAAAAATTTGAGAAACGTATTTTATCATAATTCCAAAGCAATTTTTGTCTGATAAAAATCTTTATTTTTTTTGTATTAAATTACTGATTTAAAGTGTTTTATTTTTGTTTTTCATAGTTTTTGATTCCTTTGTTTTGTATCCGTCTTAATATTGTAAATTAAATATACAACCTGTCAAAATAACCCTTACCTTTGCAGCCTTAAATTAAGGTGTATATGACTGCTATAAAAAACATTGCAATAATTGCTCACGTAGATCACGGTAAGACTACGTTGGTGGATAAAATTATGTATCATTGTCAACTTTTTCGTGAAAACGAAAATACGGGTGATTTAATTTTGGATAATAATGATCTTGAGCGCGAAAGAGGAATCACAATTACCTCAAAGAACGTTTCTGTTATATATAAGGATACTAAAATTAATATTATTGATACCCCCGGTCACGCCGATTTTGGAGGAGAAGTAGAGCGAGTACTAAATATGGCTGATGGGGTTTTATTACTTGTTGATGCTTTTGAAGGGCCAATGCCGCAAACTCGTTTTGTATTACAAAAGGCAATAGATCTAGGATTGAAGCCTTGTGTTGTAGTGAATAAAGTAGATAAAGAAAATTGTACTCCAGAAGAAGTTCACGAGAAAGTGTTTGATCTGATGTTTGAACTAGGTGCAGAGGAGTGGCAGTTAGACTTTCCTACAGTATATGGTTCTGCAAAGAACAACTGGATGAGTGATGACTGGAAAAACGAGACGGATTCTATAGAGCCTTTACTTGATATGGTGATAGAGCATATTCCTGCTCCTAAGTTAGAAGAAGGTACACCGCAGTTGTTAATTACTTCTTTGGATTTTTCGTCATTTACAGGACGTATTGCTATTGGTCGTTTACAAAGAGGAACGCTGACAGAGGGCATGCAAGTTTCTTTGGTAAAGAGAGATGGATCTATCAAAAAGACCAAAATAAAGGAGATTCATACGTTTGAAGGATTAGGAAGAAGAAAAGCTGAGAAGGTAGAAGCGGGAGATATTTGTGCTTTGGTTGGTTTAGAAGGTTTTGAGATTGGTGACACGGTTGCAGATGTAGAAAACCCAGAAGGGCTTAAGACAATTGCTATTGATGAACCAACAATGAGTATGTTGTTTACAATTAATGATTCACCTTTCTTCGGAAAAGATGGGAAATTCGTTACCTCAAGACATATTAAGGAAAGATTAGAGAAAGAACTAGAGAAGAACTTAGCATTACGAGTAAATGAAACAGACAGTGCTGATAAGTTCATCGTTTTTGGTCGTGGAGTATTGCATTTATCTGTACTTATTGAGACTATGCGTCGAGAAGGATATGAGTTGCAGATAGGTCAACCTCAGGTGATTATAAGGGAGATTGATGGTGTGAAATGTGAGCCTATAGAGGAATTAACTATTGATCTGCCTGAAAGCGTTTCTGGGAAAGCTGTAGAAATGGTTACCATGCGAAAAGGAGAAATGTTGAGTATGGAAGCCAAAGGTGATCGAATGGTATGCGAATTTATAATTCCTTCTAGAGGAATTATTGGTATGCGTAATCAATTACTGACAGCCACTGCAGGAGAGGCGATTATGGCGCACCGTTTTAAGGAATATCAACCATTAAAAGGGGATATACCTGGGCGTATTAATGGATCTTTAGTTTCTATGGAAAAAGGATCTGCAATACCATATTCTATTGATAAATTACAGGATAGAGGTAAGTTTTTTGTTGATCCGGGAGAAGATATTTATGAGGGGCAGGTAATAGGCGAAAACTCTAGAGGAGATGATATGGCTGTTAATATTACCAAAACCAAAAAACTTTCAAATGTACGTTCTTCTGGAGCAGATGATAAAGCTAAAATTGTACCAGCAATTAAGTTTTCGTTAGAAGAGGCGCTAGAATATATTCAAAAAGATGAATACGTAGAGGTAACTCCAAATCACTTAAGATTGCGTAAAATTTACTTAACAGAAGTAGAGCGTAAGCGTAATAAGATTGTATAATAGTATTTCTTAAATACTATATAATATGTAAAAACCCGAATAATTTTAATTATTCGGGTTTTTTGATTTGCAATCAAAAAATGTAATGATTATATGTTTTTAATCTTCCCCAAGAAAAACATTATTTCCTCATAACATAGCTTGTTGCTTCTGGTAATTGTTTTAAGAAACTTAAAACACCATTTAAATTGAAATTCATTGCTGTGTAAAATAATTTCATACCCCTTAATTTTATTTGTTAGACTAATTGTTTATCAATGGATACCGAACTTCATGTATCCAACTACTTATTAGATGCACAGATATGATATCATAACAAGAAAAAGTTGTTTTTTTTCATAAAAAAAACCCGAAGGCTTCCGGGTTTTTATTCGATATTTTTGGGGCTAATCCAAATATCTCGAGGTATTGTTCGCTTTTTGGGGCGAGTGTAATAAATAATTTTAATTAAATCTACATTTCAAATATACGTAGTTTTATTATGACTTCACTTGTAAAAAACAATAAATAATCGGTAAAAAGCAATTTTTTAACGATTAAATACAGGTTTTCGTATTTTTTTTTGATTTTTGAAACTAAATAGTAGTGTTGCTATTTATTGTATTAAGGTAGGTGGTTGTATAGTATTGATGTTGTTATCCTTTTCTTTGTACTACTTCAAAAACCTTGCTGCCGTCACACTTTAATGTTTTTGATGGATACTTTAGTAATAAGGCATAATCATGAGTTGCCATGAGAATTGTATTACCATTTTTATTAATATCCTGTAGCACTTCCATAACTTCTACAGAGGTTTGAGGATCCAAATTTCCTGTAGGTTCATCGGCAAGTATTAATTCTGGGTCATTGAGTAATGCTCTTGCAATCGCTATACGCTGCTGTTCTCCTCCTGATAATTGATACGGAAATTTGAAGTCTTTGGTTTTCATGCCTACTTTATCAAGGACATCATCTATTTTACTAATCATCCCTTTTTCATCAGTCCATCCTGTGGCTTTAAGAACGAATAAAAGGTTGTCTTTTACGGTACGATCATTAAGAAGTTTAAAATCTTGAAATACAATACCTAGTTTTCTTCGTAAAAAGGGAATTTGATTTTCTTGTAATGTAGGTAAATCAAAATCTACAATACTTCCTTCTCCCTCTAAAAGTGGAAGATCTCCGTAAAGTGTTTTCATAAAACTACTTTTACCTGTACCGGTTTTACCAATTAGGTATACAAAATCACCTTTGTTTACTTCTACATTAACTTCTGAGAGGATTAAGTTTTCGCGTTGATAAATTGAAGCATTTTTTAGGCTTAAAACCGTATTAGACATAAGTAATGATTCTAAATTATTAATAGTTATTGGTAAAAGTAAAAAGTTTTCTGGTATAAATATTTTAGCAAAGCAATAGTTTTTAACTAATACCAATTAATAACCTTTTTTTGATATAAATATTTTAGGTTTTTATAAATAAATGGTTTTTGTATACTCTTGTTTTACTAAATAAATTACTTAGTTACTATATATTTTCAATTTTGTCCTTTTTAATTGATTGCATACTAAAGAATTCATAATTCTAATTTCTTAATGTAATTATCTTTAAAAACTTACGTTAATATAGCATAAATTGGACGATATTTAACACATAAATCATCTACTGGGAAAAGATATTTACTCAAACAAAACAAGGTTTACCTTGAGTTTCATTAAATTGTTGTTCTGTTTTGATCGATTTATATTGGATCGAAATAAATAACTCTAAACTCATTTAATTAAATGAAGAATTACATCTATTCGATGCTTCTCGTAATTGGTGTGTCAATATCAATTACGGCACAACAATCTGCCATCTACACTAATGATTTAGTGCTTTTTAATCAAGCATTAGAATTATATAATAATAAGCAATTTCTTGCTGCGCAAAATCTTTTTGATAAAGTAAGAGATGCATCCGAAGACGAAAATATTGATGCAGAGTGTACCTATTATATTGCAAATTGTGCAGTATGGTTAAATCAACGAGATGCAGATCAACTTCTAGAAAATTTTGTTAGACAATATCCAACAAGTGTAAAGCGTAATGCGGCATATATGGATGCTGCTACGTATTATTTTGATAATGGAAAATATGCGTATGCCCGTAAATGGTATGATAAGGTTGATACGAGTAATCTAAATCGTTTTCAAAAGGAACTCTATGATTTTAATAATGGATATGCATATTTTAAAATACAACGGTTTAACGAGGCTAAGAAATTCTTAGTTAGGGTACAGGATTCGCCCAAATATGGTGCAAGAGCAAAATATTATCTTGGTTTTATTGCTTATGAAGGAGATAATTATAGGGAAGCAGATAAGTTATTTGATGAGGTTAGAGATATGGACGAGTATAATAAAAACCTGTCCTATTTTCAGAGTGATATGAATTTTAAATCTGGTAATTTTAGGGGGGCAATAGAAGAAGGGCTTGTGCAATTACCAAAATCTAAATCATTAGAAAAATCTGAATTAAATAAGATTATAGGAGAAAGCTATTTTAATCTAGAAGATTATAAAAATGCAATTCCTTATCTAAAAGAATACAAAGGACGAAAAGGAAAATGGAATAATACAGATTACTATTATTTGGGATATGCCTACTATAAGGAGGGAGATTATCAAAATGCAATTTCAGAATTTAATAAGATAGTTGATGGTAGAAATGCTCCTGCGCAAAATGCATACTACCATCTTGCAGAGTCTTATTTAAAAACAGACCAAAAACAACAGGCATTAAATGCATTTAAGAATGCATCAGAAATGGATTTTGAAGGAAAAATCAAAGAAGATGCACTTTATAACTATGCTAAATTAGGGTATGAAATTGGGAATTCTTTTGAGAGTACGCCAAATGTATTATTGAGATACCTAAAATTATATCCTGATACTGAGCATGAAGACGAGATTAAGGAACTTTTAATTAGCTCATATATTACATCTAAGAACTATAAAGAAGCAATGAACCTTCTTGAGGGGAACAATAATTATGGTGATCGATCAGTGTATCAAAAAGTTGCTTTTTATAGGGGGTTAGAGTTATATCTGTCAAATCAATATGAGCGAGCAATTGTATATTTTAATAAATCCCTAAACGAACGTATTAATCCTATTTTTATCGCTAGATCTTTATTTTGGAGAGCAGAAAGTTATTATGTTTTGGGAGATTTTGAAGAGGCCTTACTAAATTTTGAGGAGTATGTAAATAGTAATGGCGCATACCTAACTAAGGAATATGCCGATATCGAATATCATTTAGGTTACACTAATTTTAAACTAAAACAATATACCAAGTCTACAGATAATTTTGATGCGTTTTCTAAAAAAAGCGGAGTTGATGAGATCAAATTGATGGATGCATATTTGAGATTAGGGGATAGCCATTTTATTTCGAGTAAATATTGGCCAGCTCTAGAAGCGTACAATAAGGTAATCGAAAAAAATGGACCAAACTCTGATTATGCGCATTATCAGAAGGCTATTAGTTATGGTTTTATAGATAAAAATGATCAAAAGATTGAGAACCTCGAAATGTTCCTAAAAGTATATCGAGAATCCACGTATAGAGACGATGTAATGTTTACTCTGGGAGATGTTTATATTTCTGAGAATAAAATACAACAAGGTATTGATGCTTATAATCGTCTTATTGATGATATGCCAAGAAGCTCCTATGTTCCTAAAGCATTATTAAAACAAGGGCTGGTTTATTACAATGGAGATAAAGGAGAAAATGCATTAGCAAAATTTAAAAAAGTAGTAGCCGAATATCCAGGTACTGATGAAGCAATACAAGCTGTAAATACTGCTCGACTTATTTATGTAGACTTAGGAAGAACAGATGAATACGCATCTTGGGTAAAAGGTTTAAGTTTTGTTGATATTAGTGATGCAGATTTGGATAACACTTCTTATGAGGCTGCAGAAAAACAATTTTTAGATGGTAATGATAAGGGAGCAATTACTGGTTTTAAAAAATACTTAAATGAGTTTCCGACTGGGTTGCATGCGATGAAGGGGCATTTTTATCTTGCTCAATTATATTTTAAGAATCAAAATACTGATGAGGCGATCCCACATTATGAGTATGTATTGCAAAAAGATAGGACAGAATTTACAGAGAGAGCGCTAGCTAGATTATCGCAGATATATCTAGAGTCAAGTACATATAAAAACGCAATTCCTGTATTAGAACGTCTAGAACAATATGCTGATTACCCCCAAAATATAATTTTTGCACAAACTAACTTAATGAAGTGTTATTACCAATTAGGGGATTATCAAAAAACAATTGAATATGCCGATAAGGTTTTGACCAATGCAAAAATTCAGAATGATGTAAAAAGCGATGCTCAGATTTTTATAGCACGAGCAGCTATGCAAACTTCTAATATGTCAAAGGCAAAAAGCGCATATGCTGAAGTGCAAAAAATTGCAACTGGTGAATTAGCTGCTGAAGCCTTATATCATGATGCATATTTTAAGAATTTAGAAGGAAATTACAAGGCATCTAATAATGTTATCCAGACACTCTCTAAAGATTTTCCAGGGTATCGATTTTTTGGATGCAAAGGATTGGTGTTAATGGCCAAAAACTTTTATGGGCTTAACGATGCCTATCAGGCAACTTATATTTTAGAAACTGTAATTAAAAATTTCACGGATTACCCAGAGGTGGTTGATGAGGCAAGTATCGAATTGCAGGTGATTAAAGCCAATGAAGCAAAGACAAACTCATCAATTCAAACCGAACAGTAGTAATCAGTTATTAAACGATTTATATTATATGTCGATATATTTTAAAAAGGATATTATTCTCTTTTCAAACAAATATCAAAAATATTTAGCAATTTTTTTGGTAAAAACCTTTAGTAAGGTGCAGTATAACAGGTTCCTTGTTTCTTTCTTGTTAGGTGTCTTTTTTAGTATGTCTGCTTTTGGGCAAGAAGAAGATAATGAAAATGAAACACTAGATACAGAGCGTGTGGTGATTGTTAAAGCTTACACCCCAACCATAAGTGATGCTTTTAAAGTAAAATCTATTCCTGTTCTTAATGATTCTATTACGCAACAAAAAAAAGAATTACGATATAGTATTTTTTCTGTTCCGGTAGCTTCTACATATACTCCGATTAAAGGGAAGGCAGCTAATATAGATAAACCAAAACCTATAAAGATTTATGATAATTATGCTACTTTGGGGTTAGGGAGTTTTACATCTGTTTTGGCAGAGTTTTATAGTAATTTTCAGATCAATAGGTCGGATAATGCAGGAATTTACTTGCATCATAATTCCTCTCAAGGAGGAATAGAAGATGTAAAATTAGAAGATAAGTATTACAATACTTTTTTGGATTTTAATTATACCTCAAGAACCAGAGATTATACATATGGTATCGAGGCGGGGATAGAGCATAAATTGTATAACTGGTATGGGCTTCCTGAAACCCCAATTTTATCTGATGAAGAAATTGAAGCTATAGACCCTCAACAAAGTTACTTTGGAGCAAAACTAGGAGGTAAGTTTGAGTTTAATAAACTATATTTTAAGAGAATTGAAGCTGACTTTAGTTTTTTTAGAGATGCTTTTAAGTCTAAAGAAAGTCATTTGGTCGTCGCTCCTACGATGGAGTTTGAGATGGGCCATGAATTAATTACTACAAAGGCAACGGTTGATTTTCTTAAGGGGTCTTTTGATAGAGAGATTACTGTGGGTGTAATAAATAACTACCAGGTCATAAATTTTGGTGTACATCCCAGCCTTCAGGTGTTAAGAGATAATCTAACATTGATTCTAGGAGCAGAGCTTGTGTATAGTGTAAATACGCAGCAAGCAGATAATGACCTTTTAATTTATCCAAAAATAACGGCATCTTATAGGTTGTTAGATGATAATGTAATTGTATACGGTGGATTAGAAGGAATGCTTAGGCAAAATACGTACAGAGATGCCGTAAAAGAAAACCCGTTTGTTTCTCCGACAATGACTATACAACCCACAGATAATCCATATGATGCTTATATAGGGTTAAAAGGTAAAATAGCAGATGTATTGGGGTATAACATAAAAGGAAGTTATAATATCGAGAATAGCAAGCCCTTATTTGTTTCTAATAGTGTGCCGCTGCTAAAGTTAGCAGGATTTGATCATGGTAACTCTTTTGCATATCGTTATGACAATGTAAAAACCATAAAAGCCTATGGAGAATTAAATGTAGAGGTTAATAAAAAGTTTTTTTTGGGAGCATCTGTCGAAGTTTTTGATTATACAATGGAGAATGAACAAGAGCCATGGAATTTACCTGAAATGAAGTCTACAGTGTTTTTGGACTATCAAGTCAATAAAAATTGGTTTTTTGGAGCACAACTATTTCATGTAGGAGAACGAAAGGATATTGATAATCAATTTACACCTACTGCTTTTTCAGAACCTATTACCGTGTTAGATTCTTATTTTGATGCCAATGTTAATTTGGGATATCGCCTAAGTGAAAGACTTTCCTTTTTTGTAAAGGGCAATAATCTTACAGGACAAAATTATGAGCAATGGGTCAATTTTCCGGTACAAGGGTTACAGGTTTTAGGAGGTGCTACTTATAAGTTCGATTATTAATTATCTGTTTTAATACACAAAATAGAAAGGGCAAAAGATAAAATTTTAAGAATGTTCTTGCTCCTATTTGCTGTAATGTATTTTATATATTTTTGGTCAATTTTACTGTAGATATACGCTTGCTATTGTGCGAGAAATCAAATATTTCTTATTCTAGGCATATTTTTTGTTATCTTATTTGTCATTATTTAAAAAATGATGGTTTTAATACGATAAAATAAAAATAATGAGAAATAGTAGTCTTTTTCTTCTTTTCAGTTTGTTTTCTGTTATTACATTCTCACAAGAGAACTTTCGTCTATATTATGAAGAAACCAAAACTGGATATGTGATTTTGGCTGACAATGATGAAGTAACTCCAGTATCCGTCGAAATGAACTTAAGACTAGAAAATCTTAGTTCCAGTAACGGTAATGATAAAGTCTTTGTAGTACCAAAAAAAACCAAAGGGCATATAATTACTGTTTTGGAAATTGTAAATGCAAGAAAGAGGATTAAACTAGGGTTCGAATCAACATATAATTTTGGGGACCATAATCGTTTAAAATATGATGATGATTTTAAATATTATTTACCATTTCCCAAAGGTGAAGATTATTGGCTTTCGCAAGGTTATAATGGGGCTGTTTCTCATCAGAATGAAAATTCATTAGATTTCAAAATGCCTATTGGCACAAAAGTTTATGCTGCAAGAGGAGGGGTTGTAGTAGATGTTGAGCAAAGTTATACTAAAAGGTGTACTACATCAGAATGCGCAAAATATAATAATTATATTCTTGTTTATCATGAGGACGGAACCTTTGCCGAATATACACATCTCAAACAGAATGGTGCTAAAGTAAAAGTGGGAGCTAATGTGAAAATAGGTCAGTTAATTGGGTTAAGCGGAGATGTAGGTTGGGCTACAGGACCTCATTTACATTTTACAGTGTTTTTTCAGAGATTAAAGAAAAGAGAAACTCTTAAGACAAAGTTTCTGATAGGGAAGGGGGAAGAAGCAGTAGAGCTTATAGAAAAGAAGAAATATATGAGAGGGTATTAATTTTTGATCAGTTTCAATTTAGGTAGGTAATTTGAATCTCTTGATTCCATAAAATAACATTTAATTGTAACGCTATTTCAGGATAAGACAATTTAAAAAAACAAAAAACCGGGTAGTCATAAAAACTACCCGGTTTTTTTGATATAGGTTTAGTACGTTATTTTTTACTAAACTTTATTATTGGAAGATTCTTTTTCCCTTTTATGTCGATCAAATATATTCCTGTTTTGAATTGGCTTACATCGATTGTGTTAATTCTAGATTCAATTTTGGAAGTATGAAGTAATTGGCCTAATGTAGAGAATATCTGTATTTCTCTCGCATCAGAATAACCTTCGATTTCTATATTGATAAATGAATTTGTTGGATTAGGGTATGATTTAATAGAAGCAGTACTTTCTTCTAAAATAGGGTTGCTACTAGCAGTAATACCAGAGCATAAAATTTCAAAATCAGAAATAGAAGACCAAGACCCAGTATATCCTGATGCTCCTGTAATTGTGAGTTTAATATAACGCATTGACTGAGGTGCGAAGCTACGATTTATTATAGAACCTCCCTCTGTATTTGATGTTGCATCTGTCAATGTTACAAAACCAGAAGTAGAAGAGTTTTGTGAGCCTTCTACCAAAAACTGATAAGCTCTATCACTGTATGGATACAAATTAATTTCATTTACATTATACAAATCGCCTAAATCAATCACCGCATATTGAGGAAATCCTGATGCAGACCATCGGTTATCTGGATTTTCGTCTATAATGTTATCAACAGTATGTTCAGAATTTTGTTCGTCACTATAGTCCACAATAACCCCATTTATAGCTAGGTTTGATCCTTCGGTACAATTACTATTGAGTTCGGCAGCATCTTGAGTAATGTTTATCGTTCGAGTTAAATTTCCTCCACTTATTGTTACAGTACCCGTACGCTCATTAGCTTCTGTATTTTCTTCAACAACTATGTCGAAAGAACCATTTTCTGATCCACTTGTGAGAGTAGTTGATATCCAATTTGTACTATCTGTAATAGTCCAGGAAAGGTTTGAGGTGACTGTAACCTCTTGATTTTCTCCTTCTGATGAGAAATCAGATATAGAAGAGACTTCTAAAACTTCTTCAGGTACTATGATTCCAGAACAGATAACTTGAAAATCAGAAATAGAAGACCAAGATCCAGTATATCCAGAAGCTCCCGTAATAGTCAGTTTGATATATCGAACTGTTTGGGATGTGAAGCTACGATTTATGATAGAGTCATCATCAGTATTATCTGTTGCATCTGTTAATGTTTCGAATCCTGAAGTTGCAGAATTTAATGAACCTTCTACCAAAAATTGATATGCTCTATCACTGTACGGATACAAATTAATTTCATTTACGTTGTAAGTGTCTCCTAAATCAATCACAGCATACTGAGGAAATCCTTCTGCAGACCATCGATTGTCAGGGTCGCCATCCAATATGTTATCAACTGTATGTTCAGAGTTCTGTTCATTACTAAAGTCAATAATTGAACCACTAGAGGATAAATTGGTTCCTTCGGTACAACCTTCTGATATATTTATTCCTGCTTGTGTGATAGTAATGTTTCTGGTGATGTCACCACCTTCAACAGTTATATCAGCAGTACGCGCGTTTGTAGATGTATTCTCATCTACTGTAATTTCTATAGATCCGTTGTTAGATCCACTATCGGTATTCACAGAGACCCAAGAGCCGTTTTCTGACACTGTCCAATCAATATTAGATGTGATTGTCACCGTTTGTGTATCTCCATCGGCTGAAAACTCAGAAATAGCGGATACTGTGAGTATATCATCAATGATAGCTGCTGCTTGTGTGATAGTAATGGTTCTAGTAATGTCACCACCTTCAACAGTTATGTCAGCAGTACGTTCGTTTGTAGACGTATTCTCATCTACAGTAATTTCTATAGATCCGTTGTTAGATCCACTATCGGTATTCACAGAGACCCAAGAGCTGTTTTCTGAAACTGTCCAGTCAATATTAGAAGTGATTGTCACCGTTTGTGTTTCTCCATCAGCCGAAAACTCAGAAACAGCGGATACTGTGAGTATATCATCAATGGTAGCTGCTGCTTGTGTGATAGTAATGGTTCTGGTAATGTCACCACCTTCAACAGTTATATCAGCAGTACGTGTGTTTGTAGATGTATTCTCATCTACAGTAATTTCTATAGATCCGTTGTTAGATCCACTATTGGTATTCACAGAGACCCAAGAGCTGTTTTCTGAAACTGTCCAATCAACATTCGATGTAACTGTTACTGTTTGTGTTTCACCAGTCTCAGGAAATTCTGAAACATCCGATACTGTTAGGTTATCGGTTTGAGTTGCTCCTGCGCAGAGGATTTCAAAATCTATAATCGAGGACCATGATCCAGTATAACCAGATGCTCCTGTAATAGTTAGTTTTACATAACGAGCTGATTGTTCTGGAAAAGTTCTATTAATTACATCTCCACCTGATGTATTATCCGAAGCATCTATTAATGTAAAGAAATCAGAAGTTGCCGAAACCGAAGATCCTTCTACAGTAAATTGATAGGCTCTATTTTCATAAGGAGTCAAATTAATTTCATTGATATTATAATCACTTCCTAAATCAATTACTGCATATTGCGGAAATCCTTCTGCAGACCATCGGTTACCTGGGTTTCCATCTAGAATATTAGTAACGGTATTAGTAGAGTTTTCTTCATCACTAAAATTAGCTATTGATGCTGTCAATGATAAATTAGTCCCCTCAGTACAGAGTCCAGGAATAGTAAAACCTGCTTGAGTAACAGTAATTGTTTTGGTAATACCAGCTCCCGAAACAGTAATTAATCCACTTCTTTCTGAGGTTTCAAGGTTTTCTGCGGTAGTAATAGTAATAGAGCCATTACCAGATCCGCTATTGGTGTCCACAGATATCCATGAGTTGTTTTCTGAAACTGTCCACTCTACATTAGAAGTTACGGTTGTTGTTTTTGATTCTTCATTAGAAGAGAAATTTATGGCAGATGAAAGCTCTAAGTAATCCTCAGGTACAGAAGTCCCTAGTCTTAGTTCACTAAATCGTACTTCGCCATAAGCATCTGGTTCTTCATCTCCAGCCTTGTTTTTTTCTTCCCAAATAGAAGATTGAGTATATGCACCAGCCTTAAAATATCCACCGCCATAAGCACTATCAAAGTCGTAATTCCATTCGCCATTAGGTCCACTTACATTTAGGTTGTCAAGTTCTATATATACGCGTCCATCATTAATATACATTCTAGCCTTTATAACATCATTTAGTGAATAATCCATGATATTCTGGTAGTCATCCTGATTGTCATCTTCATTTATAGTTACATGTAACAGTTCATCGTCATCATCTGCTCGGTACTCTAATCTAAAAACTTCTTCAGATGAGTCTCCTTTGATTTGCAGCATACAAACTTCTTGTTTTATATTTGGTAGGTGTGTAACTCTAAAAGTTGCATTTAATTCTTGTTCATCATCGAAACTCCAAAATTCATCATTTCCATCTATTGTTTCTCTAAGTTCACTTCGAGGGTAGGCATTTGCGCTACTTAATGCTCCAGCACAATGCGCTTTAAAAACAACTTCGTTTCCTTCGACATAAAAGTATTCAGAGAACGGAGTTGAAGGTACATAATCCACAAGGTCTCTAACTTCATGTGCTTTAATGTCTGGATCTTCTCGGTCATTATATTCAACACCTTCATAATCGTCTCCATTTATATCTAATGGATATGTGATTTTAAAATATGCTAAGTCAGGAAGTATGCTTGAAGGTGCTAAGCTAGAATTTGATGCTGCTTCTTGTGTAACGGTAAAGCTTCGTGTAATGTCTCCGCCACTTACGGTTACGGTTGCGTTTCGTGAACTACTAGAAGTGTTTTCTGAAGCAATTATGTTTACCGTTGCGTTATTTGAACCATTTGTAGTACTAGTTGATAGCCATGAGCTATTCTCACTTAGAGTCCAATCTAAGTTAGAAGTAATACTAAGCGTTTGTGTACCACCATTAGCTGAAAAATCAGTAGGTGATGATATAGTTAATATTTCAGTCGCATCTTCTACTCCTAATTGAGTTATGTTTATTGTTCTTGTTAAGCTTCCTCCAGTAACCGTAATTTCTCCTGAGCGATCAGAAGTACTTGTGTTTTCTGAAACCGTTATGCTTATAGATCCATCATTAGATCCACTAGTTGGTGTAATAGAGATCCAAGAACTATCATCACTAGCATTCCAGGATAGATTAGAAGTAATATTTATTGTTTGCGTTTCTTCGTCTGCACTAAAGTCTGAAGCTGAAGATACTAGTAAAATGTCACTTGTTCCTGTGTCGCCACATGTGCTTAGTGTATTACCAGATGCATCAAGGAAACATGATCCAATATTATCCCCTACTTGATTATCAGTAATTGGACTATATATAACATTTCCTGTACCTCCTGATACTTCATGGGCACCGACATCCATATTGCTATTAGGTCGAGTACGTCCTTCTATATCTGTGTTTACTGTCGCAGCATAGTCATTACCTCCTGCATTTGCAGCTATACCTGTACTTATGGGTTTAACAATTTCACCATTAGCAGTAAAAGTCTCTATTGCTTCTGTGATACCTCCAGAGGTTACCCCAATAGTCGATCCTCCCATGATATTACCTACGTATTCTATTCCAGAGCCTGTTCCAGAAATATCGCCAGTAATAAGGTCAGTTCCTGTTGCGCCATATACAAGGTTGTAAGCTATAACACCTGTAGGATCATACGAGTTTCTGTCATTATAATGAATTGGATCATCAGAATTATATATAGTATTAAATGCTATTAAAACATTATCTACATTTTGGTATCCATTACCGCTTCCTCCAGAAGACTCACCACCTCCGACAAGGGTAATTGCATTGTTCCATACATCCCCATCATTGCTTAGGTCTTGCATGTAGTTATTAATAATTACATGATCTCTATCGGTTACTCGAATTCCTCCTGATTTAGCTTTTCCTTCACCTAAGAAGAAGTTGCTATCAACTAATGCTCCTGAACCATGACGTAATACCAGAGATCCTCGACAGTTTCTAAAAGTGTTATTTTTGAATATATTGTCGGCACTTTTATTGGTTATAATTTCATTCTCACCATCAGCTTCCTTAAAATAGTTGTTTTCAACAGTAACTTGCGCGCTAATTGCTTGGAATTCGCTAACACCAATTCTTATCGCTTCACAATCTCCTGAATTAGTAGAGAATGTATCCTTTGGTGTAATATTGTAAAAGTAATTACTTCTAATTGTATGTGCCGGAATAGTAGTGCCTTGATATGCTAATTCTACCAAAATACAGGCTCCTGCACTTAATTTGTTTACAAAAGAACAGTTCTCGACAATATTGTTGGTGCCATAAAGAACAATCCATCTACTTTTTCCAGGTTCTTCTGTATATAAGTTGTTAAAAGCGCAATTTCTAATGGTACAGTTGTTTCCAAAATCAGAGTCAGAACCATTTCGACGAAAAGAAATATGATCACTTGCACCTTCACCACCATTCCAGTAAAATCCATTTACGATCAGGTAGTCACCAGCAAAAAATAAACGAGATTCTCCTGTAAAGATAACTCCACCAGGAGTTTCTGCTTTTAAAATAATAGGGTTTGATGCTGTACCACTTGCATTTATAAAATTAATGCTTTGGTCAGAGTACGTTCCGTTGGCCCATGTAACAACATCACCAGCAGAAAGTGAGAGATCGTTGAACTCATCATCAGAACTTATGGTGTAGTCTGTTGCATTAGCGGTTTTTGGCGTTATAAAAAATAAGAAAGTTAGAAATAATAATGTTTGAGCGTTAACTAACTTGAGTAGTGAAGAATTAGCGGCCATATGGTGTGAGCCTCTAAATTCATTAAAGTGAGTTTTCATTTTTGGTGTTTATGTGTGTTAGTGATTAATGTACAAGTGTGACGTATTGGTACTATATTTTATTGTTTTAAAAAAAGTGCATTATGAAGAATCATAAAAAAGTAATCGGTTTATTATGATTTGTAGTTAGCAAGAAGATGTAAGGATGCTTTCCTATTCATGAAAAAAAGGTTGGTTTTAAGACGAAATTCGTGATGCGTAATTATTTTATAGTTATTGTGTTGTTGATTAAAAAAAAGTGTAAATATAATATTGTTTTTTTATTTTTTTAGTTAAAAAAATAAGATTATCAGAATCAATTGTTAAATAAAGTTAATTAGCTGTTTTTTGATTAGAATTTCTCTTGATAATTACCAAAATATTGAGATACGTGCTTTTCGTTGCTCATTAGAATATGTATAACGCCGAATGGTTATTTATATTAGTTTTTTTGAAAAAAAATGTTTCAATAATTGTACTAAATGTTGATGCCAATTTTAGTATCTTTCTCATTATTAAAAATAAAACACACACGATCATGATAAAAAAAATAGGGTTTGTATTTTTTGTTATTAGTACTTTTTTATCTTGTAAAAAAGAGGTTAATACTGTCAAAAATGAGCCTGCTGCAAAAACTGCTATTGACAATGATTTTACTACTATGTTGAATGCATATTATGAAGAAGGTCTTTTGTTTGACCCTCTTAGGGCTACTTTTGAAGGAGATAACAGGTTTAATGATCAATTTTCTAATGAATTGGCAGAAGAAACGGTTCAAAAAATGAAGACATATTATACGTCATATAAAGAACAGTTGTCAAAATATGATGATGCAATGCTTTCTGAAAGTCAGAAAATAACTAAAGAGATTTTGTTGTGGGAATGCGATGTGCATTTAGAAGGCTTTACATTTAAAAAGGAGTATTTTCCGATTGATCAAATGTGGTCTATTAATCTATTAATAGGGCAGCTTGCTAGCGGGGCAAGTGCACAACCTTTTGCTACTGTAACAGATTATGATAATTGGCTTTCTCGTCTTGATGGATATTTGGCATGGATGCAATCTGCAGAAGAAAAAATGAAAGAAGGTATGGAAAAAGGATATGTGCTTCCTAAATCAATAATAGTAAAAGTTTTACCACAATTAGAAGCACTAACCGTAACAAATCTTGAAGAACATCTCTTTTATTCGCCTGTCAAAATGTTTCCAGAAAATTTTTCGGTAGAAGATAAGGAACAACTTACAAAAAAGTATAAAGCGATGGTTTCAGAGAAGGTAATTCCTGCATATACCAAACTGCATCAATTTATGAGTACAGAATATCTCGAAGCGGGTCGAACAAGTTCTGGAATTTCTGAAATTCCTAATGGAAAAGAATTTTATCAACATCAGATTAAACTGTATACAACTACAAATATGACAGCTGATGAGATTCATGAGCTGGGACTTTCTGAAGTGGCAAGAATATCTTCAGAAATGGAAAAGATAAAAGAACAGGTAGGGTATGAAGGAGACCTGAAATCGTTTTTTGATTATGTTCGTACTAAGAAAGAATTGATGCCTTTTACGGAGCCAAAGCAGGTTTTGGATAATTTTAATGCTATTCATGATCGCATGAAACCGCAAATTGAAAAATTATTCGATATAAAACCTAAAACCCCTTTTGAAGTAAGGCGTACAGAAGCTTTTAGAGAAAAATCTGCAAGTGCAGAATATAACCCTGGATCATTAGATGGTACGCGACCGGGAATTTTTTATACTCCGATTCCTGATGTCTTAAAATATAATACCCATAATGACGAATCGTTATTTTTGCATGAAGCGATTCCTGGACATCATTATCAGATTTCATTAACTCAAGAAAGTGAAGTGCTTCCGAAATTTAGAAAAACATTGTGGTACAGCGGATATGGTGAAGGTTGGGCATTGTATAGTGAATCATTAGGTAAAGAGCTGGGCTTATATACCGATCCATATCAATATTTTGGTATGTTAGGAATGGAAATGCATAGAGCCATTCGTTTAGTTGTCGATACGGGCTTGCATGCAAAGGGATGGTCTAGAGAAGAAGCTATACAATATTCAATGGATAATGAGGCAGAATCCGAAGCAGGTATTATCTCCGAAATAGAACGCTATATGGCAAACCCAGGGCAAGCGTTATCATACAAAATAGGCCAACTAAAAATTAAGGAACTTCGAGCAAAAGCAGAACAAGAATTAGGAGAAACCTTTGATATTAGACAATTTCATAATGAAGTTCTAGAAACTGGATGTGTGCCTTTGGCTATTCTGGAAAATAAGATTAACAATTGGATAAAAAAGAATAAAAGTTGATTTGTAAGCCTATAATTTTAAATGCCATATATAACTCTGGTACGATTTTCTTTGAATGGTATGTTGGTAAAAGAGGTCAATGATAAAAGTTTCAACAGTTTTTATCATTATGAATTTATGCGATACTGTTTTGTGATGCGCACTATTCTTTAAAGTAATTAAACAATTAGACCTTTGCTTCTTAGTGTTTATAAGATTTGGTGCTATCCCGAAGTAATGTTATTCATGTTCGGTATTTCATTTCATTAGATTATTAATTTTTCTAATGATTATTTAGGATCAAGTGACATAACATATTCATAGCTTTCATTAAGGTAAATAGCTAATAGGTCCAAATCATTGAGCATAGTTTCAGGAATTAAGACATATCCTCTCATTACTGCTCCGTAAGAAATAAAGTGTGTCGTGTTGAATTCTTTCAAATACTTTTTTTGGACATCCTTAGAAAAACGCATGCCAATTTCATTGTTCTTGTTGAATAAAGAAAACATATGGCCATTTGCAGAAGTGTATGGCATTGTTTTGCCCTTAATTTTAAATCTGGGACATTTATCGACAAGCATTTTGTAGATTTTTAGTTTTTCGTCACGCATATGTTTTTATTGTAAAGATACTATTTGGTGTTTTAAAACTAAATAGCACCTCAATATTAGGGTGTGCTTTTTTTGCTTTTAAGTTTGTTGTTTAAGGTGTTAAGGGAATTTTTACTAAGGCAAAATATTATACAGTTTTTGAAATTGAAAAATTAGTGTTTTGATATTATGAAAAAATTAACCAACCTACAAAATGGATATTATTATTTTTAGAAACACAAACTCAACTAACATGAAAAAAATAGTCCTATTTCTAGGTAGTATCGTATTACTTATTTCTTGTCAAAAAACCAAAATCCAAGCAGACCTATTAGTGTTTAATGCTAATGTGTATACAGTAGATGATTCGTATCCCAAAGCCGAAGCATTTGTTGTTAAAGAAGGCGAATTCTTGGCTATTGGTACCAATGAAGAGTTATTACATTTGTATGCAGCTACAGACACATTAGACGCAAAGGGAAAAACAATAGTTCCTGGTTTGATAGATGCACATTGCCATTTTTATCGACTTGGTTTACAACAACAGAAAGTAGATCTTACCGGAACCAAAAGCTATGATGAGGTATTGAAACGTCTTGTAGTGTTTCAAGAAGAAAAGAATTTATCTTTTATTACTGGTAGAGGTTGGGATCAGAACGATTGGGAGGTAAAAGAGTATCCTTCAAAAGAGATTTTAGATAGTCTATTTCCGGATACTCCTGTAGCTTTGACAAGGGTAGATGGTCATGCAATGCTTGTGAATCAAAAAGTATTGGATATGGCCAAAATTACAATTGATACTAAGGTAATGGGAGGGGAGATTTTACAGAAAGATGGTGCGCTTTTGGGGGTTCTTATAGACAACCCAATGGGACTCGTTGAAGCAATAATTCCTGAGCCATCTCGTGATGAACAAATTAACGCATTAATGGATGCTGAAAAAATTAATTTTGGTTATGGGTTGACTACAATAGATGATGCAGGACTTAGTCCAAAGGTAATTGCATTAATAGATAGTTTGCAAAAAAGGAATAAACTCAAGATACGCATGTATGCAATGGTAAGTAATGTGCCAGAGTATGTAGATTATTATTTGCAAAAAGGAGTATACAAAACCGATAAGCTTAATGTTTCTTCTTTTAAGGTGTATGCCGATGGAGCATTGGGGTCAAGAGGTGCCGTATTAAAAAAACCATACAGTGATCAGGAGGATCATTTTGGTGCGATGGTGATAGGCAATGAAGATTTCAAAGAACTCGCCAAAAGATTAGTATTGTCAGATTTTCAGATGAATACACATGCTATAGGCGATTCTGCCAATGCTCTTGTAATGAAAACGTACTATGATGTTTTACAGGGTACATCTAATAGAAGATGGCGTGTTGAACATGCACAGGTTGTAGATTCTAATGAATTTGAATTGCTTGATGATAACTTAATAATGAGTGTGCAGCCTACTCATGCTACCAGTGATATGTACTGGGCAGATGAACGATTGGGGTTAGAGCGTTTAAAAGGAGCATATGCATATAAGAAGTTATTAGAAAAAACAGGGAGACTCGCTTTGGGGACAGATTATCCGGTAGAACATGTGAACCCTTTTTACACGTTCTATGCTGCTGTGGCAAGAAAAGATTTAAAACAGTATCCCAAAGGTGGTTTTCAAAAAGAAAATGCACTTACAAGAGAAGAAACTTTAAAAGGAATGACACTTTGGGCTGCCTACAGTAATTTTGAGGAATTAGAAAAAGGAAGTATCACCCGAGGTAAATTTGCCGACTTTGTAATACTAGAAGAAGATATAATGAAGGTAGATGAAGATAAAATTCCTACTATAAAAGTAAATGCGACTTATTTGGGCGGAGAAAAAGTATATTAAAAACCTCCTTTTTTCTTATGAAGTAGAAGAGGTTTCTTTTGGTTTTTTGGAGCTCATTGCGATTGCGGCTTCTTATTTTCCGCCATTGGCTTGCAAGTCTGCAATGCATAGAGGATCAAGTTCAGGGACATTATTTATGCCCATAACACCGTTGCCAAATTGTATGGCTGATTGCATTAGACAGCCGACTACATTACAATGATTACTTTCTTCTTCGTCTTCATGATCAGATTGTAGAGGAGTGCCAATATTCACCAAACCCAATAAATGAACAAATTCATGGTTTAGTGTTGCATTTTCTATAGTACTAAGAGACGGAGCATTAAAATTAGTTGTTAGATTTCGTAAAGTATCTTCATAGATGACTATCGAGGTGTTCAGGTATGCCGAACCTAAAGTTATTTGTTCATCACCATTGTCATCTTCTCTGCTACCATCAGCAAAGTATATATATACTGCAATATCATCTTCTTCATTAAATAAGGTTCGCGTGTCATTTTCTATTTCTACGATTTCTTCTATAGAAAAGGGGGCTTTGCCAGAAGAAACGACAGAGCGTTGTGTAATAGTAATGCCCTCTGGTTTGAATAAACGGTCTTCTAGAAATTGAGTAAAACCAGATAATGCAGCCGCAGTAGGTTCAAATCCTTCTACAGAAACAATTTCAACGGTGATACTGCTAAAGTTTGTATCACTCAATAAATCATTGGCTGATGATCCAAGAGGTTGTTTGTTGTTTGCCTGATTGGCAATACTATTAGAATCAACGTTGTCATTATCATCATTAGAACATCCCACAAGAATTAGGGAGGATATAAATAGATAACTGAGTAATTTTAATATTTTCAAAAGATGCAGTTTATAGAGGTTAGCACATATAAATAAACGGTTTTATTCGTCATTATATTTTTCTTTAACATAGTTTTACTATATAGAATCTCTAGGTATCAAAAATTGTACCGAGGTTTTGTGAACACGCTCTTTTTTTTAAATAAAAACCAAAACGTATCCTTTTCTTTGATGTAATCAATCAGCTACAGTAAGTTTTGCAAGGTATTCATTGTTTTCTCCTGTCAATAATAGTTCTACTAGAAATCCATTAGTATTTGCCGCATTTTGTAAGGTATTATAGTCGATATATAACCAATCAAATTCTTCTGAAACCTGTTTTTTGTATGCTATTTTGTATTTCATTTCTCCATAATATCCAACTGATGTGTCAACCCAAAATCCGCCATCCTCCTCTTCAAAAAGATATGAAATATCAGAAGAATCAATTAATGCTTGCCCTCCTGGCGCCAATACAGTTTTAAGGTGTAAAAAAAAGCGATCTATATTATGTAAGGTGCCTATGATACCGCTACCATTCATTAAGAACAAAATAGTGTCATACTGTGAGTTATCAATTTCAAAAAAATCAAAAACTCTTACATCTGTTATTCCTCTTTTTTTACAGACTTCGACGGCACCTTCAGAAATATCAATAGCTGTTACGTCTAGTTTTTTTTGGTTTTGAAGCACAAGACTGTGACTGCCAGCTCCGCATCCAACATCTAATACTTTACCAAAAGATAGATCTAATGCTCTTTGTTCTATTTTGGGCATATCAGTATATGACCTGAAAAGATAAGGGATTGGTATATGGTCGTCATCAAAATCATCTGCTTTAACAATAATATCTTGGGTATATTGATTTGAATAAAAATCCTTGATGGCGTTTCCAAAAATATCAGGTTTCATAATGTTGTTTGATTTTAAAATGATGTATTGATATTGGCTTTTGCAATGATCAAAATATCTTATTTTTGTAGTATGCAAGATCGTATAGACGAATTACCACAATTGGCCAAAGATAAACATATCGAGAATAAGAAGTTCTTTGCTAAACTCAAAAAAAGACCTCCTAAAAAGTTGGACCAAATAATGCAGGACCTGCATGATCAAGAATTTGGCGAGACTGATTGCTTGCAATGTGCAAATTGTTGCAAAACCACAGGGCCTCTTTTTACTGATAAAGATGTAGTGCGTATCTCGAAGTTTTTGAAAATTAAACCAAAACGGTTCGAAGAACAATACCTTAGAACTGATGAAGATAATGATTTAGTACTGCAACAAACACCATGTACTTTTTTAGGGGTAGATAATTATTGTGGGATCTACGAGGTAAGACCCAAGGCATGTCGAGAATATCCGCATACGGATCGTAAGAAATTTCAACAAATCACGAATATAACCTTAAAAAACGTTGCAATTTGTCCAGCTGCATATGCTATTGTCGAAAAAATGAAAGCAAGATTAACTTTGTAAATTTTGTATTACAGTAGCGGTTTTAATGAAAGAAGGAAAGGGGCTATTTAATTGGGTTTTTTACGAGACAATAAAAAAGGCCATAAGATAGTGTTCTTATGACCTTTTTACAGATATATTGGTAGGACTTAACTTGTTTGATCTTCATATTAAAAAATAAAGATCAATTTTTTATATTTTAATTAACTATTGTCGTTTATCTGATTGCCTTTGATAAAAATTTTAGCTTGTAGCTTCATCTGGGTCTATTAATGGATTTTCTAAATCATATCCCGGACGTGTTACTTCTGTTCCTCCAAATATTTTTGATAATTGAATTTGATTTAGAACATCATTTGATTGGATTTTGTAGCTTTTGATTGATAATTTCATTTTGACTATTCTTTTCAGGTTTATATGAATTTCGAGTTTGAAAATTAGATCATTTTGGTATTAAATACCCCCCTGTTTTCAGTGATTTTTTAGAATTAACAAGTTTATAACATTTTGTCTAATAATCAGTGAGTTAGTTCTGTGTGTTTTGAAAAACTAACAACAATAAGTTGTCTTGGGTGTTGTACCTAAATCAGTAGGTTATATATAAAAGAAATTGAATTATTTTTGAAGTAAAGTCTTCAAGTGATTATCTTTCTTATAAAATGATTAATATTTTAAAGTTTTTCTAAAATAAGAATAAGTTTAATCAGTCATTTTTTATATAATTCATTTTAAGTGCATATTTTGTTAACCCTGCCAGATTTCTAACATTTAATTTTGCGATTAGATTTTTTCTGTAACTTTCTATGGTATGCTTGCTCAAAAATAATTGATCAGCAATTTCTTGAGTAGTGAATTCTTGAGCGATTAATGTGATGACATCGACTTCGCGTTGTGTTAATTTGATATCTTCTTGTTTCTTACGTAAGAATTTGTTCTCGAGATAAATGTCTTTTATTTCTTTTGAGAAGTATTTTTTTCCTTTAAGTACGGTTTTGATAGCTTTGAGAAGTTCTTCTTTTTCGGCATTTTTTGGCACATAACCATCTACATCATTTTCTATCAGTGAATCGATCATTTGCGAATCATTATGCATACTCACAATTAGTGTTTTTATATTCTTTTTTTTCTTTTTTATCACTTTGTTGAGCGAAATACCATCTAATTCGGGCATAGAAATATCCGTAATGATAAGGTCAATTTTTTCATTTGGGTTAATCTCTAAATACTTAGCAACATGGGTTCCATCTTTTGCTGTTAGCAGGATGTTATACTCATCTTCAGAATTTAAAATACTTAACAGACCGTCTAAAAACATTTTGTGATCGTCTACTATAATTAAATTATATTTCATTTTGAATGGTTATTATTGGGATTTCTAAATTTATGATGGTACCTCTATTGATTCTAGAATCAATAAAAAAGTCGCCGGATATATTTTTTAATCTACTTTTTATATTATTAAGTCCAATACCTTCGATACTATTTTTGGTTTCGAAACCGATCCCATCATCTTCGAATAATACATTGAGTGTATCTTCTATAAGATTTAATTGCAATTCTATCGAAGAAGCTTTGGCGTGTTTTATAGTATTAGTAATAAGTTCTTGTATAATTTTGAATGTTTCGATTTGAAGGAACTCATCAATATAATCGATCTCTTTTCTTGGGTATACAAGAAAAGATGTTTTGAGATTGCATGCACTGGCAATATTGTCCATATATTCTTCGATAACATCACAAAAATTATTCTTTCTAAACTTCTTAGGGATCAAATTATGAGATAAATTACGTACTTGTTCATAGGTATCATCAATTTGATTATTTATTGTTTTTAGTGATTTCCTTTGGCCATTCACAATGGTATTATTAAGCTGTAGTTTTATTGCTGCCAGATTACCACCAATACTATCATGTAACTCTTGGGCGATACGTTTTCTCTCTTTGTCTTGCCCCTCTATAGATGCTTTAATAAGTTTTAGTTCTTGATCTTTTATTAAAGACGCTGTTTGTTGTTGGCTAATTTCTTCTTTTTTTCTGTGCAATTCCTTCTGAGTTACGAGTTTTTGATAATACATTATCAATAAACCAATAATAGGGATCAGAATAATTATTGAAGAATATAAAATAATATTTTTTATACTTTTTTGTCGGATAAGTTTCGCTTCTTGTAATTCTTGATCTTTTTTTAGGACAACAATTTCATTTCTTCTTTTTTCTGATGAATTCTGAAATGCTAAAATCTTATTTTCATTTTCTTTTTGTATGACCTCTTGTTGTAGTTTAAGATTCTTTATTGCCTCTTCCTTATTTTTTAGTTCTAATGATCTATTGGCGTTTACAACTTGTAATACCTTAATTTCTTTTTCTTTTTGTAATGTTTGGTACTCAACCTCTAATTCTCTTATCTCTTTGGCCTTTTGCATTTGATTGATAGAATCAGTAATTTCTATTGACTTTGTTAAAAATTCAAAAGCATTTTGGTAATCTTTAAGCTTTAGGTGTATGTCTTTAAGATTGTCATAAATTGTTTTTTGTTCAGCAAGAAATCCAAGTTTTATTGCACTGCTTAAACTGCTTTCATAGATTTTTTTTGCCTTTTGATATTGTTCTAATTTTAGGAAAGAATTACCAATATTTAGACGTGCAATAAGTGCAAGTTGTGTAAACTCATTTTTATCGGCTATTTTGATCGCACTCTTATATAGAACAATAGCTTTTTTAAAATTTCCTTGCTCATGATAATTTGCGGCTATATTTATAGTGATTACTACTGAGGCTTTATGTTTTTCCTGCTTCTGACTTAATTGTAGTGCTTTTTCAAAGTAATTATTTGATGAATTATAATCTTTTAATTGGGCATAAATATTAGCGATATTGATATAGCTTCCATAAACGATCTCTGGGTTTTTTTTGTATTCTAAACACTCTTTAAACAAGTTTAAGGCATTTTCATAATCTTTCATTTTACTGTAAGTAAGTGCTAAACCGTGCGTGTGTGCGTAATATAGGTTTTCTTCATTAAATTTTTGTGAGACACTAATCCCTTGTATGTGCCATTTTTTACTTTTCTCGAGTAGGCCTTTGTTTTTGCAATTAATACCGAGTAGATTATACGCTTGTCCGTTAATTCGATTTCTTAGTGAATCATTGGAGATAATGTTGAGTTTTATTGCTTTGTTGGTAAAATAAAAACTAGAATCTATAAGACCTTTTGAATTAAAGTAATACCCCAAAAGTAGACTTGTCTTGGCTTTAGAATGTCTTTTTACTACAGTCTTAAGTAGTCTGTGTGCTAGTTGGTAAGCTTCTTTTTGCTTATTATTGTGAAACAGCTCGTATGCTTTTTCTATGTATTGTTCTTCTTTTTCTCCATAACCTTGAATTATACTTTCTCCAAGATGGACAATCTTATGCTCCTTTACCTGCGCCAAAATGAGGTAAGGAAGAAGAAAGATATTATATATAATGACTCTATGTAATGACATAAGCATAGACAAATGTATTGTTTCCTGTAAAAAAAAATACCCCTGTTTTCAGGGGTATTTTTATTGTGTAAAATGTTGTTTTGTAGCTATTTGTGTTTAATTTGTTTTATTTGTACGCCAAAAGAATCAACTTCCTTAGGATATTTTTTTCAAAATAAGTAGTAAAGGATTTTTAGTAATTTTATAGTTATAATGAGAATCTATTTGTAAATAAGATATTGTTCTCTTTTTTCTTTAAACTTTTCTAAATCCTCTTGCCATGAAGCTCGTACTTCTTGTAGGGATATTCCTTGTTCTATTTGCTGTTGCAGTTTTTCATTGCCAGCATGGGCTGTAAACGATTTAGTCTTAAAGAATGTTTCTTTATTTTTTGAATTGTTATAAGCATCAAACAGCCATTTCAATTGTATTGAATCTAATGCAGTACTTTTTCTTAAATCTTGACCATAACATATTTCTCCTCTATGTTTGGGATATTTTGCCCCAAAATTAGGTTTCGGGATATAGGTGTAGTCGTAATTTTCAATGGTGAGATCTGGCGATCCATACATCTGGAATTGATATTCTGTTCCTCGACCTGCATTAATGGTAGTGCCTTCAAAAAAACCTAGACTAGGGTATAGATTGATAGCTTTATCATTAGGTAAGTTCGGAGAAGGTCGAATGGGTAGGTGGTATGGAGTGCTATGTGTATAGTTTTTTACAGGAATGATCTCAATATCGCATTTTAAGCCTTTACCTAGCCAGCCTTCACCATTAACCATTTTAGCATATTCACCAATTGTCATACCATGAACCAAAGGAATGGGATGCATGCCAACAAAACTTGCATGTTTTGATTCTAGGGTAGGACCATCGATATAATGAGCATTGGGATTGGGACGGTCTAATATCAACACCGGAATGTTATTTTCTGCGCAGGCCTGCATGACATAATGAAGTGTAGAGATATAAGTGTAAAATCGTACCCCCACATCTTGAATATCAAAAACCATAAGCTCAATATCAGATAAAGATTTAGTTGAAGGCTTTTTTTGTTTACCATATAAAGATAAAATAGGAATACCTGTTTTAATATCTTTTCCGTCGGCAACAAGTTCAGCAGCATCTGCTTTGCCTCTAAAACCATGTTCGGGAGCAAAAACTTTAACAATATTGATATTCCTTGATAGCAAAGAGTCAACTAGATGTACATAATCTTCTTGGTCTATAGTATTCTTAAAAATAACAGAAGTCTGATTTCCTACAAGGGCTATTTTTTTATTTCCGATAAGCGGTATATAAACCTCTGTTTGATTTGCCCCAACAACAATTTGATGTTGGTTTTTTATAGTATCTTGTACGCGGTATGAAGAAGAAATAGGACTCTCAGCTTCTTCAGCCTCAGTATTCGGAGGTGTTTTTATTCCGCTTACACAAGAAATAAAAATTATTAAAAGGAATAAAAATGTATTTTTGAATGCATTTCTAACAAAAACCATAGTGAAACTTGAATTTTGAGTATTTTATTGCCAAACGCCTTATCAAAGGTAAGGAACATAAAAGTAGCATTTCGACCCCAATCATAAAAATTGCAATTTCGGCTATTGCAATCGGTATGATCATGATGTTGATTACTATTGCTACAGGTGTAGGCTTACAACGCAAAATTCGTGAAAAAGTTGCCGCATTTAACGGGCATGTTTTAATTTCTAATTTTGATGGTAACAGTAGTTTAGAGTCCACATTTCCAATATCGACAGATCAAAGTTTTTACCCAGAATTCCCAGAAGTAGATGGGATAACCCATATACAAGGTGTAGCTACAAAAATGGGGCTCATAAGAACAGCAACAGATTTTGATGGAGTTGTGGTAAAAGGAGTAGGAAAAGAGTATAATTGGAATTATTTTGAGGAATACCTTATTGAGGGTAAAATTCCTGACTATACAGGAAAACTTAATGAAGAAATTCTTTTGTCATCGCATTTAGCCAATCGATTGGGGTTGAAATTAGGAGATAAAGTAGTTACATATTTTTTGAAAAAAAATACCTCGTCAAATTCAAAACCTTTCGTTAGAGCTTTTAAGGTTATAGGGATTTATAATTCAGGTTTTCAAGAATTTGATGAAACCTTTCTTTTTGCAGATATACGCCATATCATTAAAATGAATAAATGGGAGAAAGATGATGTCGGAAACTTCGAAGTATTTCTTGATGATTTTGATAAGATAGATCAAAAAGGACAGGAGATTTATGAAAATATACCCTCTACTTTAGATAGTCAGACTATTACTTTAAAATATGCTACTATTTTTGAATGGTTAAAGCTTTTTGATTTGAATATTATTGGTATTATAGGAATCATTATTTTGGTGGCAGGAATTAATATGATTACCGCTTTACTTGTTTTGATTCTTGAAAAAACACCTATGATAGGAATATTGAAAGCCTTGGGAGCAAATGATTGGAGTATACGTAAGACTTTTTTGTATAACGCTGCGTATTTAATATTGATTGGACTTTTTTGGGGAAATCTAATCGGAATTGGATTATTGCTACTTCAACAAAAATATGAGATAGTAAGTCTCAATCCAGAAACATACTATGTAAATACAGCACCTATTTATATAGATTGGGGGTATATATTTATTCTTAATATAGGTACTATGTTGTTATGCCTTCTTATGTTATTAATTCCTTCGTATATAATATCAAAAATATCTCCCACAAAATCAATACGTTTTCAGTAAGGAAATAATGTACTTACTACCATATCATATTTTTCTTAAAAAAGATATTCCATATTAATGACCCAACCTCATTTATTATGAAAAGAGATTTGATAGAAAATAAAATTCAACTTTTCTTTTCTGTAAAATTTGAATTAATGGTTATGAAAAAAATTTTTTTAAATAAAAAAACACTGAAAACCGTGATTTTTTAAAGATAATTTATCACGGTATATAGTACCAACATTTTTCGCGCTACATTTTAATTTCGTAGGAGTTAATTATAAGGAAGGAGAGATGAAAAATGTAGTGAATAAAAAAGTTAAAATTGATAAGGGGATACAATTATTACTTTTGAGTTTTATTATTTTATGTAATTGTTTTTTAGGTTCTTATGGTCAGTCAAGTAGTCCTTATGAATGTCCGGAAATACCTATTTCTTACATTAATGGAGACAATGGTTTCATTGCAGAAGGCGTTACAGCATATGATCAAGCAGGATATGTTGTTAGTAATGCTGGTCACATCAATGATGATGATATTGATGATTTTTTGATAAGTGCTCCTTTGGCCGATACAGCAGAAGAAGATGCAGGAACGGTATATATTGTATTTGGCAAAGAGGGCGAGCCATTTGATCTCAATTTTGATTTATCAACATTGGATGGGACCAATGGATTTACTATACAAGGAGAAACGGAAGATGGGAATCTTGGATTATCATCAGGGGCTCTTGGGGATCTTAATGACGATGGGTTTGATGATGTTATTTTAGGAGAGCCCGGAAATGAAAGTGCCTATGTTGTTTTTGGGGGTGATACATTTTCTTCTACTTTATTAACCTCCAATATTTCTGGGAGTACGGGGTTTAGATTGATCTCTACAACTGATGAAAGATCTTTTGGAACAGCAGTAAATACAGCAGGAGATATTAATAGTGATGGTCAACCTGATGTAATCGTATATTCATCTACTTCTGTCGGAGTTCTTTCAGGGAAAGGAAATGTCATTTTTGGGTCCTCTGATACATTTCCTGATGTTTTTGATACAGCAACATTGGATGGAAGCAATGGTTTTGTCATTAATTACGATACCCTTACTGGATCAAGTAATCCAGATCAAGCAGCCATTAATACCGCGGGTGATGTTAATAGAGATGGCTTCGATGATATTATATTAGGATTTGCCTATGCTGCTGACGTAATTCCTGATACAGGTGTTGCTTTTGTGGTATATGGCCGCGATGCTACGAATCCATTTCCATCTGAGTTATTACTTTCGGATTTAGATGGAAGTAACGGTTTTCAAATGATAGGTGCAGAGGGTGGAGATCGGTTTGGTATTTCGGTTTCTGCTGCCGGAGATATTAATGTAGATGGGGTAGATGATATGATTATTGGAGCATATCATGCAGATGTTGAAGCTTCAATCCAAGCAGGAAAAGCGTATGTAGTTTTTGGAAATAGTACTGGTTTTGGAGCAAGTATGAATGTTACTGCTTTGGATGGCACTAATGGTTTTACTATAGAAGGGGATGAAAACTATGGGTATGTCGGATATTCTGTAAGTATGGCAGGAAAGTTTAATGACGATACATTTGATGATATTATTGTAGGAGCGTATGGCCAGGGCAACGCGGGTGAAGCATATGTGATCTATGGTAGTGATCAACCATGGGACGCTGTTTTTGAGACTTCTTTAGTGAATGGTGATAATGGAATAGCATTCATAGATGATGCTAGGTTTAGTTATCAACAATTAGGGCGTAACGTAAGTAATGCAGGTGATATCAATGGTGATGATAGACCTGACTTGATTATTGGTGCAATATCTCGATCATTATATTCCTATAACCTTACCGGAAGAGCCTATATTGTTTATGGAGGAACCTTGGACGGAAGTATAGATTATACGCCTCCTGTGATAGCAAATTGTCCAGGCGATCAGATACTTGCACCAGATGTAACATTGCCGGAATATATACAGCCTATGTATGAGGATATTACCGATGGATGTCAACCTAATTATACATTAATTATTACACAAGATCCACCAAGGGGTACTCCCGTAACTGATGGGATGATAGTAACCATCAGAGCAGAAGATAGAGCAGGTAATTATACAGAATGTCAGTTTTCTATCATACTGCAGGATATCGAAGAACCCGAATGTTACGACTTAGTCTATCCAGAACAATTATCAGGATCTAATGGGTTTACCATGATGGGACCTTATCTTGAAAGGCCAGGTTGGTCAACATTTGTGAGTGATGCAGGTGATATTAATAATGATGGTTTGGATGATGTAATCATTTTGGTTGCTGAGCATCTCTCTAATTATGACGACCAATATGCCCTACCTGATGCGCCTTTCGAAGCTTATGTGGTTTATGGTTCCAGTACTCCATATCCCTCCACTTTTGACCTGTTTCTTCTAACACCTTCACAAGGATTTAAAATCACAAAGCAAAGTACCGGAGGTTTCGAATTTGTCTCGGCAGATAAGATAGGTGATTTTAATGATGATGGGATAGATGATCTTATCCTTAATGACTCTTATGAAGCATTTATAATTTATGGAAGAGATGTAACTTCTCCGTTTCCTTTTGAATTTGATGTAGCATCCCTTGATGGAAGCAATGGGTTTACGATTACGTATGATGAAGAAACTAATTCAGCTGGAGGTGGGAATATTGTTAGAGCTGCCGGTGATGTAAACGACGATGATATTGATGATATAATTTTAGGAACCTATTATTCATCACCCAATGGCATGGATCATGCTGGTAATGCTTATGTGGTTTTTGGTTCTGGGGTTACATTTCCAAGTAATTTTGATTTAGATGGTCTCAATGGTACCAATGGATTCAAAATGAATGGGGTACTTCTTAATAGCCGTTTAGGTAGCAGTGCATCAGGGATAGGTGATATTAATGATGATGGTTTTGGGGATATAGTTGTCGGAGCTCCATACTCAGAAATTAATGGTGTGAGTAGAACAGGGCAGGCGTTCGTCGTATTTGGTCCGGGTCCAGGGGTTGCAGAAATGGATTTAACTACGTTAGATGGCTCTAATGGATTTGTTATTTCCGGAATCAATGATGGAGGTCTGGGAGCGGGTACTGCCGGAATGTTTGATATTAATGGAGATGCATACAGCGATTTTGTTGTTACAGCGCCTTCAGCAGATGATGGGGAGCCAGGAGCAGGTGTAAGTTATGTGATTTTTGGAAATCAACCCAGTTATCCGGCAAATTTTGATCTAACCAGTCTAGATGGGACGAATGGTTTTGCTATTTATGGAAATGTGTTTGGAGGGCAATCCGGAGCATCCATTAATAGTGCAGGAGATTTTAATAATGATAATATTGATGATTTAATACTTAGTGCACAATATAGTAGAGATAACGGAAATGTTTATGTAGTCTATGGAAATACCAGTTGGGATGCAGTTTTTGATCTTCGTCAAATTAATGGTGCCAATGGAGTTTATTTTTTGGGGACTAATGATTCTTCTCGGTATTTGGGGTCTTCTGTTGACGGAATTGGAGATTTTAATGGAGATGATATCGATGATGTTTTTTTAGGACAAATACCAGATTCTCCTTTTGATCAAGTACAAGGAAAAACACACATTGTTTATGGAGGTCACAATGATACCACCGCACCAGAGATAGAAACATGTGTTGAAGATCAAACATTAACGATTGGTGCAGAACTACCCGATTATACTACGATGGTAGTTGCCACAGATAATTGTGATTCGGATCTAGAGATTACCCAAGCCCCATTAGCAGGAACTATATTTACTGCAAATATATCTGTAACGATTACTGTTACAGATGATAGTGAAAATGAAACACAATGTACATTTCAGGTAAACACTGATGCTGATACAACCGACCCCGATATTACCTGTCCTTCTGATCAGGAATTGGGTTGCAC
>NZ_JACC01000026.1 GCF_000520955.1 Aquimarina pacifica | reverse complement strand
CTTGTAACGATTATTCAGGACGTCACACTATTCAAGAAATTCATTAATTTCGCATCCTTAATTCTGTTTCGGTTGATACTCAGGATGACCAGTTTGCCATAAGGCAAATGCCAAGATATTAGCATACCTCTCAAACTCTTTTAATTTTGTGTCGTCTCTTGCATGACCAGTTTCTGAGTCTACGAGTAAAAAATTCGGCTTACCTGAAGTATTTGCAGCCAGTATTCGTGCTCCAAATTTTACAGAATTCCAAGCGGGAACTCTTGGATCGTTCAATCCAGCTGTTAATAATGTTGCAGGATAATTTTCCTTCTCTTTTATATGATGATAGGCATCCATTTCTAGCAATCCTCGAAACTCTAATGAATCCTTTATAGAACCAAATTCTTTGGCTATATTGGCTCCATTTGCATCGTCTATTGATCGAATCAAATTAAGTGTACCAAATTCTATAATTGCCGCCGAAAACAGGTCTGGCCTATCTGTTATTGCTCTACCAATTAATATGCCTCCTGCACTACCACTCCAAACTGCTAATTGTTTTGGATCTGTGTACTTTTTTTCAATAAGATATTCTGCACACGAAATAAAATCTTTCCAGGTATTAGGCTTGCTGGCTTTATACCCTCCTTTGTGCCAGGCATCTCCTTTTTCTCCTCCGCCCCTAACATGGGCAATTGCGTACACACCACCTTCTTGGATCCATAAAAAACGTCGTAAAGAAAAAGAAGGTGTCATAGATAACCCAAATGAACCGTAACTATCCATCATCAGGGGAGTTTTTCCATTTCTTTCGGTTCCTTTTTTATAAATAACAGACAATGGAATTTTCTCACCATCATGTGCTTTTACCTCTATTTCTTCAACAATAATATCTTCTACATTAAAACCCTTAGTATTATCTGCTGAATCTAAACTTTTTTTAATGATTTGCCCCTTTTTATATTCATATCTTACCTTCTTAGTAGTCCAACCACTTGCCATTATCCAAAGCTCTTCGTATTCACAACCCTTTGCTTTGATTGTAATATTACCAAAAGAAGCTGGCAACTCAATTTTAATGGGCATACTTTTTTCTAAAGTATACAAACTTGCTTCTACTCCATTTTTTGTCGTTACAAAATATATCCCTTCATTGGTACTATCAAAATCAGTAATAACACGGTCATTAAATTCTTCAACGATAACTTTGGGGTTCTCAAAATCGGGATCCTTAATTGAAGTACTGCATATTTTAAAATTAGGAGCTCCCTTTGCTGTTTTGTAAATAAGTGAATCTCCTTTAACAATAAAACTTTTTACCTCGTCAGATTTCTTAAAAAGAGGGGCCCAATTATTTGTACTTATTTGATCAATTGGCAAAGAGTAAGCATCATAATAACTTAATCCTCCGGATACTTTACCAATCAAAAACTCATTTTTAGAATTGCTAAAAGTAACAATTGGGTGATCTTCTTCATTAATTTCTATATTACTATTATTCTTTTTTGAGAAAATCGCTTTTGATTCATTAGCACTATTTTGCAAACTATATACAACAGATGTTGTGTTTTTTAAAAAACCTTCGAGTTTAGGGTCTACTACATCATGATGAAGATAAATAAATTCAGAATTATTGGGCAACCATACAACACCCCCAGTACTTGATGGCCATGCATTTGAAATAATATCCGGATGTATTTCTTTTGAAGAAACATCAAGAATTATCATTTCGGAAATCTCCTTGCCCTTTGAGGTTAGACTTATTACTATTTTCGATCCATCCCAATTTGGTTGAATATAATTAATGGTATGTTCAACTTTAGATTCTTCTCTAAAAGTCTTGGGGTTATACAACATGTGCTCTTCATCCTCAAAGGAATCTCTAAAATATAATCTAGAAATATTCTCATTGGGTAGCCTCTTCAGATAAAAGTACTTGTTGTTTTCTGTAACTTTTAGTTTAGAAATTACATAAGATTTATTCTTATCATACTCAAATTGCTTGTCAATCAAGTATTGTCTTTTTTTAATATTATGTAAGGAATTAGTAGATTTTACATTTTGCTCATCAATCCAGTTTTTTATCTCAGGAGTAGTAAGATCCTCAACGTGACGATAAGGATCTTCTATATTTACCCCATGATACTGATCAATAACAATATTTGATGATAACAATTTTTTTTTATTTTGACATGTTATAAATAAAATACTTAAAAAAAGTACTATTGACAGTTTTTTAATCATATTAAGTAAATTTAATACCTATGAGTAGGTAGTGCAGGCTTTGGGTTCTAAACTTACTATATGCTATTCTTCTAGTGTTAACCAAGTAGGAATTGTACCGTCATCTCCTTGGCCAAATAAGACATCTGTTCTTCCACCACCCTGAATCCTATCCAAATTATTTAATTTTGTTATTTGTACTTTTTGTAATGTAAGTTTTCCTTTTTTGATTTGTCCTTTTTTCATTGTGAGTGAGTTTTAATATTTGTAGTTATTAATTCTTCTGCTAAATTAAAACTAACTTACAACTCAAACATTATGATTTGGGCTATGTCTGTCTGTTTTCAGGAATCCAGAGTCTGTTTTCAGGAACATCTACTCATAAGTAACTGAAAAACAGAACTTAGAAACTAACATAAATTACAAGTGATTCTTAGAGAACAGGCTCCTTTTTCTCTAATTGTTTCAAAAAAAATGATGGATAAATCCCAGTGCTTTTATAAAAGGACTTCGAAAAAGCTTCCGTTGTATTAAAGCCACAATCATTTGCAATTGCCTTAATCGTATATTTTCTAAATTTGGTATCTGTTTTTAGTTTTTCTACTACATAATTAATTCGAAGGTCATTTACATAATTACTAAAACTCTTATTCTTAAAAGTATTAATCACTTTAGATAAGTATTTAGAATTTGTATTTAACTGTTTCGATAAAGAACTAACCGTAATATTAGATTTTAAAAATCTTTCTTTCTCTTCAAATTGTATTAGTCCGTTTTTTATATCTGCTACAATACTATCAGAAATCCCTATATCCTGAATCTCTTTTACTTTCTTTTCTTTAGAAAAAGACACCTCAACCGATTTCTCTTCATTTTCCTTATCAAATAATTCTTCGAATCTACTCTTATATATTTTTCGCTTTCTATTATTTCTAACTAAAAATAAGACAAGTACTATTGAAAGAACAGACAAAAGAATAATGATATAAATTCTTTCTTTATTATTTTCTTGCAAAGAATCTATAATTTTCTCTTTCTCTGATAATAGGTTCGGAGTAGAATATTCTTCATTAATCTTTTTGTACAAATTCTTGAAATCAGTGTTTAGAATGCTGTCAAATTTTAATAATCGATCAATATAATACAATTGTTTTTCTGTGTCGTTTTTTTGTCGATACGACTTAATTAATGTTTCCCAAGTAGGTCTTAATCCAGGATAGAAATTTTTACTAGAAAAGGTATTTACATCAACATTTTTTAAATAATCTATAGATTTATCTAATTCATCTTGTTCATAGTAAAGCATTCCCAAATACATGTTACTCGTTATAATATATATATTATTAACCTTACCATTTTCACCATATACATTTTTGAATTTATTTATACTATCTAAAGCGGATTGATATTCTTTTTTCAGGTAATGCGTTACTCCCGATGACAATAAGAAATTACCATATAATATACTATCCGGATATTTTAAGGATAATTCAATACCTTTTTTATTTTCATAATATGCTGAATCGTACTTTTTATTTTCATTATACGAGTTTCCTAAAGCATACATTGATTTTATGTAGTCATACCTGTTTTCTTTGTTTTTCTCTTTAAATTTTTTCTCATGATATTTTTTTATTGATCTAAAAATCTCAATAGTTTCATCATGTTCTCCCAAATTATCTTTAAGAAGGGCTATAAAATACTTAGTTCTATACTGTTGGTCAATATTTTCATTCCTTTTTGCATGAAAGTTGGCACTCACCAATTCTTCCATGGCTTCTTCATATTTTCCTTGAACTCCTAGTAGATTAGCTTTCAAAAGATGGGCTTCGGCAGGATAAGTAAAATCCTGAATAGATTTTGTCAACTGTATAATACTATCTGCATATATAATAGCCTTGGTTTGATTACTTCCTTGAAATAGAGTAACGATCTTATAGTATCCTTCAGCTTGTTTAATAATATCCTCTTCTCTTCTAGCTTTTTGAAGAAAGGCGCGAGCATACATATTACCAGATATAGAATCTGTTTTATTACTTTCAAATTTTTCTGCTAAATATTCGAAATCATGAGAAATAAGGGAATCTATTTTGGTTTGTTCCTTTTTTTGGGTATGCCCTAAAAAACTGGCAATAATGATTGTCACCAATGTAAACAGCCAATTAGTATTATTAATCATATTAATTAATGTATTATAAATAAAATAATATTCGATATAAACCTATTATCAGTAAGAATATTCGATTCATAAAATGACTTACTTTCCTAGATACTATGCAATATAACATATCACAGGTAATTTTTTTGTTATGGAGATAGATTTGGGATTCTATAATGTGGTCCTATTATAAAGATACTCATTTATCATAAACGGACTGCATAACACTCATGCATCGCGAAGTTACAATGTTTCTAAGAAGTTTAAAAACTCACTGTCCTATCTTGGGCCACTAATAATCGATTTTTTACCCCAACCGTTTACTATTTTATTTTGTAAATATTGAGTTTCAACAATATCAATAAAGACCTTCAATTTTGAAACAACTTTATAGTATTTCAAAACTAACACACACCTGTCTGATGAAATATAAAGAGAGTTTCATATCAAAAATCAGATTTATTTTGATTCTATCTATCATGTTTTAGCTTTTTTCCATTATTCAAGAAAAAATAAATTCAAAATACTGAACTATAGTGTTTTACAACAACAATCATGCAATCTTAATTCCCTGAATTCGGGGTTTGTTTTCCAGAAACCAGACTCTCTTTGTTTGTTTTTGGGTTTTTATCGAGGCTATATTTGCTCAAGTCAAAACACAGGAATCTAAGTTTTACAACTTTAATAAATTATAAAAACAATGATCGCATTAAGCAACCACATTTTAAAATTAATACTACTAATAATTGAAACTCTAAAATTAGTAATAGACACTTTTTAAAATCTATAATCATAAGAAGCTATATAAAACAAATTATGAAATCATTACTGAAAATAATACCATTTACACTTCTCTTCTTAAACTGCGGAGGATCTAAGATCGAAAAACTCCTGAAAACAGGTAATGTTGTTCAAAAAGATTTTAGCGTAACCATCCCTTTTGAATATCGTCAGGGACTAATGATCATCAAAGCAGAGATAGGTGGTAATACATATGATTTCATCTTAGATACAGGAGCGTCTAATGTATTATCTAAAGATCTTAATGTAAAACTAGGATTACAACCCATTGATGCTGCATTGGTATATGGCTCTCAAGGAGCAAGTCAACAATTAGAATATACTTCTGTAAAGACTATTACTATCGGAGGTATCGGATTTACAAATACAATTGCCGCTATTCATGATTTTAACGCCGTTACAGAATTGGCCTGTATGAATATAAAGGGAATTATAGGCGCAAATTTAATGAGGCAGGCCGTTTGGGATATTGATTTTAAAAACCAAAACATCACAATTACCAATACCGAGGAAAGTTTAGAAATTCCATCAGAGTATAAAGAAGCTAAATTTTTTATTGGGTATCAGGGAACTCCTTCAATTATTACAAACGTGAATGGAATAAGAGTCCTAAATAACAGAATAGATACGGGATACAACGGGAATATTAGTTTCTCTAAACTAGAGTTTCAAAAACTTACCAAAGATAAAAAACTAACAAATTATGTAACTGGTACTGGGATTACAGGAGTCGGAATATACGGAGCTGGTAAAACCGAAACATTTTACAAAGGGCTTATAGAAAAAATGACCTTAGGAAAACTAACCTTAGACTCCCCTATAGTTGCATCCTTTAGCGGAAGAAATCGCAAACTGATTGGGGTAGAATTCTTAAAAAATTATCGAGTCATATTTAACTGGAATACACGAAGAATAAAGTTTATAGAAACAACTCCTAGCAGCAACTCGAGCTTCGACACTTTTGGCTATGGTCTCTCTTTTGAAGAAAACAAAATCTATATACGATCAATCATCGAAAAATCAAGTGCTGACAGAAGTGGATTACAAATTGGTGATCAAGTACTTGGTCTTAACGATATTGATTGCAGTACTATCTCTGCAGAACAATGGTGTGAAAAGTCAAAAAATGATTGGATTACTCCTTCTGAGAAAAGTATAACCATGACCATTAATCGAGATAATAAAGTCACCAAAATAAATCTAGAAAAATTAGAAGTCTTAAAACAATAATTCGTCAGAGAAGAACAAGAAATCGCTAAAGTAAAAACGAACACGTCATGAATACAAAACCATATTCTTTACTCGAAAAATATATACTGAGAACTCCTATTCTGTCGAATGAGGTACTATCAAATATATCTTCAGAAAAAATAAAAGAGGTATGTCATGAACCTATAGTTTCTGAAGCTATTTTTCTGGCCTCTCCAGAACTTCATGCCGAGATGCAAAAATATCTTTCTGATCAAGATTATGATAATCCAAAGTTAGAATTATCACTTCTAAAATATATATCCCGAATGGGACATCGCTGTACTCCTTTTGGCTTATTTGCAGGGATATCTGTAGGTCAATTGGGTGAGAAAACAGCTATAGAGTTCGAAGATGTAACAAAATACAAAAGAGCTACAAGACTAGATATGAACTACCTATGCTCCCTTGTACAAGAATTAGAGAACATCCCAGAAATACGAAGTAACCTATTATATTTTCCTAACAACAGCCTTTATGAAATCGGAAATAAGTACCGATACATAGAGTACAAATACAATAATGCTATTCGACATCATTATATGATAGCCATAGATGCTTCGCGCTATATAAGTAAAGTTTTAACTCTTGCCGAAAAAGGTGCAAAAATTAAAGATTTAGCGCAATCCATCGTATCTGCAGAAATTAGTATTGAAGATGCTGAAAATTTTATCAATAACTTGATAGACAATCAAATTTTATTGAGTTCTATATCACCAACTGTTTCGGGGGATGATTATCTGGATTATATCTATAAAAATACAGGGGTTACTTGGTTAGAAGAAATTAAAAAACATATCAAGCAATTAGATCAACATGTGATTCATCAGGATTTAAGTCCTTATCAAAATATTATTGATTTATTGACTAGTATAAAAATTCCGTTTAATAAAAAGTTTCTTTTTCAAACAGATTTAGTTGCTACCACCAAAGAAAACGAACTTGACAAAGAAATTTCAGCAGATGTATTAAAAGGAATTACTGTACTCAATAAATTAACCAACAGAAGAAAAAACCCGAGACTAGAAAGTTTCAAAAAAGCATTCTATAAAAGGTATGAAGATGAAGAGGTTCCTCTTTCTATCGCCTTAGATGTAGAAACAGGAGTTGGTTATAACCAAAAACACAAAGGGACTTTTGATGTATGCCCGTTGATAGATGACTTAATACTTACGAATACTTCGGGAGAGACTGCCCAATCATATTACAAATACAACCTGGGCAAAGAAGACACTTTGATTTATGATAAGTTTCAAGCTGCCAAATCCGAAAATGCTTTCGAAATCGTATTTGATGACAAAGAGCTAAAAGAATTTCGGGAAAACTGGGATGATTTACCTGCAACCTTTCCTGTAATGTGTACCATTTTTGAGACTGATCAGACAAAGGACACCACAATATCTTTATTTGATACAGGCGGACCTTCTGCAAGCTATCTATTAGGTAGGTTTAGCCATACCAGTGCCGATGTTAAAGAAATTCTATATGAGATTGTAGAGAAAGAGGAGAAAGAGGATCGAATTTTGGCAGAAATTGTACATCTACCAGAATCCAGAACAGGAAACATTTTATACAGAAATCCGATACGAAAACATGAGATCGCATATTTAGCAAAAAGTAATCTCCCATCAGAAAAGCAATTACACATATCGGATCTATGGATATCTATACAAAACAATACCATATTGTTACGGTCAAAAAAGCTAAATCAATATATCGAACCAAGAATGGCTAATGCACACAATTATGAGGATAGCCCACTTCCTATTTATCAGTTTTTAGGAGACATGCAAACTCAAAATGTCTGCAATACACTCAACTTTACCTGGGGACCTAACTTATCTGATCAAACTTTTTTTCCGCGTGTACGCTACAAGAATGTTATTCTATCCCCGGCACAATGGCATATCAAAGAAAATGAACTGAAGGAGTTGCAAGACAAAAATTCATTCGCAGAATGGCAGAAAAAACATAATATCCCATCTGTTTTTCTTTTAGCAGATCATGACAATGAACTGGTAATCAACTTAGAGAATGAGATAAGCAAAAAAATGTTTTTGTCTGAGATTAAAAACAAAAGAAAGGTCACCCTTAAGGAAAACTTATATAATGAATTTGACTCCTCAATAAAAAAAGGAAAACATTCATATAACAATGAATTTATATTCTCTCTTTATCAATAAAAGTCATGAAAGAAGTAACAAAACACAGTAAACGAAAATTTATTATTGGTAGCGAATGGCTTTCGTATAAACTTTATATGGGCACGCAAACTGCTGATACATTTATAAAAACTCAACTAATACAGATCATCAATGATCTAACAAGCAAAAATTGCATCAATGACTGGTTCTTTATTCGATATGCAGATCCTGATTTGCACCTGCGTCTAAGATTTCATGTACCAAATACCAATCAAATTGGTGAAATAACATCGAGGTTATATGAAAGTGTAGAACCCCTGCTAAATGATCGGTTGATTCATAAAGTACAGGTAGACACGTATTCTAGAGAGTTAGAGCGCTATGGCCATCAAACTATTGAAGAATCAGAAAAACTGTTCTGCATTAATAGTCAAATGATTATACAAGTTCTTAGGGCTACGAATGATAATGAAAATAGTCGCTGGTTGTTAGGAATGAAGGCGATTGATATTTTACTCAATGCATTTGATTATTCCTTACTAGAGAAACGAGATCTATTATTTGAAATGAAAACAGATTTTGCTAATGAGTTTGGAATTAACAAAAATATTAGAAAACAACTAAGTATGAAATTCAGGAACTCCAGAAAAGAAATTTCTACTTTATTAGACCCTGAGGCAGAAAATGAAACCTATAACATGTTATCAAAATATGGGGAGGAGTATAAGAAAATTTTTAAGGGTATTATATCAAAAGAACGACCTCTTAATACAAAAGTTAACAAAAATTATCTCATGTATAGTTACCTGCACATGCACTGTAACAGATTGTTTCCTGCAAAACAGCGTATGAATGAATGGGTTCTCTATGATCTATTATACCAGTATTATTATAGTCATTATGCAAGGTTTAAAGCAAATCAAAAGTCTATAGCAATTGTAGCGTAAAAAATAAAAAAAGAGGGAGGGAACCGAAAATCCAAAAAAGAGTAGGCCAATTTTTATAAAACAACACATATTATGTTAGAATCAAAAAATATAGACTTAATCAAATTAGACGATGTCAAAATGAAAATGGTTAATGGCGGAAATAAAGGAAATAATGTTATTGCACCAGATGATGAAGACCAAAATGACGACCCTATTTTTCCGATAATTTGGTACTAAACTTAAAGAAAGAACTATTAAACATTTTAATGAAAACACCATGCTAGATTTACATACAATTATTCAATTAGAATACAATGAAATGCAAAAAGTTAACGGAGGATCAGATAGACCTGCATTCTTAGGGTTAGAATCTTTTTTAAAACAATTAGAAGAATCCATGAATACGAGTAGTGACTAAACTAATTATCATAAAAACGCAAAAGGAGGTAACCGAAAATCCTTAATCTAGAGTAGGTAAAAATCAAATTTTAAAAACAAATATCATGTTAGATTTAAACAAAAAAACAGTATCAAACTTAAGTAATCAGGAAATGCAAAACGTAAACGGAGGAATCTGTATTAAAAGTACGAAAAGAGCATGCACTTGGTCGCTTGAAATCTTAATTGCACAATAAGTACCCCAAAAATATCTCGAATAATTAAGAGGATTTGAGATAACCATATTAAAAGTCAATTTACAGAAGGAGGTAGCCGAAAATCCTTAACACAGAGTAGGCAAAATCAAAATTTTAAAAAACAAATATCATGTTAGATTTAAACAAAAAAACAGTATCACACCTTAGCAACCAAGAAATGCAAAATGTAAACGGAGGACTTTGTATTAAAAGTACTAAGAAAGAATGTACTTGGTCACTTGAGATAAGCATCCACTTACAAGCATAAAAATATACTTGATGGGACTACCTTTTCTAACACAAGCAAAAGGTAGTTTCAACAAGACATCAAAAATCAATTTACAGAAGGAGGTAGCCGAAAATCCTTAACACAGAGTAGGCAAAATCAAAATTTTAAAAAACAAATATCATGTTAGATTTAAACAAAAAAACAGTATCACACCTTAGCAACCAAGAAATGCAAAATGTAAACGGAGGACTTTGTATCAAGAGCACTAAAAAAGAATGTACTTGGTCACTTGAAATCACAATAGACTTACAAGCATAAGATATACAACTAATGAAACTACCTTTTTAACACAGGTAAAAGGTAGTTTCAACAAGATATCAAAAATCAATTTACAGAAGGAGATAGCCGAAAATCCTTACCACAGAGTAGGCAAAAATCAAAATTTTAAAAAACAAATATCATGTTAGATTTAAACAAAAAAACAGTATCACACCTTAGCAACCAAGAAATGCAAAATGTAAACGGAGGACTTTGTATCAAGAGCACTAAAAAAGAATGTACTTGGTCACTTGAAATCACAATAGACTTACAAGCATAAGATATACAACTAATGAAACTACCTTTTTAACACAGGTAAAAGGTAGTTTCAACAAGATATCAAAAATCAATTTACAGAAGGAGATAGCCGAAAATCCTTACCACAGAGTAGGCAAAAATCAAAATTTTAAAAAACAAATATCATGTTAGATTTAAACAAAAAAACAGTATCACACCTTAGCAACCAAGAAATGCAAAATGTAAACGGAGGACTTTGTATTAAAAGTACTAAGAAAGAATGTACTTGGTCACTTGAAATCACAATAGACTTACAAGCATAAGATATACAACTATTGAAACTACCTTTTCTAACACAGGTAAAAGGTAGTTTTAATAAGATATCAAAAATCAATTTACAGAAGGAGATAGCCGAAAATCCTTAACACAGAGTAGGCAAAAATCAAATTTAAAACACAAATATCATGTTAGACTTAAACAAAAAAACAGTATCACACCTTAGCAACCAGGAAATGCAAAATGTAAACGGAGGTATCTGTATCAAAAGCACCAAAAAAGAGTGTACTTGGTCACTTGAAATAAGTATAGACTTACATGTATAGGTAACCCTATACTTTAAACGGAACTGCCTTTTCTCGGGTGGGGAGCCAAGGTGGTTTCGTTTATGCCAAAAAACAAAGAAACTACCTTGTATAAGAGGAAGGTAGTTTCAGTTTTTTAAAAATCAATTTACAGAAAGATTTTTATTGACAAATATCATTTTATCAACATCAAAGATACGAAAACTATATTTATATGAAAACAACAGCTAACATTTTAAATAAAATAGAAAATACGCTTTACACAAAAGCTGAAAAAGTAAATTTACCTATCATCGATGAAGATCTTGGAGTAATCATTTTTTTTGCATCTCAATATAATCATACAAAGGACGAATATTACAAACAAAGAGCGTTAGAGCTATTTAATAAAACTGTCGAAGTATTTGCCGAACACGAATTAAATTACAGTTTAATTCATGGGTTCGAAGGAATCTTTTGGGTTGTAAATTACCTTAATGAATGTGGAGTTCTTGAAAATGAAGATTGTCTTAAAAATCTAGAACCTCACCTATTAGAATCTATAGAATATGATTTAAAACATCAGAATTATAATGTTCTTCATGGTTGCCTAGGAAAAATTCAATATTACCTGTATTCAAAGAACGTAGACACCCAAAAAGCAGCTCGAATTGTCGACCGTGTTGTACAATCTTTATATAATGACAAAATCGAAGAAAATGGAGCTATCAACTGGCAAGATTTTAGACTTAAAAAAGGATTAAACATTGGTTTTTTTAATGGTCATCCTACTGTATTAAAATTTCTAGTACGATTAAAAGAACTAGGATATCATAGTGATCAGATTGATGAAATGATCAATACACTTACAAACATTTTACTACTATCTCTAGACCAAAAGAAAGGAGTTACTATAAGAGGTAAGGATATTAATAAAGGAAATGAATATTTTGATGTTGCAGAATTGCACGGAAATCTAACAATAGCTTATAGTTTATACTACACGGGCATCGTTTTGAATCAAGACCATCTAAAACAAAAAGCGCATCAATTAGCACTAGAGGTTTCTTCTAAGGACCCTAAAACATCTGGGATCATGCATTTCAAAAAGCATGCATTTCAAGATATAGGGATGAGTCATGGTTTAGGAGGAATTACATACCTCTTATTCAAACTAAACAACTGGATTCAGGATTCAAAAATTAAAGAAAACATTAATGTCTGGGAAAATGAATTCCTCAACAATGTCACTAAGCTTTTATCAATAGAGGAGAAAATATTGATGCCCGAAATCTTTCAAAAGGATGAGAATGAATACCCGTACGAAAAATATAGCTTATTAGATGGGCTTTTGGGATCAGGTTTAGTCATTTCGGCCATGCAAAATAACAAAGATAATTGGGGAAATTATTTGGCTATGTATTAGCCAAATACTCAAAAAAGTATCCTAAACAGTAACACTGTCTTAGACATTATTATAAAACAATTTGAATAAAAAAACATGAAAACTTTTCCTTTCTATAAACAACCCGGAGCAAAAGATTGTGGACCTACCTGTCTTCGTATCATTAGCAAACATCATGGTAAAGTGATCCCTCTAGAAACTATAAGAGGACTCTCTCAAACATCAAGAACAGGAAGTTCTCTGCTTGGTTTATCTGAAGGAGCAGAAAATCTAGGGTTCAAAACCATTGGTGTCAAAACGGATTATGAGACGTTTAAGGAAGAGGTTCCGTTTCCTTGTATTGTACATTGGAGAAAATATCACTTTGTTGTTGTGTATAAAATAACAAATAACACAGTGTATATTTCTGATCCCTCCTATGGTCTTATCGAATATACTAAGGAAGAGTTTATAGAAGCCTGGATTGGAAATAATGCTAATGAAAAAACACAAGAGGGTCTAGCTTTGATGTTAGATACTACCCCAAAGTTTCATGACACAGATTGGGAAAAAGAAGACAATAAGTCTGGGTTTTCTTTTCTACTAAAGTATTTATTCAAATACAAAAGCTTAATGGTCCAATTAATGGTTGGTTTGCTAGCAGGAAGTCTGTTACAGCTAGTATTCCCTTTTATGACACAAAGCATCGTTGATATAGGGATTCAAAATCAAGACATTAACTTTATATACCTTATTCTGGGAGCCCAGATCATGCTCTATCTCGGTCAAATAAGTATCGAAGCCATACGAGGTTGGATATTGCTGCATCTTAGTACCAGAGTAAACATATCATTAGTATCTGATTTCTTTATCAAACTTATGAATCTTCCTATTTCGTATTTTGATACAAGAATGACAGGAGACATCATGCAGCGGATTAATGATCACCAGCGTATAGAAAAACTATTAACAAATTCTTCTCTCAATACACTTTTTTCCTTTTTTAATATTGTGATTTTCAGTGCAGTTCTTATCTACTACAATCTTACAATATTTGGAATTTTTGCTGCCGGAAGTGCCTTATTAATAGGATGGATTTTCTTTTTTCTAAAGAAAAGAAAAGAATTAGATTATAAGCGCTTTGCACAAATGAGTGATGAGCAGAGTAAAACAATTGAGCTTATAGAAGGAATGCAGGAAATAAAACTGCACAATGCAGAAAAACAAAAAAGATGGGGATGGGAGTTTATTCAGATACGCTTATTCAAAGTAGCGACTCAAGGACTTACCTTAGAGCAATTTCAGACAATAGGTTCTTCTTCGATTAATCAGTTCAAAAATATACTGATCACTTTTACAGCTGCTTCTTTGGTTCTTAGTGGTGATATTACGCTTGGGATGATGTTATCAATACAATACATCATCGGACAATTAAATGGTCCTATTGCACAATTGCTAGAATTCATTCAAGACACTCAAGATGCCAAAATAAGTTTAGAACGTCTTAAAGAGATCCATGATAAAAAAAATGAGGAGAACACAGAAGAGGCCAAAGTATTTGATATCCCAACAAACGAGGATATAAAAGTAGAAAACTTAACGCTGAGATATGTAGGTGCTGCTGACCCAGTAATAGAAGATATGGATCTTATTATTCCACATAATAAAACAACTGCCATTGTTGGTGCTTCGGGAAGTGGTAAAACCACCCTCATGAAAACATTAATGAGATTCTATGAGCCAAATAAAGGAGCGATAAAACTAGGAGAACAAAATTTTAAAAATATTTCTCAAAAAGCATGGAGAGATAAGTGTGGAGTTGTAATGCAAGACGGATATATTTTTAATGATACCATTGCCAACAATATAGCATTGGGAGAAACAGAAGTTGATAAAGAAAAATTAATGCATGCTGTAAATGTCGCAAATATCAAAGGATTTATAGAAAGTCTACCTCTTAGCTATAATACAGAGATAGGTAATGAAGGGGTAGGAATTAGCGGAGGAGAAAAACAACGTTTGCTTATTGCTCGTGCAGTATATAAGAATCCTGAGTTTATATTTTTTGACGAAGCTACCAGTGCTCTGGATGCAAAAAATGAAAAAATAATTATGGAAAATCTGAATTCTTTTTTCAAAGGGCGTACCGCAGTGGTTATTGCACATCGTTTGAGTACTGTAAAAAATGCAGATCAAATTGTTGTTCTTGATAAAGGAAAGGTTGTAGAAAAAGGTACCCACCATGAATTGGTAAAACTAAAAGGAGCATACTACGAACTGGTAAAAAATCAATTAGATCTAGAACGATTAAACAACAAACAAGTTGTATCGAAAAAAACAAATGGAGCATTAGTTGCCCATGCATAAAATTAAATTACACCTAATACAAGTATTATATTATGGATACTCAAGAAAAAAACGTACTGCAAGAACTCGAACTTCGTTCTGAAGAGGTTCAGGAAATCCTTAGTACTCCTCCGAAATGGATGACACGATGGGGAATTACTATCATTGCCTTTGTCATTATATTAGTCATAGTCGCCAGCTGTGTGGTATCTTATCCTGATATTGTTAACTCTAAAATCATGGTCACTACTGCTACCCCAGTAGAAAAAATAGAAGCCAAGACAAGTGGACGTATTGCTAAGCTAATGATCAGTGATCAACAACATGTAGAACAAGGTCAAATATTAGCCGTGATAGAAAACACAGCTAATTTTAAAGATTTTATGACTTTAAAAAATATTGTCGACACGCTAAATATCAACTATACCGATTTTAGTTTCCCTATCCAGAATACAGCATATCTATCTCTAGGAGAGCTAGAACAAGATTATGCAATGTTCGAAAAATCATATACTGATTATCAATTAAACAAAAACTTACAACCGTTCTCAATAGAAGCAATCTCAGGGAAACAAACATTATCAGAATTAAACCGAAGAGTAGAAGTTTTAGAAGGACAACGTATTATAGAAAAAAGAGAGCTCGAAGTGCGAAAGAAAGATCTAGAGCGTACTCAAAACTTATATAAAAAAGGGGTGATTTCTAAAGTAGAATTAGAGAATAAAGAACTTGATTTTTTACAAGCGCAACGTAACTACCAGAATACCAAAATCAATATGTCTCAGATCCAAGAGTCTAAAAATAATACAAGAATAGGAATTGAAGGGTCTACGATTAATAAAATTCAAAACGAAACGAAATATCTTAAGGATGTTATTTTATCCTTTAAACAATTAAAACGTGCCATTAAACAATGGGAACAAAGTTACCTATTGATAGCATCAATTAACGGAAAAGTAAGTTTTCAAAAATTCTGGGGAGAAAATCAATTTGTAAAAACAGGAGATGATGTATTAACCATTTTACCCACTCAATCAGATTTGGTAGGTAAAATTACCACTTCTGCAATTAATACCGGAAAAATTAAACAGGATCAAAACGTATTGATCAAATTAGATAGCTACCCTTATCAAGAATTCGGTATGATAGAAGGCAAAGTAATTAATATGTCCTTATCACCAGACAATGAAGGTAATTACTACGTCGAAGTAGATCTTCCTAAAGATTTAAAAACCACCTACGGAAAAACCATGGCTTTTAATCGTGAAATGAAAGGAAGCGCAGGTATCGTAACAGAAGATCTCAAAGTAATCGAACGTGTATTCTATCAATTTAGAGATCTATTTAAGTATAATTAAAATCCTATCCCAATGCAAAACGAAGAACAAAGACTACGTGAGATCCTTAAAAAATTTAACGGATTAGATAAGATTAAGGCATATGACCTAACTCATAAAATAGAAACATTACTATTCTATGCATCTAATCCGATTGACGCAGATAGCGCAGCACAATTATTAGTACCTAATACAACGGTTGATTATGACATAGATCCTTTTCATTTTACGATTTTACCAAACGGTAATTTTTGTGAGTTTGAAGGCAGTAACAATTGGCTTCATCTCTACAAAGAAAATAAAAGAATACTCCCTAACTGGGCAATATTCGACACCTACTATTTTAAAACAAAGTACGCCCCTTTAGAGCTTATTAAGCTTACCAAAAAGAACTTACTAGAAAATATTCATGGAACCGATAAAGAACCTGAAATTCTTATGTTTTTGAAAAAGAATAGTGTCACTAAAAAGGATATAGTTACGGATAAATTGCTATTATTAGACGTATAGATACCATAAAAGGTTTTTATCTTTGCTTTTATGTATCAAAAACCCGCTCAATCTATAACGATAACAGAGGCGCTATCAAAAATGGAGCATTACTGTGCTTATCAAGAGCGGTGCCATAAAGATATTGAGGATAAGCTCAGAACTATGAAATTGATTCCTGAAGCACGAGAAAAAATCATTCTCCATCTTCTAGAACATAATTTTCTTAATGAAGAACGTTTTGCACAAAGTTTTGCTAGAGGGAAATTTAGGATCAAAAAATGGGGAAAACTACGAATTGTGAGAGAGCTAAAATTAAGACAGATTTCTGACTATAATATCAGAACTGCCCTTAAAGAAATATCAGAAACCGATTATCTCGAAGCTTTTCACCAAATAGCAGAAAAAAAAATGGCTTCTATAACAGAAACCAACGAGCAAAAAAAGAAAAAAAAGCTCATTGATTATCTGCGATATCGAGGTTGGGAGTCCCATCTAATTTTTGAAAAAATCAATGAGTTAATGAATGAAAAATAATAAAGATTTGCTATCAATTAATGAGCTTTTTTTTCTTTTCCTATAAAAAATATTATTGAAACACGTAAGTAAGAAAACAAGTTACAATGTTTTTTTAATACTTTCAAAACTCTCCAATCATACATATATACCTTAAAACAAATTACATATTTCAACAAAAAAAATAGCCTCGATTTTTTATAAAAAATCGAGGCTATTTTTTTTCAATATAACATGTTGTTTAGCATTCCCTTCATCATCAGTGTCTTCGCCACCCTTAGGACATTTAAATCTGCATTACATCCACTTCCATAAATATTCTTTGAATCGGTTAACTTTGAAACCTGTGTTTTTTATGACGAATTATTTTTTAATTAGTGAAGACAACTCTTTATGCTTAATAGCAATTAATCAATTTTTGGACATTCTCTCCGAAAAGAAATCGTATTATTTTCTCCAAATTCTTCCAACTCATCATTACTTCCTCCTCGAATATTTTGGATGTTTCTTAACTTGGTAATTTCAATTTTTTCTAAACTTAATTTTTTTTTGTTGTAATTTTTCATGACTAAATATTTATGAGTTCGAGACAAAAGTACCTATTACTATAAAATTTGGAGTCATAAAATTACAACTAGCACTCTATATTCAAGAATATAGACCGCAAAAAAACTAAATATCAACTACTTATGTTTTTCTAGCTTTTTTATAAAATATGAAGGATAAATACCGTGCCTGGTATAAAATGTTCTAGAGAATACCTCTGCAGAGTTAAAACCAACCTCTCTTGCAATTGCTTTTATGGTATAGTTTCTTAGTTTTTTATCAGTGGTAAGACGCTCTACTACAAAATCAATTCTTAAATCATTAATATATTGACTAAACGATTTCTCTTTATAAGTATTAATAATTTTTGACAAGTATTTGTTATTGGTACCTAATTCTGAAGACAATTGCGTCAAGGTAACTTTTGAGGATAAAAATTCTTTATTACTTTCGAAAACCATCAATTTCTCTAAAACTTCCTCTACAATATTAGAAGATATCCCTATTTCAGCATCAGAAACCTTTTTATTTATTGATACTTCTTTTTGATTCTCTTGATTGCTATTCTTTTGTTCAAGAAGGATTTCGAATCTTTTTTGAAAACGTCTTCTTCGATAGAATTGATATCCAAAAAGACCTATAAATATAGCTACCGCAATAATCAAAATAGTAATGTACTTACTATACTTCGAATTTGTTAGATTTGCTTCTCTCACAAGCCGTTCTTTTTCAGCCAGTAGCTCTGGAGTATCATATTTCTTGACTAGAATTTCGTTTAATTCCTTGTAATCATTTTGTAATACACTATCAAACTGTAATAGTTTTTCAATATAAATCAATTGATTATCAGTATCTTTTTTTTCTTTGTATTGCTTTACTAATGCACTATAGGCTTCTCTAACTTCTGAACTTACTTTTCCGGATTGATGGTAAACTGAATCAATTTTTTCATAATATACTTTAGCTACATCATTTTTATTTATTTTTTCGTGTATTTTGCCCAAATATAGATACGCATTTAACAGATAGTTTTTGTCGGTAGAGGTGGGTAAAAAAGGTAATGACTTATTAATACTGTCTAATGCTTCTTTATAATTGTCTTTATAATAATGATTCACTCCCTCATTAAATATAAACTCATAATAGATATCATCATTTCTTAATTCTGAAATTCTAAGTCCTTTCTCATTATAAAACGATGATGAGTCAAGTTTATTCATTTTTGTATAGGTCTCTCCGAGATATAAATATCCATATAAAAAGTCGAGAGTATCTTTGCTTTTTAAGCCGTACTCCAGACATTCTCTGAAACCTTTTAGAGACTCTTCGTACTTCCCTAACTTACTTTTTATTACAGAAATATTGTGTTTTGCAGAATATAAATAATATTCTCCATTATTTTTTTTCGCAAACTCAAGGGATAGAAAAAAATAGTGTAGTGCTTTTTTAAAATTTAATTTATGATAGTAGTGTCCTCCCTTAATTGAATAAGGATACGATGGATAATATGGATGCTTTAAACTTTTACCAATACTAATAGAACTATCAACATGCTTAAGTTTAATATCATCATCCTTCAAATAAAAATACAGTAAAGAATGTCCTCTAGCCATACTTACTTTATCACCTTCAAGCTTTGCCTTTTGTAAATAGCTTTGTAAATAAACCAAGGATTGAGCAGTATCTAAATCATTCTTTTCATACTTTTTATAGATCTCTTGAGTACTTTTATCTTTTAAAGAATCAGGAATTTTGAATTTTCCTAACTTCTGCGCATACAATCCACCTCCAAAAAAAATAAATGACAAAAAAAACAGATGTATTCTTCTTTTCATAAGCAAAATAGCTTCATTCTAATTTATTCCCCAATTATCAAATTTTAAACCCAAACATATACTCCCAAAAAATGAAAAGGTTTTTGTCTAAATTCAAGAATATTCAACTGTAACCTAGGGTTCCCAAATATACCACTTTATAATTTCTTTAAGATTTAGCACAAAACCTCATAAGAAACTGTAAACCAAGTTTTTAACCAAAAAACTATTACTCTAGATTCCGTGAATATTGGGTTCATATTCATAAATCGCGAGTACTGCGCCTTGTTTCTGCCTCTGTATCTGATCTATATTTGATCACATCAATACCAAGCAAATCAACTACTATTTAAAAAATTATATGTCATGATTAATGTACTCATAAATGTTGTTTTTACACTACTGCAATTTTTGTTAACGGGTCTAATCAATTTACTATCTAATCTCTAATCATTATTTGTAATATGAAACAGTTATTTCCAAAAGAAATCATAGAACATACAACTGCGGCACATCACTTTCGTAATAGTACCCAAAGCAAAATAATCTATTCGTTATTACTCGGTACTATTTTGATTGCATTACTCCTCTTGCCCTTTCTTAAAGTGCAAATTTATACCAATGCACGAGGAATGCTAAAACCCGATAAAGAGCGTATAAAAATTACCACATTACAATCTGGTAAAATTGTATACTCTAATATTACGGATAATCAAAAAGTAAAAAAAGGAGATACACTGTTGATGATTAATACTCATGTTGTCAATCAAAAAATCAAACAATCTACAACGCAACTAGAGGAAAATAATCAATTTATTACAGATTGCAAATACCTCATCAATAGTTCGAATCATATATTAGATCGCATTCAATCTGTCAGATATCAAAAAGAGTATTTGTATTTCACCCAAAAACTGCAAGAATTAAAAACCACCGTCGAAAAAAATAAAGTAGATTATCTGCGTAATAAAAAACTTCATATTAAAGGGGTTGTTGCCAAAGTAGAATATGATGAAAGTGTTTATGAGTATCAATTGGCTATAAACAATCTAAAACAATACAAAAAACAACAAAAAAACAACTGGCAAACTAAAATCAGTGAATACCAAAATATCATACGAGAATTAAAAGGTGACTTAACGCAATTAGAGCAAAACCAAAAAGAATTAATTGTCACCGCACCTATTGATGGAATTCTAAAAAATGTGATGGGTGTAGAGTCAGGGAGTTTTATACTAAGTGGAAATGCAATTGCAGAAATTTCTCCAGACACCGGACTTATTGCAGAATGCTATTTATCCCCTTCTGATATTGGGTTAATAAGTAAAGAGAAACCCGTTAATTTTCAGATCGATGCCTTTAACTACAATCAATGGGGGCTCGCTACAGGTAAAATTCTAGAAATCAGCAAAGACATAGACGTAATTAATGAGCAACCGGTATTCAAAATTCGTTGCTTAATCGATCAAAAACATCTCGAACTCAAAAACGGGTTTGAAGGACATTTTAATAAAGGAATGACACTAAGTGCAAGATTTCAACTCGCAGAACGCACCTTGTATGATTTATTATATGACAAAGTAGATGATTGGTTAAATCCGTCGAGTCCAACAATAGCGCAAGCTCAAAACTAAAAATATTTATCATGGCTAAAACAAAAATAAAACAACACGATGTTACTGACTGTGGCGCTGCTTGTTTAGCATCTATCTCGGTACATTATAAATTACAAATCCCAATAGCTCGTATTCGTCAGTTTGCTGGTACTGATAAAAAAGGAACTAATATTTTAGGGCTTATAGAAGCTGCCAATAAACTTGGATTTGAAGCTAAAGGTGTGCGTGGGGACCTAGAAAGTCTTTTTAAAATCCCAAAACCAGCAATTGCTCATGTGATCATACGCGAAAAGCTACAACACTATGTGGTAATTTACGAAGTTACCAAAGAATATATCAAAATCATGGATCCGGGTGATGGTAAATTTCACAAAAAAACACATGAGGAGTTTACAAAAGAATGGAGTGGAGTCCTCTTATTACTATTACCTAATGAAGACTTTAAAGTTGGTAATGAAAAGGTATCGGTATTTAGACGTTTTTGGTTTTTACTAAAACCACATAAAGACACATTAATTCAGGCATTAGTAGGGTCTGTTATCTATACGCTTCTTGGGTTCTCAACCTCGATATACGTTCAGAAACTTACAGATCATGTGTTTATGGGTACAAGCACCAAACTGCTCAATCTTTTGGGAGTTATTATGATTGTACTCTTGGTACTAAAATTCATTATAGGAGCCTATAAAGACGTATTCCTTATTAAAACGGGGCAGCAGATAGACTCTAGACTAATTCTTGGGTATTACAAACACCTTCTAAAATTACCGCAACAATTTTTTGATACCATGCGTGTGGGAGAAATTACCTCTAGAATAAGTGATGCTGTAAAAATTAGAACTTTTATTAATGGTGTTGCCCTTAATCTAACGGTAAACGCAATGATTCTGGTATTTTCGTTTGCACTTATGTTCTCTTATTACTGGAAACTTGCATTAATCATGATGACGATAATCCCAGTCTATGCAATTATATACGCAATTACGAATAAGTTAAATAAACGTACAGAACGTAGTATTATGGAAAAATCTGCAGACCTAGAGAGTCAACTTGTAGAATCTCTCAATGCTGTAGGAACCATTAAACGATTTGGACTCGAAGATTTTGCAAATATCAAAACCGAAACACGCTTTATTGGTCTCTTACAAATAGGATATAAATCAGCATTAAACAGCGTTTTTTCTGGAGCTAGTACCGCAACGATAGCGCAATTATTTACTATTATTTTGCTTTGGAGTGGCTCTTTTTTTGTAATTCAAAAAGAAATTACCGCAGGAGAACTTATGGCCTTCTATGCTATTGTGGGGTATCTTACCAATCCGATAGCAAGTTTGATCACCTCGAATAAACAAATCCAAAATGCTTTGATCGCTGCAGATCGATTGTTTGAAATTATGGATCTTGAACGCGAAGACGACGAGAGAAAAATCAAACTCGCCAAAAATACTATTGGGGATATTCATTTTACGAATGTCAAATTCAGATATGGTTCTAGAGTAGAAGTATTTCAAGATTTCAACCTACATATCCCAAAGGGAAAGATTACTGCAATTATTGGAGAAAGTGGTTCTGGTAAATCTACCCTAATGTCTTTGTTACAAAATATCTACCCTATACAAAAAGGACAGATATCTATTGGAGACCAAGATTTAAAATATATCGACAATACCAGTTTACGAGATTTAGTAAGTGTTGTTCCCCAAAAAATAGACCTTTTTGCAGGTAACGTAATAGAAAATATTGCTGTAGGAGAATTCAATCCCAATATTGAGCAAGTTGTAGCAGTTTGCAAATCTATTGGCATTTTGGATTTTATAGAAAATCTCCCCAATGGTTTTAACACCTATCTCGGCGAAAACGGCGCCACACTTTCTGGAGGACAAAAACAACGAATCGCAATAGCTAGAGCACTTTACAAAAAACCAGAGGTATTAGTATTGGACGAGGCAACCTCCTCATTAGATAGCACCTCAGAAAATTATATACAGAAAGCTGTACAAACACTACGAAATCAGGACAAGACTATCATTATTATCGCACACCGATTAAGTACTGTAGTAAATGCGGATAAAATAGTAGTGCTTGAACAGGGGACCGTTGTAGAAGAAGGAAACCACGAAATACTGTATGCCAAAAGAGAAAAATATTATGATTTATGGCAAAAGCAAATGCCAGCGCTAGATCATATCCCTAAAATTGATGCCGTAGCATAACCTAAAACCTGTAAAGCAATTATCATACTAAAACTAATGGTCATGAAAATAACCTTACAACAAATTAAAGCTTTAAAATATGTAGATCGACTTATTCGTATGAGACTAACAGGACCTCCGGATCAATTAGCCAAAAAACTAAAAATCTCTAAGAAATCCTTATTCCTTCTCATAGAATTTATGAAGCAGCAACAAGCAGTCATTGTATATGATATCACCTTGCAAAGTTATGTGTATGATGAATGTCCTGATTACACATTTTCAATTGTGCCCAACAACTCCGATCAAAAAACAAATCAAACTTGCCTAACCCAATATGCATATAAACATCCACGCTTACGCATTGTATAAATTAATCTAAAATCAGTACCCATGAAACATCATCAAAGAACAAACAGTAAATCAAAAAGTGAATTTCTAATCGAGGATATCAAAGATCCAGAATTAAAACATGTAATATCCGAAGTAATGTTATACTCTAACAATTATGAAAAACCCATATATCCTGAGAGTTATTTAGACTTTTAGAAATTATCATCTTACTGGATTATAAGAATAAATCATTAATCACGCTTCTAGCGAATCAAAAAACGAACAGTTATGAATATTATCATTAAACATATTGAATTAATCGAACGAATTGATCGACTCATTAGAATGCAAGCAACGGGTAACCCTGTAGATTTGGCATCGCGATTAGGGATCTCTAGGGCGCAAACCTACAGAGTAATCGACATTATGAAAGATCTAAATGCACCTATAGAGTATGACCTTACTGTGCAAAGTTTTGTATATGCCGAACATGTAGATTTTCGATTTGGCTTCTATATTAAAGACCTTGAGACTAATGAACTAAAATCAGTAAACGGTGGAAATCCGTATCAAAGTTTAAGCAACTCTATTCGTCTTCTCAGAATATGAGACCCCTATAAAGTACTCTTGTGTTGTATTAATCATAAAACAAAACAATGAAAAATTTAAACAACAAAGAACTTCTAGAAATTAACGGGGGAGATCCCGGATTTCGTTTACCATGGTGGTTAACTCCACTAGAGGATTGGTTAATGGGTGAACCCGAAGTAGAGCAACCACAGTACTAAACAATTAATTTTTGAAACTTAGAAAAATGAAAAACTTAGAAAATTTTGATGTTCAAGAATTAAACATCCCAGCACAAACTCAAATCAAAGGCGGTGATTGGTTTAAAGATCTAGTTGATGGATTAGTAGACTTAGTACTTCAACCAATACAAGAAGGATTTGATCAATTTAATTCAAATAATTAGGCAAACATTTCTAATTACAGAATCCGTCAACTCTTTTTAAAGCTCAGAAAGTCCATTTTCTGAGCTTTTCTTTTGTCTATATAGTTCTTTTATTATCGGTAAGCCCAAAATTACTTAGGCATATAAAACATAATATCTTATCTCAATATACCATCAAGTATGATCAATAAGTTTTCAGAACTTATTTTTTTTATAAAAAATATCACATCTCAAAAAATGAGACACCCCACCCCTATTATTGCATTGTGAAAGGGAAACAACAACACTTTTCATGGTCATTGCAAAGACAACTTTAATTTACTATTTCTTTTTGACGAATCTGAAAAAGTAAACAATAATTAAAAGTATCATTAATCATTAAAACGTAAAAAATGAAAAATTTAGAAAATGTAAAAATGCAAGAGTTATCAAAACAAGAAGCTCAAGAAGTTAACGGAGGTTGTGAAGTAGTTTGTGGCATTATTATCGCTGTACTAGCAATTTCTGCAATTGTAGGAGGTGTTAATGGATACCATGATGCAAAAAATGCAGTCTAAGTAAAATATTTATAATAAACATTAAAAATTAAATCATTATGAAAAATTTAGAATTAAACGTAATAGAATTGTCTAGCGAAGAATTAAGAACGATTGATGCTGGAAGCCCTATCAAAGAAGCTTTAGAAATTGCAGAATTAGCTGTAAGTATGGCATATAATGCAGGTTATGCAATCGGACAAGCTGCTTACCACTTATTTAACTAATTATTCATTGAATGAATTTATTAGATAAAATCTTAAGTAATGATATTACTAATTACTTAATATGCTTTATACTTACCATTATAGCTATACTTATAGCATATAATCTAGGACGTTTTATAGGTGGATTTATCTACCATAGTAAACACTAAGTATTTAATAACCCGTCTGAAAATTAACTCAGACGGGTTATTTACCTTCAAAGTATTAGTACAACACCATAAACAAAAAACAACATGAAATCAGAACTCCTTATACAAATCACAAAAGAAATAGAGACTCCCGAAAAAACTGTACAATTAGAAGAATATGTTACAGACTTATTCGTGTATACTAAACAAAAGGATAATACTATTTTATACAGAAAAGATAAAGACGAATTATATACTATTGATGAAACTTTAAAAATTCTTACTCCCATATCTTTAGAGGTCCAAAAACAAAATGTTGCTCAATTCAAAAAACTGATTTCAAAACTCGATACTCGAGAAGAAAAAAAAGAAAAAGAAAACAGAAAAATTTTAATTGAGGGGAAAGGTAATTTAGTTGTGTTATCAGGAGAGGTCAATATTTCCAAATTTCCTATCCTCGAAAATTCAGCAAACCTCAATGCCTATAAGTTCTCATGTAAATCCTCTGTTATTGACATTGACATTAATCCAAATGAAATTTTAGACTACTCTAGTGTTATTATCAATGTTCAAGGAAAAAAAATAATCAATAAAACTGTTGTAAAGGAAATAAAAATTATTGAAGAGGATATTAATAGATATGATTATGTACTTGATTATTCTATAAACTAAAAGACGCAAAAACACCTTAACAACAAAAAAATATAGCGACCACTCTCCAAAACACAAATAATGAATCACTCCGACCTAAAAATTCTTTTTAGAATCAACAAAGAACTTTCATTAAACTTATCTACCCAAACTTTGGAATCCATGCTGTTAAGTCATCAGGATTACCCCAGCTTATTATCAATCTCTGATGTTTTAACAAAAATTGGCGTTGCAAATAAAATGGGTAGAGTTTCTAGCGAACAATTCATGGAGCTTTCTCCAATATTTTTGGCATCCTCTATAGAAGATGGTTTTGTATTGGTTACCAAAATATCTAGTTCTGAGGTATCGTATTACAAAAGTGATTCAAATAAACCTGTTACAGAAAAAATTCAAGAATTTCTACAAAAATGGAACGGAATAATCATGTTACTAGATACAGAACCAATAATTGAGTTATCCAAAAGGGAAACAAAAATTCAAAAAAATGAAAAGGTCAAGTTTTTTGCATTAATAGTATTAGTACTATTTAGTCTTGGAGTTACAATTAATGGTTCTTATGGTATTTACAACTTATATTTTTTAACCAAATTAACTGGTTTCATAACAAGTATTTTAATTGTAGTATCAGAGATGAATGTTATTCAAAAAACCAAATTTTGCATAACAAAAAGTACTACAAACTGTGATGATATTCTCAACTCTGGGGCTTCAAAAATTTTCTCATGGTTATCCATGTCAGACCTAGGATTAATATATTTTTCTAGCTGCTCACTTGCTATAATGATAGCTTCCTTTGGCTTAGAGTTTCAAAATATGTTAGTTTTGATCAGTTGTTTCTCCTTATGTACATTCTTTTACATCCCGTTTTCCATTTATTATCAATACAAAATTGTAAAAAAATGGTGCCTACTTTGTCTTATTATACAAGGTGTGTTTTTTACAGAAAGTCTTTTAGCCATACATTATTTTTTCTCACAAACTGTTGTCATAAATACTGATAAAATCATTGTTCTATATTTAAGTATCTTACTAGTTACTATTCTTTGGGCATACCTAAAAAATCCATTATATCAATATTTCATTTTCAAAGAAAGTAGTTACAAATACAAAAGGTTAAAAAACACTCCTGAAGTATTCCAATTACTTCATAAAAAAGAAATTGACACCAAATTTAACGGAAATCAGATAATATTTAATACATATGAAAACAAAGAAAATCCAGAAATAATATTATTAATTAACCCGTTTTGTCATCTATGCGCAAAGGAATTTCAAAAAATACTCGAAACAAATAAAAATTCTAATGGAGTCAATTTTTCCTTAATTTTCTATGATCCTGATTCCAAAATTTCTGAACTACTTATTGAATTATATTTCAAATTAAATAATGACGACTTTTTTATTGCTTTGGCCGACTGGTTCAAACATAAAAATGAAATAAAGATGAAAGATAAGTACTCTTTAGAAATTTCAGAAAATGCTAAGAATATAGCAACAAGTCAAAATGAATGGTGTATAAAAAACAATCTTAATAAAACACCATTAATAATTTTTAATAATCAGCTATTATCTCAACATTATGAACTAGATGATGTTCTCTAAAAGCTCAATAAACGAAAGACTAAAACTCAAAATTCATCAATCATCCTATTACACATTATGTGTAAAAACTTAATCAAGGGCTCTAACATTTAGAGTTAATTCACTTACATCTAGATAAGTACCTCATCACTACTTTTCTGATTAAATCAAATTTATATTCGAACCCTCTATCATTAATAGAGGGTTTTTGTTTTTTTTCACTTATTAGAAAACTCCATCTCATAAAATGAGACATTCTCACACTACTATTGCAATAGAATTAAAACATTCATTAATCTTATAAATCAAAAAACATGAAAAATTACAATGCAGTACAAGAACTGAGTAAAAACGAGTTAGAAAATATCTTTGGTGGGACAATGATCCCTATAACCGAAAATACAGATTGGGATTCGCTTCCTGACATTCCGTTAGGAGATCCAACTGATTGGGATCAGTTTCCAAAAGGAGGATTGGTAATCACATTTTAATAATTTTTAAAACAACACCTTATGAATACGTTAGAACAACTATCAAATCAAGAAGTAAAGAATATTAATGGTGGTGCCGATGATAATGGAAATAGTAATAACACTAAGGATATCCTTTGGATCATTACTACTCCAACTTTTCCTAATTAACAATAATTAATAAGCAAAACAAATACATATGAACAATTTAGAACAATTATCAAGTCAGGAAGTGCGAAGTATTAACGGTGGCGTTATCGATGACGGAAACGGAGGCGGATGTATCCCTAACCCTCTAGAAGAAATCGGAAAACCAACTTTTGATCCGTACGCTTACTAAATATCGAACTTCAAAATGAATAAAGACATACATTAGTTTTTTACACTAATAGTATTATGTGAGTTCAGATTCCTCTATGTATGTATGCATAGAGGAATCATTAGTACCCCAATTTTATACTACAAAATAGATCAATTATGAAAAACCAAAAAGAATTCCTGATAGAGTTAATAAAGAACTTAGATGGCATGAGCAAAACCAAAGCCTATGAATTAACACATCGCATAGAAACACTTTTGTACTATGCCTCTAATCCACTATCAATAGAAAATTTAAAAACAATTATCAGCTCAAAGCTTATCACTGAGGATGAAATCGATCCCTTTTATTTTTCGATCTTACCAAACGGAAATTTTTGTGAATTTAAAGGAAGAAATTCATGGTTACATATCTATAAAGAAAATAAAAAATTACTCCATAATTGCTATCTCTTTGATACCTATTACTACAAAACCAAATATGCTCCTTTAGAGCTATTAAAATTAACCAAAAAAAATGTACTCGAAAGTGTTAAGGATACCGACAAAGAAAATGATATTCATGAATTCTTAAGTCAATATCGCTTAAAAAAAAGAGAACATGGCACAAACAAATTACAGTTATTGAATATCTAATCTGCTTTTCGGTTTTATAAAATAAAAACAGTATCAAAAAAAAAATTGATTGCTCTAAAAAAAGTGTTTGACATAAAACAGTATGAATAACACATTCTCATTATACTTTTTAGTTCTCTTTTCTGCATAAAAAAAGCTCTGAAACTTGTCCAGAGCTTTTATAATATAATATTTAGATAACGTAATAATCTGCCTTATCTCTTAATTAAAGATAAACTACCGCACACAAGTGTTGCTGTACAAGCTATTCTATCAAGTTGCCAATCACATCCTTCTGGGGGTGGTGCCAAAGGAGGAAATTGACAATCTTCAACAAGTTCTAAGTTTTTTGGTGCACTTAGACCTCCTTTAATGTTTTTTTGTTGAGTTTTACTAAGGATATTTCCTATACTTCTTAAATCTTTCATAATCTCTAATTATTTATATTTTTTAATTATGAATATCCTCAGTAGTTCCTGTTAATGTACTTAGTTTTTCTATTGCTTTCCTTTGTCTATCTAATTCAGCAATTGCTGCAGCCAACGCATCGTTACCTCCGTTTGTCTCTAATAATTCTTTGTTTGTAAGATTTTCCATTTTATTATGTGTTAATTAATTTATATGTACCTAAGTCATTTCTAACTTAAAACTGGAGTAAAACTAGGATATAGAAATCTCATATTATGAGACGGTTTCTAAAAGAGCTAACATTGAGCACGAAGCGAGAGTAAGTATACTAATACTGGTATCAAAGTCTTATTAAGGTAAATTCAATTTAGTCGCATACATCTCAAAAAATGAGACATTTACCCTCGATGTTTGCACCATAGAAAACATTAATCATCTCAAAAACAATGAAAACAATGAAAAAGCATAATACAAATGAGCTCAATGCTTATGAACTACAATCCATAAACGGAGGAAACTGGATAGAACAATACATTCAGGGAATCATAGAAGATATGAAAGATAGAATGCGTGAAGCCGGTGTAATTGAATAACAAAAATCACATTTATTAATTTTTAAAAACTCAAAACAATGAAAAATCTAAAACAATTTAACGTAACAGAATTACAAACAAAAGATCTAATGCATATTGAGGGAGGGAATGATTTTCTTGATTTCTTAAGTGATGCTATAAACACTGTAAGAGAAGCTCTTGAAATTGCAAAGAACTTTAGTCCTACGCTATAGAAATATAGAAAAGTGAGACTACAAACTCTCTTTAAAAAATATAAAGACTTAAAATAATGAAAAAACAAAATCTAAAAGAACTTAACGTTCAAGAAATACAATCTATAAACGGAGGAAACAACCCATTTTTGTATTTCATACAACGCAAAATTGATGAAATACTAGAAATCATAAGTGAGGAAACTACTGTTTAACCCGCTTTATACAGTAGAGCTTTGTAATGAAGTCTAAAACAACTACAAGTTCAACATCAAAAATCGACATTTCATTTCTACGATGACATGTCGATTTTTTCACTTAAATTTTATTGCGATTATATATTGTAGTATGTATTAGATATTACAATCAAACAAATCCATTCTTCTTATTGGTTCTAATAATAGCCCAATTATTTTTGTAGTCGATCCATTTTTGACCCATCATCTTACGAAGAAGATTATCAGTATGACGCATCACAAATACATTGTAAAGCGCTTTCGGAAAGTTTAATTTCTTTTTTGCTACCGATCGAATACTCATAGAAAACCCTGGAGTTATATAGGTCATTTGGTGCCAAAATCCTTCGGGCATATATAAGGTTTCTCCGTGTTTTAGGTTCGCGATATACCCTTTTGCATGTTTTAATGCAGGCCATTTATCAAAATCTGGATTGCCAAAATCAATTGATTCATGTGCCATTAATGCATGTGGAATTTTATATAAGTATTTAGACTCAGAAGGAGGAAAAAGAATACATTGTTTCTCTCCATTAAAATGAAAATGAAGAATATTGGCCAAATCAATATCGTAATGCATTACAACCTTAGATCCCATACCACCAAAAAATAACATGGGCATTTTTTTCATAAATTTAACCCCAAGATCAGGATAGGTAAAATCATTCTGAAGCTCTGGGGATTCTTTGAATAAATTGTATAAAAAAATACGATAGTTTGTAGGACCTTTTTTTAGTAATTGAATATACTCGCTCATTTTCATACGAGTATGCGCTTCATTAAATTTTCGATCAGAAGAAACCGGTCTATCGTCATATAACGGAATTGTTTTATGACCCGCCACCTTATCAACATAATCCAAATCCCATTTCTTGTATGCTTGCCAATCCTCTATCAACCGCTCTATTATTACCGGTTTTTGGGGTTCTACATATTCTTTAAGAAATTGTGCTTTGGTAATATGTTGTATTCTGGGTATTTGTTCTAAATCTAATTTCACGTACTGAACTCCTTTACTAGTATGCTATAACCAAGTATACCTATTGTTTCTATTGCAACAAAAATGATTACTAAACAGATAGTTCCTATAAAACTTAACGTTGCTCAACAGGGCATATTTTATAAAAAAATATTTTTTCGAGCCTATTTTCGGAAGTAAAACAATCAAGCCAACCGTCTTACTTATCGGCTACACGCTCTTTCTTACTTTGCTTAGCAACTTCATTTCTTTCAATCTTATGCTCTGGTCGTGACCATTTTGGTTTTTCTCCTTTTGCTTCGAATTGAGAATCTTTGGCTTCAACGGTATTCGGTTGTGCCTTTTTAACAAATGGTTTTTGTGGTGTTAATCCCAAAAGTGCAAACATCTCCATATCCTCATGAACATCTGGATTAGGAGTTGTTAATAGTTTATCTCCTGCAAAAATAGAATTTGCCCCTGCAAAGAAACACATCGCTTGTCCTTCTCTACTCATATCTGTTCGTCCTGCAGATAATCTGACTTGAGTTTGTGGCATTACTATTCTGGTCGTCGCTACCATACGAATCATATCCCAAATTGGTACAGGCTTCTCTTCCTCCATAGGAGTTCCTTCTACTGCTACCAATGCGTTAATAGGCACCGATTCTGGTTGAGGACTTAATTTGGCAAGAGCTACCAACATTCCTGCACGGTCTTCTACATCTTCTCCCATACCAATAATCCCACCGCTACAAACAGTTACATTTGTTTTTCGTACATTATCAATGGTTTTTAAGCGATCTTCATATCCTCTAGTAGAAATTACTTCTTTATAATATTCTTCTGATGTATCAAGGTTGTGATTATAAGCATAAAGTCCTGCTTCTGCCAAACGTTGTGCTTGATTTTCGGTAATCATTCCCAACGTACAACATACCTCCATATCCAATTTATTGATGGTACGTACCATCTCAAGTACATTATCAAACTCAGGACCATCTTTTACATTACGCCATGCCGCACCCATACATACTCTAGAACTTCCTGAAGCTTTTGCACGTAATGCTTGCGCTTTTACTTGCTGTACTCCCATTAGATCATTACCCTCTATATCAGTATGATATCGAGCAGCTTGTGGACAATACCCACAATCCTCGGGGCATCCTCCTGTTTTGATTGATAATAATGTAGATACCTGTACCGTATTAGGGTCGTGGTATTGACGATGAATACTTGCTGCCTTATACAGCAAATCCATCATCGGGGTATTATAGATATCAAGAATCTCTTGCTTTGTCCAATCGTGTCTAATATCGCTCATAAAAAGTTGTATGTATGTGTTCAAAAGTAATTGTTTATAATCAAAAAACACAATCAAGAAACATCAAATTGAAAGATACTCTTTAATTATGTCTTCAACAATACTTTATTGGCTTGGTCTTTCTAATAGAATACTCACGGCATTCCCACCAAAACCTACTGCGTTTACTATTATTTTATTTAATTTTTTGGGAAACTCCTGCTCCTCTGCATAAGGAACTGTTATAAACTCCTGATTTTTGAGCATAAGTACTCCTAATTCTAGACTAAGAATACCACTAGCTCCAAAGGTATGCCCGATTTTCCACTTATTAGTGGTTAATGCAGGTAGCTCTTCTTCAAAAACGGCTTTTATAGCATTATATTCTGCCCGATCTCCCTTTATCGTACCAGGAGCATGCATTACTATAGCATCTATACTTTCGGGGGGTATATTACCCAATGCCATCTTCATAGATTTTTGAAAACAAATAGCATCTGTAGAAATAGAAATATTGTGTTTTAGCGGTTCGGTCGCATATCCTATTCCCTGTATAAGTGCTACTGCATTTTTCTGGTAACCTTTTTCTAAACAGGCAATAGCTGCTCCTTCTCCCAGAAACATAGAATTCTGCGTTTTACTCCAATTCATTGCCTGACACGGATAATCAGACATCTCATCTGTTGCATAAATTTTAAGTGCTTTCATCTGGGCAATGGTAAAAGGCGTAAGCGGTGCTTCACTCCCTCCTACCAAAAAAGTATCTGTTAATCCTGATTGTAGCCACGCTACACCATTAAGGACTGCATGTAACGCGGTTGAACAAGTAATCGAATGGCTAATATCTGGACCTTTGGTTTGTAAGTCATGGGCAACCCATGAGGAGATATTTCCTAATGTAGTTGTGGGCGAGCTTAGTGTCGAAGACCTGCCCCTATCCAAAAACTCCTTAAAATATTTCTCAAAAAGACCTGTGGCTCCCCGAGAAGATCCAATATTAATCCCAAAATCTTGATTTCCTTGCCAACCTGCTTGCAAAATGGCATTTCTTGCCGCATGTATCGCAAATAAGACAGAATTATCTAAGGGCTCGTAATGTGAACTTTCTGATCGTAGTATTTCTATTTGCTGTCTTGCATCCGCTCCTAATCTCGCAACAAGTGCTTGCTCTTTCTCAAAATTTTCTACGGTAATACAGTGAGAAGATTCCTGATACTTCGACCAAATCTCCTCTGAAGATACTCCCAGTGGAGATATCGAAGAAATTCCTGTTATAGATATAGGTTGTTGCAATTGTTATTTTTTGGCAAATGTAGTAGTTTGTCCTGTTTTGTTCAACTGTTTTGTAAAGAATAGATACACTAATTCCTAAATAGACATGTACTTTTTTCTTGTAACTGACACCGTTAAATATCTTAATACTGCCTAACTCGATTTGGTATACACTGTTATTTTGGTGTGATTGATAATATTAGGGGCATAGATATTATTGCAAGATATTATTTGGGGTCTTCAAAAAAATTGGATTAAGCTACGCTTTAAGTGTATTCAATTCGTTCGATACCTTCTCTTTATCTAATCGCAATGTGATTTCTTTGGCCTTTGTAATGGGAAGAATCATAACCCAAATAAATGAGTAAGGAGCATATAACTTTTGATAAAAAAACCAATCAGGTTAGCCAACTGGATAATGCTACCAATATCACAGGGATATTACTTCGGCCCAAAACTACAGACGAACAAGAGGTGCATCGACTTGCCCATACTCCATATTTTTTTGAAACGGCTAAAAAAGTAGTTCACAAACTAGAATTCTCTTTTAATTTGAAATTAGAACCAGCACAAGATGTAAGACATAATCATAAACAAATGAAGGATGCTGCAGCTAAAATTCTTTTTGATTAAATTTGAATTATCGAAAACTTGTCATCCCAAAAATTTTTAATTTACTGATATTATATTGTAACAAAACCTCTAGTAAGTATACTAGTATAGTGTATCTAATATCTTATTTATGGAAACTATTCAACAAAAAAGCTGGTTTGCTCGTAATTGGGGTTGGGCAGTTCCTCTAGGAGGTTGTCTTACCATCATTATTTTATTTTTTGTGTTTTTGGGTTCGGTCTTTTTTGGGGTAAGTAAACTTATGTCAGAATCTGTTCCTAACGAGGATGCCCTTATTATGGCCAATGAAGACGAATATGTCGTTTCTATTATAGGTACACCTATCGAAAGTAATGGGATCATGAGTGGAAGTATATCCTATAAAAATAATACTGGGTCAGCTGATATGTCTATACCTATCAAAGGTCCAAAAGGAGAAGCGCGATTATTTGTTGTAGGCACCAAGGAATATGATGAATGGACCTATACAGAAATGTACGTAATTATAGACGAAACCGACGAGCAAATTGACCTCTTAGGATACGAACAAGAAAACACTCAAGAAAATCAATCTTTCTAAACCCTTACCAACAAAGACTTTACAAAGTTTTATAATTTTTGGCACGGCATTTGTTTTACTATATACAAATAGCAAACAATAATTTAAAACAATACAATTATGAAAACTTTATACACAAAATTTAGATTTGATTTTACATCATTAATTAACTTCTTAAAAAATTTACCTACGGCTTCTAGCTATGCAATACATAGATAGATCATGAGTAGGCTCAGAACAATTCTGACCAGTTACTGGTACAGATATATAGTATAAAAAAGCGGGGTAGTTTTATCTCGCTTTTTTTGGTAGTATACCCATTTCACTTTGGATATTTTACAAAAAAAAGCTACACATTTCTGAGTAGCTTTCTATTTCTTATTGAGATTCTCATCTTCAGGTAAACTAAAGGAAGAGAAATTAATAACACTATATTTTATTTTGTATACCCTGTATGTGAATTTTCTAAGCTATAGAATGTTGCTTGCGCATAATCGTCATCATCTCCTGTATTGTCCTGAAGATATACTCCAGCTTTAAAATACATATATTGTCCGCCAACGCCATAGCCGCTATTGGTCATATCTACGGTCTCTACAACATCTGCTTTCCCTTCTCTAGTAATTGTTACTGTTAGCGTATTATTAACAACCTGAATGGTATATCCAAATTCTTCATCGAGTGCAATCCCATCTGTAGGGTCAGAAGCAGAGTCTGATCGACTTCCTATCATTTCATACCAATCTTCACTATCTACCACATTCTCATTAGCTTCGTGAGCAAAATAGATAGATCCTTTGGTATTATTAGGTAGTTTTCGATAGTAGATTCTCACGGGCTCATCGTCATTAGCATGAATCTGCCCAACAATTACTCTTCCTACCTGATCACTATCTCCAGTAGTAGTTACATGATTTACTGCCAATGTAGCTGTTAATACTCCGTCATATCCTGCAGCTGCATCTTTGTCTACTTGAGGAGCACTCCCAAATACCCAGTTATTGCCATTAACACCTTTCGTTGATATACTGGTATTTTCTTGTCTCAACATTTCTCTAAGTTCTGATCGAGTATAGTTTGTATTCACCGAAGTTTTAAAACCAGCCACGGGACATTTAAACACCATTCCGCCATCGGCGCCAGTATAAAAGTAATTGTCATTCTCATATCCGTTATTAAGGTTTGCAACAGAAATATTATCCGCAGTACCAGAATCATCAGTATCTGTCGGGATACTTATATTCCAGGTAGAAAGATCAAAATTAACAGAAGGAGCAGCGTTTGGATCCAAAGACCCGTCTCCGTCGTCTGTACCATCACCATCATCTGTTCCTCCGTCATCAGTATTACCATCATCCGTATTACCGTCATCAGTATTACCATCGTCGGTATTACCGTCATCCGTATTACCATCATCTGTTGGGTTGTCATTATCTGTATCATCATCAGAATTTTCCTCGGTAGCAGGACCATCATCTTTACTACAACTTGTTACAGAAAGTAGAGAAGAGAAAAGAAATAGACTAAAAAATAAGGCTATAAAACTCTTTTTTATCATTGTACTGTTTGTGTTCATAGAATTTTAATTTTGTTTTTATATGGCAATTTTTACAATTACTAACCTTTGCAAAAATATGAATTCATAGTATGTAATCTCCTAATTACAATGCAATTATACGAAAAAAATGTCGACTAAATACCAAATAACACGATAAAGTGTTGTTTTTCGACCAATAACTATTAAAAAATCACATTATTATTGCTATATTACAAAGAAGTCTATAATTCGTGGTGATCCTTACAATTATTTTAAGATTTTTTTAATCTCTTCATTCTATATCTAATTCTACAACAATCTAAGGACTTCTTTATCTATGTATCAATTTCGAAAGCACGAAGAATATAACAATAACTATACCCAAATTTGAATGTCTTGTTTTTTCTTACTCCTACCTACCAATCTTTGATGCCACTAGCGGGAAAATCCCATAGAGCTCAAACCAAATAGCGCGGATTTGCAATCCGTGTAGTTACCATAGTAAAACCTTTCTTGATCTCAATTAAAAAATAATATTACCACAAGAATAATAAAAATTGTAAAAGTAATACCTACATAAGAATTACCAAATAGCGCGGATTTGCAATCCGTGTAGTTGCCATAGTAAAACCTTTCTTGATCTCAATTAAAAAATAATATTACCACAAGAATAATAAAAATTGTAAAAGTAATACCTACATAAGAATTAGTCATGTCATTTTCAAAAGCATCTCTGCTTTTAAAATCAAAAGTTTTCCAGATATCAATAAATAATACTTTTTCTTGTTTTACAATTCTTAAATAGAAAAATCTTATAATTGCCCACGCTACCGCTAGCGTATCACTAGTGGCGTACCTGCTTTTGTCAATCCGAATAAATAACCATCACTATCGATGTCTAAAACAGTATGATCGTCTTGATAATTTCTAGCACTACTGTATTTCCAATCCCCACGCTACCGCTAGCGTCTCGCTAGTGGCGTACCTGCTTTTGCTAATCCGAATAAATAACTATCACTATCGATTTCTAAAACAGTATGATCGTCTTGATAATTTCTAGCACTACTGTATTTCCAATCTATAGGGTCTGTAACAAAACCAGATTGTACCGGATTGTTATGAATATACTCTATTTTTTGCTGAATCACAGTATCTGTCCAAAGTTCTATTGGCTTATTATGCTGTTGCCAGAATTGTCTGTGAGTTACCGTAACATTCTTTTTACCAGCCTTATCCATCATCCAAAAAAGCCATTCTTTTCGGCTTTCTTGTAGGTTTTCAGCTATTGATTTTATCAATTTCTTTGAGGTATATCCTTTAAAATCTCTTAATAAACCCGAAGGATCTTCATTCTCTGACCTGAAAATTAAATGAACCTGACTTGGCATAAAACAATAGGCATAGACCTCCATACCTTTATGTTCTCTACAATAATCAATACTATTTGCTAATATGGATAGGTACCTCTCTCTTACAAATACATCCAGCCAATATACTGTCGCAAAACTTACAAAGTACAATCCACTCTTATTATGAAACTTATAATTTCTACTCATCCTACAAAACTACAACAAGCCAATTTCAAATAATGAAACTGGCTTGTTTTTATCTATTTTTCTAATTGTACCTTTTTTTCTATGTCTTAGACCTATTGCTTTCTAACAATCTGCCAATCCTTGACACTACTGGTATGAATAGGATTTATTACGTTGCTTTATAGTAACGCTGCCGCTAGTGTATCTTACGCTGCCACACAAAACTAAACCAACATACAACAAAACAGCCAAAAGTTATGAAATCATAGCTGTCTTGTTTTTCTTACGCTTACTGTCTTGTCCTAAAATATGTAAACTTTTTTAGGACGAGACACAATCTTTGGCGCCACTAGCGAGACGCTAGCGGGAGCTGGGGAGACGCTAGCGGGAGCGGGGGGTAACCTACTTAAAGCAGCTAAGCTTAAAACTTTATAAACAAAAAACAGCCACAACCTATTTTACAAGATCGTGACTGTTTTACTATTTCTTACTGTTATTTGCCAATCTGTACCGCCACTAGCGAGACGCTAGCGGGAGCTGGGGTAATAAACAATTGGTTAATACTCTAATTTACCAAAAAAACGAGTTCTACACAATTTCAAAAACATAAAAATCAACAAAATACACCCTTAACTTAATGACATTGCACTAGCGGCAGCAGGGGAGCTGGGTATTACTTAAAATCTTACTTGAAGGTTTTTATTACCTCCTTTTCTGATTAATACTAATGACTCATCTTCCATAATTTCAAAAGCCCACCAATTTACAGAAACTGAATCAAAATTCTCATAATTATATTTTACAGGGACATCTAATTTAGTTAGACATTTACCTAAATACTTTTTATATATTTCAAGATTATAAAAACCAATTAGATTATCGTCCATTAATAAATAGCCATCTAACACAAAATTATTAGCTTTCTCTGAATAACTAATATCATCTCTGATCGTGACATATATTTTATTATTATTACCTTTTGAAAATACAACTTTGATAATATTTGAGTCATTTAGAGATCCATTTTTTTTAGCTTTGACAATTTTTTTCACACATTTAATTAAAGAAGAATCAATAAATTTATTACAAGGTTCATTGGAGCAAGAAATAAATGCTAAAAATATAGTTAATAATAAAGTTAAAAAATAATATAGTTTTTTGTTCATAACAAAATCATAATCTATTCCTGTATATACCTTTCGAAATAAAAACTCTACTCGACCAAGGTGTGTATTCGTAAAGCCCTCCATTAGGAAAATAATGAAAACTTCTATGCATTTTTTGACCTGTTTCTTGAGATTTATAATATCGATTGACAACGCTTCCCATATCCCCCATAACAGTTGGTGAATATTTAACTTTACCAAAGATCTTTCTTTGCATCCAACTCGAATTCATATCACCAATACCCCAATCTCCCGTTGGGTCTGGGTAATCAGTATTTGGGTGAGAATGAATCTTAAAAGAAGTGTCAGCCGAATTCCAATTAAACCACATTGAAGAATTAGCAGGATTAGGGCTTAAGTCAGTAACCCCAAAAGACCCCAAGAAGTAGTATTCATTTCCACTATTGCTATTACCATGAAAGCCCCATTCTACATTTGAGTTATCAGAAGCAAAACTAAAAAATGTACTTGCATCTTTGAAATTTGACGTAAAGGTAGCTCTAAAATTTTTACTTTCTCCATTATACGATCCCATTCCAACACTAAATGTTAATGTACTCAATATAAGCTGATCTGATAGCATAACTTTACTCGATAAATCTTCATTATATAGATAATCAACTCCTATATCATCACCTTCATCACTAATTCTCGTTATATCACCATTTCCTGCTAATTTATATCCTCCAAAGAATCCTCCATCAGGATCAATCCCATTCATAGGGTTATTTCCCATTCCCAGATAAGGTGAACTAAACTGTCCATACGGATCCGTAGTCAACCACCGTCCAATTCTACTATCCCATAAACGTAACTCAAACGCTTCCTTCCCGGTCTCTGGGTCTTTCTCTTGTCCTTGGTAGGCATACCTATAATCTCCTTTAAGATCACGTCCAGGCATTGGCATCCCGAAAGGGTAATAATCGGTAGCACTTAGTGCTATGGCAATACCTGTTTCTTGATCTCTCCCTACTACTGCTCGTACATTGCCCAAATGATCTGTTAATTGGTACAGATGGGTGTCATCTGCTTTGCGTACACCTAGTCTGCTAGCTCCGTAAATAGTATTTTCTACCAATGCCCCATCTCTATAAATCGCCATCGCTGTTCCTGCAGCGTCACGTACATAATGCTCTGTATAAGTGAGGCTTCCATTCTCTGGGTTATACGACTCTTTGCGTACTCTATGGTTTTTATCGTTGTAAAAGAACTTCACCAACGGCACATTATCTTTATGTACCTCGGTCACCAATCCACTGGCATTATAAAAATAAGAAATATTTTCTTCATGGTTATGTATTAACTGCCCTATCTCATTATAGACATAGTTCTCCCCATCCTGATCCTTGATATCATCGGCATTGGTTGCTGTAGTAACCGCGTCATCTACTCGTAATAATTGATTGGGTTTATCGTTTTTATAAACATACGACAGCTGGTCCATAGTATTACCATTCTCGTCTGTATGTTTGTTACGATCCAGCGATTGTATGTTACCATTGGCATCATAAGTAAGATTATCTACTTTGTAATCCCCATCAATATTTGGTGTATAAGTACCTGCATTGATATCGTGTACTGCTTCGGTATCATTACCGCCATCAATTTTTAGAGAAACATTACATCCTGATTGACCATGAAATCCTGGTTTTAGAGAAATCGAATTATTTACAGTTTTACTAAGACTGTTGCCAGCAGATACTGTACCACTATAGGTTGCATCATCATCTTCTGCGCTTCCGGATGCGTCTACTCCTTCGATAATTGTAGGGACACTGGTATAATCTCCTGTAAAATTACCGTACTCCGCAGATTTTAGGTAATTATTACGATTATATACATAATTATAGGTGTGTTCTTTACCTGTTTCTAGAGGATTATAATCAGAGTTCCAACGGATCCCTTTGATATTTCCATTATATTGGTTAATACCATAATCAGCACTCTTGATATTGGTTAATGGGCGATTAAAATCGTAGTCATGATAATCAATAATCATCCCAAACAAGTCATTAGTATCTCCTCCTGGATCATGATCACTGGATAAACTTGGATGATTGATACTTTTTAGTGCACCGTTGAGATTGTAGACATAGTCTATCCCTTGCAAGCCTTCTGCAATATTCACTCGTTTTAGAGCTCCGGTCTCATAATAGGTATAGCTAGCATGCTCTGTAAACGTCGTATCATCGTTAGAGGTTTCTACTTTGATTAAACTATAATCATCATCGTCATATCTATACTTATGGATAAATTGATCTGTGTTTTCTCCCTTTTGATAATACACTTTGGTTACCAGACCCGTTATATCATCATACTCATAATCGATGGTTTTGGTTCCTAAACCACTAATTATCTGCACCATAAATTCTACACGACCATAAATATCATAGCTGTAATAGGTGGTGGTTTGATCATTTTCGGTTTTTGCAACATTACCTGCTAAAAATTTAAGGTTCTCGTAGTCACCTGGCAAAAAGCTCGTATTTTCTAAATAATCATAGGTAGTTTTATGTACTTCTTTGGTAGTTCCCGATGGCAAACCTGCATCTGGATCCGCATTAGAAAAATTACTATTTACCAAAACTCCACTTTCTATGGGACGTCCTAAATCATCATAATTGGTATAAGAAAACTCACCTGCGTCGGCTTGTTTACTATTTTGAGAATAACGGATTTGCCCATCATTTCGATATTTAAATTGGGCAGAACCTTCATCTATACTGGTAGTACTTTCTAATTGTCCCAAAGAATTATAACTAAAAGTGCTTTCTAATTTTTCTAGTGGTTGTTGAGTACTTAGTAAATGTCCGGCTTCATCATAATAATTGAGACTATAATCGTAATAGTTTTCTGGATAGGTGACCGTAATTTGCCCTGCAACATAATTGTCTACATCTTGCACTGCAATTCTGTAAAATCCGTTAGATAAAGTAGACGCATTGTACGCTTTGGTTTCTGTAATTAGATTATAGATGTTTAAAGTAATACCTGAATTACCTGATAGTGTCACTCCTGTTCGTCCCACTGGTATATGCACATCTACGAACCCTTGCGCACCGATACTTACTATTGATGTTCTGGTATTGTCTACGTTTCCTTCTTCATTACCACTACGAGCAGCAGCGAGTGTCTTTCCATCGGTATCTGTAAATACTACACTTTCTATCCCATGAACATCTCGTGATACGGTTTTGATAATTTTATAATGCTCTGGATTGTATTTTGTATCCCCAAAAGCATCGGCATGTGATAGTTCCTGGCCTGCCGGCATAGAGAATGTATAGCCTTGTTTCCATTCACCATTGATTTTATTCCCTCCAATAGTTTTAAGTACTTTACCTGGGTTAAGTTCACTATAAATGATACGAGAATAAGGTCGTGCGGTAACATCTTGGTAGGGTTCTGTGGTATTGCTTGTATTATAATACCATCCTAGTCTACCTTCAGTAGTATCTGTTATTACTTTTGGGTTTTCTATATCTTCTTTTTCATAATCTGTTATCGAGATATAAGAAAGTTTATAATCTCCTTCAATCTTATTAAAACGAGTAGGTGCGGACAACGTTTGCAACGCCATTCTATTTTGATAGTCATAGAAAGTTTCTGACATCCATACCTTATCGTTTTTAAAATCTTTACTCATGGTTTTATTAGGCTTGGCTAGGGCATCAAAATAATCTACCGTATGCCCTTTTAAATCACCTTGTATATCATAACTTTTGGATACCACTAGATTTTGATTATACGAATAATCAGGAATACCCTCAGGACATCCATCTATTTCGCCATATATATATGGACAGAAATCACCCTGATCGTCTTGTATAATTCCATTTTCGTTCCAATTACCATTAGTTATCCATCCAGTATATGGTGGGCTGGTTGCCATGATCGGCACTGTACTAGAATACCCTAAACCATCCCCATCTTCATCTGGATACCAATATTCTAAATCTCCTTTACTTTGAGATACACTAATCCCATCATCGCGATAAGTGACTCTGTTTCCATTTCCGTCATATATAAAGAGGCGAGCACTTCTGCTATTTGGTGTCGTTATAGAATTACATCTTACAGTCAAATAGTACTCTGTATCTCCGAGTTCATCATTTTCATAATAGCTTACCCAAGCACTGAGCCATCCTTCTGGCGTACTTGCGCCTATATATTCAATTTCTACATATGCTTGATCAGTATTGGCAAGATAACAATCTGTGCTTGGGCCACCATCTATATAACTATCTAATTTTACGTCATCTTCCCCCCCATCACTATTAAAAGTAAAAATTTTTGGGGTTTCCAGTTCTATACAGTTTTGTGCCGTTGATACGTTACTTACGCACAATATACTTCCTAAAACAACTATTATTTTCAAGTACTTTCTCATCCTTATTGATATTGATAGTTATAAAAGTTTTCGCTTGCTTTTTTAAATCCTCCCGTAATCGAAGCATTATCTATCACTTCGGTATAGGTAGTCTTCAACCTTCCTGCATCATCATACTCATATTTGGTTGCCAGATTATTTGCCCCGATAATATAAGTTAACTCATCCCATTCATTGTATACATAACTTGCCATAGTTGAGGCTATAGGACACATCCTAAAATCATCATAAATGGCCACCCCCTGATTATTATAAACATAAACCTCTTGACCTGTGGTAACCTCAGAATCTTTTATATAAAAATTAAGTTGTACCCAATCTCCAGCAGAAATAGTCTCATAAATAGCATACTCAATAATTTCGCCATTTACGTTAAGTCTTGTTCCTGTATAATCATATCCTAAGCCCTTATATGCCCAAACAGAAACTTTATACTTACCAGAGTCTGGCTTTACTACAAAAGCTTTTGTGTTTATCGGCACCTGAACTCCTTTTGTTCCCGTATGATATACCTCTGATATATTGGCATTTTCACCCTTATACACCTCACCACTAAAGTAATCAGTTCCTGTAATGAGATCTTCTGCTCCCGAATAAAACATTTGATTATACGCTGCATTTGCAACGGCAAATATTTTAGTATTATCATCGCCCATTTTGGTACTTGCCTTATTCCCATTAATATCCGTAGTTTCTAAAGGCATCGAGTAATGGTCATAAAGACTAATTGTGGAGGTTTTGATCCATTTTGAGTTGGTTTGATTCTCAGGGTCGGTCCAATTAAAATTATCATCATCTCCACTAAATCCAACGTATGCACCTTTAGAATCAATCTCTCCTTTCCATGCGAATATTTTGTGTTTACGCCATATTTTTGATTGGTGCGAAGCAGATGTTTCTTGTGATCCATCATAAGTTTGGTAGTTCCAATCATTATTCCAGGTATTGATACTTACTCCAACAGTTTTCCAGTTAGACCCATCCTTTATTTGGGTTAATGTTTCAGCTGTTTGAGTTAACATATTCTTGGCTGTAGAATTATCTACCTTAGCACCCATAGTATAATCATATGCCGAACTGCCGTAAGGAGTAATGTAATAAGCTGGAATAATTTTGGTTTTGAACTCATTACCATCACTGGAAACAGATCTGGTCTGGGTTATCTGACCTGTTAACATATCACGGTTTTCATAGTAGGTTGTATTTGTGAATCCTCCTTGTATTGCTGTTGAGCTTTCTAGTACACTAGGATACTCTACCTTGCTTGAAGAACTAATCATATAGCTTGCAACATCATTTCTCTGAATCTTTTTAAGTGTTTTGTGCGATTGTTGAGAAACACCTATTTGCCCATCACTATCTAAATCTTGCTTATAATTTGATATCGTTTTATTTAGTAATTGCCCTACATTATTGTAAGACACTACTGATTTTACTCTACCAATATTCTCTAATTTATTATATATAATATATTTATTAGCTTGTACCTCTCCATTGATAAAGGTTGCATTTTGTTGTTGTTCTACTTTAAAGAAATCCCCGAGACAGAACAAATAATTTGGGGATTCTTCATAAGGTTTTAGTACATCGAACTCATATGCAGTACTCCCCAACAGCTTGTCATTATTATCGTAATTTTTCATTGTCACACTACCATATGTAACCAATGGCGCAGGCAATTCACTTACATAAGGAATTCCTTTTTGTTCTTCTGATGGAGCATAAGATGTGATTCCTGATATTTTGTTGTTATCAAGATTAGTATAATCATACACTGTTTTTACAGAAGTATCATTTCCGCTAACCTCGATACTAGCAACACGTATCCCTCCACCTTCACGTCCATTTGTGTTTGAAGTCGTAAAATCCAATACAGGACCTTTGGTACTTTTTATGGTAGGAGCAGAATAACAATGAACAGGATCAGAGGTATTGGCGGATGGAAGTGTACAACTTACCCCTGAAACATTAGTCATTGCTTCATATCTAAATAGGCTATAAGGAGAAGATAATGTTTCATCAATCTCAAAAACTATACTTTTGCTACTATTATTAATACTTGTTGCTTTTACTTTATATGTATTGGTAAACGTATTTAAAGCATCGAAAGAATCTCTTCTAGAAATAGTAAAGTTCGTAATTGTATTCGTATTGAAATAATTATTCAGGTCATCAGAAGTATTAAGAAAACTTATGGTAAATGTATTACTGGAAGAATTTTTAGTAATTGCAATATTATCATATGATTTTGTCTCGGTATATGCTGCTTCTGAGTAATACGAATCCGTATCATGGTTTACGATAATTTGACCTCCTGTTGGAGTTGTTATTTTATTAAGACTCCATGCTTCTGGATATGTTTTATGGTACCCCCATTCGTCCTGGTTACCCTTATTATACTGAAGGGATGAATTAGCATATTCAAATCGATACGGTGGTACTACAGCAACCTCACTCTTTCCTTTGAAATATACCGATTTTAATGTTAACCTTCCTTTAGAAGTATCCCAATCAGAATCAAAACCTGGTACTTTGGGAGCATCAGAATTTGGAGATTGCGTTGCTAAAGAATAGTCGTAATTAAATGCTATTACCTGGCTTGCATTTTCTTCTAGATTTAACCCTTCGATATCACGCTCATCTAGTATATTATAATCCTGATGCACTTTAAAGCTTGTAATATTTGTGGGGTCATTCATATACACGCCGCTTGGATACGGAAATAAATCATTAGTATAGCAAGATTTTGATTCGTTTTTAACAGGATCATAACTACAGGAATTTAAATTAGAATACCCCGTATTATAAATTGAGTACCCTGTTTTTGTAGTGACAATACTACTCCTATCCTTACTTATATCAAATGGCTGATTTTTTAACAACAAGATTTTGTCAAGCTTCAGAACTTGGTTTTCTGGAGCATCGATATATTTAGCTGATATTTTATTACCTCTAAATGTCTCAATATAACTCGAATTAGCTGTTCCATATTCAGGAAGTTTATAAGTAGACCCATCTTCTTTATAAACAATATCATTAGGATACCCCATAATAGGCCTTCTGAATATGTCTTCATTTGATTTTACCGTTTCGCTATATTCGCCTACATTAAACGTCCCGCCTGTATATTTTTTTTCATAAATATCTAACTCCGTAGATTTATTATCATATCTCAAATTTTTCACAAAAAGAGCGGTATGCGTTCTAGTCTTTACAGCATCTAAGTAATAAATTTGTTTTCTCCCCCAGTAGTAAGAATACGTTTTGTCACTAGAATCTTTGGCATTAGTATGTTCATCATATCCATCTACTGGTCCTTTCCAGATATATCCGTCGGTCCACTTTCCGTAATCGAACTCTACCCAATACCCATAATCACTCTCATCAACTGCACCGTTTGAATTAACATCTACATAATCAGGTCCTGTAATGGCCGTTAATAACCAATGAGTAGCATATGGTTTTGTTTTTTTAATTTCAAAGAAGTTTTTGTTCTCATCGGTTTCATCTTTAAAATTCTTATAAAACAACTCATAATTGTATACAGGTAAAGAATAATGATATGTTTTGCCGTCTAATGCAGTAATTCTAAACGCCCCGATACCTTCATCTAAAAAGATATCTGTTTCTTGTGACCTATTAATATGTTTAGCTTCTATAAAACCTGTGGTATTTTGATTATCACGTATCTGATTATTCGTAAAGGTTTCGATAAAATTACCTGTTCGTTTTCTATTGCCATTAGTCATATTTTCGTTAAAAGCACCAGAATTAGAAGTTGTAAATCCATTAAGTAATTGAAAACCTCCTGAAGTTGTGTAATTTGGATTTTTCTGAATATTGGTTCGATCCGTTCTTAAAAAAGAACTCAATTCATTCTGAAAATAAAAATTGGTACGATATCCTAAGTCATAAATTCCATCTGCACTACTAAAATTCTCACCAATATACCCCTTAAGTTGCTCATCAGCTGCTCCATCCGTATTTCCTCTGTCTATCAAATTAAGTTCTTCATAACTTACTGGAGCAATGCTACCAGATAATCCTTGTGATGTTACTGTATACTTGTCATATGCCAACAGCGCCATGTTGTTTTTGTCCATCCCGTAATTTTGGTCTACCAAATAGTCTAAACTCATGCTTTGGTTAGAAAAAGGAAGAAACTCATGAACATCCATAAAATTATTTTCTTTGATTTGATAACTTGATGCTGATTCTGTTTCTAATGCATGATATGGGTATACGGAACCAGAAACAGTAAGATTATTTTTTTTGAACAACGAATATTCAACTCTTCTATGACCAAAACCTATATAAAACATATAGATAGGGATTGCTGCCTGGAATGCATCTATATTATAAGTAGCGTCGCCGTTAGAAACTCCATAATTAGCTGTAGATATTCCTGGTCCATTAACTCCTCCATAGACTGATGCCCCTTGACTTGAAAATGAAATTCCTATAGACGCATTCGTTCTTAACCCTGATAATGATGCGCTTATATTACCAGATAGTCCTGAAGAATAATTGTAGTTTAATCCAACTCCTAAAGAACTCCCACCACCAGTATTCAAACCATACCCAACACCGACACCATTACTATCCATGCTTCCATTGAATCCATATCCACTATATCCAAATGATGCACCATTATTGCCGGCATTAGCCGTGAATCCTTTGTATCCTACTCCTATACTACTTCCACCACTACCTATTTTTGTGTTAATTCCTATTCCTTTATATCCGTACCCTAGTGAAACAAAACCACCAGTAGAACGGTGAGAACCCCAAGAGGCTCCCAACCCTATATTGAAACCATGAACATCTACACCTACACTAAAATTATATTCATCTTCTGTCCAGCCAGCATCATAAAAGAATTCTTCATAATTTGTTTTCCCCCAATCGTCTGGAAAACCGTTTATGTTTCGGTTGATTGAGCCTGGATTTAAATTCCACCCTAATCCTACCCAACTAGCTTCCTGATTATGCGCTATACCCCCATGATATGACAACGCCAACGGATACCCACCTTCTGGAGAGGGTACATTAAGTAAGGGCAAAACATATGAAAAATCTCCTGTTAATAAATTGACCATATCCGTAGCATCGACGGGCTCAAAAGCTGCTGCTTCTGGTGCATTGGGTCCATTATTATTCGCCCATAGTTGATTATATGGGATCAACGTTTGCAAAAACGTAAGTATAAAAAATACCGCAATTGCTCGATGAGAGGGTTTTGTTGTATGCACGAGATTCGATGTCCTCAGCCCTTTATTTGGTGTCGAAGTCTGTCTTTCTCGATATGTTTTCCTTAGTGTCTCTAGTATTCTTCTTAGGCTCATATGTATTCTAATTTTTATACTATTACTTTATTATTGTTTTCTTTTTTGTCAGAACTACGGGCACCGAAGTCAGGAGTTCCTTTTTTTTTGACCCGAGTCAGAGGCGTTTACAACGAAACTTCGCTTCGTTGTAACATCCCGTTTTCCGACTTAATCTCTACTTAAACCTTAACATTGGTTCATTCTCAAATATATTTGTTGGGATCTTAAACTTTACTTCTCCTGTATAAAATCCTAAGTCTTCTATTGTAAATGTCACATACTCGGCATTTGTTACCTTCTTTTCTCTTGGATATACCAAAAGCATCGTTGTTGCTCCGCTCATTCCGTACATTCTCGGGTAGATATAATCAGCCATTGTTATGGTATCTTTCTTAGGCGTATAGAAATGGGCTTTTTGTTCCATCCCAAACGCCAATTGATTGACCATAGCACCAAATTGTTGTTTGTCTCCTGCCACATTGCTCAATAACTCCTGGTTATTTTTAGACATTGAGAGATTAAAATATAGGTATTGGCTGTATTTATTGCGCAAGCTATCTACTAGAGATGTATTTTTAGTATTCCCTAGTTCTTGTGCTACCAAAAGATCTGTGGGTTTATATACCAATGAAAACGCTACACCATTAATAGTTTTGGCATGTATATATTCGTTCTCAGGAGCTTTAATATATTCCCATAGCGCTTCTGTGGTGTCAAAATTTTTTGATGAACATGCTGTCAGAAGCAAAAATCCTATCAGTATTAGTATTGTTTTTTTCAAGTCTCTCTTTTTTGTTAAAAGTCCGATGACAGAAGCCAGAAGTTCTGTATTCTGTCCTACTTCCCCTCGAACTCAGCGTTTAATTCTTCGAGTACTTGATCCGTTAAATCTGCTGATTCTTCTCCATACATAATGGTTCCGCTTCCTGTAGCTCCAAAAATTACTTTATGCCCATTTTTCTTTCCGTATTCTTTTACAAAATCATTAATATCATTAATCACAGTCTGCGTCACTTTTTTATCTTCTTCCTGTAATTGCTTTTGTACCGCTTGCTGATAATTATTAATTTGTTGTTGCTTACTCCCTAACAACTCTTGCTTGAGCTCTAATTCTTTTTTGCTCATCGAACTACGTTCTTTTTCATATATCTTAAGTTCTTTCTGCCAATCTGATAATAAACTATCCACATTAGATTTCATGGTTTTTGCTTTTTTATCAAATTCTGCTTTCACTACCTTAGTTCTTTTATAACCATCTAATAGTTTATTAACATCTACATATACCAGATCCGAAGAGGATTGTAGAAAGAAAAAAGAGGCGATTGATACTATTAACGCTATTAGGGCAATGGGAAATGCTAGTTTTTTCATGTTTTGTTAATTTTATTAAAAAGTTGGGGTTATTTATTTCTTTTATTTCGTCAAAAAAAGGGTGATTAAAGTCCGAATCCCTTTTTCATTATTTATATTTTTAAAACTCAGGCAAGCAGGCAACTTTAATTTAAAAGTCCACCATAGAGAAGAAATGTCATAGAGTATAACGACACCATTACTGTTACTGTATACTGTTTTATTCATTGATTTATTGTTATAAATATCTTATTTGGGGCACAAAAAAGAAGGCGCAAATATAAGCGTTTTATGGCAAAACCTTTGAGTTAAAACCAAATAGTTAATAAAAACTTAATTTGCCTTAAAAAACTCACTGCAAACTACTTGTACATCTATACGGCTCCTGTTTTGATACTATAAAAGACCCTTCTGCATCAAAATACAGAAGGATCTATTGGAATAAAAAAGTGTGGAAAACCAACTTTTTTTTAACTCAATGATGACCATACCTTAGTCCTACCCCAGTTTGGGTCATACATCAAGTTTTTCCTGTTTATAGTGTTTCTTTTATCATTTATAATGTTACTCTTTCTTAAAATTCTCCCACATCATAATGCAGGAGAATTCTTAAAAACTAAAAAAATACCACAAAAACCAACTTCGTATTGCTTGTTAACTATTCTACCTTAGTCCTACCCCAGTTTGAATAGTCTTACAAACAATTTTCGTCAATAATTGTTTCCTTTATAATTGCCATAATACCTATACAGTTGTTTTAGTTTTAAAACTATATTGCTTTAGACAATTTTTAAAAAATTTCATCTTCTAAATTTTACCCCAGTTTATTCAATAGAAAATCTATTATATAAAGTGGGTTTTAAAGTTCTCCCACACCATAGCATGGGAGAATCTTTAAGAATCAAAAAAACACATAACAAACTATACTTTTAAGATCCATCATAATGATCCTACTTTAGTCCTACCCCAGTTTGGATATCATGATATCTTTGGGTATAATTTGTTTTTATACTGCAATACTACTATAGAGTTGTTTCATTTTTTGAAACTGTCAAAAAAAATCACACTTTATGATAATTTTTATACTCAAAATCTTAAAAACACACTGATGCATACCAGCATAAGAGAATCAAAAAAAGCATCACGAACTCTATTTTAAGATTGACAATAGTACTCCTAGCTATACCTTACCCCAGTTTCGGACACCATATCTAACCTCTTCACAAATCCCAATAACAACTTAATTATCAATTAATAATAAATAAAAAGCATATCATATTATTCGTTTTTTTTTGATCTTTTTCATATTGCAATATTGATAAGAACGTTACTCTAAAATCTTATAAACAAATAAAAAACTTAGAGTGTTTATTAGTAAGTGTCTCGAGCTATAGAAATGTTACCATGAATAATTAAAAAAAAATCTATACTTGCATTTTTCTCGCCAAAAATCATATCTCTCACCTTCTCATTTCTAAACAAAACAACATATATTTGTCACAAAATTTGCTACGTGAGTATATCTACAATCTCGCAAACCTTTTTACAGTCTCCGCAACTGCAGAAACTGCAGAAGGCTATTGCCCAATCCAAAACAAAAACACATCTACAAGGACTTATAGGATCTTCATTATCCTTTGCAATCGAAAATAGTTTTAGTCAAGCCAACAAGCCTTTTCTATGTATTTTTAATGATAAAGAAGAAGCCGCATATTACCTCAATGATCTTGAGCAGCTTTTGGGAGATAAAAATGTACTTTTTTATCCAGGCAGTTATCGCCGCCCCTATCAAATCGAAGAAACCGACAATGCCAATGTGCTTCTAAGAGCCGAAGTTCTCAATCGTCTTAATTCGCGTAAAAAGCCGGCATTGATTATTACCTATCCCGATGCATTATTCGAAAAAGTAGTTACGCGCAAAGAACTTGAAAAAAACACCTTAAAAATTGGTATTAATGATACATTATCGCTGGATTTTATAAACGAAGTCTTATTCGAATATCAGTTTCAGCGTGTAGATTTTGTAACAGAACCCGGTGAGTTTTCTGTTCGGGGCGGAATCGTCGATGTATTCTCTTTTAGTAATGACACCCCTTATAGAATTGAGTTTTTTGGTGATGAAGTAGATAGTATTAGAACCTTTGATGTCGAAACACAATTATCTACAGATCAAATTACCAAAATTTCTATTATTCCTAATGTAGAAAACAAAGCTATACAAGAAACTCGAGAAAGCTTCTTAAAATATATCAGCGCACAAACTGTTATTTTTACCAAAGATATAGAGCGACTTTCGGCTCGAATTGATAAAAATATTGAAAAAGCACATGAAGCTTTTAAAACGCTCTCAGAAAACATAAAACACAGTTCGCCCGAAGAGCTTTTTACAACCGCTACGTTACTAAAAAAACAATTACTAGATTTTACATTAGTAGAAATCGATCACCAGCCTTTTACCAAGGCCGACTATTCGATAAAATTTGATATCAAACCACAGCCTTCCTTTAATAAACAATTCGATTTACTAATTGAGAACCTCAATGAGAATCATGAAGAAGGATATAAAAACTATATTTTTTGTGTTAGTGAGCAGCAAGCCAAACGTTTTCATGATATTTTTGACGATGCAGACCTCAATGTACAACAATACGAAACGGTAGTTTTTTCGGCTTTTCAGGGATTTATTGATCATAACCGCCATATTGTTTGCTATACCGATCACCAGATATTCGAACGCTACCATAAATTTACACTTAAGAATGGCTACGCCAAAAAACAAGCCATTACACTCAAAGAATTAACCAATCTAGAAGTTGGTGATTATGTTACACATATTGACCATGGTATAGGAAAATTCGGAGGGCTCCAAAAAATTGATGTAGAAGGCAAAAAACAAGAAGCTATTAAATTAATTTATGGTGAACGTGATGTGTTATATCTAAGTATACATTCACTACATAAAATCTCAAAATTTAATGGTAAAGACGGCAAACCTCCTCAAATCTACAAATTAGGTTCTAAAGCTTGGAAAACATTAAAACAAAAGACCAAAGCCCGTGTAAAGCATATTGCATTTAATTTGATTCAGCTATATGCAAAACGCAAATTACAAAAAGGATTTCAGTATAACCCTGATAGCTACCTGCAGCATGAGTTAGAGGCATCTTTCATTTACGAAGACACGCCCGATCAGAGTACTGCAACCGCCGATGTCAAGGCGGATATGGAGAGTGAACGTCCTATGGATCGCCTTATTTGTGGAGATGTAGGGTTCGGAAAAACCGAAGTAGCGATTCGGGCTGCTTTTAAGGCAGTAGATAATGGCAAACAAGTCGCTATTTTGGTCCCTACGACAATTTTGGCATTTCAACATGCCAAAACATTTCGTGAACGACTTAAAGATTTCCCTGTTGTAGTAGACTATGTGAATCGTTTTCGAACAGCAAAACAAAAAAGGGAAACCCTAGAAGATCTAGCTGCAGGAAAAGTAGATATCATCATTGGTACGCATCAACTAGTTAATAAGAATGTAAAATTTAAAGATCTGGGATTATTAGTGATCGATGAGGAACAAAAATTTGGAGTATCCGTAAAAGATAAACTCAAAACGATCAAAGAAAATGTTGATACACTTACTCTAACCGCTACTCCGATACCAAGGACATTACAATTTAGTTTGATGGCAGCTCGAGATTTATCGACAATAACAACACCTCCGCCTAACCGATATCCAATCGAGACCAATGTAATACGATTTAGTGAAGAAAGTATTCGCGATGCAGTAAGTTATGAGATACAACGAGGCGGTCAAGTATTTTTTATTCATAATCGAATCGAAAATATCAAAGAAGTAGCAGGAATGGTACAACGTGTTGTCCCAGATGCCAAAATAGGAATCGGTCATGGACAAATGGAAGGAAAAAAATTAGAAAGTCTCATGCTCTCTTTTATGAACGGAGAATTCGATGTCCTAATTTCTACAACCATTATAGAAAGTGGATTAGATGTCCCAAATGCAAATACAATCTTTATAAACAATGCTAATAATTTCGGACTATCCGACCTACACCAAATGCGAGGGCGTGTAGGAAGAAGTAATAAAAAGGCATTCTGTTACTTTATTACGCCTCCTTATTCTGCTATGACCGAAGATGCTAGAAAAAGAATCACAGCATTAGAACAATTCTCAGAACTAGGAAGCGGTTTTAATATCGCTATGAAAGATCTCGAAATTCGAGGTGCTGGGGACATTCTAGGAGGTGAGCAAAGTGGATTCATTAACGAAATTGGCTTTGATACCTACCAAAAAATATTAACCGAAGCAATCGAAGAACTTAAGGAAAATGAGTTTTCAGAATTATACGAAAAAGATAAAGAGGAAAAAGTATACCTCAAAGACACCCAAATAGATACTGATTTTGAGTTATTGTTTCCTGATGATTATATCAATAATATTACCGAAAGACTTAACCTGTATACCGAACTGAATTCGATTAAAACCGAAAAAGAACTACTCGATTATGAGAAACGTCTTGTAGATCGTTTTGGAGAATTACCCGATCAAGCAATAGATTTATTAAATTCTGTTCGTATCAAATGGATTGCTACAGGAATAGGGCTCGAAAAAATAATTATGAAGCAAAAAAAACTGGTGGGTTATTTTATCAGTGACCAGCAATCTGGTTTTTATCAAAGTCCTGCATTTACTAGTGTACTTCAATTTGTGCAGAAAAATCCCGGAGTTTGTAAAATGAAAGAAAAAAATACGCGATCAGGTCTGCGGTTATTATTAACTTTTGAAAAAGTTGCTTCTATAGATGATGCACTGCAAGCATTTCAACCTTTCAAAATAAAGACCAATGTCGAAAAACAAGAGTAATACCAATCCAATTATATAGGTATTACTAATGTTTTTGGGCGTTCGGGCGGGCTATACATTACAATTCCTCGCACCTCCTATAGTCGGGCTGTGGGATTTTCATTCCTATCCCTAACGCATATTTAAAAAAGTAAAAGAGAGCATTTGATATTCCAAACACTCTCTTTTTGACCCAGCTACATACTAGAACATGATAACAAACCTTACATATAAATTACAGATGGGTCGCATCCTGATTTCAACATAACGTCACTACAATTCAAATTAAAAACCTCTGTAGGGGGTAGAAACAGAGGTAAATGGACCATATCTGTATTCATTATAGGGTGTTATTTGACTATCTAATACTATAAAAGGATCTACTAGGACTAAATAACCCCAACCAAACGTACATGTAGCCCTAGTACAGTTTAATTTTTCTTAAGGTTGTATTCCCATATTCTGTGATATATAATATTTTCTTACGTTTATCCGCAGCAATTCCGTTAGGGGTATCAAAAGAAGCTTCTAACAATGGCCCATCGGCAAATCCCGCTTCTCCTGTTCCTGCTATAAAATTTACTTCTCCATCTAGGGTAACACTAAAAATCTTATGTACTGACATTCCTGTGCCATAAATAATATCATTTATAATGGTGCAATGTCCAATTCTTAGGCCTGGTTCTCCCAAATCCGGAACCTGAACAATCAAAGAGATCGTTCCTTCTGGGTCAATAGACACTATTTCTCCGGTGATCTGATTGGCTACGATCAAATTTCCTTTGCTATCAAAATCCATCCCGACGCCTCCTCCCAGCGTAGTGTCATTGGCAAACTCTGTCACCTCTCCTTCTGGCGTTACTTTATGTAGCGCATATGATCCAATGTTGGATACATAGACATTATCAAATTTGTCTATAGCCACACCCGTAGGATACCCCTCGATTGTTGCAAAAACTGTTTTGCTTCCATCTTGTGTTATCTTGATTATTTCTTTGGTATTAAAATTAACGACATACACATTTCCTTTAGAATCAATAGCATTGCCTACAGGCCCTCCTAATTCTGTGGCATATGTTACAACTTCTCCCCTGCGGGTTGCCTTTAATAGGGTAGTTCCTGATCCTGTTGCTGTGGCGCCATCAAATTGTCCAAAATTAGATGCATAAATATTGCCCTGACGATCTACAGAGACCCCTTCATTAGCATCAAAATCTGATACCAAGGTTTTTACTTCTGGATCTGTATAAACAGGGTCTCCATGACAGGATACAGATACTACGAGAAGAGCAAAAGTCATCAAGAATAAAACCACTTTGGTTTTGACACTAGTAAAAAAAGTTTTCATGTTTATTAATTTTAAGTTTTAACCAAATGTATGCGGTATACCTCTCAAAATCGACGGTTTGTATACAGACGTACATATGCCAATTAAAAAACAGCGTCACTGTAAATAATGGGTACGATTTCGGTGCAAAATCAAAAACCTTATACCGCATAGTTAAATTTGAAAATTTAGTTAGCACACCTAGGCTAAATCAAAATGCACTAAAAAAAGATGAAATCACTTTCTTTTGTTCGTCATTGTGATTCTTTTTTATAGAAATATTACGAAGAATGCGAGTACGTGCTCTGGCATATTCTAACCTGTAATTGCTATAATAACACCTGTAACACTTTGAATTAACTGATATAAGATTTTAAAAACCGTATTACAACCCAAAACTTTGGCATAAAACGGGTTAAAATAGTATTATGAAATCTGAGAGTACAAAAAAATCGCGTCAGGGATTGCCGTGAAAATCCCGGAGTCTGAGGAACGAAGTACGAGGAATTGAAACAGAAAGCCCGCCAGGACGCCCAAAAATAAAATGATCTATATTACTGTCAATTTTTTGATGTATTCGGTAGGTGTGTCATTCATTAAGGTTTTAAAAGCCTTATTAAAAGTAGACTTAGAGTTAAATCCAGAATCTAGAGAGAGTGCCAACAAAGTATGAGCATTGTGTTCGCCTCTTTCAATCTTTTCTATAAATGCCTGTACTCTGTATTGATTGATATAATCATAAAAAGTACATTGATGAATATTATTAAGCAGCCAGGAGACGTCATTGGTAGAAAACCCTAATTTTTCTGAAAGACCTTGTAACGTAAGTGTATTATCTAGGTATACTTTTTCTGTGACCATAAGATATTCTAAATCGTCTTGTAATTGCTTGAGCATTTCTCCTTGAAGACGATTTTTATTCTTTTTTTTTTTGGCCGTTATTTTTAAGGGGACTCTAAAAATTTCTGGTTGTCGTAAACTATAAAAACCAACCACATACACAAAAATGGGTATAGAAATCCATACATAATCGTAATCAAAAAAATACAAGTTATATATCTTAAAATAACGACTCATAAAACTGATTGTCCATAACAACAAAAAAAGAGTAATCGCACCTAAAAATGTGTATAAAAACGGAATCACACTTTGTGAGTAGGATAGATTATTTTTTTCTTCTTTTTTAAAAATGTTTACTAATCGATATGACTTAAAACAATATAAAAAATTGGATATCAATGCACCATATACTATGATATTAAAAATTTGTACTAATGGCACTACTCCTGTTTTGGCAAAATACATCAACTCCTTTTTGGTATAAAATAAAGTCCATGTACAAAATGTTAAAATAAGTACAAGAGGAATGTAATGGTATAACGATAATTTATACGCTGGTGATTCTTTAAAAGTTAACCTCCTAACATACATATACACCAAAGGACCAAATACAAAAATAACGGCATCTGCATACCCTGCTATTTTATGTAACAAAATACCCGAATATCTAAAAAAAACCACCCGACCAAAAAGCATAAAAGCAGCCATAATCAGAATTATGGATAAAATTTTATTAGCAGATATATTTTTGTTTCTTACTAGTTGTAATGTAATTGCTAAAAAAAAACCTTGGCTGATTCCTAAAACTAAAATCAAATCGATGATTCCAAAATCATTCATGTATTTCGCTTAAAATTAAGTATCAAAACTACGTTGATTTATGAAATTATACGTCTTTTTGGGTACAATCATACATTTTAAATCCGTTTTATGCACAAAAAAAATGGGGAAGCTATAATTATTAAAAAAACCGAGACTAGGTCCCGGTCTTTTGGTCGTATTTCTTCTTATGAATTATTAAATTTCTCTTTTACCCTAACCTAAAGATTTCTTAATAAGTAAGACTAAATGCGACAGTATTGATCTGACTAACAATCCATACTCAAAAAGTTCTTAAAATTGAATTTTTCGCAAACTAGTTGCACCATATCCCCCAATAAATAATGTTCGGTTATATGCCGTGATTCCATTTGGCCTTCGAAAAGTTGCCTCTAATAATGGGCCATCTACTTCTCCTGATTCTCCACTTCCTGCAAAATGGATTACTTCGCCACTCATTGACACTCTAAAAATCTTATGTGTAGAAATGCCTGTAGCAAAAATTGAGTTTCCCGCAACGATAATATATCCTATTCCGCCACCTCCGACAACAATATCAGGAATATTAGCAATTAGAGAAACCTCTCCTTTTTTATCAATAGATAAAATATCCGCAGTAACATAGTTCCCTACAATTACATTCCCTTTTTTATCGATATCGATGCCAACACCACCAGCAAGTGATTCGTCCTCGGCATAGAGACTAAATTCTCCTGAAGGAGTAATCTTATGAACTGTAGGAGTAACAAAATTAGAAACATAAAGATTGCCCTTCTTATCAATTGTTAATCCTGCAGGAAATCCCTCTACAGTAGCTAATACAGTTCTTGTACCATCAGCTGCTATTTTTAATACTTCACCCGATCCACCTCCGTCATTAGAATGTACTACATAAAAATTACCATGGTTATCAATAGCATTTCCCAAAGGGCCTTCTAGATTTTCGATAAATACACTTTGAGCTCCAAATTTATCTATCTTAAAAATACGTGTCCCGTTTCCATTACCACCTGCAAATTCACCAAATTCTGACATATAAATGTTCCCTGCTGTGTCATGTGTTACAGCATCAAAACCAACTCCTGGAATATCAGAAGATAAAGTGGTCACCTCAAGATCTGAGAATACCGGATCCCCATGACATGAACCTAGTACAGCAGAAGTTATACCTATTAAAACAACTACTTTAGTTGCGAAAATTGAAATAAAATTTTTCATTCGTTTATGATTTAAAAGTTTACTCAAAAATAGTCTGAACCCTCACGTCAATCGACCGAATGTACACAATAGGACTTGTGCTTTTATATTTTTTGGTTAACCCGTTATGCATTAGAACTTCGTTATGAAACCAGTAAATACGATATACACTAGTGTTTTCTTAGTTTTACCATAGTATCGCTAGGGTTACAATAAAAATGCAGCAAAGCGATAGTATCTGAAGTCGTTTTAGGCTGTAGTAGATTTTCTAATATAATGTGGGGTTAACTAATTGGGTTGATAAAGACAATATGTGATTATAGTGCGGACTACAGTAGTAGAGAAAATAGTTATCCTTCTGCAGAGTAAGAATTCAGTTTTTTAAGGCTTTTGCTTTAAAAAGTCAACACAAAAGTAGTAGCATCTATTTTCTTTGACGCAAAACGAGTTTAATTCAGGCTCATTTTTTTGATATAGCTCGTAGGCGTATCATTCATATGTGTTTTAAAAGCCTTATTAAAAGTTGATTTAGAATTAAAACCAGAGTCTAGTGATAATCCTAATAATGTATGGGCATGATGCTCTCCTTTTTCTACTTTTTGTATAAACTCCTGAACCCTAAATTGATTAATATAATCATGAAAAGTAGAGTGATATACATTGTTAAGCAGCCATGATACGTTATTAGGAGATGTTTGTAGTTTTTCTGAAAGACCTCTTAGGGTTAGTTCATTATCCAAATATACTTTTTCCTGATCCATAAGGCTTCTTAGGTTTTCCTTTAATCGAAGTAATGCGTCTCCCTCTAATCTGTTTTTTACAATTACTTTCTTGGTCTTAGGTATCTTTTTTAAGGGTACCCTAAAAATCTCCGGCTGTTTAAGACTGTAATAGCCTACTACATATACAAAAACCGGAATCGACACCCAAACCATGTCATAGGATATAAATGGTACTATTTTTCCAAAAAAATTAAAATTCACAAAACTGGTTAGCCACAAAATGAGCATTAAAAATACTGCGGTTAAGAAAGCATATAAAAAATAGGTTACATATTGAGAATATGAGATATTATTTTTCTCCTCTTTTTGATATAATCTTACCAATAGAAAGGACTTGAACCAGTAATAAAAATTAGACACAATCCCCAGTCCACCAATTATAGCATATACAAGACCTAGACTTATATTATAGTCACGAAGAACATCCCTAAACTCTTTTGGTGTATAGAGTAAATTCCAAGAAAAAAACAAAATAGGAATCAGGGCCAGGATATAATGTCTCAATGGTAATTTATATTCTTGAGGCTCTTTAAAAGTAAGTCTCCTGAAATACAAATATACTAGAGGACCAAAGAGAAAAATAACCGTGTCTGCAAAATTTGCAATTTGCCGAAGTAAGGTATTCGGAAATCTAAAGTAGATCATTCTTCCAATTAACATGAGCGTTGCGATAAATAGAACGATCGATAATATTTTATTGGCAGCTGTATTTCGATTCGTTACTGTCAATAAGGTAGTTCCTAAAAAAACACCCTGACTTATACCTGCAAACAATATGATATCTAATAGCTCAAAAGAAAACATGATAAACTTTTATAACAAATCAATTTCTAATAGATTTAGAAAAATAGAAATGGTGGTTAAAAATGATAAAAAGCATCCTCGAGATGTTCAATACGGGTTCCGGTTTTATTTTTTATAATTGCAACAATATCAAAACGTACTTCTACATCTAGATTTTGTTCGTTTACATAATAGTCTATTACTTTTACCAATGATTGTATTTGCTTTGGTTTCACAAAATCCTGAGGATTCCCGAATTCTATAGTACTTCTTGTTTTAACCTCTACAGCTACGAGCACACCTCCTTTTTGAGCAATAATATCTATTTCATTTTTCAAATATCGATAATTTTTTTCCAAAATATCATATCCTTTTTTCAACAAAAGATCTATCGCCATCTGTTCTCCTTTTTTACCTAGCGAATTATGCTCTGCCATAACTAAATATATGTAAATTTTACGTTATCCTTTAACACTTCTAACGAAGCTTCTGCTCCAAAAACTAATGCTCTGTTATCTTCAATATGTCCCATCGGGAAATTAAATGCTACAGGAAAACGATATTCCTTGGTGATGTCAAGAATAATTTTTTTTGCGTTTTTACCAAAAGGAATATTATTATCATGCATTTTGGTCATTCCGCCTACGATTAAACCAGCCAAATTCTCAAAATATCCATTCCGCTTAAGATTTTGTAACATACGATCTATATGATACAAATATTCATCTAAATCTTCGATACATAAAATTTTACCCGAAGTATCTATAGAGGACTCTGATCCGCATAACGAATATAAGATTGATAAATTACCTCCTATCAATTGTCCTTTTGCAGCACCCAACCTATTCTTTTTTTTACTCGAGATCTCGTAAATCAACTTTTTACCAAAAAGAACATCTCTTAATGAATTTCTTGAAGCATCGGTACCTTTATGAATATCAATAGGCATTGCGGCATGTAGGGACTGCACTCCAAAATTATGAATGTGCGCATGTAAAACTGTGATATCCGAGTATCCGATAATCCATTTGGGGTTTCTACAAAATTTTGAAAAATCAATTTTATCGATAATTCGGACTGTCCCATAACCACCACGAGCACACCAAATAGCCCGAATTTCGTCATTATCAAGCATTGACTGAAAATCACCTGCGCGTTCCTGATCAGAACCTGCAAATTGATTATACTCTTTGCCAATAGTGGCTCCTAATACAGGCTCTAAGCCCCATGTTTTTAATAATTCTATTGCTTCAGTTATCTCTTTTGGGATGATCTTTCTCGCGGTAGAAACAATCCCTATTTTATCACCTTTTCTAATAAATTCAGGCGTTAGCATATCATAAATTTTCGATTTTGAGATACTAATTAACAAATACTTTCGTTAGAAACTAGTATATTGTACAATATTTCGTCCCTAAAACAGCTACTTCTAAACCCTATTGTCTATGATGTCGTCAGATACTTCGTGTAATCTTGCCACGTTAGCAGAATATGTACCCTCTGCAACGAACCCTTGGAATGTTACCAAAATTCATCATTTGTATCGAAGAATTGCCTTTGGAGCTTCAAAACCAGAAGTTCTAAGCGCACTCTCTCAAACACCAGGAGCTCTGGTAGATACACTAATAGATGATGCTATTGCTCTTAATACAACAGCAGAACCTATATGGGCATTCTGGAACAGAGATCAATTTGAAGCTGCAGAAATGCTCAATGAAGATAATAGCATTGGTTATTATCTAGGTGAAGGCAAAGCGCAAATGATTAATGACTTAATACAAAACAAGGTCAGAGATCGACTTACCTTATTCTGGAGCAATCATTTCGTAACAGAAGATGAGGAATATAGAAGCCCTGCATATCAATATCAATACTATAATCTTCTGCAGCTACATGCGCTAGGTAATTTTAGAGATTTTGTTTATGATGTTGGTATATGCAATGCAATGCTCGTTTATCTTAATGGAGACGAAAACATAAATGACCGACCCAATGAAAACTATGCTCGAGAATTATATGAGCTTTTTACTCTTGGGGTAGATAATAACTATACTGAAGATGACATCCAAGAAACAGCTAAAGCACTCACCGGATATGTAGACACGAATGATATTTCATGGGGAGATATTCTCTTTAACGCAAGTCGTTTTAGTAATGAAAATAAAGATATTTTTGGAGAAGTAGGAAATTGGGGATATGATGATGTGATCAGAATTCTATTCGAACAAAGAGAAACTCAGGTTGCTACTTTTATTTGTGGCAAACTATATACGTACTTCGTAAGCCCTACTTGTAGTGATGTTATTGTTGCAGAAATGGCGCAAACATTTATTAGTACAGGGTATAATATTGCTGAAGTACTTCGCCAACTTTTTAAAAGTGAACACTTTTTTGATCAAGAGGCTATTGGTTCAATCGTAAAAAGTCCTTGTGACCTTATGATTTGCTACTATAATGAAACCGGTTTTGAATTACCTGCAAATCTGGATGTTGTTGATTCTATTTTTGGAAGTACAGAAATGCTGGGACAAGAAATGCTAAACCCTATCGATGTAGAAGGATGGCAAGGAAATCATGATTGGATCAGTCCAGATCTATTATTAGGTCGTTGGGAGAGCATTCGATATTTAATGAGTCAAGCCTATAATCAGAATCAAACTCAGTTTGGTGATTTTGTGATCGGAATGCCTATTGGCGAACTAGCCGATGGGAATCTTGCCATTACTGAAACAGACGTAGAACATGTTGTTGCTACAATTCTTAATTATTTCTTCCCCAGAGGAATTGATGATGCTATAATTTTTAACGAAGCAGTGGGCGTCTTTAAAATAGACGGTATCCCAGAAAATTATTTTGAAGATGGCACCTGGACCGTAGGATATCCAGAACTGCCAGATCAATTTGCTGCCTTACTTAATTATATTGCAGAAATCCCTGAATTCCAACTTAAATAAAATTGTCATGTGCGATACTCATCACTCTCAGAATAAAAATATAAAAACGAATAAAGACGGTTGTAATACCGAAGATCATAAAAAATGGAACCGAAGATCTTTCCTTCAGGCTTTAGGGCTTGTTGGCGGGGGATCTATGATGCTTGGCAATACTGCCTTAACAGCATCACGGCCTTCTCCCCTCTCTATTGCCCTTAGTCAAGCCGAAAACGATAACATTTTAGTATTGGTAAGACTACAAGGAGGTAATGATGGGTTTAATACCATTATTCCTGTATATGACTATGATATCTATGCCAACGCTCGACCTCTTATAAAAATACCACCAAGTGAATTTATAACCCTTGATGATGATTTTGCGATGCCAAAACCCATGAATAAATTAGAAAATCTATGGGGTGATGGTCAAATGCGAGTGGTACACGGGGTAGGCTATGAAGATTCCTCTTTGTCTCATTTTAGAGGATCTGATATCTATGCAAACACTAGTTTAGATGAGCCTGATGAAAGAAGTGGTTTTATGGGACGTTATTTTCAGGAAATATATCCTGATTACATTTTTAATCCTCCTGCAAGCCCTCCGTCAATACAAATAGGGAGTATCGGAAATCTAATTTTTAGAGGACCCGAAAATGACTTTTCTTTTGCAGTATCAAGTCCAGAAAGATTAGAACAATACGCTTTAAACGGTACTTCATATGGCACAGAAACATTAGGGGATTGCACCTATGACGAGCAAGTGCGTCATATAAGAGAGGTTACCAACACGACCTTTACCTATGCAGATGTAATTAGTAGTGCTTATAATCAATCTACTGATTTTGCAGAATACCTTGATGATGATGGTTTTGCCAGACAATTACGCATCATTGCTAGACTTATCAAAGGAAATTTAGGCACCAAAGTATACTTAGTAACCTTAGGAGGATTTGATACACATAATAACCAAATACAGAGACATCAAGAACTTCTTAACTCGTTATCAGAAGGTATAAGTACATTTTATAATGATCTTGCAGCAGCAGGTTGGGATGATAAAGTACTGACCATGACAACATCAGAATTCGGAAGACGATTTACAGAAAATGGCTCTTTAGGAACAGATCATGGTACTGCAGCACCAACCCTATTTTTTGGACCTGCACTCGATGGAAATGGTTTTGCCGGTGAACACCCTGATTTGACTAACTTGACTAGAGGAGGCAATGTAACTTATGGAACAGATTTTAGACAAGTGTATGCAACTGTTCTAAAAGATTGGTTGTGTATCGATGAAGGCACTGTAGGGAGAGTGCTACTAGGAGCTGATTTTGAATCTTTGGACTTAGGATTTAACTGTTCAGGAACAAATTCTAATATTCCACTTGATGGATCAGGAGTTACACACATAGTAAGTTACAGTGATAGCCAAACGCTTATTAATATCGCTACTCCAGAAACCAGACATATTAATGTTTCTTTATATAATGTTATCGGCCAGAAAGTAGCAACACTAAGTAATGAAATGCTTATGGAAGGTGATGAGCTTATAATCAATGTCAAAGAATCAGCCAATACAAGATTAAGCACAGGGCCTTATGTATATCTTATAGAAACCAACGGTGGTAACTATAGCCGTTCTATTCTGATTTCTTAATCCTAAAAAGTAGTATTAAACAAAAAACACTAGATACTGGGGAGAAATTAAGCACTATCTTATTTCTCCCCAATAATAATTCGACAAGCTGTAAATTACTTCATGTGACATTTAAAAGTTAAAATGGTATTAGTACCTTTGTGCCTTATTTTTATTTAGATTATGAGTGCACCAGAAAGATATACCATTACAGCAGCTTTACCATATACAAACGGACCTATACATATAGGACACCTTGCAGGAGTATATGTCCCTGCAGATATTTATTCTCGTTACCTTAGGATAACTGGCAATGATGTTGCTTTTATTTGCGGCAGCGATGAGCATGGTGCTGCCATCCCGATGCGTGCCAAAAAAGAAGGGGTTTCTCCGCAGGTAATCATAGATAAGTATCATTCTATCATTAAAAAATCATTTAGTGATTTTGGAATTTCTTTTGATAACTACTCAAGAACCTCTGCTCCCATACATCATGAAACAGCTTCTGATTTTTTCAAAAAACTTTATGATGATGGTGCTTTTATTGAAGAAACATCAGAACAACTTTATGATCCAGAAGCACAACAATTTCTGGCAGATCGTTTTGTAATTGGCACCTGTCCTAAATGTGGTCACGAAGAAGCCTATGGTGATCAATGCGAAAAATGCGGAAGCTCACTAAGTGCAACAGAACTTATCAATCCAAAATCTACTATTTCTGGAGCAGAACCAACACTCAAACAAACAAAACACTGGTATTTACCACTAGACAAATATGAAGATTTCTTAAGAGAATGGGTATTGGTTGGTCATAAAAAAGATTGGAAAACCAATGTATATGGTCAAATAAAATCTTGGGTAGACGATGGGCTTCGTCCACGTGCAGTAACAAGAGATTTGGACTGGGGAATTCCTGTTCCTGTAGAAGGTGCAGAAGGAAAAGTACTTTATGTTTGGTTCGATGCTCCGATAGGATATATCTCATCTACCAAAGAATGGGCAGAAAGAGAGGGAAAAGACTGGGAACCATATTGGAAAGATCCCAAAACAAAATTGATCCACTTTATTGGTAAGGATAATATTGTATTTCACTGTATCATCTTCCCTAGTATGCTCAAAGCAGAAGGAAGTTATGTACTACCAGAAAATGTACCTGCCAATGAGTTTCTTAATCTTGAAGGCAATAAACTTTCTACCTCAAAAAACTGGGCAGTATGGCTGCATGAATATCTAGAAGAATTTCCGGATCAGCAAGATGTACTTAGATACGCTCTTACAGCAAATGCCCCAGAAACCAAAGACAATGATTTTACTTGGAAAGATTTTCAGGCACGTAACAACAATGAGTTAGTCGCCATTTTTGGTAATTTCATTAATCGTGTTGTAGTGCTTACCAACAAATATTATGATGGTATTATCCCCACTCCAAACACATTTTCTGAAGTAGATACGCAAGTTCTTACAGAACTTAAGGCGTACCCAGCCGTAATTTCTAGCTCTATAGAACGATATAGATTTAGAGAAGCAAGTCAAGAACTCCTTAATGTGGCTAGATTGGGTAATAAATACTTGGCAGATGAAGAACCCTGGAAATTAATAAAAACAGATGAACAGCGCACTAAAACTATTATGTACGTAGCACTTCAGATCGCTTCTGCACTAGCAACGCTTTCAGAACCATTTTTACCCTTTACTTCTCAAAAATTAAAAAATATATTGGCAATCGATTCTGACCAGTTAAAAACCAACTGGAATGAAATTGCCACTAAAGAAGTATTGCTTCCCTCTAATCATCAGATTAAAAAAGGAACATTGTTATTTTCTAAAATCGAAGATCAGCAGATCCAACAACAATTAGATAAACTAGAAGCTACCAAAAAAGCCAACGAAGCAGAAAATAAAGTTGTAGAACCTCAAAAAGACACTGCTACTTTTGAAGATTTTACAAAACTAGATATTCGCATTGGGACAATTATTGAAGCAGAAAAAATGCCCAAAGCAAAAAAGTTGTTGGTACTCAAAGTTGATACAGGTATCAATGAAAGAACAATCGTATCCGGAATTGCCGAACACTTCACACCAGAAGAGGTGATCGGTAAAAAAGTATCTGTACTCGTTAATCTTGCTCCTAGAAAACTAAGAGGCGTAGAAAGTGAAGGTATGATTCTAATGACAGAAACTCCGGAAGGAAAATTAGTTTTCCTAAACCCTGATGAAGATGGAGTAAACCCGGGAGCGGTAGTTAGTTAATACCAAAGTAAGTCAATGATTGAAACCACATATGCACGCTGCCTCTTTAATCAAATTATTGAGCATATTAATCGCAAAGTGTCAGAAATATGTGTTTGAAAAAATTAAGAGCTTTTCAGAAACCATTAAGATCATAAAAGCAGAAACTATTTATGATCTTAATGGTTTTATCTTTTTGGGTCCTAAGAATGCTATTTAAAAAAATATTTTATTCGTAAATTTGAATAATAATTAGTTCTAAAAACACAATTGTCAAAAGATTAAACCCTAATACATAAAACCCTTATAAAGAGATACATGTGTCTTTATAACTTAAAACCTATTTAATACTAATCAACATATCGTTAATACTATTTGTGATAATTTAACGTTTAACACGTAAAATTCATGATGAAATACAATTACCCCTATTTTCTGTTCTTTTCGTTACTTGTTGTATTCTCAGTTAATTCTCAGAGAAAACAACATAACCCAAACCCTTGGATAGTTGGGCTAGGTGTCAATGTGGTTTACGACTCTGGAGAACTCCTAAAAGGGATGTTTAATCTAAAAGAAAATTACACCTTTAGTAATCCTCTAAGGATGTCTTTAGAAAAACGTTTCGAGGATGATTTTGGGTTCGAAGTTTCGACCAGCTTTAATAAGTTCTCTGCAGGAAAAACTTTTGATAATAATGTACTTACCGAAGACATTAATTTTTTTGCATTAGATGGATTACTCAAATATTATATTACTAATAATCATGTTGATAAACATAGATCTATTTTTGAGGGATACCTTGCCATGGGATTCGGTAGTAGTTTCTATGATAGATCAAGTGCTACAAACGTAAATCTTGGTGCAGGAATTAACTTTTATATATCAGAGAGCCTTAGGTTAAACGGTCAAGTTTTGGGCAAATTATCGGTTGATGATAACCCCACAAGCACCAATTACTTACATTATAATTTTGGTTTAATCTATAGAATATAGTCTGGTACATACTACTTAATGTAAAAATTAGATACTATTTTGTGATATGCAAGGCCATTCAATTCTTACACAATGGTAATACTAAACATATTTTATATTCCTAGTAATATCCTTATGGTTACTAATCATAAAATTTATAATATTGGCACAGATTAATAAAACTGCCAATGCTTAAAATTGCATATCACCCGATATATGCCCATCCGTTACCAAAAGGTCATCGTTTTCCGATGATTAAATACGACTTGCTACCCCAACAACTAAAACATGAAGGGACGTGTATAGAAGAAAATTTTTTTCTTCCTAAAATACCAGATGCAGCACCTATACTGGCAATACATACTCAAGAATACTATGATGAATTGATTCATGTTTCATTAGCTCCCAAAGCCGCTCGAAAAATAGGATTTCCTTTATCAAAAGCACTTGTTGATCGAGAGGTTATTATTACAGACGGAACTATAACTGCATCTAAATATGCTTTAGAAAATGGGATTGCAATGAATATCGCAGGAGGCACACATCATGCTTATACAGATCACGGAGAGGCATTTTGTTTACTAAACGATCAAGCCATAGGCGCCAGATATCTCTTGCAACAAAACTTGGCAAAAAAAATACTTATTGTTGACCTAGATGTACATCAAGGTAATGGAACCGCAGAAATCTTCAAAAATGATCCTTTAGTATTTACGTTCTCAATACACGGAGCGAATAACTATCCATTTAAAAAAGAGAAATCAGATCTGGATATCGAATTAGCAGATAATACAGAGGACAATAAATATTTAGAAATACTTAAAACAACACTTCCTAAACTAATTAAAAATCAAAAACCAGATTTTATATATTATTTATCTGGAGTTGATATTCTGGCTACGGATAAATTAGGAAAGTTAGGATGCAGTATTCAAGGATGTGCCCAGAGAGATCTATTTGTATTAGAAACCTGTAAAGATTTAGAAATACCAGTAATGTGCTCTATGGGCGGTGGTTATTCTCCTGATATCAAAACTATTGTTGAGGCACATGCAAATACTTTTAGAATTGCCCAGGACATTTATTTTTAACTAGACTCTAGATTACTTCTATAAAAAACACACTATATTAATATTCAGCACTTAATCGTTTGTAATTGGATAATTATTGTACCTTCCCATATAATTTATTAACCATAAGTAAATTAGTTATGAAACTAAAAGAGGTAAGTTTTCTTTTACTATTCGTGATCACATCTTCCGTTGTTGGGCAAAAAAACGTATCCAAAATTATAAAATTTGAAGAAGATACCGTTTCTCCAAAAGCAACTTTGCAAGACGTGTCCTGGATCAGTGGGTATTGGCGAGGTGAGGCTTTTGGCGGAATAATCGAAGAGATATGGAGCGATCCCTTGGGTGATTCGATGATGTTTTCGTTTAAGCTAGTAATAGACAATAAAGTAAAATTCTATGAAATCGGAGGAATTACTCAAAAAGACAGTACGTTACTACTACAATTAAAACACTTTGATGGTGATTTTAAGGGATGGGAAGAAAAAGAAAAAACTATTGACTTCAGACTTGTAAAAATTGAAAAAAACATCATCTATTTTGATGAATTTACGTTTGAAAAAGTTAGCCCCTCAGAAATGAACGTATATATAAATATTAATAATGATGATGAAACAAGTACAATAACAACTTTTAATTACAAAAAGCTATAAGCATGCAAAAAAATTGTCCCATTTGTGGTGATAAAATAATTGGACGAGCAGATAAAAAATTCTGTAGTGATTACTGTCGAAACTCACATAACAATCAACTCAATAAAGACAGCAAAAATCTCATTAGAAACATTAACAATCTTTTGCGCAAAAATTATCGCATTTTAGAAGAGCTAAATCCAAAAGAAAAAACCAAAACTACGAAGACAAAACTTATTGCAAAAGGTTTTGATTTTCAACATTTCACCAGTATATATGTAACTAAAACAGGAAATACATACTATTTTGTTTACGATCAAGGCTATTTACCTTTAGAAAATGAGTTTTATGCCCTAGTAAAAAGAAACAGTTAGTGCTCCTAATAACTCTTCACATGCCAGTACTAGTCATTTTACCAGAACTAACAGCCATTTCAGGACTCCCTATTCTTATACTAGTATTTGTTATGATAATTCTAGGTCTTTGGTCAGTTTATGCAAATAAAAAAAATAAGGTTCTTCGAAAACTTAAAAAAACTACAATTAAAAAAACTGCCCTTGCCAAAGAAAATGAATACATAAAAGTTATTGGCACCTTACAAACAACTACAGAACCCATTATATCTCCTATAGGCAAAAGAGAATGCATTGGCTACCAAATTAAAGTAGAAGAAAAGAGAAAGTATAAAAACAACAGCTGGCGAACGATAATGCTCGAAGAAAAGCTCCTAGACTTTATCATTGACTCTCCTCAAGGAAAGGCATTTATCGTTTTTCCTTCTGACGCAAACAATAGTTTACTCTATCTTGTAAAAAATGTTGTAAAAAAAACAGGCACTTGGGATAATCTTCCTCTATTTATAGAAAAATCCCTTACAATCCATGGTAAGAAAAGTGCTGGATTTTTGAAGAGTAATAAAATATTTCGATATAAAGAATCTATAATAGAAGCAGGTAATAAAATGGTGGTGGCAGGAGTTTGTTCCTTGAAACCGTCTATGCACAAATTAGATCGTTACTCCTCAAAAGATCTGTTTATATCTGGGAGTAAGTCTCATAAACTTGTAATTACTGATACCCCTAAAGCACAATAAAAAAAGGTAAGATGTTTCACATCCTACCTTCGTTAATACCTTTTAGAGTATATTCTCTATTATTTATCTCTCCAATTCTGGCTATTAAGTTTTAGAGCTGCTTTCATAACGTCTTTTTGACTAATTTGTCCTACCAACTTACCATCTTCAATTATCGGAAAACGTCTCCTTTTGGTCTGTAAAAATTTTGTAGCTGCATCAAAAATATTAAGATTACCATCAATGGTATCTACATTTTTGGCCATAAAATTTTCTACTTTAGCGTCATCAATTGGCATATTATAATATCGACTCTCATTTAATTGTTTAATACAATCTCCTTCAGAAATCACACCTAATAATTTATTATTGTGATCGACAACAGGTCCTCCCGATATTCTATGCTTAATTAACGTCTCGATGACTTCCATTACTGGTTGATTCGGATGGAACGTAATCAGGTCTTTTGTCATGTAATCTGAAACTTTTATCGGAGTCTCATCGTACTTTTTCGTCTTCGTACGAGCTCCTTGAAAACTGATTATTCCCATATGCTTAGTGATTTAGTGAATCTTAAATATAATGATTTACAATGACTTATTCAAATCTCCTCTAATGTTTTAAGAGTTAAAGAAGAGATAAAATAGGAAAAATGTAGTCTTTTCTTCTTCAAATTACGATATCCATAAGGCTTGTTCTAATTGAGGCCACATAATTATAGGTTATTTCTTACCTTTAACCTAAACCAAAATACAAACATGCGTAAACTCTCTTCTTTTTTAACATTATTGCTTCTTATTCTTGCCTTAGCTTATAGTGTATACAGTAGTAAATCGCAGCGAATAACAGATCTTAGTACAAGTAAACATGAGTTTTCGACGCTTCGTGCTTTAGAACATGTAAAAAAAATCTCAGAAGAAAGTCATTATTTAGGCAGTCCGGGGCACGAAAAAGTGCAACTCTACATTATCAATGAACTCAAAAAATTAGGACTTCATCCAGAAATTCAAAAAGGCGTCTCTGTTTCTAAATCAGGAACCATTTGTAACACTCAAAATATACTTGCAAAAATAAAAGGAAGCGATAACACCAAATCACTGGTACTTATGACCCATTATGACAGCTCACCCCATTCATCATTTGGAGCTAGTGATGCAGGTAGCGGAGTGGCAACAATTCTGGAAGGTGTTCGAGCCTATATCGGAACCAATAAAACTCCTAAAAATGATATCATAATCTGCATTACTGATGGAGAAGAACTTGGACTTAATGGAGCTCATTTATTTATAAAAGATCATCCATGGTCCAAAAATGTTGGACTGGCGATTAATTTTGAAGCAAGAGGAAGTGGCGGAAATTCTTATATGCTTCTTGAAACAAATAGTAAGAATGGGAAAATGATTAAAGAATTCTCTAAAGCAGGAGTAAAATACCCTGTAAGTAATTCTTTGGCATATAGTATTTATAAAATGATGCCCAATAATACTGATTTGACTGTCTTTAGAGAAGAAGGAGATATAGAAGGGTTTAATTTTGCTTTTATAGATGATCATTTTGATTATCATACATCAAATGATACTTGGCAAAATTTAGATTTAAATACCTTACAACATCAAGGAAATTATATAGTTCCCTTGCTCTCATACTTTTCTGAAATCGATCTTAGCAACCTCAAATCAGATATAGATTACATTTATTTTAACATCCCGATTTTTAAATTTATCACATACCCCTTCAGTTGGATATTTGGACTTCTTATAATTGCTGTAATTCTATTTATTGGATTATTTTTTTACGGGAAATTTGCCTATCGAATAGATTTTAAAGAAGTGCTATTAGGACTTGGTGCTTTTCTCCTTTGTTTGGTCCTTTCAGGAGGACTCACTTTTGGAGGATGGAAATTACTATCTGTTATATATCCTCACTACAGCGAGATACAACACGGATTTACATACAATGGGTATTTATATATCTCAGTTTTTATACTCTTGTCTTTGGGGATATTTTTTAAAGTATATGCCCGTTTTGGCAAAATAAAAAATCAACCTAGCTTATTCATTGCTCCCATATTTATATGGTTGATTATTTGTTCATTGACTGCTCTATATTTAAAAGGTGCTAGTTATTTTGTTATTATTGTGTTTTTTGGTTTAGTTTCTTTATTCATATTAATCAGACAAAAGAAACCTAACCCATATCTAATGGTATTCCTCGGACTACCAGGCATTTTTATAATTTCGCCTTTTATTATGAGTTTTCCCGTTGCCTTAGGACTCAAAATTCTTTTTGTTTCGGCTATACTATCCACACTTCTATACGGTATGTTACTCCCTGTATTTGGATTCTATAAAAGAAAAAATATAGTAGGAAACCTAAGTCTGTTTTTAAGTCTAGTTTTCCTTATTCTTGCGCATTTAAAATCAGATTTTACAGAAGAACGACCAAAGCCTAATAGTTTGGTATATATTTTAGACACAGACCAAAACAAAGCAGTATGGGCAAGCTATGACCAAACATTAGATATCTGGAGTAAAAATTATATTGTTCCTGATAAAAATATCGCCGAAACCTATAATGCCAACACTTTTCAAAGTAAATACAAAAAAACATTCAAGTACGCTAATACGGCCCCTCTAAAAAATATTACACGTCCCAAATTAGATATTGGCAGGGACACTATCATTAATAACATACGTCATTTTGATCTTTGTATTGCTCCTCAACGCAATATCGATAGAATTGAACTTTATACTAAAACCCTATTTAATTTTGACTCTCTATATGCTAATAATAAGACTGCTTTAGATTTCAACTATTCAGATGGGAATACATATAATGCGTTTACAAAAAGATGGAGCCAAAATCTACTGACTTATCATGTCACAAAAAATGAACCCTTAGAGCTTCGAATGCAATTTCATAAAGACTCACTCCCTGAGTTTACAATCTATGAATCTTCATATGATCTACTTCAAAACGATGTTTTCTCAATACCATCAAGAAGTGATTATATGATGCCCAAACCTTTTATCATTAATGATGCTATTATCCTTAAGAAAAAATTTATTGTTCCAGAGTATCAGGAAAGAGAAACAGATACAATTCTAGAAACGCTTGATGATCCGAATAAAACACAAGAAATTAATGAATAATAAAATTAGTATTCTGGGCACAGGATGGTTAGGGTTTCCTCTTGCCAAGGCACTTATAAACGAATCATACTCGATTCATGGATCGACTACATCAGAAAACAAGCGCGAAGCTTTAAAAAAAGAAGGCATTACAGCTTTTAATATTGATCTTAAAGAAGATGGCCCCGTAGGTGACATCAAGTCTTTCCTAGATGATAGCAGTTCTCTTATCATTAATATACCACCGGGGTTGCGCAGAAATCCTCAAAGTAATTTTGTTGGTAAAATCAAAAGTCTGATTCCCGAAATCGAAAAATCAAAGGTAGAAAATGTCCTTTTCGTTAGTTCTACTTCTGTTTTTTCGGATTCCTTAGATTTTCCTTTGATTACAAAAGAAACGACTCCAAATGCAATATCAAATGCAGGCAAACAACTTATAGAAACGGAACAATTATTACTAAAAAACCCGCATTTTACAACCACAATACTTCGTTTTGCAGGACTTTTTGATGCGCGTAGGCACCCTGCAACCATGCTTTCTAAAAGAAAAAATATAAAAAACCCAAAAGCACCTGTCAACCTTATTCACCTTATGGATTGTATTGGTATTATCAAGAAAATCCTAGAAACGAATAGCTGGAATGAAGTTTTTAATGCATCTTACCCTGAACATCCAGAAAAAAGTAAATATTACAGTTCTATTTGTAATCAAATGAAACTACCAATTCCTGAGTATGATTTCGAAACTCCTTCTCAGGGAAAACTGATTCTTTCAGAAAAAATAGAAAACCATCTAGGATATACTTTTACAAATAACCTATATTCTCTCTAACGCTATAACTCTTGTGTACTTTCTGATTTTATTCTCAACATCGACTATTCCTTCTAATAGTACACATTCATAGAAAAACTCCTTACCTCACCGTACAAATACCTAGACACCAGCCTTTAAAATCGCTGTTTTTTTAAGAAAAACAAGTCGATGACACTTTAATAAAAAACATTCTTCCTTAAAAAATCACTGTAAAAGGGGTGTTATAAGAACTAGATACTATCTTCCTTTGTTAAGAAGAAATTTCCCCGAAAACAACCCCCAAGTCACATACGATATATTTTTGTTTTGAATGACAACCTTATGTCAAAGAGTAGAAGGTATTACTTATGGCGTAATATCATTTTAACAACCTCAAAAGATACTTTTTAATTTCAAAAACGAAGAAATAAATCATAAACAAATATTAATATTTAATTTAAAAATGAATGAAAAAAATTATCAAAGTCATTACGTTCACTCTAATAATAGGTTTTTTTAATTCCTGTTCTATAGAGGATGATCAAGTTCAATTACAGTCAGAAGTAACCCCTGAAGATCTAGAGGTACCCGAAATTGCAGCCGTCTCTAAACCTACTAATAAAGCTATTCTTATTCCACCAAAAATAACCAAGGTATGGAACAATCAAAACTTTGGAGAATCTCTATTTGTATTAGATGAAAGCGTCTCTAAGATTGTTTATGAAAGAAACTCTTGGGATAATAGTACCATATTTACTTTTAGGCAATATAGCGAGAGTTCAGATTTTATTTACATTATAGATGATAATCGAGATCTGCATATGGCGCTACCTTTATGGAATCCTGGAGAATATTCATATGCATGGATGAAAGTTGGATCAGGATCTTGGTCTACATGGCGCAGAGTAAGCTATTCTAGTTGTATTTCTGACACAGAAGCTCCGACAATTAGTGCAAATAGTCAAGCGCCTCAGTGGTATGAGTCTTATTTACGGAATGGAGGTATAAATTTCTCTAACTCTACGCTATGTATTGGCGGTGTTGGAGGCAATCCTCCTGGACTTACAGATTACTCGACGATAACAAGATTTTATTTAAACATACAGGATAATTGTGATCAGAATATTGGCTATATTCAAAATCCTCCTGCCGGAACACCTATAGAAAGTAACCGTTTTATAAATGGCTACATAGATTTTTTCGACAATAATGGAAATACTAGACGAATAAATTTCCAGGATTACGTAAGAGTGTGTGATTAAGTAGTTCGACAAATTAAAAAAGCCCCAAATTCTATGAATTTGGGGCTTTTTAGGTTGTATTATTCTGTTTTATCCTTTCATACTTGCTTTTACATATTCACGATTCATACGTGCAATATTTTCAAGAGAAATTCCTTTAGGACATTCTATTTCACAAGCACCTGTGTTAGTACAGTTACCAAATCCTTCTTCATCCATTTGATTTACCATGGCTAATACACGATCAGTAGCCTCAACTTGACCTTGAGGTAATAATGCAAACTGAGATACTTTTGCTGATGTAAATAACATAGCAGAGGCATTTTTACATGCAGCTACACAAGCACCACAACCGATACAAGTTGCTGCAGAAAAAGCATCATCTGCATCTTGCTTATTTACAGGGATTGCATTTGCATCAATAGTATTACCAGAAGTATTTACAGAAATATATCCTCCTGCATGTTGAATTCTATCAAATGCACTTCGGTCTACCATCAAATCCTTTACAACTGGAAATGCTTTTGCTCTAAATGGTTCTATATATATAGTATCACCATCATTAAATTTACGCATATGTAGTTGACAAGTGGTCACCAAACGATCAGGACCATGTGGCTCACCATTAATCTGTAACGAACATGCACCACAAATTCCTTCTCTACAGTCATGATCAAATACTACAGGCTCTTCACCTTTTGTAATGAGCTGTTCATTTAACACGTCTAACATTTCTAAAAAAGACATGTCTCCCTCAATTCCTTGCACTTGATAGTCTACTATCGCTCCTTTTGAATTAGCATCTTTTTGACGCCATATTTTTAGTGTAAGATTCATAGCTTTTTATTTATAAGAACGTGTTTTTAATTCAATATTTTCGAAGACTAATTCTTCTTTATGTAACTCAGCATCTTTTGGCTCTCCTTTATACTCCCATGCAGAAACATATTTGAAGTTTTTATCATCTCTTAGTGCTTCTCCTTTTTGTTCACCATCCTGCTCTACAGACTCTTCTCTAAAATGTCCTCCACAAGATTCTCTACGATCTAGTGCATCTTTTGCAAACAATTCTCCTAACTCAAGGAAATCTGCTACTCTTCCTGCTTTCTCTAATTCAGGATTCATACTATTTGCTGTTCCTGGTACTTTTACATTTTTCCAGAAATCTTCGCGTAACGCTGCAATTTCATCGATCGCTTCTTTTAATCCTTTTTCATTACGAGACATTCCACATTTGTTCCACATAATCTTACCTAATTTCTTATGGTAATAATCTACAGAATGTTCTCCAGAACCTCCCATTAGTTTTGATATGCGTTCTGTAACATGCTTCTCTGCCTCATCAAACTCAGCAGTATCAGTTGGTATTTTTCCTGTTCGAATATCTTGAGATAAATAATCCCCAATCGTATAGGGTAGTACAAAATATCCATCTGCTAATCCTTGCATTAATGCCGAAGCTCCTAATCTGTTTGCTCCATGATCCGAGAAATTTGCTTCTCCTGCAGCATAACATCCTGGTATCGTCGTCTGTAAATTATAATCTACCCAAAGACCTCCCATTGTGTAATGTACAGCTGGGTAAATCATCATAGGTGTCTTATAAGGGTCCTCATCAACGATTTTTTCGTACATCTGAAATAGGTTCCCGTATTTGTCTTCGATTACCTTTTCTCCTAGCTTAGTAATTTCTTCTGCTGATGGGTTTTCTACACCTGATGTTAGCGCCTTTTCTTTTCCGTAACGCTGTATCGCCGAAGCAAAATCTAGATATACTGCTTCTCCTGTTTTATTTACTCCAAAACCTTCATCACAACGTTCTTTTGCAGCTCTCGATGCAACATCACGAGGTACCAGGTTACCAAAAGCAGGATAACGACGTTCTAAGTAATAATCTCTTTCGTCTTCTGATAATTGAGTTGGCTTTAATTTCCCTTCTCGTATTGCCTGAGCATCTTCAATTCTTTTTGGCACCCAAATACGTCCGTCGTTACGCAATGATTCAGACATTAACGTTAGTTTAGACTGATGATCACCAGAAACAGGGATACATGTTGGGTGAATTTGCGTATAACAAGGGTTTGCAAAGAAAGCTCCTCGTCGGTGTGCTCTCCAAGCTGCCATCACATTACTTCCCATCGCATTGGTACTCAAAAAGAATACATTACCATATCCTCCTGTTGCCAAAACTACAGCATGAGCAGAATGTCTTTCTATTTCGCCTGTAACAAGGTTACGAGCAATAATTCCTCTAGCCTTACCATCAACCTTCACTAAATCTAACATTTCGTGACGGTTAAAAGGTTGTATTTTACCTCTATTGATTTGGCGATTCATTGCAGAATACGCTCCAAGTAATAATTGTTGTCCTGTTTGTCCTTTGGCATAAAATGTTCTAGATACTAATACACCACCAAAAGAACGATTATCTAATAATCCACCATATTCACGCGCAAAAGGAACTCCTTGTGCGACACATTGATCGATAATATTTCCTGAAACTTCTGCCAATCGATGCACATTTGCTTCTCTCGATCGGTAATCTCCTCCTTTTATTGTATCATAGAATAAACGGTAATTAGAATCACCATCTCCTTGATAATTTTTTGCCGCATTAATCCCTCCTTGTGCTGCAATAGAATGTGCACGTCGAGGAGAATCTTGATAGCAGAATGTTTTTACGTTATATCCAAGTTCAGCCAATGTTGCAGCTGCACTTCCTCCTGCCAATCCAGTACCTACAACGATCACATCAATATTTCGTTTGTTTGCCGGATTAACTAGGTTAATTGTATTTTTATGTTTTGTCCACTTATCTGCCAGTGGACCTTCAGGTATTTTAGAATCTAAAATTGACATAGTAGTGGTGTTTTTAATGAGTTAAATGAAGTACTATAGCAACAATAATGAATCCTAAAGGAATTACTATTGAAAATGCTTTTGCAAATTTAGTCGCACTTACTGAGTATTTGTTGTTAAAACCAACAGACTGAAAAGAAGATGCAAAACCATGCCATAAGTGTAATGCCAAAAACACAAACGAAACTACGTATAATCCCGTACGTACTGGACTCTCAAATCTATGTAATAGTTCTGGATAGTACCTTGTTGGATCTTCTGGTGCAAAGGCTACATATTTATGTACCATTTCCGGAATCCAAAAATCATAAAAATGCAATCCTAAAAATGCAAGTATTACTAATCCAGAATAAATCATATTTCTGGACATCCAAGAAGAATTTGCTCCTCCACTATACTTTGCGTATTTAACTGCTCTTGCCTTTTTATTTTTAAGCTCTAACACAAAACCCATTATAAAATGAAAAAGTACTCCAAAAATTAAAACTGGCTGTAGTGCAAACTGAACAAGAGGATTTGTTCCCATAAAATGAGACAACTCATTGAAAACGTCTGCGCTAAAAACTGAAGTAAGATTAATGGTAAAGTGCTGTAATAAGAAAAAGACTAAAAAAAGTCCCGAAAGTGCCATAGCAACCTTTCTAGCTATTGAAGATTGTATCAATCCACCCATTATTTAAAAAAATTAAAAATTTGAGGTACAAAAGTAAGGCTCACTTGCCTTTTTAACAACATTTTACTTTGTTATTGCAGTATTTATAATGATTTTAAAATAAGCTATTAACTTTGTTTAATCATTGAAGCGAAACCGATTGAATTAATTATATTTTTTTAAACAAAAAGCCCCTTTTTTTTATTGATATTTTAGTTTTAGACTACTTAGAGTATTAATTCTAAACTTTATCAAACGATTGTTAGTACGTACTTATACGTACTAAAAATACGTATAAACTCGTAAAAACGGTATTTTGTTGCCAAAATTATAGGTAAATGAGAATAAACACCTTCAAAATTTTAGAAATTCTTACCCAAAAAACGTCAATAAATAAAAATAGTAGGTCAGAAATCGAAGCGTAACTGTATAATTTCGATTTCTTTTTTAAGCGCTTTCTTCTCCTTACTTTTAGTATTTAGGTTTGATAACGAAATCCCCAAAAGTCGAACCGAGTTCTTCATTTTCTCCTGATAGAGCAATTCTCTTGATGTCTCTAATAAAATGGATGCATCATTTACAAAATATGGCAACGTCTTACTACGTGTCTGAAGCGTAAAATCACTATACTTTATTTTTAGTGTAACAGTCCTGCCTGCAACTTTACTTGTTTTTAATCTCTTTTGCAATTCATTAGCGATACTTTCTAGGCGCTCAAGCATATATACTTCTGAGGCTATATTTTCACTAAATGTTCTTTCTGCAGCAAGAGACTTTCGTTCTCTATTTGGTTTTACTTCACTTAGATGTATTCCTCTTACAATTTGATAGTAATGTTTACCTGATTTCCCAAAATGCTGAATAAGAAATTCTTCTGTTTTTGATTTTAGATCTTTACCTGTATATATTCCCATTTGGTACATTTTGGCCCGAGTCACTTTTCCCACACCATAAAACTTTTTTACATCAAGATCTTCAAGAAAACCTAAAACTTCTTCTGGATTTACCGTTTTTTGCCCATTTGGTTTATTATAATCACTTGCTACTTTGGCTACAAATTTATTAATCGATATCCCTGCTGATGCTGTCAAACCTACCTCATCAAAAATACGTTGTCTTATTTGACTTGCTATTAATGTGGCACTTGGATTTCCTTTTTTATTATCTGTAACATCGAGATACGCTTCATCTAGCGACAAAGGTTCTACCAAATCAGTATAATCAAGAAATATTTTTCTTATTTGAGATGAAATCTCTTTATATCTATCAAAACGCGGTTTTGCAAAAATAAGCTCAGGACATAATTTTCTAGCTGTAAAACCGGGCATTGCAGAACGCACACCAAAAACACGCGCTTCATAGCTTGCTGCACTTACTACACCGCGCTTTCCTCCTCCACCCACAGCAACAGGTTTCCCCCTTAATTCTGGAGCATCCATTTGTTCTACAGAGGCATAAAAAGCATCCATATCAACATGTATTATTTTTCTATGAGCACCTATCGCTTCCACAGCACAAAAATAATAGATATTTGGTGATTCAAATTATAATATATTTACACTCTTCTTATGAATACTTTAATCTATAAAAAGTAATAAAACTATTGTGATCGAAATAGAACGTAAATTTTTGGTATTATCCGACACTTTTAAGAAAGAGGCAAGAACAAGTTATAGAATTACACAAGGATTCCTTAACACTGATCCCTCAAGAACAGTACGCATACGAATTAAAGGAGCACAGGCTTTTATTACTATAAAAGGAATTAGCAATACATCTGGCACCTCTCGTTTTGAATGGGAAAAGGAAATTGATTCCTCAGATGCAGAACAATTACTGCTATTATGCGAAAAAGGAATGATCGAAAAAACAAGATATGAAGTTCCTTCTGGTAATCATATTATAGAAATTGATGTATTTTCTGGAGAAAATAAGGGCTTAATCATTGCTGAGATAGAATTAAACAATGAAGATGAACAATTCATAAAACCAAATTGGCTTGGGGAAGAAATCACAGGAGAAACAAAATACTACAACTCTCAACTTAGCAAAAAGCCCTATGCTTTATGGTAAAAAAGTAATGTTTTTAAGGCATTTATCCCGATTAATAAAAAAAGAAGTTCTTAACTAATATAATCGTAAGGTAGGCATTCAAACCTCGTCTAATCGCACTTAATTAATTTAACTAAAAAAAATTGTTATGTTGCACAAATCAAAAAAATCATTCCTTACGATTGCCATATTGGCATTTCCTTTTCTAACTGTCTTAGGACAAATGCCAGTCAATGGTTTTTATCCTAAAAAAAGTGACTTTACTATAGCTACGAGTTATACGTACAAGAACTTCGAGAAATTCTACATGGGATCCACATTATCTGATGGAAACCCTGCAGGTCTGGGAGATATATCATCATCTATTATATCTTTATACACACAATATGCCATCTCTGATTGGTTGTCAACTACGGTAACATTGCCTTATATCAGTGTAAAGAGTTCGGACGGAGTACTTGATCCTGTACAGCAAGTAGACCAAGTAGATGGTATTCAGGATTTAGGAGTTTTTTTTAAAGCCCGTGTCTTTGAGACAAAATTCGAAAACTCATCAAAAATCTCATTGGGTGGAGCAACAGGAATTACATTTCCTGTAGGAGATTATGAAGGTGCAGGAGTACTTTCATTAGGAAACCAAGCCACTACGTTTAACGGAGCCGCGATCTTTCAATACACCACAAACTTCAAGATATTTACTGAGTTACAATTAGGATATAGCGTACGAAATAGTAGTGATTTTGATATCCCTAATGCAATTGCTTATAGTGCCAAAATAGGGTATCTTCATAAGTACTTCTACGCACATACCAAACTTGATATTCAGGACTCAACTTCGGGATTAGACATAGGAACTCCAGAATTTGCAGAAGCTGGTGCAGCGGCAATTTTACCTGAAACTGAGGTTGATTTTACAAACTTATCTTTTAATTTCTATGTTCCGGTTTACAAAAAGAGTCTAGGTCTTTCTGCCAGCTATGGAGTAACATTAGATGGACGAAATTTTAGCAAGGAATCAGGTTTTGGTTTTGGAGTAGTATATAGTGTCAAGTAATATTATGAAATAAATAAGAAAAGGAATTACAAAAATCACCTTCAAATCAAGTACATTTGAAGGTGATTTTATTTTAAAAAAAACTTTATCATGCTCACTACAAGCACCTTACACAAGTTCGCAGTCGGTTTTTTACTCTTTTTCGTTTTGCTTTCTTCATGCAAAGAACAAAAACCTGAGAATCCTGAGATTGTAAAAGAAGAAAAATCTACATCAATAGTAGCCCCAACAAAACCATCTATTGCATCTATAAAAAATAAGCTGATACAAGACGGATTTAAGATTTTTGACTATGTCGATGAGGAAAGTGGAGACACAGTTATTATGCAACAATATTTTATTGCCTTTTTAAAACGTGGTCCTAACCGTTCAGAAAATAAAATAGAAGTTGACAGCTTACAAAAATTGCATCTCGAACATCTGGGTAAAATGTATAAAGAAGGGCATGCTGATATCTCAGGGCCTTTTGGTGATGACGGAGACATTAGAGGGATTACAATTTATAACACTCCTACTCAAAAAATAGCTGATAGTCTTGCCAATAGTGATCCTATGGTAAAATCTGGGCGATTAATTATCGAAATGCATCCCTGGTGGGCTGCAAAAGGGTTTCCACTCAGATAAATTTAATCCAATACAAACCTATTATATTTTAAAAAAAATACTCTAATGATCAATCATTCAAAGCTTGCTATACTGCTATCTCTATGCACTTGTACTTTGTTTTCTCAAACCATCAAAACAGATCGAGTTATTACACCTGACTCGTTAGTGTATTTTCTGAAAGATAATATCAAGAAGGAACTAGGATCAACCAATACTATTTCTCAAAAAGAGCTTGCTTCTTATCTTAGAGATCAATTCGCAGATCGCTATTTTTATAACTGGAAAACGTTTGATCAACGATTTGAAAACTATACAAAGACCTATCCTAGCAGACAAAAAACTCATGAGAGCAGAGCAAAAGATCATATGGGTAAGTTCGAAGGGAGCACTACTTGGAAACTTCCTTTTAATTATCTTAACGGAAAACCTGTTAATGCCTATGCTTTGAGACATTTGGCAAGGCAACATAAGATGATAGATGTTGCTTTTGAGTACCATTATAAGAACAGTGATACTACTTTCCTGAATTATTTCACAGACCAAATGCAATCTCTTAATACAAGTTTGACTCAACAAGCCTATGAAAAAATTGAGGATGGCAATGGTGTTTATGAGGCATTTAGATCTGGCTATAGAGTATTAAACTGGTTCAGAATTCATGCGATGTTTTTATCCCAAAAAGAATATTCTGATACAGAACAACTCACAACTATAGCCACACTACTACAACATGGTGCTCACTTGCATAAAACAAATGCAAAGTTTAAGTCAGGAAATCACCAAACCCGGGGACTATCAGCACTAGCGATGATTTCTATTCTTTTAAGAGACTTTGTTGATACAGATCAATGGTATACACATGCAATGCAATTGCTAAAAGAACACCTAGAAAAAGAAATTAATGATGATGGATTTCAGTTCGAACGCACGGTACACTATCATATGAGTGATATTAACAATTATTACTTTGTCTACCAATTAGCCAAAATTAGTAACATCTCCGTAGACGAATTTTGGACGAATAAACTAAAATCTCTATTCACAACTTTGACCAAAATTGCATATCCTGATACTACTGCACCTGTATTATCTGATGACACGGATTTCCCTTGGGCAGAAAAAAATAATATATCAGGTGCATTGACTTTAGGCTATTTGCTTTTTGAAGATGAGGTGACGGGATATTTTGCGAACAACTATGTAGATGCTACAACATATTGGTTTCTTAATCAGAGACAATTAGATCTATTGCAAAATATCAAAAAAAAGAGACCTACTTTTACCTCCCTCGCTTTTCCCACAACGGGATACTATGTTATGCGAGAAGGTTGGAAATCTAGAGATAAAATGATGATGATTTCTGCTGGCTTAGATGATAAAAAGCCTGACCATCAACATGGAGACATGTTGGGTATACAAGCAATGGCAAACAAGAATGTTGTTTTACCAAATTATCAAGTCCGATATTCACTAAAAGATCTAGAATTATTCAAAAATTCTATGGTTAAGAATGTTGCGCTAGTAGACAATGAATTACAAGGAAAAAAATACAAAGGTAATAAGGGAGGTAGTGGTTTCGGAAAGTTTAAAATATTCCCTAAACCCGAAACAATTACCTGGAAATCAAACAAAGACCTGGACCTTTTTATAGGAAGCCATGATGGCTTTAGTAACATAGGTGTATCTTATACTCGACAAGTAATTAATCTCGAAAATGATTTTTGGATTGTAAAAGACAATTTTTCTGGAGAGCAACTTCATACTTATAAACAAGTTTGGCAAGGTCATTATACTCATGAAAATGGTCCTAATCTACTGCGCTCTTCTTTTTCAGACGGTAGTGGTTTTGACATATACCAACTTCGCAAAATCGACGAGGTCTCTTCCTCAGGAGCACGCGGAAAAGAATGGTCTGTTGTTTCTAAAAATGCCTCCAAAAACTTTAGTTTTATCACAGTACTTTATCCTTTTCCTGGTTATTCTATTCGCATCAATGAAGATAAAGAAAACCCAAAAATTAAAGGCTGGTCAACGAATGCTTCTCCTTGGGATAGTAAAGGAGACCATGCAGTTTCTTTATCCAATAATTCGTCATCTGTATTTTTTGATGTTGAAGAGATTTCACTAGAAAACGTACACATCAAATTTTCTAATGCTATCGATGTGTATGTAAAAAACTCATCAGGCGAACTTACATTACAATCGATTCACACGAGCAAAGTAGAAGCTACAATAATTGGCTTAAGAAAAGGCACTTTAAAACTAAATGGAGAATCTACTAATGAAACAATTATGCTAAAACCAGGGGATATATTTACAGGAAAATTGTAATTAGCTCAGGAATTATTCTTTTATTTCAATATTCCTTCTGAGTTCATTTCCTTTTTCATCAATAACAGTAATTATATGTTTTCCTGGTTCGGGTAGCACAGGCATTTCATGAAACTGTTTGGTCATTCCGACATATACATCATCTACATACCAAAACACCTTTGTATCGGGATGAATATGGGCAATCTTAAGGATCACCTCATTAACCTTACCATCAAATCCCGTAGGAAGATAGACGCTACTGTTTGCCTTCGGAAATATAAAATCCATCTGTTTCTGTGTTTCGACAACACAATCAGAACGATATGGTGGTAAGGTTCTATAACTTGCATTATTCGTCTTATAAAAATATGCCTGCAGTGGCGGAAGAACAAACCATGATTCATGAATAATATCTGTAACTGCCTCGCACGAAGAATTGACTCTAAATTGTTTTTCTGAATCCAAATGAACGGGTATATGATAAAAACAAGCTGTGTTTCTTGCCCCAGCCATTGGTACATACATTGGTTTAACTGGGCAGTTTTTTGCTGCTAGAAAACCACTTTGGGCACATACATTCACCTCGATTAAATCATCATATGGTGCAGGAAACCACTTTGAATCTGGTAACAGATTAAAAACATCAAAAAGCACTGGTGCGGCAGCATTTAGACCTGTAAGTTCTGGACGTCCTTCTCCGTCGGCATTACCGATCCAAACCCCAACAACATGTTTCTGGCTTACCCCAATTGCCCAAGCATCACGATTTCCGAAACTTGTTCCTGTTTTCCATGCAATTTCTTTTGAAGAATCGTAGAATTCCCAAGCTTCATCTCCTTGAGGACGATTTACTTTTTTCATTGCCTCGAATGTAAGCCAGATACTTCCGGCTCCATAAAGTGGCTTCTGTTGTTTCTTTATTCCAAAATCAACCTTTTGGTCCGCAACCATAATAGGTGTTACAAATTCTTCAGAAAAATACTCGCTTGATGTTTCTTCATAATGACGCAATATACTAGCAAAACCCGCATAAGTCTTGCATAAATCCCAAAGATTTGCCTCTGCCCCTCCTACGATTAATGATAGCCCATAATGATCTGCACCGTATCTAATGTCATCAATTCTTAATGCATTCATTTCATCCCTAAACCGCTGTAATCCGTATTGCTGCAACAGCCGAACTGCGGGAATATTAAGGGATCGAGCCAGCGCCCTATTTGCCGGAACAGCACCGCTATATCCTTCATCAAAATTCTTAGGACTATACCCAGCAATAACTGTGGGGATATCAGAAACCAATTGTTCTGGTAATAACTCACCTTTGTCCATCATTGCTGCATATAATATGGGTTTTAATGTACTACCCGTACTGCGTGCTGCCCGAATAATATCAACATCTTTCTGATGTGCCCTATCTGTAGGAGTATTACCAACATAGCTTCTTACTTCTCGCGTGGCCACATCCATAACCATAACCGCCATATTGTGTACCTCGTTTTGCTTCAAGCTCTCATAATGTTGCTTCACAATACCATTGACTTGTTTCTGTAAGTGTGGATCAATAGTAGTTTGTATTCTTTGACCCGGATATTCTTCTGCAAGACGTTCTAATAAATGTGGGCTCGTTTGCGGCAAGAAGTACGGTTTGTGAGGTAACGGTTCCGTAATTGCCAATTGATATGTCAAAGAATCTATTGTTTGTTGTTCTAAAAGTGTTTGAAGCAATCGATTTCTTTTTTTCAATAAAATGGTTTGGTTTTTCCCTGGATAGATTAAGGAAGGAGCGTTGGGTAATACTGCAAGTGTTGCACTTTCGGCCCATGATAATTGATATGCCGGAAGACCAAAGTAACGCCAGGCGGCCATATCAATCCCAACAACATTACCGCCAAAAGGAGCATAAGAAGCATACAATTTTAATATTTCTTCTTTTGATGCTCCAAACTCAAGTCGCGTAGCTAATAACAACTCTTTTATCTTCTCAAAATAGGTCCTTTTTTGTCCCTTTCGAGCTAACCGAATCACTTGTTGCGTAATCGTACTACCACCCCGAATCACTTTACCGGCTTTTATATTTTGAATCATTGCCTTAGCCATTGCTAAAGGATTGAAACCAAAATGACGATAGAATTGCTGGTCCTCAAAAGCAATAATAGTATGAATAAACTTCTGCGGTACCGAATCTGTTTCAGGAAAACGCCATTGTCCGTCGGCAGCAATTTTGGCACCCAATAATTCTCCTTTTTTAGTCTCGATTACCGTGGCTGTTGGGTCACTGAACAAGGGGTTAGGTAATAAAAAATAATACCATACTAGTAAAATCCCGAAAAAAATACATCGTTTTGGGTGTGACTTAAGATATGTTTTTATGCGACGTCTCAATAGTTAGTAAAGGATTCTTATTTTTAGAATTGTATTTTGAATACATGTACAACTTACAAAATTTAAAAGACACAAAAATCATATATCTCAAATGAATACTTTATCCGAAAATCATCTTTTTGTCTATGGTACGCTAATGTCAAATTTTAACAATGTACACAGCCAGCTATTACGTGCGCGATGCGATTATATCGGCAAAGGTAGTTTTCATGGATACCTATTTGATTTAGGATACTATCCGGGAGTTATTTTTGACCCCAAAAGTAAGTATGCCGTTCATGGAGAAATTTATCATCTTGGTTCGAATCAAGAAATGGTTCTTGAGAAATTAGATACTTACGAGGGCATTACGGACTCAGAGGTGAATAACGAATATAAGAGAATCGTAATCCCTGTTTTATCAAGCAAAACCATACTACCTTGTTGGGTATATGTCCTTACCCAAAAACCAATAAATTCAGTAACTATTACTTCTGGTAGTTACGGTCAATACATCGAAAAATAAAATGGTATTATTAAGTAAGTCATTATATCCTTTTTTTAACTACGGTTAACCTTATATAATATTCCCTTTTTTGAAAACACTTTAGCAGAAACAGAGGATGAAAAAGCCTCGATAAACTATTGCTTATCGAGGCTTTGATTGTGAAGTGGTTTTAAGAAGTGGTTTAACTGTAAATTAATCACATGATAGATCTATTTTGGTCATTGGGTCGTTATTTGGAAAGCAATTTCCGGAATTTACTACATCAGGAATATATCTTGTTAGATTAGGGTCTCGTAACGAAGTCTCGATAAACAAGGTTACATTATCTATTTCATTTTTTGTTAGCTTTAGGTCTTCTACAAATTGTGGAGCCAAATTCTCCGATGGAACCTCGGCACTTTGAACTGTGCCGTCATTCTTATATTCAATTACTTCTTTTACGGATGTAAATGTCCCTCCATGACCATAAAAACCGTTATCCACAAGATTATATAATGTAGGTGTTTTAAATTTATAATTATCCTCGGCATTTTGGGTAAATCCTCCTCTTCCTTTTTTGACTGCATCAAATCCTGCAGCATCTAATACAAATGAGTCACTAGAATTATCAAAGTCTCCCATCCCAAAAGCATAAAAGTTTTTATCATTTAAAGCTGGTCCCGTATGGCATTCATAACATCGCCCTTTTCCAAAAAACACCATGGCTCCTCTTTTTTCCTCTTTAGTAAGTATATCATACTCTCCTTTTAACCAACGTTGCCAAGGTGATTGGCTGGGTAACACTGTTCTTTCATAAGCAGCAATAGCCAATGCTGCATTTCTTTTAGTATATCTTTCTGTTTCTGGATCATTAGGAAAAGCGCTATCAAACATATCTTTATAATCAAAAGTTGTTATAAAGCTTTCATCAATAAGCAATCTATGTACATCTTGTCCTTTTATTGCTTGAATCTCTACTCCTTCAAATCCTAAGAAATTCTCAGGAATATTCTCCCAGTTTGCCTCTGTTCCTACATTTGTTCCTGTTCCTCCGAACTGCCCATTCCAAAGCATGACATCCTGATAAGCGACATTTAATATGGTTGGTGAACGTATAGGTTGTATATCTGTATCAGCTACTGCAATACTGGTATCAAAAGATCTTCCTTCTCCGCTAATACCAAACCCTACTCCTCCTTCTCCGATACCTTGTCTGAGGCCAGAACTAAATCCAGCTGCCGCATGATGACAAGAAGCACAAGAATATGTAAATAAGTTGGAGCCCGTAGTAGGATTTCCTCCTGTTGATGTCTCATGAAAAAGGAGTTTTCCTAATGCCACTTTTTCTGGAGTAATCTGATTCAAGGGATCTTGTGGTATATTAGAATAATCATCACTCTCAGGTAACGTAAAGTAAGGAGCACCAATGCCATCAGAGACAGACTCGAGGTCATCCATAAGATTCTTATCTAAACCGATAAGATCAGGTTGTGCTTTTAAAAAATTCTCCTTACTTGCATTGATATCATCATCTAATGCAATATATTCATCTTGTTCACAAGAAAACAGGGCTAAAATCAGAATAAGAAAATACTCTTTTTTTATGTAAGTACATGTCATTTTAGTATTGGTTTATTAAATTACAAATTGTTGGCTAATACTCTTTACACTTTTGAATTTTGTTTCCCTTTTTAATAAAAAAACCTTATTCAAGGGTTTTTAGGGCTTATTTGATTTTATATACAAGTCCTACAGAAACCCCAGAAGCTTTATCATAATTCCTACCCTCTATATTTGATGCATACCCAGAGGAAATCCCAAAACTATTAGACTCATTTTTATATACAGGAACATACACATCGAAGTAAAAATTCGTGTAATCTACTTCGGTATTCGGCAAAGCAGCGGGACCCCCTGCATCCACAAATTCTTGAGAACCGATATCAAATCCATCTAATGAATTCTGAACACCCAATTTGGCATGCGCATAAAACCATTTATTATAATACCCAAGCTTCGCACTATACATCGCAGCATTCGGGATATCAAAATCAGCGTTATTTCTCAAACTATATGCTGCTTGTACTTCTACAAACAAATTAAAGGCTGTAGTATACTGCATAAACCCACAATTATCAAAGGCTGTGGCTCCATTCCCAAGTGAAAGTATTCCTCCTGCTTCATATCCCCCAACAGGTACGGTAAGTCCAGTCGCTCCTCCTATAGATAATTTTGAATTATTGTCGAACTTCTTTTTCATGATCTTAGCTTTCAGAAATACACTTAAATCCTGAACCCCATCTACCTGATTTGTTCCTGATACGGGATCTAAAACTCCATTTTCATTTTGAACAGAAATATAGGGTAAGGTAACCACTGTCGACAACCAATCAACTACACCATATGCCCCATAAATACTAGCTACCGAAGAAGAAATCTCGCCCATATCCATAGGATTACTTTCTGACAAAGTAGTACCCATATAAAAGGTGTCATAACTCTTATAAGAATAAGACGTTGCTATCGTAAATTCTTTAGGTTTCGGAAAAAAGCCATTAATAATGGTTTGTGCAGATATAGAAGAAATGGAAACTAAGCATAGTATCCAAATCATTTTTTGTGGATTGATTAGGTTTATCATATTCACTAGGTTTTTGGTTTTAAAAGTTTTGATTTGCATCAAGTAGACCCGATCTATGCATTGAGTTTATTTTGGTTATAAAAACTCCTTGTTTTAATGACAACTGGACAATTTTATGAGGCTTTACGGATCTGGTTGAAATTAAAACACATTTGGTAGTAAGGCTTAAGAGTTTCTGAAATCGTATGATTCCCTCAATGCACAAAATACGGATCAGATTTGGTTATATTTAAGTATTGGTTATTGATTTCTCTATCATTTTCTACATTCCTATTTTCTGAAAGTATGACATAATTTTTCGCATCTTTTTTTGGATTTAGCTTATGTCGTCCTCATCTGCATATTAGCAAATCAAACCGATGCTATATTCTTCTTTACTAAAAAAATGGAAGGAAAATATACACTATCTTTTTATCGATGTAGTGTGCAATGTATTTACACTAATTATTACTGGTGATATGGGTTTCTTTATCCTTTTGATTAAGACTCCAATCATATGTAATGTATCCCTTTTTGGGGATTTTGGTTATTTTAACTCTAGAATATTGATTAATAAAGTCAACGACGCTGATATTATTACTTACAAAATCATCCTCATACCATTTGAATAATTCAGAAACTTTTACAATACTAGAATTGATTTGGTTTCTCTGTGGATCATTAATAAATTCTCGAGTACGCTCATGTAAGGCTTCATTAATATTTGCACTTGTGTAGGCTTTGTTCCATAATCTCGGAGAAGAAATGGATCCGCAATTAAGTAAGAAATGAATTCTTGGATCTCCAAATTTTCGTAGAATACTATGTTCTATATCATCAAGACTATATCGTACACCTTGGGATTTGAAAACTTTTTTCTTCCAGGGATTTTCTACTTGATTGATGGATGTTATCGGAAATTCATCGATAATCATTTTCATTGCAGTAGCATTATAGACATTAAGCCAATAAGCCAATTTTTCTTCTTTACTCCAAAAATCCTGAGGAGCAATATTTTGAAGATATCTAAAATATTGATAGAAGACTACGACATCTGTTGTAACTCCTTCATAATCGACCATACCATTATCACTAACGTTAAGAATTAAAATTTGATCCCAAGCAGAATGATCTACAATTTCTTGAGAATGCATGGCATTACATAAAAGAAAGGTTACAATGATTAAGGGGGTTTTAAGAAATTTCATTATATATATTATTTCGGGGGGTTAATATCTAACAAACAACATTGCATGGCTAAATTACAAAAAAAAGCGCCGTAAAGCATAATAGTAAAATTGTAGGAAAAACATTATGCGTAAAATTCTTACATTTTTTTGAGACTAATTCTCAATTTAATTACTGCAAAACCATCGTATATACTTTTTTATTTTCTTCGATACATGACGGTTAAGGAGTACTTTCTAAAAAATCATGGGTATTTTTTTTTTGGAGAAGAGTCGGTACGACAGCATACCTTTAAAAATAATCTAACTGGTAGATTTAATTTGGGTTATGCGATTTTTTCCATCTATTTTTCTTCACAAAAATAACTATTGATACAAACACAAAAAACGTCTATAGTACTCGGATTCTTACTTTCAAAATGTAGTACTGAAGTTTGAGAACTCCGTGAAATAACAAAATCCTATTAATTTTAACATTAATTTAACCATTATTACTAATAATGCGTTAAATAAAAAAGCAGATTCTATTATTTTAAAGTAAACTGCTTGTGGTATTTAAGTAATTCAAAATAATCTAAAACACAATTTTTTCAAATTTTGTGTAGATAAATGAAGTAGTCAATCTTATTTTTTCTCATTAAAACAGTATTAGAAATGCCCCAATTGAGTTTCAATAATCAAAAAATGAGTCATTACGGAAAGCCATAATAAAATTATTTACTAATGTAGTAGCTTTCTTCATTCAAAAGAAACATTTCTATTCTATGAAGAAGTTATTGGTTGCTAGTATCCTACTTTTTAATTTATCTATATATTCTAAAACTCCCGAAATAGGAGATATTGTAAAATTCACAAAACCCATTAAGGTTAAAAAAGTTCATCAATTTACCGAAGCAAATGGGACGAATGATGAGTCTTATCTAAAAGCAAATGTATTATTTACAGTAGTTAGTATAGATGCTACGGTTGCCAAAGAGGTAGAATTGCAGGCAATTCCTTTTTCTCCTGTTCGTGCCAAAAAAAGGGAGCGTATGCTAGAAAAAAAAGGATTTATTTATAATAGTGAACTCTATAATAATAAAATATATAAGATTGATTATTCTGATTTTAATGACTATGCTGTTATAGGAGAATTAAACGGGACTAATGAAAATGACAGATTATCTATTGGTATATTAACATTACCTTTTAAAGCACGACCACAAAGTCCGAATGACTTACGATTTGACACAGAGTTTAACCTTAATACTACTTTAAATTTTCGGGTTTGGAACTTTGGTAATGCTCGATTTAATTTGCAAGGTGGCGCTGGCTTGGGTAGCATTGGCCTTGATCCCAGTAATGCAGATGGCATAGAAGAAACAGGGTCTCTAGATGCAGGAATATTGTCCTTTTTGGGTGGTGCCATGATTCAATATAAAAATGTTCAATTTGGGGCCTATTTTGGTGTCGATTATATCAATAATAACATTACCTATAAATGGAATCATAATGGTGATGTCTGGTTTGGTGTGGGTATTGGTTATAGTATTTTTAATATCAGTATCCCAAATAAAAGTAATACTCAGTAATTTTTAAGGATTAGACACTCATTAAGAGAATCAAAAGCTACAGATTTGCTAATAAACAACAGCTGTGCCACCTACCTTTTTATAAAATCCTTTATCTTAAACAAAAACAAAGAAAACTACCTTACAGAAAAGCAGTTTTCTAGTATTCATATTTACTCTTCTACACTAAACTTAGGAAAAGGTTTTAACTCAAATCCAGTAAGACCTTCTTCTAATAAAGCATTTTTTAGGTTTTCACTGATTATAGTATGATGCCCTAAACAGTTAGTTTGGTATAGATCATAATTAGGGAATCCCTTCTTCATTACAATTTTGCCAAGCCTCAAACTACCTAATTTTCGTTTCCTCTTTTCACTTAATATTTGCTCTCTTGATAGAATAGGTATTTTTTTTTCTATCGTAATCTCTGTTGTTTTTGAAGAAATTACTTCTCCGTAAGACTTTTCT
>NZ_JACC01000025.1 GCF_000520955.1 Aquimarina pacifica | reverse complement strand
AATTGTAACGCTATTTCAGGACAAGACAGTTAAAACAACAAAAAAACCGCTTGCCAAAGGCAAACGGTTTTTATTTATTTTGGGTTGTTCTTGTTGTTTAGAAAGAATAAATAGCTCCTAATACGAAAGAAGAAAGGCTATTTGTTACTTCTAGATCTTTATCTAAAAATGCATCATCAGAAGAATCAATTCTGAATTCAGGCTTAAATGTTAAGCTACCTACTTCATAGCTTCCAGTTAAAGTAATTGCAGTTACATCTACATCATCAACTCCATCAACTCCAGAAAATACATTAAAATACTCTCCTCTTAACCCTAAAGCAAAAGTTTCAGAAGTTTGGTATTGTGGGTATATTGCTGCACCATAGAAACCTTCTCCATCAGTGTCAAGGTAAGTTCCATTGAATCCGAAATAGAAATCTTCAGAAACGTCCCACCCTGTAGTTAAATCAGCTTGGAAAGTTGGTTCAGATGGACCAGGAAGACCTTCGTTACCATATCTGAAGTTTAAGTATGCACTACCACTATCATTAGAATATCCTAATTGAGCTCCTACTATATATGTATCAAACGGATTGTTTTCAGTATAATCTGTTGGATTCATGATTGCAAGCATTGCAGACCAGTTATCATTAAGGGCAAAATCAGCTTTTATACCTGTATGAGAGAAAGGTCCGAAAGAGAACATATATGATGTAGAGTAGTTGAAATTTCCTGTTGGAGAAATTACTTCATACCCTAAATATGTATTGAAGTTACCAATAGTAAATGTTACACTTTCTGAAGCATTCCAGTATGCGTATAACTGATTAACTATTTGAGATGAATCATCTGATAAAAAGACTGCATCTTCTCCTCTTGGTCCGTATACAAGATCTGCTACAAAACCAGCTTTTTCACCTTCGTAGCTAATAACTGTATTTACCATACCTAATGAAAAACCAGATTGATTCGCAAAAGAAGTTCCAGGTGCCATAAATGAAATATCATCGTCACCGAAATCTATTAGGGTATTTGGTGCTGTAAGATTAGTTCTGAAGTACGTGTCAACCGATCCACTTACAGAAAAATTATCATACCATTTTGTTTCTTCTGCCGCAGCTGGCGCTTCTTCTTGAGCAATTGCTGTAAAGCTAACTAGTGCTAACCCCAAAAGACATACTTTTCTAAAAAGATTTGTTAGTGTTTTTGTTTTCATAATAAATGTTAATTGTTGAAATTGTTTTTAATTGATGTAAAACTAGATAAAAGAATTTTACATCCATAAAAATTAGGGGATATAGATTAATTTTTATTGTTTTTTGACAATATGCCCTCAAAAATTTAGGGTTTAACGTTTATTTAGTGATTTTTTAAGAATTTGAAAAGCTACATTTTTATTAAATTCTTATAAAAAACTTTTTAATCCAGTTTACTATATTTAATACATATTCTTTTCTTGTTTCACTTTCCCGATTTTTGATTTTTTTTAAAATTGATTCTTTTTAGATAAAAGGAATCAAAATAAAAACTGCAAAATAGTAAGTATTTATAGCTTATGTAATAAACTTAGTATATGAATTATTAAAATTTGTACAATGGTAAAAAAAAGTACTATTGCAGAAACCATCGTCTACAGGATAAAACCTAAGATAATGCTTGTTCGCCCTTTTCTTCTGTTCTTATTCTATATGTATTATTGATATCTGACACAAATATTTTACCGTCACCTACTTCTCCTGTTTTAGAGGCTTCAATAATGGTTTTGATTGTTTTTTCTTCGAATTCATCAGAAACAACAAGGGATAGATATCTACGTTGAATATCCGAAGTGTTATAGGTAATTCCTCTATATACTTTCCCTTTTTTTTCATTCCCCACTCCGGTAACATCCCAATAGGTAAAGAAATTTACTTCAATTTCGTGTAAAGCATCTTTAACAGCTTTAAACCTTGACTTGCGTATAATTGCTTCAATTTTTTTCATATTTGTTTTTAAAGTTTATGATTTTTTCTTTCAAATCGAGATGTTTTGTAGTATTATTTAGTAATGAACATTCCCAAAAACACAAAAAGGAAACCGATTACAAATGATCCTATTGTATAGATTGCAAAGTTTACAAAATCTCCTGATTTTAGTAATAAATGATTCTCATAGGCAAAGGTAGAAAACGTGGTAAACCCTCCACAAAATCCAGTGGCCAGAAAAAGTAAGGTGTTTTGTGATATTACATTGTTCTTAAGAGCTAGTCCTAAGATGATTCCTATAAGAAGGCTTCCTGTTACATTAGCAACGAGAGTTCCATAAGGGATTCCGGTAGTATTACTATTAAGATATTTGCTAATAAAATATCGAGCCACGCTACCAGTGCCACCTCCTAAAAATACAAATAGTACCTGCTTCATTAATTATACCAGTTTAATACTTTGCTAATAAAAAATTACAAGATTGGTACGTAGATTTCTGTTACTAATTCTGCTGGATTAGGTTGCAATTTGGGGTCTACTCTATATACTTCAAAAGGAGCTGCTTCTGGGTTTATCTCAAGATTATTTTCTTCAATATATTTATATCCCTTTTCCCAGGCTTCTTTTAGGTTTTTGTAATCTCCTTTAAGGGTTGTTTTTACGGCTTTTTGTCTAGGCATAAAATCACATAAAACCGTACTTTCTTTCGGAGGAACTACCTTGTCTCTTGTTGGGATCCCTGTAGAGAAGATCGCAGTCCCTTGCTCTTCATTATATTCATTATATAATGTAAAAGGCATTCCTGTTTGTGGTAAGTTATTTTGCCTCATATAATTGTTTACAAGAGGTAACATTTGCGACATTTTTTCTGGTATCGTAGCAATAGAAGATGCAGTAGCACTGTACATATAAAATCCACCGCCATGTTCTGTTACACCATCAACATGAACAGAATATTGGCTCATTTTTTCGTTAGCATATGCCTCTAGTTTTTCTAACCCGCGTGCGTACATTGGTTTTACGTTTTGCGATAAAGTGCTATCCTGTGTTGCCCAAAAAGCCTTGTCCATAAAGGATTGCTCTCCTTTCATTCCCCAAGTTACTTTTGTCTTTTTTCCTTCTATTTTTTCAAATTTCCAGTATACATCACTAATGCTTTCACCCATTGGTGTTATAAAAGTAATTTTTTGATCTATACTACTAAATGGAGAGATTTTTTCTGTTTCCATTTTTCCACTACCCTGTGATTCACTTTTCCAACTATAAGACGCTCCTAATCCACTTGTTTTTTCTGGGTATTCCATAACAAGATCATCAGAAGTATCCATCCACGGACCCCATTTATCCCAGGTCTTATATTCGTTAATAGTATTAAATAGTAGTTCATCCGGGGCTTCAATAACTCTGCTTTCTTCTATTTGAAATTTACCGTCGATGGTAGCAATATATACTGCGCCACCAATTAGAACTAATAATAATAGGAAAAATAAATACTTTATTATTTTCATTTTTTAGTCAGTTTAGATGATTTGATATGCTAATATAATCAATTTTAACATCCTTTTATTTTGTTACATTTGTGATAACAGAAAAATAATTGCGATATCGTCAATTGTACTTAAAATTTGATCCTTGTTAGTAATATTAATTTTTACAAGGATTTAGGGAATTACTATTGATGCTATTTTAGAATTAAAAACAATAAATTAACGCACATGAAACTCAACAGAATATTATTTTTTATTACCATTATAGGTCTAATGGTGGCTTGTAAAAAAGACCCAAACACAAAAGAAGAAACCGATAAACTAGAGGAGCCAATAGCAGCAACTGAGAAATTTGATTATCAGGTAGAGCAGTTTGCAGACCTCAAAATTTTAAGATATCAGATTCCAGGATGGGATAATCTCACATTAAAAGAACAAAAATTGGTCTACTATCTCACACAGGCTGGTTTGAGTGGTAGAGATATTATGTGGGATCAAAACTATAGATATAATCTCAGGATTAGAAAAGCTTTAGAAAAAATTTATACCTCATATGAAGGAGATAAGAATTCAAATGACTGGAAAGAATTTGAGATATATCTTAAAAGAGTTTGGTTTTCTAACGGGATTCATCATCATTATAGCAATGATAAATTGAGTCCTGGGTTTAGTAAAGATTATTTCAGTTCTCTTCTTGCAGCGACAGATACAGAGGTCGCCGAAGAGGTATACAATGTTATTTTTAATGATGAGGATGCAAAAAAAGTAAATCAAGCCAAAGGAATTGATAATATCGCATCATCTGCTGTTAACTTTTACGGAGTAGGGGTCACCAATGAGGATGTAGCATCTTTTTATGCGAAAATGAAATCTCCTGACAAAAATAAACCATTATCCTATGGTCTAAATTCTCAATTAGTAAAAGAAAATGGGGAGTTAAAAGAAAGAGTATATAAATCAGGCGGGCTTTATGGATCTGCTATTGATGAGATTGTTAAATGGTTAGAAAAAGCAAAAGAAGTAGCAGAAAATAAAGAGCAAGGAGATGCTCTGGGGCTATTGATCGAGTATTATAAAACTGGAGATTTACAAATCTGGGATGATTATAATGTCGCTTGGACAGCAGCAACAGAAGGTAATATTGATTACATAAATAGTTTTATAGAGGTCTATAATGACCCTATGGGATATCGAGGATCTTATGAAACCATTGTAGAAATAAAAGATTTTGATATGTCAAAAAAAATGGAGGTTTTATCAAAAAATGCGCAATGGTTTGAGGATAATGCGCCATTAATTAAAGAACACAAAAAAGATAGTGTTGTTGGTGTTTCTTATAAGGTTGTTGCGGTCGCAGGGGAAGCAGGTGATGCATCACCTAGTACTCCGATTGGAGTAAATTTACCCAATGCGAATTGGATTAGGGCTGAAGTGGGATCAAAATCAGTTTCTCTGGGTAACATTATAGAAGCATATTCTAATGCAGGAGGATCCGACAGACTAAAAGAATTTGTTCATGATGATGAAGAGTTTGAATTAGAAGAAACATATGGACAGTTAGCAGATAAGCTCCATACTGCATTACATGAGGTTATTGGTCACGCTTCTGGACAATTAAATCCGGGAGTGGGTGAAACCAAAGAAACCTTAAAAAATTATGCCTCTACTATAGAAGAGGGTAGAGCTGATTTGGTTGGTTTGTATTATCTAATGGATCCTAAATTACAGGAATTAGGATTAGTAGAAGATTGGGAGAAAGTCGGGAAAGCAGCATATGATGGATATATTAGGAATGGATTAATGACCCAATTAATTCGTTTAAACTTAGGAGATGATGTAGAAGAAGCACATATGAGAAACCGTCAGTGGGTGAGTGCTTGGGCTTTTGAGCAAGGAACCAAAGAGAATGTAATCGAAAAAGTAACTCGTGAAGGAAAAACGTATTATAATGTTACTGATTACGAAAAATTGCGTGAGATTTTCGGACGTTTATTGCGCGAAACACAGCGTATCAAATCTGAAGGAGATTTTAAAGCAGCTGAAGCTTTGGTAGAGGATTACGGAGTAAAAGTGGATCAGACATTACATGCCGAAATCTTAAAGCGAAATGAACAGTTTACATCTGCACCTTATAGCGGTTTTGTGAATCCTGTTTTGGTTCCAGAAATGGATGGAAACGGAGAAATTACCAAAATTAATGTAACACAGCCTGAGGATTTTGTCTCTCAAATGTTGTACTACAGTAAGAATTATAATTTCTTGCCCGAGGTAAATTAAGAATTGAATTTTTAAGAGAATATAAAACCCTACAAGTTTCTGAGACTTGTGGGGTTTTTTTGTTGAAAAAAAGTTTTCTCATCAATTACATTTCGACTTCTTCTTCAAAATCAAAGTCGGCTTTATCGAAGAAAAATAATTCATTGTGTTCTAAGGCCATTTGTGGGGTTGCTAAATCCATGGATGTAATTCCTTTAGCCTTAAATATAGGTGTTCCTAAGAAAGGTCTTTTTATTTTTGATACCTTAAATAAAGGAGTCAAACCTGTTTTTGCAATAAATTTCGTGCTTAAATCTTTTGAAAACTTGACCTCAAGTCCTAATTCTGCTTCTGCGATGTCTAATTGATTAGTACCGATTTCGCCCGAAACTTTTATATCTATTGAAGCTTCCTTCGAACTAGAAATTAAAATGCTGGCACTATCAGCAGTAACCAGTTCTGTAATAACAACCCAATTTTTATCCCATTTTCCTGCTTTGAATAATTCAATGATTTCCTCTCCCAGTTTAATTTGATTTTTGATAGCGGGCGTTCTGGTCTCATTTGCTTTAAATAAAATTGCATTTTCTTTAGAGAATTTAACATGTATACCCGCATCGATGTCACTAAGAGAACTACCCGCTAAGGTTGGACTGCCAGATAATTTTGTTGAGACAGATACGGCTCCTTCAGAAGAAAATTCTAAATCAATCGGTGTAATATCTTCTTCTATTTCAAATGAAATTCCAAGATCCGATACATTGCCAATTTTTGTAAATTGTTTTTGTCTCATAATTCCGATGTCTCCTAATGCCATAGGGGTTCCTGGATTCCATGTGGCTAAATATCCAAATTGGCGATACAGTTCTTGAGTGTATATTTTTTTTGTTTTCATGATACTAAGATTTTGTAATTAATTATTGCTATTGAGGAGCTTCCGTTTGCTCTTTTGGTTCGTTGTTGTTTTTTTCGGAAGAATTGGTAAACCCAATATTTATACCTAAGCCTAACCATGGTTTTCGCTCGTATTTCCAGTTTACGATTCGATCTTTTTTGCTAAAGATATCCCACCCATAAAATACCCCAATGTTTACGCTTTTTGTTAAATGAATAATAGTGCCTATAGATGGGGTGAAGGCAAATTTTGAAGAGGACTCTTCGTCTGCAAATAGGGTGTTTTCTTTTCCGATATCACTATTTCCTGCATTTAGATCAATTTTGGTAAGAGCAAGCCCACCAGTAAGATCAAGTAAAATAGAATTTTTTGATTTTCTATTAAGACCTAGTTGAAATATAAGATTCGTTCCTAGAGATACATTAGATTCTATTTCAAACTCGTTCATCCTGAATTTAAAAGGAATTGTGTAAATACCGGCATCTATTTTCCGAATAAGTCGGTAATAAGGACTGGTTATTTGCTTAAACTTCTCTTTTGATAATGTGAAGTACTTTTTTTCATCTTTGTTTAGCTCGTTGTATTTTTCGTATTTATTCCTGAAACCATTTATTGGTTGGACGGCACTACTATCAAAATTCCAAAATGTAAAAATTACATTTTCTTCAGTGATATCCGATATGGTTATAAAGTATCCTTTTTTTACTTCTATTGTATTGGCTGCGTTTTCTAGAGCGGTTATCGGAGTTTCGGATTGCGCTGAATAATTGACAAGAAAATAGTAGTTTCCTCCGATGTTAAGTGCATCATCCTGCGCATGGATAAATGGACAAATAATCAAGTATATAGTTACACTGATTATAAGTTTTGTAAAGTATTGTGCTGTCATGATTTCTATAATTTAGTTGTTTGATACACACCAAATCTACCCTAGAATCAAGCACAAAAAAATACCCATAGCAGGGTATATTTGAGATAGCAAGCATTTTTCTGTTAGAAATCGTACTTTTTTTCAATGGCATAGCGCAGCAATTCACCTTTGCCTTTAAGACCGAGTTTTCTAATTATGTTTTTGCGATGCGTTTCTATGGTAGAGACAGAATTGAAGCGTATCGCAGCAATCTCAGATGAGGTTTTTCCTTGTCCGATGAGAGTTAAGATTTCACGTTCACTTTTGGATAATAATTGTTTTTTTACTCGTTGCGTCTTTTTTTCTGAGAAAAAAGAGGGGTCAATAGTCGCATCATAGTAGGTATTTCCTTTTATGACTTCGTGTATTGCGGTAAGTACTTCCTCTAATGGCGAATTTTTTAGTAAATAGCCCTTTGCGCCTGCCACAACCATTTGTCTTACGGCATCTTCCTGATCAAACATAGAGAAAGCTATGATCTTGATATGTGGGAATTCTTTTTTGATGATTTTGGTTGCTGCAATACCATCAATTTTGGGCATTCTAATATCCATTAACACGATTTTGGGCTGTTTTTTTCTTACGATAGATAGAAGTTCTTCGCCGTCATTAGCCATCCCAACGATACTAATTTCGTCTTCATAACGCAGAAGTAATTCAACTCCGTCGATAAGACATTGATGATCTTCGGCAATGGCTACAGTAATCATATTGGTATATTCATTAAGATATTAGTTCCTTTTCCTAGGGTAGAATCAATCTCGAAGGTTCCTTCTAGATGTTCAATACGTTTTTCGATACTCTTTAATCCCATTCCTTCTTTTTCTGGGAGTTTTTGAGCATCGAATCCTTTACCATTATCTTCTACAATGATATTAAGCAAGGAGTCGTGGTTGGTTAGAGAAATTATAATCTCTGAGGCTTTTGCATGTTTAATGGCGTTAGTAATCAATTCCTGAATTATCCTAAAAATTGAAATTTCTAATGTATTATCCAGTCGTTCTTCTAATCCAAAGTCTTGCACTTCAATTTTTAGATCATCTCTGTTTGATATTTTTTTTGCCAGATTTTTGATAGCTGGTAATAATCCCTGATTAGCCATGACTCCACTGTTTTTTTCGTGAGCAATGGTACGTACTTTTTGGTAGGCTTCATCAAGTAAGGTATTGGTTTTGGTATATAGCTCCTCGATATTCTTAACCTTAGGGTTTTCTCTATTGTTTTTTAAATGTTCAAAATGAAGTTTTACTGTGGCAAGTGTGCTTCCTAGGTTATCATGTAAATCATTAGCCAGACGTTGTCGTTCTTTTTCCTGTCCAGAGATCATAGCATCAATAGCTGATAATTCTTGATCTTTGAGCAGTTTTTCTGTTTTTTGAACTTGTAATTCTCGTTCCTGTTCGGCAATACGCTGTTTTCGTTTGGTGTTTTTGTGAAGAAGAAAAGCAGTTATTACACCAAAGATTAGCAGGATTAATGAACCAATAAATAAGTTTCTGTTCTGGATACGTTGAGACTCTATTTGCAGATTATCGGCTCTAAGCTTTTCATTGTTGTACCGCTCTTTTATCTCAGAAATATTGGTGTTTTGTTTAGTAAGGTTAATACTGTCTTTTATTATGTCGTATTGATCTAAGTAGAAATGGGATTTTTTATAATCCCCTGTTTTAGCATAACATTCTTGAATAAGAAAGTAAAGAATTCTTTTTTTGTTGAGTGCATACTTTTTGATATTCAAGGAGTCTGCTTTAAGGTATGCACTGATTGCTTTGTGATATTCTTTATCCATTTTATAACTATTGCCAATGGAAAGGTATATATTCCAAGAAGTGTTTTTGTCGTTTTCTTGAGTAGATATTTTTAGACCTTTTTGCAGATAGTGTCTTGCAGAATCCAATTGCTCAGAAGTATTAAGTAGAAGTAATCCGATATTAGCATATGTTGCAGCAATTCTTTTTTTGTTGTTTTTTGTGAGCTTAAAGTTTTTTAGTGCTTTTAGAAAGTGACCTTTGGGGATTTTAAAATCTTTGTTCTCAAAATTTCTTACGGCATAGATATGATATAATTCGGCTAACCATTTTGGGGTATTAGATTTTAATGCTAATCGTTCAAATTCTTTAAAATAGATCTCTTTATCGATTTCTATTTTTAATTGACTATCCAGAAGTTTATATATTCTTAGGTTAAGTTCTATAATTTTGTCTTGATTTTTTGATTCAATGAAAATTTTTAAAGCTTTTTGGTAATAAATAAATGCAACATCTTCCTTGTTAAGGTTTTCATATGCAATGGCCACTTCAATCAAAATTAGACTTTGTTCATTCGTTTTTCCAAATTGGTTAGACTCCCAATAGTCAACAATTTTTGAATACTGTTCTTTTTGATTATAATGTATAAATGAATCAATTAATGAATCCTTCTGTGCAATAGTAATATTACTCAGAAGGATTAGCAGAACAAGTATGTGTATTTTGACTATCAATTGATATAACTTTAATTAATACTTGATATAACCCCTCCACCGCTTTCCCTGGGTTGTAATATTTCAACACCAATTTCTTTAGGAATTTTGCAGATATCTTTGATATCTAATAAATTTCTTCTTGTTCTACGTAATATTCCTCTTCTTCTTGTTCTTCCTTGATCATAATAACTTTTTAGATCTTTTCGATAATATGATCGGATTAAATTCTCTTTGCTTTCAAAACATTCATCATGAAGTATATATGTCTTTATTTCTAGATCTTCTTGTCTTCTAAGGTCATGAATATTAAAGCCAATGTCAGCAAAAGAAAGTTTCCCTTTTAGAATAAATTTTGGAATTGTGTCAATAGTAGGGTTTGGATTTCCGTTTTTGAGTACAATAAGCAGTGCTTGTTTCTTTTTGTGTTTTATGGGTCTTTTGATAATACTATCAATCAGAAAATCATTTGTGCAAACAGGTATTTCAATATCAATATAATTATTCGTAATGTCATACTTTCCAGAAACTTCATATCTATAAGGCATACGATTTGTTTCATAACGCCTGCCATCTATCTTTTGTATTGTAAGTCCATAATTAACTTGTGTATTCGTTTGAAAAGTTGTGCTTTCGGTTGTGTTTTTTGATTCAGATTTTTTAGGATTTCTACATCCAATAAAAAGTAGTGTCAGTATGGCAATCCATAGCATGTTAATCGATGTATTAGAATTCATTTTTTTTAGTTATTTAGTTATACTCCAAAACTCCAAAAAACAACAGTATTACTCCATACCCAACACAGGGTATATTTATCTTTCAGTTACAATAAACCAAAAGAAATTCAGGCAACATGCCAAAAATGGTAGCTGTATAAAAATATTGTTATTGTTTAAAAACTAGGGGTGAATCAAACTTATTCGGGCTGTAAATATGTCTTAAGCCCAAATAGTAATAGGATAAATATAATAAAAACCAATTAATATGAAAGTACGAGTTCTAGTCCATATTCGGTATTACATATGCTTCCCAAAGATTGACCAAATAATCGTTGCCTAGCTCTCCAGATTTTTCTATTTCATAATATCTAGATGCGTAATCGAATACGGGTGACCAGTTCCAATCATCTTTAACATCCATAAGGTTTGCTGCCAGAATATGAGCAAATTGAGAAGGTCCGTTTACATGTCTGTAGGTTGCTCCCCAGTTAGCATTGTCTGCTTGCGGTCTATCCGTATGTCGTATTCCCCATTCGGGTATCCCAATATCAGATGCGGTATACGCTGTTAAATCAGCTCTAGGATCTGGGGCCCAATCACTGCTGTTAGTGATATCAACTTCTACTTGAGAGACATAAAAATGTTGCTGGTCATCCTGAAAAATAAAATGTTCCTCTTTGTCGGCATAAATCAGCATTTCTTCACTGTTAAGAACTTTGGCAGCAAGCAACAGTGGCATTTTTCGTCCGAGATTATGTCCTCCGTTATTGTACCAAACTCCACCAGATTTTGCAACTCCGTATATATCTATGCCATATTGTATCATGCCAATGAGAAGCTTTTCTTTTTCTAAGTTTGTATAATCTAATTGCAATAAAACTAACCCTCTTCCGGATGTTGCAGCCATATCTCTTCCATAAGCGGGCATATTATTATCAGGATGAATATCTCTTTGTGTCCATTCTGTGCAGTGTTCTAACCAAACACGCTCAAAATCTTTTTGGGCCTCTGCGATATCTGGTTCATCTCCTAATTTGGGATAAGTCTTTAATGCACTATAGTCTACATCTGCAAGAGTAGCAATAATATTTTTATCAGTACCAGTGTATGGTGGTCGAAAAGATCCCTCAGGAGGTGTTTTTGTAAGTACAGTAAGTACTACTGCATCTTTGATTATAGGTCTTCCTTCATCACTTTCCATTGAAATAGACTTAACAACAGATGTATTTGGTTGCACCACTAAATCTGTCTCTAAGAATCCTGGATCCATGTTTAAAGAGGCTTCAAATTGCATATCCCGTGATTCACTGTCATAGCCTTGATTACTAGAGTTCTCAGGGTTTAGCATGGTCCCATTAATTACTCTTCCAGAAGACATGGTGGTAGAGGCGGGAGAAATATCGGTTATGATTACATCGCTACCATCATTATGCACCCAATAATCGCCATTAGCAAATTGTCCCACGGTATACTTTTCTGAGAAGTTAAATACAATGGTGTCATCATAAATACTAAGGACATCAAGAGTTTCTTCATTCTCTGTACCTCCTTCATTATCTTCTTCTTCACCTTCTTGATCGGTTGGAGTTGAAATATTTTCTTCTTCTTGATTTTGATTATCCATCTCAGATACCTTATCTCTTGAACAGCTAAGAAAAATGAAAGAGAAACAAAAGAAGAACCGTATTGTCGCTATGATTCTCATATTTTAATATGTTGTAAAACAAATATATATGAATAATATATTTTCACCAATTGTGAGATTAATTAGTTTTGATAGTATAATTTAAAACTATTGTAAAAAGATTATTCAAATAGATGTAGTTCTTTTGGTTTGATGTTGGGGTATATCAGATTGTTTTTAGTGTTTTCTTTCCTTTTGGATTAGGTATAAATTCTTTCAGCATGGGGGCATTAGTTTCCTGAATTAGTAGAACAGCTAGTATGCTACCTGAAAATTAAAGGTAAAAAGTGTATAAAAAAATTAAGGATAGCTTAAGTCTACTCAGGCTGTAAATATGTCTTAAGCCCAAATAGTAATAGGATAAATATAATAAAACCAATTAATATGAAAATACTGCCTTTGTAATATTTGCGATGTAGTTTGATGTCTTTGCGATAGCTAAAAATCATTAAACCGATAAATGCGATTACAAAACATCCTGCAAATACTAACTGACCTGTACTAAACATATTTTATTACTTTTACGGCAAAGATAATTGTTTAAAAGAAATAGATGAAAGATAAAATTGCTGCTGTACAAGAATTTCATACAGCTTTTGAGATAGGATATAAAAATGAGCCTATGGCTGATTTAGGAGAAGCCAAAAACACACTTCGTTTTAACTTAATGAAAGAAGAAAATGAAGAGTATCTAGAAGCTGCCCAGAGTAATGATTTGATAGAGGTTGCAGATGCCTTAGGGGATATGTTATACATCTTGTGCGGGACAATCATAGAGCATGGTATGCAGCATAAAATTGAGGAGGTTTTTAGTGAAATACAAAGAAGTAATATGAGTAAATTAGGACAAGATGGTAAACCGATTTATCGCGAAGATGGTAAGGTTCTAAAAGGTCCAAATTACTTTAAACCTAACATCAAGGAAATTCTGGAGAAATAAGAAATACTTGAAATAAAAAATCCCGAAAATTAATTTTCGGGATTTTTTTATTAATAGAAATGAAGATCTATTTTCTAAATTTCGACTTTTAAACTTTAACTCTCCATCCAAAAGGATCTTCTGATTTGTTATATTGTATATTCATTAATGCATCTTTAAAATGCGAAGCATAGGAGTTTTCCTGTTTTTCGATTTCATAATGCTCACCTTTATAACCAAAAGCTTTGACAGGGCTTACTACAGCTGCAGTACCTGCACCAAATACTTCTTTAAGACTACCATTTTTTGCAGCCTCAACAATTTCACTGACTTTTACAGGGCGTACATCTACAGTAATTCCTTCTTTTTCTGCAATGGCAATCAAACTTTTACGAGTTACGCCATCCAGAATTCTATCACTTGTGGGTGCTGTTAATAGGGTGTCATTAATCCTAAAAAATACATTCATTGTTCCCGCTTCTTCTACAAATTCATGCGTGTTAGAATCTGTCCAAATGATCTGCTGGTATCCTTCTTGTTTTGCAAGATTGGTAGGATAGAACTGAGCAGCATAGTTGCCTGCTGCTTTTGCATATCCAATACCACCACTGGCAGATCGACTGTATTCTTCAGCAATCAATACACTGACATCGCCACTGTAATAGGACTGTGCTGGCGAACAAATGATTAAGAATTTATATTCATCGGCCTCTGACGCAGAAACACTAGCTTGTGTTGCAATTGAAAAAGGGCGTATATATAAAGAATTGCCAAAACCAGGTTTGATCCAATCATTTTCTAATTTTAATAACGTATTTAACCCTTCAAAGAAAAACTCTTCAGGGAATTCGGGCATTGCCAATCGCGCAGACGACTTATTAATACGTTTGAAATTTTCATCCGGTCTGAATAAAAAAGTATCACCTTTGTCGTCCTTATATGCTTTCATTCCTTCAAAAACCGCTTGTCCGTAATGAAATACTCGAGCAGAAGGGTCCATTGTTAATGGCCCATAAGGAACAATTTTAGGAGTCTGCCACACACCATTGACATAATCACAGACAAACATATGATCTGTAAACACTTTACCGAAGTTTAGGTTTTCAAAATCTACTTGTCCAATTTTGGACGTGCTTGCTCTTGTGATCTCAATTGCTTGTGGAACTGCATTTTTCATCCGATACTTATTTATTAAGTTTATAAAAATTAATATCAACGATTACTATAGTATTTTTAGTATGTTTTTAATTAAATACTTACTATAAAAGCCGCTGATATTTTAAACAAAAATACTTTTTTCTGTTAAAATAGGAATTTTAAAATTGCTTAATTTTACAAAAGATAAGTAGAATATATAAAAATGAAAAAAAAGGTAATATTTTTTATTGGATCACTAATGTTTTTGTCATGCAATTCATCGAGTGATAAATCTGGAACGATATCTTCAAATGATAACAACTTTGCAAATTATAAGTCGTTTGGTCAAAAAGTAATGACCAATGATATTATAAGTACAAATGAAATGACAACTCGTTATAAGTCATTGAAGCAGGGTGATACGTTGGCGGTAACGTTTATGGGAACTGTTAATGGTGTTTGTCAAGCCAAAGGGTGTTGGATGACCATTCCTCTTACAATAGCTGAAGAAGAAGTTATGGTTAAGTTTAAAGAGTATGGTTTTTTTGTCCCTCAGGATATAGAAAAGGACACTGTAATAGTTCAGGGGAAAGCATTTATAAATGAAGTTTCTGTAGAAGAGCAACGTCATTATGCACAGGATGCAGCAAAAACGGAAGAAGAGATTGCAGCTATTACAGTACCCAAAAGAACATATTCGTTCGTTGCTGATGGTGTTTTGATAAAAGAATAATGGATAAAACAGTAAAAAGAGAAATTATAACCACTTCTGATGGATCTACAACAATTCATTTTCCAGAACTTAATGAGCAATATCATTCTAAGCATGGAGCAATCAATGAAGCAAAACATGTATTTTTAAAAAGTGGGTACAATCAAGTAATTACTACAAATACTCAGAGAGAATTGAGTGTTTTAGAAATTGGTTTTGGTACAGGGCTTAATGCTTTCATAACCTTTCTCGAAGCTCAAAAGAATAATCAAAAGGTTAATTATGTTGGAGTAGAGGCATATCCTGTATCGATAGAAGAACAAAAACACTTGAATTATGTAGAGGTTTTGTCTGCAGATGAATATCAGAGTGTTTTTGATAATTTGCATGAGGTGCCTTGGGAAATCCCTACTGATATATCTTCCATATTTTCCCTTACCAAACGTAAGCAGTTTTTTAGAGAAATAACCGATCAAAACTGTTTTGATCTTGTTTATTTTGATGCTTTTGGAGCGAGAGTGCAACCAGAACTTTGGACCGAAGAGGTTTTTGAAAAAATGTATAATGCACTTAGGTGTAATGGAGTTTTAGTTACTTATGCAGCAAAGGGAAGTGTACGAAGAGCAATGCAAGCAGTAGGGTTTAATGTAGAGAGATTGCCTGGGCCACCAGGAAAAAGAGAAATGTTGAGGGCTACAAAAATAAAATGATCTGTAAATCAATTATTTGATAATCTTCTTTTTTTAGAAATAATAAACGAATGTTAAAACTGTAAAAAGAAATTGGTTTTATTTGATACCTTAAGTATTTTGTGATAACTATTAATATGTCTTTTTTGTTAAAAAAAAGTTTTACAGAATGTTAGAATTTTTGCATTGAGTAGTAAACACATACTAATTATTAAAAAATGATCAATTGAAAGTTTTAATTACTGGTGCCACCGGCCTTATAGGAAAGGAAATCGTTAGTTTATGTCATCAATCAGGGATTGATGTTAATTATTTGACTACGAATAAGGCTAAGATAAGAACCGAACCAAATTATAAAGGGTTCTTGTGGGATCTTCAGAATAGAGAAATAGATACCAAATGTTTTGAGGATGTTGAAGTGGTTATTAACCTTGTAGGGGCGACAGTAGCAAAACGATGGACATCGTCATATAAAAAAGAAATTATAGAAAGTAGGGTAGCATCAGCATCTTTGCTTTTAGAATCGCTGAAAAATATACACCACTCAATACGTCACGTAGTCTCGGCAAGCGCTATCGGAATATATCCTGACTCATTTCAGAATTATTATACCGAAGATATGACCCTCGAGGAGGATGGTTTTTTGGGTCAAGTTGTTCGAAAATGGGAAAATTCAATACACCAGTTTAATACCTTGGATATAGAGGTTAGTCTACTACGTATAGGATTAGTTCTTTCTGATAGAGGAGGAGCGTTCCCCAAAATAGAAAGGCCAATTCGATTAGGTTTTGGAGCATTTTTCGGAAATGGTAATCAATGGCAAAGTTGGATACATGTAGATGATGTAGCTCGAATGTTTGTATTCGTAATTGAGAAAGAACTGGTAGGTACATTCAATGCTGTAGCGCCCAATCCTGTGTCAAATAAAAAAATGACATGTACCATTGCCCAGAAATTAAACAAAAAGATAATTTTACCCAATGTACCCAAATTAGCAATGAAACTAATGTTGGGAGAAATGCATATATTATTGTTTTCTAGTCAACGTGTTAGTTGTGATAAAATCTCTGACCTTGGATTTGTTTATGACTATGACTCTATTGATCACGCTGTGGCATCACTTTTATAAGGAGTATACTTGATTTTTTCTAGTGTAGAGAAACTCTCTGCTGCGGTATAAATAATTAGTATTGTTTTTACAAATCTACAAAGGCAGTACTTACCTAATTAATGTCATGTACTAGCGAGTACAACCTTTGTAGAATGTCAATAAAGTAGCTTTTAAATTTTTGTTGCTTTAACGCTTATTTTTAGTTCGATATCATCATTTATGAATTTGTCACCCAGATTTTCTACTACGGATTTGGATTTGTAATTAACACCCCATTGTGTGCGATCAATTGTAAATACGTCACTATTGAGACTGATGTTATTTTCTGAAGTTGTCACAGAAACAGGAAAGGCAATATTTTTCTTAACTCCTTTTAAGGTTAAATTACCTTCGGCGAAAGTTTTACCTTCTTTTTCTGTGATATGTGTCATTTCAAAGGTCGCTGATGGATATTTGGCAACATTAAAAAAATGATCTTCTTTTCCTTCTCCTTCACCCTTTAGGTGACCTTCTAGACCTGCTTTTTTATCTCCTTCGAGGTCAGTTACAACAATAGAATTCATATCTATAGTAAAAGTTCCATTTTGTATTTTCCCTTCTTTAGTATTTATAGCCCCATCGATGACTTGTATAGTCCCCGTATGCTGGCCGATTGGTTTTTTTCCTGTCCATTCTATGATACTTGATGTTTTATCTACAGCATATTGTAAAGAAACAACCGGTGTTTCTACTGTGTTTTCGGAAATGGTCACTTCAGACTCATTTTTTTTCTCATTCTTACAAGAAATTGAAGTTAGAACTAGACATGTGACTACAATTGCAGAGGTCAATTTAAATTTCATAATAGCATTAGTTTTTGTTAGAGAATCTAAAAATATTTTTTTTGAAAACGAATATTCTTAAATATATACTAAATATTCCTGTGACATTATGACATTAAATTAAAAATGGCAGTACTTTTGCATCTTCAAAAAAGAGAACTTATAAAAGGTACACGTTACATGAGTAAGAAAAATAAAAATACTGAAGATGTAAAAGATCAAGTAGAAGAAGTACTTGATACTAAGGTTGAAGAAAACCCAATTGAAGAAAATCCAGTAGAAGAAGTAGATGTAGAAACACAGCTTAGAGAAGAGCTTGGGAAAGAAAAAGATAAATTTCTGCGACTTTTTGCAGAGTTTGAAAATTATAAAAAACGAACATCTAAAGAGCGTTTAGAGTTATTTAAGACTGCTAGTCAGGATGTTATACAGTCTATGCTGCCTGTGTTAGATGATTTTGATCGTGCAGCCAAAGAAATAGAGAAGTCTGAGGATAAGGATTTGATCAAAGGTGTTGAATTAATTCATAACAAGTTAAAAGAAACACTAAAAGGAAAAGGACTGGCAGAAGTTGTCGTATCTGCAGGCGATGTTTTTAATGCAGATAATCACGAAGCAATTACGCAAATTCCTGCACCTAGTGAAGATCTAAAAGGTAAGATTGTAGATGTAATAGAAAAAGGATATACCTTAGGAGATAAGGTAATACGATTTCCTAAAGTAGTAACCGGTCAATAAGAAGTTATGAAAGAAGATTTTTACGACATACTAGGGATAAGTAAAGGAGCTACGGCAGCAGAGGTCAAAAAAGCATATCGAAAGAAGGCTATAGAGTACCATCCTGATAAAAACCCTGGAGATAAGAGTGCAGAAGAAAAGTTTAAAAAAGCAGCCGAAGCTTATGAAGTGTTAAGTGATCCTGATAAAAAGGCACGTTATGATCAATTTGGTCATCAAGCATTCGAAGGTGGCGGCGGTTTTGGCGGCGGTTTCGGTGGTGGCGGTATGAATATGGATGACATATTTAGCCAATTCGGAGACATTTTTGGCGGCGGTGGCTTTGGTGGCGGTTTTAGCGGCGGCGGAAGACAAAGACGAACAAAAGGAAGTAACCTTCGTATTCGTGTAAAACTTACTTTAGAAGAAATAGCAAACGGGGTAGAGAAAAAAATCAAAGTAAAACGAAAAATTCAAGCGCCGGGAACAACCTATAGTACATGTAGTACCTGTAACGGAACAGGACAAGTAACTAGAATAACGAATACGATTCTTGGACGTATGCAGACAGCATCAGCTTGTTCTGCTTGTGGAGGTTCTGGTCAAATTATTGATCATAGACCTGCAGGAACAGATGCTCAAGGACTCAAGGCTTCAGAAGAAACAGTAAGTATTACGATACCAGCTGGAGTAGAAGATGGTATGCAATTAAAAGTTGCCGGAAAAGGTAATGAAGCACCCGGTAATGGTATTGCGGGAGATTTATTGATAGCTATAGAAGAGCAAGAGCATGCAGAATTGCAGCGAGAAGGTAATAATTTGCATTATGATATGTATATAAGCTTCTCAGAAGCTGCTTTAGGTGCATCGAGAGAGATTGATACGGTATCAGGTAAAGTACGTATTAAGATTGAAGAAGGCGTGCAGAGTGGAAAAATTTTACGTCTCAGAGGTAAAGGGATACCTAGTCTTAATGGATATGGTAAAGGAGATCTTTTGGTACATGTAAATGTGTGGACACCAAAAACATTGAATAAAGAACAACGAGAATTTTTTGAAAAAATGTCCAAGGATGAGCATTTTAGACCCAATCCTGAAACAGGCGAAAAATCATTTTTTGAAAAAGTAAAAGATATGTTTTCTTAGTAGAAATAAGGAGTTTGTGTAATTAATGTGCATTGAGAATCCTTCAATTCTATGAGCGTTTGAATAGTAAAAATTTGTATATTTGAAAAATCACTAATTAATTAGTGATAATTTTTCTTTTTCATAGCAATTTTTTTCCCATCCTTAATATTCGTATTCAGGGTGGGTTTTGTTTTTGTTAGAATAAAAATTAGGGATAAATGAGAGAGGTTTTCTGGCGATAATTGGATGCAATTAAGGGGCATCTTTGTTTTAAACTTCTGCCGTTACAAAAAAGTAACTGCGTATAAATCTAATTTTAGGAATATTAAAATAATAAATAGCACAGTTCTTAAAAAAAACAAAATGATATTAGGGGATACAGTAAATAAAAAATTAAATATCAGTTAATTATGGTCAATCTTTTAGAAGTAAAGAATGCCACAAAACGATTCGGAAATTTTACCGCGCTAAACGATGTTTCTATTCAAGTACCTAAAGGTAGTATTTTTGGATTGCTAGGTCCTAATGGTGCAGGTAAAACTACTCTGATCAGAATTATTAATCAAATTACACTTCCTGATGAAGGAAGCGTATATCTTGATGATGAACCATTGCAACCAATTCATATAAGGGACATAGGTTATTTACCAGAAGAAAGAGGACTATATAAGTCGATGAAGGTTGGAGAACAGGCACTTTATTTGGCCCAACTTAAAGGGCTTGGTAAAAATGAGGCTAAAGAAAGACTTAAGTATTGGTTTGATAAATTTGAGATTGGGCATTGGTGGGACAAAAAGATCCAAGAACTTTCAAAAGGAATGGCTCAGAAAGTACAATTTATAGTGACAGTACTTCACAAACCCAAACTGTTAATATTTGATGAACCCTTTAGCGGTTTTGATCCAATCAATGCGAACCTTATAAAAGATGAAATACTTCAATTAAGGGATGAAGGAGCCACCGTCATATTTTCTACCCATCGTATGGAAAGTGTAGAGGAGTTATGCGACCATATTGCTTTAATAAATAAGTCAAAGAAGATTTTAGAAGGGAAAGTGTCGGATATAAAACGAGCTTATAGGTCAAATACTTTCGAGGTGGGCGTTTTGACAGAAGATAATGATGCATTGTATGCAGCGATAAATGATCAATTCATAGCAGAGCGAGCAGATTTTAGAGCTATAGATGACCAGTTAAAAATGAAAATAACGTTAGATAAAGAGGGGACATCGAATGATCTATTGCAGTATTTATCAACGAAAGGACAGGTATTACGATTTAATGAAGTGATCCCGGAAGTAAATGAGATATTTATAAAAACAATAACAAATAATGGATAAACTCAAGCTAATTATAAAAAGAGAGTTTATTGCCAGAGTTCGCAATAGAACTTTTGTAATGATGACTTTTTTAAGTCCTTTGATTTTTGTTGGAATGATCATGCTAATCACTTGGTTAACTACAATCAATAAGGGAGAGTTACATACTGTTGTCTTGTTTGATGAAACAGGAATGTTTACTTCAGATTTTAAAGATTCAGATACTATTGATTATTTGGACTACAGCGAGCTTACTCTTAATGATGCAAAAGACTCTGTGGTCATAAATCAATTATATGGTTTGCTTTATATACCTAATAAGGCTTCGAATAGTGAATTGGCGAATTCTATACAGTTTTATACAGATGAATCCCCAAATGCAGAAATTCTGACAGGTTTAGAAAGTGTTATTTCTAGTAAATTAACAGACCAAAACTTTCAAAAAAAGGGATTAGATATTGGGGTTATCAAAGACTCGAAAGCCGAGGTTAGTATCCAGATAGAGAATTTTATGGGAGAGAGAACATCTAAGATGTCTAACTATATTAAAATGATTTTTGGAGGAGCAGCGGGCTATTTGTTAATGATGTTTATTGTTATTTATGGTAATATGATAATGCGTTCGGTAATCGAAGAAAAAGCTAATCGTATTATAGAGATTATAATTTCTTCTGTAAAACCCTTTCAATTAATGATGGGTAAAATATTAGGAACCTCCTTTGCAGGAATATTGCAGTTTTTTATATGGTTAGTCTTAGGAACTATTTTGATTTTTGTTTTACCCTATGTCTTTGGCTTGGATGCCTCTGGAATCCAGACAGCAGAATCGATAGAAATTCCAGGTAAAAGTAAAGAAGAGATACAATTAATACTTCAAGATATTCTTAAGTTACCATTGGGGATGCTGGTGACATCATTTTTTATATATTTTATTAGCGGTTATTTTTTGTACAGTTCAATTTATGCAGCTATTGGTGCCGCAGTGGACAATGAAACAGATTCTCAACAATTTATGTTGCCTATTATATTTCCTTTGATGCTAGGTATTTATGTAGGTTTCTTTACGGTTATTGATAATCCCCATGGTGCTGTTTCTACTATATTTTCTATGATTCCGCTTACCTCACCAATAGTAATGCTTATGAGAATACCATTCGGAGTACCTTGGTGGCAAGTGTTAATATCTTTTCTTCTATTATTCGGAAGTATTATCTTTATGATCTGGTTTGCTGCAAAAATATACCGAGTAGGTATATTAATGTATGGTAAGAAACCTAGTTATAAAGAGCTGTTTAAATGGTTAAAGTATTGATTTTATGTTGATTCAGGAAGAAATTGCAGAACAGGTTAAACAGGTCATTCCTAAAAGTGTTTGGGATATTATAGTAGATTTTTTAAACTACAGAATTCTTGATTTTGGATCAGATGGACATAAAATCATATTAACAGTACGTTTATTGGTTTTTATTGTTTTTATCCTAATCATAACTTCCTTTTTACTGAGATTTTTTAAGAAAATTGTGACAAGGAAACTGCAGGATGAAAATAAAATAAAATTTGACTCTGTTTTTTCATTTTCGAAGTACTTTGTTTATATTATTGTTATTCTTATTTCACTTGATAGTATAGGATTTAATATTACTGCGATTTTTGCGGCTTCAGCAGCATTATTAGTAGGTGTTGGACTCGCATTACAGACCTTAATTCAGGATATCATTTCTGGTGTTTTTATTTTCATAGATCAGACAGTTCATGTAGGTGATATTATAGATATTGAGGGTAAAATAGGTAGAGTAGAGGAGATAAAATTAAGAACTACAAGAGCAGTTACCAGAGATAACAAAGTCTTGATTATACCGAATCATAAATATTTGACTTCTACTCTTTATAACTGGACCCAAAATGGATCGGTGACAAGAGAGTCTATTAAGATTGGAGTTGCTTACGGCAGCGATGTGCCATTAGTAAAAGAATTGCTATTCAAAGTAGCTTTAGAAAATGAAAAAACACTTAATGATCCCGAACCGCTCGTATTATTCACAGATTTTGGAGAGAGTTCACTTGATTTTACTTTGATCTTTACTATGAATGATAGTTTTATGGCAGGGATCCCCAAAAGTGAAATGAGATTCGAGATTGATCGGCTGTTTCGAGAACATAATATCAGTATTCCTTTTCCTCAACGTGAGGTTACCGTTTTTAAATCATAAATATTGGGATATTTATAATTCTGATGTTTTTTATTTGAAAATCAGCGGACTAAGATGTGCTTATAACAGGTTTATTCTTTCTGGAACGTTTGTTGCTAAAACATATTTGATATAGAGTATTATTTTAGACTCAGATAAAAATAGTAAAAATTAACTGCCGCTATAACGTGGCAGAAAAATATAAAACACAATGGCAAAAATATTAGTTATCGAAGACGAAGCGGCAATTCGCAGAGTGCTTGTAAAGATTTTATCCGAAGAAAGTAGTAATTATGAAGTTTCTGAAGCCGAAGATGGTCTTTTGGGGATTGAAAAAATAAAATCTGATGACTATGATCTTGTTTTGTGCGATATCAAAATGCCTAAAATGGATGGTTTAGAAGTTCTGGAGGCTATTAAGAAGATAAAACCTGAGATTCCTATTGTCATGATTTCTGGTCACGGAGACTTAGATACTGCTGTAAATATAATGAAGCTAGGAGCCTTTGATTATATTTCTAAACCGCCAGATCTGAACAGGTTATTGAATACCGTAAGAAATGCGCTCGATAGAAAAGAATTGGTAGTAGAAAATAAAATGCTCAAGAAGAAAGTCTCAAAAAATTATGAGATGATAGGAGAGTCTAAGGCTATTTCTGATATTAAAGAGATCATAGAAAAGGTTGCGGCGACAGACGCTAGAGTTTTAATAACAGGACCTAACGGAACAGGAAAAGAACTTGTTGCTCATTGGATTCATCAGAAAAGTGATAGATCTAAGGGACCGATGATAGAAGTTAATTGTGCAGCAATCCCAAAGGAATTAATAGAAAGCGAACTTTTTGGTCATGTTAAAGGAGCATTTACTTCTGCAAATAAAGATCGTGCGGGTAAGTTCGAGGCCGCAAACGGTGGGACCATATTTCTAGATGAAATTGGGGATATGAGTCTTTCTGCACAAGCAAAAGTACTTAGAGCACTACAAGAAAATAAAATACAACGTGTAGGTAATGATAAGGACATCAAGGTAAATGTACGAGTAGTTGCAGCCACCAATAAAGATCTCAAAAAAGAAATTGCAGAAAATAGATTTAGAGAAGATTTATACCATAGATTGGCAGTAATTTTAGTCAAAGTACCAGCACTGAATGATCGAAGAGATGATATTCCTTTATTAGTATCCTATTTTGCAAAGAAAATCTCAGGAGAACAAGGTTCCCCAATAAAGAAGTTTTCTCCTAAGGCTATCAAAAAATTACAACAATATGATTGGACGGGAAATATTAGAGAACTTCGTAATGTAGTTGAACGTTTAATTATTTTGGGAGGAACCGAGGTAAGTGAAGAAGATGTTCGATTATTTGCTTCTAAGTAATATAATTGTGTCTGTAGATTATCTTTTTCTAAAAAAAAGGTAGCAGTACCATGGATTATGAAAAATCACTGATTTTTACCTTTTATAGCTTTTGTTTGTAGGTTTGACCAGAGGTTGTAAGTATTAATATCTAATGTGCGACTTACTAGAAACACTTCGAATTAATAAAAAGATGATGAGAAGAATATTTTTGTTGATGTTGCTATGGTGTAGTGGCTATGTTTCTTATGCGCAATATGATATAGGTGCTATGAATTATGGTCTGGTGGCGTCAAAAAACTTTGGTGAAGAAAAGGAGTTTGGACTTGGTTTAAGAATAGAATATGCTTTTAATTGTTCAACAACTTTTATGGCAGAATATAATCGATCCTTGGCCATCACTTCGAATAAAGAAAATCAAGAATATGAAGGTTATAATGAATTTGCCTTAGGGGTTAATTTAATTTTATTCAATTGGTACCCCACTACGATAACAGCGGGTATTGGTTATGTAGGTAATGATGCTAATGATTTTGAGTTTTTTGAGGATGATGCCTTTCTAAGTTTACAGACAGGAGGTATGATACATGGAGCGCAAATAAAGATAAGGGCATTACATCAACTTTCTGACCCTATACATATATTTGGAGAGCTTAATGTCAAAAGTTTAGGCTCAAGATATCATACATTCTTGATAGGGTTCAGTTATGATTTTTACAACTAATAGGTATAATTATAAAGTGTAAATACCTATTTCTTCTGTACACAGAAAACTTTAGTATCTTTCGGAGACAAATACAAAGTATCACAAATCTGCACTATGAAGGAAATAAACCACAACGATTTTAAAGTATCAACTACTATAAAATTATCTGAGATCCCTACAATATTAGACCTTAATGAGAGCGAAAAGAAAATAGAAAAGGAGCTCGAAGACGTTCGAGAGAAGTTAGGAAAACTTCAGGATACGTTATATGCTCATGGTAAGTATGCAGTATTGGTTTGCCTGCAAGGTATGGATACCTCTGGTAAAGATAGTTTAATCAGAGAAGTCTTTAAAGATTTTAATGTAAGAGGAGTTGTGGTTCATAGTTTCAAGGTCCCAACACCATTAGAGCTTGGTCATGATTATTTATGGAGACATTATATTGCATTGCCACAAAGAGGTAAGTTTGGCGTCTTTAATAGGACGCATTATGAGAATGTATTAGTAACTAGAGTACATCCTGAATATATTCTCGGAGAAAATATCCCTCATATAAATACTGTAGATGATGTTAATGAAGATTTTTGGGATAAGCGTTTTGAGCAAATACTCAATTTTGAGAAGCATATTGCGGCTAATGGCACATTGATCTATAAATTTTACCTTCATTTATCAAAAGAAGAGCAAAAAAACAGATTGCTGCGTCGATTAGAAAAGCAAGAAAAAAACTGGAAGTTTTCATCTGGAGATTTAAAAGAGCGTAAGCTATGGGATCAGTATCAATCTTATTATGAGGATGCCATTAACAGAACATCTGTTACACATGCTCCTTGGTATGTTATTCCTGCTGATAGTAAGCCTGTAGCAAGGTATACCGTCGCAAAAATAATTTTTGATACCTTAAAAAAGTACGATGATATTCAGGAACCTGAATTAGATGATAAAACAAAATCAAATATTGATTTATACAAAGAACAATTAGAAAACGAATAAAGAAAACCCTATAAATATATGTCAAAGAACATAATTCTGACCGTCATTATATGTATATCATTAAATTGTTTTTCTCAAAGTGATCTGAAAAACGATTCGGTAATTTTAAAAAAAATATACACCAATGCATTGGTCAATGGTAAAAGTTATGAGTGGTTAGATTACCTTTCTAATCAAATAGGAGGACGACTATCTGGGTCATTAAATGCTCAAAAAGCCGTAGAATGGGGAAAGAAAGAGTTAGAAGAATTAGGGATTGACAAGGTATGGTTACAGTCGGTAATGGTACCCAAATGGACTCGAGGAGTAACAGAATTTGCTTTTATAGAAACTGCTCCGGGAGTTACAACAAACGTTCCTATATGTGCCTTGGGAGGATCTGTACCAACACCTATCGGAGGGCTTAAGGCCTCTTTGATAGAGGTAAAGGGATTAGAAGATTTAAAAAAATTAGGGGCTGAACAAATTAAGGGTAAAATTGTGTTTTTCAATCGTCCAATGCAACCAGATTTGATAGAAACATTTAGAGCATATGGGGGCTGCGTCGATCAACGATATTCTGGTGCAGCAGAAGCTGCTAAATATGGTGCAATTGGCGTTATTGTACGCTCAATGAACCTTAGATTAGATGATTTTCCGCATACGGGCTCAATGAGTTACGGGGATCTCAAAAATGAAAACAAAATTCCTGCGGCTGCTATAAGTACTAATGGTGCTGACCTTTTGAGCGGTATGCTCAAGCTAAATCCAGAGATTAAGTTTCAGTTTAATATGAATTGTCGTTCATGGAAAGATGTCGAATCTTTCAATGTTATTGGTCAAATAACAGGAAGCGAATATCCAAACGAATATATGGTAGTAGGAGGGCATTTAGATTCTTGGGATCTGGGCGATGGTGCTCATGATGATGGAGCAGGGGTTGTGCAGTCAATGGAGGTTCTTAGGTTGTTTAAGGAGATTGGATATACACCAAAAAGATCAATTCGTGTTGTTTTATTTATGAATGAAGAAAATGGGTTACGAGGAGGTAAGAAATATGCAGAGAAAGCTAAAAGTAAAGGGGAGAACCATGTGTTTGCTCTAGAAAGTGATGCTGGCGGATTTACCCCAAGAGGATTCTCTTTTAATTGTGATGACAATAACTTGGCGCAGATTCATAGCTGGAAACCCCTGTTTGAACCTTATCTTATTCATTACTTTGCCAAAGGATATAGTGGAGCAGATGTGAGACCTCTAAAAAAAGATGGTAATGTGCTTGCAGGATTACGACCAGATTCTCAAAGATATTTTGATTATCATCATGCTAAGAACGATACCTTTGATGCAATAAATAAACGAGAACTAGAATTGGGAGCCGCTACGATGTCTAGTTTGGTATATCTTTTTGATAAGTACGGAGTTAAGTGATGTTAGTACATAGAATGCTAATTACTCAAATAGTTTGTCATATGAACTGTAAAATGTGAAGCAAAAAATAATGTTGTATTCTCTTTAGCATACAAAGCTGCCGTCACAAAATACGCTGATATAAATAATGGCCAAGATTCCTACCATAATATCTACAATTGGTAGGCTAGCAAAAATTGTTGCGAGAAAATATTTTTTTTTAGAAAATAAGATCCATGAACCTGCAATACCAAGTACTACAATAAAAGGATACAGTATAAGGCAGAGCACCAAAATGATAGTTGCAATACTATCATCAGAACCGGTACTATCGAACATCATGGGAGACATCATAATGACTGGTAGGGAAGGAAGAACAAGAAACCCCAAAATAGAGGTAGTTACGATGAGGTATGTTTTGGTGTTATTTCTTTTTTTGTCTGAGTAAGTATTACTTTCTATTTCGGGCATTTTTATTTGTTTGAGAACACTGATTAATAACGTTAAATATACGATAAGAATAATTTAATTTACATAGGTTCTAATACCTTTGCCATCTTATAATTCTCAAAAATGTTACAGCAATACACTAAGGAGTTTCGATATAATCTGCAACTAGCAGCACCAGTAATGCTTGGTATGTTGGGACATACTTTTGTTGGTCTTGTCGACAATATTATGGTGGGGCAATTAGGAACAGCAGAGTTAGCAGCAGTTTCTTTAGGTAATAGTTTTATGTTTATAGCGATGTCTTTGGGTATTGGGTTTTCTACAGCAATAACTCCGTTAGTGGCAGAAGCAGATGGCGAAAGTAATTTTAGAACTGGAAAATCTGTTTTTAAGCATGGGTTATTTCTCTGCACTATTTTAGGAATTATCTTGTTTGTGCTGATTTTGTTAGCAAAACCGCTTATGTACTTAATGAGGCAACCAGAAGAAGTAGTACTATTAGCACTACCTTATTTAGATCTTGTTGCTTTTTCATTAATACCATTGATATGTTTTCAAGCATTAAAACAATTTTCTGATGGCTTATCAATGACCAAATACCCTATGTATGCCACGTTAGTTGCCAATGTGGTCAACGTTGTATTAAATTATGTGTTGATTTTTGGGAAATTAGGATTCCCTCAAATGGGAATTGTTGGAGCTGCATTAGGAACTCTGATTTCACGATTTGTAATGTTTGCTTTTTTATGGATTTTACTCAGAAAAAAAGAAAAATCTAAAGATTATGTGGTGCGTATTAAGTTTTTTGTCCTAGAAAGTGCAGTCATAAAGAAAATAATTTCACTTGGTTTTCCATCGGCTTTACAGATGTTTTTTGAGGTAGCTATTTTTACATCTGCAATTTGGCTATCAGGTATTTTAGGAAAGAACCCTCAAGCAGCCAATCAAATAGCACTTAACCTATCTTCTATGGCTTTTATGGTAGCTATGGGGTTGGGGGTTGCTTCGATGATTCGGGTGGGAAATCAAAAAGGATTAAGACATTTTAAAGATTTGAGACGAATTGCAATGTCGACTTTTTTACTAACTTTTTTGATCTCTACTTTTTTCGCAATTGTTTTTGTTACTCTTAATCAATTACTTCCTAAAATTTATTTAGATATTGATGATGTTAACAATCTCGCTGATAATACCGAGGTAGTTAGTATTGCAGCTAAATTATTAATTATAGCGGCTCTGTTTCAAATATCGGATGGAGTACAAGTTGTTGTTTTGGGAGCTTTGCGAGGATTACAAGATGTAAAAGTACCAACCGTGATAACATTTATTGCCTATTGGATTGTGGGGTTTCCTATTAGTTATTATTTAGGATTACATACAGCATATAAAAGTGAAGGTATTTGGATAGGACTACTTGCAGGGCTTTCTACCTCGGCTTTATTGCTTTATATGAGATTTAATAAGTTGACCAAAAACTTAATAGTAACCAAAGCATGACCTAGTTATGCAGAAACTGCGTGTTTAATAGAGAGGAACTAGATACAGTTTTTAAATTCAATTTGTAAGTGGTTGTTTTTGAGAAATGTAAGTATAGGTTTTTTGTGTGTTAAGGTTAAAAAGGTTTTAATGCAATTAATTACCTGATCAAATTGTATGTATCTGGTAGTTGTTATTGAATATGTATTACAAGCTTTTTTTGATAAAAATTAGCTACCAAATAGTCCGTATCCCTGTACTTTTTTGAAGTATCTCAAGGTCCACTTTTAAATTTAGAAACAATAGAAATACGTTTTATTCACTTGGCACGTTTATTGGGTATTAACAAATATTTAATTATCTTTCTAAAAAAAATATATCACAAAATATGAGATTCCCAAATTCTAAATTTTGCTTGCTACTTATATTAGCCGCGTTAACAATTCAAGGTGTACAAAGTCAAAATTTTATTCATAGTCAGCAACAAAACCTGATTCCAAATCCAAGTTTTGAAACTACGAATTCAGCTGTGAGAAGGCTAGATATGGAGATGCAGAATTTTGGAGTCATGAAAGACTGGAAGGCAACAATCAATTCGCCTGACGCTTATCATCCTAATGTTAGTGATGTGAGATTTATACATAAAGCGCCTAATTTCCTGAAGCAATTCGGAGCACAAGAACCGAGAACAGGAGAAGGGAAGGTAGGGATGTATATCGCAGGAGGTCCTTATAAAGAAGGAATTACAGCTCAATTGAAACGTCCGCTTTCTGCGGGTAAATATTATTATTTTCATATGTATGTTTCTTTATCAGAGGGAGTCTCTAATTCTTGTACATCTTCAATAGGATCGTACTTTACGGCAAGAAGACCAAAAATAACAAGTACTTCAAAATTTCCGCTTAATATTTCATCTTCAAAATTAATTTGTGATACAAAAGGTTGGGCAAAAGTTTGTGGAGTGTATAAAGCAAAAGGAACAGAAAAATATATTTCTTTAGGATATTTTTCAGATGCTCCCAAAGGAAAATCGGTAAAAGGAGGAGGATTTGATACTGCTTATTATTTTATTGATGATGTATTACTTATGGAAATGAGGAGTAATAAGAATTTTACTCCGAGTCAAGTGTGTAATATGGCACTTGATTTTTCACCTGTAGAGTTTCTTGTCGGAGAGAGCGAAGCCTATCCAGAAATCCAAAAGTTGTTAGACTCTTATATTCAATATATACAAGTCTTTAAGGTTGCTTCTGTAAAAATAACAGGACATGCTGATGATGCAGGATCTACTTTTGAGAACGAAATAATGTCTGCAGTGAGGGCTAGCAATGTAAAAAAGTATTTTGTAGAAAAGGGTATTGATGAATCTTTGATCGAAGTAATCAGTGCAGGAAATACAGCTCCTATTGTTACTGCGGGTTCTAATCTAGATCCAGAATCAAATAATAGAGTAGAGATAAAAATAGAGTAGTGTGATAATATAGAGGCTGAATATTCTAATGTTTCTGAAAAGATAGTACCTTTGGCATCTAATATTTTTATACGTTTTTATGGACTTTCCAAAATTCTTGCTAGGGGATAACACTGACTATCCTGATGATATCTTTATTATTCATACTGAATTTCCTCGATGTATTATTAACTTGGCAAACGATGAGGTAGAATGGTTAGAAGAATTTGATAAAAATGAAGAGAGTGAATTATTAGAAGAGACCGAAAATCTTTTGAAGGCGGCTAATGATTTTTATGACCGTGAGATAGAGCGTTACGACAAGTAAAAAACTTTAAATTTTTGTCATGGAAGAGTTAATACAATTCGATAAGGATCTTTTTATTTATCTCAATAATTTAGGAACTTCATCATGGGATGGATTCTGGTTATTTATGACCGATAAATTCTATCAAATACCACTATATTTATTATTATTATACTTTTTCTATAAATACTTTGGGATCAAAGGTACAGTAATTACTTTGGTTACTGTGGCATTATTAATTACTGCAACAGATCAATTATCTAATTTGTTCAAAAACGTACTATTTATGAGACCCCGCCCTTGCCGAGCCGACGGGGTATCCGATCTGACACGTTTTATTGCAGAGCGTTGTGGTAGACATGGATACTTCTCAGGTCATGCCGCTAGCTCTATGGCTTTAGCTTTTTTTACAGGTCTAGCTCTTCAGAAGCATCTTAAATTTATATTCCCGTTTATGGTGGTTTGGTCTATAATTGTTAGCTATAGTAGAATATATGTAGGAGTTCATTATCCTGGAGATGTTATTACTGGTATGGCTATAGGAATGTTACTAGGGCTTGGTGCTTACAAATTACATGCGTTTTTGGTTAGAAAATATACCACATAGATTTATTGAGAATCTGTTTCTAGTATTAGTTTAATAAGTTAAGAACGTCCTTTCTTTTGCATACACAACTATTTTTTCTTTTTTAATGGATATTAAAAACCTACCAAAATTTCTATGTTGTAAAAAGTATAACAAGAAAAGGTGCGGCTGACTTAAGTTTTTGTTTATGAAGATGTTTGGTTGTCATGAAAGTTGTTTTTTGACAAGTAAAAAAGTCAATAAATAATAAAATTTTTGAAGTTGTTTTTTTAATTTTCTCATTTTTTTTAACTACAATTGTATACGGATTTTTCTCAATGAAGTGATTCAGAACCCTGTTAAAAACTACTTGGGGTATACGATCTTATTTCCCCACTGTTAGTGTTGTAATGTAACGCTATGAAACATATGTCGCATGGCGTGTAGAATATATGCATAACTAAATCTATAAATCCATGAGAAGAGTAATTGTTGATTTTAAAAAATTAAACAAAGACATCCTAAGTCTTTTGGTTGAAAAATTTCCTGATGGCTACTATGATAGTGATATTGTCTCTTTCAGAAATCAGTATAATGAGGCAATAGAAGCGGTAGAAGTAAAAACTGAGGACACTATTTATTTGGTAAAAATAAGTAAACGTCTTTCGGATACTATGCAAAGTTTTGAAGATGATGATGCAGGAGAAGCCCCCAATATTGATGTTCCTAATGTTGCTAATAAGGATATTGTAGGAAGTATTGAGGATATGAGTGATAGATAAAGAATGTTGTTATAGTATTTTTCTCAATAGTAATCGCTAAAAATATTTGTATTACTTGATTATTAATGGGGCAGTAGTTCGTCCTCATGGTAGTACGTAGGTACAAAATTCGCACATTTTTTAGTTATGTACGTTAAGATATCGACATGCTGCTTATTTATGTTTTTTAATCAAAAATGTTAAAAATTAATTAAAATTCATTTATTTTGGAGTTTCCGGCAAAGAATAAACAATAATGATCTTTATTGAGTAGGATACTATAACTATAAGGATTATGGGATGTTGAAAAGTGATATAACCGTCGGGTAAACTAAATAGATGCCAAAAATTAGATTTTATTCGATTATTTTTTTTGTCGGGTTACAAGTATATGCACAACAACTAGATACTAAAACTAAAAATTCTTTATTCATTGCTCCAGAGTTTTTATTTGGAAAAACAATGGAAGCGAATACGGGTTTTCCAGAAACTAAATTACAGAAATCTCTTTTTGTAAGTTTAGGGGTAAATAATCAAAGGATAGATGAACAGTGGTCTTCTAGATTTGGAATTCCTAAGACGGGTATTTCACTCGGAGTTACTGACTTTGGTAATATTGATAAAGTTGGTATTGCGTATACATTGCTTCCTTTTTTAGAAGTAGGCTTATTTTCTAAAAAAACAAACAGACTGCATCTTAATACCGGTTTTGGTGCTTCTTATATTGATACAAAATATAATATGGACACAAACCCTTTTAATAAGGGAATTACAACAAGTTTTAACTGGTCTTTCAAATCCTTTATTTATTACGATGTTTTGGTTAAAAAGTCATCTCAATGGAGGCTTGGACTTGGCTATACACATCATTCTAATGGTCATACTTTATTGCCTAATCAAGGACTTAATTCATTTTCTGTAAGTGCTTCTTCTCTATTAGGAAATACTAGTTACCTGTCCCCAGAAAATCAGTCAGTGGTACAAAATACACGCGTCAAATCTTCACAAACCTATTTTTCTTTTCGAAGTGGTATTGGTCAGAATGTCCTTTCAGAAGTATATAATGATAAAAAAGAGGTGTATTCTTTTGCAATGTCGATGGGTAAAGTAATTAATAAAATCTTCAAATTAGGGGTTGGTTTTTACGGACGATTCTATGAGCAATACTACGATTATATAAAGAATGAAGGAGATCTTGTTAAAGAGCAAGTGCCATTTTTTATAGAAAAACCTATCGTGTATGCAAGTAACTATGGTTTTTTTGTGAGTTCAGAAGTTTTTATGGGGCATGTGGGTATAGAGTTTGATATGGGACTCAATGTGTATAAACCGTTTTACAAAATAGATTGGCAGCTTAGTCAAGGAGAATTATTGTATACAGGTGAATATGTATTGGGAGAATTAGATTGGTACTATGAGGTAAAAAGAACAATATCATCACGACTTGGTGTAAAGTGTTATTTACTTAATACGTATAAGTCTCCAAAAAACAACTTTTTTGTCGGAGCAAGCATAAATGCCAATTTGGGACAAGCAGATTTTTCTGAACTCAACTTTGGGTACGTATATCGTTTTAGTAAAAAATCAAAATAGGATATGTTTTATAGATTTTTATAAATATCCAAAATATGTTTTGCTGCAGCAAAAGGTGTGATCTTATAGTCTCGCATTGCTGTTATTTTTTCTGATAGAAGACGTGTGATTTTTGGATGATTATAAAATGAACTTTTTAATTGATCTTCTATAGTCTGTAGTAGCCAAAATTCATTTTGTTGCATTCTATTTTTTTCAAAAAAACCATTCTGAGAAGTAGTTTTTACATATTTCAAAATTAATTGCCAGATATCATCAATTCCACTCCCTTCTAGAGCACTACATATTTGTACCTCTGGAGACCAACTATTTTCAGCTAGGGGATATAAGTGCAGAGCTTTACTGAATTGATTTTTTGCTTTTTTTGCTGGGAGTAGATTATCTCCATCCGCTTTATTAATTATTATCGCATCGGCCATTTCTATAATTCCGCGTTTAATTCCTTGTAGTTCATCGCCTGCACCAGCAAGTTTTAATAGTAAAAAGAAATCTACCATACTGTGTACTGCAGTTTCACTTTGTCCTACGCCAACAGTTTCGATAATAATGATATCGTATCCTGCAGCTTCACAAAGAACAATGGATTCTCTAGTTTTTTGAGCAACACCACCAAGAGATTTTCCCGAAGGGGAAGGACGTATAAAGGCCATGGGAGATCGAACCAAAGATTCCATCCTTGTCTTGTCACCCAATATACTGCCATGCGAAATAGTACTAGATGGATCAATGGCCAATACAGCTACTTTTTTCCCTTTTTTTATTAAAAGGCTCCCTAGTGTTTCTATAAAAGTGCTTTTGCCTACACCAGGGACTCCTGTAATTCCTATTCTTACTGAGTTGTTTGCATGCGGAAGACAAGTTTCGATAAGTTCTTGTGCTTTTTGGTTGTGACTTGGTTTTGTGCTTTCTAGTAGAGTAATTCCTTTGCTTAAAGAAGTCGTGTCACTTTTTAGAATGGCAGCAGCAAGTTCTTGTACAGACAGTTCTTTTTGTTGGGATTTTTTGAATCGATGAATAGCTTGATTACTCGCAAGAGAAATAGCTTCTTGGGATACGTCTTTATTTGTATTAGGATCTGTAGGCACAGTTTTGCTTTAAAAACAAAGTTATAAAATTACTTTTTTTTAAATGAGATTGCTTTCAGTTTATTCATTCATAAGAAAAGAAAAAGTTATTAATTGGGTAGTTTTATAATTGTTTTTTGTTTAAGTGTTTGTTGATCAGTTGATTGTTTAGGATTGTGAGATTATTATTGATAATTTTGCAACAGGGACTATATGCTCCCGTCTTTAAAAATGAATACGATTTAGAACAGTTTTAAGAAATTATCACTAACCAGAAAAATAGGAAGAGTTTGTTACAAAGCGAGCTAATAGAACAATGTAGGTCAAACGATCGTAGAGCACAAATGAAGCTCTATAATAAATACTGTGATGGTATGTATTATGTAGCGCTGCGATTTCTTAAGGACCCATTTGAGGCAGAGGAAGCTATGCAAGAATCTTTTATAAAAGCATTTACAAGACTTCATCAATTTACTGGAGATGTAACTTTTGGTGCTTGGCTTAAGAGAATTGTAATTAATAAAAGCATTGATATGCTAAAAGCGAAGAAAATGAATATGGTAGCAATAAATGAGCAGGTGATGACTACAGTTGAAGATCAAAATGATTGGTCGGTTTCTGATTCTGTTACCGTTGATGAAGTAAAAAGAGCAATAGAAAAACTTCCAGAAAAATATAAATATGCGGTGATGTTATTTTTAATAGAAGGCTATGACCATAATGAGATAAGTGAAATTTTGGATATTACACCCGTTTCTTCAAGGACATTAGTACATAGAGGTAAAAAACAACTGCAAGAACAATTAAAACATTTGAGAGATGGCACAGGATATTAGAGAGCTGTTGAGACGGGATAAACAAATTCCTATAGAATCTATAAGTGATGGGCATAGAGATCGCTTTATGGATAGATTAGAAAAAGAACTCCCTGAGGTTAATAATAAGAATTTTAATTTCAAATGGGTGAAAATTGCAGCAAGCGTAGTCGTGATTTTTTCTATCTCATTATTAACTTTTACACAATTTTCTGAAGGAACAGGTGAAGGAGTAGAGGTAGTTAATGTAGCAAATTCTACAGTGAAGAATGCAACTATGGTGTTGCCTAAGCAGTCTTCTACTTTGGCTGAGATTTCGCCAGAATACGGAGAAGTAGAGAATAATATACTTACAAGTATAAAATTTCAATTATCCAAGATAACAATAGATGATTCGAATCGAGAATTAGTTGAGAGTTTTAAGAAAAGGTTGAATAACCTTGATAATGAATATCAAAACTTAAATAGAGAGCTAATAGAAGTGGGGCCTAATGTTCAAAGTATTGAGGCTATGATGGAAAACTTAACGATTAGGTTATCTCTTTTGAGCAGGTTAAAAGATAAATTAGAAGAATTAGAGCGTATTGAAAATGAAAATTACAATGAAATACAAGCTTAATATTTTTACACTGAGTGTTTTGTGTTGTGCGGGCTTATGGGCTCAGGAAAAGCATACTAAATTGAGTGAAAAACTAACGGTAAATAAAGATGTTGTAGTAAAGCTTAACACAAGTCATACCAGTATAGTTTTTGAAACATGGAACAAGAACACAATAGCTATAGAAGCATATCTTGAAGGCGGTGACTTATCTGACGAAAATACGCAACGTATTCTAGATAACTGGCAAGTAAACGTTATTGGAGATAATCAAGAGGTAACTATAAATTCTGCAGCAGGTAATTTATGGAGTAGAAGTGTAACTTCTTCTAGTACTCGAATGGACAAAAACTTGCAAGAATTGAGACTATTAGGCCCTATGATTACAGATATGCTAGGTCCCATTATGGAGAACATTCTTAAGAATCCAATGCCTAATGCATTGTCAAAGAATCATTCTAATGTAAATTACGGGAATCAGCAATTGGCAAATGATGATGAAAAATATATTCAGCAGTGGGAAAATCAAATACGTGAAAAATTTACAGAAGATGTAAATAAAGAGAAAAAAATCTGGGCAAAACAATTTGAGAATACATCTGAGTCGATTATAGATAACGAAAATATTGTAGCGCAAAATTGGGGAAAGCAATATGAAAAGCAGATGGATGCTTGGGCTTCTCAGCTTATTAAAGATATAGAGAATCAACAAAAAGGGACAGGTAATGTTACTGTCTATAGAAGGTATAGTACTAGCAATAAAACAACTAATAATACGCATAAAGTTATTAAGGTTTTGATCCCTAAGGAAGCAAGACTTAGATTAAATACGCGTCACGGAGATGTACAATTAGCAGAAAAATCAAATAATGTGATTGCGTCATTATCGCACACAAAACTTTCAGCAAATAGTATAGATGGGAAAAAGACTTTTATAAAAGCTTCTTATTCACCAGTTGTAGTTAAAGAATGGAATGAAGGTAGATTGGTAGTGAATTATGTAAAGAACTGTAGGATTCAGAATGCGAAAAACCTTCTTGTTAATGCAGATTCAAGTAATATCTATATACAGCAACTAAATGAAAATGCTGCAATCTCAGGAAGCTTTGGAGTTATTACCATAGCAAATTTGGGAGAGTCATTTTCTACATTAGATCTTGTCGTTCAGAATAGTGATTTTAAGTTAAAGCTACCCAAAACAGCATTTAACTTAGCATACAGTGGAGCACAAAGTGTAATTTCTTTACCACCAAGTCTAGATATTAATGTTAGAAAGAATTTTGGTAATGAATTTATAAGTGGATATCAAAATACACGTAGTACCGATAAAATGATTACCATTAATGCCAAGTTTAGCGAAGTGGTATTACAAAATAAATAAGTTTTTCATAGTAATGTAATTGTATAATTGTAGTGTTAATTCAATAAAAGCCCTATCTCACTGAGACCGATAGGGCTTTTGTTATATCTTAATCTAGCTATAAAATGATTTTATGGTTCGGTTTTGTAATTCTTTACGATAGTATTAAGAGGAGTTTTTTTTGAGTTTGTTTTATTGCAAAACAATATTTTGATTGATGTAAAAAGATACAATTATGTTAGATTCACTCCTTTCATCGCTTCTATTTTGTTTTTTATCGTGTTTTTGTTAAGTTTTATTTTTTAAATAATTGAATATCAATAACTTGTGTTTTTTTTACACACACATGTGTTTTTTATCGAATATCTAAGTCGTTTAGTCTAAAATACTGGTTTTTAGTTTGTTTGAAAGTAATTAATTAATATAATTGTAAGGTAATGCCGTAAGTGTACCACTATAATCCATTACTCAAATAAACAATCAATATGATAAAATTTATACTTTATATATCTAGTCTGTTTTTATTTGTAAGTACATATGCTAATGATTCTAATGAGTCGTTAGAAGTTGTAAAAGAAGGTTTAGTTGTTTTGGTTGTTGATTTTAATGAAGGAGATAAGATTAAATTATTTGAAGTAGAAACAGGTGATCATATTTTGTCGAAGACTCACGGAGAAATTGATCTTAGTCAGTTACCGTTAGGTTCTTATTTACTTGAAGATAATAATGGAAAATCTATTGTTATAGAACGTTTAGAGGAAAATTTAATGATCGAAGGTGTTGAGGAAAACATTGAAGAAGAATTTGTTTTAGCGCATGATAGTGAGAGAGCACGTGGAGTTTCTGATTTTAATACAGAAAAAGAGTTTATAAAATATTATGATAACAATGAATCTAATATTTTACATATTTCACGTGAAGGCGATGTGGTTACTGTGTTAGAATTTGAAGAAGGAGATAAGATTAAATTATTTGAGGTAAAAAATACAGTTCATATTCTTTCTAAAACCGTAGGTTTTGTGGATATGAGTCAATTACCAGAAGGATTATATGTTTTAGAAAATGATAAAGGTGATTCTGTAGTAATAGAAAAATTCTCTGATAGCAACCATATAGCGGACATGTAAGATATATTATATAACTTTTAATGAAAACCTTTCTTGTACTAAGAAAGGTTTTTTTATTTTCTAGTTTATAGAATGATTATCCCGTAAAAATTTAGATTTAATATATTTTCTAAAAAAACATGAATTTGCTAAACTGGTTGTTTTTTTGATATTTTTTGGGTTTGATTTCTATGGCTATTGGGTTAACTTTGATTTGATTTATACGTGTTAATTATGATAAAAATAGAAGCGTTCTCAGAATTTATTAGTGGTTTGTCTAATGGGTTTATGCCAATCATTTCATCTTTACCTAAGGAACAGTATGCTCTTATAGATTTGTCAATTACTAATAAAGAACTGAATACTGTTGATATATCTTGTGCAAGGTCATTTGAACAATATATACGAAAGTTTTTAGAGGTTAATGACGCGCAAGTAGCATATGGCGGTTATAATGAAAAACGAGGTATCTATAAGAGAAGTACTCATTTTAATCAACAGGATGTTAATAAAGAGCGTAATATACATTTAGGGATAGATCTTTGGTGTAACGCAAATACGGCCGTCCTTTCGCCGCTATGTGGTAAAATCCATAGCTTCAATAATAATGATAATTATGGTGATTATGGTCCTACAATTATTTTAGAACATCAATATGATGATGTTGTTTTCTACACCCTATATGGTCACTTGACAATAGATTCTTTATCAAAAACAATGATTGGTGAAGAGATTAGTGTTGGTGATACAATTGGTTATCTCGGTGATGCAGATGTTAATGGAGAATATGCACCTCATTTACATTTTCAGATCATTAAGGATATTCAGGGGAATATAGGAGATTATCCAGGAGTCTCTAATAAATCAGACATAGCATTTTATCTTCAAAACTGTCCGGATCCTAATCTTCTTTTAAAAATATATTAGTTTGTACTATAATTTCAGGACTTTTATATGTTTACATTGGAGTACATTAAAGTAGAGGTATTTTTATTTAAATAAGTATTTATAGTAAATAAAAAAAACCTGAAGTCGACTTCAGGTTTTTTAGATATTTAAAAATAGACTATTTTGGATTAATCATTTACAAGGACCCATTCTCCTTTTTCTATTAATGGAATAGCTTGTTTGTATTTTACAACCTTACTTTCTCCACTCATTACATGCTTAATAGTTACTCTATCATTACGCCCTATTTTTGGCTGTTCACGGACGATTGTTTCTGTTACTTGGGGCTGTCCTTGTGTTTCACCTGCAGCTCTATTTTGAGCGGCACGCTCATCCATATTTGGTATTTCTTCTTTAGATGTTTCGAATTTTTCTTTTCGTCTTACCTGTCTAGCTTCAGAAATGTCTTGAGAGTTACCTGTAGGTAGTTCTCCTTTGAATAAGAAAGAAATAACATCCTTATTCACCTCTTCTATCATAGCTTTGAATAATTCAAAGGCTTCAAATTTATAAATTAATAAAGGATCCTTTTGCTCATGAACCGCTAATTGTACACTTTGTTTTAATTCATCCATTTTTCGAAGATGCGTTTTCCAGGTGTCATCGATAATTGCCAGAGTAATATTTTTTTCAAAATCAGTAATTAACTGTTTTCCTTCTGATTCATACGCTTTTTGTAAATCAGTAGCAACATTTATACTTTTTACACCATCAGTAAAAGGTACCAAAATACGCTCATATTTACTTTCTGGATCTTCATATACTTGTTTGATTACTGGGTAGGCAGTCTGTGCATTACGTATCATTTTATCCTGATAATGCTCGTAGGCTACTTTGTATACTTCTGCACTAATCTTTTGAGGGTCCATTTTTTCAAATTCCTCAGATGAAATTGGACTACTCATTGAGAAATATCGAATTAATTCGAACTCAAAGTTTTTGTAGTCTTGTGCGTTTTTATTTCCTTCGGTAATTACCTCTACGGTATCATAGATCATATTAGCAATATCTACTCGAAGACGTTCTCCAAATAGTGCATGATAACGCCTTTTGTAGACTACTTCACGTTGTGCGTTCATTACATCATCATATTCCAAAAGTCGCTTACGTACGCCAAAGTTATTTTCTTCAACCTTTTTCTGTGCTCTTTCTATAGATTTAGAGATCATAGAATGTTGAATAACTTCTCCTTCTTTTAGTCCCATTCGGTCCATCATTTTGGCAATACGCTCAGAACCAAATAATCTCATAAGATTATCTTCTAGTGATACATAAAACTGAGAACTTCCTGGATCTCCTTGTCTACCGGCACGTCCTCGTAACTGTCTATCAACACGACGAGAATCATGACGCTCAGTACCAATAATTGCAAGTCCACCGGCAGCTTTGACTTCGTCGGATAATTTTATATCGGTACCACGACCGGCCATGTTAGTTGCAATTGTCACGATACCTGCATGCCCTGCTTCTGCAACGATGTCAGCTTCTTTTTTATGAAGTTTTGCATTTAGTACATTATGAGGGACTTTTCGAATGGTAAGCATTCTACCTAGTAATTCTGAAATTTCTACAGAAGTCGTACCAATTAATACGGGTCTTCCGGCTTGCGATAGTGCTGTGACTTGCTCTATAACCGCATTGTATTTTTCTCGTTTTGTTTTGTATACTAGATCTTCTCTATCATGTCTTGCAATAGGGCGATTTGTAGGGATTTCTACAACATCTAATTTATAGATTTCCCAAAGCTCTCCTGCCTCAGTTACCGCTGTACCAGTCATCCCAGACAATTTGCCATACATTCTAAAATAGTTCTGTAATGTTACGGTAGCAAAAGTCTGAGTTGCATCTTCAATTTTTACGTTTTCTTTTGCTTCTATTGCTTGGTGTAGTCCATCACTATATCTACGACCATCCATAATACGCCCCGTTTGTTCATCAACAATTTTTACTTTATTGTCCATGACAACGTATTCTACATCTTTTTCGAATAAAGAATACGCTTTCAGTAATTGACGTAGGGTGTGGATTCGTTCACTTTTTACACTATATTCTCTAAAAAGATCTTCTTTCTTTTCTGCCTCTTCTTCTTTGGATAATTCTGCTCCTTCGATTTTGGCTATTTCCATACCTATTTGTGGCAAAACAAAGAAATCTGGGTCGTCTTTACCAGAGAGGTATTCTATCCCTTTGTCGGTAAGGTCAATTTGATTATTTTTCTCTTCAATTACATAGTATAAATCGGCATCAATTTGATGCATTTCTCGATTATTATCTTGCATATAGAAGTTTTCAGTTTTTTGGAGTAACATTTTGACTCCCTCTTCACTTAAAAACTTAATTAGTGCTTTGTTTTTAGGAATTCCTCGATATACCTGTAATAATTTAAACCCTCCATCTTTTGTGTTGCCTTCCTTAATCAATTTTTTAGCTTCTGCTAGAACCGTAGTAAGAAATTTTTGTTGTACCGAAACTATATCAGATATTTTAGGTTTGAGTTCATCAAATTCGTGAATATCTCCTTTTGGGATAGGTCCAGATATTATCAGAGGGGTACGTGCATCATCTATCAATACAGAATCTACTTCATCAATTATTGCATAATTATGAGGTCTTTGCACCAGATCTTCGGGTGCATGCGACATATTATCTCTTAAGTAATCAAAACCAAATTCATTATTGGTACCATATGTAATATCTGCGTTATATGCGGCGCGACGTTCTGCAGAATTAGGTTTGTGGTTATCTATACAATCAACGGTAAGCCCATGAAATTGAAAAATAGGGGCCATCCATTCACTGTCTCGACGTGAAAGATAATTATTTACAGTAACTAGATGAACACCATTACCTGATAATGCATTTAAATATACCGGAAGCGTAGCTACCAGTGTTTTTCCTTCACCGGTTTGCATCTCGGCAACGTTTCCTTGATGCAGTGCAATACCACCAATAAGTTGCACATCGTAGTGGATCATATCCCACTTTACTTCTTTTCCGGCGGCATCCCAGCTTGTAGCCCATACTGCCATGTCATCATTTAGGGTAACATGCTCTTTGGTTCCAGATAGTTCTCTGTCATATGCAGAAGCTGTTACTTCGATAAATTCATTGTTAGCGAATCTAGTAGCAGTTTCTTTTACTACTGCAAAAGCTTCAGGAAGAATTTTTGATAATATTTTTTCGGTAACCTGATATGCTTCTTCCTTTAAAGCATCGATTTCTCCGTATATATCTTCTTTTCTATCAATGCTCTCTGTTGAGTTAGCTTCTTCAGTAAGTGTAGTAATTTTTGTATTTATATCAGCACGAGCTTCATTTATTTGTTGTTTAAAGCTAATTGTCTTTGCACGTAGCTCATCATTTGATAAGCCTTTCAGTTCTTTTTCAGCTTTCTTTATAAGCTCAACCTTTGGTTGGATTTCTTTAATATCTTTTTTGGATTTATCTCCAACAAATACCTTTAATACAGAATCTAAAATTCCCATAATTTATGGTTGTGTGTTTAAATGAGATTTTAATTTCGAAACGAAATTAAATAGTGTTAATTTTAAAAAAATAACACGAACCATCATAATCCTTTGTTTTACAAAGGATTGATGCTATCTCAAGCCCAAGGGCTTATTATACATTGTAATGTGCGTAAATTGGTAAACTGCCTAAAAACGGCATAATTTACGCAAAAAAAAAGCCTCTTGCGAGACTTTTAATACTATTTCGTTGATTTAATATTCATCCTCATTCCAAAGATAATCTTCGTCGGTAGGATAGTCGGGCCATATCTCCTCTATAGAGTCATATGAATCTCCTTCATCTTCAATTGCTTGTAGGTTTTCTACAACCTCTAAGGGCGCTCCAGTACGAATTGCATAATCTATCAATTCGTCTTTTGTAGCTGGCCAAGGTGCGTCACTCAAATAGGACGCTAATTCTAAAGTCCAATACATACTCTTTACTGGTTTATTTTTTGCAAAAATAATTTTTTAGTTTAAAAAGTCAAGTAAAAAATTAATTATTTAAACAATAATTATAAGAACGTGATTTTTTTATGGTTTTTATTTACGAAAAAAAGCTGGTAATCAAAGTTTAGAATTTTTTTCAGGAATCCATTTTACTTCTTCTGCTTTTAGACTTTGGGACAATTTTCGTGCCAGTACAAAAAGATAGTCAGATAGTCGGTTTAAGTACTGTAATGTTGATGGTTCAAAGGGGCTTATTTCATATAAAGCTGTCGCAAGGCGCTCTGCACGTCTGCATATGCAACGGGCAATGTGACAGAATGACACGGTCTGATGTCCTCCGGGTAATATAAAATTGGTCATTGGTGGTAATGTTTGATTCATTTGATCTATTTCTTTTTCTAATAGTTCAATATCCTCTATTTGTATGGTAGGGATAGTTAAACGCTTTTGACCATTTTTAAGAATTGCTTTTTCGGGATCAGTGGCCAAAATAGAACCAATAGTAAAAAGTTTATTTTGAATGGTTATCAATGTAGTTGCGCTGTGATTATCTATATTTTGATCTCTTAGGAGTCCAATGTATGAATTTAGTTCATCAATGGTGCCATAACTATCAATTCGAATATGATGTTTGGGGACTCTAGTTCCTCCAAATAAAGCAGTGGTTCCTTTGTCTCCCGTTTTTGTATATATTTTCATAAGATGTAAGTGTGTTGATATAATATCATTTTTTTTGCTTCAAACAATACAATACAACTATTTTATTTTTTCTTTTTTTTAGCTAGATAATTATTTTTAAAATTGCGCTTACCTCTGTGATACAACTTGTTTTTATTTCTTTTAGTATTCCAGGATACGGCAACAAATAAAACCGCAATACCAATAATCATCAGAATAAGCTGCATTTCTTCTGAAAGTGAGTCGAACATGATTGTTTACTTTTTTAGTAAAAATAATAAAAATGCTTTCAACCTGTATTATCGATTAGTACTCGGTTATAGAAGGAATATTCATGTTCTCTTAATTTTAGTATTATATAGTTTTGGTCAAATAAAAACTAGCTTACTAACTGTCAAGAAAGAAGCGAAATAATAGCAGTAGGATTAATTTTAGGCTCTTATTGTTTTTCTAATGAACGTAATTACTAAGAACTTTAAATTTTAGGAGGTTCTATCTTACCAGAATTCTTTGGTACATAGAAAAATCAAAGAATTCAGCTTAAAAACTGTAAATTTGCCCCGATATGGAATTTTCTTCAAAATTATTAGAAAACGCGGTATATGAAATGTCTCAATTACCGGGTGTCGGCAAGCGTACTGCATTAAGATTGGTATTACATTTGTTAAGACAACCTCAATCACAAACAGAACACTTAACAAACGCTTTGGGAGCTCTGAGAAAAGATATTAAGTATTGTAAAACATGTTTCAGTATCAGTGATGTAGATATTTGCGAGATTTGTAATAATCCTAGTAGAAACAGAGGGATTGTTTGTGTTGTTGAGGATATACGAGATGTTATGGCAATAGAGAGTACTGGGCAATACAGGGGGTTGTACTATGTTCTAGGAGGAAAAATAAGTCCACTTGATGGTATTGGTCCTAATGAATTAAATATTGCTTCTTTGGTAGAGAAGGCTGCTTTAGGAGAGATAAAAGAATTAATATTTGCACTGAGTGCTACTATGGAAGGTGATACCACTAATTTTTTCATATACAAACAATTAGAAGGGTTAGATATTAAGACTTCAACAATTGCCAGGGGTATTGGTGTAAATGATGAGCTAGAGTATGCCGATGAAGTCACGTTGGGAAGAAGTATTGTGAATAGAATCCCTTTTGAGAAAGCAATTAAAAATTCTTAACGATACTAATACACTTTTTGAATACAGAATTAAAGTGCCATCGCCTTGATTTTTAATGTTTAAAAAAAGTGTTTGATGAACGTAAGAAATACCTTAGTTAATTTTGAATAACTCCTTAGAATTTACAGTAAATTTGGGGGATACTAATGATCGGGATTATTTTTGACGACCTTTAGTGACTTTTATAATAAAATAAAACTTCTGGATACGAGTAATTAGAAGTGGTTTTTAAATAAATTTTAATATAAATAAAGCATTGTTTGACTTTAATTTTAATTAAATTCGCAAAAAGAATAACGTAAAAAGACTATTTATTAAGAATATGGCAGAATTTGAGCTTAAACTTCCTAAAATGGGTGAAAGTGTTGCAGAAGCAACCATTACAACTTGGTTAAAAGAAGTTGGGGATACAATAGAAATGGACGATGCAGTTGTTGAGATCGCTACAGATAAGGTTGATAGTGAGGTTCCTAGTGAAGTAGAGGGTGTTCTTGTTAAGAAACTCTTTGAGGTAGATGATGTTGTGAAGGTAGGGCAGACAATAGCCGTTATACAAACAAATGGAGAAGCAGTATCAGATTCTTTTCTTAAAGATACCGCGTTAGATAATGATGAGGATGATTCTTCTGATGAGGCAAAGATTTTAGAAACACAAATGGCAGCGGTAATAGATACATCTGCTAATGCATCATCATCCGAAATAGTTGAAAGTGATAAATTTTATTCACCATTAGTCAAAAATATCGCTTCTGCAGAAGGAGTTTCTGAGTTAGAACTTGATACAATTGAGGGAACTGGTAAAGATGGCCGTGTAACCAAAAATGATATTTTGAAGTTCATTGAGAATCGATCAAATTCAGTAGATATTGCGGGTATTGATACTTCTAATACCATTAAAGAAGTTACTACAAAAGAAGCAATACCTGCTAAGGAATCAACAGCAATAGTTTCTGGAGAAGATGAAATCATAGAAATGACCCGAATGGGTAAACTTGTTTCTCAACATATGATTGATTCTATTAATACATCTGCTCATGTGCAATCTTTTATAGAAGCAGATGTAACTAATATCTGGAATTGGAGAAATAAGGTGAAGACGGATTTTATGAATAGGGAAGGAGAGAACCTTACATTTACTCCTATTTTTATAGAGTCTGTAGCTAAAGCATTAAGAGATTTTCCTATGATGAATATCTCTGTTAAGGGGTCTAGCATCATCAAAAAGAAGAATATTAATATAGGAATGGCCACTGCCTTAGCAGATGGTAATTTAATTGTTCCTGTTATCAAAAATGCTGATCAATTAAATTTGGTGGGCGTTACCAAGGCTGTCAATGACTTAGCAAACCGATCTCGAAATAATTCTTTAAAGCCTGATGATATTCAAGATGGAACATATACGGTAACCAATGTTGGGTCTTTTGGAAGTATTATGGGAACGCCAATAATCAATCAACCTCAGGTAGGTATATTGGCATTAGGAGCTATAAGAAAAGTTCCTGCAGTAATAGAAACACCAGAAGGAGATTTTATAGGCATACGTTATAGAATGTTTTTATCACATTCCTATGATCATAGAGTGGTAAACGGAGCATTAGGCGGACAGTTTGTGCAGCGAGTTAAAGAATATCTCGAAGCATGGGACGTAGATCGTCAGTTCTAAAAAGGTCTAAATTTTCTATCCGAAAAAGTGTCTGGTTTTGAAATAATAAAATACCAAAAAAATAATAGAATAGCGAGATAAGAAAAGTGTCATTTGCTTATTTGGTTTATAAATTAAAATGTAAAAATGATTCGTGCTCAATTGCTAATTCTCATAATGATATCTGGTGTCGCTAATAGTCAGGAATATAGGTTGAGCGAATCTCAAATGGATACTTATGCTGATAATGTGTGTTCTTGTATTTCAAAAGGTGATTTAAAAAAAAATAATGAACGTCTTCTAGATAATTGTTCTAAAGAGTATTTGCCAAAAATTGAAAAAGGGAAGCAAAAAGAGGAAATAAATAATGGTTTTGATCCTGATGTATTTGAAAAAGCATACAAAAGTGTAAGTAACTTGATGTATGATCTACAAAAAGTATTAGTGCATAAGTGTGATTTTTTTTATGATATCGTAGAGGAAGGAAGGCGTACATCATCATTTAAAAAAGAAAAGGCTGAAGGAGAAATAGAAAAAAAAATAGACTCTTTAACTGCATTAATTAATACTAATACTGATAAAGACTTGGTTTGGGAAAGAGGAATACGGTACTTTATTAGTGGGGAGTTGGATAAGGCTGAACAAGATTTTAGAAGTAACTTGTCTATGGGTAAAGACTTGAAGTCAAGTTATTTTTTGGCTTGGGTTTTAGAATCAAAAGGCGAGTATAAAGAGGCTATACAATTATATGAGCAAGTATATAAAGGAAATGGCAAAAAGTATATACCTGTAATTATTGAAGTAGTTAAAAGAAAGGCTCAAAGAAATTCCTCTTTAGATTAAATTCATTTTTCTACGATTAAAACAAGACGTCTTTTTTATTTTTAAGTTCTTTTTCTTTGTTTCTTTTTGCATCAATGCTCTGCAATTCATCATTAATAATTAAGTTGTATGTGTAATTAGAAGGTACATCAACCAAAGGAATAAGAATGAGCATTTGCATTTTGCTTTTTGCAGGGATATTTTTAATAATAGGGCGTTGCGCGCTTTTCCTATATCCCACAGGATTAACTTTTAAGAATACACTTTTATCTTCTTCGGTATCATTTTGAACATAAATAATTGTTCTTTTTTTTAATTTCTCTTCTACCAAAAACACTTTTTCTGGTTGTGTATAGCCTATAAAAGAAACGATGAAAGTAAGTAAGAAAATGGTTTTTTTCATGAACAATAGATTTGCGCTGTCATATAAAGATACTATTTTGATAACTAAATGTGAAATCAAGTTTCGAGATTGTCTTGAAGACCTTTAATTAGAAAGGTTGTATGTAGACCTATCCCCTGAATAAGAAAAATCGATCTTTCATATTCTCAATTTCTGCATTTTTGTTATTTACAATATAATCAATAGCCTCAGTAGTAAAACTTTCTCCTTTTTTTGTAAGGGAGACAATATTGTTTTCTATAGTGATCATATTGTTGTTTAAGGCAAGATTGAGGACTAGCTTTGATCGTACTTTTTGCCAATTGATATGTTCGTTTAAATGCTTTACATGACGCTCTTCTTCTTCTATATGATTTCCTAGGTGAAGAAGAAATGTTAGTAGAGATACTTCTATTCTTTGTTGTCGTTGTCTGTATAGGACAGAAAACAACCCCTTGTTTGGAGCAAATAAGTACACCATTAAAAAAATAAAACCTAATACAGTGGTCATTGATCCCGATATGGATAAATCTAATATGTGCGCGAACCAATAGCCAAGAATAGCACTGCAGACCCCGAATAATACAGATAGTAGTAGCATTTTTTTGAGATCATTTGTCAATAAGTAAGCTGTAGCAGCTGGTGCAATCATCAACGCAATTACCAAAATAGCTCCGACGGCATCAAATGCTCCAACAGTTGTAATTGATGACATGGTCATTAAACCATAATGCATGAGCACAGGAGAAAGACCCATAGAGGAGGCAAGGCCAACATCAAATGTACTTACCTTTAGTTCTTTAAAAAAAGCAATCAGTAATCCTATCGAAAAACATAGGATAATACCAATAATCCATAAAGATTTAGGTCCTACATCTATTCCTCCTAGAATTAGTCTGTCAAAAGGAGCAAAGGCAAGCTCACCCAGTAGTACAGCATCAACATCGAGGTGGACATCATTAGCGTTTTGGGCAATAAGTATAATCCCAATACTGAATAGGGCAGGAAAAACTAATCCAATAGCAGTGTCTTCTTTTACCAGGCCTGTTTTTTGAATAAATTCTACTAATATTACGGTAATTACGCCACTAGCAGCGGCAAGAAGAATTAATAAAGGTGAGGAGAGGTCGTGGGTGATAAAAAAACCTATAACAATTCCGGGTAAAATAGAATGACTAATGGCATCAGTAATCAATGCCATTTTACGAAGTACAAGAAAGGTGCCCGGGATAGCACAAGCAATGGCTACTAAACTGGCTATTAATTGTATTTCTATCTGTGCGCTATTCATTGTTTTCTTTTAGTAATTGGTCATATAGGTTCGAAGCATTTTGATATCCTGATTCTGTCATTGACCACATATTTCCTTTGATTTGAACGAAGTCTTTATCTTCTAGTTGTTGTAATGATTTTTTTGTAAACCCCTGAAAATTATTCAAGATTTTGATAGCATGTGGATGTGTTATGTCTTCATGTGTTTTTGCTATATTATACATAAAGGATAGTGTTTTATGTAGTTGAAGATCATTTCTGTTTTTTCTAAAACGAATTTCTCTAAATAAAAGACCACGACTTGGTGAAAATATAAATGAGAATGCTACTAATACTCCCGCTGCTAGTACTATTACAGGTCCGGTAGAAAGGTTGTTATGACTGGCACTAATAGCGGTACCTATAACACCAGAAGCAGCACCAAATATCGCAGCAAGAATTACCATGATAGATAAGTTATTTGTCCATTGTCTCGCTGCTGCTGCTGGGGCTAATAACATTGCACTCATAAGAACAACCCCAACAGTTTGCAATCCCAGAATGATAGCAATAACAATAAATGTAGTGATTAGGATATCTAAAAACTTGATGTTAAAACCTAGTGTTTTGGTATAGTCAGTATCGAATAAGAGTAATTTAAGTTCTTTCCAGAAAAGAAGTAATATAATTAAACTAATAGCGGTTACTATTGCCATCAGCCAAACATCGCTTTCGAGAAGGGTGGCTGCTTGTCCAAAAAGGTAACTTTCGAGACCTGCTTGATTTGCATTTGGTTTTTTTTGGATGTAGGTAAGTAATAACATTCCAAATCCAAAAAAAAGGGATAATATTAGTCCTAATGCGGTATCAGATTTAAGATGCGTTTTATTTATAATTCCTCGAATCCAAAAAGTTCCTACTAGTCCACTTATTAAAGCTCCTAGTAGAAAAACAGAGCTGTTTTTTGTTCCGATAATAAGAAAGGCAATAGCAATCCCTGGCAACGCTGCATGAGAAATGGCGTCACCAAGCAAACTTTGTTTTCGTAATACGGCAAAACTTCCTAGCATACCGCAAATGGCTCCTAATATAGCAGTCCCCAGTGTTATGGTACGTAATGTATAGTCTGTAAAAACGAGCTCTATGTATTCTATTAGGTTCATTTTTCGTATTTAGTTGATGGTTTTATTGTTGAACACTAACTTTATAGTTAATGCCATAAGTTTTGGTCAAATTATCATCATTGAAAATGTCTTTAACAGGTCCTGTTGCAATTTTTTTTACATTCAGGAAAGTTACCCAGTCAAAATATTCTGGCACTGTTTGCAGGTCATGGTGCACTACAACAACAGTTTTTTTTGCTTTTCTAAGTTCTTTTAGAATATTGATAATGGCTTTTTCTGTTGTAGCATCTACTCCCTGAAAAGGTTCGTCCATAAAATAAATAGATGCATTTTGCACTAGAGCTCTGGCAAGAAATATACGTTGCTGTTGCCCTCCTGATAATTGGCTTATTTGTCTGTTTTTAAAAGAAAGCATACCTACTTTTTCTAAAGCTTCTAATGATGCCTTTTTCTCTTTTTTTCCGGGTCTTTTTATCCATCCTAAGCTGCCGTAAGTCCCCATCATTACTACATCTAGTGCAGTCGTAGGGAAATCCCAATCTACACTTCCTTTTTGAGGAACATAAGCCACTAATGAACGTTGGTTTTTATATGGCTTTCCGTAAATCTGAACACTTCCTGCGATAGGCTTGATGATATCTAGAATCGATTTGATCAAAGTTGATTTACCGGCTCCATTGGGACCTACAATCGCCATTAGAACACCTTCTGGGATAGCAAGATCAATATCCCATAATACCGGCTTATAATTATAAGCAACGGTAAGATCATCAATTCTGACAGCAATTTTGTTTTCCATAATGAATATGTTCGTACAGTTTAATTAAGTCTTTCTTTTTTCATGACTTTTGGGGATATTGGTTTTTCTGTTTTTTTTATAAGTATTTTGACAGTGTTCTTGTATTCTGGTTTTGTACTAATAGGTGTCTAGTTATCTTAGGGCGTTAACAATGGTATTTACATTATATTCGAACATGCCAATGTAAGTTCCTTCTATTGTGTCTGAGTTGCCTAATGCATCAGAAAAAAGTGTTCCGCCAATACTTACTTCATGATTTTTTGATTTTACCGCAGCTTGTAGTGCTTCTATCGTTCTTTTGGGAACAGAGCTTTCTACAAAAATTGCTTTTACTTTTTTTTCAATAATAAAACCGGCTAATTTTTGAACGTCTTGTACACCTGCCTCAGTCGCAGTAGATAATCCCTGTAGACCAACAACGTCAAAATCATAGGATGCTCCAAAATAACTAAATGCGTCATGAGCAGTTACCAGAATTCGTTTTTCTTTTGGTAATGAGGCTATTTTAGTGTTTAATTTTTTCTGCAATTCATCCAATTGTTTCAAATATATTTTTCCATTACTCTCATAGGTAGTGGCGTTTTTTGGGTCTATAGAGCTTAATTTATCAATAACGAATGACGTTACAGTCTTCCAGTTTTGAACACTAAACCAAATATGAGGGTCATAATTAGAGGCAAAATAATCAGAGCCTATTAATTCGTTTTTAGTAATACATTCACCAATAGCAATGGTTTTTGTGCTCTGACTCCCCATTTTTTTAAAAACTTCGACAAGTTTTCCTTCAAGGTGCAATCCATTGTAGAAAATTACATCTGCATTTACTAGTTTAGAGACGTCACCTTCACTAGCTTTATATAGATGAGGGTCAACACCGCTTCCCATTAAGCCTTCTAAATCAATGGCATTTCCTCCAATATTTTTTACCAAATCCGTAATCATCGATGTGGTTGTTACCACAGTAAGTTTTTGATTCTTATTCTTAACCTCTTTTTTACAAGAGAATAGTGTTATGGCGATGAAGAGTAGGGTTATATTTTTTTTCATATTGTATTTATCAAGTACCTTTTTAGTATGGTTCTTAAATCTACTTTTAATTTAGGGTAGATTTGGTAAGTACTTTTGATTTTAAAATTTGATACTAACGTTGAACGTTTTTCTAAATAATATCGAAAAAGTGTGTGGTAGTGTTTTTATTAATTATTTGGTTTAGTATTTTTACAAAATTAATTATACAAAACTAAAAAAGTTAGCTATGACTAACAAATCGAATTTGAGTAATTTAACAAAAAGTGAAGAGGATTACTTAAAAGCGCTATTTCAGTTGCTCATAGATGATGGTACTGATAAAGTTGGAAATAATCAATTAGCTGAGTATCTAAAGGTGTCTCCTGCTTCTACAAATAGCATGATTAAAAAGCTAAAGACTAAAAAATATGTAGTAAGTGAGAAGTACGGGAAATTGGATTTGACAGAAGAGGGAAGAGGCATAGCGCTACGATTAATTCGAAAACATAGACTCTGGGAAACTTTTTTATGTAATTATTTAAATTTTACTTGGGATGAAGTGCATGATGTGGCAGAGCAGTTAGAGCATGTTAAATCATTTAAACTGATTAATGAGTTGGATCGTTTTATGGATTTTCCTAAACAGGATCCGCACGGTGAATTGATTCCGAACGCTGAAGGCGAATATGCTGTCTTGCCCAAAATAACTCTTTCTTCATTAATGGAAAATGAAGTTTGTAGTCTTATTTCTGTAAAAGATGGTTCAGTAAGTTTTTTAAAATATGTTTCAAGTATTGGATTAGCTCTAAGTAGTGAAATAAAGGTTTTAGAAGTTAGAGAATTTGACAAGTCTATGAAAATAGAGTTTAACAATTGCGTAGAAACTGTAACAAGGAAGTTTGCAGATAATGTGTTTGTTAAGAAGATTGTGTAAGTATTAAAAATGTTAAAGTACAGATGTGCTATAAGAATGTTAGAGAATAGCAGTTATCTTTGAGTATCACACAAATTATTTATGGAGCTTAAATTAAAGAAACCACTATGTTTTTTCGATCTTGAAACTACTGGTGTAAACATTTCTAAAGATCGAATTGTTGAGATATCTATTCTTAAAGTATTTCCTAATGGTACGCAAGAAAGTAAGACTTGGTTGGTAAATCCAGAAATGCCGATTCCTGCAGAAACTACAGCAATACATGGTATAGACGATGCAAAGGTGGCGGGAGAACCAACTTTTAAACAATTGGCATCTGCTATCAATGACATGATTAAGGGGTGTGATTTAGGAGGATTTAACTCTAATCGATTTGATATCCCTTTATTAGCAGAAGAATTGTTAAGAGCAGAGGTAGATTTTGATATGAAAAATACTGTCGCTATCGATGTTCAGACGATATTTCACAAAATGGAAAAGCGTACCTTATCAGCAGCCTATAAATTCTATTGTGATAAAGATTTAACGGATGCACATTCTGCAGAAGCTGATACAATGGCAACTTATGAGGTGTTGAAAGCGCAGTTGGATAAATATCCAGAATTAGAGAATGATGCAAAGTTTTTGGCAGAGTTTAGTTCGCGCAAACAGTTTGCAGATTTTGCTGGCTTTATTGCTTACAATGAAGAAGGTAAAGAAACCTTCGCTTTTGGAAAACATAAAGAAAAGTTAGTTGAAAAGGTGATGGAAGAAGAGCCAGGGTATTTTGGGTGGATACAAAATGCAGATTTTCCTTTATATACTAAAAAGGTGTTAACGGCAATTCGATTGCGTAAATTGAATAATAGCTTTAAATTGTAAAAATCTAATTTCCTTATATATTACCTTTCTTTTAATTTTTTTATCCTATGAAGCTTATTTGTATAGGTCGTAATTATACAGACCATATCAAGGAATTAGAAAATGAAAAACCAGAACATCCGGTTGTTTTTTTGAAGCCAGATACGTCTATTTTATTAAAAAAACAGCCATTTTTTATTCCAGATTTTTCTAATGATGTGCATTATGAAGTAGAAGTACTTGTCAAAATAAATCGAGTAGGCAAACATATTGATAAAAAATTTGCACACAAATATTACGATGAAATTGGTTTGGGTATAGATTTTACAGCAAGAGATGTTCAAGGGTATTTAAAAGAAAAAGGATTGCCATGGGAGAAAGCTAAAGCATTTGATGGGTCTGCTGTGATTGGGGATTGGATTCCCAAACAAACTATAGAAAATGTGGATGATATATCTTTTTCTTTAGAGAAGAATGGAAAAACTGTTCAGAATGGGAATACAAAATTTATGCTTTGGAAAATTGATGAATTAATAGAATATGTGTCAAAATATTTTACTTTAAAGATTGGAGATGTTATATTTACAGGTACACCATCGGGTGTAGGGGGTGTAAAACCGGACGATATTTTGGTAGGACATCTTAATAACCAACAATTTTTTTCAATAAAAGTTAAATAAATGGGCAAAGGATATAGTTTAAAGCATGTAGATGAATTATCAGGAGGTGATACAGAGTTTATTGCTGTATTGGTACAAACTTTTTTAGAAGAGATACCACCTGATCTTGATAGTATGGTACAAGCTGTTGATTCTGATAATCCACAAATGGCATATCAATATGCTCATAAGATGAAACCGAACCTTCAATTGTTTGATATAGATTTATTGAAACAAATAAAGGAAATAGAGTCTTGGTCCAAAACAAAGAGGGCTAAAGAGGATATAAAACCAGTTCTGAATCATATTGTAACTACCGTTAATAATGCTATTGAAGCTTTAAAAGCGGATTTTACCTAAATATGATTGCAGAAATTATTACAATAGGTGATGAAATTCTTATCGGTCAGATAGTTGATACTAATTCAGCATTTCTAGGTAAAGAACTTAATAAAATAGGAGTTGATGTACATCAGATAACATCAATTCGTGATGATAAGCAGCATATTCTTGATGCTATGCAAGAGGCAAGTAATAGAGCTGATATCGTTATTATGACAGGAGGACTTGGGCCTACCAAAGATGATATAACAAAGCATACAATCTGCGAGTATTTTGAGGATAGTTTAATTCGAAATGATGAAGTTTTACTTCATATAGAAAAACTATTTGCAGATTATATTAAAGTCCCGATAACAGAAACTAATAGAATGCAAGCACTTGTTCCTAAGTCAGCGATCGTTCTAACAAATAATTTTGGGACTGCCCCTGGTATGTGGCTAGAAAAAAACGATACTGTTTTTATTTCAATGCCCGGAGTGCCTTTTGAAATGAAGAAACTTGTAGAAGATCAAGTGCTTCCCCGATTAAGAAAAAAGTTTGATAGACCTTTTATTCTTCATAAAACCGTACTTACATACGGTCTGGGCGAGAGTATATTGGCTAATCGTATAGAAGACTGGGAAAATAGCTTACCTGCGTTTATAAAATTGGCATATTTGCCTAATTTGGGAAGTGTGCGATTACGTCTTTCTGCAAGAGGAACAGATAAATATGTTTTAGAAAATACAATTGAAAAAAAATTAGCCGAATTACACAAAGTTATTGGTGATCATATTGTAGGGTATGAGGATGATGAAACGTTAGAGGTTAAAATTGGTAAATTATTAGTTGAGAAAAACCAAACCTTAGCATTGGCAGAAAGTTGTACAGGAGGTAAAATTTCAGAATTAATAACATTAAACCAAGGCGCTTCTGCTTATTTTAATGGGGGACTTGTTGCTTACTCAACACAATCGAAAATTGATGTTTTAGGAGTCGAACCTGATGTTATACAAAAGCATAGTGTTACAAGTAACGAAGTTGCAGAAGCGATGGCGCTATCTGCAAAACAAAAGTTTGCTTCGGGGTATGCAATAAGTACAACCGGTAATGCAGGGCCCGAAAAAGGAGAAGGAGATGCAGAAATAGGCACTGTTTTTATTAGTATTGCTACACCGCATAAGGTTTTTTCTGAGAAATTTGTGTTTAGTAAAAATAGACAGAGAACGATTGCTAGGGCGGTGCATAAATCTTTTGAACTTTTGTTTAAAGAATTGAATTCTTAATCTTTCTTATACCAAAGATCGAACCTAATTTATTTTTAATTGATGATTTTAAGCATTAAATGTGTTTAAAGGGCTATATCTATTAGTTATATTGAGAAAATATAAGGGTGCTTTGGTGTTTTTTTATCTCAGATATACAATATAGTATTAGTCTTCCTTGCGCGTAAAATAATTAAGTTAATCAAGAGGATAATACTTAGGGATTAATCATTAGGGATTATTTTTTTTGCCCATTGTACTGCCTCCTCAAGATTATAAAAAATACCATTTTCTACGTGGTTCAGGAATTTTTTTTCAAGTTGTGCTATTTCATTTTTAAGAGGATCATAAATGACTACGGCCAATCCTTTTAAATTCGGAAATATTGTTTTGGATTTAATATGCGCAGTTGGCTCAAATGAGTATGAATTAATTCGATTAGAAATGTAGACAAAAGGAGTTTTGTTACCGTAGTATTTTTTGGTAAGTTCGTATAGTTTCTGGGTGCTTTCGAAAGTAATGATAGCTCCTTCTTTTACCTCAGAAATGATATAGTTTTCAAAAAAATATACCGATCCAATTTCTATCTCATGTTTTCCAATCATTTTTTCAATTTTCTTACTTTGTGGGTAAGCCCCTTGAATTACTCCAATTAGAATTTTAGGTATGCGAAACTAAAAATTTCACAAAGTACAATCATTAAGTATCGATATGAGTAGGGGTGGCTCATAAAAAAAAGAACGAAATGACTAAAAGTGTTTACTGTTTGTTAGGGTATTCTTCTAGTAAAGGTAGTAATTTTGTTTCCAAAAAATGTTTATATTCTTAGTTTCTTGAGGGTAAATGAGAAACTTTGAAAAAGAGTGAAAATTTAATTGATAATTATTGGTGGTTAGGTAAATAATTTGTTAATTTGCACCCTGTTTTGAAATAATACCAAAATTAAGAAGAGATGTCAAGAGTTTGCGAGCTTACAGGTAAAAAAGCAATGGTTGGGAACAATGTTTCCCATGCAATGAATAAAACAAAACGTAAATTTAATGCGAATTTGATTAAAAAACGTTTTTATATTCCAGAAGAAGATCGTTGGGTAACACTTAAGGTGTCTACTGCTGCGTTAAAAAATATAAATAAGAAAGGAATCTCTGCCGTTTTGAAAGAAGCAAAGGCTAAAGGTTTCCTAAGCAAATAATCTCCTTTTCTAAAAGATATTTATAATGGCAAAGAAAGGTAATAGAGTACAAGTAATTTTAGAATGTACTGAGCATAAGGCTACTGGTAAACCAGGTACGTCAAGATATATTACAACAAAAAATAAAAAGAATAGTCCTGATAGAATGGAATTAAAGAAATTTAATCCTGTTTTGAAGAAGATGACTGTTCACAAAGAAATTAAATAATAGCAAGACATGGCAAAGAAATCAGTAGCATCGTTACAGACAGGGTCAAAGAGATTAACGAAAGCCATCAAAATGGTGAAATCTCCAAAAACAGGAGCTTATACTTTTGTAGAATCAATTATGCCTCCAGAAGGAGTTAATGATTTTTTTAAGAAATAAGATCCCTGCTTAAAATATTTTAAAAAGAAGCCGTTTCAATTTTTTTGAAATGGCTCTTTATTTTTATATTTATCCGCAATACGACTAAATGTCTTAGTTGTTTTAATTTTTCCATATTTTATATTACACATGGGTCTTTTTAAAAATATATTTTCCTCTGAAAAAAAACAAACACTTGATAAAGGGTTAGAGAAATCCAAGACTAACTTTTTTTCAAAATTAAGTAAAGCTGTTGCTGGTAAATCCAAGGTTGATGATGATGTTTTGGATGATCTTGAGGAAATTTTGGTAACAAGTGATGTAGGAGTTAAGACTACCATAAAAATTATAGAACGTATAGAAAACCGTGTGTCCAAAGATAAATACCTTGGTACAGACGAGTTAAATCAAATCCTTAGAGAAGAGATTGCAGGCTTGCTTTCTGAAACTAATGTTGGTGAGGCTACAGATTTTGAGATTCCTGAAGATAAAAAGCCATATGTACTTATGGTTGTTGGTGTTAATGGAGTTGGTAAAACTACGACTATAGGAAAATTAGCCTATCAATTAAAAGCAAAAGGATTAAAAGTTGTTCTTGGAGCTGCAGATACGTTTAGAGCAGCGGCCATTGATCAATTACAGGTTTGGGCTGATAGAGTAGATGTGCCTATTGTTAAACAAGATATGGGGAGTGATCCTGCTTCTGTTGCTTTTGATACGTTACAATCAGGTTTAAATCAAGGTGCAGATGTTATAATTATCGATACTGCAGGAAGATTGCATAATAAAGTCAATTTAATGAACGAATTGACAAAAGTGAAACGAGTAATGCAGAAGGTTATTGGGGATGCCCCCCATGATGTGTTATTAGTATTAGATGGTTCTACAGGACAGAATGCTTTTGAACAGGCTAAACAGTTTACTGCGGCAACAGAAGTTACATCATTAGCAGTTACAAAACTTGATGGAACCGCCAAGGGAGGTGTTGTTATAGGAATAAGTGATCAGTTTAAGATCCCAGTAAAATATATCGGAGTAGGAGAGGGTATAGAAGATCTTCAGATATTTAATAAATATGAATTTGTAGACTCGTTTTTTAAGTAATATTGTCTAAGAGACATGTTAAAAAAATAGAACGAATTAAGAAGGTGGATTAAAATAATTTTGACCTTTCTTATTTAATAAAATAAAAGGCGAAGAGATACTATCTCATCGCCTTTTTAGTTTTAGAAAATTCTGAAATAAATCAGTACTTAAATTAGAAATGAAAACATTTTATAGTATACTTCATTTCATTTTCCTTCCTTTTTATTTTAATGTAAATAGCCCCCCGACTATCTATATCAATAAGGTTGGAAATCATTGGCCTTTCAAAAACCAAGGAACTCTTCTTAAAAAATTACTATTTTTAGTTGTGCTAAGAAAAAACAAACTAAAAAAATACAGTACACTACAATTAGGATACCTTCGAGTAATATTCTTTTTTTTGCCATCATTTTGTTGTTGTTGCGTATTTGTTGACTTAACTGTGTTTATATCTATAACTGTTTGAAAAATAATTCATCTTTACTAATCTCATCCTCATTTCTTTCGTCCAACATAATCATAGTGTCTTGTATTCCTTTGACATTCCAATCACTTTTATTGAGTTTGTCTAAGGGAGCTGTAGAGCCGAGATCAATGCTTACATCAAAACCACTTTCATCATTTGTTGTGATAGACCATATACCAGATGTAAGTTCATTTGTAGCTATGTTTTCTACGCTTATTACTCCATTTTCTATGAAAGTAAAAATATAGTCTCCGTAGTTTTGTGTTTCATTACTTTGGTTGTCTTTGTATTTCTGTACTTCCCACGTTCCAGTAGTAATAGTTTCGGTAAATAAGTCGATGGTTACTTCTTCTTCTTCTTCTTCTTCCTCTTCCTCTTCTTCCTCTTCTTCTTCTTCCTCTTCTTCTTCCTCTTCTTCTTCTTGATCACAATTGGCTATAGTGGCTTCAATAGCTGTTGCTAATTCGTTGATAGTGTTTACAGAAATTTCATCTCCATTCTCAAAAACAACAGAAATTGGGAAATCTATATTTGCAATATCTTCATTTTCAAGATCCATGATAAACCTATACAATTCCTTATCATTGGTTGGTGTTGTGATTTGCATTAATTCACTTTGTGAATTAAAGACAGATAAAGTAAAAGGATATATAAAATCAATACAACGAATGGTTTCATCAGCTACGTCACAGGTATTTCGGATAGTGATTAACGCGTCATTATTTTCGATAGTACTTTCAGAATAATCAGAATAAATAATAGTAATGGGAAAAACAAACTCTAGATTTAGTGAGTTGTCATTAGATTCAGTAAAAAGATTCTCGATGATTCTAAAATCTTCTACTGAATCAATGACTACTTCTTGTTCATCGATAATCACAGTAACTGGAAGTTTAACCGTATGGCAGGTGGTATTATCAATGATGTTATCAATCGATCCATCATTCATCGAAACTTTTGAAATCAAATTCGCTATTTCCGAATTCAATTCAATAATTTGATTTTGGGGTGCTTCTATAAGCGTATCAGATTCGCTTCTGCATGAAACCAATGTGATCGATGTGATTAAGGGCAAAAAAAGTATAAAAAAGTAATTTTTTATTTTCATGTATTTACTTCAATTAGTAACCTTTTATACTACAATAACAATTTGCCCTTAGAAATCCCTTTTAATATTTCATGTTTTTTTATATTTACCTCAAATAGTTAGTTTTTATGCGTGATAAACAACCCGAAAATGTATGCGATCAAAATGTGTTTTCGCATATTTATGAGGAGTTTTCTAAAGATCTATATAATTATTTGTATTATAAATATGGAGAAGTTTTAAATCCTCGAGATAAGGTTCAGGATGCTTTTATTAAGTTGTTAGATAAATGTGAGGATGTAGTTCCTAATAAAGCTAAAAATTTTTTGTTTACAATAGCTAATAATATGATGCTTAATGAAATTAAACATCAGAAAGTGGTGTTGCGTTATAAACAAATAGTACCAAAAGGGTATACTAATGAAACTCCTGAGTTTATCTTTGAGCAGGAGCAATATTTTCAAAAATATCAAAAAGCCCTAGGTTTACTTACAGAAGATCAACGAGTTTCTTTTTTACTAAACAAAGTAGAAGGTAAGAAGCAGACAGAAATAGCCGAAATGCTTGGTACTACCAGAAAAGCGATAGAAAATAGAGTGTATATGGCTTATAAAATACTGAAAGAGAATTTAGAAGGGTTTAATTAATTTTGAAAAATATAAAGGGAAAAAAGGAAGTAAGTTGTTATATATATAAATGAAGCAAAGAAAATGGATAGAGAATATCTCATAAAGAAATGGCTTTCGGAAGAATTGACTGAGGAAGAAAATCAAGCTTTTATGGCATTAGATGAGTATGATACACATCTAAGTGTTCTTGAGGGGGCACAAGCTTTTAAAGCAAGTGAAGTCTCAGGGGATATAGATTTTGAGGCTATTTTGAAAGATGTTCAGAAATCTAAATTATCTAAAGTCAGGAGAATAAGAGACTACAATCCCTTATTAAAAATAGCTGCCTCTGTAATAGTGGTGGTAGGTCTACTTTCTTTATTCTTTTTACCGTTGGATACGGTAGTTAGAACAGGTATAGGTGAGAAAGCTACAATAGAACTACCAGATGCATCAGAGGTTGAGATTAACTCAAAATCCTTTATTCGATACAGTAAAAAGAAATGGAAGAAAGATCGTGTTGTTAACCTTACGGGAGAAGCATTTTTTAAAGTTTCTAAAGGCAGCAAGTTTGATGTGGTAACACAGTTCGGAAAAATTTCTGTATTAGGTACACAGTTTAATGTTAAAAGTAGGGAAGACTATTTTGAGGTAGCTTGCCTCGAAGGATTGGTGTTAGTAGCGCAGGTAAATCAACCTGATATTAACCTAAAAGCAGGCAATGCTATTAAAATTGTCAAGGGTCAAGTCTATTTTGAAGAGAATTCACAATCTTCTCTGAATTGGATGAATAATGTTAGTACTTTTAAGAGTGAACCATTTGGAGAGGTTTTAAAAGAGCTCGAAAGACAATATGAAGTAACCTTTGCACTGGATAATATAGACGTTAATCGAATTTTTACAGGAGGTTTTGTACATAATAATTTACAGGATGCTTTAAAATCTATAACTTTACCCTTAGATTTAAATTTTAGAGTTGACGAGTCTAATCACATTACATTTCATAAAAGAAAAAAATAGTGCAATAAGTACTATTTTATGTATACTACTGTGCTTCATTTTTACTAACGCTTTTTGTCAGGAAAACACTCAGGAAAAGGATTTGATCGAAGTGATTGCCGATATTGAGAAACGTTTTCCATTTCAATTTACTTTTGCTAACGATGTTATCGAAGGTATATCCCTTGTTCCTCCAAAAGAAACCTTGACATTTGATCAAACATTAAATTACATCAAAAAAGTAACAGGACTTGTTTTTACTTCTTTGGCTAATAATTTTATCTCAATTAATAGCCAGAAAAACATTTCTAATATGGGGTATATTATTTGCGGTTTTATTAAAGATACAAACGAAAAAAAACCGATTGATAATGTAACTATTACTACAAAAAACAAATCAACTATTACTAATGATCAAGGGTATTTTGAACTAGAAGTTGAAGTGTTAAAAGAACCAATTTTTATTGATCATTTAGGGTATACCAGTATAAACTATTCGCCTGATTTTTTTAAGAAAAATGATTGCTCTACTATATATCTAACACTACAACCAGTTAATTTACAAGAAGTTGTTTTTAAGAATTATATTACCAAGGGAATAAATAAAGTGAGAGGAGGTGATTTTGAGATTGATTATTCGGATTTTGGGATTCTTCCTGGGCTTATAGAAACAGATGTATTGCATACTATGCAGGCTTTGCCAGGAGTGTATAGTGCTGATGAGACTGTTTCTAATATAAATATAAGAGGCGGAACCCACGATCAGAATTTGATTCTTTGGGACGGAATAAAAATGTATCAGTCGGGACATTTTTTTGGGCTAATATCCGTTTTTAATCCTAATATCACATCGAATGTTACATTAATAAAGAATGGTGGTAATGTTGAGTATACTGACGGTGTTTCTGGGACAATTCTCATGAACTCTGATGAAGAGGTGAATACCGATTTTAGTATTAGTGCTGGTGTAAATATGATCAATACAGATGTTTTTACCGATATTCCTATAGGTCAAAAATCCTCACTACAATTGGCAGCGAGAAAGTCTATCAATGAGTTTTTTAGTTCTCCGACATACGAACGATATTTCGAAAGAATATCTCAAGATAGCGAGCTAGATATGGTCGATAATCAGGTGGAGAATTCTGATATTGGGTTCGATTTTTATGATATTAATTTGAGATGGAACTATATTATATCTGATTCAGATAAAATAAGAGCCAACTTTATCACTATCAATAATGATTTAACATTTACCGAAAATATAGTAAGGAATTCTAGGCCTTTGTCAAGGCAGAGTAATATTATGCAAAATAGTATTGCAGGAGGAATCTATTATGAGCGTAACTGGACTCCCAAGTTATCCTCTGCTTTGCAGCTTTATGAAACAGATTATAGCTTGAGTTCTATTAATGCTAATCTTGAACAAGAGCAAAGGTTTCTACAGGAAAATAAGGTGTCTGAAACTGGTGTAAAATTAAATACTTTTTACACGTTAAATGACAGAGTAAAGATTCAAAATGGATATCAGTTTATAGAAACAGGTGTGTCTAATTTAAATGATGTAGATAACCCTCTTTTTGTAGAGGAAGCAGTACGGGTATTGAGAACTCATGGGGTATTTTCTCAAGGAACATATACCTCTGCTAATAAAAATACAATTTTTAGTGTGGGAGCCAGATATTCTTTTATTGATAAATTTAAAGAACATCTTATTGAACCAAGATTGAGATATAGCCAAAAGTTTTTGAGAGACTTTAATATTGAGATACTTGCAGAATTTAAACATCAGAGTACCTCTCAGGTAATTAATTTTCAAAATGATTTTTTAGGGATAGAAAAACGAAGGTGGGTGCTTTCTGATAATGAAGAAATTCCTATCCTAAAAGGTAAGCAAGTTTCGGCAGGAATTCAATATAAGAGAAAAGGGTGGTTAGCTACTATTGAGACATATTATAAAATAGCACAAGGAATTACGGCGCGCAGTCAGGGTTTTCAAAATCAATATCAGTTTGTGAGAGCTAATGGCGATTATGGAGTACATGGTGTCGAGTTTTCTGTAAATAAAAAAATGAAGAATATAAGTGCTTGGTTAAGTTATTCGTATGCCCAAAATGATTACGTTTTTGCAACGCTCGATGTACAAGAATTTCCGAATAATATCGACATAACTCATTTTGTTACTTTAGGAGGTTCATATACCCTAAAAGGTGTCAAGGTTTCTGCAGGACTCAATTACAATTCTGGACTGCCAACCACGAGACCTATTTCTTCTGAACCGGTTATAGATGAAAATATTAATTACAGTAGCCCTAATAGTAATAGATTAAAAGAATATATACGCACTGATATATCAATGGTGTATAATTTTAATGTTTGTAATGAGGTTAAAATTCAGGCAGGATTTTCTGTTTGGAATATTTTTGATACCAAAAACATAGTGAATAATTATTATTCATTAACAGGGGATGATGTGCCTGTAGAAAGAATAAAATCTACATTAAATATTACTCCTAATGTTACGTTTCGCGTTTTTTTCTAAAAAAATTAAGTTGCGAATTAAACGAATCTTCTAATTATTAATCAAGTTGTTAATTTTTTCCCATAATGCGTTATCAAAACTTGATGGTCCCAGTAGTGTTTCTCCAGCATCATCGCCCATTCGTACTATCACTAGGTCTTCGCTAGGAATAACATAAAGCTTTTGATCATTTTTTCCGAGACCGGCAATGAGATCATCTGGCGCATTTGGGATTAGCTTTTCTTCAACAGTAGCAGTAGTTCCTGGTATTTTATAACTTGTTTTTCCATTAAGCCACCATAAATAGCCGTAGGCTGGATTTAACTCTTGAGAGGTGGTTGTCATTTCAGTAAAATAATCTTGGTCGCTAAGTAGCTCTGTCGAGTCCCAAGTACCTTTGTTAAGTGTCAATAGTCCAAAACGCGCCATACTTCTGGCATTACTATAATAAATTTTATAATATCCCGCAGATATCCAGGCTCCGCTCATTCCTATTTTATCCTTTATTTTTGTGTTAAAATAGGAAGTATAGTCTTGATCTAAAGTGTTTTCAATTATGTCATGAATAAGTGTATATGTTGCATTATGATAGTACCATAAATTACCAGGTTCATCTAGATAAAGTAAACATTCTTTATCCGTACAATTTGTATTATCAACCGAATAATCTAAACCGGTGGTCATGGTTAAATGATGCTTAACGGTAATATTATTTTCTTGTTCTGGTGTTAAGTCTGACCATCCGTTACCTAAGTAAGTCGCTGATGATTCATTTATATCTAATTTCCCCTCTTGTTGTGCAATTCCTGCAGTAAAGGCAATTAATGTTTTACCTGTTGAGTTCCAGGCATTATTGTCTGAGTCTGATGTGTCATTAAAATAATATTCTAAGACAATTTTTCCATTTTTTAGAATGATAAAACTTTGGGTGTTTTTTTCTTCAAGAAATTCATAAAGCGGCTGTTCTGCACTTGCATTCCAGTTTAGATCCGTTATGCTAGTAGTTTCCCATATATCCGAATCTATTGGCGGAAAATACATTGGTGAAACTGGATCGGTGTCTTCTGCAGGTTCATCATCTGCTATATTCTCGGTAGCGTCTTCATCATTTACATCTTCGGTAGAATCATCAGAACACGATGTAAAGAGTGTTGACATAAAAAGGGATAATAAAATTATTACTTTTTTCATAGGATACTTTTTTTATAGATTTAGGACTCCATAATATACAAAAGGTTTAATACAAGGGAAAATAACATACAGAGTTATTGATATTTATAGGTTATTCTTTGGTTATTCATTGTATCTTTGCACACCTTTATCTGAAAAAAATGAGAACAAAGACTTTAAAAAAGAATAAGATTAATGTTGTTACCTTAGGTTGTAGCAAGAATGTATATGATAGCGAAGTTCTTATGGGACAACTTAGAGCTAATAATAAAGAAGTTGTTCATGAAGAAGAGGGAAATGTTGTAGTTATAAATACCTGCGGTTTTATTGCCAATGCTAAGGAAGAGTCTGTAAATACTATTTTAGAATACGTTCAAAAAAAGGAGGAAGGAATTGTTGATAAAGTTTTTGTTACGGGTTGTCTTTCTGAGAGGTATAAGCCGGATTTACAAGAAGAAATTCCTGATGTAGATCAGTATTTTGGCACAACAGAATTACCGGGCTTACTAAAAGCTTTGGGAGCAGATTATAAGCATGAACTTATAGGAGAAAGGTTAACTACAACTCCCAAAAATTATGCATATTTAAAAATTGCTGAAGGATGTGATCGACCTTGTTCTTTTTGTGCAATTCCGTTAATGAGGGGTAAGCATAAATCTACCCCCATCGAAGAATTAGTCATTGAGGCAGAGAAATTGGCCGTTGGTGGAGTTAAAGAATTAATTCTTATTGCTCAAGATTTAACATATTACGGTTTAGATTTATATAAAGAAAGAAAACTAGCTGATTTATTGCGCGAATTGGCAAAGGTAGAAGGTATAGAATGGATACGATTGCATTATGCATTTCCTACTGGTTTTCCTATGGAGGTTTTGGATGTAATGAAAAAAGAACCGAAAATATGTAATTATATTGATATTCCGTTGCAGCATATTGCTGATCCAATTTTAAAATCAATGCGACGTGGTACGACTAAGGCCAAAACTACGGCGTTACTGTCTCAATTTAGAGAAGCAGTACCCCAAATGGCTATTCGTACTACTTTGATAGTCGGATATCCGGGAGAGACTCAAGAAGATTTTGAAACATTGAGAGATTGGGTAAAAGAAATGCGATTTGAGCGTTTAGGGTGTTTTACCTATTCTCATGAGGAGAATACGCATGCTTTTAATCTAGAGGATGATGTTCCTGAAGAAGTAAAAATAGCGCGTGCCAATGAGATAATGGAAATTCAATCTCAGATTTCTTGGGAGTTAAATCAACAAAAAATAGGACAAGAATTTACCATTGTTGTTGATCGAAAAGAAGGACCTTATTTTGTAGGTAGAACAGAATTTGATTCTCCTGATGTAGATAATGAAGTACTTATTGATGCTTCGCAATATTATTTGAAAACGGGACAGTTCGCCAAGGTAAAGGTATATGAAGCAGAAGATTTTGATTTGTATGCGAAACCTGTTTAGGCTTTATACCGGAGTTGGTTTTATTGAACTAAAAAAAGCATCGATAGTTTTTTCTAATTTTTGAACCGTTAGCGGTTTTTGAAGATATATATTAATTTCGGGTATTTTATTTGCTATCTGTTCGTCATCTGGGTTTATACTGGTGGTAAGCATGGCAATTATAATTTTTTCTTTTTGTTCTAGGGGTAACTTCTTGTATTCGTCAATAAAATCCCAACCATTCATTCCTGGCATATTAATATCTAGAAATATGATTCCTGGCCTTGGAGAGTTTTCGCCAGATGTTGAATTGTTTAATTTTTTGAGATAATTAATTGCTTCGCGTCCATTATAATTAACTTTTACATCAACATCAAGGTCTGCTCGCTTAATAATTTTTTTATTTATAAAGTTGGTAATTTTATCATCATCTATAAGAACAATACAGTCTAATCCGGTAATTTTTTTCATCATAATTTTGTTTTTAGAATATAGGCACCAAATTGTTTTTTATTAAAAATTCATACTTCTCATTTTTTTTACGACCTCTTTTTTATAAAATTTTGTCGCTGCGATAGCATCAATTTATGTTTTTTACATCCAATTTTATTATTGGACTAAAGTTTTAGATAAAGGGTAATTACATTTGTTTTAACTGTCCTCTATATTATAAGGCAGAATAGTTTGATATGCTTTGACAATGTAATTGGGTAGGTTTATATGTTATTATAATCAAAGTCAATCTGGGGGATAGGTGACTATGATTTTTGTATGTCAGTTTTTAATTCTTTTGAACCAAAATTTGATTTTGGTGTTTTTATGAAATTGATTTAGTGTTAATTGTAAAGTAAATAGTTGTTCCTTGATCTGGTATTGACTTTAACCAGATATCACCATCATGTAATTCAACAATTTTTTTGCAATGCGATAATCCTATTCCCGAACCTGGGAATTTTTCTTTTGAGTGTAATTGCTGAAAAATAGTAAATATTTTCTGTGTAAATTTCATATCCATACCTATACCATTATCTTCTACACTAAAGACCCAGGTAAGATTTTTTTTTCTTGCCGAAATCCGGATAATGGGTTCGGTCTTATTTTTTTTGAATTTTAATGAGTTATTGATTAAATGTTTGAATAGTTGTTTTAGTTCATTTTTATGCCCTAATATATTAGGTAATGATTCGATCTTAAAATGTATTTTTTCTTTATATAATGAGGATGAAAGACATTCTTGTATAACTTCATTGATTAGTTGGTTACAATCAACTTTTTCTAAGATAGATTTTTGTCCCAATCGATTATAATCAAGAAGCTCTGCTATAAGCTCTTTCATTCGTTCTGTAGATTCATTCAGAAAAGAAAATATTTTGGTTACCTCATTGTTGAACAAGTTATTATACTCGGTTGTCAATATTTCTGTTAAACCTGTAATAGATTTTAATGGTTCCTGTAAATCATGAGAAGCGACATAAGTAAATTGTTCTAATTCTTTGTTTTTATTTTCTAGTCTTTTGATATAGTTTTTATGATTTTCCTCTGCTTTTTTTCTTTTGGTAATGTCAATAATAGAGGTCAGAATCATTTTTCCGAGTGTTGTTTCTATTGGATTAAACTGCACTTCTACCGGAAATTCGGTGTTATCTTTTCTAAGTGCACATAATTCATGCTCAATATCATTACTACTTTTGCTTGTTTTTTTTAGAAAAGACTGGATATAATTGGTGTGATTATTTGAGAATTTTCTGGGAAGTAAGATTTCAATACTTTTTCCGATTATTTCGTCTCGTTTATATGCAAATAACTTTTCAACATAAGCATTCATATACATTATATTTCCCAATGAATTAATAAGGATTAGTGCATTAGGAGATGCATCTAGCATTGCCTGAAAGGTAACTTCTGTAATTGTATCCACACCCTTGGTTGTACTCATAAACACCTAGTTTTTTTCATAAAAAAAATGCATAAAACTATTTTGACAATAATTTACAAGGGCAATTTTCTAAACAAGTTACAAAAATATGCAAAACGAAAAATGAGGGTTTCCGTAATCCTTATTAAATAGGATGCTATATTTTATTTTTTTTTGGATAATTTGTTGGTTTTGTGAGAATAAGCCAGCAAGTGATTTTCCTTAGAATATTGGGTAAAAGAAAATGCCTTGATATAGAATCAAGGCATTTTTGATCAGGGCAAGACACTAGAACGTTTATTTTGGTTAAACGTTTTAGTTTTTTACAACTTTATATACTTGTGTTGGGTTTTCATTTGTGTTTACTTGTATAATATATACTCCCGAAGGTACATTCTCTAGATTCTCTTTTACCTTTTGTTGAGATCCATCGAGTTGTGTATGTTTTATACGGATACCTCCAAGTGAATAAACATCAATGCTTCCTGATGTATATGAATTGGTAATATCAACTGTGATATCATCATAAATCACTGTAGGATACAAGTCTATCGAGATGTTATCTTTAATATTGCTTTTAGAAGCAATTGCATCCTCGGGGATACCATCACCAAAACAAATGTCTAGCTCAAAAGCATCATCAAAAAGACTTGTTAGGGTTGTGTTTCTTTGCAATACCTCAGAGAGAGAGGTGTTTTCAATTTTTCTTTTTGTACTTGAAGATAAGTAAGGATCATTTTTGTAATAGTAAAAATCTCCGTCTCTTAAATTTTCAAATTGTCTTGCTAACATAGCATTCATTGTTTTACCAAAGGATCCATCTTCAATTTGATCTTCAGATAGAATTCCTACCCATAAATCAATATTATCAATATCATTATACAATGATCTAAGGTTTCCGACAACGGTATCATTTGATGAAATATCTTCAAAATTTTCGGCTTTTTCTCCTGTATAATATGCTCTGGCGGCATTGTAATCTGGTAATCCATGGTCTCTACCTCTTTGAATATTTAAACTTGCCAAATCAATACCAAAACGTATTTCGTCATCTATATTCCCGAATAAAAAATCTCTAAGTACTTCATTAATTTTAGTATCTGTTTTGTATAATCTATGTACAGTAGCACCTTTTATAAATGCTTCTGGGCCGTATTCTACAAAAAGTTCTGGGTTAAAAAATGCCTCAACTAATTCAAATTCTCCAGGTCCCACTTCTTCACATTCATTGTCAACCACTACTACATCATCAGATACTTGTGTATGACCGAATCTAAAAGATGCCGTAGAAAATGTATTTACTAAGTCAGGTCTCACACGTTCATCATATCTTCTGTAACGTTTTAAATCCACACCCAAAGAAGGTAGAAACTCTTCATATGTAATTGCCTGAATTATACCTCCTACTTCTTTTCTTGCTTTTTGGTAGATTTCCTCATCATCTTCATATCCTTTGGCTATTAATTCATCACAAATTCTATTATGTTCTCTAAGAAAAACAGTTTGTAATGCAGTAAGAATTGTATTTTCTGATGCTCTATGATCTCCCGCAACAAAAACCTTATTTATACCGTCTGTGTCATCCATAATCGGAGCATTTGGATCTATTGCTCCGGTGATCTCACCATCTACTGTATTATAAGGTAGGTAGTCATTTTCTGAAGTTTTTAATTTTCCGTTTTCAAAAGTTCTAAGCCATGAAGCACGTTCTTCATCAGATCCGTATACTACAGATCCGTCTAGGAAAGCGGTATTGTTATTTAATTGCTCTCTTTGAGAATCTATCAGAACATATTCGCTTCTAAAAAAAGGAATTGCTTCGGTAAAAAGTTCCTCATCTTCGGGTAATTGTATTGGTGCGTATTCCGTTTGCCCGCTAGGTGTTGAGGTCATGTCATGATCTATAAATTGCCCCCAAAAATATAGCATAGTATTAAGTCCGCGTACATTAAATTGCGTAACGGGCTCGGCACAAACTAAGTTTGAAATTTCTCTGGGAGACGGTTTGTTATCATTATTTAGGGCATTGTTGGGATCCATAGAACCATAGGAAGCAGGTAATTCTCTATGAAAAATGATATTTGCAGCTCCCCATTCTTCATTTCTTTTGTTGTTATTGGTACCATCGATTGTTCTAAATTCGGATCGCCGAGATCCTCGTCCATTCCTATCTCTTGAGCCTCTGTTATTACGACTAGATTTTTGAGCATTGATTTTGTTGCTTGTAGTACCAAGCAGTGCATTACCAATTTTGGTTTTTGATCGCTGTTGCGCAAATATCTCAGAAGAGGGAATACTTGCCAGAATAAGAACTGCCGCTGTGGTTAAAGTCAGTTTTTTGAACATGATTTGTTTGTGTTAAAAGGTTATTATCGGTTTTAAAAGTTTATCTATTAGTTTGTTTACTTTTTTTTTGAGTCACATATCATCATGGTAAAGAACTTAATTAGTACTTTACATTATGTTATTATGTGATCAAATAAAATTGACACTACAAATTCAACCAACCTGATATCAAAATTTTTAGAGAACCATTGAAACTGGCTAGGGGGAGTACTTCTAAAAATATTGTGTATAAACCATTTTACAATTCATGTAATTGTACAATAACTGTATTAAATGATTTATGATACCTGTCCAAATAAATCATTATTTATGCATGAAATTCTTTACTTTTTTATTGTTTCTACTTGTAACTAAATGTAACTTTCTATAGATTTAGTTAGCTTCAAAAACAGAATAACAAACCTTAGTTTTTCATTGCTTTGTGAAAAATTAAGATTGATTTGGCACGCAGCAAATTTATGTGTTTTTGGAAAAGAGACTATTATATAATTATGACGAAAGTTTATATAATTCTGACTTTTTTCACCCATTTTACTGATATTAGTACTGTTTTTACAATGAAATAGGGGTATTTGGCTGAAATTTTATTTTTTTGTTAATTCGGCTAATTGTTTTCTAATACAACCAAATTAAACTTGCATATAGGTGTTAAGAGCCTTAGTATGAATGATAGTATTCGGCTTAAACAGAAGTTAATACATGAAAGAGCTTTGTATATATCTAATGTTTATTTTAAGCAGAAGGGTAATACGCTCATTTTGATTATTTACAAAAGAACATTTTTGATATTATTTTCAATATTCAATTTCTTCTAAATTGATAGGGATGTTTAGTTTTTTGTTTTCTAATTTTTTAAAATCAGAAGGTGTTTGTCCTGTTATTTTTTTGAATTGCCCTGATAAGTGAGCAGCACTACTATACTGTAATTTCCATGCAATTTGAGAAAGGGTAAGTTCATCATAAAGTAGTAATTGTTTTACACGTTCTATTTTGTGAATTATAATGTATTGTTGAATAGTAATATTTTTTGTTTTAGAAAATATTTTTGATAGGTAGGTGTAGTGCACTCCTAAGCGCTCACTTATGTAGTCAGAATATTTTACTTTTGGTAGTTCATCAGAGTAATAAATCATTTCGATTACCACACTTTTTATTTTTTCTATAAGTATAAGTTCTTTTTTTATAACTAATTCATAGTTGTTTTTGTGTAGTAATTCTTTTAATTCAGAATAGGTGTCAGGACAAAGGTGATTTTCTTCTATTTCTATTTCACCAATTTCTATCGTTTTGGGATGTAATCCAACTGTTGTAAGCAATCCTTTTACTTCGGTTTTTGATTGACTGCTAAGCATATTTTTGATAACAATTTTCATTTTTTTTTGGGGAGTAGAGGTGTTAGGTTTTAAAAATAGTTTTTACTTGTATTTATAAGAACGAAAATTAAAATAAAAAATTGTCAATACCCCCTCTACTATATCGTTATAGTAGGGAATTTAGGAAACAAAGGTTTTTATTTTAGCGTATTCGTATTTATTTGCCTTTTTGTTTAGTCCCCACAAGATATAAAAGAACCCCTGGACCAGATTTTAAGCGTCCAATTTCCCAGGTAAGATTATCTTTATTTTTTAGATTTTTTAGAAGTGCATTCATCTCTTTTGTAGAATATGTTCTCAACGAAGAAATAACCCCATCCCATAAAACAAATAATGGAACTATTGGGATCAGATATGTGAAAATAATTCGTCCTATTTTGAAAGGACGAATGAAGGGGGTCGTAAAAAACACAGTGATAGGAGAAAACAACATGGCTAGAATACTGCTAAATTTTTGCTCTTGCGCTTCAAAAATGGCTATCGAAGTATTTGAATCGATGGCATTTTGGAGTATTTTTTCTGCGTCTATTGGCTTAAAATGGTGAAAGGAAAGAAATAGTGTTCTTATTCCTATCAATTCTTTGGGAACATTTCTTGCGTCAATAGAAGTGCTTACATATTCGAAGTTGTCAGCTTGTTTTTTAGTGTACTCAAAAGCTGAGATGTTAGGGAAGTAATCCGTAAGTAAAATTTTTAGATTCGGATTCTCTTTTTTTAATTGCTCATTAAGCCATAGTAATCCACCACCACCGCCTGATGCTAGATCAATGATTTGATCTGTATTACTTTCTTGCAGTACTTTTTTGAGTATGGGTAATATCGGTTTATATAGTTTTGTCTTATTTGATAAAAACTGTAAGAAGTCTGTTCCGTAATTTCTAAGGAATATAGGAAACCATTTTTGATCTTCAAATTCGAACAAATGTATGCGCTTCATCTCTCTTGAATTTTTAAAATACGTTTATATATGTATATATTGTTGTAGTAAGCGTTTGTATTTAAGTAATATATAAAAAAAAAGCTTTTCAATACTTCTTAAATACAAACACTTCAAATAGTGATTAAACTACTTTTTTACACATATTTTTATATCTATTTAGAGACAGAAAATCCACGATCTCTCATCAAGGCTTCTATTTGTGCATCTCGTCCCCTAAATTTGCGATAGGCTTCTGCTGGATCAATTGCATTACGAGGTGCAAATAAGTATTTAACTAATTTATTAGCTAATTCTTTATCGTAAAAACCTCCTGGTGATTCTGCAAAAGCCTCGGCAGCATCAGATGTAAGAACATCTGCCCACATATATCCATAGTATGCTGTTGCATATCCTTCTCCCGAAAAAACATGGCCAAAATGTGGGGTGCGATGACGCATCACTAGTTCTTTGGGCATCTTGAGGGCAGTCAGGGCTTCTTTTTCAAAAGTGTCAATATCAATATCGGTTGGATCTGCCAAGTGAAATTTCATATCCATTAGTGCAGAGGCAAGATATTCTGTGGTCGCAAATCCTTGATTGAAAGTGGCAGCTTTTTTGATTTTATCAACAAGAGCTTTTGGCATGGGTTCACCTGTTTTATAATGAAGCAAATATGTGTTTATAACTTCATTTGTTGACAACCAACGCTCTAACAATTGTGATTGAAATTCGGTGTAATCTCTTACGCCACCATTGAGTGTAGGATATCTGACTTCTGATGAAAAGAAGTGCAATGCATGTCCGAATTCATGAAAAAACGTGGTGGCATCATCCCAGGATACCAAAACAGGTTCTCCCGGTGCTGGTTTAACAAAATTAGAATTATTAGATCCTAATACAGTTTTCTTACCATCAAAAGTAGTATGACTTCTATAGGTATTTGCCCAAGCTCCTGATCTTTTGCCTTCTCTAGCAAAAGGGTCAAGATACCACAATCCTATATGTTCTCCAGAAACCCTATTTGTAACTTCCCAAACCTTTACATCTTCATGAAATACAGAAACTTTTCCTTCTTCTATCGGATTGAATGAATAATTAAAAAGTTCACCGGCTACATAAAACATGGCTTCTCTTAGTTTATCAAGTTGAAGATACTCCTTAACCTCGTCAGAATCTAAATCATATTTTTTCTTACGTACTTTTTCTGCATAATATCGATAGTCCCAAGGTTCAATACGTATATTGTCCCCATTATCATCTGCTATTTTTTGCATATCACTAACCTCTTCTTTTACCCGAGAAATAGCGGCCGGCCAAACAGCATTCATTAATTTCATAGCATTGTCAGGGTTTTTTGCCATGCGGTTTTGCAATCTCCAACTGGCATAATTGTCATGACCTAATAATACTACTCGTTCTCTTCTTAATTTTAAGATTTTGGCAATATTATCTTTATTATCTTTTTCATCATTGTTATCACCTCTAGAGTAATAATTTTTCCACACTTTTTCTCTGAGTCCCCTTTCGGTAGAATAGGTTAGAAAAGGGTCCATAGAGGATCTTGTATTGGTTACTGCATACGAATCTTTATGCCCTCGATCTTCGGCTGCTTTTGCATATGCCTTGATTAAGGATTCAGAAAGGCCTCCTAATTGCTCTTTGGTTAAGTAGGTGGTGTACCCTTCTTCATCTGCCAAAATATTGTTTGAGAAATTTGTGTATAATGCTGATAATTCTTTGTCTATTTGAGCGTATCGTTTTTTCTTTTCATTATCTAATGCAGCTCCATTCATTGTAAAACTTTCATAGATTAAATGAACAACACGCTGCTGGTCTGGATCTAAAGGAGCTTTTTGAGAATTATCATAAACTGTTTTTATGCGTCTAAATAATTCTTCATTTTGGGATACTTTGGATCTGAAACTAGCTATTTTTGGAGCCATTTCTTTTTGAATTTCTCTAAATTCTGGAGAGGACATATTATTACTTAGAATGCCAAAATATGTAAAAACACGCTTAAGGGCAGATCCAGCCTTTTCTAGAGGAATTATAGTGTTTTCAAAAGTAGGGCTTTCTTGAGAGGTAGTAATTGCATCAATATCAAGTAAGTGAAGTTCCATTCCTTTTTCTAAGGCTGGTTTTACATCGTCAATGTTCATTTTGTCAAAAGCAGGTGTACCATTGTATGGACCTGTCCATTCTTGAAGTAGAACATTTATTTTTTCTTCAGATTTAGGTTTTTCCACGGTCTGTTTCTTTTGATTACAACTTGCTACGGTGATGAGTGTACAAAGTACGATTAGTTTACTTGTTTTATAAAAATGTTGAGTGTACATGTTGAGTTATTTTAATAGTATTCGCAATAATGTTATGAGTAAGGTTTGTTAGTCCTTACTGTAAAGATGTAACAAAAAAGTTTTTTTATTTTTTTTGGAGCTAATTTTAACTCAATTTTTGCTTTCCAACGTATTAATCTCTAATTCGATGTAAATTAATCGTATAAGTATATCCAATAGTGGGTTTGAAGTGTGAGATGTTTTTGATAGTTAAAAAGAAACTTCAATAGTTTCGCAATATGATACACCTATTGGGCATTCTGGAGTTTCTGTACTTACGCAAATCTCGTAAATACCGACATCTTCAAAAGTAAATTCTAGTATTTCGTTAGCGTTATTTTGAAATTGATTATCGATATTCCATGAGAAGTTTTCGTATTTTTCGACAATATTTTCGGGTACAGAGAATACATAAGTAGAAGTATCCATTTGATTTGTTTCGAATGTAATATCGATACAATTCGAAATAATAACCTCTAGATCTATACAGTTTTCTTGTGGTATCGAACAGTTATCAGTAAAGCCTGTTACACAAATTTCATAGATACCATCGGTCATAAACAGATATTCAAAACTAGAATTAGTTTCATTAACCAAAAGTTCATCATTAATAAACCATTGTATATCGGTTATACTATTTGCATCACTTTGTATAGAAAATCTATGTGTATTTATGTCAATTTCATTTTCAGAAAGTGAGATTTCATTACAATTTTCTATTTCACAGTCATTCATTATCTCATATAGACTAAAGTAGTTAAATACTTCCTCTTCATTTATTACCAGTGGAAACTGAAATTGTGGAATATATGTGTCGTCTTGTGATTCAATAAACTCACGAAATTCAGTAGTATTTTCAATATTTGTTTCATCACCTAGGTTGGTAAGCATGGTAATAGGGTATTCAAAATTAAAACAACTCTCAATTTTTTGTAGGATTGTACTTTTAAGCGTTGGGATATTACAAGTAGTAAACAAACCTGCCAAGTCAACAGTGTTTTGTAGGGTAGTCTCTTGATTGTTCACTGTAATATCGATAGGAAATGCAATGGCATTAATATAAAAGGTGCTTGATTGACTTTTCGCTATTTCCTCTAAGCCTTCGAAATCTTCAATACTTGTGATTTGGTTAGAGTTATAACTAACTTGAAGAGGGTAAGTAAAATCAAAGCAGTTTTGAGTATTGACAGTGTTAATTATAAATTCTTCATTTAAAAAAGAAGTAATCAATGAAGTTTCTGACACTATATCATCCTCAGTAAAAGAGAAATCAAATACATCTTCTTCAGAAACACAACTGTACATTAATAATACAGAGACAAAAAATATGAATGATATGTTGTTTAATTTTTTCAATTGATTATAAATGTATGCTTTTTTTAATAAATTGCTACACAGTATAAAATGTTTAGCACTGTGTAGCAATTAAGACCTTATATAAAGGTCTACCCTTCATGTCGATTAAAAATAATATCCCCAAAATAAAATTTTTACAGACACAATAAAAGGGATTTTAGATTCTTTGTTAAAGAGCTTCGTTCAAAAATTATTACTCGCTAATATTATCAATTGTAATTTCAACACAAGATTCTACACCCATTGGGCATTCGGGAGTTTCAGCAAATACACAGATGCCGTATTCACCATTAGAAGTAAAAGTATGTGTAAATTCTGAATCATTAGTATCTAATAGTTCATCATTGATATACCAAGAATATTTAATTTCTCCATCAGATTCTAGCGTTCTTTCGGCAAAGTATACCTGAGATATACTGGTATCACCATTATTCGCCATTTGATCAACAATAATTGACATGTCGCAACTGGTTTCTTCGCTAATATTATCAATTGTAATTTCAACACAAGATTCTACACCCATTGGGCATTCTGGAGTTTCAGCAAATACGCAGATGCCGTATTCACCATTAGAAGTAAAAGTATGTGTAAATTCTGAATCATTAGTATCTAATAGTTCATCATTGATATACCAAGAATATTTAATTTCTCCATCAGATTCTAGCGTTCTTTCGGCAAAGTATACCTGAGATATACTGGTATCACCATTATTCGCCATTTGATCAACAATAATTGACATGTCGCAACTGGTTTCTTCGCTAATATTATCAATTGTAATTTCAACACAAGATTCTACACCCATTGGGCATTCTGGAGTTTCAGCAAATACGCAGATGTCGTATTCACCATTAGAAGTAAAAGTATGTGTAAATTCTGAATCATTAGTATCTAATAGTTCATCATTTATGTACCAAGAATATTTAATTTCTTCATCAGATTCAAGCGTTCTTTCGGCGAAGTATACTTGAGATATACTGGTATCCCCATTATTCGCCATTTGATCAACAATAATTGACATTTCGCAACTGGTTTCTTCGGTAATAGAGGTTATATTAATAGTCTCGCAATATTCTACACCATAAGGACATTCGGGAGTTTCAGTAGAAATACATACTTCGTATTCTCCATTTTCTGTAAATGTATATTCAAGGGTAGTATCATGATCTTCTTGAAAAATCCCGTCAACAGACCAGAAATATTTTACATCATATTCAGAAATTAATTCT
>NZ_JACC01000024.1 GCF_000520955.1 Aquimarina pacifica | reverse complement strand
ATTCGCCATTTGATCAACAATAATTGACATTTCGCAACTGGTTTCTTCGGTAATAGAGGTTATATTAATAGTCTCGCAATATTCTACACCATAAGGACATTCGGGAGTTTCAGTAGAAATACATACTTCGTATTCTCCATTTTCTGTAAATGTATATTCAAGGGTAGTATCATGATCTTCTTGAAAAATCCCGTCAACAGACCAGAAATATTTTACATCATATTCAGAAATTAATTCTGTAGATTCAAAAAGGATAACCGAAGTCGAGTTATTGGTATTCTGAATAACAGTATTAGTATGCGAGATCTCACAACGTATTTCGTCAGAAATATATTCTATAGTAATCGTATCGCAATACTCTACGCCATTGGGACATTCGGGAGTTTCAGCAAATATACATACTTCATATTCTCCATTTTCTGTAAATGTATATTCTAAAGTAGTATCATGATCTTCTTGTGCGATTCCGTCAACAGACCAGAAATATTTTACATCAGATTCAGAAGTTAATTCTGTAGATTCAAAAAGGATAACCGAAGTCGAACCATCAGTATCCTGAATAAAAGTTCTAAGATAAGAAAGTTCACAAGCCTCATTTTCATTCGATTCATCATCGTTTTCTTCACAAGAAATAAAGAGAATTAGTAGAAATAAACTTATAAATTTGATAAAAGAAGTAGTTTTCATAATTAAATATTTTTGTTTTATTGTCCTTAAGACACGTATGTTTAGAATTACCCTACCACCCCATTTATTTTTTTTAAAATTTATCTTGAAGAGTCTACAGTTTAAGTACTTTTTATTAAGGATGATTTTATTTATCCTTTGATTTTAGTAAACCTAGTATAGGAGCTTGTTTTATTTGTTTTAGAAATATATATATCTATATTTGGTAACTAGAACCTAGCTTTTCGATGCCTCATTCATTTAAAAATTCTATATGCGAAGAACGTTTGTATGAACTCCTTTTTAAAAGGCAGGCAAAGGCATTACGTAATTATCTTTGTGCAAAATTTGGGGATATGCAATTAGCAGAAGATTTATTGCAAGAAGCATTTGTAAAACTTTGGGAGAATTGTGATAATGTATCTCCTGATAAAGCTAAAAGTTATGTTTTTGCGGTAGCCACTAATTTAGGCATCAACCAAAAACGTCACGAACAAGTAAAATTTAAGAATCAATCATTAATTGCTCGAAAATATAAAAGTACAACAAATGAGTCTCCGGAGTTTTTGATGTTAGAAAATGAGTTTTTAGAGAAATTTACAAAGGCGATAGCAGAATTACCTGATCGTCAACGTGAAGTTTTTTTATTGAGTAGAGTAGAGAAAAAAACATATAAAGAAATAGCCGAACTCTCGAATGTATCGGTAAAAGCGATAGAAAAATTGATGCATAAAGCATTACTTAAATTAAAGAAATCACTCGACGATATAAAATTATAATAGAGGGGGTAGGGTAAATAGCTGTGATAACGTCTAAAAGATGATTTTGAATATAGAATATGGAAAATTTTGATGACAACTTTTTGGCAAGGTGGATTTCGGGAGATGTTTCTGAAGAGGAATTATCCTCATTTAAAAAACATCCAGACTATAAAAAATGGTTAGCTATACAACAAGCTTCAAATCAAATTTCATTTTCTGAATTTAATGCAAATACGTCTTTTGAAGAATTAAAGGCTACCATAGGGGCCAAAAATTCTAAAAAAAAGTCAACCCTTTTATACAAGTGGTTGTCAGGCGTTGCAGCTTGCGCAGCGATCATAATAGGGATTTTGTTTTTATATAATCAAGATACAACTTACAAAAACAGTATCGCCGAACAGCAAATGGTTGTATTACCTGATGGGTCAGAAATGTTGTTAAATGCTTTGTCTACTGCCAAGGTAAATATAAAAGAATGGGAGACTCGTAGAGAGTTGTTTCTGGATGGTGAAGCGTATTTTAAAGTAAAAAAAGGAAGTACATTTTCTGTGCATACATCTCTAGGAAAAGTGCAAGTGTTAGGAACACAGTTTTCTGTAAATACAGTCGATAATGTAGTATTGACTATTAAGTGCTATGAAGGTAAAGTAAGTGTGCTGAGTGAAGGAGAAAATAGAATTCTTACTTCTGGTATGGCTTTTCAGAAACAGGAAAACGAAATACAAGAATGGAATTTCGAAAAACTAAAACCAACTTGGGTAATAGATGAAGAAACCAGTCTTTATAAAGTTCCTGCTGCTCAGGTTATCACTTTGTTAAAACGTCAATATCAATTAAAAATAAAAGGACAAGAACTTGTAAATGAGCGTTTATTATTTACAGGTAGTTTTAGTAATTCGGACCTAAAACAAGCACTATATAGTGTTTTTGGCACTTTGGGGGTTGAATATGAATTAATTTCTGAGAACGAAATTCGTATTTTATCAGAGTAGAAATTCAATATGCGCTATCTTTTGTCTTTTATCTTTGTGGCTTTCTGGAGTTTTTTTTCGCAAGCCCAAAACACCTCAAAAAAAACATTGGTAGACTGGTTACCAACATTAGAAAAAGTCTATCAAATTAAATTTAATTATATAGAATCCAATACGCAGCAAATGGTTGTGATAGATCTGGATAATTCATTAGAAGAAACTATAATCAACCTAGAAAAACAAACCCATTTACGTTTTGAACTTTTAGAAAATCGGCGGGTAGTGATTCGTTCTTTTAAAGATAAAGATTTAATCAATATTTGTGGATTTGTATACAGTGAAAATCTTCCCGTTGCTAGTGTCACAGTTAGGTCAATGATTACTTCGGATAGTACAAAAACTAATATTAATGGATATTTTGAATTTGAGAAGATACCATATGAAGGTGATGTAGTATTGAAAAAAGAAGGAAAATACATTAAGTCTCTTCCGGTTTCAAGTCTCTACTTACCCGAATGTTTACAAATACAGGTTACTTTTTTTGAGGAGGAATTAGAAGAAGTAGATGTACAAGATTACCTTACCAAAGGAGTCGTTAAAAATGATCAGAAAATAACGATTACACCTAATAATTTTTCTGTTTTACCGGGCATTGTAGAGCCCGATGTAATGAAAAGTTTAGAACATATCCCAGGTGTGCAAAGCCCTTTTGAAATGGCTTCTAAGCTTTATGTTCGTGGGAGTACCCCTGATCAAAATTTGGTACTATGGAATGGTGTCAAAACCTATAGTCAAAGTCATTTTTTTGGCTTGCTTTCTGCATTTAATCCCTATTTGATTGATCAAATAGATTTTTATGATAAAGGAGTACAGGCAGAATATGGTGATCGATTAGCGGCAGTTATTGATATGAGTTCAAGTAAAAAAGTAACGAATACGACTTCTGGGGGATTTGGTACAAATCTAATTTATACCGATATGTTTTTCAAAGTTCCTTTGCTTCATGATAAACTTTCTGCAACAGTTTCTTTGCGAAGATCTTTTACTGATTTATTAAAAACACCAACATATACCACTATGGCAGAAAGGGTATTTCAAAACATTAGTATATTAGATACTGAAGAGAGAAAATCAGATACTTTTTATTTTGTAGATGGTAGTATTGGTATCAATGCTCAATTAACTGATCGTGATGCATTGCAGTTTAATGCGTTGTATGCCAAAAATAAATTGAATTTTGAAAAACAATCTTCATCCACTATCAGGAGTAATAACTTAGACACGAGTAATGAAGGGTATAGCCTACAATGGCAACATCAATATACGGATCGTTTTTCGCAAGAAACATTGTTAAATGGTTCTAATTATGCATTGACCAATTCATCAAATACAATAACTCTAGATACACAAGAAGTAATTAGCGAACAGAAAAAGAATTTTGTAAGCGATTATGGTGGGCAAACTTATTTCAAATATACACCGACAGAAAGGACTACTTTTCAATTAGGGTATCAGTTTTCTGCAAATAGTATGCGTTATGCAATCGAAAATACAACCGAAAGTCTTTCTATCATTTTGGATGCACAAAAAAATAAACTGACAACACATAGTATATTCGGAGAGTACGAAATTGATTTTTCGAAAAAAACGTTAATACAGTTGGGGGTAAGAGCAAATAAATACTCCACAAATAACACCGTTTTTGCAGAACCTAGATTATTCATAGAAACAACTTTATTTTCTAATTTCAAGTTAAATGCTACAGCTTCATTGACAAGCCAGTCGGTAACTCAAATTCAAGAATCAATTACAAGCAATTCAACCCTAGAGGATCTTTTATGGCGTATTACAGATTCTGGAGACTTTAATATACTTACCTCAAAACTTTATTCTGTAGGAACTGCATATAAAAATAAAAGTTGGTTTGTCGAAACAGATGCATATTATAAATCAATAAATAATATAACCACATTAACAGCAGGTTTTTTAAATCCATTAGACAATACATTTCAAATAGGGAAAAGCAAAATAAGAGGTCTCGAGATTTTTATAAAAAGAAAGTTTAAAAATTATTCGTCTTGGATTAGCTATGCTAACACCAATCAAAAATCCCGATTTGATGTTATAAATGATGGGGAGTATTTTATTAGTAACCTTAATATTGAGCATACGTTTAAGTGGCAACATTATTTGAAGTGGAATAATTTTCAATTCTCTTTGGGGTGGTTATGGCATTCTGGGAGAGCCACTACGAATGTGTTTTCTATTAAAGAACCAGGTAAACCAGTTGAGATATTTTATAATGGTTTAAACGAAGAGAATTTGCCCGTTTATCATAAATTAGATATTTCGGTACTATATAATTTTAAAATGAAATCACATCAAAAAACACGCTACCAAGTAGGGGTGTCGTTACTAAATGCTTATAACAATAAAAGTATACTTAACAGAGAGTTTTCGACTACACCGGGCGTCGATAATGAGTTGTTAACTAAAGATTATTATTCTTTAGGTATTACGCCAAATGTAAGCCTACGTGTTTTTTGGTAAAGTAACATTTTGTTATGGAAGTGGTTTAAACTTTTTTCAATTCGCTAAAAAAAAGTTTAAACCACTTCATGATGTTTTATCTGAAATTTCTATAAGAACGAAAAAACGACTTCTATAATCTAAACACATTACTGTTTGCAAAAAAGATTGCGTTGACAAAAAATAGCTTTCCATTTTCCCAAAAAGATCGAAATAGGGGGTTGTCAATCATATAGATAGCGCTGCCATCTCCTATTCTTGCTTCACCAAAAACTAAAGAGTTTTTTAACCCTTCAAAAGCATCAGTACCAGAAAAACCTGAAATGTTTTCTGGTTTCTCGATGTAGGCAACATTATATCCATTTTTTAGAAACGCATATGAGTCATTACTTAATTTTAGACTGAAGTACGTATCAGTATATCCAAAAGCCATAGGGTGAGAAGTATCTACTTTCGTTTTAAAAATACTACCTGTTATAAGATCTTTTACATTTTCTCTCTCACGTTTGTTGTAAGGTGTAAGATTCCCGATTGAATCTATTTTCTTTTTTTCTGGTAGGTTGTTTTTTAAGTCAAAGCCCTCTTTTTTTGCAAAAGAAGCGACGCTTTCACCAATAGCAATCATTTTACCACCTTTACTAATCCATGTTTTTAATTTATTTAAAAACCCAGAATTAAAATATTGTGTATAGTTTCCGTTAGGTATAATAAGAACATCATATTGGTTTAAATCTGTTTTTTTGAAATAATCAGTATCTATTGCAGTAATAGGGTAGTGTAACTGTTGTTCAAAAAAATGCCAAATTTCTCCAAAACTTAAGGATGAGGTGTTTTTTCCCTTAAGTACGGCGATACGCTGTTTGTTAATTAGTTTTACTTCTGGTGAGCCAAAATCAACGCCATTATTAGAAAAGCTTGATACTGCGGTATGCAGGTTTCTTTTATGTTTGTTAGCAATACGAACAACGTTTTCGTCATAATTTGGTGTTTTTCTATTGTCACTTTTGGTAATGATTAGGCTACCTTTTGCAAATTTTGTACCCGCATTGGTAAAATCTTTTTCGCTAAATCGTACTCTTATATTATTCTGTATTAGATCAGCAAGAAAGGTGGCATCTTTTAAACTTGTCCATTTTGTGATATATCCAGCCGCAGATGGAGTTGCCATGTTTTTTACCGTTGGATTATTTTTTTCAGAAGTTGAGTTAACTAAGGATGTTGATGCAATTGCTTCTAATCCATAGGCATGAGGGACACTCCAAGCAGTAATATCATAAGTTAGCGGGTCACTTAATTTTGCTTCGGGTTCAAATAATACTTTTACCATTTTACCTTTTGGTTGCATAGTAGATACCACGAGAGCCTCATTCGTTCTAATACTTCCTTCTTTATTTTTTCTAAAATTAAAACCTGATACTTTTACACCATTGCTAAATTGGTATTTGATATCATGCTTGTCTAGTAATTGAGTGAGCGTATTAATTTTGTCTGCTTCTCCTTGCAAAACATAGCTTTTGTATTTTAATTTTGAATTATCAAAGAATTTTTTGAATTCAGAGTTAAGTTTTGTTGCATTTTTTGATGAGATTTCTACCGTGGATAACCCTGTTGTAGTATGATGCATGGCACGATCTTTTAAGGTTAATACATACCCTTCATCGGTTTGAATACCTAATCCTGCGCGACCGTGACCCGCTTGCTCGTAGGTCATGCCAATTGCTCCCATAAAAGTAGGGTAGGTATCGCCATAGCTAGGATACAAGAGATCAAAGCGTTCTCTAGTAAAGTATAACCAACCTTCTTTGTCAAAGTATTTTGCGTGGTTTTTACCAATTTGCGTCTGAAAATCTTTCTGCCAGGGCGTAATAATTTCATGAAATGGTTCAGCGGCTGGGGCAAAATAATAAGGTTCATTAATACCTTGTTCATGAAAATCTACATGTATATGAGGCATCCATTTATTATAAGCAAGAAGTCGGCTAGATGATTCTATTTGTGTCGCCCATGCCCAATCTCTGTTAAGGTCAAACAAATAATGATTAGGCCTTCCTCCCGGCCAGGGTTCATTATGTTCTGTAGCATTTTGATCGATAGTGTAAGGTGATGATTTTACTTGGTTATACCAATTTGTATATCGATCTCTACCATCGGGGTTTACACAGGGGTCCATAATTACCACACTATTTTGTAACCAATCTTGTTTTTTGGTGATTAATTCATAGATAGTTTGCATAGCAGCTTCTGTGCTAGATGCTTCATTGCCATGTACATTATAACTCAACCAAACAATAGCAATGTTTGAAGAACTTGTTCCTTCAATAATACCAGCATTTTTGAGATGGTTTTGTCGAATAGTTTCAATGTTTTTTTGATTTTCTTTACTCGTAATAATTGCATAGGTCAATGGCCTGCGTTCATTTGTTTTTCCGTAAGTGTGATAGGTAACCAAATCAGAAACCTCGGCAACATGATCAAAATATTGAATGACATCTGCATGGCGGGTAAATTGACTTCCTATTTCATATTCAAGAAATTCAGAAGGAGATTTTAAAGTGTCTTGAGCAAATGATACTAAATGAATTATTGTAAAAAAAAGTAGAATTTTTTTTTTCATAAAAAAACAGACAAATTATTAATACTTATTATTAGCTATAACTATTTATTACGCTAGAGAAAGGCGTAAATTAGTATCTTATATTAAGGAAGTATATGGTATTAACTAAAATTTAGGATTTGAATGTGCAATCTAATGTATATTTAACCCTCAAAAAGATTTCCTATGCCTAGTGACTGTATTCATTACAGAGATACAAACTATTTTTCAAACTTTATTTGTGATTATTTAGATCAAAAAGAAGCACTTAGAGGTTTTTATCATCGTTTTCCTAAGTTGGCAAATTTTGAAAAGCAGATTTCCGAAAAACAAGATCAATTTTCTATAGAACATCGTCAAGTTTTGGCAAAAGTTTTAAAACATCAGTATAGTACTATAGAGGTGTCAGATAATACACAAGTAAATATTGATTTATTAAAAGAAGATGCAACCTTTACGATCACAACAGGACATCAATTAAATCTATTTACAGGCCCTTTATATTTTCTGTACAAAATTGTTTCTACTATAAACTTAACTACGATTCTAAAAGAGAAGTATCCCGAATATAATTTTGTCCCAATATATTGGATGGCAACAGAGGATCATGATTTTGATGAGATTAATTATTTCAATTTTAGAGGAAAAAAAGTTCAATGGAATCGTAAAGATGGAGGGGCAGTAGGACCATTTGACACAAAGGGTCTGGATACGGTCTTTGATGTGTTTTCTGCGGAAATTGGGTCAGGACGAAATGCAGAACACTTAAAATCACTTTTTAAAGAAGCATATTTAAAACATAACAACCTTGCGGAAGCTACCCGATATCTGGCTAATGAATTATTTAAGAAGCATGGATTAGTTATTATAGATGGCAATGATCATGATCTTAAGCAGTTGTTTGTTCCGATTATGGAAAAAGAGTTGATAGATAAGGTTGCATACCAAAACGTACTACCCAAAGCAAAAGAGCTAGAAGAAAAAGGATATCATGCACAGGTAACCCCCCGAGAGATTAATCTATTTTATCTTTCTGAAGGATCTAGAGAACGCATTGTAGAGAAAGAAGGTGTTTATTTTGTGAACGAAACAGACATACGCTGGAGTAGTAGTGAGATACTTAAAGAACTCAATGAGTTCCCAGAGCGATTTAGCCCAAATGTGATTATGCGACCACTGTATCAGGAAGTAATTTTACCAAACCTCTGCTATATTGGTGGTGGAGGAGAACTAGCATATTGGTTAGAGCTTAAAGATTATTTTGAAGCCGAAAAGATTACTTTTCCTATGTTATTGCTGCGTAATTCGGTGATGATACGAACAGAAAAACAGGCCGAAAAGGTCAAGAAATTGAATGTTTCGGTCAAAGAGCTGTTTCTAAAACAGCATGAATTGATCAATCGTAAAGTGAGACAAATTTCTAATATTGACATTAATTTTGATTCACAACGAAAACATTTGCAAGAACAGTTTGCAGGTCTGTATGATCTGGCAGAGCAAACCGATGTAACTTTTCTAAATGCTGTAAAAGCACAGGAGAAAAAGCAACTAAAAGGATTAGATGTACTAGAAAAAAGATTATTAAAAGCACAACGAATTAAATTAGGAGACCAAGTGAAACGATTGACTGTATTGCAAAATGAGTTGTTCCCTAATCAGAGTTTACAAGAACGAACTACCAATTTTTCAGAATTATATCTGGAGTATGGCGAGAATTTGATTCCGTTTTTAATAGAAACTCTAGACCCACTCAAGGGAGAGTTTTTGATAATAACCCAATAGAGGTAATAGTAAGATGATTTAACAAAACCAAGTCTCTATAAAATAGACTTGGTTTTGTTGGATTAAAAATCTATGGTTTATTATTTTTTGGATAGAATAGAGTTAATTGTTTAAGGCATCTAACTCTGTTTGACAATGATTAAATTCTGGCATTGCTATTTCAATAACCGAACCACTATCAAAAATGTCAAATCCAGATACCTCAGTTCGTTCCCCATTGATCATAATAAAATATGTGTATTCTCCGGTATTATGATCCTTAATAAAACCTACGTCGCCTATATTGTCAACGATATCACTAACACAAGAATTGATATTGTTTCGCAAGTGTTCTAATTGCTCGAGTGAGGGTAGGCGATTAACCACTTCTTGGGCAGAAATCATAATGTTACTGGTCTCTCCTATATATTTGATATTAGCCGCAGCTTCATTGAGTTGGTCAACTTGATTTTGTGTTAGAACTGTCAACTTGATGTTTACATTTCTAGTGTCGGTTCTTTTATAAACAGTACATTTTGGTATTAAAAATGCAGGTTTGTTTCCACTAGTAATAGTAATTTTTTCTGTTCTGTCTATTTTGCTTAAATCAGCAAGTTCCTTTAATGCATCTGCTATTTTGCTTCTTGTTAGTTCTGTATCATTTGTTATTGCAATAGCATTTTCTAATTTTGTTAGTGCATCCTTGTATGGGCTTACAATACCAGTTACTACAGTCTCTATATTGTCGCTACAAAGTGCCAGGCCGTAGTTACTTAATATTGCATTAGCTTCTGAACGCCCATCTTTTATACCTTGTTCTACAGATTCATCAATTTTATTTCTCGAATAGGAGATAACATTAGGTAATATTTCTCTAAGACCTCGTAAGCTCAATTCAAATTCATAATTTTCGGTGGCCTCTACTAGCTCTTCAATAGCCTGTTCGGTCACAGCAAATGTAGAATCTACTTTTCGCCCAACGATATCAGAGACACCGCTAAGAAATCCTTCTGGAGGAGTTGCAATATATTCTGTTCTATGTTCTTGAAACGTAGCTTTGGCTTGCCATTCTTCATCATTTTTGATAACCTTACCTTGCATAGTAAATGCTTTATTGGTGACTCTAAGTTCTCCTTCGACTTTTTGATTATCTCCTGGGATTTCAATTCCAAAAGAGCCTTTCATACCAAAATCAAAACTTTCATTAACATCAACATATCCATCTATACTAAGCATCCCATCAGGTTTAAGAGGGATTAGCTCTGGCCACCAGGAGAGATCTGGGTCAACAATCCCCGTAAAAAAGGCTTTCGCAATGATCTTGTCACCACTAGATGCTTCTGTTACTATAGCACAGCTTCCACGTCCGATCTCGAAACCGAATAGAGGGACATCTAACTCAAGTATTCCATTATATCCGGCATAGTATCCTAAAGTCAGGTCAGACCCTAATGGATTTTCCCAGTCAATAGCAATTCCTGTAGGATTATTTTCATAGAGCATGGCGGTTCCCTTTAAAGTTTCGCCTAATGCTGTTTTTGCCTTTCCTTTCCCTTTCAAGAATTTTTTAAACTTCATGGATCCTCCGCGAACTTTTTTTGCGTCAAAAGTGATGTTATTGGCACCAGGAGTTATAGGAGTAAAAGGGATTTGACCTTTTATAGATTGACCAAAAGCTAATGAGCCCAATAGATCTTGGCCAACGGACCAAAAAAACATAGGATCTTCATAATCGGCAATAAATGTGATATGCCCACCTAAAGGAGGTTTAATTGAATGAGGTTCTTCATTAATTACTAAGTTTAGCTCAATATCTACTTCGAGATTGAAAACAAAATAAGAGATATCTTCTTTTAGAAGAATCTCTATATCAACATTTTCATTGATATAAGCCCCGGTATAAAAACCAACGGTAGTTTTTACTGGATCCTCCATAGAAATTGTTGGTGGTGGTGGCAATAAGGCCGTTCCTTCAATACTTTGCACAGCACCTTCATCATCTAATACGACCTCTAAGTTTGCTTCTTCGAATATAATATCATCCGTACCTGTGGTAACAGTAAGACTACCATCTACAATAAATCCATTATCTGTTTCTGTAATAACGCCTTCTGGCTTTAGGTCTCCCTCAATTATGCTTGGCTGTGGTTGTTGATCGATTGTTTCTTCGTCAGTATCACTTATAGTCGAATCCTCATTTTGATCATCTTTACTACACCCAAAAGCGATTAGTATTAGTAATAACAATATCCATCTACTTCTTAATTTGTTTTGTGTTTTCATAATTAAAATGTTTGTGATTAATTCAATTATATTGCTATCAAGACTCTAACAAATAGTCTGCAGTACCATAAACAGAACACTTTATAACAATACTATCGTCAGCATAACACCTATTGATCTTCGAATTTGTATTTGCTTGGGGGGGTGACCATACAAACCTACCTTCTTGATTCTGAGATTCAAAAAAATAATAGTGGACAACAGGTGGACAGCTTATAAAATGCAAAGGAATACTTGGTGGACACCCAGCATGGTGTTAGCGCATTTTAGTCTGTAGACAATAGGTTTTCTCTTAGATAAGAATGGTTTTCTTGCAATTCCTGTTATTATAAGCGTATAGCCAAATCTTGTAAGGACTCTTCGGTGGTAATGTTTAGTTTTTTACGAAGACGATATCGTGCTTTTTTGATGCCTTCGGGAGAAATATTAAGGATATTGGCAATCTCTTTTGAAGATAAATTCATTTTCAGCAGTGCCAATAATCTAAGTTCGTTAGGAGTCACATTAGGATACTTATTCTTTACGTTACTATTAAAGTTGGTGTGAACTTGTTCAAAGTATCGAGAAAACTTTTCCCAATTATTATCATCTTGTAGATCAAAATTAATGGTCTGTATAAGTTGATGATAGTCATTAGAATTATTCTCAGAAATTTTGAGATTTTTGGCTTTTTGTTTTACTTCCTCAAGTACTTCATTTTTTTTGGCTAAATGAAGTGCGTGGGTTGTTAATTCTCTTTTTTTGAACGCTAATTCATTAGCTACTTTTTCTTTTTCAAGTCGGTTATGTTTTATTTTTTGGCGAAAAGCATAAAAACTTAAGCTAAAGATTAGTAGTAACACCACAAGTCCTACAACTAAAAGGATGCGTTGTAGGTTATTAATTTTGACTTTTTGCTCTAATAGATTAATCTCATTTTTTTGAAGTACGATTTGTTGTTCTTTTTTCTCTGTTTCATATATAATTTGTAATTCTTTTGTGGCTTTACGATTTTCTAAAGTGAATAGTGTATCACTAAATACTTTAGTTTTTTTAAAATTTTCTAAAGACTCTTTATAATAGTTTAAGTTTTCTAAAGCAATAGATTTATGAAGATACGCTTTGCTAAGGATTCTGGGATCGTTAATCGAATCCCCTAATTGAATACTTTTGTTCAAAAATTGAATAGACTTTTGATATTTTTTGTCAGCCAAAGCCGCTCTACCCATAAAAAAAAGGGCATCAGCTTCACTATTGGGAGATGAGATTGATTCCCATAGTGTATATCCTTTTGTCAAAAAATCCAGAGATTTGGTATACTTATGTTTTGAATATTCTAGATTACCTAAGTTTACATATGCTCTTGCGATATTAGCTTTGTATCCTTGATCTATTGAAGTTTCTAATGCGAGGTTAAAGTTTTTTTCTGCAGCGTCATACTTATTTAGCGCCAAATTAGAAAATCCAATGGCGTTTTGTACAAAAGCGATTTTTTGTGTGTTTTCTTCTTTGTTAAATATGCTATAACTTTCTGTAAAAGTTTCTATAGCTTTTTGATGTTCTTCTAGTGCCTGATAGTTCGACCCAATTTGAGAAAGGTCTTCTGCAATTCTAAAATCATCTTTGACTGCTCTATGTATTTTTAGTGCCTTTAGCATATTTTCTAAGGCAATTGTGTAATATCCCTTTGATTCAAAAATACTGCCTATCATATGGTAAGTATTACCCAAGCGTAATGAATCATTTAGATTTTTGAAAACTTGAATATTTGTTTCCATTATTTCTAGAGCACTATCAGTTTTTCCTTGATAGTGATCCAGAATTCCGATATTATGCCTTATGTTAGCAGCTCTTAAGGTGTCTTGCTGTTTTAGGAAAAAGACTACAGATTTACTTAAATAATGTCTTGATGAATCTATTTTTCCTTGTCTGTAATAGTAATTAGCCTTTTGTCCATATACTTTTCCCATTTGCTTGGTATAGTTTGTCTTTTCATAAAGTTTTTCGGCTTTATTAATAACCTCAATGGTAAGTTTAGGGTCATTATACATACTAAATTCAGCAATCCATAAATAATTAATGGCTTTTGTAGTGTCTACATCAGTTTCATTAATGATGTTGATAAGACTATCAATTTTTTTAGAGTTCTGGGCATATGAACAGGTAATAATAAGCCATGATACAAAAAGAATTTTTATGATAGGCATCGTGTGAAATGTTAATCGTTCGTCTAAAAATACTCATTTTAAACAATCTAAGGAACTAAAAAATGACCAGACCATTCATCATTTTCCTTGTTGAATATAACTCGAATGTGATTGTTTTTTTTAAGTTGTAAATATTCGATTCGTTGAGGAACCAACTTTATGGCGGTAAAAAAATGCTGACCTTCTATATAATTAACATTTTCTGGATCGGTAATTTTTGTTCCCGGTGGTAGGTGAGATGTGTAATCTTTTCTAGATTTTTCTGGAATCTGTTGCCAAATAGCGTTTAGTACTTTTTCATCATAGATTACAAGTGCCGAAGCCTGCATAGATATTTGTATATTTTTCTCAAGATCCATAAATAGAAGTCCAATAGAATCTTGTTGTTCTATGTGTTTTACTTTTTTTGATCTCTTATCAGTATAGAAAAATAAGTTTAATTGATCATCTATACTACGAAGTACTACAGTTCTCATCCTCGGAGAACCATCATTAGATATGGTTGCCAAAGTAAAATATCTAAAAGGATGTCCTGGATTTTTGACAGCATTATTGAGGCTATTTCGTATTGACGAAAAAATAATATTTGTCATTTAGTTCGGGTTTTGTGTAAAGTTAAGGTATTTGATTACGTTAGTCAAAAGCAGCTTCCTCCATTTATGCTATTTAAACGTTTCCTTGTTCCTGATTATATATCTTAATCCGCAGTAGTATAGTAATATGTTTTTTAGTTTTTTTCTTTGTTTCCTGTAAAAAAAATATTCCTGTTTTTTTCTTGTCAGAATTTTGTATTTGTATAAATCTTATATGTTGTAAAATGATTTATGAAGTTTGATAAAAAATGATTTTTTCTCACTCTATACATTCGTCTTTTTTGGGTAGAACTCTGTTTAGCGATAATTTTTTAGTTTTTGTGGTTTCTTCATATAAAATATTGATTTACCCGTTCAGAGCATTTTATTTCTTAGCAAAAAACATAAAAAGTTGCTATTTTTTTAAAATTCACAATCTAATTGAAAATTATTCTATTTAGGATTTTCGGGGTTGTAATTTAATTTTATTTTTGCCTATGCAAAACAACGTACTTATTTTAGATTTTGGATCGCAGTATACTCAGCTTATAGCACGTAGAGTGAGAGAGTTGAATATTTATTGTGAGATACATCCATACAATAACTTACCAGATAATGTTTCAGATTTTAAGGCAGTAATACTTTCGGGTTCACCATTTTCGGTTCGAGGTGATGATGCTCCTCATCCCGATTTGTCAGAAATTCGTGGTAAAAAACCACTTTTAGCAGTATGCTATGGAGCACAATATCTTGCTCATTTTAGTGGGGGAGAAGTAGCTCCATCAAATACCCGCGAGTATGGGAGAGCAAATTTATCTTTTGTAAAAGAAAAAGAGCAATTTTTTGAAAATATTACTAAAGGTTCTCAGGTTTGGATGAGCCATAGTGATACAATAAAAAAGCTTCCTACAAGTGCAATTCGACTTGCTAGTACATCAGATGTAGAAAATGCGGCATATAGAATCGAAGGAGAAGAAACATATGCCATTCAATTTCATCCAGAGGTGTATCATTCGACCGATGGTAAGCAGTTATTAGAAAACTTTTTACTCAAAATAGCTTGTGTGCAGCCTGATTGGACTCCGAATTCTTTTGTGGATACCACGGTGCTAGAACTTAAGAATAAGGTTGGAGATGATAAGGTCGTACTCGGACTAAGCGGGGGAGTTGACTCTACAGTTGCAGCAGTATTATTGCATAAAGCCATAAATAAGAATCTTTATTGCATTTTTGTTAATAATGGGTTATTGCGAAAAAATGAATTTTCAGCTGTTCTAAAACAGTATGAAGGTATGGGGCTTAATGTAAAAGGAGTGGATGCTTCGGCACGTTTTTTGGATGCTCTAAAGGGAGAAAGCGATCCAGAGAAGAAACGAAAAATAATTGGTAGAGTTTTTATCGAAGTATTTGATGATGAGTCGCAGAAGATAGAAAATGCAAAATGGTTAGGACAAGGTACAATTTATCCTGATGTGATTGAGTCAGTATCTGTTAATGGTGGACCATCAGCAACAATTAAGTCACATCATAATGTTGGCGGATTGCCAGATTTTATGAAACTAGAGGTTGTAGAACCATTACGTATGTTATTTAAGGATGAAGTAAGAAGGGTAGGAGCCTCGATGGGGCTTGATCCAGAACTATTAGGAAGACATCCGTTTCCCGGGCCCGGACTAGCAATACGTATATTGGGAGATATTACTGCAGAGAAGGTCGCTATTTTACAAGAAGTAGATGCTATTTTTATTAATGGATTAAAAGCAGAAGGGTTGTATGATAAAGTTTGGCAAGCCGGAGCAATTTTATTACCCGTTCAGAGTGTAGGAGTTATGGGAGATGAACGTACGTATGAGAATTGTGTTGCCTTAAGAGCAGTAGAAAGTACCGATGGCATGACGGCGGATTGGGTAAACTTACCTTATGAGTTTTTACAAAGAACGTCTAATGCAATAATAAATAGAGTAAAAGGCGTTAATAGAGTTGTATATGATATTAGTTCTAAGCCTCCTGCAACCATAGAATGGGAATAACAATAATAGGAACGTACTCATAAAATAATTATAATATATTGCCGTAAATGATTAAGATTATATATTGCAAATAATCATCATTTACGGTTTTGTATGATTTTTGAAAAAACTATAAAAATAGCACATGAAAAAGTTCATAGTAATCTTTTTATTATTGTCAATTGCCTTTACATCGCAAGCGCAACAGTATAAAAGTCATAAGGTTGTAAAAGGGGAAAATGTTTATCGAATAGCTAAACGTTATAATATAACACCAGAGGTATTGTATAAAATAAACCCAACAGCCAAAGACGGTATTGCAGAAGGTGAAATACTTGCAATACCAATCACAAGTGATGAAGAATATAATACGCATGTTGTAGAGGAAGGGGATACTGTATATAGTTTGTCTAAAAAATATAATGTTTCTACAGAAACTATTTATTTGCTCAACCCTGAGGCAAATAAAGGTATTAATGTGGGGCAGGTCCTTAACGTAGGCAAGATCAATAAAGAAACACCATCTGTTATTGATGATGATGCCTTAGTAGAGGGCAAAGAAAGTGTTATCGATAGTTTGAAAGCAGTTTCAGAAGACAAAAAAATTATTCGTTTTATAAACCATAAAGTAAAACGAAAAGAAACACTATTTGGCATTGCTAAATACTATAGTATTACGGTCGAGGATATTAAAAAAAATAACAAAAGATTATACTCAGAACAGATAAAGAAAAAAGGTCTAATACGAATTCCGGTGTATGCGAAGTCGAATACGAGCGATACCCCTAATACAGCGGTTTCTAGTGTGTCAACAACGACCAAGTACATAATTAAACCCAAAGACACCAAATATAGTATAGCCCGAAGACATGGTATTACTGTGAGCGAATTTGATGTTCTTAATCCAGGATTGGATCCCAATTTTCCTATTGGTACAGAAATAGTGGTTCCTTCATTAGTATTTATACCCTTCGAAGATTATGTGCAACCTGGTTTTGAGTTATATGAAGTAAAGCCCAAAGAGACTATTTATAGTATTTTAGGAAGAACAAAGATTTCATCCGACTCCTTATTTAATATGAACCCATATTTACGAGATGGTTTAAAAGCAGGGATGGTGATAACACTTCCTAAACAAGATAGCTTGTCCATGGATAGAGTGCAGGGGAAATATGTGAATTTGCAAAAAATGCTATATAACTTTAGTCCTAAAAAAGTAGCAGTAATGTTACCATTTTGTCTTGATACATTAAACTTAGATGTAAGAGAAGAAACCGAAGAATATCTTAAAAACAAACAAAGTTTAAGAATTGCTCTAGATCTATATAGTGGAATTTTAATAGCAATTGACTCGGCGAGAGTTAATGGTATAACAACAGAATTATCAGTCTACGATACCAAAAACAGTAATAATAAACAGTATCTTAAGAAATTAATAGAACAAAATGATTTTGATGAGACGGATGTTGTGATAGGGCCATTGTATCAAACCAATGCCGAAATAGTAGCTTCAGAATTAAAAAAGTATGATGTTCCGATATTTTCTCCTGCTTCTAGAAAAGAATCTAAATTAAATAGTAATTTTTTCCAAACAAGGCCGACCAACCTCGTGTTACAGGATAAGCTTATTGCATTTGCAGCAAAAGATTCAATTGATAAGAACATAGTAATAATAGTGCAACAAGGAAAAAAACATGAAGAAATAAAGAATAAATTAATAGCTAAATTCCCAAATGCCAAAATAGCCAAAATAGAAGAAGGTAACTATTTGTATGAAGTTCGTTTGGCAAAGGTTTTAGATAAAAATAAGCCTAATTGGGTTTTTCTAGAATCAAACGATGTTGCGATGATAAGTAATGTTATTCCTTTGCTTAATGCAAAATCCGAGAGCCATAAAATAACCTTGTTTACAACCGATAAAAACAATGCTTTTGATAATGATAACATTAAAAATGAACATTTATCCAAATTACATCTTCATTATCCCTCGGTAGTAAAAGAGTTTGACGATAGAGGGATGGAAAAAGACTCTGAGAAAGAGATAACTCCCTTTGAGAAAAGATATAGTAAGGAATATGGCGTAGCCCCCGGTAACTGGGCTGTAAGAGGTTTTGATATAGCATATGATATTCTAATGCGATTAGGTACTGCGGATGATTTATATCATTCAGTTTCGCTCAAAGGAAAGACAGAATATATCGAAAATAAATTTGATTATTCTAAAAAACTTTTGGGAGGGTATTATAACAACGAAGCGTACCTAATTAGGTTTGACGACGATTTAAAATTAACTATAATCGAATAGTGGCTTTGTGTTAGTAGGAAATTTCTTTCAAAAAAGAGGAAAAAAGTAGTTTTTACTAGTATTATTCCGAAAAAATTATAAAACTGTCAAATAAAATTAGATATTGGTTTAAATAAAATAGGTTTTTTCTATATCTTTGATCTAGTTCCACTTAGGTTTTTTATTTGTTAACTTATTTTTAATGTGAGATTTTTTCTTGGCATTATAATTGTTAAGGAAATATTAACAAAGAGAACATGTAATTTGAGAATATTTGGAAATAATTTAAAAATACATGTATATTTAGAGAAAAATAATGCTATTTTGATCGTTTCAGCAATATCTGCCCCGTATTGTATCCTCTGAAATTTTCATAATAGATAAAATATAACTTTTGGTTGGGCATAATTGTTTGCAATTATGATTAAATACTTTACTATTGTTTTAATTTTATTTTTTACCAGTTCCAATAATGGTTATGTAGGGAAGTTTTCATATACAGAAAGAAGTAATTTAGCATGGTCAGATTTTAGAGGGAGACCTGACGTTAGAAGTACTTTTGATGCTAGCGTGAATACAGGAATAACCTATCAATGGTCTTATGGTAAAGATAAGGGTGATATAGAGCTAAATTATCAGGTAGATAGCTTTTGTTACCCTTCATTATCTTGGGTAAAAAGAGGGCAAATGTCTGATGGTCTTTTAGCTCATGAGCAATTGCATTTTGATATATCAGAATTGCATGCTAGGATCATGCGTAAAAGATTACAAGAATATAAAGCAGGAAAGAATATTAGAAGGGATCTCAATAAAATGTATAAGCTCGTAGAAAGAATGAGAATTAATATGCAAGAGCGTTACGATGAAGAAACCGAACATTCAAAGAATAAGGAAGCTCAAAAAAAGTGGTTCAAAAAAGTTAACACCCTGATGTGGTATTATAGAGACTTCGCTAAATAATACCCAAACTTAACTCATATTACTCAGTGCGATAAACTAGCCAGTCGATTTATCAAGCCAATATTTTATTTTTCGTGGATATTCAACTTCAGCATACATTTTTAATTAAACTAGCTTCTGCCAAAATGCCTTTTGGTAAATATAAAGATAGATATCTCATTGATCTTCCTGAGTATTATGGGATCAAGGCCAATTGTTGTGTTTACGC
>NZ_JACC01000023.1 GCF_000520955.1 Aquimarina pacifica | reverse complement strand
AACTTACACAGTTAATGAGATACTACCATCAAAATTTGAAAACCCGTTCCATAGAGAAAATGCGGTTCCTCCATTCATTACAGAGTTATTATCACCATTAGGTGTTCCAGCAATCAAATTAGCCCCCACGTTACCAGTTCCTTCTCCAAGAGCGACCCAATTGGTGTGTCTAAGACCTATACAATGACCCAGTTCATGCACCATATTGTATCTTTTTGTTCCGGTAGGAACAATCATATTATTCCAAAAATCTAAATTAATTAGTACAGTATGATGAGGTTGATTGTTAGAAGGCCACCCAGCACTTGCTATTGTATTATTGCGTAACGATCCATTATCACTGCGGACTACAATGTCTGCATCAGAATTGGTAGTTAGTACAAAATTAATACAGTTATTTACTGTGCTCCAGTCATTTATTGCTTGATTGATTTCGGTTCTCCAATTATCTGTTCCTGATGTAGGGATAGAACTATCAATGAAAACTGACATTGATGTTACGTTAGACTGAGAGACTAGATTATTAGTACTAGCCTGTTTATCAAAGATCTCATTGTTTTCATAGTCTTTTATGTTTTTTGAAAACATGAGATCTCCTTCAACTAAATAAAAATCATCTAATTCAAGGATTTGTTCTTTTATAAATCCCATTTCTAAAAGTTTATCTAATACGGGATTATCTTTTAACTGTAATTCATTCTCATGTTCCATTTCATTTTCCATGGTACAATTTTGTAGAGAAAATGTGATTACTGCGATAATCACTAATTTAAGCATGATACTAAAAAAATTGAAATTCATAACGTATAGTTTTAAAGTTTGTGTAAATGAAAATTTTTAGCAACCCTTAGGTATACATTATTTTGATGCATGAAATTTGATTTCTAACAAGTGCTAGATAGTATGAGTTCTATTCAATCTATCTTTATTTAAGAAAATTGTAACGACTAAATACATAAAAAATATTTTGTAAAATAAGGTTCTCTTAACTAATCAAAGTATTATGTAATTTTAATGATTGAAAAAGGGGATATGTGGGTTGGACTATTTTATTTTCTCAGTTATTTTTCTAAAAGAAGTTATAGAAATGAACCCTTTTAATGGCATTTATACCTGACTTTAAGAGTGGGAAAGAAGATTTAAAAATATGAACTCTATCTCGAACATAAAAAACCCCAAGAAGATCAAATCTTCTTGGGGCTTATTTTCGAATATCTTTTTTTAATTAATGGTCTTCTGGAGCTGGCCCATCACCATCACCTGGTCCATCGCCTGATCCTCCACAATTTACTACCGATATCACTTCGTAATATTCTGAAGAAGAACCACAATCATTAGTTGCTTTTACAAATATATTAGATGTATAAGGAAATCTTGTATAGGTTCTAAAATGAACTTCGGTTCCTTCTGGGTTCTGATCTACAAAACTATGGCTTCCCCCTCTCCACTCATAATGCACTCCGGCATATTCGGGATTGTTAGCCTGTAAAAGTGCTATCACATTTTGATTTAAACATGGAGAAGATGAGTAGAATGTAATATTGGTAGGGACCCTAGGTTTTCCTATCCAAACATTTTTGCTAACAGTTAGTCCTGCGATTTGGGCTTCAATAAGAGCCTCGCCATTTACAAAGCTATTGGCCGCTTGAATAGTAATACTGGTATTTGATGAAGATAAAATCTGAAGGTTTGAGGATACTGACCAATTTACAGGGCTATTGTTGGTATTTCCATCAAGACTATAAGTTAAAGATGAAGTACTGCATATAGGTGAAGATCCTGATATTTCTAATTTAGAACTAAAACAACCATACATGTCTTCAATCATTTCTAAATCTCCCGCTGAGAGCCCATTTCTTTGTATATTAAATGTGGAGCCATCAAGTCTAGTTATTGTAGGCAAGCCATTACTTGAAAAGAAACCTGATCCATACATCATAATAGAATTAAAATCAAAGTTCCCAGTTTCATATGCAGCGATTCCTGTTTCGGTATATGTTCTGAAATTATTGACTCTGATAGGTATAATATTATCCCAGTTTATAATTATCGAATCATCTCTATCTGCTCTTTGTTGTTCGTGTAATAAACCAAGTGCATGACCTATTTCATGAATAGTATTTCCGGTACTACACCCATCAGCTAAAATTATGAGCTGACGTCCACCAATCATTCCCAAAGAAGAGCCACAACCACCTCCTGGAGAAAATTCAATATAATTGGTTTGATTACTTCTTGGAATAAAATCAATTGAGGGGTAGTTTGTTTCCCAATGTGCAATCGCATTGGTTACCCTATTCTGATTTGGCAAAGAAGCATTTATAGTATAATAAACAGTACAATTGGTCCAGCGATCTGCAATTTGAGATAGACCTGTTCCTTTATTTAATGAGTGTCCTTTTGAAAGTAAATCAACTTGTTTTTCGGTTAAAAGGATATCACCAGACAGAACATATTCATTGTTAATTTTTTCTATTTGAATATCATTTGATTTACCATTACCCATAGAAATAAATTCTCCAACAGCATTTGGATATAACAATTCGGGCATTTCTTGAGTGAAATCTGAAATCAGATTTTCTTCGATTTCATCCTCACTATTTTCTTTTGTACAATTTTGAAGGGAAAACATAAATATAGCTGCCATAACTACCAAGAGAGGCCTTTTAAGTCTTTTAATTTTCATAAGTATAGAGTTTAAATAATTAATGTGAAGTGCCAATAGTAAATTAGCCGACGCTAAGAAAATTAATCTCTTTAACTTAATTTAGAAGAAAAGTATGAGCGTGCTCAAATATCAAATGAGCGTCTCTTATTTTGAAATAGAAAAAAGTATTCTTTAAGAAAATAGCTATGAAAGAATAGCTATTAAATTCGATAAATTAGGTTTATTTCTAGCCGAAATATTTATTTTTTCTTTATTCTTAAGAAGGATAGTTTCTTTTTTATAAATAGATGCTATGTAATCTATATTAATTACTACAGAACGATGTGCCTTAAAGAACCCTTGATCTTTTAATAATTCATAATAGTATTTAAGTATTTTCGAGGCTAAATAAGTTTCACCATTCAATAAATAAAACTTTGTATAATTTCCTTCTGCTGTAAACTTAATAATATCATTTACTCTTACTGAAATATATTCATTACCCGTATGCAATAAAAATTGTGGGTTTTCCCTATTTATAAAAGTTTGAAATAAATCATATTTCTTTTGAGTAAATAAACGTTCTTTTAAATTAGTATATCTTTTTACTGAAGGGATTAACTTTTGATGGTCTATAGGTTTAACGATAAAACTAAATGCAAAATGATCTATTGCTCTTTGTATGAAATGGTCATATGCCGTTATGAAAATGACCTCAAAATTAATATCATTTAGGTAATTAAATATCTCAAACGAAAGTCCATCCTTAAGCTCAATATCCATAAAAACAAGCTCAGGTTTTTCTTTGTTTATGAGCATTACGGACTTTTCTATACTATCTGCGTAACCTTTAATTTCGATATTATTAAAATTTTCATTAAGTATCGAAAATAAATATTCTTGAGCTTGAGAATCATCTTCTATAATAATAGCCTTAATTTTACTACCCTTTATAATCATAAGCCTAAAGTAATTATCATAAATGAAAACAACTATTTTTTTTATATCATTTTTGATGTTAAACCCTCTTTTTTGTCAGAAAAAAAACAGTGTAATTTTTAATCCAGAGAAAAATTATACCCAAGAGTTTGTAGACTCTATTATCAATAATCAGATTAGTTCGACTGCAGAGGAATATAGAAAAATTTTGGAATCTGATAAAAGCATTATTGGCTGGTCTACGTATTACATGAAGAAGGCTTCAGAAAGTTATTATAAGCAGAGTGATTCTACTCAACATTACGCAGATAAAAGTATTCAGCTTTTTAACAAAGCAGAAATTAAAAGACCGATTGATGAGAAAATTTTAATAACTACATACTATTTTAAGAGTGCGGATCAATTGGGTAAAAGAGAATACAAAAAAGCGATAACTAATAGTCAAAAAGCATTAGAATTAACAAATACACATTATTATAAAGGCAGAGCCCATATTCTTAATATTATTGCTGCCTCAAATTCTCATATGGGCAATGATAGCTTAGCTTTAAAATACTTCTTAGAAGTTGCTAAAGACACATTTTTTATGAGCCGCCCTTTAATGGCGATTAATACCTACAACGAATTAGGAGGGCTTTATAGAAATTATAAGAATGATAAGACCCAATCAAAAAAATACTATAAAAAAGCATTGCGTATATCAGATGATAGTAATATTAGCGATCAACTAGATGTAATCTACGGAAATTTAGGAGATATGAGCAGGGACGAAAACAAGGTTGATTCAACTATTTATTATTATAAAAAGTCTATAAAAGCTTTTGAAAAACTTGGCCCCAGTGATTATGCAGTATTGAATGATTTTGTCTTAGTCAACAAGTGCTATGTCAAAATATATGAAGGTTTGGTTAGCGAAGCTATAGACAGTTTAAAAAGTGTAATTTCTAGAACAGAAAAAGTGAAGAATTTTGATCGCAACAATAATGATCTTATGAGTATTGCAATTGAGACTCTTGCTATGGCATATCAAGAAATGGGAGATTCTAGTGAGTATACCCAACTTTTACAAATGTCTACAAGCTTTCAAAATAAGTTTTATAACCAGCAATTAAATGCCAATCTTAATGATTTAGAAATACATTACCAAAGTAAAGAAAAAGACGCTTCGATATTACAATTAGAAAAAAACAAAAAACAGCAGGAAGTGATTATAACTCAGCAAAGATATATTGCTTATGGTTTAGGGGGGTTTCTGCTATTATTCTCTGGATTTGCGTATCTTTTTTGGAGACAAAAGAAATTTAAAAATCAATATGAAAAAGAAAATCTAGAACAACGTCTATTACGTTCACAAATGAATCCTCATTTTGTATCTAATGCCTTAAACTCTATTTGTGGTTTAGTTAAAAACAATTCAACTCAAACTATTGAGTATATTAATAATTTGGGAGCTTTGTTTCGGCTTACTTTAACAAACTCTAGAGAAGAATTTGTAAGTCTAGAGGACGAACTAATTGCATTAAGAAGTTATCTAGAGTTACAATCAAAATTTTCTGTTGAATTCAAATTTAGTATTGAAGTCGAAAGCAATATAGATCAAGAAGAAGTACTAATACCTCCGATGCTTATACAACCTTTTGTTGAAAATGCTATTTTACATGGTTTTAAATACAGAAATGAAAATGCAGAAATTAGTATTAAAATATCTAAACATTTAAAAAGCGGTTTAGTGTTTTGCGAGATTATTGATAACGGTATCGGTTACTCAAAAGGTTTGAGTTTACATTCAAAAAAAAATCCTAAATCCGTTTCTGGAGATATTGTAAATGAAAGACTAAATATACTTAAAAAGAAGTTTAAAGTTGAGGCTAAGTATACTATCCAAGAGATTAGAGGTAAGGGAACTTGTATAGAAATCTATATTCCATACTTATTAGATAAATAAAACTCCAGAGAAGTACCAGCTAGAATTCATATCACTGTACATTCTGCATGTAATACTGTCTGCACAACCGAATTAATCGTGTTCTGAAAGTCTTTCGAAGGATATGTATTGTATGTCTTTCTGTTTGTAGGGGCATCAAGCCATTCACTATGATCCATTTCTAGAAAAGAAATGCGTAAAACTATGCGTAATACGTAAGAGAGGAATAATGGCTATAATTTTTTAATACAACATAAAAGAAACAAAAATTACTCCAACCATAGCTAGGGGTAGAACGATTAGCATATAAATAAAGGATATAAAATTAGCTTTAAAAAATGCTGACAACCAATGACTTTGGTAAAAAGTGCGTAAGGCAAGTGTTAAATAAATAATGAAAGACAAAAAGACGAGTACCTCAAACCAAATGGGAAGGTCTACAAATGTATTTGCCAAAATTAGGATACAAAAAGTAGTAAATAAGAAGGTGAAAAAATAAAAGCTAAATACCAAATGATGAGCAAACATTTTTCGAGTCCCGTAAAACAACTTCAATAATAAAGCAAATAAAGGAAGCATAAAAAACATAGTAATTGGAATGGTATCATAAAGTGTATTAATAATGCCTCCGCCCTTTTGTTCGTATACCTTCAATAGTTGTACATAGATCTTTGTAATAAAAACACTTGCATCTTCTTTCTTACCCATGGCCCTTAGTTTTTGGGCTTGCGAAGCTCCATTTATAATCAAAGAGTCTAATACTTTTGTTTGAAGACGTAAAGAGGTTGCTGGTATTTTTTGCGTGCTTGTGATGACTGAGTCAATGGTGCTAATTTCTTCATCAGACATTCTGCTGTGCACTTGGCTTTTCTTTAGTGCCTTTTTAACGGTTTCTACCCCTACAGAGTCTATTTGAGGTAATGAGCCCAAAGACATCTCTTTGTTAAGACTTTGTTTTAGAGCGTTAGATACTGCATTATCTGCCTTTCTCACGGTAAAAGAGAAAATGAAAAAAAAGACCACAGAAATGAAAAGGTAAAATTGTGCGGGATGTAAGTACAATAGTCGTTTTCCGTCCACAAAACGTTTGGCTAGTATCCCAGGTTTTATCATTAGAGGGATAAAACTTTTAAAAAAACGAGCATCGATACAAAAGTAATTGCTAATTGTGTTTCTAAATAGCACACCAAAGGTAAGGTTATCTGCAGTTTCTTGTCCGCAATGAGGGCAATAGTCAAAGGAAACATCAAAAGACTCCTCACAGTTTTTGCATTGATCAGTACTTGCCATAAATATGGTATTATTAAAATTATAAAAAATCTTAAACCAAAAGGTTTGAATTTCTCCCGATGCCAAAATTTATAAATAAAAAACCTGTCAACACTAATTATTTACGTACCCCTTCAGTATAATTTTCTAAAAAAAATATACAAACTATTTAAAAATAAACAAGCCTCACATCTCTGTAAGGCTTGTATTTGAAGGTGGTCCCACATGGGCTCGAACCATGGACCCCCTGATTATGAGTCAGGTGCTCTAACCAGCTGAGCTATAGGACCGCAAACGGACGGCAAATTTAAGTAATTGAAGTAAAGACGCCAAACTTTTTTCTACTATTTTATTGCAAAGATTTTTATTGTCCTAATGAACCGTTTTATGCCGTGCTCCTAATCAATTACTTGCTTGGAGATTAGGAGTTAATTTCTTGACATAATTCTATTAATACACCATTTGTACTTTTGGGATGTATAAAAGCAACCAGTTTGTTATCGGCTCCTTTTTTTGGCGTTTTATTAATTAATTGAAACCCTTCTTTTTCTAATCGTGCTAGTTCTTGCTCGATGTTATCAACATCAAATGCGATATGATGAATACCTTCTCCTTTTTTGGCAATAAACTTGCCAATAGGTCCATCTTCTTGTGTGCTTGCCAGTAGTTCTATTTTATTCTCTCCAACAGCAAAAAAAGAGGTGATTACTGATTCACTTTCTACAATTTCTTGTTTATAAGGAGGGACTCCTAATAGTTTTTCATACAAGGAATTTGCCTTGTCAATATCGTTGACTGCAATGCCAAGATGTTCTATTTTATTGATATGTTTCATAATCTATACGTACTAATATGTATCACAGTAAATTTACAATTAATATGATCAGTATATTCTAGAAAAGATACACATCTTTGTTCTAGAAGCTGGGTAGCATAATTATCCTTATTAATTATGTATTTTTGCACCATGGAAGAAACAAACAGACAGAAAAAAATTGCAGGAGTATTGCAGCGCGATGTTGCCGATGTAATACAAAATGCATTACGTGAAGCAGGAGTACAGGGGATTTTGGTTTCTGTAACTAAGGTAACAGTGACAACGGATCTCTCTATTGCCAAGGTGTACATGAGTGTTTTTCCGCATCAGGAAGGAGAAAATGTGCTTAAAGAAGTAAATGCAGTAAAGTCACAAATCAAACATCAGGTAGCACAGCGCACCAAAAATCAATTAAGACGGACACCAGAGATGGCCTATTTTATTGATGATTCTTTAGAGTACATTTCTAATATAGAAGAAGCGGTAAAGGGTAAAGAAAACCCAATAGCAAATCCAGACCTTCTAGAGAAACGAAAAAAGAAATAAACTTTTATTGATGAGACAGGATATTAAGAAAGAAACGCTGTTAGAAATGATATTTTAGTTTCCTAATTATTCACTTATCTTTAAAGCATTAAAGCAAAATATACTATTTATTTATACAAAAGGAGTATTACAAAGATTTGAATTTTTCATTACACATCGCTAAGCGGTATTTGTTTTCTCCCGGGAGTAGTAATGCCATTAATATAATTACAGGGATAGCAGCTTCTGGTGTTGTCATAGGGGCCATGGCTTTATTTCTTGTATTGTCTGGCTTTGCCGGACTCAAAGATTTTAGTCTCCAGTTTTCTACTTATTTTGATCCTGATCTTAAAATCTTTCCCGTTAGCGGAAAAACGTTTACCTGCACCCCATCTCAAAAAGACAAATTACAACAGTTAGAAGGGATTGCCCATTTTTCTGAAATTGTCGAAGAACGTGTTTTACTAAAATTTAAGGACAAACAAAAAATGTCTTTTATTAAAGGAGTTGATGCCCAATATCCCATGGTAGTGGCGACAGATAGTATTCTGGTTTTTGGAGATTGGTTAACATCTAATGACTTTCAGGTAGTGGCAGGTAATGGGATTAGTAGAGAGTTAAGTATGGGCGTTGAACAGACGTATACCAATTTATTAAGTATATATGTGCCAAAGCCGGGAACAGGAATTCCCAGTGATCCTACAAAAGCATTTCGTTCAGAAAAAGCAGTGAATATAGGCATTTATAGTGTTAATGAAGAGCTCGATAAGAAGTACATTTTTTCTACCATTGGTTTGGCCCGAAAGTTATTAGAGCTACCAGAAGACAGAGTAACGAATATTGAGATTAAACTGACACCACAAGCCAACGAATCCCAGTTAATAGATGCGCTACAGACTATATTTAACAATGAGGTGATTGTAAAAAACAGAGTACAGCTTAATGATACATTATACAAGATGCTCAATACCGAAAACTTAGTATCTTATCTGGTTATTACACTCATTGCTATCATTGCCTTGTTTAATGTAGCAGGTGCAATTATTATGATGATTATAGATAAAAAAAATAATATCAAAACACTATATAATATAGGGTCAACACTTCCTGCAATTAGAAAAATATTTTTGTTTCAAGGGTCGTTAATGACCATTTTAGGAACACTATTAGGACTCATATTAGGACTTATTTTGATTATCTGTCAGCAGCAATTTGGGTTACTAATGATCACCCCATCCTTACCATATCCTACTCGGATCACAGGTACAAGTTTTATAGTTGTGTTTTTTACAATTACTATTATAGGGTTTGTAGCCTCTTTACTGGCTTCGAGTAGAATTAACAAGCGATTACTAGCCTAAATTATACGTATAGCAGTTTCCTGGATATTATAAGAAAAGGTAGGGCGTGTCTTCCATTATATTACAGACCGGGCTCTCCGTTATATCTTTTTTATGGGTCTCTTTAGTGTATCGAGCAAAAAATAATAAATGTGCCAAGTGACCCATAAAAAAGGATGTCACTGCGATCCCTCACGCAAAAAATAATTGCGTCTTCGATCGGATATTTTTTAATTAGATTGGTGTTATTTTATGCTGTCAATCTGGGCTTGATAAAGTTTTTGATAGATTGATTTTTATAGTGATTTATACAAGCTCAGATTGACAAATTAAGACTTCAATGATCTTTGGTGATCCCTGCGTTAGTATAAAATATTCAAGGCATCAATATCTGAGGAGGTAAATTCACCATCCTCACTCGCACCAAAGCATGCGAGCATAATAGAATCTTCGTAAGGGGACCATGGTGTACCAGGGATCCATATTGCTGCTGGGCTTACAGATGGTTCGGCAGGAAGAGGTCCTGTATATCCACAACTCCAGCGGTTAAACCAATCTTGGTGTCTAAAACCGATACTATGTCCAATTTCATGTCCCATTACATGCTCGACCACATTGGTATTATAGGCGTCCAGACCAGAAAAAATGCGAATGTACCTATTCGGTTTACCATCAGAGGTCGGGAACCCTGCCGATCCGCCCGCAGCACCATTTAGTTTATAGATCACCATATCTGCCTGTGATTGATCGGTACCAAAAGTTAAGGTAAAATTAAGAGTATTAGGCAGCGCATTGTAGTTATTTACTGCCCATGATAAGGCTGTCTGCATTTTGCTAGTTAGATCATATCCTGCACCTGTCCAACCCAAAACACGGATATTTCTGTAGGCGGGTGCTACAATATAATCGGATTGATATTGTTTGTTATTTCCATCAAGAGATGTTAATTCTGCATATTTTTTTAGGTCATTGATTGGTATAGTAATATCGCCAGATACTAGGTGTTTTTCCTTCGACCCATCTGGTAATTCGATATCCTCGATGGTTACATTATCGGTATTAACTCCCATATTCGACAGTTTCTCAAGTTGTGACTTGCTGGGTTGTTGTGCTACTTCTTCTACTGTAGTGTCAGAAATGTCTTCTTTTTGGCAGGAAGTGAGATAGCCTGCTACAATGGCGCAAAGCGCCCATAGTTTTAAATTTTTCATTTGGTTGTGATTTTTAAGAATATAACATTCAGTTAGTAATACCCTAAGACTATATATCGCACGAATCTTTATTGCAAAACAAGATCTTCTAATGTTTTGAGTCCATTGAGATCGATGGTCTTTGGGATGCAATACAAGTTTGGGATAGAATACCTGTTTACTGCAGGTAATTTTGATTGTGTTTATATCATGTACCGCCGCGGTATGCTTGACTTGATATATTGACTCAAATATAGGGTAAAGATTGATTGTCAAAATTGAATTTGACTAATTTTGGAATCGTGTATAATTATAAACAACTGATATACAGTATATTAAATATGTTTTTAAGGGGAGATATCTCCTCAAAAAAATAGGTAAAAGGCCTTACAGGGCAACTGTTAAATGCCCCTTCGATTTTTGGTGATTTACCTTAGCATGTCTATGGTATCGGAGAAAACTATTCTTAGTTTTTAAACAAACTCAAAACCAGAAAATGTATCAAGTACTTCATCAAAAGCTGCAAAAACATCTGCAGAATCATCACTGGTTACCATTTTCATTCGGTATTCTTTAAAATGCGGAATCCCTTTAAAATAGTTAGTGTAATGCCTTCGGGTTTCAAAAACGCCTAATTTTTCACCTTTCCAATCAATCGCCATTTCTAGATGTCTTCTAGCAGCGGTTACACGTTCTTCTATAGTTGGTGGCGCCAGATGTGTTCCGGTTTCAAAAAAATGTTTTACTTCTTTAAAAAACCAGGGGTATCCGATACTGGCACGACCAATCATGGCGCCATCAAGTCCATAGGTATCGCGCATTTCTACGGCTCTTTCTGGAGTATCGACATCGCCATTACCAAAAACGGGGATGTGCATTCTGGGGTTATTCTTTACTTCTGCAATAGGACGCCAATCGGCATTTCCTTTGTACATTTGTGCTCTGGTACGACCATGTATGGCAATTGCTTTGGTGCCTACATCTTGCAATCTCTCTGCAACCTCTACGATGCGTATAGAGTCATGATCCCATCCCAATCGAGTTTTGACAGTTACGGGCAATTTGGTATGCTCGACCATAGCTTTGGTTAATGAAACCATTAGATCGATATCTTTTAATATCCCTGCACCAGCACCTTTGCTCACTACTTTTTTTACGGGACAACCAAAATTAATATCAATGATATCGGGTTTTGATGCTTCAACAATCTCAACAGATTTGAGCATTGAGTCTAGATTGGCTCCAAAAATTTGAATCCCTACAGGACGTTCCTTTTCGTAGATATCTAGTTTCATAACGCTTTTTGCAGCATCACGAATCAATCCTTCACTAGAGATAAATTCTGTGTATACTACATCTGCTCCCTGCTCTTTGCATAATGCACGAAAAGGGGGGTCACTTACATCTTCCATCGGTGCTAATAACAACGGAAATTCTCCTACATCTATGTCTCCTATTTTTGCCACGTCAATTATTTTTTGAGCAAAAATACGAATTCTCTATAGACTCATTGAGTTTTATAAATGATATAGGTTTAAATAATAGGATAGTTACGGTACAAAGCATCTAAAATAAATTATATTTGCAAGTCATTACTGCATGGTGGTTTTGCGTGAGGGATTGTCGTAGAAACCCCGCAGCCTGACGAAAGGAAGAGCGAGGCGTTGTAACAGAAAGCCCGGCCTGTAATGTAATGAAGGGGCACGCCCTCAAGCTTAATTGAAGAAACAGCATGAAGAAAATTAGAAATTTTTGCATTATTGCACATATTGATCACGGTAAGAGTACGCTGGCGGATCGACTTTTGGATTTTACAGGATCGGTAACTGCTCGTGAGGCACAAGCACAATTACTGGATAGTATGGATCTGGAACGAGAACGTGGGATTACTATAAAGAGTCACGCGATCCAGATGGAGTATACTTATAAGGGAGAGGAATATATACTTAATCTTATTGATACTCCGGGGCATGTTGATTTTTCTTACGAAGTGTCACGATCTATTGCTGCCTGCGAAGGAGCTTTGCTAGTGGTTGATGCTGCACAAAGTATACAGGCACAGACGATTTCTAATTTATATCTGGCCTTAGAAAATGACCTAGAAATTATACCAGTGCTTAATAAAGTAGATTTGCCCAGTGCGAATCCCGAAGAAGTAACAGATGATATTGTGGATCTTTTGGGATGTGATGCAGAAGAGGTAATTCCTGCAAGTGCAAAAACAGGTATCGGAATTGAAGAAATTCTGGCAGCAGTAATTGACAGGATTCCACCACCAGAAGGAAACCTGGATGAACCCCTGCAAGCATTGATTTTTGATTCGGTATACAACTCATTTAGAGGAGTAGAAACCTATTTTAAAGTGGTTAATGGCGAAATCAAAAAAGGACAGCAAATTAAGTTTGTTGCTACAGGAAAAACATATTTTGCCGATGAGGTAGGAACCTTAAAACTAAATCAAGTACCCAAACAGACTATAAAAACAGGAGATGTAGGGTATCTGATTACAGGTATTAAAGATGCCAGAGAGGTAAAAGTAGGAGATACTATTACAGATGCAAAAAAGCCAACCCAGAATGCGATTGAAGGTTTTGAAGATGTAAAGCCTATGGTATTTGCAGGGATTTATCCTGTAGATACCGAGGACTATGAGGAGCTGCGTTCATCTATGGAAAAACTACAACTTAATGATGCTTCTCTGATATTTGTGCCAGAGAGCTCCGCGGCTTTAGGTTTTGGTTTTCGTTGTGGTTTCTTAGGGATGCTGCATATGGAAATCATTCAGGAGCGATTAGAACGAGAGTTTAATATGACCGTTATTACTACTGTTCCTAACGTGTCCTATCATGCGTTTACCAATAAAGATCCTGATGATATTATTATTGTTAATAATCCTTCTGATTTGCCGGATCCATCGTCTATGAATCGTGTAGAAGAGCCATATATCAAAGCAACCATTATAACCAAATCTGATTTTGTGGGATCGGTAATGTCTCTATGTATAGAAAAACGTGGTGAAATTACAAATCAAACATATCTGACTACAGAACGAGTAGAATTGACTTTTGATATGCCGTTGGCAGAGATAGTTTTTGATTTTTATGACCGATTAAAGACTGTATCCAAAGGATATGCATCTTTTGACTATGCACCTATTGGGATGCGCTCTTCTAAGCTTGTAAAAGTAGATATTCTCCTTAACGGAAATATAGTGGATGCGCTTTCTGCATTATTACATAAAGATAATGCATATGATATAGGAAAGAAAATTTGCGAAAAATTGAAAGAATTGATTCCGAGGCAACAATTTGATATCCCAATTCAGGCAGCAATTGGGGCTAAATTTATAGCTCGTGAAACGGTAAAAGCGCTACGTAAAGATGTGACTGCCAAGTGTTATGGTGGTGATATCTCGCGTAAACGTAAGCTGTTAGAAAAGCAAAAGAAAGGAAAGAAGCGTATGCGTCAGGTAGGGAATGTAGAGATTCCGCAAGAAGCTTTTATGGCTGTTTTGAAGCTGAATGATTAAAATAGAGGTTTTGAAATAAGACCTTTCAGGCTTCTAAAACCTGAAAGGTCTGGAATAACTTTAATTCTTTTTATGGCGCAGGATTAGGAATTGCTGCATGGACTTCGTTAATTTCTTTGATAATCTCCTCAGAAAGAACAACATCAATACTCCCAATGTTTTCACTTAATTGTTCAATGCTTGTAGCCCCAATAATAGAACTAGTGACAAATGGTTGTTGGTTGATAAATGCCAGGGATAATTGCGTTAGGCTAATACCGTGTTTTTTTGCAATGTCATTATAGCGTCGTGTCGCTTTGTAACAATTCTCATTCATATATCGATTATAATTAGGAAAGAGATCTACACGAGAATTTTTCGGTATTTCTTCGAGGTATTTACCAGTTAGCATTCCGAATCCTAACGGAGAATAAGGCAGATGCCCTATTTGTTCTCTGTGCATGATTTCAGTAAGTCCTATTTCATCCTTTCTGTTGAGTAAACTATAAGGGTTCTGAACCGTAATCATTTTTGGCGCGCCTTTTTTAGATTCTTCTGTATATCGCATAACACCATAGGCTGTTTCATTTGATACCCCAATGTGTTTTATTTTACCTGCTTTTATAAAACTCTGTAAATGGTGTAAAATCTCTGCAAAATTGTCTTGCCAAGCATCATTAGGGTCATGAGTATACCCTAATTGCCCAAAATAATTTGTTTGGCGTTCTGGCCAGTGCAATTGGTATAAATCAATATAATCGGTCTGTAACCTTTGCAAACTTTTGTGAATAGCATCTTCGATTTCATTTTTTGTAAATCCAATATTTCTAATATGCTTAGAGAATTCTGCGGGTCCTACAATTTTTGAAGCAATGACAACCTGATCTCTTTTTCCAGTCTTTTTGAGCCAGGTACCAATAATTTTTTCGGTATCTCCATGTGTTTCTTTTTTGGTAGGTACAGGGTATAACTCTGCGGTATCAATAAAATTGACTCCAGCATTGATGGCATAGTCTATCTGTTCATGACCTTCTGCTTCGGGATTCTGTTGTCCCCAAGTCATACTGCCCAGACATATTTTACTTACGCGTATGTCAGTATTTGGTAGTGTCGTGTACTTCATCTTTTTAAGCTATTTTTTATTAGCGTATATCGTTTTGTGTATGAGTAGTTCCCAGAAAATAGGCAAGTACTTTCTGTAGTTGCTAAAGATAATTAATAGAAATGAATTCGCCGTTAGGGAAAGGGCTTTACATCGACCATGATGTTGCATAAATCGGGTTAAATCATTTGTACCCAAGCAAGCACTAAGGTGAAGAAAATTCCTAGAGAGAAAGCCTTCGTGTTGGTAATCAATATGTCGTCTGGATTAATACGATATACTTGTTGCACGATTTTTTTTCGGTTCATTATCCAAGCTAAAAGTAATGCTACAACTAATACTGTCGCAAAAAATAGGATTTCCTCATAGGACTTTAGTCCATCGAAGATAGTAGAATATGCGGAGGTAGTCAGTATAAAGTAAAAGTATGAGCAGGTCAAAATCCAACCGATTTTGTTCTGTATGAAAACGCCAATCAGTGGAAGTAACAAAAGGAGAGAAGGGCGAAAATAGGTTCTTTTTGTTGTGAGTTCAATGAAATCAGATATCGTATATTGATTTCTATGGTTAAGACCCAATTCAAATATAGTTTCTTGATACCCTCTAATCGAAACAAAAACAAATAAGTTGAGCATCAATAATTTAATTATTAAAATAGGATACTTTATTTTCTTTTTGGTGAGCGTCTGTTGCATGACATGTCGTATTGTTTATTAATAGGTATCATTATAAGACAAAATGTTACTATTGCGAGTTGTACTTTGTTGAATGGAATAAATTTTCTACTGCATAAATCGGGTTAAAATAACAAATCGGATGCGACTACCCCAAAGCCACATCCGTTTGCACTCCTAACTAACCTAAAAAAATTAACTTTTATATGAACCACTTTCCCGGTTCACGTTCTAGTACGGCATCTGTAATATGCTGTACCTGTTGTCAAATGTAATGTGCATAGACATTAAAAAAAATGCTTGTTGAGTAAACAACCGGTTTGATTGAGGGAATAAGTCGTTTGGGGTTTTTATTAGGTACATTTAAAGTGAAAGATGTCTTTCCTACAAAACAACTGTTGATATCAGTTTTTTCTTACCTGAAAACAGGGATGCAACTTTACCTGAATCTTGTATATTTGCGCTTTTTAAGCGTTTGAATTTTACATTCTGAAAACAACAAAATTATGTAGTGCATTAATCATTATAATGGCAACTACATTCTTATTGTCTTTGAGAAAAAGATCTCGATACTAAGAAATAAATTCTTTTTGATTTTTTTATTGAACAGGGTTCGTTGCTTTAAACTAAAAGTAAAAATTAGAGGTACCATTTATATGGATGCAGGCACTATGAATGGTATTTATTATAAGCCGTAAGCAATTAAAATTATCAATTAAAAAATCAATCAAAAATGAAGCAACTAATTAGTTTAATCATAATTCTACGGAGTTCGGTAATGTTGGGCAGTATATTCCCAAAATCAGAAGCTTCAGGTAACATTATTGGGACAGTTATTGATCAAAAAACTAATGAGACGATTCCATTTGTGACTATAGTGGTAAAGGATAAAGCGGATGCGATAATAGCAGGAGGAATTACCAATGAAATTGGTGAATTTAAAATTGATGAAATTTCTTTTGGATTTTATAATGTGACTATACAATATATAGGATATAAAGCTTACCAAGTGTCGGTTGAAATCGGAAAAAATGCTAGGAAAATAGATTTGGGTAGAATAGGTTTGGAAGAAGAAACCACATCATTGGATGAGGTAGTTGTGGTTGGCGAAAACTCTACAATCGTGCAGAAAGTAGATCGAAAAGTTATAACTATTGGTAAGGATTTGGCCACTTCGGCACCTACAGCTTCAGAAATCATGAATAACTTGCCATCGGTAAGTGTAGATCAGCAATCAGGAGAAATTGCATTACGCGGAAATGAGAACGTGCGGGTAATGGTTGATGGAAAACTTTCTAATGTACCAGCAGCGCAATTGTTAAATCAAATTCCATCCACTTCAATTAAGCAAGTAGAGTTAATTACAAACCCCTCTGCCAAATATAACCCAGAGGGCATGAGTGGGATTATTAATATAGTATTACATAAGAACACTTTGATGGGGTTTAACGGAAGTGTTAATTTGGGATACACTTACGAAATTAAATCCAAATATATTCTAGGATTAAATATGAACTATCGGACTGGAAAATTTAATTTTTACAGTAATTGGGGGGGTAATTTTTCGAAAAATATAAGTGGTGGAGACCTTTATAGACAGGAAGGGCAAATATTTCAGGATCTATCTTTTCTAAAAGATTCTAATTCTAACTTGGTTAAATTGGGGATTGATGTATATCTTAATAAAAAACACACACTGTCGATCTTTACTAATCAAAATTCCTTCAATGGTGGTTTGTTAAGTTCAACAGATATCACATACCTAGCTACTTCAGAGTTCAACCAATCTCAGTTCTTTGATACAGATACAGATAATCTTTCTTCTAGATATAATTTAGATTATAAACTTGATTTTGATAAAGAAGGACATAATATAGAATTAGAGGTTGATTATGATACGTATAACCAAGAAGAAGATACAAGGTTTGAATTTACTGGAGTGTCACTTATAGATGATTATGGAGATTTTATAAAAACAGAAAGAAATAGAACTACGGTTAATTTGGATTATATAAATCCTTATGATGAAAGTTCAACTTTTGAAGCTGGATTGCAAGCACGACTTTTTGAAAGTGAAATTTCTTATTCATCAACAGGTTCAACCTTTAATAGTAATGGAGATATTGTACGAACACCAAGTACAGTTTTTGATTACAAAAGAGATATTTATTCGGCCTACCTAAGTTATTTTAAGAAAGTAGGAAAATGGTCTGCAAAATTAGGTGTCAGAACAGAAATGGTTGAGGTTTTGGCTGATACAAATTCAGTAGCTGCTTTTACTAATGATTATGTTGAAGTATATCCGTCAGCACATATTACCTATTCTTCATCAGATAAAAACCAATATCAGATTAGCTATAGCCGTAGAGTCGATCGACCTGGGATGAATCAGGTGAATCCAATTCGTCAATGGAGTACACCATTATTTTCAACAATGGGAAATACACAATTAGAACCGCAATTCACTAATTCAGTAGAGGTTAATTATACTAGGAAATTAGAAAAAGGGAGTATTACCACCGGAGTTTTTTATAGAGCCATTAACAATGAAATTAATAGAGCAATTTTTGTGGATAGAAATCAACAAAATAAACAAATCATAACCTATGACAACTTTGAAGATACTAATGCCTATGGATTTGAATTGACGGGTAGTTATAAACCTCTAAAATGGTGGAGTTTTAATTCAAGTTTTGATGTCTTTTCACAAGTTCAATCAGGGGTTTCAGAAAGTCTGGCTGATACAGGGGATATAATAACTGAAAAAATAGAAGTAGACAATGTATCCTGGAATTTTAGAGTAAACAACAATTTTAAGGTTACAAAAAAATTAAAGCTTTCTGCTTTTGCATTGTATAGAGGTAGAAATAAAGGTTTGCAATTTGATGTAGAACCTATGTTTAGTATGAACTTAGGAGCAAGGTATAGTTTTGCTCAAAATAATGCAACGTTAAGTATTAACTACAAAGATATTTTTAATACGTTGAAGTTTGCCTTTAGGAGTGAACGACCATATGCCGAAACTGGAGAGTTTAACTGGGAAAGTAATACAATTTATGTAGGGATATCCTATAATTTTGGTAATGGTAAGTATAAAGCTAAATCACGTAGACGCCGAGATTTCAATGAAAAATCTGGCGGTGGAGTATTTTAAAACTTAAAAATGTTTAATAGTGAAAATTATGATAAAGGCAGATTCCAAACAAAGAGTTGATTTTGATTCTCAGAAGCTGATACAAGAGATACAACATCCTCAAAACTACTTGGGTTATACATTGGAAGAAAAAGAGAGTTGGAAGACGTTGGTTGAAAGGCAGAATAAAGTTTCTTCTGAGTATTCTTGTAATGAAATTAAAAAAGGCATTGCTAGTCTCGGAATAAATTCACTAAGTATAGCAAATGTGGCTTTATTAAGTGATAAGCTTTATATAAAAACAGGGTGGAATTTGGTGCCAATAACTGGGTTATTGCCTGAAGATGTTTATCTGAAACTACTAACAATTAAAAAATTTCCCGTTTCTGTAGAAATAAGGTCTAAAGAGGAGATCGATTTTTCTGATACACCAGATCTTTTTCACGATACATATGGACATATACCCATACTCTTTAATCCAGACATTAGAAATTTTCTAAATAGATTTGGTCAAATAGCACTTAACTATCTGGATAACAAAAAAGCATTAATGTATCTAACTAAAATTTATTGGTTTACAATGGAAACTGGTATTATTGAAGAAGATGGAGAATTAAAAGTTTTTGGGGCCTCTGTTTTGACATCATCGAATGAGTCAAAAAATATTTATAATAATGAAAATATAACATTACACAAGTTTGATTTGGATAAGATAATGAATTCTGATTATCACATTACATCATTGCAAAAGGAATATTATGTAATAGATTCTTTTAAACAGTTAACAGAAATTAACGAACACCTAGAATCTAGACTTGACGAATTAATATGAGTAAAGGAATAAATTATTGCAGATTTTGATATTTCAATAGACTTGTTTGGTAAAGCATAAATTAAAATACATGCTTAGATCTTTTTTAAAATATTTAAAAAGTTCTTTAGTATTTAAATGTACTAATTAATATTAACGATATAATTGTGGGGATTAAAAAAGAAAACATAGCACTAGATTTAGTGGAGGCAAATGAACCAATACTAAGCAAAGAGGGTTTAAAAAATACCTTTATGTTTAGTAAAGTAAAAGGAGGCTTTGATAAAAAAATATTTAGGCAGGTTTGTGATACTTTCTTACAACAAAGCGAGCTTTATAGTGTTTCTAAGAATTTAATCAATACAAATCAATGTTTAGAAGACAATATAGCGGGGAGCTGTTATATAGAATTATCACTAGATGCCAAGCAATCTGTGCAATCCAAAATCAATGATCTGAGATTGTTAGGTGGTGAATTAACCGATTCTGAAGATGCTAGGTTTATTTTTTATGACATAGAGATACTCAATAATCAAAATGTTGATAGGTATTTTTTTTTAATTGTATATCACAGGTCACATATAGATGTTAGTTTGTATGATTTTGATATTAAGATACAAAAAATCTATAATTCTGAAATACACGAGAATACAATAGTACTGCAAGATGCATATTTAGCCCCCTATACAGAAGAAGAAGTAGCAATATGTGCTATTTGGGAAAAGGAACTAGATGTAGAAAGAGTGGGTGTTACCGATAATTTTTTTAAAATTGGTGGAGATTCTATTTCAAGTTTAAAAGTCTCTCACCGTATGAGTGAGTATTTGTTTAGAGATATAAAAGTTTCTGATTTTTTTGAATACGAAACTATAACACAGTTGTTGACTCATAGTCTAAATGCTCCGTATATTGAAATTCCACAAACAACAGCAAAACAGTCTGTTTTGTCGTTTGCACAAGAACGATTATGGTTTATCGAAAAATTTGAAGAAGGAACCAATGCGTATCATATGCATTCACTTTTTGAAGTGGGGTCAAAAGCAAATTTAAAAGGGGTCAAGTATGCTTTAGAACAAATTGTGCTGCGACATGAGGTATTGAGAAGTGTGTTGACATTTGGAGAACAAAATCAAGGTATTCAAATAGTCCGTGAAGCTGCTCCAGAAATAAAAGAACTGGATTTAAATATAAACGACAGCTATGAAGAGGTTATAAGAAAAGACATTAATCGTCCTTTTAATTTAAGTTCAGAATATCCAATAAGAGTTCACATATATCATGTGAAGGATGGAAAAGAAACTGTAAAAAGACTACTATTAATTAACGTACATCACATAGCAGATGATGGTTGGTCAAAAAATATTTTCCAAAGCGAACTCTTTACTTATTACGAAGCATTTATTAAAAATAACTCTGAATTTAACTTACCAGCGTTAGATATTCAATATAAAGATTATGCAATTTGGCAACGAAGCTATTTGACGGGGGATCTATTGAAAACACAATTAGATTATTGGAGTGCTAAATTATCAGATTTTCAAACCTTAGAAATCCCAACGGATTATGTTAGACCAAAGGAAATTGATTATAAAGGATATCAAGAAGTATTTACACTTAATAAAGACTTAAGTGGGAAACTTAGGAAGTTGTCAAAAAATGAAGGAACTACGCTGCATAGTATATTGTTAAGTAGCGTTTATATTTTGTTAGGAAAACATTCTGGTCAAGATGATATCGTTGTAGGAAGTGCAATTGCTAACAGACATCATAGACAAACTGAAAACCTCATTGGTTTTTTTGTCAATATGCAAGTGAACAGAGGGGGATTAAAAAAAGGGGAAAGTTTTAAGAGTTTAATTTCAGAAGTACATAGAGATCAGATAGAATCTCAGTTGCATCAAGATGTTCCTTTTGAAAAATTAGTTGATGAATTAGGGATAGATAGAGATAATTCAAGACATCCAGTTTTTCAAGTAACTTTTAATGTACAAAGTTTTGACGGTACCAGTGAAAATACAGAAGAGCAAAAGAAGGTTCTGAACCCATATCACTTAGAAAGTGCTTATGAGGTAGCCAAGTTTGATTTGTCGATATTTATAGATGATAGTAAGGAAGAGTTAAAGGGTAAATTTATCTATGCTGCTAGTTTATTCAAGAAAGAAAGTGTAGAAAGATTAATTGAAAATTATATTCATTTGCTCACAGAGCTTACAAATTTTCCTGATAAAAATTATGATCGTCTATGTGTATTAGAAACCAGAGCTTATGATACAATTATAAATACATGGAATAAAACAAATACACTGTTCCCAAATAGTAGTACGCTGCATGGTTTATTTGAGCAACAGGTTGTAAAAACACCCAAAACACTTGCGGTAATTTTTGAAGATGATCAGCTAACTTATGAAGAGTTAAATACAAAAAGTAATCAGCTAGCAAGACATATACGTGCCGAATATGAACAACGTTTCAATGAGCCTTTAAAATCGGATACCTTAATAGCGCTTTGCCTTGATCGCAGTATTGAAATGATTGTTGGAATATTTGCGGTACTAAAAGCAGGAGGGGCATATGTGCCGATTGATCCAGATTATCCTCAACATCGAGTTGATTATATTTTAGAAGACACACAAACACCAATTATTCTAAGCAAGTTAAGTGTTACAGAGGTTTCTCTTCCTAAGGAAAAGACTATTAATATAGACCTGAATGCAGATTTTTATGATTTAGAAGAAAGTGTAAATCTCGGAGTTAGTACTTCTTCTAAAGATTTGGCTTACATCATTTATACTTCAGGAACCACAGGAAAACCTAAAGGAGTAATGATAGAACATATGGGAGTTTGTAATTATCTGCATGCACAACATACTTTTTTAAATACTCCAATTGGTAAACGATTCTATTTGTTACATTCTTATGCTTTTGATACTTCAATTTCGTGCATATTTGGTTCGTTGTGTTCATCAAACACGTTGGTAATCACCGAAAATTCAAAAAAATTACAACATAGTGTTTATAAAACATACGATATTAATATTGCATACATACCACCAGCTTTATTAGGTGCTATTGATAAAAAAGAAGTATCATCATTAGACACGCTTATTATTTCTGGAGAATTAGCAGATGCTAACATTTTGAATAAATTTTCAGGAATAAACTTGATCAATGAATACGGACCTACTGAAGCTACGGTTGGTGCGACCTATCATAGAATGACATCGCAATCAAAGATAAATGTGATAGGAAAATTATTGAACAACAAAAAAGCATATGTTTTAGATGCACAAGGAATTCCTGTTGCTATTGGCGTTACAGGAGAATTGTATATAGGTGGAGTAGGACTATCACGAGGTTATTTAAATAGAGAAGATTTAACAAAGGAGCGTTTTGTATCAAACCCATTTGCGACCGATGAGGAAATTGCTAATGGAAATCATCTATTATATAAAACAGGAGATTTAGTGTGTTGGTCATCTGATGGAAATTTAGAGTATATAGGTAGAAATGATGATCAAGTAAAAATTAGAGGGCATCGTATTGAGTTAGATGAAGTAGCTAATGCTTTAAGTAGCATAAATGGGATTCATCAAAGTAATGTTTTGGTGAAAGAACGACAAACATCGTCAGAAACTGCTTTGAAGTATTTAGTAGGTTACTATATATTAGACGATGCTTATGCTCTAGAAAATGATTCAAATATATTAAATGATTGGGAGCAACTTTATGATGACGGATATCAGAATGAAGTTGAACAATCACAAATGGAAGCTGATTTTTCGGGTTGGAATAGTTATATAACAGGCGAGCCGATTCCTTTATCTCAAATGGAAGCTTGGAGAGATTATATCATTGATACCATAAAAAGTTTATCACCAACGAATGTTCTAGAGGTAGGTGTAGGGTCTGGTCTATTAATGTATCCTTTATTAAAAGATGTTTCTAGATATGTTGGATTAGATATTTCATATCAAATAATTAAAAGGCATCAAGGGTATTTAAAAAATACAAATAACAATACAGCACTTTATCATTTAAGAGCAGACCAACTTAATTTACTACCTACAGAAGAATTATTTGATACCATTGTTGTTAATTCAGTATGTCAGTATTTTCCTAGTATTCATTATTTCGAAGATTTTTTAAATAAGTCTATCAAAAAATTATCTAATGGAGGAAAGCTGTATTTAGGAGATCTTCGTAATTATGATTTACACCATGAATTAATTATTGAGAAGTTTGATTTTGAAGGATTTGATTATGATTCTTATGATGTAGATGCTGTAGCTTTAAAAGAAAATGAATTTTTGATTAGCCCCAATTATTTTCTTGATTTAGCAACTACATACAACGAAATACAAGTAGAGGTTATAGAAAGACCTACTGATCATGAGTATACAAATGAATTATATACGTATAGATATGATGTTGTACTTTCAATCAAGGAAAATAGCAGTGTAACTAATTATACAAACTTAAAAAAAACTAAATCAAAAGAGAAAAGTACCTATAACATCCCTTTTAAAAGTCAATTAAGTAAAGAAAATATTATTGCTTCACTATCAGAGGTTTTACCGGATTATATGGTGCCTAGTTTTGTGATGCCCTTGAAAAATTTTCCATTAACTGTGAATGGAAAAATAGATAAATTAGCTTTGCCAGACCCAGATTTTGATGAGCAACGAGATGACTATGTAGCCCCAAGAACAAGTATAGAAAATCAAATATGCACACTGTGGTCAGAAGTTTTAGGTGTTAGTAAAGTAGGGGTTACAGATAATTTTTTTGCTATTGGTGGGAATTCTATTTCAGCAATTCATATTTCACATCGAATGAGTGAATTATTGGAAAAAGAAATAAAGATTTCAGCAATTTTTAAGTTCAAAAAAATTGCTGAATTATTAACACATGGTTTGACTTCATCAACTGTTAACATTCCAAAAACCAATGATAAAGTTAACCTTATGTCATTTGCTCAAGAACGTTTATGGTTTATTGAGCAATATGAAAAAGAAACCAATGCATATCATATTCCTATGGTATTCGAAATTCCTTCAGAAACGGATATTTCTGGGATTAAACATGCACTCACAAAAATAGTAGCGCGTCATAGTATTTTAAGGAGTACCTTGGATATAGGAGCAGAGCAAGATGGCTTTTTATTTGAACAAGATAATGACGTATTCATTAATGAGGTTGAGGTATCGGATACGATTAATTTTCATTCCTATATTCAAAAAGATATCAATACTTCGTTTGATTTAAGTAATGAATATCCCATCAAAATTTATGTGTATCGCATTATATCTTCTGACGATACATCGAGAAATGTACTGCTAATAAATATGCACCATATTGCAAGTGATGGTTGGTCAATTAATATTTTTCTAAAGGAATTATATGCTTTTTATGAAGAGTATATTGGTAAAAAAGAGCATGTTGCTATTCCTGAACTAACGATACAGTATAAAGATTATGCAGTTTGGCAACGAAACTTTTTTACAGGATCGGTTTTAAATACCCAGCTGAATTATTGGAAAAACAAACTTCAGGGGTATCAGAATTTACAGTTTCCTACAGATTATACAAGGCCAAACTCTATTTCGTATAAAGGCGCTAAATGCACATTTACATTTTCTAAAGAACTCAGTAAAAAGTTAAGAGAGATATCCAAAAGTTACGGAGTGAGTTTGAATAGCTCTTTATTGAGCGGAATCGGGATTCTATTAAGTAAATACACGGGGCAAGAGGATATTGTGATTGGAGGAGTAATGGCGAACAGGCATTATAAACAAACGGAAAATCTTATTGGCCTTTTTGTAAATACACTTGCTAATAGAATAGTACTTAATAATACGCAAAATTATAAAGAGCTGGTAGCACAGGTTCATAAGGATCAAATTGATGTACAGTTATATCAAGATTTTCCTTTTGAAAAATTAATAGAAGAGTTAGAAGTGGTAAGAGATAGTTCTAGACACCCTATTTTTCAAATATTGTTTGGAGTACAAAGTTTTGGAGGTAATGTAGAAACTCAAAACCAGTATTTAGTCCCCTTTGAGCTTGAAGGGAAAGAAGAGGTTTCTAAGTTTGATATGTCCATATTAATTGATGATAGTGACGAAGAAATGTTAGGAACGATCAATTATGCTACTAGTTTATTTAAAGAGGCTACCGTATTAAAACTGATAGGTAATTATAAGTATCTGTTAGAACAGTTAGTTGCCACTCCAGAAGAGGCTTATAGTGATTCTAGTTTGTTAAGGGATGAGGAATACAAGAAAGTGGTATTCGATTGGAATGCAACTGAGGCATACTATGAAGAAGATACAACTATCCATGAATTATTTGAAGAGCAAGTAGCTAAGACACCAGATGCTGTTGCATTGGTTTATGAAGGTCAGGAGTTGACATATAAGGATTTGAATTCTAGGAGTAATCAATTGGCAAGGCATATTCGTTCTGTTTATAAATCACGTACTGGTGATGAGTTAGCACCAGATACTTTGATCGCCCTGTGTTTTGATCGAAGTATAGAGATGATCATAGGAATGTTAGGTGTATTGAAGGCAGGAGGAGCTTATGTTCCTATAGACCCTGAATATCCATCAGATCGTATCTCTTATATTTTAGAAGATACCCAGTCTGAGTTAGTTTTGAGTCAGAATCATTTATGTGATTTAGCTTTACCCAAAGCTCATGTTATTTCTATAGATGAGGGATCGAATTTCTACCAAGATGAATCAACATCGAATCTACCGAGTTATAGTACATCTAGTGATTTGGCTTATGTGATATACACCTCCGGAACTACGGGTAAACCCAAAGGAGTAATGATAGCGCATGTTAGTTTACATAACTATGTAAGTAGCGTTAAAGAAATAATACTGCCAGAGGTTAACACGGTAGATTTTTCTACAAAGTTATCTTTTGATTTAACCGTCACTACTACTATTTGTCCTTTATTATTAGGTAAGAGGATAGCTATTTATTCAGGAACGTTGAACGATGTTCGACAGTATGCAAAACACATAGTTGAGAATAAGGTTGATTTTGTAAAAAATACGCCTTCTCTTTTAGGGAATATTCCATTAGATTATTTTTCTGAATATAAAATCAAACAAGCTTTTATAGGAGGAGAAAAACTAGAGAATTTTCAGTTAGTTCACGTTTTAAAGTACATAACTACCCCAATAGACGAATATGGTCCAACAGAAACAACAGTAGGTGTTACACATTCGAAAAAAGAGCAAGTGAGTTCAAACACGAATATTGGTGGTCCTATTAAAAATATAAAATTATACATTTTAGATACTAATATGCAACCGGTTCCGGTTGGTGTTGTTGGGGAGTTGTTTGTAGGAGGAGCAGGTTTGTCGAGAGGGTATTTAAATCGGCCAGAATTAACCAAAGAGCGTTTTATAAGCAATCCCTTTGCAACAGAAGAAGATATATCGAACGGGTATACTAAGATATATAAGACGGGTGATTTAGTTCGTTGGTTGCCCGATGGCAATTTAGCGTATATCGGTAGGAATGATGATCAGGTAAAGATTCGTGGCTATCGAATAGAGTTGGGAGAGATTGAGTCATCTATGAATACTATAGATGGTATTTCGCAGAGTTGTGTATTAGCCAAAGAGCGAGTTACAGAATCAGGAGTTAGTAACTATTTGGTAGGTTATTATGTATTGGATACAGATTCATTAACTGATGATTTTATTTTAGAGCACCTAAGTAAGACACTTCCTGATTACATGATTCCATCAAGTTTGGTTAAGCTCGAAAGTTTTCCATTAACCATTAATGAGAAGTTAGACAGAGCTGCCTTGCCTGAAGTGGATTTTACAATTTCAGAGTACACCTATGTTGCACCAGAGACTGCGAATGAAAAAGCAATGTGTGATCTATGGAAAGAACTATTAAAATTAGAAAAAATAGGGATAACAGATGATTTCTTTAAAATGGGAGGAGATTCTATACTGAGTATTAAAGCAGCGTATCGAATGAGTGACATATTAGGTAAAGAAATTAATGTTGCAGACATATTTAGGTGCAAGAATATCGATGCTATTTTAAAAGATGTATTCGCATCAGAAGAAGAGGAAGGAATAACATTAGAATTCTAAGTAATTAATTTTTGACAGTATATTTAAAATAATGAGAAGCATTTACACTTTTTTTAATGAGCTTAGACAAGATAAAGGAAGCATCTGGGTTGAAGAGGATCGTTTAAAACTATTTATCACAAAACAAGACAATAAGCAAGAAATAAGTGATTTTATTGTTCAGAATAAGCAAGAAATAATCTCAGTACTTCAAGAAAATTATGTTTTTTCTAAAGAGAAATTTCGTAACCAAGTCATTTTAAGGAATCACGAAACGGTGAATTTTCTATTGAGTCCCGAACAGGAGCGATTATGGTTTATAGAACAATATGAGGGAGGGACCAATGCCTATTATATTCCTGTTTTATTTGAAATTGGAGCTCAAGTAGACATAAAAGGAATACAATATGCTATCGAACAGTTGGTAGCAAGGCATGAAATTTTACGTACTACAATAACGCAAGGATCCAACCTTAATGCTATTCAGCAAGTTCATGAAGAACCACCAATAATCAAACAGGTGGAGGTATCTTATGAAGAATATAAAAAGGAGCTTACAAAAGATATCAATGTTCCATTTAACCTGAGCACAGAGTATCCAATGCGTACTTCGGTTTATACGATTTTAGATGACAATGGATTAAGACAAAGAAGGTTATTAGTCAATTTTCATCACATAGCTTGCGATGGTTGGTCGGTAGAGATTTTTACTCGAGAAATGCATGCCTTTTATAATGCATATATTCATGCTAATAAAGACTTTGAGATCCCTGAACTGAAAATACAGTATAAAGACTATGCATGGTGGAAAAGAGAGTCTCTTAAAAACTCTTTATTAGAAACTCAATTAGCATATTGGAAAAATAAACTTTCAGGTTGTCAAACTTTGGAGATTACCACAGATTATGTCAGGCCTTCTCATGTAGATTATAAAGGGAGTAGGCACTTATTTAAAATGGATAAGCAATTAAGTAAAGAGCTAAGGGCATTATCAAATCGTAAAGGGGTAACTCTAAACAGTGTACTACTAAGTGGAATCAGTATTTTATTAAAAAAATATACAGGACAAGATGATATTGTATTAGGAAGCGTAAATGCAAATAGAAACAATAGACAAGTAGAAGATCTAATAGGCTTTTTTGTAAATACGCAAGTAAATAGAGTACTCCTTAATAATTCTCAGAGTTTTGAAGAGTTAATAACACAAGTGCATAATGATCAGATTTCTGATACACTTCACCAAGACGTACCATTTGAAAAATTAGTAGAAGAATTAGGGATAGAACGTGATATGGCTAAACATCCTATTTTTCAGGTATTGTTTGGTGTTCAGAGTTTTGTAGGAAAAGAAATGAATGAATCTTCTTTGGTATTAAATCCATTAGAATTAGAAGATGCCTATCAAGTAGAAAAGTTTGATTTATCCATATTTGTAGATGATAGTAACGAGGAACTTTTGGTAAAAATAGGTTTTGCTACCAGTTTATTTAAAGAAGAAACGATAAAAAGGTTAGGGAGACACTTTGAATACTTATTATCACAATTAGTAGCAGAACCTGCCACAACACACGATAAATTTTCGGTATTAACATCTTCGGAATATAATCAAATAGTATATGATTGGAATGACACAGATACCGATGATTTTTATAACAAAACCGTGCATCAGGCATTTCAAGAGCAAGTTGAAAGAACTCCAGATGCGGCGGCATTGTTTTTTGAAGGAAAACAATTAACCTATAAAGAGTTAGATGAACGAACCAACCAATTAGCAAGACATATTAGAAAGGAGTATAATAAAATTTATGGACGTTCATTAACTCCAGGAACATACATAGCATTATGCTTAGAAAGAAGTATGGAAATGGTGATTGGTATTTTGGGGGTTTTAAAAGCCGGAGGGGCTTATGTTCCTATGGATATTGCCTATCCCAAAGAACGATTCAATTATATTTTAGAGGATACAAATGCTCCATTAGTATTGAGTCAGAATGATGTGTTTAAAAATTTAAAAATTGATTTTCCGGTAAGTAATATTATAGACATTGACTTACACAATGATTTTTACAGTACAGAGAGTATTGCAACTCTAATAGAACATACTAACTTTGAGAGCATTGCATATGTAATATATACTTCAGGAACAACGGGGAACCCTAAAGGGGTAAAAATTAAACATAAAAGTGTTAACAATTTAGTAAGAGGAAAATCGCAGGTATTAGATATCACAAAGAATGATAACCTAATTCAATTTGCCTCTTATGTTTTTGATGCTTCTGTTTCTGAGATTTTTCCAGCATTATCGGTTGGTGCGTGCTTGTCAGTAATCACAAATGAAACCCGACAAGACCCTAAATTATTGTTAGATTATTTAGAAGAGCATAAAGTTAACATAGCCACGTTGCCTCCTACATTATTACAATCAGCTGAATATAGAGCGTTAAAAGATTTAAAGACGTTGGTGGTTGCAGGAGAATCCTGTCCAGAAGAAACTATGCAACAATGGAGCAAAGGAAGAAAATTGGTAAATGGTTACGGCCCAACAGAGAATACAGTTTGTGCAGCAATGCATACTTATTCTGTGGGTGATATAAATACAACCATAGGAAACCCAATTCCTAATGTAAAGCTATATGTGTTGGATAAGAATTTAACTCCAGTGCCATTGGGAGTTACGGGTGAGTTGTATGTTGGAGGAATTAGTGTTGCCGAAGGATACTTAAATCTTCCCGAATTAACATCACAACGCTTTATAAATAATCCTTTTGCTACAGAATCTGACACGAAAAAAAGATGTACAAAACTATACAAAACAGGAGATCTAGTATGTTGGTTACCCAACGGAACCGTAAAGTACCTTGGTAGAAATGATGATCAGGTAAAAATTCGTGGATATCGTATTGAGTTAGGAGAAATTGAACGTGTATTAACAGCCATAAATGGAATAAGTCAAAGTTGCGTGGTTGTTAAAGAATCTGAAAGTGAAATAGGGAATAGAAAATATATTGCTGGTTATTATATAGAAGAAGAAAATGTATCATTGAAAGAAGAGGAAATATTTGATGAATTATCAAATGTTTTACCAGAGTATATGGTTCCTAAGTTTATTGTTAAAATGGAATCTTTTCCAGTAACAATCAATGGGAAATTAGATAAAAGAAAACTACCCGATACAGGTTTTCAATTAAATAAAAAAACATACGCTACACCCACAAATGATATAGAAAAAGCTTTTTGTGCGATATGGCAAGAATTATTAGATATCGAGCATATTGGGATTACAGATGACTTTTTTAGAATAGGAGGAGATTCTATTTTAAGCATTCAGGTATCTAGTCGTATTAGACAACTTGGGTATGATTGTGATGTACGAGATGTTTTTGAATGCAAAACCATTAAAAAACTAGCAGCCCATGTAGCAAAAAAAGTAACTAAAATAGATGTCAAATCAGAGCAAGGTATACTTACAGGAACATTTGATTTACTTCCTGTTCAGCAATGGTTTGTTGATAAAATTAATGCTGAAATCTTTACCATTCCAAATCATTGGAATCAGAGTTTGTTGATAAAAATTCCAACAACATCTATTGAGATAATAAAAGAGGTTTTTGAAAAATTAGTAGCTCATCATGATGTATTCCGAATTAAGTTTTTAAAAGAAACTTCTACAATTTGGAAGCAAGAGTACTTGCCGACTGTTTATGTGCCAGAAATACAATCATTAGATGTAAGTACACTGAGTAATTCAGAAGTTCAAGAATATTTAACAGCATGGCAAAGTGAGTTTGATTTAGAAAAAGGTTTGTTATTTCAAGCAGGATATTTATATGGGTATGATGATGGTAGTACACGATTATATTTGGCAATGCATCATATGATTGTGGATGGAGTAAGTTGGAGAATCCTTTCTGAAGATATCTTACAATTGCTAGCAGAAAAGCCATTATCTAGTAAAGGAAGTAGCTACAGACAGTGGGTTAACAGTGTAAAGAAATACGCTGTAGAAAACCCTTCTGAAAAAGCATATTGGAGTGAGCAATTAGAAAATATGCCTGTATATGATTTATTAACGTATGGAAAAGTACGAAGCAAAGCATATATACAATTTGATAAATCAAGGACCAATACCTTATTAAAAAGTGCTACCAATGCGTACAATACAGAAATTAATGACCTTTTAATAACTGCATTAATTTATACGCTTAGCGATTTTAATAAAAATGATACGCAATATATCTGTTTAGAAGGTCACGGAAGAGAGTTCATTGATCCATCTATAGATCATAGTAGGACTGTAGGCTGGTTTACTAGCGTATTTCCAATAAAATTGACATTAAAAGAAACGCTCAAAGAAAATATTCAATCTGTAAAAGAATACTTACGAGCCATTCCTAACAAAGGAATTGGTTTTGGAACTTTTGCTACTCAAGAGCGTGTAGATTTTGGACACGAAAACTTAGCACCATTTAGTTTTAATTACTTAGGACAATTTGATTCGAATCAAGGAGGAGAAGGCTGGGGAGAAGCAGGAGTTCAGGTAGATCCAAAAAATATGGATCATAATTTAATAGACATCGTAGGAAAAGTAAGTGGTGGAAAATTAGGCTTTATTGTAGTAAGTAAATTTGGAGAGGTAGCAACTCAAGAAATTAGCAAAAATTTTGAAACTCATCTTAATAATATTATCAATCATTGTACAGAAGTATATGAAGAAAAAGGAACGAATTATACTCCTAGTGATTTTGAAACAGTTACGATAAGTCAAACCCTATTAGATCGCTTACAAGAAAAAACAAAGCATGTTGGAAATGAGATTGTAACAATACTTCCTGCCAATAGTTTGCAACAAGGGTTTGTATATCAGTCTATTACTAAGCCGGAAAATGATTTTTATAGAGTACAATTATTATATGATTATTTAGGAAACCTCAATGTTGATGCTTATGTAAAAGCTTGGCAATTATGTATTGAGCAATACCCAGTGTTAAGAACAGCCTTTAATTGGGAAGAAAAATTAATTCAACTAGTATATCAAAAAGGAAACTTGGAGTATCAGGTACATGATGTAAGTCATTTACCCACTCAGAAGGCAAAAGATGAAGCAATAGGATTGATTCAGGTTGAAGATCGAAAAAAGCCATTTGATTTAACAGAACCAACTCAAGTTAGGTTACATATCATAAAGCAATCAGAGGACTGTTATGCAATTATCAAAACAGATCACCATAGTGTAATGGATGGTTGGAGTGGTCCTATTATTATGAAAAATTTACATGCTTATTACGATATCCTAAATGCAGGTAAAGAAGTAGATTTTGAAATAGATACGGGGTATATTGAAACGCAAGAATACATTGCAAAAAACAAAGAAAAAGCACAAGAGTTTTGGGCTCAAAAGTTGCAATCCGTAGAAAAAGCAAATGATATCAATGGATTGTTAACTACACCAATACGTCAGAATGATCATGAAAAGAAAAAGCAAACATCAACAGTTGCTGTAGAAATTGAAGGAGCTCAATATCAACAAATAAAAAACTTTAGTCAGCAGCACGGAATAACCGTAAACGTATTGGTACAATTTATTTGGCACAAATTATTACAGGTGTATAGTGGAGAGCGTCAAAGTATGGTCGGAACCGTGGTATCAGGTAGAGAAGTTCCGGTAGAAGGTATTGAAAGTAGTGTAGGTTTATTTATCAATACGCTTCCTTTACTAATAGACTGGGATAATGATAATACTATTTTATTGCAGTTACAGGAGATACAAGAGCAAATCTTGGCGTTAAATGCTCATAGCTATGCAGATTTAGTAGCGCTACAAAAAGAAGGAGAACGTCTATTTCATAGTTTGGTAGTTTTCGAGAATTATGCAACTCCCAAAGGAGCTTTTAAGCACAATCCAATAATAAAAGTAAAGCATGTACATGAAGGTGTAGATTATCCATTGTGCATTACTTCATTTGAGTACCTTGATGTGATTAGTCTTAAATTTCAATATGATGAAAACCATTTGACAAAAGAAAGAGCAAATGAACATTTATCAACATTGCAATATATTTTAAATCAGGTTTTAGAAGAACCTAATAAAAAACACGGTGAAATAAACGTACTCAATCCTCAAGAATACAATAAAGTGGTATTCGATTGGAATGCAACTGAGGCATACTATGAAGAAGATACAACTATCCATGAATTATTTGAAGAGCAAGTAGCTAAGACACCAGATGCTATTGCATTGGTTTATGAAGGTCAGGAGTTGACATATAAGGATTTGAGTTCTAGGAGTAATCAATTGGCCAGGCATATTCGTTCTGTTTATAAAGCGCGTACTGGTAAAGAGTTAGAAACAGATACTTTTATAGCCTTGTGCTTGGATCGTAGTTTGGAGTTGGTTATCGGGATTTTAGGCGTATTAAAAGCAGGAGGGGCTTATGTTCCTATAGATCCAAGTTACCCGAAGGATCGTATAGATTATATTTTGGAGGATACAGGATCAGAATTGATTTTGACTCAAAAAGATTTAAAAGCAGGTATGCCTTTGGATAAAGCATTGTATGTTGACTTATCTGAAGATTTTTATCTACATGAAGATACTTCTAACCCAGAAAGCATTAGTAGGTCAGAAGATTTGGCATATATCATTTATACTTCGGGAACTACTGGCAAACCTAAAGGAGTAATGCAAGCACATGGTAATGTTATTCGTTTGTTTTCGGCTACAAATCATCAGTTTGGTTTTACAAATAAAGATGTATGGACGTTATTTCATTCGTATGTGTTTGATTTTAGCGTATGGGAATTATGGGGATCATTACTCTATGGCGGAAAACTTTTGGTGCTTTCTAAAGAACAAACTAAGGACACTGAATTATTTAGTAATGTATGTTCAACATATGGAGTTAGTGTATTAAATCAAACACCTTCTGCATTTTATAGATTTATAGATATAGTTACTCATTCAGAAGCATTAGACCTAAAACTACGGTATATTATTTTTGGCGGAGAGGCATTGAATATTAAACAACTTGATCCTTGGTGGTCTTATCAGATTGGTAATAAACTAGAGACTAAGTTGGTAAACATGTACGGTATTACAGAAACTACGGTTCATGTTACCTATAAACAGTTGATAAAAGAAGAAGGGACTCAGTTGAATATAGGTAAACCTTTATCAGATTTAAAAGCCTATGTTTTAGATACGAATATGCAACCGGTTCCGGTTGGTGTTATTGGGGAGTTGTTTGTAGGCGGAGCAGGTTTGTCTCGAGGCTATTTAAATCGTCCAGAATTAACCAAAGAGCGTTTTATAAGCAATCCCTTTGCCAGTGATTTGGATATAGAAAGAGGGTATACCCGATTGTATAAGACAGGAGATTTAGTTCGTTGGTTGCCCGATGGCAATTTAGAGTATATCGGTAGGAATGATGATCAGGTAAAGATTCGTGGATATCGTATTGAGTTGGGAGAGATAGAATCCTCAATGAATACTATAGATGGTATTTCACGGAGTTGTGTATTAGCCAAAGAGCGAGTTACAGAATCAGGAGTTAGTAATTATTTGGTAGGTTATTATGTTTTAGATAAAGATTCAAGTTCATTAACTGATGATTTTATTTTGGATTCTTTGCATTCGGTACTTCCTGATTATATGATTCCATCAAGTTTGGTTAAGCTTGAAAATTTTCCGTTAACTATTAATGGGAAGTTAGATAAACGTTTATTACCAGATCCTAATTTTAGTTCTTTGGATAGTTATGTGGCGCCAACGACAGATTTAGAGAATACGATATGTAGTATTTGGCAAGAGGTATTAGGTGTTGATAAAGTTGGTATTACGGACAATTTTTTCAGGATTGGAGGAGATTCAATTTTAAGTATACAAGTTTCGGGGCGTATACGTCAATTAGATTATCAATGCAGTGTTCAGGATATTTTTGATTGTAAGACAATTTCAAAACTTGCATTACATTTATCCAAAGAAATAACAACTGTAGTTAAAAAAGAGGAAGGAATATTAAAAGGCTCGTTTGGTTTATTGCCGGTACAAGAATGGTTTGTAGACCAAGTAAATACTAACAAATTTTTAAAGCCTAATCATTGGAACCAAAGTTTTTTAGTCAAAGTCCCTCAATTAGATTTAGAAGTTCTTTCTAATGCTATAGAAAAATTAGTTTCGTATCATGATATACTTCGTGTGCGTTATATAAAAGAAGCTACCTCATGGAAGCAGGAATATCAATCAGAAATAGTAATTCCAAAATTACAGGTAATAGATGTTGCATCATTATCCTCATCAGAAATTCATGAAGCATTTACCCAATGGCATACTGGTTTTGATTTAGAACAAGGGGCGTTATTTCAAATAGGTTACGTTTCAGGTTATAAAGATGGTAGTTGTAGACTTTTCTTTGCGTTACACCATATGATAGTTGACGCAGTTAGTTGGCGTATTTTAGTAGAGGATATTCAGCAATTATATTCCGGTAAAAGTTTAATAAAAAAACAAAGTAGTTACCGTCAGTGGGTTACAACAGTCAAAGAATATTCAAAATTACACTCCAAAGAATCTTCTTACTGGTTATCAAACTTGAAAGGAAAGGCGGCATTAGAGGCATTCACCATAACACCAGATCGTACGCAAAGTCGTATGAGATTAGATCATGATTTTACGCATAATTTATTGCATACTGTTGGAGAAGCATATCATACTGAAATTAATGATATTTTATTAACAGCACTAGCATTTGCATTAACTGATATCACAGGTCATACAGCTCACAACATTACGTTAGAAGGTCACGGAAGGGAATTTATAGATGAATGTATTGATCATAGCCGCATAGTTGGTTGGTTTACGAGTATGTTCCCAGTACATATAGAACTTGGAACCGATATAGGGAAAAGTATTCAGACTATTAAAGAACAGCTACGAAAAATACCTAACAAAGGAATCGGGTTTGGATCTTTTGCTATTAGTGAAACCACATCGTATACTCAAAATGATTTGCCTCTAATTAGTTTTAATTATTTAGGTCAATTTGATAAAGGGACGAAGGAGCAATTAGATTGGCAAATTATACCAGGTAACAGCGGTTTGCAAACGGATCATTCAAATTCAGACCGCAACATTATTAATATTAATGGATTAGTAAATGACGGGTGTTTAAATTTTTATGTAGTGACTCGCTTAGGAGAGGCTATTACTAATAAACTTAATGAGTCTCTTAAATATCACTTAATACAAATTATTACACACTGTTGTGAAAAACTTAAAACTATAGGAGCAAGTTATAGCCCTAGTGATTTTCAAACAGTTCGTTTAAGTCAACAATTGATTAATAATTTGCAAAATGAGGCAAGGTCAAATCAAAATTCTATTGAGCATATTTACCCTGCCAACAGTTTACAACAAGGATTTATTTACCATGTGATTAGTCAACCAGAAGACGATGCGTATCGAGTACAAAAGCTGTATGATTATAAAGGAAATTTAGATGTAGAAAAGTACGTAGAAGCCTGGCAATATTGTATTGCACAATACCCTATTTTACGTACGGCTTTTAATTGGGAAGAAGAATTAATTCAGATAGTGTATAAAAAAGGAGCTTTACAATATACGTTTTATGATTTAAGCAATTTAAATACGCAGGAGGAAAGAGAAAAAAGAATTGATGCAATTCAAAAAGAAGATAGGATAACTGGGTTTGATTTAACGCAGCCAACACTTTTTAGACTGCATATTTTCAAACATTCTGAAAACTATTTTACAATATTAAAAAACGAACATCATAGCATTAGTGACGGTTGGAGTCTACCTGTTTTAATGAATAGTTTAGAGTCATATTACACACAATTGTTAGAAGGAAAAGAAATTGATATACAAAGTGATGTAGCCTATTTAGAAACCCAGGAGTATATAGCTGTTCAAGAATCTACAAAAAATACATATTGGGATACGGTACTAAAAAATGTAGATGGAGCGAACAATATTAATGGATTGTTAGACATTCCTATAGATTTAGAGAATTATAAACAAGTACAGGAATCAAAAATAACTTCAATTGAAATTAAAGGAGAAGACTATAACCGTTTAAAAAAACTGTGTAAAAAAGAAGGAATTACTATTAACATCATTGTTCAATTTATATGGCATAAGCTATTACAAGTTTATTGCAATAATGATTACACGGTGGTTGGAACAACAGTTTCAGGAAGGGGCTTGCCTATTGAAGGAATAGAAAATAGTGTTGGTTTGTATATTAATACGTTACCATTGGTAATTGATTGGAATACAGAATCAAGTATTTTATCTCAATTACATGCCATTCAAAAATCGATTAGTGAATTAAACGTACATAGTTTTACAAATCTCTCTTCATTGCAGAGAAAAGGAGAACAACTATTTCATAGTTTACTTGTTTTTGAAAATTACCCTATTCCTAAAGAAAGTAATCTTTCAGCTTCGAAATCAAGAATAAGAAAGTCAATTGAAAAAGTTAATTACCCTCTGGGGATAATTGCATATGAGTATAATAATACATTAGCGATAAAATTAAACTATGATGGAGCTCATTTACAAGAAGCTCAAGCCAAATTGCATTTGGAAAAGATGGAGTATGTATTACATCAAATTCTAGAGAATCCGTATACAAATTGTAACAAAGTACTTTTATTAAAAGAAGCAGAGTATTCAAAAATAATTCACGATTGGAATACTACTAATGTGTATGGTGAAGTAAATCAGACAATTAATGATTTGTTTGAAAAGCAGGTGGCAAAAACCCCTGATGCCATAGCATTGGCTTATGAAGGGGATGAATTAACGTATACAGAGTTGAATGCTAAAAGTAATCAATTAGCTAGGTATATTCGAGATAGGTATGCTACTCTTAACGGACAATCACTTGAACCAGATACCCTAATTGCGTTATGTACAAATCGTAGTTTAGAAATGGCAATAGGGATATTGGGAATTTTAAAAGCGGGGGGAGCTTATGTACCCATTGATCCGATGTATCCACAAGACCGTATAGATTTTATACTAGAGGATACAGCGGTAGATTTAGTAATCAGCCAAGAACACCTAAAAGAACATTTACCAAGCCATAATTTAATTTTAATTGACTCCAACGAAGAATTTTATAGCCAAGAAAGTGTAAGCAACTTAACAAGTTTTAATACATCAAATAACTTAGCTTATGTGATATACACATCCGGAACTACAGGAAAACCCAAAGGAGTATTAGTAACACATGATTCGGTTACTAATTTATGCAACTCATTAATTCATCATTTTAAATTAAATGAGCATACAATAGCATCACAAATGATTTCAGTTTCTTTTGACGCTTCTGTTTCGGAAATTTTACCGACGTTCTTATCAGGAGGGAAGTTAACAATTGTTCCTGATGACATTAAGAATGGCGGAAATATTGTTGCGTTTTTAGAGGAAAATAAAGTACAGCATTTAACCATACCTGCGGATCTTTTAGAGCAATTAGAAAAAACGGAGTTAAATGATTTAAAAACCATTCATGTGGGAGGGGGAGTCGCTTCTGCTACTTGTTTTAATAGATGGAGTGCTGATAAGTATTTGGTAAATGCTTATGGACCCACAGAAACTACAGTTTGTTCAACACTATTCAACTATCAAAAAGGAGATTCTAATACCAATATTGGTAAACCTATTCAAAACACGCAAATATATGTTTTAGATGCATACATGTGTCCTGTTCCTGTAGGAGTTAAAGGGGAACTATATATAGGAGGAATAGGAGTTTCAAAAGGGTACTTAAATCGCCCAGAATTAACAACAGAACGTTTTGTAGATAACCCATTAGCAAGTGATTTAGATATAGAACGAGGACATACTAAGTTGTATAAAACTGGAGATTTGGTAAAATGGTTACCAAATGGTGAAATAGAATATATGGGTAGAAATGATGACCAGGTAAAGATTCGGGGTTATCGTATAGAGTTGAAAGAAATAGAATTAGCTATTTCAGGAATAGAAGGAGTAAAGCAAGCTGTAGTGATAACAATTGATAGAGCCGAAAATGACAAGAGATTAATTGCGTTTGTGGTTAAGGAAGAAGAGGGTAATTTAAGTTTGTTTAAACTGAAAAAGTTTTTAAGAAAAACATTACCAGAGTATATGATTCCTTCAAGTATAGAAGTCATAGAAACAATGCCTATTACTATAAATGGTAAAGTAGATAAAAAAGCACTTACAAAATTAGTTTCTTCAACTCGAAACGAAGAATTTGAATACAAAGAACCTAAAACAGAAATTGAGAAAAAACTAGCAAGTATTTGGCAAAAAATTATACAAATAGATAAAGTAGGTCTGAATGATACTTTTTTCAATTTGGGGGGGCATTCATTATTAATTATAAAAAGTAATAATTTGATAAAGAAAGTATTTGATATTGAACTGCCTCACAACGTATATTTTAGCAATACACTTGAGCAAATTTCACTAGAAATTGAAAAACAAATGAGTACAAAAATCGTATCAGTTTAAAAATGGAGTATTTATATATTGAAAAAAAGAAAGATCAACTTTATAGTGTTTATCACGAACCAACTATTTTTGATTATGAAGAGTATGGAGTAATATTATGCTACCCATATGGACAGGAATATATAAGATGTCATAAGTTATATACAAATTTGGCTACCAAATTGGCTCAAGAAGGATTTCATACACTTAGGTTTGACTATTATGGCACTGGAGATTCGTCTGGGGACTTTTCAGAAATAAATTCTATGGATCAAAGTTTGGAAGATATTGAACTTGCGGTCAAAGAATTAAAAGAGGCATGTGGCGTTAAAAAAGTATTTCTTATTGGAGCGAGAATAGGAGCAACTTTGGCATTATTGCATTCAAAAAAAGCAAAGATTGATGGGCTTGTTCTATGGAGTCCTATAACTTCGGGTAAAAATTATTTAAATGAAATAAGCTCTAATTATAAAGAATGGTTAGAAGGATCTTTTACCAATGAAAATGAACTTCCAAAAGGAGCGATTTCCAGTTTTGGTTTTTTATATAATGCATCATTAGTCAATAGTATTCAGTCGATTGAATTTACAAAAGAAGATTTTTTAACGCAATTTCCCACACTAATTATAGATCAAGATGATCCAAAGAATTTAGGAACTATTGAGCAAGTAACTTTTGAAAATATTATAAATAAAGAGTTTTGGCTAAAACGAGAAAAAGAAAAGGATAAATCTTTAGTCCCAGTTCAGGAAATAAATAAAATTATTAATTGGATAAAAACGGTTTAAAATGAGTGGTAAAGAAGATATTATTTGTTTTGGAAAAAATAACGTTCTAGTGGGTGTTTTGAATCGAGATAAAGATAATTTCAAGGCAGACTCCCCTTGTGTTATATTTATTAATGCTGGGGTTATTCCTAAATGTGGTCCCAATAGGTTATATGTAAAAACTGCTAGGGAATTGTCTCGTATAGGAATTGTTAGCTTTCGGTTTGATTATTCCAGTATGGGAGATAGTGGGAAAACCAATATCGAAGGCAATTTCCAAGAAGTAAAAGATGAAGAAATTCGACAAGCAATGAATGTTATTCAAAAAAAAACAGGGATTAAAAACTTTGTATTATCAGGTATTTGTTCTGGTGCAGAAGATGCTTTTAGAAATTCATTGTTGGACCATAGAATTGTTGGTTTAGTTTTAGTAGACGGGATTTATGGAGATAAAAGTTTACTAAAAGATGTTTACCCCATTGCGAATAGAAATTTGTCAATTCGCTATTATAAAAAGAATGCATTTGATCTTAATCGATGGAAAAAGGTACTAAATGGGAATAGTAATGTTTTGAGTGCAAAGAATTTTAAAATGGTAGCTAATATGGGAGCCAATACACTCAAAAAAATGACAGGGACATCTAAAAAGGAATCCAATTCGGAACAGGAAGAAATTCCTACCGATACCATTGCAATTCAAAAAGAATATAACCTTAAAGATTGGGAGTTGCTTTTTACTAGAAATGTTAAGTCATTTTTAATTTTTTGTGAGGGAGGAATAGCTATAGATATATTCAATTTATCTATGCGTGATCTATTAACTACGTATAATAAAACTGATTTTTTACATGTAAAGTTAATGGAAAATATAGATCATACATTTACACCACAGTGGTCACAAAATGTATTAACAGAAATGATAGTTGATTGGATAGGGAATAATTTTATGGAACTGAAAGAACCAAAAGCGGGTATACTAAAAAAGCAAGCATAAGTATGAAAGTGATTGCATTTCCATTTGCAGGAGGTAACGAAAATTCCTTTAATTTTTTAAAGAAGGATCTAAATAAAAAAGGAATAAAATTAGAGGTAATAGAATATCCAGGAAGAGGGTTTCGGTTAGAGGAAAAACTTTTGGATTCAGTTGATGAAATTGTTAAAGATGTATTTGACCAGATCAAGGATAAATTACATCAAGACGAGTACATTATTTATGGGCATAGTATGGGAGCTTTAATAGGGTATTTAGTATGTAGAAAAATAGAAGAATTAAAACTTCCTCAACCTAGTAAGCTAATTGTTTCAGGAAGAGAGGCTCCTGGTGTTATAAATGAAGAAAAGAGATGTCTTTTGCCTTCGGAGTTATTTTGGGAGAAGATTTCTGAACTTGGAGGGTTTCCAGATGAAATTTTAAAAGAAAAGGGATTAAGGGATTTTTTTGAACCAATTCTGAGAGCTGATTTTAGAGCGATTGAATATTATCAACATATTCATGCTAATGTTTTACATATTCCAATTGATGTTTTGTACGGGAATAAAGAAATTCTCCATAAATCTGATATAATCGAATGGGGAACAATAACCAATAAGGTTGTGAAAATAACAAAGCTTGAAGGAGATCATTTTTTTATATATGATCATGTTGGTTTTTTAGTTGATAGGTTTTACCAAAGTTTTGAGAAAACAATAGGGGTAAGTTAATATGATTTTAATTCTAAAGTATACCCCTTGAAAACGATTACTATTTTCTATACGAAATTCGAGCAGGAATTACCTGAATTAACATACTGCTATTTTTTGAAAAAATTACCAATTGAATTTCAGAAAATAAACAAACAGTTCGTTAAATGGCAGGATAGACATGCTAATTTATTTGGGAAACTATTGCTAATGGAAGGGCTTAAAAAAGTAGTATTAGAGAGTGATCTCAATAAGATAAAATATACCAAATACAATAGACCCTATATTGATGATAGTATTGATTTTAATATTTCTCATTCTGGAGAATATGTAGTGTGCGCAATAGGAAAAAATGTTCGGTTAGGTATTGACGTAGAGAAGATTGCTGAAGTTGATTTCAATGATTTTCAGGGGGTAATGACGCCCGAAGAATGGGAAATCATACATGTTTCGGAAGATTCGAAACGAAGTTTTTTTAACTATTGGTCAATCAAAGAAAGTATGATTAAAGCAGATGGCAGAGGGGTTTCAATACCCTTGCAAGAGATAAGAATTGAAGATAATCAAGTAAGTTATAAAAATAAAAGATGGCACCAATTTAATTTTCAGATGGATGAAGCATATAGTTCGTGTTTGACCGTCAATATTCCAGAAATTAAAATAGTAACTAATTATATTGATTTTAGTAATAAAAATAGAATTACAAAATAATAGTAAAACAAAATGATAATAGCGGATAATATTTTCATGCAGTATCCTATGCCCAAAAAGTATATAGAGTACATAACTAGCCCTTTTAGGAGTCATAAATTTACAGCCTTAAAAGGCGTGAGTTTAAATATAGAGGCAGGAGACAGAATTGCTTTTTTGGGAACTAATGGCGCAGGAAAAACAACTCTTCTGAAAATAATAGGTGGGTTACTCTATCCTACAACTGGAAGTTTAACAGTTAATGGTCATGATACCAAAAAGGAGAGTCTTAAAGCTAAGAAAAAAGTAGGATTCGTTTTAAATGAGGAGCGAAGTTTTTATTGGAGGTTAACAGGAAGACAAAACTTGTTATTTTTTGCCTCATTAGATAATTTTTCTGGAGATGGTCTTCATAAAAAAGTGGATGATCTTATGGATCTTGTGGGACTTCAAGAAGCAAAGGATAAAATTTTTGCAGGCTATTCTTCCGGAATGAAACAAAAGCTAGCAATCGCAAGAGGTATGATTTCCAGTCCTGATATTTTGATTCTAGATGAACCTACCCGAACACTAGACCCTATTTCGGCAGATGATATTGCTAGTATTATCTCCAAAAGAGTCCATGTTAATAAAGATAGAACTTTGCTCATCGCAACTCATAGTCTGGCAGAAGCCCAGAGGTTGTGTGATAAAGTATGTTTTATGAAAAAAGGTGCGATAGTCGATTTTTCTTCTATTAGCGACATAATAGACAAGTATAAAACATTAGAAAATTATTATAAGCTAATTATAAATTCTGATAAGAATTTTGAATCTTAAAAACGGTTTTGTCGTAAAACGAATTAAAAGAATGAACTGGTTAAAACTTTTTTGATGTCAGCGAAAAAAGACAATTTTGTGACCAGATGAAGTAATTTTTTATAGCAAATTGTAAAAACTTTAAACCAGTTCTATAACTGATTTCTAATATATAAGATAAGTAAATGAAATTATATAAACTATTAGCCTTTTTGAAAAGAGACTTTAAAATTTTCTTGAGTTATAAAATGGCTATGATAACCACAACATTTGGAACCATATTTCCGTTGCTAACCTATTTTTTTATTAACAAATTAATACCAGAACAAACACAAGAAAGCCTGCTGCAATATGGAGGAAGCTATTTTGAATTTACATTGATTGGAATTGCATTTACAACTTATTTTACCATGGCGGTGCAAGAGTTTTCTGCAGCAACTAGAAGAGATCAAATGGCAGGTTGTCTAGAGGCCTTGTTGAGTTCGCAAACAGATACCAAAGCTATCATTTTCATGTCCGCAGTTTTTAAATTTATACATAATGGAACTATTTTAATTTTCATGTTTATTGTTGCCATATTGTTTTTGGGATTTGATATTTCTAGTATGAATATACTGTCCACTATTTTAGCTTTAATTTTATCTCTTCTAGTGTTTGTTAGTTTAGGTATTTTTTCGGCAGCAGGAACGATAATATTTAAAAAAGGAGAGCCATTTGGAATTCTATTTGGAACCATGAGTTCTTTATTGGGAGGCGCAGTATTTCCTGTAGAAATATTGCCGGATTGGCTCAAGGCAATTTCCTATGTCGTTCCTATTAGATATTCTCTGGATGCTTTGAGGTTATCAATTTTACAAGGATATTCTATACCCATGTTATCGAATCAATTGATGATTTTGTTTTTTTCGGCAATATTACTTTTTCCATTAAGTCTTAAGTTTTTCGAATGGGCAGTTAATAAAGGAAAAAGAGAAGGAACCCTAATGCAATATTAATCAAGAATTTATTCTATTGTAATAATGAAAAAAATTGTGTTAGTCAGTTCATCCCAAAGCATTAGTGGTGCAGAGATTAGTTTAAAACAATTGCTAGAAAAAATTGATCACGAATTTCAATTCTTTTTAATTGGCGGAAACAAAAGTTATTTTAAAGATATTAAGTTGACTAATTTTTTGCTAATTACACCAATCATTAATAAATGCTCCTGGATCAAATTTGTAATACAATCTTTTAGAAATAATTATATCTGTATAAAACAGTTAAGACAGTTTAAACCCGAACTTATTTATTTCAATGGAGCACATTCTTTTTTAAATCTTATTTGGGTAGCATTGTATTTTTTTAACACAAAAAAAATATGGCATGTTAGGGATGTTTTGAAATCAAAAATGGTTACTCGTCTTCTTAGTTTCCTGAGTGATAAAATAGTTTGTAATTCTAAGTTCATTAGTGAACAATTTAAGAATACACAGAAGAAAGAGTGCATATATGGAGGTATTGACGTTTTTAAATATAAAGGTGTTGAGCCCGACACTACAAAACATCTAAGAATGGATGCTAATGTTAAAACAATAGCATGTATAGCCCAATTAACCCCATGGAAAAATCAAATTGATTTTATAAAAGCGGCTAGATTAATCTATGACGAAAACCCGAATATAAAATTCCTGATTGTAGGAGAGGTTTTAAACCCAAAAGATCAATACTATAAAATAAAATTGCAGGAGGAAATAGAGGCTTTAGGTCTAAATGGTATTGTATGTTTAAAGGGTTTTGTCGAAGATATTACTACGGTAATATCAAAAATAGATGTTTTAATTCATCCTGCTACCAACGAGCCATTTGGTCGAGTTTTGATAGAATCTATGTCAATGAATAAACCTATTGTGTCATACCAATCTGGGGGAGCCTTAGAGATTGTAAAGCACAATGAGACAGGATATTTGGTCAGTTGTTATAACTATAAAAAGCTAGCAGAGTACACTTTGGTTTTACTTAATAACGATAAGTTAAGAAGGGATTTTGGGGTAGAAGGTAGAAAAAGAATCATTGAAAAATTTAATATAGAAAACCATATAAAAAAAATGAAACAGGTTTTCTCGAATTAATAAAAATAGAATAGAGAAATGAAAAAAATTAAAAAGATTAAGTTAGTGTTTTTGGCTTTTCTAGTAATGTTTATCCTAATCGAAATACTACTTAGAATAACTTCATCAGATCAACTAAGACAATTTAAAAGACCCCAATATATTGCGGATTCAGAGCTTGGATACCGATATTTGCCAGGAGCTGAAGGCTATAAAACTACAGCAGCTTTTAGCAATAAATATAAAATTAACAGTGATGGTTTTAACTGGGATGAATTTGAGGTTGAAAAAGAACCAGGGATGTTTAGAATTGCATTAATTGGAGCTTCAGATGATACAGGAACAGATACTGATGGACCCAACTGTTATGCCCGATTATTACAGAAAAAATTCAAAGAAAATGGAGACAATATCGAAATAATGAATTTTTCTATTGATGGGCAAAATAGAGCATTTTCTAATATAAAGTTAGCGTATCGTAGTATAGAAAAGTATAAACCAGATTTAATATTAACCAATGCGATATTTCCAATCGCATCAAGAATAGAGTATAGAGAAACCTATAAAGGTTTTCAAATAGGGTATTTTAATGAGAATGAATCATTAGAAGAAACTAAAAAATTTATTGATGAAAAATTTTCTAGCCCCACATTATTTACTAGAGTATATGATACCTCTTATATTTTCAGATACATGGTAAAAGTATATATAGAAAAACGTGAAAGCTCTTTTGAAAAGTTCATGACAAAATATGTTTTTAAATCAAGAAGATATGTAAGAGGATATACAAGAAATAGATTTACGTTAGAAAAACCACCTTTGAAAAAATTAACATTAGAAGAGTCTAAAAATATATATAAAAAAGCATGTGATTCAGTGAAATTGTTGAATTCAAGATTAATGTTATTTGTACCTTATAAAATACCTCCAGAAATTCCAAATTTATTAGCTGATGGAGGTATTGATTATTTAGGTTTGGATATAGAGAGATTACCAGAATATTCTTTTGGTAAAAGAGATGGTCACACAAACCAAGTAGGGCATAAAGTAATTGCTGAAGTTTTTTACGAAAAATTCTTAACAGAAAATATAATTCCTAAAAAATATTTTTCTAATAAAAAGTAAGAGTAGGTAATGAAAAAAGTTTTTTTAAATGGATTACAAATAGGAAGAGAAAATACAGGAGTTCAGTATTATGCCGAATATTTGTACGCAGAATTAAAGAAACTAAAATCAAATACAATACATATTGAGATTAGTTCATCTAATAATAGGAATAGTCTTAAGCGAATACTTTATGAGAATTTTTGTCTTGAATCTTATCTAAAAAGAAAGGAGTGTGATCTATATCATACGCCTAATTATGTCCTTCCTAGATTTTGGAAATTGCCATCTATTGTTACTATTCATGATTTGATAACGCTGGATTATCCAGATTTGTGTAAAAATCAATCTGTTGTTTATTTCAACTTATTAATGAGATCGACTCTTAAAAAGGCAAAAAAAATAATTACCGTTTCAAATACAGTAAAATTAGATATTATAAGACATTTTGGTGTTAATGAAGAAAAAATAAAAGTCATTCATTTAGGTATAGACCCCATTTTTAAAAAAACTGAAAACTCAGACATTGCGAGTAAGTATAAATTACCAGAAAAATATATTCTTTTCGTCGGAACAATAGAAGGGAAAAAGAATTTAACAAGATTATTACAAGCCTACAAAAAATTATTACAACAGGATAAGATTACGCATAAGTTAGTAATAGTAGGGAAATTAGGATGGAAATATAAATCCATGTATCAAGTAATCAAAGAGTTTGATCTGGAACAACAGATCTTGTTTACGGGGTATGTTCCGAAAGAAGATTTACCCGTTTTGTATTCTTTTGCGGATGTATTTGTTTTTCCATCGATATATGAAGGTTTTGGAATACCGCCACTCGAAGCAATGGCCTGCGAAGTACCTGTTTTGGTCTCTAGAGAAGGAGCTTCTCCTGAGATTTGTGGTAGTGCTTGTATAAAAGTCGACCCATACAATATAGACGATATAGCAAACGGAATTGAAATACTTATTCACGATGAGGAGCTTAGAAAAAAGAACATAGCCCTAAGTAAAGAATGGGTAAAACAATATAGTTGGGAGAAAACAGCTAAAGAAACAATAAAAGTTTATGAAGAAGTATTTAACAAATAGAATTTTTAAAAACGAAGTATTGAGATCATCGATTGGTCTATTAATCATTACGTTTTTAGTAAAGGCTCTTGGTTATGTAGAAAAATTAATCTTAGCAAAGTATTATGGTACAGGCTATGAAGTCGACGTATATACTGTGGTTATTACATTAGTATTAAGCTTTTTTTATTTTTTTAGAGAAATAATAGAACCGGGGTTCTTGAGAGTCTTTTTAACAGCAAAAGAAAAGGAACCTGATGACAAAGAAGCTTGGGATATTTTTAATTTCGGATTAAGAATAATACTATTTGTAACAGTTGTGGTGAGCACTATGGCGATTATATTCCCTGATTATTTTGTCTCCATTTTTGCACCAGGTTTTAGTGATGAAAAGTTTGATTTGACTAGTGAACTTATAAAAATAGGAATTCCGGCTGCTATTTTTTTAGCGTTATCAACATTAACAAATATTATACTAAACGCACAAAAGGAATTCGTTTTACCAGCATCTGGAGAGTTTTTTTTTAAAGGAGCCATCGTTTTATTAATGGTCCTTTTATATGATGATTATGGTATTTATGGTGCCGTTTTGGGAATAGTAGTGGGTTCAATAGTTCGATTAATAGTGCATCTCACAAAATTGTATAGTAAGATTTCTTTTAAAAGAACTTCGATTAAAACAGAGTATAAGAAACGATTATGGGTGCTCACATGGCCATTATTATTGGGTGTAGGTTTTTCTCAATTAAGTTCTTTGGTTGATAACGGATTTGCATCATATTTACAGGAAGGAGCCATCGCAGCATTGAGTTATTCTAAAAAAATAATTGAATTACCAGTTATAATATTTCCCTATATATTAAGTATCGTAGTATTTCCCTATTTTTCTCAATTGGCAATAGAAAAAAATACAGAAAAGTTAAAGAGTTTTTTTTTAGAGTGCTTGAAATGGATTATCATCTTGTTTTTGCCATTATCTTTCTTTTTCCTGGTATACTCTGGTTCAATTGTAGAAATAGTTTTCGAAAGAGGAGCATTTGACGCATATTCTACAGCATTAACTGCAAAGCCATTAATGGTATATGCTACAGGGTTAGTCTTTTTTGCAATAGAAACAGTTTTAGTGATTTTTTACTATGCGAATGAAGACACAAAAACACCCGTATTTGTAGGAATTGGATGTGTTATTTTAAACATGATACTTACTTGGGTATTCGTAAATATTATGGGATATACAGGAGTGGCACTGGCATATGTGATTCAGAAAAGTGTAAAAAATCTCATTTTATTATACCTTCTAAAGCATAAAATGACATTTAACTTAAAGGAACAAAAAAAGCACCTGTTCAAGTTGGTAATTGCAACCTGTATATTTGGGATGATTATAATTATAGGAAATCAGTTTTTGTTCCCCGATTTTGATACGAGCCTTATTAATAAAGTAGGTTTTATTGGAGTTAATTTTGTAGTTGCTACAATAGCATTCATATCATTTTTATTATATACCAATGTTATTAATCCCAAGGAGATAAGGAATGGAATTAGAAAATAATAATAGTAATCAGAAAAAGATAGTTTACCTGATAGAAAATTTTCCATCTCCTACAGAGCATTTCGTTTTAAATGAAATGCTAGAACTAGAACATCGAGGAATAGAATTAGAAGTATTAGTTCTCAAAAAACAAAACAAATACATGTGCATGCCTGAATTAAATGATTTAAGAGCATCAGTCATTTATTTACCAAAATTATACAGATATTTTTCTTTTTTCTTTTTGTTTAAAAACCCTTTACTGTTTCCGAAATTAATACAATTAGGTTCAATAAGTTCAGGTAAAAATTCATTAAAATCATTTAGAGATTATTGCATTGGATTGTATTTTTTTTCAAAATTAAAAAGAACTTCGATTACACATTTTCACGCTCATTTTGCCTTTTTGGCGGTAGATATTGCATCCGTTTTATCAAAGCTTTTTGGTCTTAATTATAGTCTTACCATGCATGCAAATGATATTTATACAAATACAGATAAAATTAAAAAGGTTATAAGAGAATCTAGTTTTGTAATTACATGTACAGAGTATAATAGAGAATATCTTAATAAAGTTACATGCAATAAGTATCAAGATAAAATACATAAAGTTTATCATGGTATCGATACATCAAAATGGACTTTTAGAGAAAGAAAAGATGTAAATACTTCCGAAATAAAGATCATTTCGGTTGCACGATTAGTAGAAAAGAAAGGACTTTTTTATCTATTAGAGTCTATCAAAATATTAGTAGATAAAGGAAAGAATATTAACTGTACAATTATCGGTGAGGGAGTGCTAAAAGATAAGATGATTGATTTTATTAGGACCAATAGGTTAGAAGCATTTATTAAAATAATAGGATTTCAAAAACAGGATATGGTAAGACAGATGTTTATAAAGTCTGATGTTTTTGTTTTACCAAGTATTATTGCACAAAATGGAGACCGAGACGGATTGCCCAATGTAATTGTAGAAGCGATGGCATTAGGTCTTCCAGTAATTTCTACAGCTACATCAGCAATTCCAGAAGTCATCGAAGACAGAATAACAGGATTATTGGTTAAAGAAAAGGATAGTTTAGCTATAGCAAGAGCTATAGATGAATTAATAGCCAATCAAGAACTGTATAATTTAATACGTAAAAATGCTGAAAATAAGATACAGTCTAAAATGCATATAGAACATGCTACTAATAAAATAGCCAATCTTTTTAGATCCCAAGCTACCTGCCAAATAGAGCATAGTGTCAACTAAAAAAACTATTTTTTAATTCATCTGCTCTTTTTTGATGTTGGTCATATCCTTTTGTTTTAATTTATCGATAAGGGTATGATACATTTCTTTAGGCAATCCGCAGGCGATTAAGTATTCTTTCATTAGGTTTTCTTCCTCTTTTTCGATAGCTCCATCTGCCAATAATACAACGGCTGCCTGAGCAAGAATATTAATCAAAGATTCTGATGACAATTGATTTCTGGCTTCATTAAGATAATTAAAGACTTGATTATCTATGTTTCCTTGTTCTTTTACTTTCTGGTGTATTTCGGTTAATTCGTCTTTTATATCAGGAAACCCCTGCAGCGCATCCATGATTTCTCGTTCTTCTTCTACCGCAAAATCCCCGTCTATAATAGCCATATGGGTCATAGCAGCAATTAGTGCTTTGGCGTAAGCACGTTGTGCATTCTTTTGGTTTTCGGTAATTTCTTGTTGTGATTGTTGTAATACGGTTTTTATACTTTCATTATAGGCACTTTTGCAATTATCACATTCATAGAAGCGGTCTACTACATCCAAGGGGATTACAGGAATAAAAAATAAGGTAAACCAACGTCGGTAGAGTTTATTAACCAAGTTTCCTTCTTTGCAATTTGGACATGAATTTGATAATACAGGACTTTCTTTTACTTCGTGTTTTAGTCCTCTTGTACCGAAAAGTATAAACATAGTATTAGATTATTTAGTAGTAGTATTTATTTAGAGGTAGTATTAGGTTGTTGTTCCTAAAGATACTATAATAATTAGAACTTGCTAATATTAAGTGTCTTATGTTGGTTGTGTTTTCTGTTTTCTGTATCTTTTTCTATACCAAAACGTAATAAGTATTAGTAGGATAATAATACCCAATCCAATAGACCAGTATAAAGCGGCGTGATGGTTCTTAAAATCGATAGCCCCTGTATCTCCTACCAGATAAAACCCTCCCCAATAAAAAGGATGCACTCGATTGATATCTGCATTGGCAAGATAGTTTAATTTTGCTTGCTGTAGCGCCTTGCTTTTGGTCATGTCTTTTTTGAGATTGGTATAAAAATATTTCATGACTTGTGGGGTCGTTTGATCCGATACTTCCCAGCGAGTCAATAGTAAACTTTTGCTCCCTGCGTACTGAAAAGCGGTCCCAAGACTCATGATCCCTTCTCCTGCTGCAATTTTACCGCTTCCCGTATTACAAGCACTCAATACGGTAAGTTCTGCAGGAATATCGAGTGCAAATAATTCATGACTATAGAGCATATTATCCTCTAGGGTGTCTTTACTTTTTGTAAAAAAGAGGCGTGAGTTTTCGGGACGCTCATGGTCTACTTCCCCGTGCAAGGCAAGATGTAGAATATTATACGCTCCTGCATTTTTCTTAAAATTGGCTTCGATCGCCTGCGCCCCATAATAGTATTGCCCATCGATAATATCCGCAATGGCTTTGATCTCCTCGCGTGTGCCTGGTAGGTCATCATCGGTACCTCTAAGCGTCGCCAAACTCATTGTATTCGAATTAGTACCGTTGGTGTCATCAGAGAAAGAGAACGCCAAACATTCTTTTGCGTTTTTCTAGGCAACCTTAGTACTAAAACGAGTAAATAATAAATTGGCAGCATTGGCATAGGTGATGGCTTTTTCTCGCAACCAATAAGATAATAATTGTGGGTTATTAGTATGATCATCATTTGTGAGAAGGAGTTCAAAGTTGAGGTGCCATAAAGGACCATCAGGAACAATAATAAGCTCATCGCCCAGCAGCTCATTTTGTAGTGGATTAATAAGTTGTTGGTATAATGGATGCCCTTGTTTTTTGTAGGTAGCCAGATCTCGTGAGGTAATGCTATTTCTAAAAGTTTCGACCTGCTCAGTAAGCTGTGAGGTTTTGAGCTCATGAACCGCCATATCATTTTTAGATATAGTGAAGGCATAGGTAGTACTATCGGTAGTAAAAAACTCAAGGAGTGTAGTTTTTTCGTCTAGTTTCTGCTGAATTGCGGCTACAGAGATTATAGAATCTTGATACTTGAGCTGATAATAGTTGGGATGGTTTTTTTCTAGGGTTTTGGTCAATGAATCTTGTTTTCTATTGATGGCAAAGAGTTCATTTTCATAGTTTGTAATTTTAGTTGTGTCTACCGTAGTGTTTGATTTTTCTGAGTTTGATTTTTCTTTGAGGAGTTGGGATTGATAGAAGGCTTTGTCTGTTTTTAGTGTGTTTTCTAGGTCGACTAGTTCGGTTGGGAGTCCCGCAAAGTTTTTGGCATGGGTATCGTTAAGGAGTTCTTTTAGGGTATTGGCTTTACTTTTTTCGGCATAGTAAAAGGCTTTTTCTAAGGCCTGCGTATCGTTGGTGGCTTTGTATAATAATAATTGAGCTTCGATAGCGCCCTGATAGATTTCTTTGGCTTGTTGGGCAAAAGTTATTTTGTCTTGGTGGTTTTGAAAGGATTGGCGAATTGCATTTATGGTTTGGTTCGCTTTGTTGTAATTTTTAATGCATTTTTCAAGATATTTAGCATCATCTAATTTATGATAGAGAGCCTTGAATATTTTTGCTTGAATTTCTAGGCTGGTTAAAAGAGCAGTTAAATTAAAAAAATTATTAGGAAAATTTTTGAAAGACCTATCTTTTTCATATTTCGAATTAGCAAAAAAAGATTTTTGACTATATTCTAAAGCGTTATTAAATTCTTTGTTTTCAAAGTATGCCTCTGAAATACGGTTATATAGTTTAGGAATATTGTTATTATTGGGGCCATAGATTTTTTCATAAGCATTTTTAGATTTTGTAAAATACTCTATGGCTTTAGGATACTTTTTTAACTTCATGAAGGTTCCTCCAAAATTAAAATAGGAGTGAGCTGTAAACTCATGATCTTTTCCATATTTATCTAAAATGATCTTCAATCCCTTTGAGTAGTAGTTTAAAGCAGTATCATACTTTTGTAAATTTTCATAAATAATACCAATATTATGATAAGGGCCAATTAGTTTTGGGTGGTTTTCGCCATAATGATTGCTATAAATTTCAATTGTCCTCTTGTTATGTACAAGGGCTATATTATATTTGGCAAGGTTCATGTATGAAATACTAATATTGGAATGCGATTGAGCTATAGAGGGATGTTTTTCAATTAATTTCTCTAACTTTAAGTCCAAACTTTTCTTCATAAATTCTAAAGCCTTTTCGTTTTCTCCTTTAGCATTAAAAACAACTCCTATGTTCTCATAAATACCTGCGATTTTAATTCGTTTTTCTCTAAATTTATTTTCATAAATTCTTAGGCAATTTTGAAAGTATTTTAGTGCCTCATCATGATGGTTAAGTTTGTAGAAACTTCTTCCAAGATTATTGTAGCCTTTTGCTATGAGTAAATAATTTTTAGGAAACATCATTAATCGTATATCTAAAGTTTTATTATAAAATTTAATTGTATTATTATAATTTGATTGTATATAATAGTACTCACCTATATTTTCGTAAGCATTACCTTCTTCCTGATGGTTCTTGAAATAAGAAACACTAACATCCAGTGCTTTTTTTGCATTCAAATAGGATTTTTCTAAATCATAATTACGCCACTGATTCTCAGAAATCTTATTATAACAACTCGCTACTTTTTCCCAGGCTTTGGCTTTTTGATAAATAGGTAACGCTTTTTTAAAAAGGGTCATGGAGGCATCATGTTTTCGATCGGTCAACAAAGAATCTGCCTGCTGATAGTACTGTGAGGCTAGGAGGGTATCGATTGTTGCTTGACTGTAGGTACTAAAGCAGCATAGCAGCATACATAACGCAATGAAATATCGTACCAATTGGCTCGCCTTTAATGGTTTCATAGAGATAGGTTTAAGTATATTAGTCTATATAACATAGTAACAAAATAAGTAAAAATGTTACCAGAATGGATGCGAATCCACTTGTTTTGTGTATTAGAAATTGAAAATAGGTTGTTTGAGTATGAATTTGTCTTAAGGAGGTATTCCCATAGGCCTAGACTTTTTTGTTTCTTTTTTTGGCAATGAAAAAAAGAAAAGAAAGAATGTTGATGACAGCATTGGTTGTGTACATCATATTGGCAATTTCTATAGCATATTAGGTGCGATCACTTGTTTTATCGGTAAAAGAAAGACCTTTGGCCTCATCAGATAAATGCTTTTCAAATAAATTATAGACAACTTTTTAATGTTCAGAATTTTATGTGAAAATTCGTGGCATGCTTTTTGGTTTTTATCAGATAAATTGTTTATTTTAACTTATTATTTAAGGTTATTTTAACAATAAAAATGAATTTGTTCCGTTGGATATATCGGTGGAATTAACCTAAAAAAATTAATATTTTTAACACCCAAACATTATGAAAAAATTATTTCTACTTGTACTACTTATAGGTGCAGGATTTACCTCTCAAGCGCAACAACATAATAGTAAAGAACTAAGTGAACTTTTTAGTGATGAGTTATATCCATTGGCAAAGGACATATCGGAATATACTGATAAGGTAATAGCATATGGAAATGTGGTTTCTATTGTAAAAAAGACAGGGACTACATCTTTAGCCAAAAAGAAAATAGAAGGAATATCAATTGAGGCTTATAGTTTCTCGTTACTTACATCTTCGGGCAAAGAAATTAATTTAAGTAATGATGTTCTTCTTGCTAATAAAGTAATGAATAAATTCTTTGATGTACTAAGACGCGTAAAAGATAGTATGAAAGAGGATAACAGAGAAGAAGTTGAAAATATCCTTAACAGTTTGTAAGAAAAAGAAATTCAATTTGTTCTTAATATTAAAAAAGCGGCCATACGGCCGCTTTTTTAATGCAATTTTTTTTCTGCGCTTAGCGCAGAAAAAGGATTAGATATCATTCAATAACTTAGTGATTTCATCCAACTTGGGTGTCAAAATCACTTCGATACGTCGGTTTTTACTTTTCCCTGATGAGGTATCATTACTAGCTACGGGTGCAAATTTTCCTCTACCAGCAGCAGTAAGATTTTGTGGATCTATCTGTGGGTTTTGTTCTAAAATAGCGACAATTGCAGTGGCTCTTTTGGTTGATAAATCCCAATTGCCACGCAGTTGCCCCGTTCCGGTATAAGGCACATCATCGGTATGGCCTTCGATCAGCACAGCTATATCGGGATTCTCTCCTAATACTTCTCCTAATTGTCGTACTGCTTTTTGTCCCTGAGCACCTACTGCCCAACTGCCAGATTCAAACAAAAGTTTATTTTCCATAGAGATATAGACTTTTCCATTGCGCTCTACAACCGTGAGTCCCTTGCCTTCAAAATTACGAAGCGCTTTTGAGATGGCATTTTTAAGGGTTTGCATTTTGGCATCTTTGGCAGCGATCAATCCTTCTAGCTCATCTACACGTTTAGCACGTGCAGATAATTCGTCTTGCAACCTATCTAATCGCGTGCGTTCCTGCGCTAGTGTACGTTCTTTGTCTTCTAATTGCTGTAAGAGTTCTCTGTTTTTCTTACTGTTTGCGGCAATAGCAGCCGAACTATTTTTTTCTAAAGCGGTGTAGGAGTTTTTAAGGGCTTCATAATTTGCAACAGCCGCATCGTATTTGCCCTGCAATTCGTTTTTTTCTGCTTGTGATTTTTTATAGGCTGCATCTAATTGTTCAAGCGCTTTTTGATCAGCAGCTCTGTTTTTTTCTAGAGCAGCAAGTTCATTTTCGATAGTGCGATGGTCTCGTTTAAGGGCAGCATATTTGCCTTCTAGCTCGTTGTATACTTTTGAGGTCACACATGAGGCCATCATTGTCATTGCAAATAGACCAAATCCAATTTTTTTAATCATTTGATGTGTTGTTTTTTTAAGTAATAATGTCAAATACGGTTTAGACCAAATTATAATGACTACAACCTTTCATTCATTTTCTTTCTTTGGCCCAAAGAAAACGAACCAAGAGAAAAGGTGCTTTTTCTAAGGTGGTTTTTAGCTACGCTAAAAACCAGATTCATTGTGCTAAAATCGTTGCAAGAATTCAATATTTTTTAACACAAAACAATCTTATATAGGCAGAAAAAGATTTGAAAATCGCTGCTTTTTCACGATTCTTTTTTTAGAGAATTTTTGATTACTGCATTTTCTCTTAAATCATTCAAATTGTCAAAGCGCCAATTCTACCACAATTGGGCAGTGATCACTATGTTTGGCTTCTGATAATATAACGGCTCTTTTTAATTTATCTTGTAATGGTTGGGCCACCATTCCATAATCCAAACGCCATCCTTTATTATTGGCTCTTGCATTTGCTCTATAACTCCACCACGAATATTGATGTGGCTCTGTATTAAAATGCCTAAAAGAATCTATAAAACCACTATCGATAAAATTGCCGATCCATTCGCGTTCTACAGGTAAAAACCCAGATACTTTTTTGTTGCGTACCGGATCATGGATGTCAATTGCCTGATGACAGATGTTATAGTCTCCGAGTATTACCAGATTGGGGCGTTCTTTTTTTAACTCATTGATATAGGTCTGAAAATCTGCCATATACTTTAACTTGTGCTCTAGTCGATCCATATTAGTGCCACTGGGAAGATATAAACTCATCACAGAAATATCACCAAAATCCGCTCTAATATTTCGACCTTCGAAATCCATATAGTCAATCCCGGTACCATACTCGATATGATCAGGTTCGGTTTTTGAGAGAATAGCCACGCCACTATATCCTTTTTTCTGAGCACTGAACCAGTAGTTATATGCATAGCCCGCTTCTTCGAAAATAGAAAGATCAAGTTGTTCTTTATTGGCCTTTATTTCCTGTAAGCAAATAACATCAGGATCGGCTTGTTGTAACCAGGTAATAAATCCTTTGTTGAGGGCAGCTCTAATTCCGTTGACATTATAGGAAACTATTTTCATAAGATGATTGTTTTAATTTTTAGTAAAAATAGAATTTATACCAGATAAATTTAAAGTTAAGAACCAAATCCATAAAATTTATCCTTTTTTCTTACAATTTTTCGGTACATTCAAGTCGCAAAACGATCATAATCCTAATCAACGAATTAAAATGAAAACCGTATTTATAACATGTTTAGTAGTTCTTGCAGGGTGCATGTATAGTTGTATGCCTGCAAAAGGTATGGACAATAAAGAAAATGCAACAACACATCTAAATGCTAACGAGAAAATGACGCAAGAAATTACTGCCAAAGAAATGATTGATAAGGGGTTTAGTAAAGGAACAATTACGTCTAGTAAATCTGAAGCATGTCCTTATATTCTAACGGTTGATACCTATGTAGACAGCCTGGATCCTATTAATCTTACCGATTTTTTTAAAGCAGATGCTGTACCTGAACTTGTTTGGATAAAATATGCCAATCTTAGAAGACCCAATCGCTGCGATGCCGGTAGACCTGTTTCTGTTCTAGAAGTAATGCTACGCACCGAGTAATAATTCGATGCACGCGTTTCTCCTATTGAACAATAAATTGGGTAGCTTCTGATTTTTTATCATTACCAAGTCGCGCAAAATATACACCCGTTGCGGCATACGACATATCTAATGTATAGATATAGGTATTATTATCATCTTTTTTTACTTGATTAGAAGCGATCACTTGTCCCAAAACATTGAATATATAAATACGTTTTTCGGTATCCGACCCAGAATCAGTTTTGATAATCGTAAATTGATTATCGGGTTCACTAACCACAACAAGGTCTGTATTGGTTGCAGTAGTAACAGTATTATCTATAATTTCTACGGTATAATCATGTGTGGTTCCAAACGACATAGAACCACAAGGCTCGTTTAGCGAATCTCCTGAATTTTGGTTAACATCGCCTCCTCGAATTCTTAGTAAATGAGTTCCCAGTGTAGCCGTACTGCTTAATGTAAAGGTAAACACTTGATTGACGTCAAATTCTTCGAGTATTTCATTGTCTAATATGAGTTCTGATGTCTCAAAGGTATTGCTATCATCAAAATCTATCCATATAGAGATACGTTCTGATCCATTTTCATCTGCATATCCAGATTGAACCGTAACGGTATAGGTTGGCGTAGCTAAGTCTAAGGCAATGATGAATTCTTGAGAAAAATCTTCGTAACCTGTACTACATGTAATTTCAGAATTAATAACATTCGCTAGCTCAAAATAAGTGGTGCCATCTCCATACTGTATACAATCAGAAGTGGGTTTGCAGATCTCGGCGTCTGCTCGTGTGATCGTTCGTGTAATACTATCGTTTTCATTATTTTGATCGGTATCTAAATCTGTACCTAGCTCAAATACATAGGTTCCTATTTCTGTGAGATCTGCCAAGGTAGTAAATGTGTATTCTACTTCTTCCTGAGAAGGAATAGTTCCTTCAAATATTTCATCAATTCGGTCTCCATTGTTCAGAATATAAAATACCGGAATATCGGTCACTTCTGTTCCGCTGTAGTTATAAATAGTAATCGTAACAGGTTCAGGAACAGCAGAAAATTCACCATCCTGAGCAGGATTAATCAATTCTCCGACTCCCACATCAACAGGAAGAAGATCGATTAAATTTCTGGTACTACAATTATTATCCGGAGTCAGATCTCCTACGAGACCTGTTTCTGCCGAAATAGAATTGTCTGTTTGACCAGAGAGATCTACAGTGGTTGCAAACGAAAAAGAAACAGTTTCGCCAGCAGCTAGTGGTCCAGTAAACATTTCAGTAACATCAGTCCCATTATTAACAGAATAAGTAACTGGGATATCTGATTGTGCTGTAGAACCAAAATTTTTGATAGATACTGTAATAGTTTCAGTGTCTGTATACGTTATATTATCCAAAGGAGCATCGATACTTATGACCCCAACATCGGTAGTTACATCTTCTGCAATTTTAAAAACTCCAACAACATTTCTTGCATTCTCAGTGTCAGTGGTAAAATATTCGGCAATGTGCCAGAAGGTTTGATCATCAACCGGATCTACAGTAATTTGTGCATAATCACCATAACGATCTCCTCCATTACGCTGTATATCTGTTCCTGTGGCAATGGTTTCTTCTGCAAATGTCATGGTACCCAAAGGGTCACTTGCCAGTCGGCCTGTATATCGTATAGACGCAAAACTATCAGCGTTGGCGCCCGTAGCGGTTGTACCCATGGTTGTATATCCCATCCCGATATTACCAAAAATATCCATCACCATACTACCGCACCAGGCGCTTTTGCCATCGGGAGAGGTGTAAGTTCCTTCTTGGTATAATGTCCAGGGTTCGCCATCTCCATTCTGACGGATTTCGCACCATCGTATGCCGGCAACATCATCGGTGTCTCCTGCTTCAATATCTACTGCAAAATTAAGGACTACCGAATTATAGTCGCAAAATCTTCGGTAATTAGTTGCGTACATAAGAGCGCCCTGTAATACATCAATATCTTGAGTACTTCCTGGTTGTGGGATATTGGTAAAAGATCCACCATCGAATGTAGAATCAAAGGCGGTCAAGGGTATTTCTTCTGCTTCTGAGATAGTCGACTCACTTGTAGAGACCCAATTTACATTAATTTCCCAAAGTTTGAGCATATCCTGATCTACACCAGCCCAGCCATCATCTTGATAATAAATGATTCTAGCATCGCCAATAGGAGGAGGCGTATTGCCTATAGCATGAAAAGAGGCAGGGCTATAAAAACCAGAACCTAATTCGGCCCCAGGTAATGGCAATCCTACCATTTTGATATCATCATCACCAACCAACATTTTATCTCGTTCAATAACATAAACTACTTCACTGGTTTTTTGAGATCCTTGATCTTTGTTCGCTGTGATATAATACCCATCGGACCATACCGAAAATTTTGTATAATCAGGAAAAGTACCAGTGCTAAATCGATACGTATACCACCCATCATTTACTGGGTCGGGTCCTTGACAAACAGCAACCAAAAATCCGTTGGGGGTATCAGAAAACTGTGTGATCACAAATCGGTCCGCAAAACTATCATAAAATACAATTGGATCCCCCAGACTTTCTCCCGGAAAAATATTTGTTAAGGATGAAGGGCCGACAAGTTCATTTCCTGCTCTATCATGAATGCTGAAGGAGTAATTTTTGGCACTTACATAATGATTAGGGCCAATAGCGCCTGTAGGATCAGAAGGAGCTGCCACACTTGCACCTGTCTCAAAAATCAAAGAAGGTGCTTTGCTTGTTCTTTTGCTTTGGGCACTTTTTTGTTGTATGATTAAGGGATCATCTCCTTTGGGATATCCTTTTCCCGGAACTACCTTATTGGCTCCTGTTCTTCTAGGATTGATTTCTCCTTCTCTTGGTTGTGCAGGAATTAGCTTTTTTCCTGCTAAAGGAGCAATATTTCGCATATAGGTCGAAGTACCCGTCATACTTGCATTCATAACTTCTTTCTCTTGGGAGAACCCTAAGAAGGTTAAAAATAAAAAAGCAATACCTATGGTGTTCTTCGATAGCATAGACGATATTTTATAGTTGAGTGTTGTATTTTTCTGGGACTAAAATACGATTAAACTTCAAGATATATCTGCATGAGCATCCAAATTTAACGTAATAGAGATCAGAAGATGTTGGTTTTTTGTGATCCAGTAATTTGTTTTCAAAGAAAAAGCTGCCTTGTTTTTAGTAAGACAGCTTTTTTTTTAATTTTAAATTATCGACGATATTAGGTTTTATTTTAACCAATATTCGGCATCTGTTTTTTCTGATATTAATGTTTTAAGATCTTCAATAGGAACACGTTTTTGTTCCATTGTATCGCGATCTCTGATTGTAACATGCTTGTCGTTGATTGTATCATGATCTACAGTAATACAGAACGGAGTTCCATTTGCATCTTGTCTTCTGTAACGACGACCGATTGCATCTTTTTCATCATAAATAACATTGAATTTCCATTTAAGGTCATCCACAATTTTTTGTGCAATTTCTGGCAATCCATCTTTTTTGACCAATGGGAGTATAGCCGCTTTTATAGGAGCGACAACTGCAGGTAATTTTAGTACTGTTCTGCTACTTCCATCTTCTAATACTTCTTCTTGTAGTGCTTTAGAGAATACGGCAAGAAACATTCTATCTAATCCTACAGAAGTTTCTACAACATAAGGGACATAGCTTTCTTTTAATTCTGGATCAAAAAATTGTAATTTTTTACCAGAGTATTCTTCATGTGCTTTAAGATCAAAATCGGTTCTCGAATGGATTCCTTCTAATTCTTTGAACCCAAAAGGAAAGTTAAATTCGATATCTGCGGCTGCATTGGCATAATGTGCTAATTTATCATGATCATGAAAACGATAATTCTCTTTGCCTAAACCTAAGGAAAGGTGCCAGTCAAGACGTGTCTCTTTCCAATACTCATACCACTTCATTTCCTCACCCGGGCGCACAAAGAATTGCATCTCCATCTGTTCGAACTCTCGCATTCTAAAAATAAACTGTCTTGCGACGATTTCATTTCTAAAAGCTTTTCCGGTTTGTGCAATTCCAAAAGGTATTTTCATCCTTCCTGTTTTCTGAACATTCAGGAAATTAACAAAGATCCCTTGTGCCGTTTCTGGTCTCAAAAACAGATCTGTTGCAGATTCTGCAGACGCTCCTAATTTGGTGCCAAACATGAGATTAAATTGTCGCACATCGGTCCAGTTTTTAGAACCCGTATCTGGATCTGCTATTCCTAACTCCTCGATTAAGGCTTTTACATCTGCCAGATCATCAGCTTCTAAAGATTTTGACATACGTTTGATGACTTCTTCTTTTTGCGACAAGTATTTTACAACTCTTGGATTGGTTGTAATAAACTGCGCCTCGTCAAAATTATCACCAAAGCGTTTTTTTGCTTTAGCGATTTCTTTTTGTGCTTTTTGATACAATTTCTCGGCATAATCTTCTAAAAGAACATCTGCCCTATATCTTTTCTTTGAATCTTTATTATCAATAAGTGGATCGCTAAATGCATCTACATGTCCAGAAGCCTTCCAGGTAGTTGGGTGCATAAATATTGCCGCATCAAGCCCTACAATATTCTGATGCATATGCACCATACTTTTCCACCAATATTCTCTAATATTTTTTTTTAGCTCTACTCCATTCTGCCCGTAATCATATACAGCACTAAGTCCATCATATATCTCACTAGAACCAAAAATATACCCATACTCCTTTGCATGGGCAATCACTTTTTTAAATGTATCTTCTTGTTTTGCCATTGCACAAAAATAATTGAATTTAAATGATTTGAAAACGAAACCTATTTTGTTTTTTCGAAAAATCTAATTTCTTTAAAAAACATAAAAAAACTGCCACGATACTTGATAGTATACATGGCAGTTTTTTTTAAGATTTATTTTCAAAAAATTACTTCAGCTCAAACTGGGTGTTAGAAATCATTCTAGGTCCCGAGAAAAGGTTTACTACATAGTTTCCTTTTACAAGTTCTCCTTGTGCAGCATCTACTAATACACAAACATCTAATGCATCGTTTTCATAATATACTTTATTACGACCACTATATGTTAATACAGCATCATCAAAATTTACAGATACTTTATCACCGATCAGATTATTTTGAGGGTTTATAACCTGAACAAAAAGTTCTTTATCACCTTTTTCTGTTAACTTGTTAGGAGAAAGTGTAAAACATACTCTTACTTTTTCTGCTTTGTTTGCTTTTGGAGCAGCTGATATTTTACCACTATTACGAACACGAACACCTTCTGCCTTAATATTAGAAGCAGTAAGCGCAGAACCTCTTTCTACGATCTCAGCAAGTTTACTATTCTGTGTTTGCAGAGAATCTGAGAAAATAATTCTTTGGTTTAATGCCACGGATGTACTATCTAAATCTGTAGCTAAACGCGTATTTGCAGTTGTTAAACTATCCGCAAGTTTAAATAATTTCTCACGCTCTTTTTTCAGCTTTCCTACTTCTCTTCTATAACGTGAGATTAAAGCAAGATTAGCGTCATTGTCTTTAACACTATCAAGTAGTACTACAATTCGCTCTTTTGCCTTAAGCAAATGATCGTCCATCACCTCGTTTAGAGAAATAGCATTATCGTATTTTGTAATTAATTCACCTAACTCACTTTCTATAAGATCTTTTTCTTGTTGCAAAATTGCTTTATTTTGCTTCTCTTCGTTGTAAAACTTATATGTAAATATTCCTAAAATAAGCAACAATGCAGCTAGAACACCAATTAGGATCTTCAGTGTCAAATTATTGTTTTGAGTTGTCATAGTTAATTTAGAATTTTTGAATGGTTATTTAAAAAACTAATATATAATAATTAATACTAATTCCCCTAATAAAATGCTAAGAGACTTAGCGTATTTGTTTTATCCTATATACTGTGCGGCCTGTGACAGCCCTTTGTACAGTAACGAAAGGTTGCTATGTACATCATGTCGACATGAGCTTCCTTTGGGGAATTTTCATTACGTAAACGCAAAAAAAATTGAAAAAGTATTTTACGGACGTGTCAAAATTGAAAATGCAACTGCACTATTTGTATTTCATAAGGATGGTTTAGTTCAAAATTTAATTCACAACCTTAAATATAGAGGAAGAGAAGAAATCGCTAAAGAATTAGGGCTTTGGTTAGGTTCAGAGTTGTGTCAATTATCTGAATATCAAAATATTGATGTTGTTGTACCTGTTCCTTTACATACTAAGCGTTTACGTGAGAGAGGATTTAATCAAGTAGAAAAATTTGGAATAGAAATCGCTAAGAAATTAGATGCCGAGTACATAAATAAGGTATTAAAAAAAAGTTCGTATACCTCAAAACAATCCAAACGTGATCATATGAATAGGTGGATAAATACCGCTGAAACATTTAAGGTGATCAACGAGTCTTTACTAGAAAATAAGCATATTTTGTTAGTTGATGACATTGTTACCACAGGAGCTACTATAGAAGCATGTGTTCAGGAATTGGTCAAAATAAAAGGGATTCGCATTAGTGTTGCTACAATGGCAATTACAGAATAACGGTAAGGTTTTGATCAGGTATGTTATAGTTTGTTTGTAAAAGTAGATAATCGAATACGAAGTGTAATGAGCGTAATAATAGGAGTAGAAAAATAGCGTTTTATTAAATTTTTAGTTTTTAAATATAATTGTTTCTTTGTGATTTAAAAATTCTTGCAAAAAGATGGGCAAAAAATTAAATATACTCTGGAGGGTTCTGGGACTTCTACTGTTGGTTATAGGTTGTGCTAAGAGAGGTTCTATTACAGGTGGCCCCAAAGACGAGACACCTCCTGTTTTTTTGAAAGCAACTCCTCCGAATTTTTCAACAAATTTTGATAAAAAAGAGATTAGATTATATTTTGATGAATATGTGAAACTGAAAGATGCTCAGAAACAGATTATTATTTCGCCTCCGATGGATCCAGCTCCCGAAATAACACCGTTGGGAACGGCAAGTAAATATGTCAAGATTAAGTTTATTGATACGCTCTTAGAAAATACAACGTATAGCATAAATTTTGGAGAAAGTATTGTAGATAATAATGAAGGAAATCCAAATTCCTTTTTTAGATATGTTTTCTCTACAGGAGATTTTTTGGATTCTCTGAGTATCAAAGGAACAATCAGTGATGCGATTAAGAAAAAACCAGATTCTTATATTACCGTCGCAATGTATGAGGTTGATGAAGAATACACGGACTCAATAGTCTATAATAAGGTGCCAAGATATATCACAAATACTTTAGATAGTATAGGTTTTAATTTGTATAATCTAAAAGAAGGAACTTATAAACTTGTTGCCTTAAAAGATGCGGCTAATAATTATCTTTATGAACCTAAACAAGATAAAATAGGGTTTTATGAAGAATACATAACATTACCTGAAGATACTGCCAAATTTTTTGATTTCAGTATTTTTAAGGAACAACTCGATTTTAAGGCTATTCTTCCCAAACAAGTTTCAAAGAATGAATTCTTGTTTCCGTATGAAGGAGAAAAAGACAGTATGGCTATTAAACTACTAAGTGATGTGCCAGAAGACTATGTTACCAGGGTTTTTCCGGATAAAGAAAAAGATACACTACATTATTGGTTCAAACCGTTTTTTGAGGCAGATTCTCTAATTTTTGAAATAACTAATTCTAAAAATTACAGAGATACTCTTGTCGCGCGATTTAAGGATCAGTATAAAGATTCTCTAACAATTACTTCAGAGATTAAATCTACTTTACCACTCAATGATACGTTTAGTTTTTCGGGAAATACCCCGTTAGACAGCATTAATAAATCATTGATATCTCTTACAGATAAGGATACCTTAGATGTTCCTTTTGCAATAGCATTAGACAGTATTAAAAACAGGGTGCAATTTAATTTTGAAAAAACAGAAAGTAATGTATACAACATTACTATGTTGCCAGAAGCTGTTAAAGATTTTATTGGAAATGTAAATGATACCTTGACATTTAATTTTAGAACAAAGGAGCTAACCGACTACGGGACTATTTTCTTGACGCTTCAGAATGTCGAAACCTACCCAGTTTTAGTGCAGCTAACTGACAATCAAGGAGAAGTAGTTTTAGAAAAAATAATGTCAACTGAACAGTCTTTGATATTTGATCATCTTAATCCTGGAGATTATAATTTGCGTGTTATTTTTGATACTAACAAAAATGGAAAGTGGGATACAGGAAATTTCCTGAAAAGATTACAGCCAGAAAAGATCTCCTATTATCCAAAAGTAATATCTGTAAGAGCAAACTGGGATCTCAAGGAAACCTTTATTTTGGGTCAAAAAGATTCGATACCTATAGGAAAACAAATGTTACAAAAAGGTCAGGGTAAAGAAAGTGAAAAAGGAGGAAGACCTCGTAGGGGGCGTCAGGAATGAAAGGGTTAAATAAATTCGAACGGGTCACGATCATCTAAAAAAGATAATTTTTTACGTGTGTTTTGTACATGAGATTTGTCTAAAGTAGCGTATATAATGGTTTCTTTTTCAATTGGGTTTTCTTCTAAAAGGGAGTTTCCTAATACATCATATATACCAGAATGACCATTATATTCGTATCCTTTACCGTCTAAGCCGACACGGTTAAGACCCACGCAATAAGACATGTTTTCTATCGCTCTAGCTTTTAATAATGTATCCCATGCTGCTATTCTAAGCTTTGGCCAGCTTGCTATGTATATTAACAGATCATATGCTGAGGTGTTTCTTGACCAAACAGGAAATCTAAGGTCATAACAAATTAAAGGTCTTATTTTCCAGTTTTTGTAAGTAATTGTGACCCTGTCCTTACCAGGTGTGAAAACTTTTTCTTCTTGGGCTAGAGTGAATAAGTTGCGTTTGTCATAAATAGTATAATCACCATCAGGTTTCATAAAAATTAAGCGATTATAATAATTTCCGTTTTGAGAAGCTATAAAACTCCCTATAATTGCGCACTCCTTTTGTAGTGACATTTTTTTTAACCAAGACATTGTTTTTTCCTCCATTTCTTCTGCCATCAGACCAACGTTCATAGTAAATCCAGTAGTAAACATCTCAGGAAGAATAATAAGATCCACTTTTTTTGGTATTGAATTTATTTTTTGGGTAAAAACGGCACGATTTTGTACCGGGTTTTCCCAAGCTAGGTGCGATTGAATTAGTGCAAGACGAAGTGTTTGGCTCATGATAATTGATTTTTAAACTACTTTTTTTACAATTAAATAGTTGCATTAATTGTTGTATATAATTACCGAAATACAGAACAGTACTATTTTGATTTCTATAATTTCATATAAGAAGTAGTCTAGCACTTATAAAAGTAAGTTTTTAATTGTACCGTGCAAATTTTTAGAGATTACTTGTTAATTACTAAAAAGAGGGAGTAGGTCTTGAAGATACTATATAATTCTCTCGCCATTTTTGTAGAAAATCCTTATTTTCGCAGACCTAATAGAAAGAACGATCAAATGAGCACTAAGTTTCCTGAATATAAAGGACTTGACTTACCAAAAGTAGCCGATGAAATACTAGATTTCTGGCAGCAGAATTCTATATTCGAAAAAAGTATAAATGAACGAGATGGGGCAGAACCATTTGTGTTTTTTGAAGGACCTCCTTCTGCTAATGGACTTCCGGGAATTCATCACGTAATGGCACGTGCGATTAAGGATATTTTTTGTAGGTACAAAACCCAAAAGGGATATCAGGTACAACGTAAAGCAGGTTGGGATACCCATGGTTTGCCTGTAGAGTTAGGAGTAGAGAAAGAACTAGGGATTACCAAAGAAGATATTGGAACCAAAATTAGTGTAGAAGAGTATAATGAAGCTTGTAAAAAAGCAGTAATGCGTTATACAGATATTTGGAATGAGTTGACTCAAAAAATTGGGTATTGGGTAGATATGGAAGATCCGTATATTACTTATAAATCCAAATACATGGAAAGCGTTTGGTGGTTACTTGCTCAGATATACAAAAAGGGATTATTATACAAAGGATATACAATACAACCCTATTCTCCTAAGGCAGGTACAGGATTGAGCTCTCATGAGCTTAATCAACCGGGTACTTATCAAGATGTTACAGATACAACTGTGGTAGCACAGTTCAAAGCAAAAAAAGAGAGTCTTCCTGAATTTTTATCTAAAATAGGAAAGGACATATATTTTTTAGCTTGGACAACTACTCCTTGGACATTACCGTCGAATACAGCATTGACAGTAGGACCCAAAATTGATTATGTCGTAGTAGAAACATTCAATCAATATACTTTTGAACCAATACAAGTAATCCTTGCCAAAAACTTAGTAGGAAAACAATTTGCAGGAAAGTTTGTAGCAGTTGATAATGTAGAAGAAGTACATGCATATCAGAAAGGAGATAAAAAAATTCCTTATACAATCCTTTTAGAATGCAAGGGATTAGATCTGGTTAATATTAGGTACGAACAATTAATAGATTATACACAGCCATTTGATAATCCTGAGAATGCTTTTAGAGTAATTTCTGGAGATTTTGTAACCACTGAGGATGGTACAGGAATAGTACATACCGCTCCAACATTTGGAGCAGACGATGCTTTGGTAGCAAAACAAGCCACCCCAGAAGTGCCGCCAATGTTGGTAAAGGATGAGAATGATAACTTGGTTCCCTTAGTCGATTTGCAAGGTAAGTTTACGTCACATGTTGGTGAGTTTGCTGGTAAATATGTAAAGAACGAGTATTATAATGATGGTGAGGCCCCAGAGAAATCAGTAGATGTAGAAATTGCGATTAAATTAAAAATCGAAAATAAAGCGTTTAAGGTTGAGAAGTATGTACACAGTTATCCGAACTGTTGGCGTACTGATAAGCCTATTTTATATTATCCTTTGGATTCATGGTTTATTAAAGTGACTGATTTTAAGGATCGTATGCATGAACTGAACCTTGGTATTAACTGGAAGCCAAAATCAACCGGCGAAGGACGTTTCGGGAACTGGCTTGCAAATGCTAATGATTGGAACTTGTCTAGATCACGTTTTTGGGGAATTCCGTTACCAATATGGCGAACAGAAGATGGTAAAGAAGAATTGATCATAGGTTCGGTAGAAGAACTAAAAACTGAAATGTCTAAGGCCGTAAGTGCAGGAGTTCTCGAGGAAGATATATTTGCTGACTTTGTGGTTGGCAATATGAGTGAGGAAAACTATGATAAGATTGACCTTCATAAAAATGTAGTAGATAAAATTACCTTGGTTTCTGAATCAGGAAAACCAATGACACGCGAGAGTGATTTAATAGATGTTTGGTTTGATTCGGGATCTATGCCTTATGCACAATGGCATTATCCTTTTGAGAATAAAGAAAAGGTAGAAGCAGGAGAAAAGACTGCAGATTTTATTGCAGAAGGTGTAGATCAGACCAGAGGCTGGTTCTATACATTGCATGCTATTGCGACCATGATTTTTGATGATGTAGCGTATAAAAATGTAGTGTCTAACGGACTTGTTTTAGATAAGAATGGTCAGAAAATGTCTAAACGATTGGGTAATGCTGCAGATCCTTTCGAAACACTAAAAACATATGGCCCCGATGCAACGCGGTGGTATATGATCAGTAATGCCAATCCTTGGGATAATCTTAAGTTCGATATAGAAGGAATTTCTGAGGTAAGACGTAAGTTTTTTGGAACCCTTTATAATACCTATTCTTTCTTTACATTATATGCAAACATAGATAATTTTACCTATGCCGAAGATGATATTGTATTAGCAGAAAGACCCGAAATAGATCGTTGGATATTAAGTGAATTACATACCTTAATCAAGAATGTAGATCAGTATTATAATGAGTATGAACCAACAAAAGCCACTAGAGCAATATCGGATTTTGTACAAGAAAACTTGAGTAACTGGTTTGTGCGTCTAAGTCGAAGAAGATTCTGGAAAGGAGATTATCAGCAGGATAAAATTTCGGCCTATCAGACCTTATATACCTGTATGATCACGGTTGCAAAATTAGGAGCTCCGGTAGCACCATTTTTTATGGATCGATTGTATAAAGATCTGGTTTCAAATTCTAATAAAAAATCTTTTGAAAGTATTCACTTATCGCTTTTTCCAGAGTATGATGAAGCTTTTGTAGACAAACCTTTAGAGCACAAAATGCAAAAGGCACAGATAGTTTCTTCATTAGTGCTTTCATTGCGCCAGAAGGAAAAAATAAAAGTACGTCAGCCACTACAGAGAATTATGATACCAGTACTTAATCAGGCAGAAAAAGAAGAAATTAATGATATAGCAGAGTTGATTAAGAGCGAGGTAAATGTAAAGGAAATACAGTTGATCGATGATGCATCTGGTATATTAGTGAAACAAATCAAGCCAAATTTTAAAAATTTAGGCCCTCGTTTCGGAAAAGATATGAAACTGATAGCCAATAAAATACAGTCATTTGATCAAAAAAGTATAAAAATTCTTGAACAAACTGGTGGTTTTGATATAGAAATTAATGATAAAATTATTACTTTAGGAACCGATGATGTAGAAATTAGCTCTCAGGATATAGAAGGTTGGTTGGTTGCTAACTCTGGTAGTTTGACGGTTGCATTAGATGTAACTATAAGTCCAGAATTAAAGAAAGAAGGGATTGCTAGAGAGTTAGTAAATCGTATTCAGAATATCCGAAAAGATAGTGGATTAGAAGTTACGGATAGAATAGAAATTGTAATTCAGGAAAATAAAAGTATTAGAGAAGCTGTTTCGGCAAATGAGACATATATTAAGAATGAAACCTTAACAGAAACAATTGAATTTGCGATGGATGTAATAAACGGTACAGAAATTGCGTTTGATGACATTGCAACTCAATTGGTTATAAATAAACAATAAGAATAATGGCAGATGATGTAAAAGTAAGGTATAGCGATGATGATTTAGCAATGTTCAGAGAGATTATCTTAAACAAAGTTGAGAAAGCTCAGAAAGATTTAGAATTACTTCAAAGTGCATACAAGAATGATGGTAATAATGGTACGGATGATACCTCACCAACATTTAAAGCATTCGAAGAAGGGAGTGAGACTATGTCTAAAGAAGCAAATACACAACTCGCTATCAGACAAGAAAAATTTGTAAGAGATCTTAAAAACGCTCTTCTACGAATCGAAAATAAAACCTATGGTATATGCCGTGTGACTGGTAAATTAATAAACCCTGATCGGTTAAAACTTGTCCCACATGCAACCTTGAGTATTGAGGCAAAAAATATGCAGAGTTAATTGTACTAAATAACCTTTTGTAGGAACAAAATACTATAACAGATAAAATCTAATATCAAAAGATATTGTCTGATGTAGATTTTTTAAAGATGAATAGGCATGCAAATTCGGGTAGTTCGTTTTATCAATTTGCTTTGCTCTTTTTTTGAATTTGAGTTTCATTAATAAAATACTATTTTTGTCCGTCAATTATAGCCACCGAGCTATATAAACATAACTATGTCTTTAAAAAAATCTATTTTAGTTATAATTTTGGTATTGCTGATTGATCAGATTTCCAAAATTTATATCAAGACTCATTTCAATCTTCACGAAGAGGTAAAAGTATTTGATTGGTTTCGTATCATATTTGTAGAAAATAAGGGAATGGCCTGGGGTTTTGAGCTGCCAGGAAGTTATGGTAAATTGGTCCTGTCCTTATTTAGACTTGTTGCCATTTCGGGAATAGGATATTGGTTATATGATTCTGTTCGTAAAAAGAGCCCAGCTGTATTAACATTTTGTATAGCTCTTATTTTTGCAGGAGCATTAGGAAATATTATAGATTCTGTTTTTTATGGTATTTTATTTAGTCGTAGTACAGGATTAGAAGTAGCTACTTTTATGCCAGAAGGTGGTGGTTATGAGACTGTTTTTTATGGCAAAGTAGTAGATATGATTCAGTTTACTTTTTATAATGATACGCTGCCAGAATGGATTCCTTTTTGGGGAGGTGAACATTTTTCTTTCTTTGATCCCGTTTTTAATGTTGCTGATTCTGCAATCAGTATAGGGGTATTTTTACTTATTATTTTTAATAAAAAAGCATTTCCAAAGAAGTAAGCAAATTACTGTGTTTTTTAAAATTTAAAGCAGGTTTTTTATTCAAATCTCAATCGTCTTGTGATTTTGGAATATCTTTATGCTATCTCTTACAAATAGCAACCGCATGAAACCTTTTACTATAGTTATTTTTCTTTTTTTTACGTGTATTACTATTGGTATTGCACAAAATGCTAAGGATACAATCCTGGCTTTTCAATATTATCAAAAAGCCAATTCTTTGACTTTTGATAAAAAACGAGATAGCGCGAATGTATATTTAGAAAAAGCAATTCCTATCTATAAAAAGGCTAAATCGTGGAAGCGAATTGCACATTGTTATAATACGATTTCTGATAACCTATGGGATCTCGAAGATTTTGATGGGGCTGTTTTACAAACAAAAAAGGCATTAGAAATATGTCATAACCATCTTCCTGCACTTACTGTTGAAAAAGCAATAGCTCTAGGTAAATTAGGAGAATTCAAAGAACACATAAAGTTAGATTACCCAAAAGCTCTTGAGTTGTATACAAAGTCTTTAGAAATAAAAAAACAAATTCTTACTGAGGATCATTTGTTGATAGCTGATTCATATGCTAGTTTGTCCTCGGTTTATGAAAAAAAAGGAGAGTTTGAGAAGGCTTTAAATAATTTGAATTTAAGTATTGATGTTAGAATTAAGAAATTTGGAGAAGATCATTTTGAAATTTTCCCTTCTTTGAGGAGACGCGCATTGATATATAATGCAATGAAAAGAGATGATTTAGCACTTTTTCAGTTAGAAAAAGGAGTAGAATTGAGTAAAAAGAAATTTGGAGAAGATCATATTGAAACGGTTAAATTCTATAATATAATTGGAAGTGTTTATTTTGTTAATAAGGAATATTCCAGAGGTTTTTATTACATGAAAAAAGTAAAAACCAAATTCGTCAGTCAATTAGATAATCCTTTAATATATTATAATAATATGGGGATTGTTTGTCTGTTTTTAGAAAGATACGACGAGGCATTAGGGTACTATAAAAAGGTGTTAAGTAATTTAGGTGAAAATAAAATCTTTTTCTTTGTGGCAAAGTATAATATTGCGTTAATAAATGTAAATATTGGGAAACCCGATATTGCACTTAAGTCTCTCGAAAAACTTATTTTCATGGGGGAGCAACGTTTTGGAAAAGACTATTTTGAGCTAACAAGATGTTACTTAGTTTTGTCTGAGATTTACTCGGAAAAAGGATTCTTTGATAAATCTTTCAACCTTTTAAATAAGACTTTAAGAATTTGTACAAAAGTATTAGGTGAAAAAAGTGTTAGGGTAGGGATTATCAACCAAAGGCTTGGGGATTTATTTGCGAAGCAACATAAGTATGATGAGGCTTTATTATATTATAATAAGGCTTTGGTTATTGCTGAAAACTTAAAAATAGAAAGTAATAGTAATGTATCCAATATCCATTATAAAATAGGAAAAACCTATTTCCAAAAAAAAGAACTTGAAGAAGCATTGTTCCATTTTGAAAATGCAGAACAAATTGATAGTAAATTTTTAAAAAACGCTGTAGGTGATAATAATGAATCAGCGCAAAATTTAAATGCGTTTTTTAGGCTACGTTTATTAAATTATACAGGTCGAACGTTTTATGATTTATATAGTGAAAGTAGTGAATTAATTTTTTTGAAAAATTGTTTAACTAGTTATCAAGAAGCAAATGATCTTATCAGTATTATAAGACAAGATTTAAATAAATACAATGATAAATTAAATTTTTCTAAGACGGCAAAGAGTTTGTATGAAGGAGTAATTAAGGCTCAACTGTCTCTTTTTGAATTAGAAAAAAACTACCAGAATCTACATCAAGCTTTTAGGTTTTCAGAAAAGAGTAAGTCTAATACGCTAAAAGAATTTTTAAATATTAGCGAGACCAAAAAAACTACAGAATTATCTCCAGAACTATCACAATTAGAATATGATTTAAAAATCGAACGTGCCTATTATAGATCTAAATTGTCTGAAGTGCATTTTAATAAAAGTGCCGACAGTAGTAAGCTCATTTCTTATGAGAGTAAGTTGTTTGATATTTCCAGAAAACAAGATTCTTTAAAAGAAGTATTAGAAAAAAACTATCCAAAATACCATAAATTAAAATATCAGGACAGTGTTATTTCTGTACAAGAGATTCAAGAAAAATTAGATGAGAAAACAACACTGCTCGAATTTTTCACAACCGATAGTATAACGTATGCTTTTACCATTTCAAAAAACAAAATGTCGGTAAAAGAACTGGTTGTAGAAAGATTAAGTGAAAAGATAGAAGATATAAAGACTTTGATTATCAAGAAAGATGTCAGAACATATAAGAAACAGGCATATCAATTGTATAAAGAGTTAATCGCTCCTATAAAAGATGAGCTAGTGGGCAATGAATTGGTAATCATCCCAGATGGCCCTTTGTGGCATCTTAATTTTGATTTATTGTTAAGCGAACAGAATGCTACAAATAACCCAACGATGTTGTCGTATTTGTTAAAAGAGTATGTGATTACATATGCAAATTCTGCCACATTATTGTTTTCTAAAGATCTCAATGCAATCGATGCATTTACTAAAAAAGGAGAATGCCTTGCTTTCTCTTTTTCGGATAGTACGCTTACAACCGATACAAGAACAATTCCTCTGGCTTCTCTTAGAAAATCTAACATTGATTTACCAGGAACTCGCAAGGAAATAAAAGCCATTGCAGATATTGTTGATGGGGCCTATTATTATGGCTCAGAGGCGGTGGAGCGAAATTTTAAGAAAGAAGCCAAACAATATAATATTTTGCACTTAGCTTTACATGGAGAAGTGGATAATGAACATCCTGAAAATTCTAAACTATATTTTACAAAGAATAAAGATACTATAGAAGACAACGTGCTATACAGTCATGAGTTATTTGCACTTAATATTCCGGCAGAATTAACTGTGCTTAGTGCATGTAATACGGGTAGTGGTAAAATAGCAAAAGGAGAGGGGATTATGAGTTTAGGTAATGCATTTCAGTATGCAGGAACTAAAAGTTTGTTGCTGAGTAGTTGGGAAGTGTCTGACCAAACAACTCCAGAATTGATGAAATATTTCTACAAGAATCTAAAAAAAGGAATGCATAAAGGAGAAGCGTTACAGCAAGCAAAAATTCAATATTTAAACAACGCAGATATAAATAGAACACATCCTTTTTATTGGGGCGGATTTTATTTGGTTGGTGATGTGTCTCCTGTAGAGTTTAGAGATGCTAATAGTAGTATATATTGGATTCTCGGTTGTGCAGTTTTACTAATATTCTTGCTCATTTTCGTTTGGTACAAGAAAAAGACAAGAGTTTTGTAATAATACATTTGTATTATTTCTTGAATGTATACGTTTCTATAGGCGTAACACAAAAATCCAACGCAATGTCTGTACTTATTACATCTGTAATGATTTCTTCTGCAGAAAAAAAAGAAAGTCCAATTTTGATAGTGTGAGCAGAACACTTTCCTAAAAACTGATCATAAAATCCTTGACCATACCCTACTCTATTTCCTTGTTGATCAAAAGCTAAGAGGGGCACAAAGACAACTTCTATCATGTTTTCCGGAACTGGAATTCCGTTTTCAGGCTCTGGAATTCCGATAGCATTAACCTTCAATACTGTAGTGTCTGTTAATAAGAAATGTTGTAAACTATGATCGTCAAAATTGCTTTTCGAAAGGATGATATTTTTATCCTTACCCTGCAAAATGTTTAAAATATATTCTGTATCTACTTCTTTCTGTTTATTAATTGGTAAGAAAATGTGATAATATGATTTATCCCAAATAGGTAATTGTAGTAATTGATTTGCAATGTCGATACTTAGGTCTTCTATTTTTGTTGGATTTAGATCCGACCTCAATTTTTTATATTTGACTCTAAGTGCTTTTTTATTCATATAACAATTCATTACTGATCCTAAAAATAGCATCGCCTTTGTACACGATTGGGGATTCATTGACATTAATAATATATCCGTTATTCGGCGCTTTTTCGAGATGTCTCATCTTGCCGTATGGGTCTGTAATACTTGCTAAGGCTTCTCCTTTCTCAACGTAGTTGCCAATACACGTTTTGATATGTAATAAACCACTGTGTTTTGCCCTTAACCAAGAGCTTTTTGAAACAACGAGGCTGTCTTTTTCGGGCAGTAGTATTTCAAAATCTGGATGCAACATTTCAAAATGTTGTAAGATACGCATAGTACCTAGAACTCCTTCTTTTGCAATTTCTTTGCTATTACTTTGTGATTTACCTCCTTCGAATAGTAGAATGTCTATTTCTTTTTTGGCACATATGGCACGATAAGAACCTTTTAAGTTTTTAGATAGTAGTGTAAATGGGGCATTAAAAACTTTGGCTAGCGTTATTAGTTTTTGATTCGATGGATCCACACGAATATGAGGGGCATTAAATCTACTGCCTCCTCCTGTATGAAAATCCAGACAAAAGTCTGCTACGGGCAAAATTTCTGTTATAAATTGGTAGGCAAAACGACTTGCCAAAGAACCATTTTTACTACCAGGAAAAACACGATTAAGATCTCTACCATCCGGAAAAAAACGATCCATATTCAAAAAACCAAATACATTAAGCACAGGAATACAGATAATACTTCCTTTTACAGGCTTATTAATTTTTTTTGCAATGATTTGCCGTACGATTTCTACTCCGTTTATCTCATCTCCATGAATACCTGCAGTAATAAGGATGGTAGGTCCAGCGGTGTTAGAACGCTCAATAATGATGGGTATTTCTACTTTGGTAGACGTATATAATTTGGCAATATTAAAGTTAATAGTCGTACTTGTGCCTAATGGTACTTCTGTACCCAGAATAGTAAGTATGTTTTTTGATGAGGTTTTTGACATATGGTTTTATATACTTCTTTCGATATATCTAATGATTGTTTTTGCAATGTCTTTTCCTGTGGCGGTTTCTATTCCTTCTAATCCCGGAGAAGAATTTACTTCGAGGATTAGAGGCCCCCTTTCGCTTTGTAACATATCTACACCAGCAACACCAAGTTTGAGAGCTCTCACGGCTTTTATGGCGGCATTTTCTTCTTCGTCGGATAACGAAATAATTGAAGCTGTGCCTCCTCGATGTAAATTTGATCTAAATTCACCTTCTTTTCCCTGTCTTTTCATAGCTCCGACTACTTGTCCATCAACAACAAGAGCACGAACATCTGCGCCTTTTGCTTCTTTTACATACTCCTGTACAATCACTCTTGCTTGTAAACCATTAAAAGCTTCTAGAACAGATTCGGCTGCCGTTTTTGTTTCGGCAAGTACGACTCCTAATCCTTGGGTTCCTTCTAATAATTTAATGATTAATGGTGCTCCTCCTACATGGGATATTACTTCAGAAACGTCTTTAGAATAATTAGTAAATACCGTTTTAGGAAGTCCTAGTCCCGCTTTGGATAGTATTTGTAAGCTTCGCAATTTATCTCTTGATTGTACCAGTGCTTGAGATTGAACGGTGGTAAAAACATTCATCATCTCAAACTGTCGAACGACTGCTGTTCCGTAAAAAGTAATAGAGGACCCTATTCTTGGGATGACCGCATCTACGTGATCTAATTTTTTGCCCTTATAATAGATTTCCGGTTTTTTCTTTTCGATAACGATATCACAATTAAGGGGATCGATAACTTGCACATTGTGTTTACGCTTTACGGCTGCTTGTACCAGAGCATTGGTAGAATACAAACTTGAACTTCGCGACAAGATTTTTATGTTCATTGCACGTGTTGATTATAAGACTGATTTTCTAATTGTGGGTCGACTACAAATTTCCCGCTTAAAAACTTACGTCCGATAAGAACAGGAAAGCGCATGTCATCTCTTGTAGATAATGTAAGTGTTATAGGATAATTTTTGTCAAATAGGTTAACTTTTGTCTTGATGGCATAGCGAACTTCTATTTGTCCATTACTGCTTTTTACAGCAATGATATCATAGTTTTTAAAAGTGAATTTTTTACTATTATATTCTGGATGTGTAGCGTCTAGAAAGTGACAGTGTAGTGTTTGTTCAATTTCTTTGATGTTGCTACAATGAATAGTTGACGTATAGGCGCCTGTGTCAATTTTTACATCGATACCTTCTAACGTCAAAAGTGGGAAATCCACTTTGTCAGTTCTGCCAATTATTTTCTTTTCCTTTTCCAAATGATAGGATTGATATTTGGTGTTGCTAATGTAATAAAAATCAAGAAGCATAACATAATATCCTAATTTTTTTAAAACAGAACACATTTCCTATGATAGCAGAAATTATAACTATTTCTTTTTGTTTTCGATATTAGAAAATCTACTATATAATCGAATTAATGCAACAAAAGTTACTTTTATGTTGTCTTTGTAGGTAAGAATAAAGGATTTGTTTTATTTTAGAAATAAATCATGTTTAACAAAATTTAAACTGCTTTTGATTATAGTTCAATTAAGGTAAACCCTTAACTTTACTTTCGGAATATGCAAGAAGCTACTTTAGAAATACAGGTTAAGATTTTACCCACAAGTCCGGGAGTATATCAATATTATGATAAAGATGATATGCTACTTTATATAGGGAAGGCAAAGAACTTAAAAAAAAGAGTGGCCTCCTATTTTAATAAAAATCATGATAATTATAAGACAAAGGTTCTCGTAAAAAAAATTCATTCGATACGGCATATTGTTGTAGAAACAGAAACGGATGCGCTTTTGCTCGAAAACAATCTGATAAAAAAACACCAACCACGATTTAATGTAATGCTCAAGGATGATAAAACCTATCCTTGGATTTGTATTAAAAAAGAAAGATTTCCCAGAATTTTTCCTACACGAAACTTAATTAAGGACGGTTCAGAATATTATGGGCCTTATACTAATTTTAAAACCGTACATACCTTATTAGATCTGATTAAAGGGTTATACCAACTTAGAACGTGCACTTATGATTTGTCTCAATCAAAAATAGATAGTGGTAAGTATAAAGTTTGTCTTGAGTATCATTTGGGAAATTGCAAAGGCCCGTGTGAGGATTTGCAGGATGAGAAAGAATATATGGAGAATCTCGAGGCTATTCGACAAATTGTGAAAGGTAATTTTAAAGACTCTTTGGTACGTTTTAGAAACCAGATGATGGATCATGCTAGTAAAATGGAGTTTGAGGATGCCCAACGAATTAAGGAGAAAATAGAAATATTAGAAAATTATCAGGCCAGATCTACGGTTGTTAATCCCAAAATAAGTAATGTAGATGTGTTTTCGATTATATCAGACGAGTCATATGGCTATGTTAATTTTCTTCAGTTATCTTATGGTGCGATTATACGTTCTCATACCATTGAGATTAAGAAGAAATTAGAGGAGTCAGATAGGGAGCTTTTAGAATTAGCTATTATAGAATTGCGGCAACGTTTTGGGTCTACCTCAAAAGAAATTTTTGTCCCTTTTAAAGTTGATTTGGGGTCAGGATTTAAAATTACGATTCCGCAATTAGGAGATAAAAAAAAGATTATAGATTTATCACTGCGTAACGCAAAATATTATCGGCAAGAACGATTTAAGCAAATTAAAATTATTGATCCGGATCGTCATGTAAAACGTCTCATGGCACAAATGAAAAAGGATCTTCGCTTACCAGAAGAGCCAAGGCACATAGAGTGTTTTGATAATTCAAACATCCAGGGGACACACCCTGTTGCGGCATGTGTGGTTTTTAAGAACGGAAAACCAAGTAAAAAAGAGTATCGAAAGTTTAATATAAAAACAGTAGAAGGAGCAAATGATTTTGCTTCTATGGAAGAAGTTGTATATAGACGTTATAAACGATTGGTAGAAGAAGAGCAGCCATTGCCTCAGTTGGTTATTGTTGATGGAGGAAAAGGCCAGCTTTCTTCGGGATTAAAAGCTCTTGATGCACTTAATTTGAGAGGGAAAATCACAATTATAGGCATTGCTAAGAGGTTAGAAGAGATTTATTACCCTGGGGATTCGATACCTTTATATCTCGACAAAAAATCAGAATCGCTAAAAGTAATACAACATCTGCGAAATGAAGCACATAGATTTGGGATTACTTTTCATAGACAAAAAAGGAGTAAATCTGCTTTAGATACAGAGCTAGAGACTATTCCGGGGATTGGAGAGAAAACAGTAATCGAATTGTTAAAGCATTTTAGATCTGTAAAAAGAATACGCGAAGCTTCAAAAAGTGATATCAGCGAAGTGATTGGAGAATCGCGAGCTACCAAAATATATAATTACTATCTTTCTAAAAAGGATTAACAGTGGATATAAACCGTAAACAACAGCTTTTTTTGATTAAAATAGTGTTCCTGTTTATGGTATTTTTTTCGCAAGTAATATACGCTCAGGGAAATCAAAATACAAATTCAAGTGATAGTAGTGTGACCGCAATAGCTTCGAATCAGGAAGATGTAAAAGTTGGTTTGGTATTAAGTGGTGGTGGTGCCAAAGGGTTAGCACATATAGGTGTTCTTAAGATTATAGAAGAAACGGGAGTGCGCATTGATTATATTGGCGGGACAAGTATGGGAGCCATTGTTGGGGCTTTGTATGCTTCAGGGTACAATGCCGCTGCTCTAGATTCAATATTTAGATCGGTAGATTTTGATACCTTTATACAAGATGTGTTGCCCAGAGATGCCAAAACCTTTTATGAGCGAGAAGATTCAGAAAAATATGCAATTACTCTACCTTTTGATGGGTTTAAGATAGGATTGCCTAGCGGTTTATCAAAGGGACAGAATTTCTATAACCAGTTTTCGAGATATACGGCCCATGTGAATGATGTAAGGGATTTTAATGACTTGCCTATTCCTTTTTTTTGTATGTCTACAAATATTGAAACGGGCAAACAAGTTCTTCTCGATAAGGGGTATTTGCCAGATGCTGTAGCGGCGAGCGGAGCCCTGCCATCTGTTTTCAGTCCCGTAGAAATAAATGGAGTCCTTATGACTGATGGAGGTGTTTCTAATAACTATCCGGTCAAAGAAATTAGAGAAAAAGGAGCAGAGATCGTTATTGGGGTAGATGTACAAGATAGTTTGTTAACAAAAGAGGAGCTAAATTCAGTAACCAACATTATGTTACAGATTAGTAATTTCAGGACTAATAAGCCGATGAAAGATAAAATCCCACAGACTGATATTTATATTACTCCATTGATCGCTGATTTTTCTGTGATGTCATTTGATCGTGCTGATGATATTATAGCTAGCGGAGAAGAAGCTGCTAAGAAGAATTATGAGAAATTGCAGCATATTGCAAGACGTCAAAATTCGAAACCACCTGCGGCAAAAATTCCTGAAAACTCAGAAAATTTGATTATTAATACCTTAAAAATTTCAGGAATTGAACGATATACCAGAGCATACATAAAAGGGAAATTAAAATTAAAAACACCCAGTGTTACCACATACAAAAAGTTAAATGAAGGAATTAATAACTTGTCTGCAACAGGAAATTTTGATCGAGTAACGCATAGGTTAATTGATAAAGATGATGGCAAAGAGCTTGCTCTTAAGGTAAAAGAAAGTGAGAATAAAATGCTATTGCGTTTTGCATTGCATTACGACGATTTGTATCAAACAGCAGCACTTATAAATATTACAAGAAAAAATCTCTTTTTTGATAATGACGTGATATCCGCAGATTTGGCATTAGGAGATAATGTAAGGTATAGTTTGGATTATTATATTGATAAAGGATTTTATTGGAGTACGGGACTGAAGTTTAGATACACTAATTTTAAGAAGGATATTGACTTTGATTTTGTAGGAAGATTTTTGGATCTACCAGATTTAGATATAAATACTGTAAATGTGAGTTATAAGGATTATAACTTACAGGCCTATGCAGAAACTTTATTAGGACAAACTTCTTCTTTAGGATTAGGAGCAGAATATAAGAGGCTTAGTATTATTTCTGATACTTTCGGAGAAGATGAAAACGAAGTTCCAAGAACTGTGTTTGATGATAGTAATTATTGGAGTGCTTTTGGGTATATTAAATTAGATACCTACGATAATAAATACTTTCCTAGTAAAGGTGTTTTGTTTGATAGTACTATTCATTCCTATCTTTTTTCGTCCAATTTTACAGAAGATTTTGATCAATTTTCAATCATAAAAGCTCAATTAGGATACGCTGTGCCTTTATCAGATGCATTTTCTTTTAATGTGAGCGCAGAAGCTGGAGCCAAAATAGGAAACCTCTCAATTAACTCCTTAGATTTTCTTTTGGGCGGATATGGTGCTAGAACAATTAACAATTTTATTCCATTTTATGGATATGATTTTTTGGGATTAACTGGACAGAGTTTTGCAAAGGTTTTACTTTCTGTAGATTATGAAGTGTTTAAAAAGCATCATGCTAATCTATCAGCTAATTATGCCAATTTAGGAGATACACTATTTAGTACAGGAAGATGGTTCGAGGCACCAGAATATTCTGGATATGCTATAGGATATGGGATTGATACTTTTTTAGGTCCTGTAGAGGTGAAATATTCTTTTTCACCAGAAATAGAAGAAAGTAACTGGTTTTTTAGTGTTGGTTTTTGGTTTTAAGAGTCAAAAGATTATTGATTCAGATGTAAAGTACAGACAGTATTACAGAAATATTTCCGATATTTGTAGTACTATGATTTTCTTTTGGCAAGATTTATTGCAAGCACTGCACTACCTAATTAAGCGTAATCCCGAATAGCGGATCTACGTTTATGTACCGTATATTGTTTTAATAGTAGTTTATTTCTTAATATTTAAAGAATCATGCCATGCCTTTTTACCATACCTTAGGAAAAATACCACCCAAGCGTCACACCATTTTTAGGAAACCTGATGGTTCATTGTACTATGAACAATTATTTGGCACCATTGGTTTTGATGGGATGTCTACCAATTCATATCATTGTCACAGACCTACGCAGGTAAAAAAAATAAAAGGTAGTTATTCTGTAGCTCCCAAGGTAGCCATTGCCAATAACATACAATCCTATCGCTTTCATGGGTTTAAAATACCTGCAGAAAAAGATTATTTAGACAGTAGAAAGAATGTACTAACCAACAGTGATGTAACTATTATTTTGTCTGCACCACAAGCAGCTACATCTGATTATTTTTATAAAAACACAGATGCCGATGAACTCATTTTTGTTCATCGCGGTAGTGGTAAGTTTCGAAGTCATTTGGGTAACATCGATTTTAAGTACGGAGATTATATTTTGATTCCTCGAGGAACGATTTATAAACTAGATTTTGATACAACTGATAATCGTTTGTTTATTGTAGAATCCCGAAGGCCTATATATACTCCCAAGAGATACCGAAATTGGTTCGGACAATTATTAGAGCATTCCCCCTATTGTGAGCGTGATCTTAGGGCGCCATATGAGTTAGAGACAAATGATGAAAAAGGAGAGTTTCTAATAAAAGTAAAAAAGCAAGATGAGATTTTTGATATGGTGTATGCGACGCATCCTTTTGATGTAGTTGGGTATGACGGTTATAATTTTCCATATGCATTTTCGGTACATGATTTTGAGCCAATAACAGGAAGAATTCATCAACCACCCCCAGTACACCAAACTTTTGAGACAGATGCATTTGTAGTATGCTCTTTTGTACCGAGACTTTATGACTATCATCCCGACAGTATTCCTGCTCCGTACAACCATAGTAATATTGATAGTGATGAGGTGTTGTATTATGTTGATGGTGATTTTATGAGTAGGAATGATATTGACGCTGGTCATATCTCTTTGCATCCTGCGGGCATCCCGCATGGTCCACATCCTGGAGCGGTAGAGCGAAGTATTGGTAAAACCAAAACCGACGAACTGGCTGTAATGGTTGATACTTTTAAACCTTTGATGGTAACAGAAGAGGCGCTAAAAATAGCAGATGATGAGTACTATACCTCCTGGTTAGAATAGGTGATGCAGAGGCACAAAAATAGTTGATAAAAATTCAGAAAGATGTTAAATTACAGAATTGATATTACAACTCATCTTAGAGCTATGTGGTAACTAAGTTTTAGTTCGTTTTAGAAGTCCAAAGGTTTTTAAATCAGACTATCAATGTCCTTATGGTACAGCTTTTTTGTTGGTTTCAATATATCTGAACATTCATAATTTTTGATAATAGGATATGCTTCGACAAACACAATGTGGCCCCAGATTTTTGTTTCCTAAGTAGCGACATTGCTATAAGTGTATGTAAAAACTTTGTTCGTAATGTTTTGTAGCAATAGGTTGATTACCAGTATAGGCAAAAAATCAAGACAAATTCATTAATCCATCTAATTTTAAAAACAAATGTCAACAAATATAACTCCCCAAGATTTAGAAAAAATAGTGCCTCAAGCAGAAGATTTTTTACCATTATTAGGAACAGATTATGTAGAGCTGTATGTAGGCAATGCTAAGCAAGCAGCTTATTACTATCAGACAGCCTGGGGGTTCGAACCCGTAGCATATGCGGGATTAGAAACAGGGCGAAAAGATAGTGTTTCGTATGTTATGCAACAGGACAAAATACGATTTGTACTCACCTCACCTCTGCAAGCAGATGGAGCAATAAACAAGCATATCAATGCTCATGGTGATGGTGTAAAAGTAGTTGCTTTGTGGGTAGATGATGCTACCAAAAGTTACGAAGAAACTGTTAAAAGAGGAGCGAAACCCTATTTAGAGCCCAAAGTAGAAGAAGATAAACATGGTCGCGTAGTGTTTTCGGGAATACATACATATGGTGAAACCGTGCATGTTTTTGTAGAACGAAAAAACTATAACGGAGCTTTTTTGCCAGGATATGTCCCTATTAATCCATCCTATAAAACAACATCAGTAGGATTAAAATTTATTGACCATATGGTGGGTAATGTAGGTTGGAATGAAATGAACAAATGGTGCGAGTTTTATGCAAACGTAATGGGGTTTGCCCAGTTAGTTTCTTTTGATGATAAAGATATTTCTACCGAATATACCGCACTTATGAGTAAGGTAATGAGTAATGGCAATGGTCGAATTAAGTTTCCGATAAATGAGCCTGCAGAAGGTAGAAAAAAATCACAAATAGAAGAGTATATAGATTTTTATAACGGAGCAGGAGTTCAGCATATGGCATTGGCTACTGATAATATTATTGAGACTGTTGATGCGTTACAACAACGAGGAGTAGAATTTCTTACGGTCCCGGCAAGTTATTATGATACTGTTTTAGATCGTGTAGGTGAGATCGATGAAGATTTAGCACCGCTCAAAGAACTTGGGATTTTGATCGATCGAGATGAAGAAGGGTATCTGCTTCAGATTTTTACTAAACCCGTTTTAGATCGACCTACCATGTTTTTTGAAATTATACAACGCAAAGGAGCCCAATCTTTCGGCAAAGGTAATTTTAAAGCATTATTTGAGGCAATAGAAAGAGAACAAGAACAACGTGGTACACTGTAAAACTCCTTAGAAATAACAGAAATCTTGTGCTAAATGAGCATTTTATTGAGATAATTACAAGTATTCTCTTTGAGAAAAATGTAATTTTAAGTCAAAAAAATATAATTTTTTGTTAAAATCAATAATAAAAAAACGTTTTCGTTTGATGATTTGTCAAAAAAAGTTCATTTTTGTAGTATAAGTGGAGTGGTTACCACTTTCCTAAAACAATAATTATTATAATTTAAGTTTTTAGTTGGTTAATAAAAGTAAAGAGAGCTGTGGTGGCTCTCTTTTTTATTGATAGCTATAAGAGGTACTTTACCTCTTTCTCTCTAGGTTTATGCAAAAATGAGTTTGAGATCATGATTTTTTTAGGTGATGAGGTCATATTCATTTTTATGTCTTCACATTATATAGTACTTTTGGAATGGATATTGTAATTGAAGCTTTATCAAATAATAACAATACCCTTAATTATGAAAAAGTTTATAGCAGTTACCTTTTTAATTTTAACGGCATTGACCAGCACAGCGCAACAAGGTCATAAGGCTTTTGATTCTGGAGAGTGGTTCAAGTTTAGAATTCATTACGGGATTTTTACTGCAAGTTATGCAACCTTAACAGTAAAAGAAGAGCAACTTAATGGTAAGTCTGTTCATCATGTAATCGGAGAAGGGAAATCATCTGGGTTTTTGAGCATGTTTTTTAAGGTAGAGGATTATTACGAAACATATATTGATAAAGATGAAGTGCGGCCGTATAAGTTTATTAGAAATATTAATGAAGGCGGCCATACCAAGGATATAGAGATTAGTTTTGATCATCAGGAAAAGAAAGCATTAGTATTTAATAAAAAGTATAATACCAAAAAGACCTTTCCTATAGAGGCTAATGTACAGGATATGGTTTCGTCTTTTTATTATTTGCGAAATACTATTAATACATCGTCATTAAAAAAGGGAGATGAACAATTTGTAAACATGTTTTTTGATAATGAAAACTTTCGTTTTAAGCTAAAGTTTCTAGGGCGAGAAACCATTAAGACAAAAATGGGTAAAATCAGATGTCTTATGTTTAGGCCTTATGTTCAGGAAGGTAGGATTTTTGAAGAAGAAGAGAGTATGACCGTTTGGGTAAGCGATGATGATAATCGTATGCCCGTAAGAATAAAGGCTGATATATTAGTAGGGTCTATAAAAGCCGATTTAGATGCGTTTAAAGGTCTTAAGCACCCGCTAAAAATAGTTATGGATTAATGAGTGAAGCTATCAAACCAGAAATTGCTGAAAAAATAAAGCAATTAGAAAAAAAATTCAAGAACTCAGGGCAAGATTTGGGGTCTTACTTAGATGGTCTTTTACACGATCGATATTTGACCTATTGGGATTATATACATCTAGATACGTTGTTGAGTTTGCAGATCCCCAGAACTCATTTTCCTGATGAAGAAATATTTATTACCTATCACCAGATTACAGAATTGTATTTCAAGCTTATTATTCATGAATTAAAGCAGGTGATTGACGATAAGTTACAGAATGCGGCATTTTTTACGGCCAAAATTAATAGAGTGAATCGTTATTTTAGGGTGTTAATTACCTCTTTTGATGTAATGATAAAAGGAATGGACAAAGAGCAGTTTCTTAAATATAGAATGTCTCTTTTGCCTGCTAGTGGTTTTCAATCTGTACAGTTTCGTTTGATTGAGATATATTCAACACCACTCGTTCACCTTGTAGGGACAAAAGACAGAGCTGAGTTTTCTGAGCAGGATCCATTAGGAGAAGTATTTGAACATCTCTATTGGAAATCTGGTGCCACTGATATAGAAACAGGAGAAAAAACATTGACACTCAAGCAGTTTGAGTATCGATATACTCCTAGGATGATGCGTATTGCAAATCAGGTAAAAAGCAGTACAATTTTTCATAAATATCACGAACTGCCAGAAAAAGAGCAAAATAATGTGCACCTTATCGAAGCATTACGTACTTTTGATACCAATGTTAATATTAATTGGTTATTAATGCATATGGGTGCAGCGCATCGATATCTCAATAGAGAAAAAGGTGCAGTGTTGGCAACAGGAGGAACAAATTGGAAAAGTTTTTTACCTCCAAGCTTTCAGAGGATTATGTTTTTTCCTAATCTATGGAGTGAGGAAGAAAAAGAGAACTGGGGCCAGCAATGGGTTACTCATCAATTTAATACCACACATAAATCGTCAGTTTGAAACAGTTAGGGTATCTGCTACTAATTTTGGGAGTAGCATTTTCATGCAAGGAAGAAAAAAAGAAAGCACAAGTTGTGACCTCTGAGGAAGCAGAGGAAGAGGTAGCACCAGTAATTATTAGAGAGTTTGGCTATGTTCTCAATAATTTTAATGTTGTAAAAGACACGATAAAACCAGGAGATAGTTTTGGTGCTATTATGGATGAGCACGGCATTAGCAGAGGCAAGGTTTTTGAGATTACCAATAAGATCAAAGATTCGTTTAATGTAGCCAGAATTCAGGCAGGCAAACCCTACACACTTCTTAAGTCTAAAGATACCACCGATAAAGCACAAGTATTTATCTATCAAAACAATAAAATTGATTACACGGTAATCGATTTTAGAGACAGTATTATCACCAAAAAAAATAAAAAACCCGTTACCTTAGTCGAAAAAGTAGCGTCGGGTACTATTAATAGTAGCTTGATGCAAACTTTTGACGATTTAGATCTTAATTTTTTGGTCGCTTATAACATGGCAGATATTTATGCCTGGACAATCGATTTTACAAGATTACAAGCAGGAGATCGATTTAAAGTTATATACACAGAGCGGTTTATAGATGATACTATACCTGCGGGCATTGATCATATAAAAGCATCTTATTTTGAGCATAGAAATAAGTCGTTATATGCGTTTAGGTTTATGGATGATTCTATTAACAAGTCGTTGGATTATTTTGACGAAGAGGCTAATAACTTACGAAGAGCATTTTTAACAGCACCGGTAAAATTCAGTAGAATTTCTTCGAGATATAATCTTAAGCGTAGGATTCGATATTACGGTAATAAAGTTCGTCCGCATAGAGGAACTGACTTTGCAGCTCCGGTAGGAACTCCTATTTTGGCAACTGCTGATGGGATTGTAACGAAATCAGAACGCAAAGGAGGAAATGGTAAATATGTAAAAATTAGACACAATGCAACCTACGATACGCAATATTTGCATATGAGTAGGCAAGCTGTAAAAGTGGGTGAGTACGTGAAACAAGGAGATGTGATCGGATATATTGGGATGACAGGTAATACAGGAGGGCCACATGTCTGTTATCGCTTCTGGAAAAACGGAAAACAAGTAGATCCATTTCGACAAGATTTGCCTTCTTCAAAACCATTAGCAGATAGTCTTCGCACATCATTTTTTACGCATATAGAGCCAATAAGGAACGAATTAGACAGTATACTTTTTGAACCACAAGAAATTTTATAAAAATGGGATTACCAACTATCAACCCGACCACCACAAAAGCATGGCAAGCATTGCAATCGCATTTCGAGACGATAAAAGATACACATCTAACCACTTTATTTGCACAGCAACCAGATCGTGCTAACATGTTGTCGATTCAATGGCAAGATTTTTATGTCGACTACTCTAAGAATAGAATAGATGAAACTACAAAAAAACTATTGCTAGAGCTGGCAGAAGAAGTAAAACTTAAAGAAGCTATTGGGCAGTATTTTGGCGGTAGTGTTATTAATAAAACAGAAGATAGAGCAGTACTTCATACAGCATTAAGAGCACCTAAGGATCAAACCGTAACTGTGAATGGTAAAAATGTAATACCTGAGGTAGTTGTTGTAAAAAATAAAATAAAATCATTCTGTAATCAGGTGATTTCTGGAGAATTAAAAGGTTATACGGATAAGGCGTTTACTGATATCGTTAATATTGGCATCGGAGGCTCTGATCTTGGTCCTGCAATGATCACAGAATCACTTGCGCACTATAAGAATCATTTGCAGATGCATTTTATTTCTAATGTAGACGGAGATCATGTGCATGAGCGTCTTAAAACATTAGATCCCGAAACCACATTGTTTGTGGTAGTTTCTAAAACCTTTTCTACCCAAGAAACCTTATCAAATGCAACCACAGCTAGACATTGGTTTACTCAACATGCACCGACACAAGCTGTAGGGAAACATTTTGTAGCGGTGTCGAGTAACATTCCTAATGTAACGAATTTTGGTATTGCCAAAGAAAATATTTTCCCTTTGTGGGATTGGGTAGGGGGTCGATTTTCATTATGGAGCGCCGTTGGGCTATCGATTGCCCTTTCGGTAGGGTATGATAATTTTGAAGCTTTATTAGAAGGAGCTTATGAGATGGATACACATTTTAGAGAAACTCCTTTTGATGAAAATATTCCTGTGATTCTTAGTTTGTTAAGTGTATGGTATAATAATTTCTTTAATGCAGAAAGCGAAGCGATTATTCCTTATTCACAATATTTACATAGGTTGCCAGCCTATCTTCAGCAGGGGATTATGGAGAGTAATGGTAAGTATGTAGATCGCAATGGGGAGCCTGTAACCTATCAGACAGGAACTATTATTTGGGGAGAACCAGGAACGAATGCGCAGCATGCTTTTTTTCAATTAATTCATCAGGGAACCAAATTAATACCTGCAGAATTTATAGGGTATAAGCACTCTTTGTTTAATGATAAAGATCATCATGATAAACTTATGGCCAATTTCTTCGCGCAGACAGAAGCGCTTATGAATGGTAAAACTGAGGCAGAAGTTCGTCAGGAGTTGTTGTCTAAAGAGTTGTCTGAAGAAAAATTGGAGGAGTTAGTACCTTTCAAAATTTTTGAAGGAAACAAACCAACTACGACGCTTTTAATTGATAAATTAACACCCAAAAGTTTAGGAGCTCTAGTTGCTATGTATGAGCAGCGTATCTTTGTTCAAGGTGTGATCTGGAACATCTTTAGTTACGATCAATGGGGTGTAGAGTTGGGTAAGCAATTAGCAACTAATATTTTGAGCGAGATTAATGCAGGGGTTGTTCAAGAGCATGATGCCTCGACGCAAGCATTATTACAGCAGTATCTTAAAGTGTAGTTTTGCCTTATTATAATAGTACTGGTTTATATAGAAAGTATGTAGGTCTTTTTACAGTTGCATTTTTCTTTTATTTTTCTTGGATCGTTTTCAACCAAGAGGCTTTAATGTTTGTTGTGTTCTTAGATTAGAAAATAATCTATTTTTTTACCAATAACTCTATCTGGTATTACCATTATCTTTTTTTGTCAAATGGCTAATATGATGAGGTTTTCTTTGTGCTCTTCTGGTATATATATCTGTTGTTTTCTTTTTTAAACAAATTGTAACAAAACGGTTGTTAATAAAATTACAGAGGTTATAGCTGTCTGTAGGGTATAGAAAAGTTGGGGCTTATTTCATTTTGCATAAATTTTCAAAGGGATTTTTAAAAATAAACATGAAGTATTGTTAAAATCGTGACAATACATTCATTAAACTATTGTTAGTGAAGACTCCATTTAAACAGTTTTTGTTGAAAAAACAGAAGGATTTGTGGATAATTCTTAACGTTTTCATAATGTTTAGTTGGTTAATTCTCACGTAATTTGCACGTTCAAACTAACAAAATTTAGCATTAATGAAAAAGATTACATTTTTATTTCTTGTAATCCTTATTGTAACCGTAGGGGAAACGATTGCGCAGGGGATTGTATCAGGAACAGTAGTAGACTCAGAATCGAGCACGCCGTTGCCGGGTGCCAATGTTATGGAAACCGGATCTTCTAACGGAACCACTACAGATTTTGACGGTAAATTCTCTATAAAGGTAGAGAATTCGACAGGAGAAATTAACATTTCATATGTAGGATTTGAAAGTCTCACATTGAAGTATGACGTAAGTAATGGAAATCAAGATTTAGGAAGTATCAATCTTGCTTTAGGAAACTCTCTTGAGGAGATTATTATTACGCAAACATCATTTGCTGTAGATAGAAAAACGCCAGTAGCGGTTTCTACGATAAAAGCAGATGTGATCGAAGAAAAATTAGGAACTCAGGAATTTCCTGAAATTCTTAAATCAACACCAGGGATCTACGCCACTCGAGCAGGAGGAGGTTTTGGAGACGCCGATGTAACCATTCGAGGATTTAATTCGGTAAATGTTGCTGTATTAATTAATGGTATTCCTGTTAATGATATGGAAAACGGTCGTGTATTCTGGTCTAACTGGGCTGGTTTATCAGATGTAACCAGTGCTATGCAGGTACAGAGAGGATTAGGAGCGGTAAAAGTAGCTGTGCCAGCTATCGGGGGTACAATCAATGTACTAACAAGAAATACCGATGTAGAAGCAGGAGGAAATGTAATGACTACTATTGCCAACAATAACTATCAGAAATATTCTGCATCTGTATCAACAGGACTTATGGATAACGGATGGGCAGTAACAGCCTCAGGAGCAAAAGTATCAGGAGATGGATATGTAGACGGAACTGGTTTTTCTGGGTTTAATTATTTCTTGAATATCTCTAAGGAGATCAATGACAATCACAAATTGTCATTTAGTGCTTTTGGAGCAAAACAACAGCATGGACAAAGACAAAACAAAAGTAGCATTGCTGATATCCAAAACAGTGAAAGCGGGATACGATATAACCCAGATTGGGGAATCAAAAACGGAGAAAAAGTATTCGTAGAAGATAATTTTTATCACAAACCACAGATTTCTTTAAATCACTATTGGACCATTAGTGACATCACGAATCTATCGACAGTTATATATGCTTCCTGGGGAACAGGAGGAGGAGGAAGAAGAGCTGGTGATACTTCTCTTTTTGATGTTAAGTTTGGGGATTATGACCAACCCATCGACTTAGATAATATTGTCGCTATCAACCGTGAGCTTGGTGCACAAGGACTGGGTGCAGAAGCCTATTTGGGAGCTTCAAGAAATGATCATAATTGGTATGGGTTATTATCTACGCTAAAACATGATTTTACAGATCATTTATCATTTACAGGAGGAATAGATGTTCGTACCTATAAAGGAATACATTTTAGAGAAATTACTGATTTATTAGGAGGTAACTATGCACTTATTGATGACGATGAGAACAACCCTAATACAGCTGCAAGAGTAGGTGACAAATACAGTTATTATAACGACGGATTAGTAGATTGGCTAGGAGGATTTGCACAATTAGAGTATGAGCAAGATAATTTAGCAGCATTTATGGCAGTAAACCTGTCAAATACTTCATACGCACGTGTAGATTATTTTAACTACTTAGATAGTGACCCATTACAAGAAACAGATACATACAATTTCTTAGGGTATGGTATCAAAGGAGGAGCAAATTATAACCTTGACGATAATCACAATGTTTTCGCAAATATTGGATATTTTGAGAAAGCAGCAGATTTTGATGCGGTATTCCAAAATTTTAATAACGAGAATATCAACGAAAACGCAGAAAACCAGAAGATTTTTAGTGCAGAACTAGGATATGGATACAGAAGTAGCAAACTTAATGCGAACATTAATGTATACAGAACACAATGGAATGACAGAACGTTTACCGATGTAGAGCAAGATGGCGAAGTAGAATATTTCTTAAATGCCGAAGGAGTAAATGCATTACACCAAGGGGTAGAACTAGATTTTGTATACAGACCTTCTGAGAGGTTAACGATTACTGGGATGCTTTCTTTAGGAGATTGGACCTGGGCTGATAATGTAGAGGATGCTGGATTCTTTGATGTAGATCAAAACCCATTATTAGATCAAGAAGGAAATGTGGTGACTAGAGATTTGTATATCAAAGACCTTAAGGTAGGACGTTCTGCACAAACAACCTCTGCATTAGGACTTACTTATAAATTGTTAGAAAAAACAAGTATTGCTGTAGATTACAACTATTACGCAGATCTATATGCAGATTTTGAACCAAATGACAGAACAGAAGAGCCGGCAGAAGGAGCTAGCATCGTACAACCCTGGAAAGTGCCAGATTACAACCTATTTGATGCCAGTCTAAGACACGGTTTCTTAGTAGGTTCTTTTGATACTACAATTACCTTACGAATGAATAATGTATTTAATACAGAATATATTAATGTAGCCGATGATGGGGGAGCAAGCACTGCGGCAGATGCCTTGGTATGGTATGGTCCTGGGAGAACCTATAGTATCAGTGCCAAATTTGAATTTTAAAAAAAAGTAACAAAAAAACAACGTCATGAAAAAAATACTGTATATAATGACCGGGATCCTTGGGTTGGTGTTTACCGCCTGTGATCCTTTAGAAGATACGATGGATGAAATTGGTGATATCACACCAGTGATTCAAGGAACCACGGATTATACCCTAACTGCAGAGGATTACGAAGCACTTTTGTTAGAAGATGAATATTTTACATCTGTAGAAGAAGCAGAAGCTTTGATCCCAGCTTTTTTAGAGGATTTATACCCAACAAAAGGCGCTGGTGCTATTGCAAATGTAACGTTTGATGTTAATATCGGATATGCGTTAAGTTCGTATGCCCTAACATTAGATGATTATTTAGGATTACGTAGTGGTGATGCCGAATACGAAGAAGAAAATATTGAAGGATTTGAGCAATTAATTGCAGAAGAAGATGCATTAGCGTATGTAAATGAGTTAGTCGCTACAAACCATACGGATGCAGAGGATGGTGAAGTAGTCCTAGCAACATATAGTTATTTTGAAAAAGCAGATGTTGAGAATTATTATTTTGCAGATTTCTCTATTGAAGAGGACTTTAATAGTTTTGAAAGTAAGAACGAAACAGGAGAGGATCAAGAATGGGAATATAGCGATTTCAGAGGCGATTTTTATGCAGAAATGAATGGATTTGATAATGGTGAAAATGAGAATAAGGATTGGCTTATTTCTCCAGCTATTGATTTATCAGGAGTTAGTGATGCAGGTCTTACGATAAGTCAAACACTTAATTTCAAAGATGTGGCAGAAGGGAATAATGTTTATATCGCTACGGATTATAATACCGGAGATGATAACTACAGCGCCGCAAATTGGATTAAAATAAAATTTGCTACTGTCCCAGAAGGTAATAGTTATGATATAATTACTTCGGAGGAACTTGATTTGACTAAGGTTGAAATCGAAGGAAGTGACCAAACAATAGATTTTAGCAATCAAGTAATTCATATTGCTTTTGTATATGACTATCCAGAAGGAGATACTGCTTTGTGGAGACTATTTGACGTTACTATCAAGCCTTTTGGTGTGACGACAGAAACACAATATGATCTATATGGAGTGTTCTATTCGTATTCAGAAGAATCTTCTGAGTGGGAAGCAATCGATGATCAATTTTATATTTCTGATGCAGCAGATTATGATGCAATGGGAGAAGGAAGTGGTCAACCAGGACAATATGACAACTTTAGTTCAAGTGTTTCTTCTTCTGACTATGTACCAACTTTTTTAGCTACAAAATACCCTTTTGCTTTTGAAGAAGATCAAATGTACGTAGCATATAAGTATTATTCTTCAAGTGCTGGTGGATTGCAAGTAAGAGGTGATTTGTTTACACTTACTGACGGAGCATGGGTAGAATATGATAATGTAGTTACAGAGACCATCCAATTTGGTAAAGAAGCTGACGGTTGGGTACCTGATAATACCATTTTATATACCTTAACTACAGATGACTATTCATTTGCTGCTGCAGAATTATTAGAAGAAGTAGGTTTTGAGGCTGCTGCGGGGAACCTTGATAACTTTGGTAACTTTAATAGAAATGGAGGAACCACTAACTGGAGCGATGAAATGTTAGTCACTGCTTTTGGATTGATATTAGACAAAAATGATCCTGCTGCCGAAGTAGGACAAAAATATCTGATCACATTTGCGATGTACAATGGTTCTAGCGGTACCGAAGAATTAAAAGTAATCAAGGATGCCGATGGTGCCTGGATACTTAATTAAAAGTAGCGTACTATAAAAAATTACCACAAACATATAGCATATATAGGTAAAAACCTCTTACTAGGATTAGTAAGAGGTTTTACTGTGATGTATCTACGACGTATTTACAAAGGGGTTAGGCTATTTTTATAATGGTTACTACACCTATGCGTATGTAAGGGTATTCATTAAAAATAAAATATACAATATCATGAAAAAGACACTATATTACTGTTTGGTTGGGCTTTTGTTGTTAGGATGTAATTCTGATGATGATGCTACGAATCAATCAGACGACAATGGATCGACTGTATCACTACCAGTAGCGGTGGCTGACGAACTTACGACAATGGAGGATACTGCCATAACAATTTCTTTGGCAGACCTGCTTGACAATGACGAAATTTATGAATACGGTAGAATCACTGCTTTTGATGACGAGACAGAAAATGAGGGAACCGTTGATGCTAATGACGATGGGTATACTTATACACCTCCAACAGGATTTATAGGTACAGATACGTTTACCTATACGCTGTGTGATAATCAATTTCCGGCGAATTGTGCTACAGGAACGGTTACTATCGAAGTGATCGAAATTGCACGTCCCGATGCGGCAGATGATACCATAGAGGTGATAGAGGACACACCAACAACTATAACTACCTTATTAGATAATGATACTACCTTGGTAACAGGAATGTTGATTTCTAGTATTGATGCTACCGATGCGACAGGTACTGTGGTGCTTAATGAAGATGGTACGATTTTGTATACACCGGCAGCTGATTTTGTAGGCGAAGATAGCTTTGCATATACGGTCTGTAACGACGAAGAAAATACCTACTGCGGTACAGCAACGGTAACACTTACCATTATTGACCAAGGAAATGCAGTTGCGGTAGATGACGCCGTAAATGCTGGCGAAAATACAACCGCCGTTTTTAGTACATTATTAGATAACGATACCTTACTTGATGGGGTTACAGAGATTGCTTCTATAGATGCATCAGCTTCTTTGGGTACCGTAACGCTAGAGTCTGATGGCACCATTACATATGAGCCACAAACAGATTATACAGGTGAAGATACGTTTACTTATACCCTTTGTGATGATGATACACCGGCAACCTGTGTAACAGCGACAGTAACAGTTACCGTATTAGAAGAAGTATCTTTTGATATTCCTGGTGCTATCGCAGCATATTATAATGATGTTATTTTTGTGGCAGATTCTGATTTATTATTAGAAGAATTATTGGATCTTACAGATGATGCACATACCACCAAATTATCATACGGAGATCGACATGATTACCTATATGATGCCGATGAAGATCCTGCCGAAGATGATAATGTAATTTTGGTGTATAGCGGAGAGAGCCGTGATGAGCGCGAGTATACTTCGGGTAACAATAGTCATAGTCCACAGACATTTAATACAGAACATATCTACCCACAATCGTTATTAAATACAGAAGTATCCAAAAGTGATCTACATGTATTAAGAACATGTGATAGTGGTGTAAATACACTGCGATTGGCTTATCCTTTTGCAGACGGATCAGGAGGTTATGCATTAATTAATGGCGATACCTGGTATCCAGGAGATGATTGGCGTGGAGATGTAGCCAGAATTATCATGTATATCAATATGTATTATGGAGATTCTTTTGATGAGGTAGGAAATCTGGCACTGTTCTTAGAATGGAATGCCGAAGATCCTGTTTCTGAACTAGAAAGAAACCGTAATGATGTGATCGAAGGCGCACAAGGAAACCGAAACCCGTTTATCGATAACCCATATTTAGCAACGCTAATTTGGGGAGGTGATGCCGCAGAAAATACTTGGGCAGAAGAGTAATCCGTTACAATTCGTATTGTTTGGTAAGAATTAATACGAATCGTTTGCAAATAAAACATACGTAGTTGGGCATATTAATGCCTCCGAAAACCCCACAGTCGATCACCGATTGTGGGGTTTTCTTTTTTGGATCTGTTAGGCATTTTGTCCTTCATAAAGTACGATTCATGTAGTCAATTTTTAGGCTTTTACAATTAGAGACGGCACGAGCGAGACGTTCGCGCTATCGGGGGAGCGAGGATAGCTGCAATAATTTAATATCTTCTAACATTAAACTATTCTTTTTTATTATGACTTTTGCATTATCGAAATACTTTTTATCCAAATTATCAGTATAAAGTACTATATCAAAAGAAGAGTTATCTTTTAAAGCATAATAAGAATAATTTTCACCTAAATAATAAACCTCAAAAGATTTAATGCTTGTATCACTTTCTAACGTAATAACACCACCATTATCTGTCTTTTTTGTTACATCTCCTTTAATATTTTTAATTTTAACTACAGCACCAAAACAAGGTTTGCCAGATTCATCAATAATTGTAATCTCTCTTTCTTTTTGAGAGTCAACTTCAAAAACTTCAATCATATCAGTTTTAAAAGCAACATTACTCATCAAAACGATATTTTTGTCTTTTAATTCCCAAGTCCCTTCACTCTTAGAATTATAGAGTCCAGCTACTTGTTTGTAATTAAAAGTATTATCTGCACTAAGTACTAGCTCGGTAAAAGTATTCCCTTTTTTAGATTGATATTTCCCAACTATCTTTTTGTTATTCAGCTTTTGAGCTGAACAAGAAGTAATTAAAGCGATAGTTAAAAATAAATTTGATATTGTTTTCATTCATTTAGTTTTTAATATAAATTTGCTCCGCTCCGCAAAGTCTCCTGACTTTGC
>NZ_JACC01000022.1 GCF_000520955.1 Aquimarina pacifica | reverse complement strand
CAGAATTCTAAACTCTTTTTCACAAAAAGTAAAGATACTTTAGAAGACAACTTATTATACAGTCATGAACTTTTTGCTTTAGACATTCCTGCCGAACTAGCTGTACTTAGTGCTTGTAATACCGGAACAGGAAAAATAGCCGAAGGAGAAGGAATTATGAGTTTGGGGAACGCTTTTCAGTTTGCCGGGACCAAAAGTTTGTTACTTAGTCGTTGGGAGGTATCCGATCAAACTACTCCTGAACTCATGAGATATTTTTATGGTAACTTAAAAAATGGAATGGATAAACCTAAAGCATTACAGCAAGCCAAATTACAGTATTTAGAAAATGGAAATATAAATAGGCTGGCTCCTTTTTACTGGGGTAGTTTCTACCTTGTTGGCGATCCTACTCCTATCGATTTTGGGATAAATATACTTTGGTATTGGGGGTTGGGCGTAGTAATTATGCTATTGTTAATAGTAGGAAGTATAGTATATTTCAAAAGAACTAAACAATAAACCGATGAGATCATTTCTAGTAGCCACTCTATTCCTGATAGGACATATCACTGTATTTGCACAAACAAAAAATGATACCCTGATTGCCTGGCAACATTATAAAAAAGCAGATTCGCTTTTAGAAGTAAAAAATCATAATGAATCTATACTTCTTTTTAAAAAAGCGCTGCCAATTTATGAAACAGCTAAAGCATGGGGACGCGTAGCGAGTTGTTATAATAAGATTTCAGAAACTAAAGGAAGAATGAGGGAATTAGAAGAATTATTTCTGAATGCAAAAAACGCTCTAAATATTAGTCACTTACACTTATCTAAAGACCATGTAGAAGAAGCTAATGCCTTCGACAATATTGGAAGGTATTACCAAGAAAAAGGAGAATATAACAAGGTACTTTCTTTTTATCAAAAAGCATTAATCATAAGAAAAAAAAGATTTCCTCCCGTTCATCTAGAAATTGTAAAATCTTATCAAAGTATTGGCTTATTTTACTATTATACAGAAAAATTTAGAGATGCTATAAAATATTATGATAAATCTCTAGCGATTTATCAAGAGATTTTTGATTCCAACCATGTTAAAGTTGGTGACATAAACAATAATTTAGGAGTTATGTATAAATGTCTTCAAAAGTTTGATAAAGCACTAAAATATTATGAAAAACATTTATCCATTACAATTAAAAACAGAGGAGAAGATCATCTATATGCTGGTTATGGATACCTAAATATTGGAAACATATATATCGAATTAAACCAACCTAATCTTGCCTTAAAATATTGTAAAAAAGCATTGTTTATTTTTAAAAAAGAAGAAAATTACTTTTTATTAAGTTCGGCATATAATAATATTGGAAACATATACGCCAATAATAATGAACTAAATAAATCATTAGAATATTTTAAAAAAAGTCTGGAATTATGGAAAAAGATTTACGGAAAAGATCATCCTACGGTAGCAGGTGTTTATGGAAATATCGGAACTACCTATAGCAAATTAGATAAAGAAAAATCTCTAATATATTTAACTAAAGCACTGCATATATACATAAAAGCATTTGGGAAAAATCATTCAGAAGTTTCAAATATTTATAATAATATGGGAAATCTTTATGCTGATAAAAAAGAATATGACCTTGCCTTAAATTACTATCACAAATCATTAGGAATAGAACATCTTATTTTGGATAAAAACCATTCGGATATTGCAAATTCTCATAAAAACATAGGAGTAATATATGAGAAAAAAGAGGCCTATACAAAGGCTATTCAAAGCTATCAAAAAAGCTTAGCGGTATTAAAAGAAAAATCAAAACAACATTTTAAATTAGTCTCTATTTCTTATAATAATATAGGAAGGATATATAGCAAACAAAAAAAGTATACAGAAGCACTATCATATTTTGACAAGTCTATACAAGTCAACACAAAAAACATAAGCAAGACAACTCACAAAAAAAAATTTGACCCTAACCATTATTCAGACTTACACCAATTATTCACAACGCTTATCGAAAAATCTAGAACTCTTCAAAAATATTACGAAAAAGATAAAAACATACAATACCTAGAACAAAGCATCGCCCTATACAATAATCTGGATCAATTAATGAATTTCTTTAAGCGATCATATCAAAATTATTCAGACAAAGTAACCTTAGCAGAACAAGCCAAAGAAATGTATGCTGATGCGATTACTGCTCAATTATTACTTTTTGAATCGAATAATGATCAAAGAACCTTCGAAAAAGCACTTTATTATAGTGAAAAAAGTAAGTCAAATATCTTAAAAGATCTCCTACTAGACAATAATGCTAAAAAGTTTGCAGGGTTATCACATGAAATAACCGTACTAGAAAGTACTTTAAAATCTAAACGTGCTTTTTATCAATCACGAATTCTTGCAGAGAAATCTAGAGATTCAATAGATGTAACAAGTATACAAGAATACGAAAGTAAACTTTTTGGCGTAGTACGCAGACAGGATTCTCTTACTCAAATCCTTGAAGAGGAACATCCAAAATATTATAAAATCAGACATCAAAATAAAGTTGTAACTGTCTCAGAAATACAAAAAAAACTAGATAAAAAAACCACGCTATTAGAGTTTTTTACTTCAGACAGTACCACTTACGCTTTTATTATTTCTAAAAACAACTTTGCAATCAAGAAAATTCAAGCTACTGAGTTGGAAAAAAACATAAGAACAATTCACGAGGCAATAACTTCAAAAGATAATAATACATATGCATCATTAGCCTATAAGTTGTATAATGAGATCATGGCACCAATAGAAAAACAACTTGTTGGAAATGAAATAATTATCATCCCAGATGGTGTCTTATGGCACTTGAATTTTGAGTTATTACTCACAGAGCAGAATACACAATTAAATGTTAAAACTAAAGAGTTACCTTATTTATTAAGAGACTATGCAATTTCCTATGCTAATTCTGCTACCTTACTGTTCAGTCCTTTTAAACAAAAACTACAAACTGAAAAACAAGATGGATGTCTTGCTTTTTCTTTTTCTGACAGTGCAAATGTAGTTACATCAAAAAACATAAGTTTAGCGACCTTGCGCAATACTGGAGATGATCTCCCGGGAACACGTAAAGAGATTAAAGCCATTGCAGATATTATGGATGGTCAATATTATTTTGGTACAGATGCCGACGAGGCTACTTTTAAGAAAAATGCAAATCGCTATAAAATCTTGCATCTGGCATTACATGGAGAAGTAGATAACAAACATCCAGAAAACTCTAAACTCTTTTTTACAAAAAGCAAAGATACTATAGAAGATAATCTATTATATGGTCATGAGCTTTTTGCTTTAGATATTCCTACAGAATTAACTGTGTTAAGCGCCTGTAATACAGGTGCTGGAAAAATAGCTAAAGGCGAAGGAATTATGAGTTTAGGCAATGCGTTTCAGTACGCCGGCACAAAAAGTCTACTACTTAGTAGTTGGGAAATATCCGACCGAACCACCCCAGCACTCATGAAATATTTTTACACTAACCTTAAAAAGGGAATGCGCAAATCCAAAGCGTTACAACGGGCCAAATTACAATATTTAGCAAATGCTGATTTTCATACTGCAACTCCTTTTTACTGGGGTAGTTTCTACCTTGTTGGCGATCCTACTCCTATTGATTTTGGGATAAATATACTTTGGTATTGGATATTTGGAGCAATTGTTCTTCTAACTATTGTATTTTTAGGATACAAACGTTTCAAAAGAAATTAGAGCACAATATGGAGCTTCAAAAAAATCAAGAAATTAGTGTAATTCTTCCGGTATACAATGGAGAAGCTTTCTTGCAAGAGTGTCTTAGAAGTATCATTGATCAAACAATACAACCAAAGGAGATTATTGTTATTGATGATGGATCGCAGGATCAAAGTAAACAAATTATTGAAAAATTTAAAGAGGTAACCTATGTGTTTCAGGAAAATGCAGGAGTCGCTGCCGCTCGTAATTTGGGTATCAAAATGGCTCAAGGAAACTTAATTGCTTTTATTGATCAAGATGATATATGGACACATACAAGTCTAGCTGATCGACTGATTTGTTTTACCAAAAATCAAGATCACAATATAGTTATTGGCAAACAACAATGGTTCCTTGATGGTCTTGACGAAATCCCAAAATGGGTAAAACCTGAACAAGTCAATCAAAATCTAGATGGGTATCTTTTGGGATGTGCACTTATTGATAAAAGATTATTCAGTAATTATGGTGATTTCGACATCTCTTTCAGGTTCAGCAGTGATTTTGACTGGTTTTTTAGAATAAAAGACGCGGGCATCTCTTTTTTTCAAACGGATGCTATAGTCCTAAAAAAAAGAATCCATGCAACTAATGAATCAAGGCACGCAGCTGCTTCTCTCAAGGAACTATCTCGAGCCATTTTTCTATCTATAAAAAGGAAACGCAAACAATCTAAAAATAACTAGTGTGAAGATCGAAGCTTATTTTAAAAAACTCGCATCACAATATAATCAAAAGACTACAGAAAAGAGCAGTACTATAAGAACTATTCAAGTGGGGGCATTTACCATTCAAATGAAATTTTTGGGAGATTCATTAATCCCAATATTTTATAAAGCGTTCAGCCATCTGTCTATTCCTGTATCAACCGAAGTAGCCCCTTGTCTTACTCTTCATTTTTGGGAAGAAAAACCGACAAAAGCATTTCCTGATATCCCTTGGGAACTAGAAGAGAGACATCATTTAGGCTTTATTCAATCCTATAGTAATGATCGATTTTTCACACTTCACCAACCCGGATCAGAAGCTATCTACATGTTAGATACACTAAAAAATGAGGGATATTATTGGGTTAGATCGCAAAATGACATCCCATATTGGGAATCCGACTTTCCATTAAGAATGGTTTTTCATTGGTGGTTTAAGGACAGTAGCTTTCAACCTGTGCATGCAGGTGCTGTAGGGACAGAAAAAGGAGGTGTTTTGTTAGTTGGTAAAGGAGGTTCAGGAAAATCTACTTCTACTCTTGCTTGCGTTAATTCTATGCTTAAAGTCGCAGGAGATGATTACGTATTGCTAGATTGCAAAAACCAAGAAGTATACAGCCTCTTTTCATTGACAAAAGTAAATCATAACTCACTAAAGTTATTACCTAAGCTCAACGTTAATGTAAAAGACCTCAATGCCCCTATTGATGACAAATATCGTATCTTACTGTATCCTAAACATAAAGAAAGCTTGATAAAGAAAATGCCCGTTCTGGCAACACTTTTACCAACAGTGACAGATGCAGACAAGACAACTATTGTTCCCTGTAGTAGTAGCGAAGCAATGCTTGCATTAGCTCCAACCACCTTGTTTCAGCTACCAGGTTTACGTGAAGAGGCTTTTGCAAAAATGTCTGAATTTGCTCGCATAACAAAAACGTATAAGCTATTACTTGGCAAAGATTCTACTGCTTTACCTAATATATTAGATGAATTTATACAATCTTTGCAATAACTTGATAAAATCATGCGTATTTGATATTCAACAAAACCATAAAACGTTTTTTTAAAGAGTATACTACAGAAAATAGACATATACTTATATATGCATTATTATTTTCTATCTTTCAGTCTGTACTACTATTACCATCAGTATACTTAATCAAGTTAATTTTTGACAACAACATTCCTAATCAAGATTTACAAGGGTTGTTAATCAACTCAGGCAGTATTATCGCGTTAACTTTACTTCAAAGCCTGCTGTCTATTATTCACAGGAATATATTTTTAAAAATCACAAAAAATGCAGTTCTTCGATTACAAAAAGAATTGTTGACCTCTATAATAAAGGCTAAAAAAGTCTTTTTTGATAAAACTGATCAAGCCAAACTAGTCGACAGAACAGTATCTGATATTGAGACTGTGGATATGATGATTGATGGCCTGCTAAGTATAATAATCCCTCAAATCACACTATTTTGTATAGGAGTGGGTATTATGGTTATCTATAATCCTGTGATAGGTTTAACAACCTTGGCACTTGGTATTATTGGTGTTCTTTTTCAGCAAAAACTTCGCAAAAGCACGCTTCAAAGTATCCGACAATACAATCTTACAAAAGACACATTATCCTCTTATGTCAATCACCTATCTCATAAGCATGTACTTATAAAAATGCGAAACCTAGAATCGCTAGAGACAGTAGAAGCTTCTCAATACTCTAGTACAATGACTGATCAAGGAACTGATGCAGCCAAAAAAGGATGGAATAGTAAAGTGATCAATGAGCTCATTATTAATATCTCAGCAACTTTACTAATTGTATTAGGGTCTGTACAGATATTACTAGGCATTTATTCTTATGGTAATATTTTTGGACTGTACTTTCTGATTGTGTTCATTAGACGAACAGCTACCTTAATACAATCACAATGGAGCACAATGAATCTGGGCACTATAGCTCTCGAAAAAATATACGACCTGCATGATAGTAGCATAATCAAAACCTCTAACAAAACACCTTTGCACATCGATTTTTCTGGAAACATCACTCTAAAAAACATCACTTTTGAATATCAAAAAGAGCAGCGATTATTAAATCATATTGATTTTGATATAAAACGAGGGGAAACTGTATTAATAACCGGAGCTAATGGCTCTGGAAAAAGCTCTCTTATCAATCTTATTTTAGGGTTTTATTCCCCACTGTCAGGAGAAATATTCGCTGAAAACACAAGTTATGATAGTATTGATCTCGGAGAACTCAGAAGTAAGATTGGATACATCCCTCAACAACAAGTACTTGTTAATGGTACTATTCGGCAAAATTTGATGTTTGGGGTATCTAGTCCTAATTTCTTAGAAAAATTAAAGAGCAGCCCTATTTTTATTGAACTCATCAAAGAATTTCAAAACGGATTAGAAACTCAAATAATTCAGGGAGGAAAAAATCTATCCAGCGGTCAAGTACAGAGAATTTCTATTCTAAGAGCTCTAATTACAAATCCCGAGCTATTAATTATGGATGAACCTACAAATCACCTAGATAGCACTTCGATCATCTCTATGGTAAAAACTATTAAAAAACAAAAAGACATTAGCATAATAATAATCAGCCATCATTCCTTATTCAAGGATTTAGCAGATAAAACATACTATTTATCTCGGGGAAATTTATCCTTAATCAAGTAGTTTAGGCTATATTTGAGTAGGTTGCAGTCTTAAATAAAATTTTATCTTTGTAACTAGACTGATTTTACTGGTTTTTGAGATAAACAAGGAACTTACAACCAAAAATATTATTTTAAAAAAGTTACTAATATGATTCTAAATCCTAAAGTAGTAAGTGATAAATTTGATGATGAGATAGTTGTCGTAAATCTTGATTCAGGTATCTATTATAGTCTTAAAGAAACTGCTTTGGATATTTGGTTGTTAATTGAGAAAAACTGTAGTCAGACCGCCATAAAAAAATCCTTTGATCAGCTTACTTCTTTAGATGAAGAGCAAATAGATCACTTTATTAATTTTCTTGTTGAAGAAAAGCTAGCCAACCTAAGCACCAATGAATCGACAGAGGAGATCGAACCAGAAGAGGTAAAAACTTTTAAGGCCATTACATACTCTAAATATGATGATATGTCTGATCTTATCATGTTAGATCCAATACATGAGGTTGATGAAGAACAAGGCTGGCCTGTAAAGCCCAAAGAAGAATCTGAGCAATAATATACCTTCCTTCTATACCTATGACTGTTTCAGTAATCATACCAACATATAATAGTGAACAGTTTATTATAGAAGCGCTACAAAGTGTTTATGACCAGAATTTTGCATTTAATGAAGTTATATGTATCGATGATGCATCTACAGATAACACCATTTCATTGATCAAAAAAAAATTTCCAGAAGTTTTAGTATTTTCTAATTCACAAAACTCTGGACCATCGTTCTCAAGAAATAAAGGAATCAAATTGGCCACCGGAACGGTACTTGCTTTTTTAGATTCAGATGACATTTGGCCTAGTAACAAAATTAAAGAACAACTTCAGCAATTAACTGCAGATCCGTCTTTAGAAATAATAGGAGGACTAACAAGCTATTTTTTTATGCCAGAAAGTATAAAACGTAAGGAAACCGAAAAATTAGAAACCCCTCACTTTAACGCACATCTGGGATCATTATTAATTAAAAAAAATGTTTTTAGCAAAGTAGGGGCTTTTGACGAAACATTACGATTAAGTGAAGATCAAGATTGGTTTTTGAGAGTTCGCGAAGCAAAAACATCTATGAAGATCATTGATAAAGTTACACTCAACTATAGAGTCCATAATAAAAATAGCACAAATGACCTATCATTTAAAGGCAGTGGTATCCTAGAAGTACTTAAGAAATCATTAGACCGAAGACGATTTGCTGATCAACTCAAAAGCCTTGACCCCATAATTATTAATCATGAAAAATAAAATCTCTGTTATCATTCCCGCATATAATGCAGCAAATTTTATTAAGGAAAGTATTGACAGTATATTGGCACAAACATACCCGATTGCAGAAATTATTGTTGTAGATGACGGATCTACGGATGCCACCAAGGATATTATACAACAGTTTGATAATATACAATATATATATCAAAAAAATCAAGGTACAGCTGTAGCACTTAATACGGGTATTAAAGCTTCAAAAGGAGATTTTTTTGCATTGCTGGATCACGATGATCTCTGGCACAAAAGTAAAATTGAAAAGCAGATACAATGTTTTATAAACGAACCTTCATTAGATTTAGTTTTTACGAACATTACAAATTTTCTCTCTCCTGATATGGACGCAGACCTAATCAAAACAATTGATTTCTCACCTAAAACAATGGTAGGAATTCATAAATCTGCGCTATTAGTTAGAACTTCTTCTTTTCTAAAAGTCGGTATGTTTGATACAAATAGTAATACCCAAGATTTATTAGAATGGTATGCGAGATTCAAAGATATAGGACTAAATGAATATATTCTTCCTGAAGTATTGGTACAACGACGAATTCACGGTACTAATCAAACATTACTAAACAAGGAAATGAAAAATGATTTTCCGAAAGTGTTAAAAGCAATTCTAGACAGACGAAGATCACAATGATGAATGAAGATTTGAATTTCTTAGCTCAGCAATCAGGGATTTTACCCAACGCCCAACAATTATTATTGCTTCGAGCCTGTCTCCTAACTGGCGAAGAATCTATACAATCATTTGAAAAATGGGTAAAAATGATCGATCTCGATATTAACAACGCTAGTATCGAGAAAGGAGCTGTTCTTCCTCAAATATATGATAGCTTAGATCTTGGCTCTCAAAGATTACTCTCTCTACTATACAAAAATATCTCTGATCAAGAATATACACATTCACTTATTGTACAGCTCAAAAGTTATTATAAATACATCTGGTACAAAAATCAAATACTAAAATCGAGGCTCCATGATTTGTCCAAAGCATTCAATCAAAAGGGCATTGAGCTTATGATTTTTAAAGGTATTGCCTTATCAGAAAAATATTATCAGGATTATGGAAAACGCCCTACTGTTGATTTAGACATAATCGTACCGCAGAAATCCTGGGATCAAGCTGTAGATCTTGTGTTAAACAATGGATGGACATCTAAATCGAGAAACCCCTATCATCTTCCTCTTTCTCAAGTAAGTGCACATTCTTTCGATAAAGACAAACTCGATTTAGACCTTCATTATAGAGTGTCTTATTACCCTCTTAAAGAATCATTTTATAAAAATATCTGGAAACATTCTATATCTAATGATTTTGGGTACAAAACCCTACACCCTGCTTATGAATTGTTTTTTACAATCTTACATGGATATCAGTATAACGAAATACCCGCTATTCGATGGATTGCAGATGCAACTTTGATTATAAAAAGTTTTGATACCACCATGTGGAACATGTTTTACAAACTGATTAGAGAACAACAATCTATTTCTCCTTTTCAGGAAGCGTTATTATATTTACAGACGCAAGGTTTTATCTCTATTCCTGATGAAATATCTACTTTTCTGATATCCCACAAAACAGTACAAAACCCATTAGTTATTATTGCTACAAAATCTAGAACTGAAAACAGTTTTGCATTAGTAAAGCTAAAAGTATCTCAAATTCGAAGAAAGCATACCAATAATCCTATCAAAATTATGCGATCCCTATTAAATCATTATGCATATGAGTGGGAGAAGAAAAATTACTTGCAAGTATTAATTATGTGTTTTATTACTTTGGTGGATAAAATTATTTCGCCTAAGCGTAAACTTTTAAGAAAATAAGGAATCCAAACTACTTTATTTTTTAATTCTATATTCTCTAATATTAAACTATAAACTAAAATGAGTTCATCAGACACATTCCTCTCATTTCATGCCTTCTTTATTCGATTTTTAATAATGGTACTCTGTTAATCGAGAAAACACCAATTTTAATTATATTTCTGAGCTTTATCATGAAGTTGTTCTTCTTACTTATAATCTAACTCATGACAAAATATTCTAATTTATCAGGCTTCTTCTTATAGTAATACTTGTTAGAAACTTTCTCTACAATAAAACTATGTCTTTTGAATATTGACTAACCCTAAATATCGATAGGAATTCTTTTCCCACTTGCAAGGGCATCAAAAACAGCTTCTATAATCATAATATCTCTCCTACCCATTTCACCGTTAATCTTCAAAGACCTGTCTCCTAGTAATGATAAGGAAAAGTCATCCATTAAAAGCTGGTTTTGATTTACAGACTCAAAACTCAAATCATAACCTGTATGCTTCATTTTTAGGTTTGAAAAAGAAAAAGCATTTTCTAATACTACTGTATCATTTGTTGTTTCTACTTGAAGATAATTTATTGCATCGGTGTATCCTGTCGTAAAAACTGCGGTACTATTATTTTCAAAATAAAGTTGAAAAGTTATCATTTCTTCTTCAGGCAATTTAGAAGAACCTTTTTTCCTTTTGGCAGATACAGCTTGGGGAATCATTCCAAAAATAGCACATGCTGCCTGAACTCCATAAACCCCTAAATCCATTAACGCACCCCCTCCAGGTTTTTTGTGATCCAATCTCCAATTACCAGAGGTGTTAAACTTAAATCCAAAACCTCCTTTTACACTTTTTACCGGGTTATCCAGATCATTTTGCAATGTCGTCAAATAAGAATGATAAGGATCGTACTGCAATCGATACCCTACAGATACTTTAACATTATTCTTTTTACAGGATTCAATAATTTTGAGACATTCCTGAGAAGATGCTGCCATAGGTTTTTCACAAATTATATGCTTCCCGGCCATTGCAGCTCTAATAGCATATTCTGCACGCATAAATGTTGGTACAGCGAGATAGACTATATCAATCGAGTCATTTGCAGCTATTTCATCAAAATTAGCATAATTGTATATATTCTTTTTATCTATCTTATAATTTCTTGACCACATCGAGGCTTTAACAGGAGTTCCTGTAACTATCCCGGCAAGATAACAATGCTCACATTGTCGTAATGACGGTGCAAGATTATAAGTACTATAAGACCCCAGTCCTACCAAGGCAATTCCTAATTTTTTACTTTTGGGCATATAATAGTATCTCTTTTATTACTGTTCTGTCAGAAAAAAGTTTACTTCAGATTTTAAGAATACTGCTTCAAAATTTCATCTACCAAAAGAGACGTTTTCTTATTTTTTTCTTTTGTCTGTAATCGTTTTGGAGGTGCCACTCTTACATCACAATCAATTACCGAACACGACTCGCAAGTGACTCCTACTTTTACCTTTGGGATTTTGGGATCTGCGACAAAACCTATTTTCTTCTCTAAAGCAGGAGAAATCAAAAAACCAATACCAATACTTCGATAATACCCTTTCTTAAAAGGGTCTTTTGTTGCCGAAGTAAATACTAAATATTCCTGATCGGTACTCTCATAATCTGAAATCTGAATATTAAAAGCGTACTCCAAATCTTCAATGGCCGCTCTCTTTAGAGTTTTTATAGCCATCCATCTCCTACAATAATGCTCATTAGTTTCATTCGCATGAGGCTGTTGTTGATGCGTAATGTGTAATTCTTTTACCAGATTAAATTTTTCTATACCCAATTTGTGTGTAAAACGAAGAAAAAATACATTCTGCATTCCAAAATCTTGCGGTAAAATATTCGTAAGGCGCTGATAAAAAGATTCTGGAGATGCATTGTATAACTTCATTATTTTATGAAAATCAGATTCTGAGAAACGATTAATCGAAAATAATCCTTTTAGATGTTCCTTAAGATGATTTCTTGGTATTATGAGTGCTCCAGCAAAATAAGAAGCATAAAAATTATGTAAGACTTCATCAAAATTATCATATTTTATCCATGAGAAGGTATATGGCCTATCAGTAATATTAAGATATTGATATCCAAGTTCTTTGGCGTAAATAAAAGTTTTCTGAGCCTCATCAACACCATTAGAAAGTAACAATGTTTTACTTGCCGGAACGAACACAGATCTAAGATTGTCTAATTCTTCATGGTTAGGGATGCCTTCACTAATGATTGTATATCCATATTCTTCTTTAAGAACCTCTTCTAGGTCATTTGACGTCACTTTTCCGGTCAAATCTAATTGATACGAGTTTGCACACTGTACTGCTTTTTCTTCTAGATCCTTAAAAAAATTATTCTGAGCTTCCTGATAAGATCGTAAAGAGGCTAAGTAGAACCCTTCACGACTCATATTATAGTGTTGTGCAATTTCGATAATGGTACTTATGAATGCATTGACTTTTGAAGGCGCATTTGCAATGATATCAATTAAATCACTTTGCTGTATACCAAACAACTCTAGTGGTATTTCGTCTAAAATTCCCGATTGTAAAATCTCGCCAATGGGAGCTAAATTTTTATCTAATTTCAAAGAAACTAATTGATCATAAGAAACATCAAAAGCCTCTGCTAGTTTAATTATTTTATCTGTTTTTGGATATTTTTTCCCTTTTTCGATTTCATTCAAATAGGACTTAGAAAGCCCGCATAATTTTGATAATCCAAAAAGAGACAATTCCTTATCCGTTCTTATCTGCTTGATTTTCAGACCAAAAATCAATTTTATATACTCTTCTGCTATTGCCATAAGATCAAAAATAACACTTTTTGCGTAAAGACTAAAAAAAACAAAATATCATTTTTAGCGAACGTTCGCTTGTTTTGTAAAAAACTTTTTTATATGTTTGTTCACTCAAAACGATATAGGTATGGAAACACAAACAAATCTTAGTCACCAAATTAACTTCTCAAGAAAAGTTAAAAACTATCATCCAGAAATTTTGACCGATGAGGCACTAACGTTCTTAGAAGTTCTACAAAATCGTTTTAATGAAAGACGATTGGTACTTCTAAAAAATCGAGACCTTCAACAGCAATTGTTAGATCTGGGAACGTATCCTTCTTTTCCAGAAAACACAAAGGAAATTCGCCAAAGCGAATGGTCCGTTGCTCCAATTCCTCAAGACCTACAGGACCGCAGAGTCGAAATTACCGGACCTGTAGATAGAAAAATGGTCATTAACGCCTTAAATTCTGGAGCCAAAACATTCATGGCCGATTTTGAAGATAGTAATGCCCCTTTATGGGAAAATTGTCTAGAAGGACAAAAAAACCTTAAAGATGCAGTTGATAAAACTATTTCGTTTTATAATTCGAAAAACGATCGCACCTATCGACTCAAAGAAGAGACCGCAACACTAATTGTTCGTCCCAGAGGTTTACATCTAACAGAAAAGCACCTTACTATTAAGGATCAAGAAATGAGCGCTTCTCTATTTGATTTTGGCTTATACTTGTTTCATAACAACAAACAGTTAAAAGAAAATGGTACAGGACCTTATTATTACATTCCTAAACTAGAACACTTTACCGAAGCCATCTGGTGGAATGATGTAATCGACTTTTCTGAGGAATATCTTGGCATTGAACATGGAGCCATAAAAGTGACCGTTTTGATAGAAACGATTACTGCTAGTTTTCAATTAGATGAAATTATTTATGCCTTAAAAGACCATATTGTAGGTTTAAATTGCGGCCGATGGGATTACATATTCAGTTATATCAAAAAATTACGAAACCATACAGATTTTGTAGTTCCCAATAGAGATCAAGTAGGTATGACTAGTCCATTTATGGATGCCTACAGTACCTTAGTGATTCAACGATGTCATAAAAGAAAAATATTAGCTATCGGTGGTATGGCAGCTCAAATACCCATCAAGAATAACCCGCAGAGTAATGAACTTGCTTTTGCCAAAGTACGTGCAGATAAAGAACGTGAGGTAAAAAATGGGCATGACGGTACGTGGGTAGCCCATCCTGGATTAGTGACATTGGCTATGGATATTTTTAATCTTCATATGCCTAATCCAAATCAAATAGATGTAAAACGTAATGATATAAAAATTACGGAACAAAATTTATTAGAAATCCCAGCAGGAACTATTACAGAAAAAGGGATACGGGATAATATCAATGTAGGAATTCATTATATCGCGCATTGGCTAAATGGAAATGGTGCTGTTGCATTATACAATCTAATGGAAGATGCCGCTACGGCAGAAATCAGTAGAACCCAAATATGGCAATGGCTACAAAACGAAGTTATTCTTGAAGACGGCAGAAGGTTTGACAATCAATTATTTCATCATCTTTTTGATAATGAACTTACGATTATTCAAGAACAAATAGGAGACCTTCTTTTTGAAAGCAAAAATTACCAAAATGCAATTCAGGTATTCTATGATTTAGTTACTGATGAGAAATTCGAAGAGTTCCTTACTACTAGAACATATACCTATTTATAATATTCTAAATCACATCACATAAAGAGAGCAAAAAGAGGAAAGAAATATACGTCTCACAATCGTATTTTCTTTCCTCCGCTCCACAAAAATAAACACAAAATAAAAACCCAGAATCATGAATACAGAAGAAAGAATAGAAAAGTTAATTATTGATTGGACCACAAATCCGAGATGGAAAAACGTACATCGCCCTTATTCTGCAGAAGAGGTAGTAAGATTACAGGGATCATATCAGATAGAACATAGTATTGCCAAATTAGGTTCAGAAAAATTATGGATGAAACTAAGAACTCAAGAATTTGTAGCTGGACTTGGTGCCTTGACTGGAAACCAGGCAGTACAAGAAGTAGAAGCTGGATTAGAAGCTATCTATCTAAGCGGATGGCAGGTTGCTGCCGATGCTAACATTGCGGGGCAAATGTACCCAGATCAATCCTTGTATCCAGTAAATAGTGTTCCTCAAGTAGTAAAGAGAATTAACAATGCTCTTTTACGCTCGGATCAAATACAAGTGGTTAACAAAACAAAAAACAAAAAAGACTATTTAGTACCTATTGTTGCTGATGCTGAAGCTGGTTTTGGCGGAAATTTAAATGCATTCGAACTAATGAAATCAATGATAGAAGCCGGTGCAAGCGGTGTTCACTTTGAAGATCAATTGAGTTCTGCAAAAAAATGTGGCCACCTAGGCGGTAAGGTATTAGTGCCAACCCAGGAAGCTATTAATAAATTAGTAGCGGCTCGACTCGCAGCAGATGTAATGGGCGTACCTGCTATTATCATTGCTCGAACTGATGCTGATGCTGCTAATCTATTGACTAGTGATATAGATGACCGTGATCAGAAATTTATTACAGGAGAACGAACCGAAGAAGGCTTTTTTAATGTGAGTAATGGTATTGAACAAGGAATAGATAGAGGGTTATCTTATGCGCCCTATGCAGATCTTATTTGGATGGAAACTAGTAACCCTGATCTAGAACAGGCACGCAAATTTGCCGATGCAATACATGCTCAGTACCCAGACCAAATGCTAGCCTATAATTGCTCCCCTTCATTTAATTGGGCTGCAAAACTATCTGTAGAAGAAATGGAAACATTTAGAGAAGAACTTGCATCAATGGGGTATAAATTTCAATTTATCACTCTAGCTGGTTTTCATGCTCTTAATACAAGTATGTTTGAATTATCAAAAGCTTATAAAGAACGAGGTATGGCAGGATATTCTGAATTACAAGAACGAGAATTTGCTTTACAAAAATATGGATTTAGAGCTATTAAGCATCAAGGATTTGTAGGGACAACGTACTTTGATGCTGTACAGAATACTGTAACTGTAGGTAAATCATCTACTGTGGCAATGAAAGGTAGCACAGAAGTAGAACAATTTTAATTTCTAATGAACTAAGAAATGAGAAGCAAAAAAAAGGATTTGAATTCGTCTTGTTTCGGCTATATAAATAATTAGAGAACAAACAGATTTATAATCTAATTATAGCATTTATTGGGTAATAATTTGCATATATAATTTTTTCCGATTTTATAAGTGTACTTCAGAAACGACATTCACTACTATGGATGTCGTTTCGTTGTATAGTTTCGGATAAAAAATTACCAATAGTTATCACAAGAATTATAACTACTTAAAATATAATTATAGGTTAAAACTACATTTTAAATAGTATTATTCGCATGTCCATTTATAATCTGATATTGTAAATTTTTTATTTCCCGTAAAGTTATAATGCCACCATTCTGTCTTTATCGTTCTAAAACCATATTTCTCCATCGTTTCTCGCAAGAGCTTTCGGTGGCTTATTATTGTTTTAGAAAAATTACTGTAAGAATGATGTGCTTCTTTTCCAAAATGATCAAAACCTGTACCCATATCCACAAAAGTACCATCATTCTGCACTAAAGTAACGTCTACAGCTGCCCCTCTATTATGAACGGATCCTCCTTTTGGATCTGCTACATAACCGGGGTTAGGAAAAATCTTCCACATCTTTTTTTGTACACTATACGGTCGATAGCAATCAAAAAACTTAAGTTTATATCCTTTTTTTATCAAAGCTGCATTAACCTGCATAAGAGCTTTTGCCACTTCTTCTCTGACATAACATTTCGCACAAGAATATACTTTTTCTTTTAAAAAATTATCAGCAGTAGCGTATCGCATATCCAAAACAAAGTCTTTTGATATGCGTTCTATATCCACAAAGTCTTTATCACCAGATAAATTTTGAACTGGCATTTTATTTCCATCAGAAAGCATCTCTATAGAATCCTTTTTTCTAAGCAAACTCTGCTCTACTTTTTCACCACGTAATTTTAATGCTTTTGATTTTTCTAAAAGAGCCAACGTTTGCACAGTTGGTCCAGAAATAATCTTTACATCATTACTACATGAAATAAATAGCACAGAAAAAATTAACGCTATCAATTTTCTCTTACTCATATCCTTTTTTGTTTATTCCAAAAACAATAATTATTTAATAAATTATCATCAATCAACATAGACTTCCCTCAAAATCTTGTTAATTTTTCACTTGACATCTATAAATATAGTTAAATATTTTGTAATTATCAGTGTTTTCTGACAATACCAAAATAGAAATATCCTTTATTACTTATTCATGCATTACTCAATTAGGTCTTACTCAAAAACTTCCTTTATATGACCGCATGTAAGCATTTTGTCTCCAAAATAAGGGTTCCTTATTTCCTTAGAATCCGATAGCCAATATCCTCCTTCTCCATCAAAAGCCATAGGACAAAACTGTTTATACACAGCTCCTGATGTAATTTCTGACATACGGATCTGCTTTTCTATTTCTTGTGTCAAAGAAATAAAAAAATCTCTTTGCTTCTTAAGGTCCTTAGTCAAGGAAATCAATTTACTTGTAGCTTTTAGTTGTTTGGTCTCTTCTGATGATATAACAATGTCTTCTATCTTTTTTGCAGATTTTTGCACAGAAATACTATCAGAATTAACTAATGCCGACTTAATCTCTATATAAACCTGATACAACTTCTGATCTGTTTTATTAGAAAACTTGACCTGTAACTCTTCCTTTTTAGTAACAGAATCGATTGAGGCGTCTTTTTTTTCATCTTTTGTAGAGACCTCTGGTTTTTCGTCTTTTTTACATGAACTTAAACACAAAAAAATCATCAATACTGGCAAAAATATTTTTTTCATTTTAGATAATTTAAACATATTTACTGCGATTGCGAATGATACTCAAGATAAATCTGAATGCATTAGCAACTCAATTGAGTATTCAAATTTATTATAATAACCCTATTTTTTTACTTTAATATGATTTTTAATTTGTGTTTTACCCCATAACATGAACTTGCTATGATAACGAACTCTAAAGAAAATTAGACCTATTTTATAAAACAAGTATATCTATATTCTACCGATAATTTAATTTTTAACAAAACTATACTATTTGCTCAATGGGGCTCTTTTAAATATTTTAGATATTTTTGTCAGTAAAATTGTTAAGGAATGCCATTTGAAAAATTAAGAGTACGAGTAACAAACATACTTAAAAGCGAAAATCAATCTACAAATGACAAATTAAGCATGGTCTGTCATTTACTTCGAGAAAGTGTTGATTATTACGATTGGGTTGGTTTTTATTTTAAAAATGGAGAAAAAGAAGAACTCAAACTACATTCATTCGCGGGTGAAGAAACGGATCATGTGATTATTCCTTTCGGAAAAGGAATTTGTGGTCAAGTAGCCGTAAGTGACAAAAACTTTGTAGTACCTGATGTACAAGCTCAGGACAACTACATTGCCTGCAGTCTAAGTGTTAAATCAGAAATTGTAATTCCTTTGTTTAAAGGTGGACAAAATATAGGTCAAATTGATATCGACTCAAATGCGGCTGATCCCTTCACAGAAAAAGATGAACGATTTTTAGAATTTGTAAATCAAGAAGTTGCTAAAATCCTTTAATTATTGTTCCTTCGTTTCACAAAATACTAAACCAATACATATATGAAAATCTTAGTCACAGGAGGATTGGGGTTTATAGGCTCTCATACCGTAACAGAATTACAGCACAAAGGCTACGAGGTAGTTATCATAGACAACTGCTCTAATTCGTCTCCAGAAGTACTTAATGGAATTAAAACCATCACAGGAAAAGATGTTATTTTTGAGAACTTTGATCTAAGAGATAAAAGCAAAGTACAAGATTTTTTTAATAGACATAAGGATATTGATGGTGTCATTCATTTTGCAGCTTCTAAAGCGGTTGGAGAAAGCGTAGAGAATCCGTTGTTATATTATGAAAATAATCTGACTACATTGGTTTATTTATTACAAGAATTAGCAAAAAAACCTGAAGCCAGTTTCATTTTCAGTTCTTCATGTACTGTATATGGTCAAGCAGATGAATTACCAATTACTGAGGACGCCCCGGTAAAAGTAGCTGAATCTCCTTATGGAAACACCAAACAAATTGGTGAAGAAATCATTAGTGACACTTGTAAAGTAACATCTGGACTAAAAGCAATTGCTCTTCGTTATTTTAACCCTATTGGTGCGCATCCCTCTGCAGAGATTGGAGAACTACCTATTGGTGTTCCTCAAAACCTTATTCCTTTTATTACACAAACAGGAATTGGACTTAGAGAACAACTTTCTGTTTTTGGTGATGATTACCCTACATCTGATGGTACCTGCATAAGAGACTACATTCACGTCGTAGATTTAGCAAAAGCACATGTGGTAGCACTACAACGTTTATTAGAAGATAAAAATAAAGCTAATTACGAAGTATTCAATGTTGGTACAGGTACGGGTAGTACGGTTTTAGAAGTGATATCTTCTTTTGAAAAAGTATCAGGCCAAAAATTGAACTACAAAATTGTAGAAAGAAGGACAGGAGATATAACTGCTGCCTATGCCGATACAACAAAAGCCAATACAGAATTAGGATGGACATCAAAAAGTAGTCTTGATGATTCCTTAAGCTCTGCCTGGAAATGGGAGCAAAAAGTAAGAGGTTAAAATAAAAACATACAATTAAGTTTAAAAAAAACTTGAAGCCCATTATTATTGATATAACATATCGAATTTTAGTTTTTGCTTTAAAAAACTAGAGGGTTTAATTAAAAAAAAGACAAAAAAAAGAGGTGAAATTATTCACCTCTTTTTTTTGTCTTTTTTTAGGACTAGTTTATTTAAGTTCATTCGAAATAAGTATACAAAAAGTATTTATATTTCGTCGTTTTAGGCTTTCTTTTTTAGTAGAACTTAGCTCTCTTATCTTCTATTTCTGCCGCTTCTTTTAGTGCCTCAAACACTTTCGTATTTACTTGTTCAGCATTCTTTTTAGTAGCTTGCGCAGCATAGCTCATATATGTATCTAAACCACTACCTGGAGTCTTTTTGGTTACCTCTATTACATATACTCCATTTGTACCTACAACAGGTTTAGAAACAGTTCCGGTTTCTAATGCGAATGCAGTTCCTACTACTTTTGGCTCAGTTCCTGCTCCACCAATTGTTGGGGTTTTCATACTCAATGAAGATGCCGTTTTCACGGTTTGACCTTGATTTTTTGCTATTGCATCAAGTGCACTTCCTGTAATTTTACTTTTTAATTGCTCAGCCTTCTTTTCTTTGATCAAAATTGATTTTACTTTTGCGGTTGCATCTTTTACCGTCATAAGTCCCTTTTCAGATTTTGCAGTCAACTGTACTACAGCATATCCTTCAGGAATGTCAAAACGTTTGATATCACCTACTTTAGACTCTTCATTAAATGCCCATTGTACAATTGATCTGTTTGCACCTAATCCTGGAATATTTTCGTCTAATTCCTTAACTTTATTTACAGGTCTTACTGTTAACTCACCTTCTTTAGAAACTGTCTCAAAATCTTTATCCTTTGCAGAGATTTGAAATTTTGTTGTTTCTGTAAAAATTTCATTGATCGTTTTTTCACTAGGCTCTACTTTTTGTGCTATAGTAGCTACCTGCACTGCCTTTTGAAAGTTCTTCTGATCCTCTATAGTGATAATATGGTATCCAAATTGTGTTTCTACAATACCCTGATCTCCTGTCTCACTTTCGAAACAAAATGTATTGAATGCCGGCACCATAGCTCCTGGAACAAAATATCCTAAATCACCACCTTTGTCCTTGTTAGAACTATCAGCAGAAAATTCTGGTGCCAAAGCAGCGAACTTAGTCTTATCAGCTTTTGTCACTGTAAGAATACTATCGGCTAAGGTTTTTGCTTCTTCTTTTGTGCGTTTTGTATCACCTGCAGTACCGAGACCTTCCCAAGAAATTAGTATATGACTTGCTTTTACAGAATCTGGCATTTGCTTATTCGCTACAATTTTAGAGATTTTGATATATTCTTTATCCTTATACGGACCATATACATCTCCTATTTCTAGATTATATAATGTATCTGCAACTACACTTGGCAAGTCTTTCTTGAACACAAAACGATCATCAAATTTCAGAGCTGAATGTTGATTTACAAAACTCTTTGCGTCCTTTATATTTCTAAACCCTAAAATTGAATCTGTAGTACTAGTATCCTTATTAAATTCTACACGATCATTTAATAAAGCAGACACATCACTCATTACTTGGTTTTCATCTTCTTCACTTGGCTCCTCCTTAAACATTACATACTTAATACTTCTTGAAGCCTCGGCTTGATATTCTTCTGCATGAGCACTGATATAAGATTGTATCTCAGAATCACTTATTGTAATATCTGCATCAGGAATACTAGTATAAGGTAGTTGTACATATTTAATATCAACCTTATCATTTTCCATTTTATAAACTAACTCACCTTCTTTGAGGGTCGATCCAATTCCCGCCTTAATCATAGTTAGGTATGTTTCTTGCCTAGCTCCTTTACCAATTGAAGCCTCATAATCCAACCATTGTTGATATGCTTGCGGAGATGTTTCTTTAACATTTGCCACATATTCTTGCATTTTGGCTTTATCAAAAACGCCAGCTTCATTTTGAAACGTAGGGTTATTTGCCAATGATTCTTCTAACAATGTATTTACTTGATCTGCTCCTACTTCAATTCCTAATTCTTCAAATTGCTCTCCAAAAACTACTTCACGTACTTCTTGATTCCAAACATAATTTACAGCCTGAATACTAGATCCTCTACCTCCAAAATTTCTAGAAGCTGCCTCTACTTTTTTGGCGAAATCTGTTCGGTCAATATCTTGCCCATTAATGGTTGCTATTGTACTCTCTGCTTTTTGAGAAATAGCTCCTCCATTACGGATCAAATCTGCTAATACAAATGAGAATAATGCTAATGCAATTATCACTATTAGAAAAACCGAACGTTGTCTGATTTTATTTAAAACTGCCATGATGTGTAATTATTTATTCAAAATATAGTGGGCGAAAATACCATTTTATTGTAATAATACCAATTAAAAACTAAAAGTCTTATTGAAGTTTTTATCCTTTGGTTGTTTACCAGAGAATGACGCACTAAATATAGCTATGAATTCTTTTGAAGGAGTACAATTTTTTGCTTCAAATAAGTATTAAAGCATTATTTAAGTTATAGAGTCCCTAACCGAAAATCATGACTAATCCTCTGATTGCACATATAACTCGACAAGCTCGATTTTAGTATTCGAAGTTTCTATAATTTTAATTTTAAAGGCATTAATCACAACCTCATCACCTTCTTCAGGAATTTCTTCGGTATGATTCACAATCATACCGCCGAGCGTTTCATAGTTTTCATCTTCTGGCAAGTCCAGCTTATAAGATTCATTAATATGATCTACTTCAATTCTCGCAGAAAATCGATATGTATGCTCTGAGATCTGCTCTTCTGTAAGTTCTACAGAATCATGCTCGTCTTCGATCTCTCCAAAAAGCTCTTCTACAATATCCTCTACAGTTATAATACCACTTGTACCTCCGTATTCATCTATTACAACTGCAATGCTTTTATGTTTTTTGATTAAAAGATTCAAAACATCCTTTACAAACATAGTTTCTGGCACAAAGACCACAGGAAGTAATATGGCCCGAATAGATTTTGGTTTCTTAAACAACTCAAAAGAATGCACATAACCTATAATATCATCAACACTTCCATTGTATACAATAATTTTTGACAATCCTGTATCAATAAACAATTTACTTATTACTTCTATCGATTGAGACTTTTCTACCGCGACAATTTCTGTCCTCGGGACCATGACTTCTCTAGATTTTACATCTGAAAAATCTAATGCATTCTGAAAAATCTGTATTTCACTATCGATATCATCATGTTCCTCTACGGTTTGCATTTGCTCACTAATATAATCTCCCAGTTCTGTTTTACTGAAAGCAAGCTGCACCTCATCACCTTCGGTTTTAAAAAATTTCTTGAGAACCAAATCTGAAACCCAAATCACAAAAGAAGAAATTGGAGAAAAGAGTACATAAAAAAAATATGCAGGAAACGAAAATGCTTTAAGCAAGGTATTCGAATATATCTGAAAAAATACTTTGGGTAAAAATTCTGCCGTAATTAAAATAAAAAAAGTCGAAATAAGTGTTTGCAGTAATAAATTAAAACTAGCAACCATTTCAGGAAAATATCCTTCGATAGAAGCTGTTAACAAAGCGCCCATATAGAACCCATAAATAACCAACGCAATGTTATTACCGACCAGCATGGTCGCAATAAATTTTGAAGGTTTCTTAGTTAATCTTGTAAGCACATTAGAGATAAAACCTCCTTGCTTTTTTTCTATTTCAATGTGAATTTTATTAGAGGAAACATAAGCGATTTCCATGCCCGAAAAAAAGGCCGAAAGGATAAGACAAAATACAATAACAATGATTTGTATTTCCATGAACTAACCTTTGTTACTTCTTTCAAATTTTCTTCTGAAATTTCTTTTAAAAAAAAACATGAATATGGCAGCACCAGCAAAAAAAAGATACAATGTACTTCTTCCTCCATCCTGACCCCATTCTACATATGCCTGATATGCAAAAAAACATACAATTGCCAAATAGGCATACTCAAAAAACTTAAATACTTTAGTCATAGTATTAGATTACTCTTCAATAAACATCACTCCGTCATTAATTCTTGAATTCAAGATAGTAAAATCCTGATTAGCATCAAAACCATCGGCTTCATTAATTGTCCCGTCAGGAAGGTGGCTCTTATATGGCTGATCTGTAAAAACCCAACTAAGAGATTGATCCCAATACAGTTGTTTTGCCTGCAAATGAGTACTATCAGAGGTACGTATATCTACGTTTCCTTTCATATCAATAATACCCGTTTGTTGATACGAAATAGCATAATCTGCAGTCACTATACTTGTTTTACCTTCCTCATCAATAATATCTAAAACAATCCCATCAGGAAACTCATGATAAGGAAACGACTTATTCGAATAGTCTAACACTCTCGATGTTTTTAGTATTGCCGTAAGCCTTCCAGAATCAGTATACTTTAAATTAACCTCAAAAGCTTCTGCTATCGGAGCTTCTTCTGAGATTACATATTGCTGAGAATTTCTTTTATTTGATTGACATGAAAAAAACATTGTCACAGCAAATACTGTGACAACGTTTATAATCATATACTTTTTTTTTGATTGCATTACAGCTTAGGTACCTTTACGGTTTCTCCAATCCAACACCCTACACTCACAGACTTTATCCCTGGATTATTAAATATATCCGTCTTTGTTGGTGCTTTTGCTCTATAATTTGCAGCATATTTATTTGCTGTAGACTTTAAACTTGGATCAACTTTTCCTGCCTTACGAGCATAGTTTTCTGCTAACCAGTATACAGCTCTTTTACTAAATACATCTGCTCCACAATTGTTTGCACTACCTGCAATCATAGTTGCAATTCTTAAGTAACACACACCCATAGATGGTTTGTAACTTAAGGCTTTCTTATAGTAAGTTCTAGCTTTCCCTTTACTACCTTGCTTTTTCATTACTTCACCAATCTTGAAATATACTTTTGCCTTATCACTAGATTTTGTTTCTAGTTCTGCTGATTGATTAAAATACTTTAAAGCTGTGGTTGTCTTTTTATCCTTAAGCGCTAATATACCTAAGTAATAAGCTGTTTTTGCAGAGGGCTCTAATTTATGTTGCGACTCTACTAACTTAAAAAACAATGGATCATCAGTACATTCCTTAGCATACATTCTTCTAGATGCACTTTTTACCCAATTGATATCTGAACTCTTAGAGGCAAATTGACCATTATATAAAGGAATTAAGTTTTTACAATCTGCAAGTTCACCAAGTTTTTGATTAATACCTGCCTTTACTTTACTAAATGCTGTTAAATTGATTCCTGCATTCTTAAGTTTTTTCTTCTCTTTTGATGACAAAGCAGTCCCTGCTTCTTCTTTTTCGCTTAATGTTGCGATTATCTTTGCTAATCTACTTTCTTCATCCTCTATTTTTTCTGTAATATCATCATACATATCAAAAACAGATTGCAATTCTTTTTTCCCACTACCATGCAGATCTACTAAAAGAGAGAAATAAGTGTATAACTTCTTAGGTCTTTTGAAATTTGCTTTATCCTGCGTGTATGCTTTGTCAAATTCAGCAAACTGACTTTCTGTAGTTCCTATTTTGTTGTCATACATTAACTGACCTATATCAGAATGCATATCTCCTATTTTAGTTTTCGCTGCAAAATACTGATAGCGTTCTTTCCACAAAGTGATTTTCTCTTTTGCCAGTGCGACTTTATCTGTAGCAGCAGCTTTTTTATATTTTGCAGTAAGTAACTTTTGTCCGAATTGAAATGTAGCAACACTGTAAGTAGGACATTCTTTTCTCACCTTCCATAAAGGCTCCTCTGCGGCATCATAATTCTTGACCTTGGCATGCTCGTATGCAACCGAAGCTGTAGTCCTACAGTCAATAGCTTGAGCACTTATATTTACTGTGCCCAAAACCAATCCTGTTGCTATAGTAAGTATAATTTTGGTATTCATAGCTTTTATATTATTGTAATTAATTAAATTTTATTTTTCTAAACCATTTATCATTCAAAGAGAAACTGAGGGATACATTAAAAAATGCTTCTTGTACAAGTCCAAAATCTTTTGTTCCTCGCTGACCGTATTCAAAACCTATATTGGTATTCGAAAATAATCGGCCAACTGGTAATCCTACTCCAAAAGATATGCCAAACTCTTCTATCGTCTGATCATTGATACTTAAACCTGTTTCTTCTAGACGTAATCCTGCGCGATATACAACACGACTAAAATAGCTTGTTAATGAATTATATTTAGGCACAAAATACCCCCCTATTTTAAGTTTTGAAACGTCTTCATACTCTATCTTATTTTGTCCGGATACAAAATTCGTATATTCTCCTGCATCTGCATACACGTATTCTGCCCCCACGAACCATTTTAAAGGCTCTCCAATACCAGTTCCGAATTTAAACTCTGCGGGCAAGTTTATTTCCTCATCATTAATTTCGATCTCCTGCTCTTCTACAACTCCCTCTTGACCACTAGTGGTTACTATTACGGTTGCAAGTTCCCTTATTGACTCAGAAGACAAATCAAATGATGGCGTTGACACTATAGATGCTGACAACTCTAATTTCTGAGAAATCATAGCCTTATACATTACACCGAATGACACACTAAAAGCTGACAAATTCGAGCTTGTTATTTCTCTTGTACTATATTGAATGTCTTCTAAGGTTAATAGCGATTTTCTTTCAATATTTCCAAAGTTATAATTTAAATCTAAACCTATATTCAGATTTTTGTTAAGCTTATACCCTGTTGATACGAAAACCTTATTTAATCCCCCTGTTCCTGTAAACAAAACTTCACTTTCATCTTCGACCACATCGACTAGTTTATACCCTACAGAAGTAAGAGGAACAACTCCAAAACCAAAACCAAACTTTCCTGCAGGAATTCCTACTGCTAAATAATCTAAAGAAGTGTCATCTCCAGAAGAAGATTCTGTTACATTGCCTATCTCAAAATTACGATATGATGTACCTATCGTATAGGTTGTAAGTGCTAACTCACCGTACGCAGCTGGATTTTGAAGGTTTAAATGAATACTATCGCCCAAAACACTAAGCCCTCCCATAGATCTATTCTCTACAGTTCCTTTAAACTTCTGACTTCCTACCCCGTAAAAAGAATACGGTGAAGAGGTTCCTTCCTGAGCATACGATATCCCACCAACAAACACCAACACAATTACTAAAATCTTCTTTATCATTTACTTTTATTAAATACCAAAATGCTGTTTAATCCCTCCAATAAAAAATTGGAAGTGGCAAATATGCCATTTTTTAATCTTTTAGACAAAAAATCGACATCCCCACCGGTTAAAATAACTGTTAAATCAGGATAAATGTTGCAATATTGTTCGATTACTCCATCAATTTCATGTAAAACTCCAAAAATCACACCCGAATGTATTGCCTCATTAGTTGTTTTTCCTATCTGATGTTCTGGAGATGTTATCTCTAACAACGGTAATTTTGCGGTATAATTATTAAGGCTTTTATATCTTAGTTGTAACCCGGGTGCAATAGCTCCACCGAGATACTCTTCCTTCTTATTTTTAAAATCATATGTTATACAGGTCCCGGCATCAATCACCAACACATCTTTTTTTGGATACTGAGCTACAGCGCTAGCAACGAGTGCAAGACGATCAATCCCAAGTGTTGTTGGTGTTTCATATAAATTTTTAAAGGGTAGAGGTACATTGTGATCTAGAACAAGGAGATCAAAAAGTTTTTTTACTTGATTACTGTTTTTTATCTCAAGACTACCTACAGACGAAATAATTGCGTGTTCAATTTCTGGGTACTCAGTATCAATATCAGATATAATTTCTTCAAAATCAACCTGTTTAACCGCAGTCTTATAGATAATTTCTGAAGCCTTAAACACTCCAATTTTAGTATATGTATTGCCTACATCAATAACAAGATTCATAGTTTTTTACCTAAGTTGCAAACTTACAAAACGATTTTTTTAATTTTTTCTTTTGAGTATTAAAAAAAGCGTTCTATATTTGCATCCGCTTACAGCGAGGTGCCTTAGCTCAGTTGGTAGAGCAAAGGACTGAAAATCCTTGTGTCCCTGGTTCGATTCCTGGAGGCACCACCTCAAAAGCCCAAACAATTTGTTTGGGCTTTTTTTTATTAATAAACTATTGATTTTTAATTATCTGAATCTTAAAACAATATCTGATAACCCATCTCATTTTTTTCTTTTTTAAGGGTTTTACAAGTATTTAAAACGGCTATTTCCCATTAAAAGCGTTTTTCCTCATAAAACCAAACGTATGGTTCGAAAAAATCTATCCTTTATGTGATCCTTAATTTTTAAAAAAAAGTAATTAATGTATATCTACTTTACTGGAACTAGAGGTTTATACCGGATAGCAAGCGGGACTTATAAACTAGAAATGTTATCTGGAGATTTAAATTAAATATACTGCTTCATTTAATGCATGAATATATTACGTTTTTTATTCTGTGATGGCATCTGCATTTTTATAGATTTCCTTTAATTCGGCTATCGTTTCCTCAGATGGGTTTTCTCACATTCCTCTTTGAATGACCTCTAACATACGTTCGGACATATCTTTTAACACCCATGGATTATGTGCTTCTATAAAAGCTTTATTACCCTCATCGAACAAATAGTTTTCAGTGATTTGTTCGTACATAAAATCTTCTATTAAGTTCGTGGTGGCATCGTAGGCAAATAAATAATCCATGGTAGCAGCCATTTCAAAAGCACCTTCTAAAACTACTTCTCACTCCTATTTATCCTGACTCGTTTACCCCTATAACATCGGATAAAAAACTTACTACGACATCATACATTTTTCAAAAAATAACTAAAAAAATAGATCTTTTAAACATCAAAAAAATGTGAATTTCAAAAAATAACCAAACAAGCACATGTACACTATTCTTAAAAAATGCATAATAAAAATACCTAATAACCATTTTAACAGTGTCAAAAATAAAAAAATGGCAATTATGTTTAATTTTCTATTAAAAATTAGTTAATTTTATATCATGTTAATTGGTTAACCAATTAAACAATTGCAGCACAATTTTAACACTAAAATTTTATCACATGAAAACTCATTTTTTAAATCAAAAAAGGGATTATTTCTTTCCCTACGGGCAATTATTCGCAGTGCTACTTGCAGCACTCTTATTTTCTTGTACCAATGAAACTCTTGAAGAAACTGACATAGATATTACTACAGACGCAGTAATAGAATCCAAAGCAACTCCCGCTGTTGGAAAGACTTATACTATTAAAAATTTAAAAAGCGGACGCACATTAGATATTGCCAACAAAAGCAACAACAATGGAGCTAACCTACAATTATGGGGAACTAATGCCAACACAACTGGGACCCATAGACAATGGCAAATACTATCTGTTGGAGACGGATATGTAAGGTTAAAAGGAGTAGATAGCGGAAAATCACTTGAGGTCTCCGCAGGTAGCAATTCTAACGGTGCTAATGTCCAGCAATGGGCTTACGCAGGTACCACTCATCAAGAATGGCAAATACTATCTGTTGGAGATGGTTATTTTAGACTTAAAAACAGAGATAGCGGTAAAAGTCTATGGGCTCAAGGAACTGCCAATGGAAGTAATGTTGCTCAATATGCTTATAAAGGATGGCAGAGCCAAAAATGGTTTTTTACCGAAGTTGGCGGAAGCTCAAATCCTCCTACGACCGGTGATTCTCCAGCAGCAGTTTTAGGGATTACTAGCAATGACTGGAAACTTAATGGTTTTACAGGGAGCCCAAGCAACGACCCTAATTATGTAGATAACATGCCAAATCTAGGAAGTTATGAGGATAGCAACTATTTTTATACTGATGGTGAATGGGTGTTTTTTAAATGCTATCGAGGTCTGGGTGGATCTGAAAATTCGGATAACCCAAGGGTTGAATTACGCGAAATGAACGGAAGTGGCTCTGAAGAATACTGGACAAACGAAGGTACAAACTCAATGGAGTTTACAGTAAGAGTAGACCAACTATCAAACAATGTAAATAACAATGCTGGGGTAGTATGCGTAGGGCAAATACATGGCCCCGGCAGCTCTGTAGATGATATTATAAGAGTACAATTTTACGGAAACGCCGGACAATCATCTGGTAATGTAAGACTTAAAATCAGCGGATATATAACCGAAGATGTAATAGGTAGCAGCCAATTTATTGATAATGGCTATAAACTAGACACCTCATACACAATGAAAATAACGTATAATTCTGATGACTATGTTAGGCTTTATGTAAACGGAAGCCAAGTATTTTCGCAAAAGATGGATACAGACAAGGATGACAACTATTTTAAAGTTGGTAACTATATTCAAGAATCTAAAGGCGCTAGTTACGATGGATCTAATGCCATCGTTAGAATTAAGAACTTAAAAATCACACATACCAATTAATCTTTTTTAAGTTTATAAAAAACAAAGAGACTGTCTACAAAAGACAGTCTCTTTCTTATATATTCATTTAATACAATTCTTCTTGGCCTACCAAATCTTAAAATCATGATAAAATTGTCTCAAAAAAATATCCCGGATTAAATGCATCGCATTTTCTTTGTCATTTGTTATAAAACTAAAACACCTATAATCAAAAACTTATATTTTTAAACCCCTTTTAATAAATACCACACAAAACAATTCTTGTTAAAAAAAAGAAAAAATCACCGCTTTAGCAGGAATCGAATTGAAGAAATTGTCTACTTGTTATTATTTTTGACATGTAAACCTTATCAATGATCCACTCCAAAGCGATATTCACCCTTTCTTTGCTATTTATCTTTTATAGCGGCTATACTCAGAATTCATACACAAATAAGGATTCTTTAAACACCCAACAAAAAAAAGAATCTATCTGGCAACTAATAAAATATGACGGATTATCTATTTATGGCGGTATAAAACATGTGTACAGCCAACCATTGAAATGGAAAAAAAATGACTGGGCTATTTTTGCAGGAAGCCTTGTAGGGCAATCAATTTTATTGACGCTTGACGAACCCGCAAACTCATACTTCACAAAACAAAAAGAAAGTATCCCCGACATTATTAAAGATGCCGGGTTTCATTTTGGAAAACCATTAATTAATTATGGATTAACAGGTAGTGTTTATACGCTGGGATTACTTACAAAAAATGAAAAAATACGAAAAACGGGAGTTTTACTAATCGCATCAGCTACGGCAGGTGGATTGATACAAACTACTAGTAAAACACTATTTGGACGAGCACGACCAAATGTGGGAGAAGGAAATTTTAGTTTTAGATTCTACAATCATGAACCTGGATACCACTCTTTTATGTCAGGACACGCTATTTTAGCAATGACAACTGCACATGCATTTGCCAAACAGTTTGATAATATATTTACCAAAAGTGGTATTTATGCTCTCGGACTTATTACTCCAGTATCCCGTCTTTGGGAAGGAGCTCATTGGTTAACAGATATTACCGCCGGAATTGCAATTAGTATTATTGTAGTGGATAGCGCGAGTAATTACCTCAAAAAAGAGAAAAGATACCTAATTACCGATAAAAAAAACAAAATCAGATGGAATTTTCGGCTCGGAGCCAATCAACTTGGTATTGTTGGTAGCTTTTAAATTTGGCAACCAACTTTATTAATAATAAGTAGTTGCGTCTTGTAATAATTCATCTAACAAAATATTTTCTTTTTCAATTCTTTTTGTATCCCAATTAAAATAATAAACAAAGTCTTCTTCTACCATCTTTCTGTAGTCCCGCACGCTTTTGATATTAAAATAGAGTCTACCTGTCCTTCTAACAAAAAAATCTGCTAAGCCATTAGTCATCTCATAATGCACACTATACCACAGTTCAGCTCTTATCAATTTTTCTAATTGAGAATTCTTAGTAAAAAAAGACATTTTATCAATAATTATATCAGACTGCCTACCATATGTAGAGGTTACATACCAGCCAAAATAAGGATCACTTATCCCCAAATCCTTAAGTTTGTTTATGATTAATTCCTCATATAGATTCACTTCACCTGTATCAAGAAGAGGGTTACTTGTTAGCCTAATTTTTTCAGTTTTTGATTTAGAGAACCTACTCCTCATTTCTGAATCCATTGCATCTGTAACTGCATCTACTGCCCGTTGAGCCATCTTACGATACCCTGTTAACTTTCCTCCAGCAATTGAGATAAGCCCCGTTTCTGATATAAAAATCTCATCCTTTCTTGACAGTTCTGATGGATCTTTACCTTCCTCATGAATTAGCGGACGCAACCCAGCCCAATTAGATTCGATATCTTCTTGTGTAAGACAGATATCAGGAAACATATTATTTACTGCTTTTAATAAATACAAGGCATCTTCTTTTGTTGCAACGACTCTATCGAGATCTCCAACATAATCAGTATCGGTCGTCCCCACATACACTGTTCTTCCTCTCGGAATTGCAAAAATCATCCGACCATCTGGGACATCGAAGTAAATAGATTGCTCAAGAGGAAATCGTTCTCTAGAAAATACAAGATGTACTCCTTTGGTAAGATGTAAATACTTTTCATCAATTGAATAATCCTTTTTACGCAATACATCTACCCATGGCCCGGCTGCTGAGATAAATTTGTGAGACCTGATTGCAAAAGAACGATCTTCATTATGATCAAAACATTGCAAACTCTCTACCTTCTTATCGTTATCATAATTAAAAGAAGTCATCTCACAATAGTTCAAACAATTTGCTCCAAAAGAGGCTGCTTTTTTTATTAACTCAATAGTTAATCTAGCATCATCAGTTCTGTATTCAGCATAATAACCACCCCCAAGCAATCCTTCTTTATTAAGAAGAGGTTCTTTGCTTAGTGTTTCGTTAATGCTCAACATTTTGCGCTTATCCTCTCCTTCTACATTGGCAAGGAAATCATACACCACCAATCCCAAAGAAGTCATCAGTTTACCATACGTTCCTCCTTGTATAAGAGGAAGCAACATTTTTTCGGGGACAACCAAATGCGGTGCTAGCTTATGAACTTTGGCGCGTTCTCTACCAGATTCTTTTACTAATGCAATCTCAAACTGTTTTAAATATCTTAGCCCACCATGAACAAGTTTGGTTGACTTATTACTTGTCCCTGAAGCGAAGTCATTTTTTTCTATCAAACACACTTTTAAACCTCTAGAAATAGCATCAAGAGCAATCCCTGCACCTGTAATTCCGCCTCCTATAATTACAAGGTCATACATTTCTTTTTTTGCACTATCCAACTGCTGGCTACGATCCAGAATAGAAAATTGTAGATGAGTTTCTTCTCTTAGAGACCTCATATTTTATAAACTATATTTAGTATTACTACTTCTGAAACAACCTTGTTTCGCAAAAAAAATTATTGTCGCAATGTAGAATCCCTAAGAATTAAAGACGTCTTGACTATCTCTGTTGTTGTTTTATAGTCTTCTGAAAAATTAATCAACTGATTAAGTAAAATCTGCGCAGCTCTTCTCCCTAAATCCTTCGCATGCTGAGAGACAACTGTAAGTTTTGGATATGAATGTTGTGACAACAGACCATCTGCAAATCCGATAATAGATATATCCTCAGGAATTTTGCGTCCTAATTTAATAGACATATTAACACAAATAGCAGCACTTGTTTCATCAAGACCAAGAACAGCATCAACATTATGATTTTCAAGAAATTTTTCTATTTCAGACTCTATATCATCACCATCTTTTACAAACAACTCTATTAAAGAAACATCAGGATTCATAGCCGTTACTTCTCTTGCTCCTTCAATCCTAAGCTTAGCAACACTTAAAGCACTTATTGAGGTTATTATCGCAATTTTCTTACATCCTGTATTGATTAAATGTTGTATCGCATTCTTTGAAGCCTCCATATCATCAACTATTACTCTATCACAATCAATATCATTGGTTACCCTATCAAACATCACCATAGGTACATTATCCCTTTTCAGAACCTCAAAATGACTTAAATCGTTGACAACTTGCGTCTCCTGACTCAATGCTACAATAAATCCATCTACACTGCTATAATTAAGCATCTCTACATATTCTATTTCTTTTTTATGAGATTCATTGGTTATACAAGTAACAATTTTATAACCGTTCTCAGAAGCTTCTTTTTCTATCCCGAACAAAGCCTCTGCAAAAAAATGATTAAGGATTTCAGGTAAAATAACCCCAATTGTTTTAGTTTTACTACTCTTCAGACTCACGGCCAACGCATTAGGCTTATAATTATAAAAGCTTGCAAGTTCGTGCACTCTTTTTATAGTCTTTTCACTTATTTCCGAATCATTTTTTAGTGATTTTGAAACTGTAGAAATCGACAAGTTCAATTCTTTGGCAAGTTGCTTGAGTGTAACTTTTTTCCTCATAACCTTGATTTTTCAGTTTTTTGTCCCTTTTCAAGGATTTGTAGGGCTAAAAATAAGCTTTTTTATAAATGTACTATGATATAACACCAACTTTGTATTCTTAATACTATCTTTTACCCAAAAAAAGTACTCGTTTATTAATTCGAGTTTTTTATCTTAGAACCTAGTAACATCAATTTTATTGTAAGGATTGATGCAGTATTCACGACAGATATATAAATACATATGTCACAAAAAAAAACAAAGCATGTCTAAAACATACTATGACCCTGCAGATCTCAGGAAATTTGGAAAAATCACAGAATGGAGTGAAGAATTGGGGACTAAATTCTTTGATTATTATGGAAAGGTTTTTGAAGAAGGAGCTCTGAGTGCCAGAGAAAAGTCTCTTATTGCCCTTGCCGTTTCGCATGTCGTAAAATGCCCGTATTGCATAGACGCTTACACTAAAGACGGTTTACAGCGCGGTATTACTAAGGAGGAAATGATGGAGGCAGTGCATGCAGGTGCCGCAATAGAAAGTGGTGCAACTTTAGTCCATGGAGTACAAATGATGAATAAATACGAAAAACTATCTATGTAAGGAGCTAAACAGTCCCTCTTAATTTTTTGGAACTCATATATCACAATAGAAAATATGATTCCTAAAAAGGAAAAATAAAATCTAACTAAAGAAGATGCCAGAAGTAAAAACAAAACAATCTCTTCATAAACGCAATGATGAATTAGCCAATACCAATAGGCAACTAGAAATCCTAAATAATGGAATTTTTGAAAGCGGAGAACTTCCAAAATTTGCAGATAAAATTGCACAAAACGGTCATTCTTCATTACAACCAAAGAAACTAGAAATCCTACAAATAAATGTTGGCTACATGTGCAATCAGGTTTGTGAGCATTGTCATGTAGATGCAGGGCCCGACCGTAAAGAAATCATGACCAGAGAGACCATGCAGCAATGTCTCGACGTTATAAAAAACACGGGAGCTCATACCTTGGACTTAACGGGTGGAGCTCCAGAAATGAATCCTAACTTCAGATGGTTTGTAGAAGAAGCCAGCAAACTAGGAATCAAAGATTTTATTGTCCGTAGTAATCTCACAATCATTAGAGCCAATAAAAAATACTATGACCTCCCTGATTTTTTTGCTGCCCATAATGTACATGTAGTGTCATCAATGCCTCATTGGACAAAAGGAAAAACCGATAAACAGCGCGGTAATGGTGTTTTTGACGCCTCAATAAAAGCATTACAAGAACTAAATGATAGAGGATATGGCATGCCTGACAGTAAATTAAGGCTAGACTTAGTCTACAATCCATCAGGTGCTTTTTTACCAACAAATCAAGAAGCAATGCAAAAAGATTTCAAAAAAGCACTGCTAGAAGATTTTAATATCAACTTTCATCAATTGTTTGCTATTACCAACCTGCCCATTAGTAGATTTTTGGATTACTTGATTGCCTCAGAAAACTATGAAGATTATATGTATTCTTTGGTCGAAGCTTATAACCCATCTGCCGTATCCAATGTAATGTGTACAAACACAATCTCAGTTAGCTGGGATGGATGGCTTTACGATTGTGATTTTAACCAAATGCTTGGTCTTAAAGTCGCAAGCAAAGTAAAGCATATTAGTGACTATAATGAAGAAGTACTTCAGAAAAGAAACATTGTTATTTCACAACATTGTTATGGATGCACCGCAGGGGCAGGAAGTAGTTGTCAGGGAACCGTTGCATAAAATGAAAAGTTATATCACATCTATCTTTCTTGTCATTTCTTGTTTCTGTGCAGCGCAGCAAACTTTAGATCAATTACTTGATCAGTATACTGACAGAAGTATTCCTTATATTTCTACAGAAAGATTAGCCTCCATTCAGGATTCGGTTATTCTATTTGACACTAGAGAAAAAGAAGAATATAATGTAAGTCATTTAAAAAATGCCATTCATATTGGGTATAATCATTTTAAGATAAAATCGTTTATCCGAAAAAATATTTCAAAAGACGCTCATATTGTTGTGTATTGTAGTCTAGGTATTCGATCTGAGAATATCGGAAAACGCCTCAAGAAAGCAGGATACATAAACACTTCCAATTTATACGGCGGTATTTTTGAATGGAAAAACAAAGGCTATCCTGTCTTTACAACAAAAGAAGAAATTACAGATAATATTCATGCTTATTCTGAAGAATGGAGTGCATGGCTTTATCAAGGAAAAAAAGTATACTCAAATTGAAAAAAAAGAATCTTTTATTAATTTTTACAAGAAATCCAGAGTTAGGCAAATGCAAAACTCGCTTAGCGGCTACCATCGGAGATCAAAAAGCACTTGAAGTATATTCATTCTTACTAGAACATACGGTTTCAATAACCAAAAACTTACCTGTGCATAAAGAAGTGTATTATTCTGAAAAAATCAGGGAAAACGATTTTTGGGATGAAAAAATTTACAGCAAACAAAAGCAAATCGGAGAAGACTTAGGAGTACGAATGAAAAATGCTTTTGAGAAAGGATTTGAACAAGGGTTTGCTAATGTAATTATTATAGGTAGCGATATGTACGACTTAAGTCAACAAGATTTAGAAAACGCTTTTTTAGATTTAGAGACTCATGATTATGTTATAGGGCCTGCAGAAGATGGCGGATATTACTTATTAGGAATGAAATGCTTAAATTCACTGGTTTTTAAGGATAAAAACTGGGGAACAGAAACGGTACTCAGAGACACCTTAGAAAACATAAAAGATCAACAAATAAAACTATTAGAAGAACGTAATGACATTGATTATTATGAAGATATAAAAGACATTACCGTTTTTCAAAAATTTATAATTCAACAAAACAATGATTAAACTTATAGAAGAAACAACAGAATTCCTTCAGGAAAAAGGTTTTGACAATCCAGAAATAGGGATCATTCTAGGAACAGGATTGGGGCAATTGATTAATGAAATAGAGATTATCAAAGAAATTAGCTATAATCATATTCCCAACTTTCCTACAGCAACAGTAGAGTTTCATAAAGGAAAATTAATCTATGGTAAGCTAGAAGGTAAACTAGTAATAGTGATGCAAGGAAGGTTTCATTTGTATGAAGGGTACTCCTTGCAAGATGTTACCTACCCTGTTAGAATAATGCATAAATTAGGTATTAAAACCCTTTTAGTGTCAAATGCCTCGGGAGCTATTAATTTGGATTTCAAAAAAGGAGAACTTATGCTTATCGATGACCATATTAATTTACAAGGAGGGTCCCCTCTTGCCTTTAAGGGTGTCGAGCAATTAGGCAGTAGGTTTACCGATATGAGTGCTCCTTATGACCTGAAAATGAACACCAAATTAGAAGCAATTGCGGTTAAGAATAACATTAACCTTCATAAAGGAGTATATGCATCGGTACTAGGACCTCAGCTAGAAACTCGTGCCGAATATCGATATCTAAAAAACATTGGAGCTGATGCCGTAGGGATGAGTACAGTGCCCGAAATTATTGTCGCCAACCACTTAGATCTTCCTGTAGCTGCCGTTTCTGTATTAACAGATGAATGTGACCCTGATAACCTGCTTCCGGTAAATATCGAAGAAATAATTGCCATGGCAAAAAAAGCAGAACCAGAAATGATCGTTCTTTTTAAAGAATTAATACAAACACTATAGCGGATCTTAATGAACATCTCAAAGTACATGCCTACTTTATAGGTGTATATATTAAGACTATTATTAAAATTAAAAACCACTAATACTTTAGATATTAGACATAGATAAAAGTAAAATTATGAGCTATTTAGATACTACTCACGATGTTTATAAAGAAGCAGCACTTACACCTGATATCGGATTGTGTTGCACCACTAATCCTATTTGGGAACTTCCTGGGCTTAAAATTCCAAAAATAATGCAGGAAATGAACTATGGTTGTGGTAGTACGGTCAATGCCCGAGACCTTACAAATTCTCCAAAAATATTATATGTTGGTGTTGGTGGCGGAATGGAGTTATTACAGTTTTCTTACTTTTCTCGTCAAAAAAACGGTGTTATAGGTGTTGATGTAGTAAACGAAATGCTTGAAGCTTCTCGCAAAAACTTTAAGGAAGCCGAAAATCAAAATGATTGGTTTGACAGTTCATTTGTCGATCTAAGGTATGGTGATGCACTTAATTTACCTGTAGAAGATAACAGTATCGATGTTGCTGCTCAGAATTGTCTATTCAACATTTTCAAAGCTGAAGATCTTAAAAAAGCTATTCAGGAAATGTATCGTGTTATAAAACCTCACGGCAGATTAGTTATGAGTGACCCTACTTGCGAACAACCTATGAATGATGCACTTCGCAATGACGAGCGATTAAGAGCCCTTTGTCTTAGTGGTAGTCTACCAATTGCCGAGTATGTCAAAGCACTTACCGATGTTGGTTTTGGCACTATAGAAATAAGAGCTCGCAAGCCATACAGAATCTTAGACCCTAAACATTATAATACAGATGAACTTATTTATATAGAATCTATAGAAGTAGCAGCTATCAAAGACCCTATGCCTAAGGATGGGCCTTGTATTTTTACAGGAAAAGCTGCAATTTACTACGGAGACCAAGATTATTTTGATGACAAAAAGGGGCATGTATTATTAAAAAACCAGCCTATTGCTGTATGTGACAAAACTGCTACTGCCTTGTCAAACCTTAATAGAGATGACCTTTTTATCAGTGAATCGACCTACCATTATGATGGTGGAGGATGTTGTTAATTGAAGTAAATAAAGTGATGAAAATGATTCAAAGAAAATGATCTGGCATCACTTTTGCTTTTTTTTAAATGAAAACAGTTTGCAGTTTTTGGATTTTAGCTTCTATATCCTCGAACAAAAAATGCAATCCATTTTTACTTAAAAAACAATACAGGTGTAAGTTTATTAGATAATTTACTACTAAACCCAAAGTTCTGGGGAAGATTGAATTTAACGAATTACATTACTGTATTGCAAAAATAACTAATTAAGTAATCCCTAAAAAGGTAGCATTATGAACATCAAAAATACCATAACACTATTTATTCTTATTAGTACTTTTGGTACTATTGAGGCACAAAACACGTTCGATCATAGCGTATGGGACCAAGCCTTAGTATTAAATGTTTCTCCAGATGGTAGGGTAAACTATACTGGTTTTATGAGAGATAGCTCTCAACTTTATCTTTACTTTTCTCAACTTTCGGAAAACCCTCCTAAAGAAAATTGGACAAAACAAGAAAAATTGGCCTATTGGATTAATGCCTACAACGCATATACAATAAAGCTTATTATCGATAGCTACCCACTTAAAAGTATTAAGGACTTAGATAAACCATGGGATAAAAAGTTTTTTAAAATTGATGGTGAATGGTATAGTCTTAATGATTTAGAGCATAAAATATTAAGAAAATTTGGAGATCCTAGAATTCATTTTGCAATCAATTGTGCCTCGGTTTCGTGTCCAGTTGTCTGGAACAAAGCCTACACAGGAGATAATCTCGATCAAGCTCTTGAAGAACAGACAAGAAAATTTATTAATGATCCCACCAGAAATTATATTACAGAAAAGGTTGTTAGTGTTTCTCAAATATTTTCATGGTTTAAGAAAGATTTTAAAATAAACGGCGGCAATGTTGTTGATTTTATTAATAACTATGCTACTGTAAAAATTACAAATCAATCTAGTAAAGGTTACAAAGAATATAATTGGATGCTAAATGAATAGTAGCACTCTGGTACACCTTAGAACAGAATAAAAAGACCTTCTTGCATTGAAAATTTCAATTATAATCCCTATTCTTAATGAAGCAGCTACCATAGGTAAGCTGCTTTCTCATTTAACTCAGGTTGCATCAGATTCTGGAAACAACATAAAAGAAATCTTAGTGGTTGATGGGGGCAGCACAGATAAATCAAAAGATATTGTACAAGACATATCAAACCGAGAACTCATTACTATAAAATTAATATCCTCTTCAAAAGGGCGTGCAAAACAACTTAATGCAGGTGCCCAAAAAGCAGAAAGTGAGATCTTATATTTTCTTCATGCCGATTCGTTACCACCTACTGATTTTGACAACTATATTCTTAACGAAGTGAAAAAAGGAAATGAAGCTGGTTGTTTTAGAATGAAGTTTGATCATAACCATTGGTGGCTTCGTTTTTTAGGATGGCTCACCCAATTTAAAAGTAAACGTTGTCGCGGAGGAGATCAAAGTCAATTTATAACGACTACCCTCTTTACTGAAATTGGAGGCTATGATGAAAAATTTATAGTTTATGAAGATAATGACCTAGTAGATCGTCTTTTTGCTATAAATACATTTGTAATTATACCAAAAGATGTGATTACCTCTGCGCGTAGGTACAAAGAAATTGGTGTCTGGAGGTTACAATATCATTTTTTTAATATTCATATGAGAAAATGGATGGGAGCTTCTTCTGAAGATTTATACCAATATTACAAGGATAGGGTCGCAAATTAAAACAAGATTCAAATTCTCTCTAACATTAATTTATATGCTATTTTAACATGTAATTACATGCTATTTTTAATATTATCATATTAATAAAACTCTAATAAAAACAGCTCAAATACAGGTTGCAAAAAACCATAAAAAAATTACTGTTTAACATTATCAACATGTTTTTAAAAGAAAAAAATATGCATTTCATCGATGTTTTTGATGTTTTTTATTTAAAAAGTAAGTTTTTTCTTGCTGATAATTTATGTAATACCTATATTGCAGTATATCATAGATAAAAAAACACATTTTATCGCTACACAATATGATTCATTATTACGTTATGGGGCCTTAAAAGATTGTATGATTAAATAACACCCTAATGTAGGTATGAAAAAATTTTTCACATTTGATAAAGTCTTATTTTCTGTTTTAATCGCTATAGTACCAGGAGTGCTTTTAGACGGTTTTGTTCAATACAATGCGGATGGATTTAGCCCCTTCTTTTATAGAGATGTAATCATGTTTGCTGTGGTTATAGCCGCTATTATTTCTCATATGATCGGTTGGATATCACAATCTAATGTGTTGGTAATATCGGATTATACAATTGTTTTTCTATTTATGGGTTCTCTTGCCATCGGTATACAAGATCCTAATTTTCAATTTGAAGCATATTTTTTAAAAGTACAGCTTATTTTAATATTAATCATTTTTGGGTTAGGGATGCTTGTTCATTTTAAGCATATTCTGTTTTTATTGACACTTAACCTAGGCTTTATAATAAGTTGCTCTATGGCATTCCCTAGTTTTCCGATAGAAAAATTTGTGTTTTTTGGCATGATCGTAAGCAGCACTTTGTTAGTTACTTTTTACTGTCAACGTATACTTATAAAGCTATCTAGAAAAGTAAAAGAAGCCAACAGATTCATCAAAATAAAAAACGAAGAGTTAAGAGAAATGAATCAATCCAAAGACGATCTCTTTAGAATTATTGGTCATGACTTAAGAACCCCTTTTCATCAATTAAAATCTTTAGTAGAAATGATTGATGAAGTTAAAAGTGAAGAAGAAAAGACCCAAATAAAAAGTCTATTAAAAGAATCTGCTGATAAAGGGAATCAATTACTTGAAGATCTATTACACTGGGGGAAAACCTACAAACAGCAATCAGAAATTCTTTTAGAAAAACAAGAAATATCAACCATAATAGATCGTGTATTTGAATTTTCTAGTTTGGATAGGAAAGCAAAACAGATTCATTTGATCAATAAATTACCAAAAGACTTACAAATTCCAATGAATAGTACAATGATGGAAACCGTTATGCGTAATTTAATTGCAAACGCTATCAAATTCTCGCATCGTGGATCCTATATTATCGTAAAATCAGAAAAACTAGATCGACAAGTGCGAATAAGTATTATGGATCAAGGTGTAGGAATTTGCAAAGAACGTCTTTACAAACTATTCAAAAGTGAAAAAAACGAATCTACCTATGGCACAGAAAATGAAGAAGGTAGTGGTTTTGGATTAAGTATTGCAAAAAAATTGGTAGAAAAACAAAATGGCACTTTTGAAGTACGAAGTGAGCGAAATAAAGGAACTGTTATAAATTTATACTTCCCTTTTAGTAGATCTGCTTAATATGCTATTCCTGGGCATAAAAAGTTTTTATAACATTTTCTGCGGGTTTATTTTGTATTGTAAATCGATTATCTTGATCTCCTCCTACCGCATTATGATTATGAAACCATTTCCATAGAAAGCCTCCAGCAAACCAAGGTTCTTTCCAAAATTCTGTATATAGAGCTGTCAATGCATTTGTTTGTGCTTGCAAGTTAACACTACCATCAAATTCGTTTGTATCCCAAGGCAATTTTGCTGTAAAATGAACACTTCGATATCCATATTCTGTAAACAAGATGGGGTTCTTTATTTTTTGTTGCAGCGTCTTTATTTTGGTTTTATGCGTCTGCCAGCCCTTCTGAAGTTCTTCTACACTAGGAGTCCTACTACTAGAAATAGGAAAATAAGCATCAATTCCTATATAATCTAACTGGTCCCAAAAAGGTACTTTATCAAATTGATCCCAATTCTCTGCATAGGTAATCGCTCCTTTATAAACACGTTTTATTTTAGAAATTAATTGATCCCAAAACTTCGATCTTTCTTGTACAAAACTATGTAACTCAGTACCTATACATAGCATTTCTATATTCATTTCTGAAGCTAGCTCTGCATATACAAGCATAAAGTTCTCATAGGTCTTTTCAAATTGCATCCAATCCGCTTCAGAATCCATTGCGATATTACCTGTAAATTCCCCTTTCCAAACCCATATTTGGGGTTTTAGCATTACACAAATCCCCTGATCCTGCAACAATGAAACTGTTTTTTTTGCACCTTCTCTACGCTCTCCCCACCACTGCCCTTGTATATCAAAAACAACAGAAGGAGTCTTAAGGCTTTTTATATACCCAAATGGCATAACAGCGGCCCACTTAGCATTAACATCAACGACGTGATCAATATGAGTTTTTGCTATCTCTTGTGGGGATCCGACAAAACTTATTCCGTTTATCTTATTTGTCTGGCCAAAACAACTACAAAAAACACAAAACACCATTACAAACAATGTTCTCATTTACAACCTATTTAGATTAAAATAACTTTACACCCAGTTATACCAAGATTAAAATACAATTTTATTTTTACCCAAAACAACAGTACGTATTTTAATCCTAATATAAGAAATGTAACCAGTAATCTTTATCCGCTTAAATCAAAGAACCTATTAGAGCATTTATATACCTAAACCAGTAAATAAATAAAAAGTAGTACCTTAAATATATTACATGATTTGACAATAATACACCTATCAAAAGCCAATATGTAACATGATTCCTAACTCTTACAAACTAGTATGTTTCGTTTCATTAAGTCTCCAATCATATGCGTAATATGAAACGATAGCATCAAAAGGAAGTTTTTCTTTTCTAAATTTGTTTATAAAATCAATTTCTGACCCATTTTTCACAAAGTCAACTTTATACCACTCAAAAATCTTGGATAACTGCACCTTTTTTTGCGTTACTTTAATGAAATAGGGGTTATTAAGAGCTTTTACGGTTTGTCGCTGTAATTGAGTTTCTAGAGAATTTGGTTTATAAGCCTCATTAATAATTGGAGGACATCCCAAACCAGCACATACCAGCACAAAATGAAAACGAGCTTCGGCAGGAAACTGTTTTCTTAAAATAATATTCTCTAGATCATTCAGTGTAGTTTTTTTTCCTGCTAAATTATATTGAGTCGTGTCAAAAAAACCCTTTACATCTAACGGGGATTTTATAGGGTAATTGTCAACAACACCTTTTATTACAGCTAGATTATACGCATTAATATAAAAGGACTTATATGTTTTTGGTTGTGCTTTACTTACTCGAACTTTAGACGCAATATCAAGTACTTCCTCAAGCAAGGAAATATCATGCTTAACAGCCTTATAATCTACTTTTCCTTTAAAAACATACTTCTTTAAAAAAACATCAGACTTCACAAAAAAATCTTTTGTCGTCTGCCCAAAACTTAAATTAATTGTGAGCAGGGCTATAATAATTATTAGTTTTCTCATGATCCGTGGTTTTAAGTGTCTTTTAATAAAATTAACCTTCGATGTAAAATAGGTCGAATATAGATTAGACAACTTACAAACAAACTATAGTCTTAACTCTTCTAAAATCAAGTTCACCTAAAATTAAAATCCTTACACATACGTAGACTTTTAGATCGATTCTAAATTATTCCGATTACTTAAGTTCTTATATTTATATACGACTTACTGCTAAATACGATTCAATTCTCTAGAGAATTAATAAAACCCACAATCATTTTTTTATGGAACACATTGTAATTATAGGAAATGGAATCTCTGGTGTTACGGCCGCCAGGCATATTCGAAAACTTTCTGATAAAAAAATCACCATTGTTTCTGCCGAAACCGATTACTTCTTTTCTCGTACTGCTCTTATGTATGTCTATATGGGGCATATGAAATTTGAACATACACAACCCTATGAAAATTGGTTTTGGAAAAAAAACAATATTGATCTTAAAAAGGGATTTGTAACACGAATAAAAAGCGAAACCAAAGAAGTTCTATTTGATAATAATGAGTCTCTGTCCTATGATAAGTTGATTATCGCAACCGGTTCTAAGCCCAATAAATTTGGATGGCCAGGACAGGATCTTGATGGAGTAATGGGCATGTATCATAAGCAAGATCTCGAAAAACTAGAAAAATATGCTCCTAATAATACCGAATGCAAAAGAGCCGTTATTGTTGGTGGGGGATTAATAGGTATCGAATTAGCCGAAATGTTACATTCACGTAATATTCCTGTTACTTTTTTAGTACGTGAAGATAGTTTTTGGAATGGCGTACTACCAGCTGGAGAAAGCAGTATGATCAATCGACATATTCGAAATCATCATATAGATCTTAGACTAGGAGTAAATCTAAAGGAAATCCTTGCCGATGATACTGGCAAAGTCAAATCTATTGTAATACAAGAAACAGGAGAAGTAATTGACTGTGATGTTGTCGGGCTGACCGCAGGAGTTTCTCCCAATATTAACTTCTTAAAAGATTCGGGTATTGATTTGGGTCGTGGAGTAAAAGTAAATCGATTCCTCGAAACAAATATCCCTGATATATTTGCCATTGGTGACTGTGCAGAACAACATGAAGCCATAGGAAACCGTCGTCCTATTGAAGCCGTTTGGTATACCGGGAGAATGATGGGAGAAACATTAGCGCAAACCATTTGCGGAAACAGAATCGAATACAAGCCTGGGCATTGGTTTAATAGTGCAAAATTTCTAGATATTGAATACCAAACTTACGGTTGGGTATTCGCCCGCCCAAAAGAATATGAAAAACAGTTTCATTGGATACATAATGATGATACTAAATGCGTAACAGTATCTTATCATAAAGAAACCAACGAATTCTTAGGGATTAACACTTTCGGTATAAGAATGAGACATGAAGTATTTGATCAATGGCTTTCAGAAAAAAAAGATGTTGACTACGTTATCAAGCATTTGATAAAGGCCAATTTTGATCCAGAATTTTACACAAAATATGAGGCCGATATTTTGCGTGCATACCAAAAATCGCAGCTTCAAAACGCATAAACCCATCATGACCCCATAGTTAACATATGGGCTACTAAAAAAAACATTATGAGTAATAAATTAAATCATAGTATGTCCCTTGCTAACCCAGATGTTACAGGGATTTCAACAAAACAAAAATTAGCTTTAGCTATTGGTTTTTCAGGACTTTTACTATTAATCCTTTCTTTACTAAATACTAATTTCCCTAACAAAGGTATATTCTTAACAATTGCCTTAGTTCTAATATTAACAGGAACTGTCTTGTATGCTAATCACGCATATCTTACCAAATTAGAAGGAATTAAAAATGATGGAGTTTGGTTCAAGTCGATTTCCTCTAGAGGAGTATTAGGATGGATTACGGGAGTACTACTTACTGTTTTTTATATTATATTATATTTTAAAGCAGAACTTCTGGGAATGGGCACAAACGGAGCCTCTAATACCGGATTAGTTGGCTTATTCGATCCTTTAAGTATTTTGTTGAGTGGCAGACCCGCAAGTCAATGGTTTGTTTACGGAACTCTCTACACCATTGCAATTTTGGGTTTCGGATATAAATTTATTCTAAAATATCGACACAATAGATATCAACAAATACGAACAGTATCCGTAATGTTTTTTCAACTGGGATTCGCGTTTCTAATTCCTGAATTTATGGCCCGATTAAATACGAGCCCAGAGTACAACTTACCATATTATGATCTCAAAAGCATGTGGCCTTTAAACTACTATCTATTTGATGGATACTCTATAAATGGTCTTTTATCTTCAGGAAATCTTGGTTTAGGATTACTAATTTTTGGAATAGTCACTATTTTTATCATCTCTCCTATCTTGACTTACAAATTCGGAAAACGTTGGTATTGTTCATGGGTATGTGGTTGTGGCGGATTAGCAGAGACCGCCGGTGACTCCTTTAGACAACTCTCAAGCAAGAAAGTTAGCGCTTGGAAATTAGAGCGTTGGCTAATACATACCGTACTGGTATTCTCAGTCATTATGACTATTGCTGTTATTTATAGTTATCTAGGTAGCGACCCAACCAAATACTGGCTAACTCGCAGCACATTTCTAATAAGTATTAGTGTATTTCTAACCGTCATATTCGGATTGGTTATGCTTTTTAAAAGAAAAGAACTAGGAAAAGATGCTAAATACGGTGCCATAGGATACTTTGTTATATTAGCTCTTATTTTAGGTATGCATTTTACCGGTACAACTACAGAAATCTTCTTTGTTAAATCCGGAAGCTTACGATCTGCATACGGATTATACATAGGATCTATTTTCTCAGGAGTAATAGGCACTGGTTTTTACCCTATTTTAGGAAATCGTGCATGGTGTCGTTTTGGTTGCCCGATGGCTGCAATTCTTGGGTTTCAGCAACGATTATTTTCTAAATTTAGAATTACTACAAATGGAGGACAATGCATCTCCTGCGGAAATTGTTCTACTTATTGTGAAATGGGAATTGATGTACGTGCGTATGCACAAAAAGGAGAAAATATTGTAAGATCAAGCTGTGTCGGATGTGGTATCTGCTCTGCGGTATGCCCTCGTGGTGTTCTAAAACTAGAAAATGATGGATTAGATGGGCGCATTAATGCTAACGAAATACTTTTGGGTAATGACGTTGACCTTATGGATTATGTAAATAAAAACTAATATCCCGTATCCTCTTAAGTTTTTTAAATTCTCATCTGATGTTCAAATGTTTATTTGTAGACCAGATGAGAATTCTTATATAAAACCATCCCGTTTCACTAACCTATAATGTCCAAAAAAAAGTAGACCACCCCAGAAACCTTTACTTATCATAAGTATTTGTTAAAACCTGTTAGTAGTACTAGGAGTTCTCGTCTAAAATAATCACTTCTAATATGCGTACTTATGAATCAACACTATTTAGTTTTCTTGTTTTTATTTTTATTGACAGGAAATATCAGTATCGCCCAAAAAAAGTATCATTATGACTACTATAATAATGGTTTAACCAAAACCCAAGGTTGGAAATCCACTACTTCAAAAGAAGGTTTTTGGTATTTTTATCACCCCAACGGAAAAGTTTCTCATAAAGGATCTTATAAAGACAATAAGAAAGAAGGATATTGGTATTTTTATTCAACAAATGGAAAAATTCTCAAAGAAGGGCATTTTATAAATGATAAAGCAGAAAAATGGTGGATTATTTACGATATTGCATCCCGAATAACTCGAAAGCATCAATATAAAAACAATAAAAAAGAAGGGTTTTGTCTATTGTATAAAAACAATAAACTTTTTAAAGCTGAACAATATATCAAGGATAAGAAAACTGGTGAGTGGACTGATATTTTTAGTTTTAAAAGAGATAATCCCAATGCATCCCTATAAATGCCTCCAATCATACACGTAATCATACCGGCTTATAATGAACAAGACTCTATAGGTCATGTTATAAAAGAAATCCCAGATATTGTTAATGAGATTGTGGTAGTAAGTAATAATTCTACCGATAACACAGAAAAAGTAGCAAAAAATGCCGGCGCTACTGTTGTTAAAGAACCAAGAAAAGGATATGGTTATGCATGTCTTAAGGGTATGGAGTATATCGCTTCAAAAGATATCAAACCTGATATTATTGTCTTTTTAGATGGGGATTATAGTGACTATCCTGAAGAACTTAGTAAGATAATTTTACCGATAATAGAACAAGACATCGATATGGTTATCGGATCCAGAGTAAAGAGATTAAGAGAATCTGGCTCAATGACCTTTCCTCAAATATTCGGAAATTGGCTCGCTACAAGTTTAATGAAACTTTTTTTTGGTGCAAAATTTACCGATCTTGGTCCCTTTAGAGCAATCAAATACAATACGCTGTTATCTCTTGGTATGACTGACAAAACCTATGGCTGGACAGTAGAAATGCAGTTAAAAATCTTAAAGAATAAACACAGCTATACAGAGATACCTGTACGTTACAAAAGGAGAATTGGTGTCTCAAAAGTTTCAGGAACCATAAAAGGTGCTATATTTGCAGGCGTTAAGATTTTGAATTGGATTTTTAAATATAGCTTTACGTAGTACGAATGGATATTGCTATCATCATAATTTACACACTTGCCTTGCTAATCATATTCTTGTATAGCCTGGCCCAACTGAATCTTCTTTTTAATTATCTAAAATCTCGAAAGCACTCAGATGATTCTGTAACTTTTGATTTTTCTAAAGAAGAAGAAATCCCTTATGTTACGGTACAATTGCCCGTATACAATGAACTATATGTAATGGATCGGCTCTTAGACAATATTGCCGAACTTGAGTATCCTAAAAATAAATTAGAAATTCAGGTATTAGATGACTCGACAGATGAATCTGTTATTTCTACCGCTACACATATCAAAAAACTTCAGGAAACTGGATTAGATATTACACACATACGCCGAGAGAACCGAGTTGGTTTTAAGGCTGGGGCACTTAAAGAAGGTTTAAAAATAGCAAAAGGAGAATTTTTTGCCATTTTTGATGCTGATTTTTTACCCGGAAAAAAATGGTTATTACAAACCATTCCTTATTTTAAAGATAAAAAAATTGGGGTTGTACAAACCCGATGGGGTCATATCAACAGAGACTACTCAATGCTTACAAAAATTCAAGCATTTGCTTTAGATTTCCATTTTACCATGGAGCAAGTAGGGCGTAATTTTAAAGATCATTTCATTAATTTTAATGGAACCGCAGGTGTTTGGCGAAAAGAATGCATTGAAGACGCAGGAAATTGGCAAGGAGACACCCTTACCGAAGATCTAGACTTAAGCTACAGAGCACAACTTAAAAAATGGAAGTTCAAATACCTCGAAGAAGTAGAAACTCCTGCAGAATTACCTGTAGTTATTAGTGCAGCTCGCTCTCAACAATTTAGATGGAATAAGGGCGCAGCAGAAAATTTTCAGAAACTATACTGGAAACTTCTCAAAGATAAAACGGTACCGCTTAAAACCAAATTTCATAGCTTTTTCCACCTTCTTAATAGCAGCATGTTCTTGTTAGTACTTTTGGTAGCAGTTCTTAGCGTACCCGTAATGTACATAAAAAATAACAACCCTCTATTTAGCTGGTATTTTAACGTAATTGCATTTTTTGCACTAAGTACAGTTATATTTTTCTTTTGTTATTGGCATACATTCAAAAAAATACATGGCAAAGGATTCTGGAATTTCCTAGAATACATAAAAATGTTCTTTACTTTTTTCTCTATTGCAATGGGATTCTCTGTACATAATTCTATGGCAGTATTAGAAGGTCATTTTGGTAAGAAAAGTGAATTTGTTCGTACTCCCAAATTTAATATAGAAGCACTAAAGGGCTCATGGAAAGAGAATAAGTATATTAATAAAAATATTTCAGGAAACACTATCCTAGAAGCATTTTTAATGGGTTATTTTGGTTTTGCCCTATATAGCGCCTTTGCTCTTCAGGATTTTGGTCTATTCTTATTTCATATTATGTTATTCTTGGGGTTCGCATTTGTATTTTTTAAATCCGTTACATCTAAGTTTTAAGCCATATTCTTAGAATAGCAAGAAGAAATTATTAGTAAAAACATATGTGGTGGTATTGAAAATCATAACAGACCATGACATAGAACTGAATTAACAAAAAACAAGTATGTTTGTTTTATGTATCGTTTCTCAATTTCTTCTTTAGGTAAATTTTTAGGCAAATTAGACGAATCATATTGGTTTTCTATATCCTTACTCGTACTCAGTTGTTCCCTATATTGGGGATTCGCTTACCAAGTAGAACGTACAGATGTCACCTTACTAATTAGTGTATGGGTTAGCCTATTTGCCCTATCTTACGCAAGTATCCACCGAACACAAACTCATTGGAAAATATTAGCAGTTTCGGCACTTATATATCGAATTATTTTCTTCTTCGCAGTCCCTAATTTATCTCAAGATTTTTACAGGTTTATCTGGGATGGTAGAATGTTGATAGAAGGATTAAACCCTTACTTATCGCTACCCGAAGTCTGGGTTACTCAAGAAAATATTCCTATTACCCAAGCCCAAGAACTGTATAATGGTATGGGGCAACTTAATGGTAGTCACTACACCAATTACCCACCCATCTCTCAATTCTGTTATGCTATTGCGGCTATATTTTCCGGCAAAAGTATTATAGGCTCTGCTATGGTATTCAGAACACTACTCATACTTGCAGATATAGGTACTTTTTTCTTCGGAAAAAAACTACTACAAGCTTTAGACTTACCAAAAGAAAGAATCTTCTGGTACATCCTTAATCCTTTTATTATTATCGAATGTACCGGCAACCTTCATTTTGAAGGAATTATGGTCTTTTTCATCATATACTCATTATACCTCTTACATAAAGGATATTGGTATTGGGCTGCCATTATCTTAGGACTTTCTATATCAGTAAAACTAATTCCGTTGTTATTTTTGCCTTTATTTTTTCAAAAGCTTGTTTTTAACACGACCACAAACAATCAACTCACAACCACCGGAATATCAAAATTGTTTCGATTTTATAGTATAGTTCTGATGACCGTCTTTCTAACTTTTGCTCCGTTTTTATCAGGATCTTTCCTTACTAACTTTAGCAGTACTATTCGTCTATGGTTTCAGAATTTCGAATTTAATGCCAGTATTTATTTTGTGATCAGATGGATCGGTTATCAAATTGTAGGATGGAATATCATAGAGACTACCGGTAAAATAATTCCATTAATAGTAATCATCATATTACTATGCATAACATTCTTTAGAAAAAATAGAGATACGAAGCAACTAATCACTGCAATGCTATTAGGCATATGCATCTATTATTTTCTATCAACTACGGTCCACCCATGGTATATTGCAGTTCCGTTATCACTATGTATCTTCACCAAATACAGGTTCCCTATTCTCTGGTCCCTTACAGTAATACTTAGCTATACGGCTTATATACATCCTGATTTTAAAGAAAATTTGTGGATGGTTGGCCTTGAGTATGTATTAGTATTCGCGCTTTTTATATGGGAGTTATTCAAAAAGAAACCACTAGATATGCCCGTATTACATAATATGTAATTACATATTAATCTGTCTAAAATTACTTTAAAGCGCCGCTTTACATGATTCGCAAATTAACCACTTCTTGCTCTGTAAGAATTCTCCAGTGCCCTCTAGGAAGATCTTTCTTTGTTAATCCAGCAAAAATCACTCTATCTAACTTGACCACACTATAATTAAGGTGTTCAAAAAGCTTATGAATAATACCATTCTTAGAAGACTGTAATTCAATCCCTATTTCATTTTTAGACACTCCTTCTATATAAGAAATCTCATCAACGGTAATAAAACCTTCCTCTAACTTTATCCCTTTTTCTATTTTCTGTAAGTCTTCAAACTTTAGATTACGCTCCAATTCTACATGAAATAATTTACGCACTCCGCTTTTATGATGCGTAAGTTTCTTTTCTAAATCGACATCATTAGTAAACAAAAGCAACCCAGTAGTATTACGTTCTAACCTACCGACAGGTTTTAACACTGATTTTGAAGCATTAGACACCAAATCCATTACTGTTCTTGTTTTCTCTGGGCTTGTACTGGTTACAAACCCTTTAGGCTTATTAAGAAGCACATATTCTTTCTTGTATGGCGTGATGACACGTCCATCAAATTTCACCTCATCTGTAAGCTTTACTTTATACCCCATCTCAGTAATGGGTTTTCCGTTCACCCACACACTACCTGTTTGAATATACAAATCAGCTTCTCGTCTTGAGCACACTCCAGAGTTTCCCACATACTTATTAAGTCTCATCTCATCAGAATCAACAAGTTTCTTCGGCGATGTATTTGACTTCTTCTGAGAACTTTTACCTCTGTATGGCTTACTTCCTTGTCGGGACACATTTTTATCTCTTGCATTAGGATTACTTCCTGCATTACCATCTCTTTTCCCTCTTGATTTTCCCTTATCAGGACCTTGCCCTCGACTCATAATCTTTAATTTTTTGCAAAGATAATTCTTTACACCTTAGGTTTTACATTTATTATTCTCCTAACTTCATGTATACCACCATTTGGTAGTGATACTACAGTATATAAAAATAGTTTAGAAAAACACCCTTTACAACACTAATCGTACACTAAAAAAATAAAAACCGAATCCATAAAAAAGAGCAAGTCGTAAACTCATATACGCAACATGCTGACGTAAGTAAAATCCTACTCTTAACATTTAGATAATATTAAAAACTTTTATTAAATTATTGATTTATCAAAATTATATATTTAAAAAATAATTATTTACATAAATATGATTGAAATTTGCATAATTCACAATACAATAACTTCTTAAACATACAAATATGTCAAATTTTAATTTTAAACTAAAAATCAATACTTAACGTAATAGTAACAATTTATAAACTTTTTAGAAACATTTAATTGAAAAAGGAACCCCTGATCCCGACTACATTTGCCCTGTAAAAATGAACAAATAGTTTCATAATCTATTTTAACCTGCAAACAAAAAACTAAAAAAAATGAAAAACGTAAAAGTAGTATTCGCAGCATTGGTAATTATTGTTTCATCACAAGTATTCGCAAATAATACAATCGATGCAAACCCAAAACAACAATTAAGACAAGAAATCACGACACTTCTAGAAGCTCCTAAAATGGACATCGAACAAAATGAAGTTAAGGCAAACGTTGAATTTACTTTGAATGCCAATGGAGAAATCGTTGTGCTTACTGTAAATTCTGAAAAAATGGGAGTGGATGATTATGTAAAAGGCAGATTGAACTACAAAAAAATAAAGACGAATATCAATACTGAAACCGGAAAAATATACCGAATGAGATTAAAGATATTAAAGTCATAAAAATTTCCCCTTCCCGATTAGGTATACAAAAAATACCTAATACCATTGAAAGTCAGTTAGTGGTATAATAACAAAAGAGGCTAAATCCTAATTACTACATAGTATAGTAATGAGAGATTAGCCTCTTTTTATTGTATTTATTATTGTTTAAACTTTCTATTTAGCATTTTTTGCTGCCTTATAGGCTGCTTTTCGAGCTTCTTCGCGTGCCTTTTCTGCTTGTCTCAAAGCTTTATCTCTAACTTTATATGCTTTCTGGCGTTCTTTTTCTGCCTGCTTTCGAGCTTTTTCTGCATATTTTCTGGCTTCCTCACGTACCTTTTCTGCATGAACATGTACCCTTTCCTCGGCTATTAATCTGGCTTTTTCTGCATTTCTCATTGCCTCTTCTCTTACTTGTAATGATGCCTCTTGCGCCATACGTGCTTCATGACGAATTCGTTCTACATCAATTATTTCAAACGCTTTAGCCTCATATACTGCTTCTAATGCAGCATACTGATCTTTCTTAGCATCTAGAATCACAATCTCATGTTCATCGCCAGCATCTGCGATGAGTATCATTTCTTCTTCTTCTTCTGCCATTGCTCTTGCCTGTTCAGCTTTTTCTAATGCTTCTACAATCTCTTGTTCATAATAAGAAGAAGAATGAACCGAAGATTCGCTCGGCACGATAACAGTCACTTTTTTACCTCCACAAGGGTATTTCTTTACTTTAGGAGGAGAAGGAACGGCTTTTTCTTCTAACACCGGTTCTTTAGCTACTGGTGGGGGTGCAGGAACTGTACTTGTATCTGATTTTGGTGATTTGGGCTCTGCTGGTGGCGCAGGTGGAATAAGGCTGTGTCCATCTGGATTTGATATATGTAAACGTGTTTTTTCGTAAGCCGCATTTAACTTGTCAAGGAATTGATCATTCGAATTCATTACTTGAATATCAAATTGAGCAGCTTTTAACTCATCATCTTTCCATTGTCTTGTAACTTCATCGATTGCTTTTGTAAAACCAGATAAATCAGTTGCCGTACCATTGACAGTAATTTGCTCTCCCTTTACACGAATTTTAATTTTTTTATCGGGATCTGTATTATCTGCAATTTTTACATGTGCTACATTCGTTTGCTGAGCGACAATTTTATTATTAAATAACAGCATACACCCTAATAAAACCGGTAAGAGCAATAGTATTCGAGCTATTGCTCTTTTTTTAGAAAATTGTTGTGACATCATAAGAATTCGTTTTTTGGTTAATGAATAATTAATAGGACTCGCAAAACCGGCCTGATGAGGACCGTTTGGATATGTTACGAGTAAGTTCATGTAATTTTGAACTGAAAACTCACGTTTAAGCACTGTCTGATCTGCTAGAAATTCGTGATTTAACTTTATACATTTTTTAATCCAAACTAATAATGGATTGAACCAAAAGAGTACTTGTAGAATTTCTACAAAAAGTATATCTAGCGTATGCTTTTGACTCACATGTGTTTTTTCATGAAGCAACACTTCTTCTGGGATTCTTTTTTCATGATATTCCTTTTTAGGAACAAAAATATAATTCAGAAAAGTATGTGGTATTATAGTATCAGGAACCAATACATTGATATGAGATGGCTCTTCTAATTGCTCATTTCTTTTGATTTCTCTAGTAAGACATTTGAGATGCTTAACAAATCTAAAACCAAAAACTAAAACCCCTATCCCGTAAATACCCCATAATAAAAACATCCAATATGGGTATGAAGCTCCTGCAATCTGGTCATTAACAACATTAGCCGCTATGACTTCTTGAGTAACAACAGGAGCCATGGTTTCTGCTTCAACAATAGCTTCGGTTTCATAAGAAAATGTGACCAAAGGAATAATCAATGCAAAAAACAAACTAAACATCAAGTACCATCTTTTGACATAATGCATGTTTTCTTTTTCTAAAAACAATACATAGAATCCCCATAGCAATAGCATACAAAGGGACGATTTTAGTAGATAGATAATCATTTCTTTTGTTTTTGGATTTGTTGATCTACAATTTTTTTGAGTTCTTCTAATTCAGAAGTCGAAAGATTCGTTTCTGAAGTAAAGAATGATGCAAACTGCGACGCTGAGTCGTTAAAAAAGTTCTTTATTAAACCATTTACATGCTTAGAAAAATAATCCGTCTTTTTGACCAACGGATAATATTCTCTTGACTTGCCATACAACGTATACTGCACAAATCCCTTGTCGGTCATTCTCTTAAGCAATGTTGCTACTGTAGTGGTTGCCGGCTTAGGTTCTGGAAATTCATCAAGTAAATCCTTCATAAAGGCTTTCTCTAGTTTCCAGAGATATTGCATAAGTTGTTCTTCTGTTTTTGACAATTGCATTGTTCTACATTATTAGAGATAGTTCTACAAATGTAGAGTAAAGAATCCGAAATTGCAAATTTTTATTTTCACGATACATTCAACAAATTAGCCAGACAATATTTTTAACACCCAATAAACTAACATTTTTACGTTCTTTGTTTCTATAACCTCAACAACATCAAATACTCATGAAGCAACATATTTCTGTTATTATCATAACTCAAATTTGTATCATTATTAGCATTCTGTCATTTAATTCAATACAAGCTCAGGTAAAAATCGATACGCTACTCGCCTCTCAATACTATCAAAAAGCTGATTCTTTACTACACGAAAGAAAATATGAAACCTCTTTAAAGTTTTTTAAACAAGCTTTACCGCTTTATAAAAAGGTCAAAACATGGAAAAAAGTAGTTAGTTGTTATAGCAAATTATCTCACAACAAATGGCGGATAGGAAATATTAACGCATCCAAGAAAGATGCTGAAACCGCCTTAAAAATAATTTCAGCACATCAGCTAAAAGATACTGAGGATGAGGCCTATGCTTACAACAATATTGGGTTTTATTACGAAAAACTCTCTGATTATGACAACACGATTATTTATCGTTTAAAAGCATTGAAAATACGGCAACAAATATTTCCAGAAAATCATCTAAAGATAGCCCAGTCGTATGGGTATCTTGCAAGGATATATAGTGCTATCGCTGAATATGATAAGGCTATTACGTTTTATAAAAAGGAAGTGAATATTTACTTAAAAATAACAGATCCCTACAATCAAAAAATTGGGAATACGTATTTTAATATTGGGGGCATTTATTCTTCCCTTGACCAACCCAAAAAAGCATTAGAATATTACAAGAAATTTTCAGAAATATCTATCAAAAACTATGGTGAAGATCATTTATACATAGGCTATAGCTACGTTAATAAGGGTTCTGCATATGAAAAAATCAAACAAAATGACAAGGCATTACAACAGTATCAACAAGCATTAACTATTCTAACCAGAGAGAAAGACAACTATGGATTAAATATGTTATACAAAAACTTTGGTGCTCTTATGTACGAAAACAAAGAATATGATAAAGCCTTGCAATATTATCAGCAATGCCTACAAATAGGGCTTGAAATTTATGGAGAAAATAATCCCGAAATCGGTGACAACTATGCTAATATTTCGTCTGTTCTGACACAAACAAATGATTATGAAAATGCGTTACTATATAATCAAAAAGCATTGCAAGTGTATGAAGGTATTTATGGAAAAAACCATGACAAGATCGCTGTACAATACAGAAACTTCGCCTCCATGTATTCATTAAAGAAAGAATATGACACAGCATTGGCTTTTTTAACAAAGAGCCTAAACATTACAAAAAACATGTTCGGTGAACATCATATCAAAACCGCCCAAGCATATGTTCCCTTAGGACAGTTATATATTGACAAATGCGAATATGACAAAGCATTATCTTACTTTAGAAAAAGTTTAGAAATGCATAAAACAGCATATGGAGTAACGGACTTACGAACATCTGACCTTCAAAATCATATCGCTGAAGTTTATTATAAACAACAAAAGTACGATGAATCCATTGCATCCTATGACAACGCCATTTTGGCAAATACTAAGGACAGTAAAAAATCAGATAACAAAAGCTTAGACCTACATCAATATTATAATTTAGAAATATTACTAACCTCTCTAAAAGGCAAAGCTAGCGTTTTAGCGTCTCGATATAAGCACAATCATAAAAAACAAGATATACTACAAAGTGTTGCTATTTACAATAAAATCCCCTTGATAATCGATAAAGTTCGTCAGTCATTTCAAAACTACGAAGACAAACTATCTTTGGTTAAATTAGGAAAAGAAATCTATGCCGATGCAATAACAGCTCAGTTATTACTTTATGAAGACAGTCAAAAAGAAGAAAACTTAGAAAAAGCCTTATTTTATGCTGAGAAAAGCAAGGCCAATATATTAAAAGAACTACTTGCTGATATGGATGCCAAGGAAGTTTCTGGATTGCCAGCGGCTTTACTTGAAATAGAGAAAAACCTAAAAACAGATAAAGCTTACTATCAATCAAAAATTATTGAAGTACAGTCAAAGGCAACTATTGACTCTTCTAAAATAAAAAGGTATGAAAATGAACTTTTTGATATAAACAGAAGACAAGACTCTTTACTTCTTGTATTAGAAAAAAACTATCCAAAATATTATCAACTAAAACATAAGAATGCTGTCATTAAGTTAAAGGGTATTCAGAAAAATTTGGATAAAAAAACTACCCTAATTTCATTCTTTACGTTAGACAGCTCAGCCTATGCTTTTACGGTTACCAAAAATGATATTGTTCTAAAAGAAATTGCAACACCGCGATTAACAGAAAATATCGAGACGCTTAGAAATGCCATTATTGCGATGGATATTCACGCTTTCAAAACCACCTCAAACATACTTTATACTCAATTAATAGCCCCTCTAAAAGATCACATCAAAGGTGATGAATTAATTATTATACCCGATGGCCCCTTATGGCATCTTAATTTTGATCTATTATTGACAAAACAAGATACTTCTGACAACCCTAGAAAACTATCCTATTTACTTCGTGACTATGCTATTACACATGCCAATTCGGCTACGTTATTGTTTACTCCTTTTCAAAGTAAGTCCCCAGGAAAAAAACAACCAGAATGTCTGGCATTCTCTTTTTCGGATAGTACTGCCTTGGCAAAAACCGGAAACACAAGCATGGCAACACTAAGAAATTCTATTGACGACCTACCGGGAACTCGCGAAGAGATTCAAAATATTGCAACCATTATCGATGGTCAATATTTTTATGGCTCAGAAGCCGTAGAAGCTAATTTCAAAAAAAATGCAGGCAAGTACAAGATGCTTCATTTAGCATTGCATGGAGCAATAGATAATGAGCATCCTCAAAACTCAAAACTCTACTTTACTAAAATCAAGGACACGCTAGAAGACAACGTATTATATGCACATGAGCTATTTGCACTTGATATCCCCGCAGAGCTTACGGTACTCAGTGCCTGCAATACAGGAAGTGGTAAAATAGCCGCAGGAGAAGGCATCATGAGTCTAGGCAATGCTTTTCAGTATGCAGGTACTCAAAGTTTACTTTTAACCAGCTGGGAGGTATCAGACCAAACCACTCCTATTTTGATGGAGAAATTTTATAAAAATTTAAAAGAGGGTATGACCAAAGGCAAGGCCTTGCAGCAAGCAAAATTAGAGTTTCTCAATACGGCCAATGCCATACAAACAGATCCTTTTTATTGGGGTGGATTTTATCTTGTAGGTAATTCTGCAGCTATAGATTTGGGAAGTTCTACCTTTCTATACTGGTTTCTTGGTTTTGCAAGTATTGCTATTCTTGCAGGGTGCTTGTTTTTATATAAAAGAAAGAGTTCGTAATACCATGTACATTCTGCACTATTTCTTCAAAATCAAAATTCGATATCATATTTTCAAAATTAAATTGGTATTCGAAAAGACCTCATAGGTTTCTAAAACCTGTGAGGTCTGAATATGCTGTAACGAGCTAGATGCACTTATTTCTCACTCCTTTTTTGAGACTCGAAAACTTCTATCAAATATGATACGATACAACCTACCGCTGAAATATACATGATCCCAGAAAAAATATATGCGTGGGGCCAATGAAAAATTCTAAAACATTCCTCCTTTCTTTTTTTCATTGCCAAAAAAAGAAATCGACAATGGAGATTCACGAATTCCTTACCCATAAATAATACCGCATGAGCTAAACAAAAAAGTCTAGGCTTACAAAACTTTGTTTAAATTTTTTGCTCAACTCCTGAATTTCAGAAACTCGCTACGCTCAAACAGTCTGAAATTCTATAAATGTAGAGTGAGCTTTAGAATTTTTTCAATATTAAAACGTATTTAATGAATTGATTACAAATTAAAAAATAATATATTAATGGCTAAAGTAACATTCTTACGTTTTTTGCTATTAATAGTTATAATCATTTTCTATACTTATGAAACCAACTATACCTTTTTCCGTTTTGTCTTATCTACTTCTAATTCTTGTGATAAGTAATAACATCCAAGGACAGGTAAAAATTGACACCATCCTCGCTTCTCAATATTACAAAAAAGCAGATTCTTTTTTAGCAGATAGAAAACCAGATAGTTCTATCGTTTATTTCAAGAAAGCATTACCTCTATATAAAAAAGAAAAAACATGGAAAAGAGTTGCCAATTGCTACAATAAAATCTCCGAAAATCAATGGAGAATGAATAAGCTTGATGAGTCTTTAGAAAACATAAAAAAAGTAATAGAAATTTGCAACACGCACTTAGAAAAAAACACTAATGAAGAGGCTAATGCATATGATAATATGGGCAATTATTATCAAAAAAAAACTAATTATGATAAAGCTTTAGAATATCATCACAGAGCATTAGCCATTCGACAAAAACTATTCCCCGAAATATATATTAGTATTGCAAAATCATATGCAAATCTAGGGCTACTAAACTATTTTAAGGCGAACTATAATGAGTCTTTACAGTATTATAAGAAAGCCGAAGCTATCTATATACAAACTGTCGGACCAAATCATCCAGAAACTGGAAATACCTATAATAATATGGGAGGTGTCTATATTCAACTTGGGGATTTTACAAATGCCATAATGTGCTATAAAAAAGATTTAGAGATTATCATAAAAAATTATGGTAAGGAACATATATTTGCTGCCCAAAGTTATTTTAATATTGGTCAATATTATGAGAAACAGAATCAACTTGATGCTGCGTTGACATATTATCAAAAGGCTTTACCTCTTATACTTCAGGAAAAGAAAAACAAGTATCCCTTAAGCTTGCTATATCTAAATATGGGTGTTGTTTTGGAAAAAAAAGGAGAATATAATAAAGCGTTAAAGTTTTCTAAAAAAAGTTTAGATCTAAGGATTGAAATCTTTGGGAAAAAACATTTACGTAATGCAATTATTTACAATAATTTAGGTACTCTTTCGCTACATAATGGAAATACAATAGCAGCACTGAACTATTATAACAAAGCATTAAACATTTATGAAGCTGCTTATGTGAATAACCATAATAATGTTGCCTTTGTGTTACGTAATCTTGGAAACCTTTATCTGACAAAAAAAGATTACACCAATGCTTTAAAATATTACAAAAAATCAATATCGATAAACAATGTTGTTTACGGAATAAACCATCACGAGACAGCAGATACTTATTCACAAATCGGAAAAGTTTATTTTGAAAAAGGAAAATATGAGATAGCATTTGAATACTATAATAAAGGACTAAGTATGATGCACAGTATCTATAGTGAAAAACATGTTTCTACAATAATAATTTATCTTGAAATTTGTGCTCTTTATAAAAAACAAAAAGAATATACGAAAGCCATTGAATACTACGACAAGGCTATATTATCCAATCTTAAAAATAATAATACAAAAATAGTTTCTAGCACCTTTGATCCGAATCATTATTATGACAATATAACTCTTTTAGAAGCATTACAAGGAAAAGCTAAAACATTACAATATCGTTACCTTCAAAAAGGGCTAAAAAAAGATTTGGACCAAAGTATTGTTCTTTACAAAAACATTGATATTCTCATTAATACCATCCGACAATCCTATCAGAATTATCAAGACAAGGTAACCTTTTCTAAACTAGCAAAAGAAGCTTATACAGATGGGATTGAGGCATGCTTATTAGCCTACAAGGAAACCAAAGAACAACATTCATTAGAAAAAGCCTTTTACTATGCAGAAAAAAGTAAAGCCAACACCTTAAAAGAACTATTGGCAGAGACTAATGCGAAAGGAGTTGCTGGGTTATCAAAAACTTTGTTAGAAACAGAACAAAATCTTAAAACAAATAGTGCTTTTTATCAATCTCAAATTCTTGGTGAACAATCCAATAGTCCCATAGATTCAATAAAAATAAAAAAGTATGAAAATAAACTTTTTGCTATTGATCAAACACAGGATTCTTTACTCCTCGTTTTTGAGAAAGAATATCCTAAATATTACCAACTGAAACATCAAAACGATATTATTTCTGTAAAAGAGATCCAAAAAAAATTAAAAAAGAGCACAACAGTATTAGAGTTTTTCACCTCGGATAGTACCACCTATGCATTTACTATATCTAAAAATAATATTGCTGTAAAGGAAATAGCAACACTAAAACTAACTGAACAAATAGAAAACTTAAGAACTTCTATCACTTCTAAAGATACACGGGTATTCAAAACAATATCTTACCAATTATACCAGCAAATTATTGGCCCTATCAAAGATCAAATCGTAGGAGATGAATTGATCATTATACCCGATGGTCCACTATGGTATCTTAATTTCGAATTGTTGCTTACTCAAGACGATTCCTCTAATAATCCTAAGAATTTATCATATCTATTAAATGATTACGCGGTGACTTATGCAAATTCTGCCACCCTACTTTTTGATCCATTTAAAAGGGAACTCAATTCTGAAAAACGTTCAGAATGTCTAGCATTCTCTTTTTCTGACAATGCCAATACTAATACTTCGACGTCTATGAGCTTCGCAAGTCTTAGAGATGCAGGAGATGATCTACCAGGAACACGCAAAGAAATCAAGGCTATTGCCGATATTATTGACGGACAATATTATTATGGATCAGAAGCCGTTGAATCCAACTTTAAAAAAAATATAAGTAATTATAGTATTATACATCTAGCATTACACGGCGAAGTAGATAATAAACGCCCACAAAATTCTAAATTATTTTTCACGAAAAGTAAAGATACTATAGAAGATAATTTATTATATGCACACGAGTTATTCTCATTAGATATCCCTGCAGAACTTGCAGTACTAAGTGCATGTAATACTGGAAGCGGTAAAATTGCTAAAGGCGAAGGAATTATGAGTCTAGGTAACGCTTTTCAATATGCGGGCACCAAAAGTTTATTGTTAAGTAGTTGGAAAATATCAGATCAAACTACTCCGATATTAATGCGAAATTTCTACTCCAACCTAAAAAATGGAATGAATAAGGCAAAAGCACTACAACAGGCCAAATTACAATATCTAAAAACTGCAAATATTAACCGTACAGATCCTTTTTATTGGGGTGGATTTTATTTGGTTGGGGATGCTACTCCTATTGCTTTTGAGAATACCATTTTATGGTACTGGTGTATTGGTTTGGCGGTCTTAGGGTGTCTGCTTTTGGGCTTATTTTTATACAGAAGAAATAGAAACTAATCCCTATTAAGGCCCAAATGCCATAGCTCTTCAGAGTCAAAAAAGTGTTCCCTATAATCAAAGACCTGCGCTGATTTAGTCCTATATAAAAAGACGTGACAGGTTTCCGAAAACCTGTCACGTCTGGGATGTGTAACTATATAATTATTGCCGATCGGATAGTTGCATTAGGGATCGTAGCGGCATCCTTTTTTGATCTGTTTCCTGAGTGTGCGAAGGAAATAGATCAAAAAAGATATAGCGTAGCGCCCGACCCCGATCTCCAATCGGGGGAATGCCCACATTATTTTTTACTTAATTCTGTAAAATATTTATAAAATAACGGAATCGTTTCGATCCCTTTTAGATAATTCCAGATTCCGAAATGTTCGTTGGGAGAGTGTATGGCATCACTATCCAGGCCAAAGCCCATAAGGATGGTCTTGCTTTTTAGTTCTTTCTCAAACAATGAAACAATAGGGATACTGCCACCACTGCGTTGAGGAATCGGAGTTTTATCAAAAGTATCTGCGTATGCTTTGCTAGCGGCTTGATATCCTATATTATCGGTTGGGGTAACATAGCCTTGCCCGCCATGATGTGGTGTTACCTTTACGGTGACTGCTTCGGGAGCAATGTGCTCGAAATGATTCTTGAATAATTCAGTAATCTCTTCCCAATCTTGATTCGGTACTAATCGCATCGATATTTTGGCATAGGCCTTACTGGCAATCACAGTTTTGGCTCCTTCTCCTGTGTATCCTCCCCAAATGCCATTAACATCTAATGTTGGGCGTATCGAGTTGCGCTCATTGGTGGTATATCCTTCTTCGCCATATACGGCATTGATGTCTAATGATTTTTTATAGTCATCTAGAGAGAATGGGGCTTTTGCCATTGCTGCCCGTTCTTCGGTACTCAAGTCTTCTACCTTGTCATAAAATCCGGGGATGGTAATGTGGTTATTTTCGTCATGCAACGAGGCGATCATTTTGGTCAGTATATTGATCGGATTTGCTACAGCTCCACCATACAAACCACTATGCAGATCTCGATTGGGTCCTGTTACCTCAACCTCTACATAGCTTAATCCGCGCAACCCTGTTGTGATAGAGGGCACATCTTTGGCAATCATCCCAGTATCACTGATCAAAATTACGTCATTAGCCAATTTCTCTTGATTATTGGATACGAACCAGCTCAAGCTTTTACTGCCCACTTCTTCTTCTCCTTCGATCATAAACTTAACATTGCAAGGCAATTGTTCTGTTTGGGTCATGATTTCTAAGGCTTTGACATGCATATACATCTGCCCCTTGTCATCACAAGCACCTCGTGCAAAAATGGCTCCTTCGGGATGTAGATCGGTATTTTTGATCACTGGCTCAAATGGCGGGCTGTCCCAAAGGTCTATAGGGTCTGGTGGTTGTACATCATAATGCCCATATACCAAAACGGTAGGTAAATTGGGATCTATAATTTTCTCTCCGTATACGATCGGATATCCCGGTGTCAAGCAGATCTCGACCATATCGCACCCTGCTTTTTCGAGGCTTTTCTTGATTTCGTCAGCGGTTTTGATGACGTCTTTTTCATAAGCCGAATCGGCACTGATAGAAGGTATTTTGAGAAGTTCAAGAAGTTCATTGATAAACCGATCTTGATGTTCCTGAACGTAAGCTTTTATATTTTGCATGAGTTAGTGTTAGTTTTTCTGTCTAAAAGTACTAATACCTAGTTTTATTTAAAAGTATTGGGTAAAAGTTTATATTTTTTGTCAAGGTTCTTTTTATTTTAAAAGTATTGTTTATATTTGCACTCGCTTTTGCAGATAGTCCTAAGTTTCTGTAAAGTTATAATGCGGGCGTGGTGGAATTGGTAGACACGCTAGACTTAGGATCTAGTGCCGCGAGGTGTGAGAGTTCGAGTCTCTCCGCCCGCACAGCAAAAGAAAACCCAGATCAGTTGATCTGGGTTTTTTTATTTTGGTTTAAACAAAGCCTGTTTTTTTATTCTTCTTTGTAAACATACTTTCTTATAATCGTTTCGGTAATTGGCGATAATTTTGTTCTATGTTTTGGGTGTATTCCCGGACTATTAAAGAACTCTACCACTCCTTTTGTCTTATCATACCAGAACAAAGCCTCTCCATTTTTAAAAAATGTCATTGTGGTGTCTAACGTTACTTTTCTAAAATTTTCTAATAACTCTTCATTTACTGATACTTCAAGACCATCAGCTTTTTCACAAGCTATTTTTTCATAGTGGTCTTTTACCCAGATCATGCAGTTTTTTTGCTGATTATTAAGTTTAAAATACAGTATTGAAGCAAATACTATAAAGGTTATAACGATAGTTATTTTTTTTAATCTCCCATTTTCAGAATCCTTAATAGGTTTCACTACTTCGTCATCATCTATATCATTCTTAAAATCTGAAATATCATCTTTATTTTCTACTGAAGGTTTAGGTTTATAATCTACAAAAGGTACTCTTTCTAAATAACTCAAATCACTTGGCTGATTTTTTAAAAATTGACCCATTGAATCAAATTTTAAGTAACCCAGTAACTTATTAATTAAAGTTTCAGTCGGCTCTTTTTTTTTACCATCATTAAAATAGAAATCAAAATAATTTAGTAAAGACTTATAATGTTTGTCATCAGGAGCTTTTCCTTCTTTTTCAGTTATACTTTCTGAAATCTTTCTTGCCAATCCTGTTTTTGATGTTATGTGTGGATTTTTTTGATATGCTTCTATGAACGATAGGGCCACGATTTTCTTAAATACCTCCATGAATTTGATAGTATATATAGTCAAAAGTAGGAATTTTCATGGAAATCTCATTGTGGAAAACCACATCATATCCCTCATCATTAAAGGGTTCTATTAAAATTCTATAAGACTTCTATTCGATTTCCATTCAAAATTTTGGTTTTAAAAACATATTTGCAGTGTTAACAATTTATGAGTCGTGATTGTTATTTAAATAAAAGTCTAAAAACAAAACACTTTTATACTATACAAAACAATTCATAAAGGAAATACAAGACAGGATCAGCGAATTGATCTGGGAAGTAAAATGACCTCTTCTTGTCTGCTTGTTTCCAAACTACTTCCCAAACTCGAAGAAGCGCTTCTTCTCATTTAACGTGTTGCTGAAAGGCAGGTAATCATCTGGATTCAAGACCCGGACAGCAACACTATTGTTCAATTTCAAAAACAAAAAAAGATGAGAAGATCATTTTTAATTATAGCAATAGTAATGTTTAATATGTCTTTATTTTCTTGTTCAACCGCAGGTTTATCCGAAGAAATCGGCATAGAAGAATTAGCTACAGAAGGAGAAGAAGGAGTTGTAGTTCCGGACGATGATGATGAATAGGCAAATACCTAATTAATAAAAATCAAAACCGCACTAATATGGTGCGGTTTTAATATTTTTAGTACTTTCAATACATGAAAGTAAACTACTTTAAACATAGTACACTTATCTTACTGTTTTATTCATTTTTATTTATCTCTTGTTCAGACAGCAACAATGCAATTATCAAAGTAAAAAGCTCAAAAATAGATAGTATATCCCTATTTTATCAAAATGCAAGGGACAAACAAAAGTCATTACCCGAACGTATTACCTCAATTAACTCTTCTTACAAATTAGCTATAAATACTGGTCTAGACTCTTTAGAGAAAAAAATCCTTTCTTATAAAATTACATTACATAACAAAGCTAAGCAGTATGATAGTGTTCTTTTTTATGGTAAAACACTAATGACAAAGGCATTAATTACAAATGACATCATAATGCTTTCAAGAGCTAATTTTAAAATTGGGAACTATTTCTATAAAGCATCAAAATTGGATAGTGCTTTCTTCTACTTAAACCGCTCGAAAAATTATCATCTCTCCATAGAAGAATATTCTAATGCTGCTAAAAGGTTATTGACAATGGCAACTATACAGAATAATAAGGGAGATTTTATTGGTAGTGAAGTAACTTCAATCGAGGCTTTAGAATATTTAGATCCAAAAGTAGACAAAAAACATATAGCCTCTGTGTATAATACTTTGGCAATTAGCTCTAAAAGACAAAACAATTATAATGAATCTATCTATTGGTATAATAAAGCAATTATACAAACCAAGAATCAGACAGATAAGCTTATCTATAAAAATAACTTAGCCTTAGTTCATTTAACAAATAATAACTCTAAAAAAGCCATCGATATACTTTCTAAATTATCTGTTGACACACTTAAACTTAATAAAAAAGAAAAAGCGCGAATCCTCAATAATTTAGCATATGCTAAATGGTCGGCTAATAAAAGTTATCTGGCAGAAGATGAACTAAAACGTACTCTTAAAATACGCTTAGACGAAAATGATTTTTCTGGACAATTTTCAAGTTATATCCATTTAATTGAATATTATAAAAACCTTAGGCAAGATAAAATTGCCATTGGCAATGCTAAGAAAGCTTATCAAATAGCAGAGCAATTAAAGAGTGCCACATCAAAAATAGAAGCTCTCTCCTACCTCATTCAATTAGAAGAGAATCCAAAAGAAGTTGCTATTGAATATCAAAGACTAACGGATAGTATCTATATCGCCAGACAACAAGCCAAAAATCAATTCGCCAAAATAAAATACGATACCGAAAAAAATCGTAAAAAAGTACTTGAGTTAAAAGCCGAAACGGCAGAAAAAGATTTAAGGATAGTTCGTAGTGCCAACCAAAAACTATTGCTATTGATTATAATCATTGTAGTATCGATTATCGGAATTTCTATTGACCGATACCGTAAACACCAAACCAAAATGGCAGAAACTAAAGAGAGAAACAGGCTCTCCAAAAAACTACATGATGAAGTAGGAAATGATCTTTACTACCTAGTACTTCAATTGCAAAAGGTTTCAGGTTTTACAAGCCATCAGGAAAATCTTAAGATTCTTAAAGGATTTGATACAGTATATCATAAAATCAGAGACTTTTCTAGAGATCATAATATTGAAACCGGAGAAGAGTACGGCGATGAATTAATATCACTTCTAAATTCTTATGGTGATGAAGAAACAAAGATAATTACCAGTGAATTAGAAAACGATTTCTGGACAGAAGTATCTCCTCGTAAAAAGGAAGAACTCTACTGGGTACTCAAAGAGTTACTTACTAATATGAAAAGACATAGTAAAGCAAGTATTGTGGCAATAATTTTTGCTAAAGAAAAGAAAAAGATTACTGTAAATTATACTGATAATGGTCTAGGAATTGATCTTGATAAATCAATTTCTAAAAATGGACTACTCAATGTGGAAAACCGCATAGATGACATAGGAGGAAAAATTACTTTTGATTCAAAACCAGAAGAAGGTTTTAAAGCTTCTATTGTTCTAACACCATAATTTGAATACAATATGTTTGCAAAAATTTTGATTGCCGAAGATGAAGATAGTGACAACTTAGGTATTGTATCTGCGGTTAGCGATTATACCAAAGCAACCGTAGATACTGCGCAATTCTGTGATAAAACCCTACTCAAAATAAGAGAAGCACTACAAAAGAATACTCCTTATGATCTATTAATTAGTGATCTTTCGTTTGCTTTAGATTATAAAAAAAATAAGATAACTACAGGAAAAGAACTTATCGAAAAGGTAAAAACAATACAACCAGATATTAAGATTATTGTTTTTACGGGTGAAAAGAAACCTGCTATCATCAAATCCTTTTTCACAAACCATAAAATAGATGGATACGTATGTAAAGGTCTGTATGGTTTAACTCAACTTGTGCAAGCGATCACAGCAGTTGATCAAGATAACATATATACATGCCCGATATCAAAGGATGCATTACATCAAAAAAATGTGTTACAATTGGATCAATACGAAATAAAAATTCTAAAATTACTAGTTCAAGGATATAAACATGAAGAAATAAGTCAATACTTAGTAGAAAATGATATCGAACCTAATAGTAAAAGATCTGTAGAAGATCGAATACGAAAGCTTCGAGACGATTTTAATGCCAAAAACAATGTACAATTAACATATATCGTTAATCAATTAGGGTTAATCGATTAATCATATTTTAGCTCATATCGCTATCCCTTGTGATAAACCACAAGGGATTCTTTTTTGATCGAGGTAAGTTTAGTCATTATTAATTTTAAAACTATTAAAAATGGCAAGAAATGAAAACACAAACCAAAATGGTGGAGCTTGGACCAATCAACAAAAGAAAGATGTTTGGAAAAAAGGGCAAGTAATTAGTGGCGAACCGGTGGACACCTGGAGAAAAGATAAATGTGGTAAAAAAATGAAATATTCTGAGCATGGAAACAGAAAATCAGATTATGGATGGGAGATTGATCATATTAATCCCGTAGCGAATGGAGGAAATGATGATGACAATAATCTTCAACCTTTACACTGGAAGAATAATGTTGATAAAGCTGACAAAACCAATTGGAGTTGCCCTAATTAAAGTTTTATACTAAAGAAACGTTTTTCAAATCTAAGCTTGTATAAGACAACAAGTTTTTGAATAGACCTCACAGGTTTTCGAAACCTGTGAGGTCATTTTATTTATAACATTTTGATGCTCTGTGGAAAACCACAAGGGATTGGTTTTTATGGTTGGTAAGTTTGGAATGTATTAATCTTAAAAAGAAACTTTATGGAAGTCCAATCAAATGATCCACATGATCTTTCAAACATTATTGATGTACAATGCATCAGAAAGGGGTACAAAGAGTATGATTATGAACAATTTATAACATATAATTTCATAATACATAATAAATCTGAAAAAGATATAAGAGCAGTTAAAGGTTTAATCTCATTTACAAACCTTTTTGGAGATGAAATTAATTCATTAGGTTTTGTATATGATGAATCAATAAAGTCCGGGAGAAAGAATAATTATAATGCCACTACTGATTACAACCAATATGTAGATAGAGATCGTGATTTGAAGAATAAAGATTTGAAGGATTTAAAAGTCATTTGGAAACCAGAAAAAATAATCTTCTCTGATGGTTCATCAATAGGATAAATAATAATACAAATGAAAAAAACAATACTCTTTCCTGCATTCGTATATCTAATTATTTCTTGTTCATCACCTTTAAATAAAAAATTCAGCGAAGAAAAAGCTGAAAAAGATATGCTCGAGATTAAAGAAAAATTGGATTCAACTGAATTAATGCTTTTAGCAGGTACAATGATAAGACTAAAACTTCAAGACAAGGAACTAGAAGGTATGACCTATCAAGAAATACTTGATGACGGTAAAAAATGGAAAACTGAACAAGATAAAATAGAAAAAGAACAGAAAAAATTAGCAAAAAAAGTCAAAAATGAAGAAGAAGAAAGGATTCGAATACTTTCCGAAAGTGTTATTGTCACATGCTATAAAAAAGGCTTTAGTAAATATAACTATGAGGATTATATAACCTATAAGTTTGCAATTCAAAATAAATCTGATAAGGAAATCCGAGCTGTTAAGGGTCAAATTGAATTTACAAACCTTTTTGGTGATAAGATAAAGTCTCTAAGTTTTGTCTATGATCAAGCCATCCAAGCTAATAGTGAAGCTACATGGAATGCATCAACTGACTACAACCAGTTCAATGATGGAGATCAAGCCCTAAAAAATAAAGACTTAAAGGATATTAAGGTAATCTGGAAACCAGAAAAAATTATTTTCTCTGATGGATCTACTATTGAATAAAATTAAAGTAATGAAAAGCTTGAGTCGAAAAATAAAATTCTTCATGGTTTCCTTGATAATACTCCTGTTAGTTAATATTAAATGTTTAGCACAACAGGTAGATTGTGACCACCTAATAGATTTTATTGAAATAAAAGGATATTATTATAGTAGTTTGAGCAACTATACTTTAGACTCTTCATGGTTATATAAAGTTACTGTATACACTTACGAGTATAAAACATTTGTAATAGCTGAAATTAAGAGAAATGAATACAATTATATAACAAGCACATATATTTTCTGTGGAATCCCTCCTTCCAACTGGAGTAATTTCCAATATGGTGGATATTACGATTCTGATTCCTATGGAGAACGATTTCACAAATATATCATGGATTATAAATGTGATTGTTATTAATCTAAAAGCTAAAAAATGAAAAAACTTCTTCTAATTACATTGCTATTAGTATCAAACACCATAGTATCACAAAGTCAAAAAATAGAATCTAATCAAAGTAATGCAGAAATATTTTCGGCTAAATCTGGAACATTAATTGAAAAACAATTCATTGACATTGGAAAGTCAAATAAAATTAATCTCCAAATAATAAAATATACCGATATGATTTCCGGTGATTCAATAAGTGCTTTATTAATTGAAAATACATCAAAAAATCAATACTATGCAGGAATGAAAGCCATTTTAGATTCAGATGAAATTGATGGGCTAATAAAATCAATAAAAATTATAAATGAAGAAGTACTGAATATAATCCCCAAAAACTATACTGAGGTCACATATAAAAGTCGTAGTGATTTAAAAGCTGGATGTTTTTGGTATAATAAAAAATGGAGTTTGTATATGCAACTTGATAAACGCGATTTCAAAACTAATATAAAACTTAATAGAGAAGAGATGTTAGAAATATCTGAGCTTTTAACCAAAGTAATTACACAGTTATAATAAAAATCAATGGAACTAAACAACCAACTTAAAGCTTTAGCTGATAAGATCGAGCAACTGAAAAATCAAATTGAAACTGAAGAGTCAACCAAACATGCGTTTGTGTTACCTTTTATAAACCTTTTAGGTTATGATAGTTTTAACCCAACTGAAGTGGTCCCAGAATTCACTGCTGATCTTGGATTAAAGAAAGGTGAAAAAGTAGACTATGCTATCTTTAATGATGGTAATCCGGTAATGATTATTGAATGTAAAAACTGGAAAGAAGACCTAAATATTCATAACTCTCAATTAGCAAGATATTTTCATGTTACTCATACCAGGTTTGCTCTACTTACCAATGGTGTTGAATATAGATTCTATACAGATCTTGACGAAACCAATATTATGGATCAAAAACCCTTTCTCGAATTCAATGTTACTAACCTAAAAGAGAATACGATTCACGAAATATCAAAGTTCCATAAATCGAATTTTGATATTGATAAAATAGTGAATAATGCCAGCTCATTAAAATTTACCAAAGAGATTAAAAAAATAATCAATGGTGAATTACAGGAACCTACTTACAACTTTGTACGATTATTTGCTGGTCAAGTATATTCTGGCCGATTAACGGAACGTATAATGGAAGAATTCAGCGAGCTAGTAAAAAAAGCATTTAATCAAACCATTAGTGAACGGGTTAACGACCGTCTAAACTCAGCCCTTAATAAGGAAACCGAAAAACAGCAAGAAGAAGAACTTGAAGAGGAAGAAGAGATTAGTAAAGTTATCACTACAGAAGAAGAATTAGAGGCTTTTCGTATTGTAGTAGCCATTTTACGAAGGAAAATAGTAATAAATAGAATTGTTCATAGAGATACTCAATCTTATTTTGGTATCCTTCTCGATGATAATAATAGAAAACCTATTTGCAGACTTCATCTAGATGGTAATAAAAAATACATCTCTCTTTTTGATCAAAACAAAAATGTGCAGCGAGAACAAATTCAGTCGATAAATGATATTTATAGCTTCGAAGAACAATTACTTCAAACTATAGATTATTACGAGCACGAACAATAAACCTATATCCAATGAAAAGAGTAATATTTCTATTCTTATTACTTTCTATATTCTACCAATCCAACTCCCAGAGTAGAGAGACAAGTCTTTATCTGAGAGAAGAGCTAGTACACCACAGAGATAATTTGCTTAAACAAGCACAAGAAATACAATCAAAAATTGATGCCTTAGACAAAAAGTTAGGTAATGAAACGCAATCAACCAATACAGTTCAGTTTTTTACAAAAACCGCAAAGTATAAAGATGGTAGTTATTCAAGATCTGTAGAACGTAAAAAACAATATAAAACAAAAACTACAAAAACTTATTACCGAGGACCAAGAGGTGGTTGTTATTACATCAATTCTAATGGTAACAAAACCTATGTAGCCAGAAGTATGTGTAATTAATCAATCATAAGTGTTAAATTTAATTCACTGAAAACCAAACGAATGATTATAAAACTACACCAATATGAAAATGCTAATATTAATTTCACTAGTGCCACTCTCCTGTTCAATATATGGACAAGAAGCAAAAACAGTAAAAAACATAAACGAAAAAAAAGTTTATATATGTAATAGCTTAACTAGCAAATCTTACCATTATAAAAAACACTGTCAAGGTCTTTTAAAATGTAAAGACACCATTAGAAAAGTGTCGCTTAAAAAAGCCATAAATTTTGGACGTGTTCGTTGTGGATATGAAGCAAGGACCGAGGAACAATTTTGATTATGAACAAATGTAAACGTTGTGGTGTCTATACCCGTAGTAACAATCCTATTTGCTATGAATGCTATGTGTCTTCTGGGAGCAGGTATGTAAGAGGATTTAAGAATTATTCGTTTGAGAAAACCCCCTTAAGATATATAAAGGGACATGTTGCCGAATCTATTATTCAGAATCTTTTTACAAGTTTAGGTTTTATTGTCTTTAGGTATGGCGTTGAAAATAATCTAACGTATGTAAATGAATTTCTAGATAACTCAGACTTTTCAAAATCAGAGTTAAGCATATTGAATAGCAGACCTGACTTATTGATATTGAATAAAGAACAAAAAAAGTTATTTTTCACAGAAATAAAATACAGATGGGATGGAGTATTTAAATATGAAGATCTGGGAAAAAGTTATAAGTATAACAACACCCATATTATTATTTTAAGCAATAAAGGTTTTAAATGTATAAAAGCAAAAGAATTGAAAAAAATTACTATCAAGGAATTAAATTCAGCAAAATATGATTTATGTGAAAACAAAGAATTCAATTTAGACAAAGGTTTTGTAAAGCTAATGGAAGAGCAATCAAAAAATATTTTTAGCTCAATTAATGAAATAAGCCACATTTCTACAATATAATGACGGTATGACGGTATATGAATTAAAAGAGCATTTTAGTAAACTTGCAAATCCCTTATCTGTTTACTCCCCGACCCAAATCCAGCATAACAAATAATTAGTGATATCCCAACCTAGCTTTCTTTGTTTACAAGTAGCTTTCTTTTCTAACACATCAGAAATTTGATAATCTGCTTCAGGATATAAGGATGGGATCTTAGACCCGACAGTTCACATCAAAATACTATAAATTTATCTGTTGCACAAAACCCCAGATTGACACTCTAAGTTATGTAAAATAGAATTTTTACAAAAACTTTGATTTACTGATAATTAACTCACAATCTTCCATCAAAAGTTCGATAACTGTCTCTCCGCCCGCACCAAAAAAAAAGCTTCTCTTAATCGAGAAGCTTTTTTTATATCTGAAAGTCTGATGTTATTTTTGGGTTAAGAGCACACTCAAGACATAATGCCAAGAGATACGAACAACTTAATCCCTTTAGACATTTTTTGTACTTATCAGTAAGTAATAAAGGCTGGCATTTTCTTACTTTCTGCGCAGTACTGCCACCGCTGCTAGGGTGAATGTATAAAATGAAGTGAAACGTCCATATTTGCAGCTGTTGAAGGCTGTTATAGATTTTCTAATGCATAATCTGGGTTAAAGATGTAAAAAAATAGAAACTACCTGGTATGATTTAGTATCAATGGGTGATATGGTTATCGGTGTTTTTTTACCATTCGTAATAAGTTCTCCTTTTTCTGACCACCTAAAACTTAGCAAATCAGTACTTCCTTGCCCTAGACTATCTACCGTTGCTACATGATATCCATACGTATCAGTGACCTCATTATTCTCTATTTTAAAGAAGCCTCTTCGGTTTGATTTATGGACCATTCCCTCTTCCTTGTCAATTTTTGCAACTACTTGCCCTTCTTTGTCATAAATATCCCCAGTCGGTGATATGCGGATAAGGATCTCATTATTCAATGTTACCTGACACTCAGAAAAATCTAATTTCACCTGCTCAGTTTGACAAAAAATGAATGCCGGAATACATAATAGTAAGCATACTGATAATTGTTTTGGGAAGAAAGTAACTGTGTTTTTCATATATAAAGAGACATCATGATTTTAGCTTCCTCTGGCCTCAAGTGAGGACTGAGCATTACATATACAAAACCAAACAAATAGAGGCTACCTGAAAGGTATTTTGATCCACAGGCTCTATGCGAATACTTGTTTTTTCGCCATTTGCCAAAAATTCTCCCTCTTCGGACCACGTATATGTATAGTATTTATCTTTTCCGCCCCCATTCTCATCGATGGTTCCCAGATGTGTTCCTGCTGCATCTACCACCTGATTGTTATTGACGCTTATAACATCTAGTTTTTTATCAATATCAGATATAGTCCCTTCTTCTTTACTAATTTTGGAGACTAAAACTCCTTTATAATATACATCTCCATTATTTTGGATTTCTATATAAACTTCTTCGGCTACCATTATTTTACATTGAGAAAAATCAAGTTTAAGAGCCTGTTGCTGAGAAAAAATTAATAGCGGGATGTTGAGCAGTATTAATAATAATACTTTCATTTTTTAGAAGTTTTAATTGCCAGTCCAGCAAGACAATAATGTACTAAAGCCAACTAGTCTGATTGGTACATTTTAATGCACAATGAGCATAACACATTTTATAGTTAGCAAAACTAACCTATGCTCTTTATTATTTTCACCCTGAATTCAGTGAACATTCTAAATAAAATGCTACTCTTATTTTCTATTCAGCCTTAATAAATCTGGGTTTATCTATCCCTCGATCATACATAATAATACTACCTGCTACCGCCACATTAATACTTAGTTCTGAAGTAAATTGTACTAAGAAATGTGATTTTTCGATCGCTTTTTTAGAAAGTCCATGATCTTCTGCCCCTAATAAATATACACATCGTTTTGGGTGTTTAAAAGTTTCGAGAGCCTCTGCCTCTGATGCTTTTTCGACCCCAACCAACATAGCACCTTTGGGTAAATGTTTAAAAAAATCATTAAATGTGTCGTAATGAAAATATGGCATGGCTTTTACCGCATTGTGCGTATCACAAGCTTGTTTGGCATATCGGTTCCCAATAGTAAAAATAAAACTAGCTCCCATATTTTGGGCTGTACGCCATAAGACACCTAGGTTTTGAGGTGTCTTACCATTCTGAATCCCAATACCAAAAAATTCATTATCGAAGTTGTCAATCATACCGCAAAAATAGAAAAGATTGTCTTTTTCTGCTAGTACAATTATTTAGAAATAACACACATCTACTATACGTAAGACAAGTCCAGTCTAGAGTTATTAATCAAGTTAAAAGAAAACGCCCCAATGGTTATACACTTCTTTAACAAATAAAAACAAGAATGCTATGGATACAATAAACTTAAGAAAAGTACCGGCCAAAAACCCAATAAAAGAACCAAATGCAGCTTTTAATGCTTTAGAAGAATCCGTATTATCGTTTATAAGTTCTCCCACAAAAGCACCTGCAAAAGGGCCGATTATAATTCCCAGAGGCCCCATAAAAACAATCCCTACCAGAAGCCCAAGAGAACTCCCAATAATGCCATACTTAGTCCCCCCAAAACGCTTGGTCCCTAAGGCAGGAACTACATAATCAAGAATCCATACTAGTATTGCTATTCCCAATGTAATGCCTAAAAAAGACCAGTCTTTTTGAATAGTTTCTGTAAAATGCAATAATAATAAACCAAGCCATGATGTAAAAGGCCCTGGCAATACAGGAAGAAAGCTTCCTATTATCCCCACAAAACACAATAATAAACCAATAATGACCAAAGTTATATCCATACTTTTTTACTTAATATGACGAAAATATTTCTTTTTTGTTACGTAAATATGAACTTATTATCTCAGAGTAACATTCCTCCTCATACAATTTTCTTAATTCTATTTTATTCCCTTTTTTTGTTAGCAAAATACAACATAAGCTTTGTTTTTGATATAATCATACCCCTAAAACATGAAACCTTTTCTCCCTTTATTTGTTGGGTTAATGATATATCCTTTGTATCATTTTCACAAAATATTTTTACTACCCAGAAATGCCAAAACATGACCAATGATCGTACAAGGAAAGCATGTATCATTAAAGAAATTCAGGCATATGTAGATGCTAATTATGACATAAAATCGATAATACCCTATGCAAAGCCCGGTCCAAACAGAGTGTATGTCCGATTTAAAATTGATGCCGCAGGAAAAATAACAGATATTCAGGCAAAGAGTACGGCATTCGAATTAGAATTAGCAGCTATCGAAGTGCTACGATCTTTTGATGCTCTTGTTCCTGTAAAAAAGTCTAAAAATAAAGACACTGAAATTTCAATAACAGACGAAACCTATACACTTCCTATTGTGTTTACCGTTCAAAAAACACAACTCATACTTTCTGCAGAAAATAAAAGGATTACAGGAAATTAAACTGAAAGAAAAAATGATCTTATCTGTATGGATACTCTTTTTTTTGAAATTTATATAACTAAAAAATTAGTTTAAACTAATTTTTTAGTTATATTCGTGCTTCAAACTATGTTTTTAGTTTAAAACGAAATACAACATCTTTTATGAAACAACTTACAAAAGCAGAGGAAGAGATCATGCAATGGTTATGGCAGCTTAACGAAGCCAATGTTGCATCTATTATTGATAAAATGCCTAGTCCCAAGCCTGCATATAATACAGTGTCTACCATCATCAGGATTCTCGAAAACAAAGCATTTGTATCCCACAGAAAAGAAGGTAAAGGATACATCTATTTTCCTAAGGTCAAAAAGGATGAATATAGCAATCAATCATTGAATAAACTCATGAATAACTATTTTAATGGTTCTTTCAAAAATATGGTTTCTTCCTTTGTAAAAAAGAACGACATGAGCATAAAGGATCTTGAGCAAATTTTAAAGGAATTAAATAAAGAAAAATAAATATGACACCCCATTATCTATTTCAAGTTGTAGTATTTCAAGTATTTTTCCTAATCGTATATGATCTATTTCATAAAAAAGATACTTTCTTTAATTGGAATAGAGTATATGTAATTTTGGCACCTTTTGTATCGCTCATAATGCCATTTATCAAAATAGCTCCTCTCAAAACAGAAACGTCCCAAATATATGTGTCTAAATTAGAAAGAATTGTAACCTCATCTTCTGAAAATCTTATCAATATAAGTGTTACTAATCAAGAACAGTCAGAAACAAATTGGTGGTTCATATTCTACCTTATCGGTTTAGCAATATGTGCATTCTTATTTATTCTAAAATTGTATAAGTTAAAAATCCTTCAAAATTTTTCACTAAAAACAAGTCTAAATACTAGAAAAATAGTATTACTTCCTAATAGTAAACAAGCATTTTCTTTTTGGAATACCATTTATCTTGGTGATGCACTCAACAAAGAAGAGAAAGAAAATATCCTCACTCATGAAATCATTCATGTAGATCAAAAACATTCATTAGACCAATTGTGGTTTGAGATTCTTAAAATAATCTTTTGGTGGAATCCCATGATTTATGCTTTTCAATCGAGAATTACTGTATTACATGAATATATCGCTGATGATAAAGTGATCAATACCACAAGTAAAAACATATATATACAACAACTATTGAATGCTACTTTCCAAACACAGGAAATTACATTCGTCAATCAATTTTTCAATCAATCATTAATCAAAAAACGAATTCTTATGTTACAAAAAACCAAATCTAAAACTAGTGCTAAACTGAAGTACCTAACTATTATTCCTGTCCTTGCAGGAATGTTAGTCTATACTTCTTGCAATGAATCAGAAGTAAAAAAACAGAAAACAGAAATAGAAAATAAAAACGAAACCCAGACAGATATAGTACCCAAACTATCTTCTAAGAGACAGAACAAACAAGAACCAAAATGTCCGAATCAAAATGCTTCTTATGATAAAAATCTTGATAATTTTCTCAAGGTCACTTCGGGAAAGAATGCCGAAGTTATTCTGGATATTGTATCTATAGAAAATTTAAAAAGTGTACGTGCTATTCACTTAGATCGTAACCAAACATATTATGTTCGTAATATTCCTAGTGGAAAATACAAAGTGCAGGTTGCTTATGGTGAGGAATACAATGAAAAAATGGTAAATGGTACATGTAAGGCATTTTTCGAAAATGAAAAATTCACTGAAGAAGGAAATGATATCCTAGATTTTTATTCTGTAAAGACAGAAAAAGGCTTTAATGTTCCTTCTTATAATTTGTTATTAGATTTAAGAGACGAAGATGTTCGCGATAATTCATAGTCTTTATCAATATCAATTACTTCTGTTCTTAAACTAAAAGAACCTATTCAATTACAAAAACCGAAGGGAGTCCTTCGGTTTTTGTAATTATATCCTTTCCTTCTCTTAAAAAAATTATGTAGTTTGCCAATCTTAAATCATTGGTAAATAATGAACACTAGAAATTGGTATATTGGTCTCTTCATCTTTAGCCTGTTCTCCTGTGACTCCTTTGTACTCAAAAAAGAAAACAAAGACAAAATTGTAAAAGAAGAACTAGACAAATTAAATCGCAATGAAGTAGAACAGCCTCCCCTATTTAGAGCCTGTCGCAGAAAACAAGAAGCAGAATTAGTCGCTTGTTTTCAGAGTACAATTACGAATCATATACAAAACACACTTGCCAAAAACACATTTACCTTAACAGAAAGTATTCATGATACCCTATGGATTCCTTTACGCATTACCAAAGAAGGCACCATACAATTAGAAGAGTTTGAGCTACCTGATATCATCAAAACCCAAATTCCCGAATTAAAAAATAAGTTAGAAGAAAGTATCCAGGCCCTACCCAAAGTTAAACCTGCTCATACCCGCGGAACACCAGTAACAACCCAATACAAACTACCTCTGGTAATACATATAGATTAACTCTTACTTGCATTTACAAATAAACGTATCCTATTGTGTTCTTAAATGTGTAGCTTTGTTATATACTAAAAAACATCATATTGAGTAACGAAAAAATCATATTAGGTATTGACCCTGGAACCACAATTATGGGATTTGGACTTATTAAAGTACAAAATAAAAAAATGTCATTCCTTCAACTCAACGAATTACAACTGAGTAAATATGATGACCACTACCTTAAATTAAAATTGATTTTTGAGAGAACCATTGAACTTATCGACACCTATCACCCTGACGAAATCGCTATTGAAGCTCCTTTTTTTGGTAAAAATGTGCAATCTATGCTCAAGCTAGGGCGCGCACAAGGGGTAGCGATGGCTGCAGGTCTAAGTCGCGAAGTCCCCATTACAGAATATTCTCCCAAAAAAATAAAAATGGCAATCACCGGTAATGGAAATGCTACCAAAGAACAAGTAGCTAAAATGCTTCAAAATTTATTAAAACTAAAAACTCTTCCCAAAAATCTAGATTCTACTGATGGTCTTGCTGCAGCAGTTTGTCATTTCTATAATATGGGGCGTGCAGAAATCGTAGGCAAAAGTTATACAGGCTGGGCAGCTTTTGTAAAACAAAATGAAAAAAGAGTAAAAAAATGAGTTTTGATATCCAACAACTTATTTGAATACTAAGACTTACTTTTCCTACTTTTTCATTAAAGAAATCTATTACATAGAATTCAAATCAAAAAAAAGTAAAATTATATGGTTTCTAATAGTCCTGATATTTACCTTTATCGGATATTCTATATTTCTGGTTTACAAAAGAAAACAAGTAATAAAAAGAAAATTTAGTTCTAATTTTTCGAATAAAAACAACCGATAATTTGTCTGGTATCTATATCCATATTCCGTTTTGCAAGCAAGCCTGTCACTATTGTGATTTTCACTTTTCGACTTCACTAAAGAAAAAAGATCAAATGGTGTTTGCTCTGTGCAATGAAATCAAGTTACGCAGAGAAGAAATTGACGATCAAGAAGTGATACAAACCATCTATTTTGGCGGAGGCACTCCTACCGTATTACATACAGATGCCTTGCGATTTATTATCGATACCATTTATGAAAACTATCTGGTTTCTGATACCGTAGAAATTACCGTAGAAGCAAATCCTGATGATCTAACCGAAGAAAAAATAATTGCATTATTCAATAACAAAATAAACCGATTAAGTATCGGAGTTCAGTCTTTTTTTGAAGAAGATCTTAAACTAATGAATCGTGCCCATTCGGCTGAAGAAGCAGTAAAATGTTTATCTATTGCTCGGCAATATTTTAGTAATATTTCGATTGATTTGATATACGGCATTCCTGATATGTCCTTGGACCGATGGAAACAAAATATTGCTATAGCATTAGAACATGATATTCCTCATATTTCATGCTATGCATTAACTGTCGAACCAAAAACGGCATTAGAAAAATTAATACAAAAAGGAAAAATCCCTGCTGTAGACGATGCACTTGCTCAACAACATTTTGAAATCCTTGTACATACATTGCATTCAGAAGGTTTTATACATTACGAACTTTCTAATTTTGGGAAACCTGATTTTTTTAGTAAAAACAATACAGCATATTGGCAGGAAAAAAAATATCTCGGCATTGGTCCTTCTGCCCATTCATACAACAAAAAACAACGTAGTTGGAATATCGCTAGCAACCCCCAATATATAAAAGCACTAAAAGAAAACACCTTGCCCAATGAGATTGAAAACCTGAGCATTACGGATAGATATAATGAGTATGTTATGACTGGTCTACGCACTATCTGGGGAATATCTCTAACAAAAATAAAGCAAGAATTCGGAGAAAAACATGAAGAATATCTTCTAAAACAAGTGCAAAAACACATAGATGAACACCTTATAGAAAAAAAAGATAATACATTACGTATTACCAAAAAAGGAAAATTTTTAAGTGACGGGATTGCAAGTGATCTTTTCTTACTAAATTTAAAGTAATTTGGTTAGTATCGCATAATGGAAGAAAAATATGATCGTATCGGGACGAATTATAACAGGACAAGAAAATCAGACCCTTACCTATTTGGTAGATTATATGCACTTCTTAATCCTTCTATCAATAACACCTATTTGGATATCGGTTGTGGCACCGGCAATTACACCTCTCAATTTGCGAACAAAGGATATCAATTCATAGGTATTGACCCTTCTGAAGAAATGTTAAAAAAAGCCAGAAGACAAAATCAAAAAAGCACCTATATACTAGGTAAAGCTGAGCATCTCGAATTAGCTACGGCTAGTATCGATGGTATTATCGCCAGTTTAACATTACACCATTGGCAAGATCTTAACCAAGGGTTTTCTGAACTTAATAGAGTGCTAAAACCTGAAGGAACTATGGTTATCTTTACGGCAACGCCTAATCAAATGAAAGGATATTGGCTACATCACTATTTCCCAAAAACGCTAATAGATTCTATAGCACAAATGCCATCATATGAACATATAGATGCAAACTTACAAGCAAATGGACTCATCATTGTGAAGAAGGAAAAATATAACATACGACCAGATTTGCAAGATTTGTTTCTATATTCTGGAAAACATAACCCAAACCTGTATCTTGACCCAAACATACGAGAAGGAATATCCTCGTTCTCTTCATTGGCAAACGCAGAAGAAGTTAGAACCGGACTAGAAGCTTTGAATAACGATATCAAATCAGGAGAAATCCATAAAATTATGACCAACTATATAAATGATAAAGGGGATTATATTTTTATAGTGGTCAAAAAAAATGAGACACCCGTATCATGATTACTACTATTACACAAAACAATCAATTGTACACAATTGACTTATCAAAACCATTAGACATATCGATTCCTTTACGTGGCTCTAAAGAAAATGTAAATGCGTGGTATATAGATTCACCAAGAATTGAGCCCGTAACTACCGATAATTGGATAGGGAAAGTAACAGAAGGTGCCTCTACCAACTTTAATAACATTTACTTTAATCCTCACGGGCACGGCACCCATACCGAATGTGTGGGGCATATTACTCCCGAATTCTATAGTATCAATACTTTGTTACAGCAGTATTTTTTTAGAGCAGAAGTCATTACTATTCAACCAAAAAAACAAGGAGACGATACCGTAATCACAAAAGATCAGATTAAGCTAGCCATGCAATCTAGTCCAGAAGCATTGATTATACGGACACTACCCAATTCTGAGAACAAACGAAATGCACAATATTCGCATACTAATTGGCCTTATTTAACAGAAGCAGCAGCAATATATATTAGAACGTCAGGAGTAAAACACCTATTAATTGATCTCCCATCAGTTGATAAAGAAAAAGATGATGGCAAATTACTTGCTCACAAAGCTTTTTGGCATTACCCAGAAGCAACAAGGCATGAAGCCACAATTACCGAAATGATCTTTGTCGACTCCCAAATTGAAGATGGAATCTACTTCCTAAACCTTCAAATAGCATCTTTTGAGAATGATGCATCCCCCAGCAAACCTATTTTATATAAAATAATGCCTGAGCATTTATAAAAAATTGCTTCTAAACTGAAAACCCCATTTAATTAGAAATTCTGATTTTCAACAGATAACAATTAATCGTTTTATTTTTTTTGAGTATCCTATAAAACAAAAGCTGACAATTTTTCATCAAAGACTCTTAATCCGATTTATCAATATGTGTATCTTTACGTCATGGAGTTATTGTTTATAGGACTTTTGGGAGGCGCCATACTGGCTTATTTTATTTTTGCACGGTTTAATGCAATGAGAAATAAATCTTCAATACAAACGCAGTCCACCGTTCTGAAGGAAAAAATAAAAAGTGTTTGTAAACTTGTTACGGTAGAAGGAGATTTTGCCGAAATATACCACTATGAAAGTGTAAAAGAGAAATTTTTTAAGCTCTTATCCGGAACAAAAAAAGCCTTGATTATCATCGAAGCAAAAGCATATATAGGATTTGATCTATCAAAAGTTTCTATAGAAAGTGACATTAAAAATAAGCGTATTATCCTTACTCACTTTCCAGAACCAAAATTATTGTCTATAGAAACTGATTATAAATATTATGATAAAAAAGACGGATGGCTTAACCCTTTTACCTCATCTGACCTTACCGAACTCAATAAAGAAGCTAAAGAATTTATAGTGAATAAAATACCACAAAGTGGCTTGATGGAATCCGCAAAAAAGGAAGCTTTAATTGCAATTTCCCTTATGGAAACGCTGGCAGAAGCAATCGGATGGACATTGGATTACTCAGCACTCACTTTGCATAATTCTACAACAGAAAAAAAACTAATTGCATAAATTCTATTTCAAATAATGAATCTTTATAGGTTTCAAAAAATTACGTCAAACAAATTATAGGAAACACTACTCATAATCGATAACCCAGAGATGATCTTAAGAGGAGTTACTCCTAAAAAACCCTATCACTAAACAATTAACCACTTGATAATCAAACTTTTTTTAATAGAATAAAATATTGACAGAGCAACAATCCCATTTTAAAACAGTTAGTATAAAACAATGAGTATAGTTATTTCTACAGACATCAAAAAATTAGATCTTGATCTCATATATTTATTTTTGACAAATTCTTATTGGGCCAAAGGAAGAACTAGAGAAGAAGTAGTAAAAAGTATTAATAACTCACTTTCTTTTGGTGTTTTTATAAATAATAAGCAAATAGGATTTGCAAGAGTCCTCACAGACTATTGTGTTTTTGGATATATTATGGATGTATTTATAATCCAAGAATACAGAGGAAAAGGATATGCTCGGCAGTTGCTAGAATCAATATTAGAACACCCTGATTTGCAAAAAATACAAAGATGGATGCTCGCAACCAAAGATGCACATGAACTCTACAAGCAAGTCGGGTTTGAACCAATTCCTGATCCCTCTATGCTTATGGGAAAATTAATCAAGAAGAAAAAATGAATATAGAAACATTCAGAGATTATTGTCTTGCTAAAAAAGGAGTGACAGAAGCATTTCCTTTTGATGAAAGTACGCTTGTTTTTAAGGTTATGGGAAAAATGTTTGCACTTACTGGTTTAGACAGAATACCTTTTAGTGTTAATCTAAAATGTGACCCAGACCGCGCCTTAGAGCTTCGAGAATATCATCCAGAAATTACACCTGGATATCATATGAGTAAAAAACATTGGAATACTGTTAACTTTTCAGACAATTTGTCTACTAATATGTTATTCGAATTAATAGATCACTCGTATGAGCTTGTTGTGAGTGGATTAACCAAAAAATTAAAACAAGAATTAGAAAATCTTTAATACCAATAAACAGAAATTAAAGGAAGAGATTATCCTTGACACTTCTTCTTTTATTCTTTTACAATACTATGAACACCCCGCAACAATTTTATAAAGACCAGATTTCTAAGCACACTAAAGCTTCAAAAAAAGTAAAAAAAGAACTATTAATTTCTAGTTTAATACGACTTTTGATTTTTGCTACTACTGTAGTATGCATCTATTTTGGATACCCAAATACTCAAATTATTTTGAGTAGCTTGCTTATAGGAGTTATCACTTTTATATTTTTAGTAAATCGCCATTCTAAACTCACATACTCCAAAAAAAAATTACAAAGAACTATACGTATTAATCAACTTGAATTAGATGTTTTTAAAGGAGATACAGACGAACTAATAACCGGATCAGAATACATCAACCCCTCGCATCATTATAGCCATGATATTGACCTATTTGGCGAGCATTCCTTTTTTCAATATACGAACAGGACCACCACACAAGCAGGAAAAGACAAACTTGCAGAAATTCTCTCCGCGAATTCGATTCAGGATATAGAAAAAAAGCAAAATGCTATAAAAGAAATGGCTGATTTGCCAGAATGGAGACAAGATTTTAGTGCAATTGCATCCATGGTCGAGGTAACCGTACCCATTTCTAAAATTCAGAAATGGTTGCAAAACTACACTCCCTTTGTTCCTAAGATAATGCGAATCCTTCCTGCAATTATTTCTTCTATATCTCTTGTTGCAACAGTACTCCTATTTTTAGATGTAATTACTTTCACCATGTTTTTATTATGGTTTTTCGTCGGACTAATGATTACAGGAACACAGCTAAAAAAAGTGAATGCATTGTATGCTGATGCGAACAAAGTAAAAGACACATTTGACCAATACTACAAACTCATAGATAAAATTGAGAATCTAAACTTTAGCACAGCACTATTAAAAGAAAAACAACAATTGGTCATAAGCGAACAAGAAAAGGCCTCGCACCTTTTAAAACGGTTTGCCAGTATTCTCAATGCATTCGATCAACGAAACAATATGCTATTTGGAGTTCTTGCCAATGGATTACTATTATGGGATATTAGACAAAGTTATCTCATAGAACAATGGATTGGTAAAAATCATCACAAAATTGATCAGTGGTTCGAGGTTATTGCTTTTTTCGATGCCTATAATTCGTTAGGGAATTTTGCATTTAACAACCCTACTTATACCTATCCCCAAATAACTCAGAATGCTACCATAATAAATGCTCAAAACCTTGGTCACCCTATGCTCGATAGTAAAAAAAGAGTGGACAATGATATTTGCATTGACAAGGAGCACTTTTTTATTATTACGGGCGCAAATATGGCGGGAAAAAGCACATTTTTGCGTACCATCGCGTTACAAATAGTAATGTCTAATATTGGACTACCTATTTGCGCTACTTCGTGTCAATATCGACCTATCAAACTAATTAGTAGCATGAGAACCTCGGATTCTCTAAGTGATGATGCCTCCTACTTTTTCTCTGAGCTAACCCAGCTTAAAAAAATTGTAACTGCACTCAAGAATGATGAATACTTTATTATTCTTGATGAAATTCTAAAAGGTACCAATAGTAAGGACAAAGCTGCAGGATCTCGTAAGTTTGTAGAACGCTTGGTCGCTGCAAAAGCCACAGGAATTATTGCAACACACGACCTCAGTCTATGCGAAATTACCGAAGAGCTAGCACAGGTAGAAAATCGTTTTTTTGACGCTCAGATTGTAAACGACGAACTCTATTTTGACTACAAATTCAAAGATGGTATTTGTCAGAATATGAACGCCTCATTTCTCCTAAAAAAAATGGGGATAGTTTGACAAAACTACCTTATAAATTAAAAAAACTTAAGAGATCTTAAGAATGTGTTGGGCAATTAGCACATTTACAAGAATCTCCTTCACAAGTACAATTACCATCAGTATGAACTGCGCATGTCATTACTTTAGTATGCTCTTTACAATCAAGACATTTGCAAACAGCACCATCGCAGCTACATTTACCTCCTTTATGAGCATTACAGGTGGTTGATTTTCTATGATCAGCACAATTCTTACAAGAACAAGATTTCGGATTACAAACACATTTTCCGTCTTCATGTAATGTACATGTTATCTTATTAGTATGCTCTTTGCAATCAGGACATTTGCAAGCCGGTCCTTTACAACTGCATTTTCCATCTTTGTGCATTCGACATGTATTTCCTTTTTTTGAATCAATAACCGCCAAGTCCATCTTACAAACGGGGCAATTTACTTTTTCTACATAGGTCTTTCCTTGTTCGCAATTCATCGGACATTGATACCTTATCGTCCCTACTTCTTCAGTACTTTTAGCATCAACTTTTGTATCTGTTTTACAAGAAAAAAGTGCACACACACAGAATATAACCAGTACGGTTTGGGTACAAATATATCTTACATTCATCATCCTTAATTTTTTGTTAAAAGTACGAATTATATCTATTATACATGATTTTCATTCCTAATTAGACCTTTAAGCATGTGCAATAAAAACATATATTAGTCTATTAAGTTTACTTATATAGACTAATATATGTTACCCAAAAAAACCTCAAAAAACTTCGGGTAGTATGCTCAACACTAGAATTTAACACAAAAATTGCTTTAATTATATTTTTACATTACTTAGTAACTCCAACTTCTTCTTAACATTTACTAAAAATTGAGAAACCTCAACAATAGAGCGACTATTCACTTGTTTTCAATACATTAATATACCTCCTAACACACCCTTAATGTGAACAAAACATTCTCTAAACATAACACCGTAACAATTACCTAACATTAAAATCATAAAGGCTTAATTTTTGAGTAACCTCAACTTAACAATCCGTAACGTTATTTGCACCGAATTTTACGACACGTTAAATGAAAAAAGTTACAACGCTTATTGCGTTATTATTTACAGGAATACTTCTAGCACAAGAGACAGGTTCTATTTCAGGAACATTACTAGACAAAGAATCGGGTAACCAACCGCTTCCTTTTGCTAATGTTTTGATCAAAGGAACAACCAAAGGGACCACTACAGATTTTGACGGATTGTTTACCATCGATAATCTTGAGCCTGGTACATATACACTAGAATTTAGTTTTGTTGGATACGAGACTTTAGACAAAACAGGGGTTATTGTACAAGCAAATCAAACGACAACAATCAATGCTGTTTTGGGCGCGAGTGCAGCAGCGCTAGATGAAGTAATCATAAAAACTACCACCACCAAAGAATCAGAAACTGCTATTTTATTAGAACAAAAGAATGCAGTTACGATCCAACAAAAAATTGGTGCTCAAGAATTATCCAAAAAAGGAGTGAGTGATGTTGCTACAGGACTAACCAAGGCAACAGGTATCTCTAAACAAAGTGATAAACTATATGTTCGGGGATTAGGAGATCGATATAATAATGCATATCTCAATGGCTTGCCTATTCCTTCATTGAACCCAAAACTTAAATTAATTGACCTAGGAATATTCCCAACTGATATTGTAGAAAACCTAGGTATCTATAAAACATATGCTCCTAATATTTATGGAGATTTTGCTGGTGCCAGTGTTAATATTGACACCAAAGACAGACCAGGAAAAGGATTTCTTGAGTTTTCATTCAGTTCTGGTGTGAATACTAATGCCATTAGCAATGATTTCTTTTTACTAAATGGCGGACAATATGACCAATGGGGATTAGATGATGGATCAAGAAGAGTACCTATCTTTTTAGATATTCCTAATTATAGTTACGAAAGTACAGATATTGCTTATTATCCTTTTGACACTTCGTTTAACCCTAAAAAAAGGTTTAACGGCCCTGACGGTGGATTTGGTATTTCTGGAGGGAAATCCTTTAGTTTAGGTGACGTTCAGAAACTAGATGTTTTATTTACGGCATCGTTTAGCCAAGGCCATGAAACTGCTATAGATGGTATAGAAGCGGCATATAATACCGATGGAGAATCTACCGTAGGACTAGGTTTCTTTGAAGATGTAGATAGATATATTTACAAAACTAATACGACTGCTCTAGGGAGTGTTGGCTACAGAATTAATAGTGATCATAAACTATTATCAACTACACTATTTGTAAATGACACCAAAGATCAGCTCAGAGAATTTAGAGGTTTAAGTAGCGAAGATACAGATGTGTTTATACGAATCAGACGTGGTACCTATGAACAAAACAACATATTCACCCAACAACTTTTGGGAGAACACGATTTCAGCGAAGACAAATACGAACTAGATTGGGCACTAGCATATAATAGAGCTCAAGGATTAATCCCTGATCGTAGACAATTGGTTTTTACAGAAACAGAGAATGGATTATTATTAGGGGATGCAACAAGTCCCGACTTTGCCAACAATCAACGTTTTTATCAGGAACTTAATGAAAATGAATTTTCTGGAAAAGTTAGTTTTGATATTAATTTTGCTAAGAATGAGGATGACGAGTTTACAAACAAATTGACTTTTGGTACTTTCGGAAGAAAAAAAGAAAGAGACTTTGAAGCCAACCAATTAAACTACAACCTTAATCTCGTTAATAATATCAATGTAGATTTTGACAATCCTGATGCCATTCTAAATGAAAGTAATTTCTTGGCAGGGAACTATGTTGTACTAGAAAACCTGAATCCAACAAGAATTTATAATGCAGACTTTTCTAATCTAGGAGGGTTTACAAATCTGCAACTTGAGTTATCAGAAAAATTATTGGTCAATGGTGGTGTACGAATAGAAATATTTGAACAAAATCTAAACTACAGACCCTTCGGAGTTTCAGAAACCAGCGATTTTGAAAAGACAACAATACAAGAAACCTTTTTCTTACCAAGTCTTGATTTTAAATATGAAATCAATGAAAAATCGAACCTAAGACTTGCAGTTAGTAAAACGGTAACACTTCCCAAATTTACAGAAGTGGCTCCTTTCCTTGATGAAGATGTTACGGAATCTACTTTTGGTAATCCAGATTTATCCTATTCTGATAACTATAATGCAGATATCAAGTGGGAATTCTTCCCAGAAGAATCAGGGGAAGTAATAAGTACTACCCTTTTTGGAAAATACCTCGATAGTCCGATCGAAAAAATCGGAATCGCATCTGCCTCTAACTTTTTATCTTTTGGTAATACAGAAAATGCAGTTGTCGCGGGAATCGAATTAGAGCTTAAGAAAAATCTTGGAAATCTTTTTCAAAAAGAAGAATCTATTTGGAACGACCTTCTTTTTGGTATAAACACCACCCTAATGTATTCTGAGGTTACTATTGATGAAGATTTAATAATTAATAATGTAAATGTTGCACTAACAAATAATAAGAGACAATTACAAGGGGCTTCTCCATTCCTTATCAATACAGACCTTACATATTCTAAAGAAGTGGGAACTCATAAAATTACTTCAGTAATAGATTTTAACATCTTTGGAGATCGTATTTATGCTGCAGGAAGTAATGGTCGTGGTGATATATTCGAAAAAGGTTTTGGTACACTAAACCTAAATATTAAAGATCAAATTGGTAAAAATATTGAGATTAGCTTGAAGGCAAAAAACTTACTAAACCCTGCAGAAACAAGATATCAAAACCAAGAAAACTTAAATCAAGAGTTAACTACCTATCAATTTGATCGTGGTATCAATATTTCTCTTGGACTGAAATACAAATTATAAAAAATTGAACACAACTATAAAAAGTAAAAGAATGAAAACGAATGCTATTTTAATTGGACTATTAATAGGGACTTCAATTCTCTTTAATGCATGTACAATACAAGAAGATAATATAGGTGACGTTACCATTATTGAAGGTTCAGGAACCTCTTCTGAAGGAACGATAACACTAGAAGGAGAAATCAGTGAGGACCTTACTCTTAATTCTGATAATGTCTATGAACTTGTAGGAGGTGTATCTGTTAAAGATGGTGCAACACTAACTATAGAAGCGGGTACTCGAATTGTTGCAGGAAATACCGGAGGAGTATTTGCGTATTTAGCTATCGAACAGGGTGCAAAAATAATGGCAGAAGGAACTGCTAGCCAACCTATCGTTTTTACCTCAAATCAGTCTACACCTAATCCAGGAGATTGGGGAGGATTATTACTGGCAGGTAAAGCACCAATCAATAGAGGAACTACAGCGACTACAGAAGTTGCTAATCTTACCTATGGAGGAACAGATGCTTCTGATAATTCTGGGATATTAAAATATGTACGTCTAGAATATACTGGAGGAAAAATTAATGAAGATGCAGAGTACAATGGGCTTTCTTTGTATGGAATTGGTAATGGTACAACCTTAGAATATATCCAAGCCTTTAACGGTAATGACGATGGTATTGAGTTTTTTGGAGGAACCGCTAATCTTAAATACGCTATTGTTACTGGTTCTGGTGACGATTCTTTTGATTGGACTGACGGATGGGTTGGTAATGGTCAGTTTTGGATCGCACAACAAACATCAGTAGCAGGAGACAAAGGAATTGAAGCAGATAATTTTTCTGATAACCCGGGGGCAACACCTTTCTCTAACCCAACTTTATCAAACATCACCCTAATTGGTGCTGAAGATGGCGATGGTGAAAATAAAGGTATAGAGTTTAGAGCTGGTACAAAAGTACAATTGTACAATGCGATTATTAAAGCTTTTCCAGGAAAAGGTATCGAGGTAGACGATGATCAAACCTTAACAAACCTAAACAATAATGAAATCATTGTTATGAACTCTATAATTGACAATGAAAATTCATTTGATTTAGACCATGGTGGTGCCACAGTAGATTTAGCCGATTTCTCTGCATTCTATAACTATACAGTGGATGGCTCAGGAGATCCTTTTAATACCGCTGCAACTACAATCCCTGATGTTGACCCAGATACAGAAGAATTTGTTATTAGCGGTTTTACCGGAACATACCAATACACATCAGCTATAGACGGTTTTGACAACTTTGATCCTTCTACTCTTGGTTCTTTCTTTGATGCTGCTAACTATGTTGGTGCATTAGGAGAAGATGACAACTGGACATCAGACTGGACGCGTCTCTAAACAAAAAAGAATTTATATATACTAAGCCTGACTCTAAAAAGTCAGGCTTTTTTTATTATTAACTAAAATGAAAGCATGTAATTTCTCTCTACTACATTATCTAATATTAATCATTAATAAAACAAACCATTAAAAAATACTGATTATCAAACATCTATATTGAATCAACATAAAATTACGTTGGACTCTTACTTCAATATAATAAAAGGAACAAATTAAGTTCAAAACTAATCTTAAAAGTATCCCCCTGTGAAATCTCGCTTTACCTAATTGTTATCCAAGTTCATGGATTCTTACCTTTTTTAACCATTACATAACAATTCTGTAATAATTTATAAAAAACAGTGGCAATCCAACAAAAGTCTCCTTTTTGCAAAATTTACAATAAAACTAAAGTCCCAAAAAAACAAGTTAATTACTTATAAATAAATACTTTACAAAAAAAAGGAATCCCTAAAATTTGCACCCTAAAACTCTCTGAAAAATCTTACAAAATCTAATTTTTTTTCTTTTCATCCGTGACAATCCCTTAAAATAACCATAACGGATACGTAAACTCAATTACTGTAAAACCGTATTTATTTGTACCAGATTTTGAAAATAAGAAATGAAAAGAATTTTTAGTTTGGTAGCCTTGTTTTTTGCAGCGGCTATTTCTGCACAAGAAACTGGTACTATCGCCGGTAAATTATTAGATAAAGAATCTAATAATCAACCTCTTCCTTTTGCCAATGTTATAATACAGGGAACTGATAAAGGAGCATCAACAGATTTTGATGGTTTATTTGAAATTGCGGGAGTTCCTGCAGGAACCTATACTATCGAATTTAGCTTTACAGGATACCAAACCGTAGAAATACCAAATGTAGTAGTCGAAGCCGACAAAGTTGCTGTTGTTGACGCTACGATGGGAGCCACTGCTGCTTCGTTAGATGAAGTTTTGATTAAAGTAGTCACTAATAGAGAGCGTGAAGAAGCACTTTTGATTGAGCAGAAAAAAGCAGTAACCGTAAAAGAAAGTATAGGAGCTCAACAACTTACCAAATTAGGAGTTTCTGATGCATCTGGCGCAACTGCCAAGATATCTGGGGTGTCAAAGACAGAAGGATCAGGAGATGTATATGTTCGTGGTTTGGGAGATAGATTTCTTTCAACCACACTCAACGGATTACCAGTACCTTCTGATGATATTGAAAAGAAAAATATTGATTTAAGTCTATTTCCTACAAGATTAATACAAAATGTATCAATTAGTAAAACTTTTTCTTCATTTACCTCTGCCGATGCTGCCTCAGGTAATATCGACATTGCAACCAAACAATTAAATGGACCTCTTGTCCTTTCTGCTAGTATTGGTGCAGGAGTCAATACAAATGTTGCCGAAGGAGGTGTTTTTGATAATTTTAAAGTGTCACCAAATTATGATGATGTAAGCTTAGGGTTTTACTCTGGCAGTCCAGCATCTGAAAATAAATTATCTAATCAATCATGGTCTCCAGAAACAGTAGTAACACCTATTAATTCAAGCTTTTCTTTTACAGCGGGTAAAAGAATCAATGATAAAATAAGAGCACTTTTTACAGCGGGTCAATCTACTACGCACACATATAGAGAAGGAGTATTTAGACAATATCGATCTAATTTCCTTCAGGATACTATACCTGATGCCGTACAATGGTCTAAAAAAGTAACCACTTCTGCACTATTAGATGTTGATTTTGAAATTACCGATAATGATGACCTAAAATTTACAGGATTGTTTATCAATAAAATTGAAGATCAAGTACTCGAAGGAGGTAGAGCAGGTACAGCCTTTATTTTTGAAGAAACAGACACTGGTGATGAATTTGCACAGTTTATAAGAGATCAAAACACTAAAAAGACACAAATCAATATTGCGCAACTTCATGGTGATCATCGTATTTCGGAAAAAAATCAATTAGACTGGAGTTTAGGATACAATAATGTAATAGCAGATGAGCCTAATCGTATCCGAAATGAATTGAATTTTACCGATGATCTAGTTCAATTAGGTCGTACAGGAGGGTTTCAGCAACGTAAATCTACACAACAAATCACAGATAATGAATTTAACGGAAAAATCAACGACACTCACAAAATTCTTGATGAAGAAAACAAAGCTTTTGATATTTCCTTAGGAGCTAATTATAGAAACAAAGTAAGAGATTTTAGTTCTCAATTTTTTGGACTCGAAGAAGACTTCTTGAATGCCGTAAATCCAGAATCTATCGACTTGATTACAGAAGCTTTTATCATTGATGGAGACCTTAATAATTTTCTTGACATCAATACTTTATTAGAAGACTCCTACGAGGGAAAACTACAATCCTTGGCTGGATATATGAATGTGGTGGGGAGACTTAATAAGTTTTCTCTAGAAGCCGGCTTGCGTTATCAAAAAGACAATATTGATGTTGATTTTGATGTAAATAATTTTGCAGGAAGAATCGGGAGTGCTAATAAAGAATACAAAAGACTGTATCCATCTGTAAATCTTAAATACGCCATTAATGAAAAAATTAGTGTGCGTTTTGCAAATAGCATCACGACAACATTACCAGAATTTAAGGAAATTGCTCCTTTTGAGTATGTTTCTCAAGTAGGGCAAGTTACACGTGGTAACCCTGATCTCGAAGCATCCATCGATTATAACTACGATGTAAAGTTTGAATATTTTCCGACCAATGACCAGCTATTCTCAATCACAGGATTTCATAAAAAAATAGAAGATCCTATCAATAAAGTACAAGATAGAGGTTCTGCTGGTGTATTCTCCTATTTTAATGCTGGAGAGGAAGCAACAATATATGGTATCGAAGCAGAAGGTCGTGTAAATATTATAAAAGGTGATTCTATACCTTCACTTAAGCTCAATTTTAACATCTCGAGAATGTGGCATAAGCAAGACCTAAAAGAGATTAGAGATGAAGACGGAAACCTGCTAAGAACTTTTAGATATAATAATATTACCGAAGTAGATTTACAAGGAGCATCAGATTGGATTATTAATACTTCTCTAAATTTTAGCACCAATAATGACACTCCTTTTGAAGCCACACTATCTGCGAACTACGCTTCTGACAAAGTATTTGCATTAGGTTCTCCAGAAAGTCAGGCGCAAGCAGATACACTATATAACGATGCAATTATTGAAAAAGGATTTGTTACCCTAGACCTAATCTTAAGCAAACGATTAAATAAACACTTTAAGCTAGGTGTATCAGGTAAAAACCTAATTAATCCAGAGGTTGAAAGAACCCAACTCGTTAAACCCAGTACAACAGGAATACAAACAGAAGAAGTTGTACGATCATATACAAACGGAAGACAAATAAGTATAAACCTTAATTACAATTTTTAATTTAAATATTTAAAGCGATGATCAAACAAGTAAGAAAATTAACAGCAATATTAGCTGTTTCCAGTTTATTTTTTGTTGCCAGCTGTGGTAATGATGATAATGGTGGTGGTTCATCTGATGATGATACAATAGAAGTAACTGAGCTTAGCGGTAATCTAGAAGAAGATTTAATGTTGGATCCAGATATCGCATACCAACTAACAGGAACATATACTGTAAAAAGCGGTGTAACACTTACTATTCCTGCAGGAACAGAAATTACTGTAGATACTGATGCCGGAGCCGGAGCTACTGACTTATACATAGTAGGAGAACAAGGTTCTACTATTAATGTTAATGGTACTTCAGCTGAACCAGTGGTTATGAAATCTTCTAACGGAGAAGCAGGTGACTGGGGTGGATTAGTACTTCTGGGAGAAGCTACTACAACAGAAGGAGTAGATGCTATTGCAGAAGTAGGTGGTCTTATCTATGGTGGTACTGATGATGCTGATAGTTCAGGAAGTATTAGCTATCTAATAATGGAAGGTACAGGAGCACAGATCAACTCTGAGTCTCAATTTAACGGATTAACATTATATGCTGTTGGATCTGGTACTACGATATCACATATTGCGATCATCAATGGTGCTGATGATGGTATCGAATTCTTCGGTGGTACTGTATCTGCAAGCAATATATACTTAGAAAACCTTGAAGATGATGCTATCGATTGGACTGAAGGTTGGAACGGTACATTATCTAACACATATGTATTACATACTCTCGAGGGATTCTCTACTGCTTTAGAAGCAGATGGTGTTAATGGTAACCCAACAATAGAAAACTTTACTGCTGCCTCTACTGTAGGAGGAGTTGCTTTACAATTCAAAAAAGAATCTGGTGCAACTATTACAGGACTTTCTCTTTCTGGATATGATACTTCTTTAGATTTTGCCGATGATGGTGCTGTAGCGAATGTACAAATCGAAGAAACTGATGCAAACCCTGCATTAAGTTATTTTGCCGCTCCAACTGTAGAAATTACAGATTTTGCTTGGGCAACTAGTAACACATCAACTGATGACTACACAATTTTAGAAGGTAACATCACCGACACTGTTACTTTAGATGCTAGTGTTGATTACCTTTTAGATGGTGCATATGTAGTGCAAGATGGTGGGAAATTAGTAATTCCTGCCGGAACCAAAATCACGGTTAGTGAAGGAGGAACGTCAGTATACATTGCAGTATTACAAGGAGGTCAAATCGAAATTAACGGAACAACTGATGCTCCCGTAGTGATATCATCTCTTTCTCAGTCTCCAGGAGGTTGGGGAGGTCTTACTATATGTGGAGAGGCTACTACAACTGAAGGGGTAGACGCTACCGCAGAAGTTGGTGGATTTATCTACGGTGGTACTGCCGATGATGATAATTCTGGAATAATTGAAAACTTAGTAATCATTGGTACAGGAGCTCAAATTAACTCTGAGTCTCAATACAACGGTATTTCTTTTTATGCTGTTGGATCTGGTACTACTGTAAATAACATTGCAGTTATCAACGGTGCTGATGATGGTGTTGAGTTCTTTGGTGGATCTGTAAATGCTACTAACCTATACCTAGAAAACAACGAAGATGACGCTGTAGATTGGACTGAAGGATGGAATGGTACAGTTACCGATACATACGTATCTCATACAGTAGCTGGTTTCTCTACGGCTGTAGAAGCAGATGGAGTAAACGAAAACCCTTCATTAGTAAACTTTACTGCCGTTTCTTCTGTTGATGGTACTGCATTACAGTTCAAAAAAGAATCAGGTGCTACAATCACAAACATCTACCTAGAAGGATACACTACAGATATAGAATTTGCTAACGATGGTGACCCTGCTAATGTACAAGTTGATGATAACGATTCTGATGCGGCTGACTACGATGCAGGTACTCCTGTAGATGTTAGCGGATGGACTTGGAAAGATGCTACTTTATAAGATTACAACGATATATAGATTACACAAAAAGACTGCCCGAAAAAGGCAGTCTTTTTTTTCTGACACATCTGTCTAAATAACAAACCCCTAACTAAAAAGGCAATACTATTTCTACTATAAAATTAGTATCTGTTATAAAGACTGGAATAAAACTCAACTTTGCTAAAATAAATTCGCACTAGATGTGTCGTTAATAACCAAATCAATAAATATCACAACTCTACTTTTTTTAATCCAAATACTGCACATTGCACATCAATTGCAGGCGCAGCGCCAGAAACACCAATACTTCCAATAACATACCCATCTTTTAATTTAATAAGAACACCCCCGGGAATTGTTGCAATTTCTGGAGCCATGGGCGCATTCCATTTCTCGGTTTCTTCTGTAGTGTATTGATATATTGACGCCGACTTACCTTTCCATCGCGCAACTTCAGATGTACCTATCGATACCCCATCCATTTTTACGAAATTTATAAGTTGACCGTACCGATCATATACAGCAATAGCCATTTGCAATTGATTTGTTTTTGCATATTCGATACATCCTTCTATAATTTTTTGAGTAGTAGAAAAATTCAGTGTCGGTTTTAAACTCTGAGCTTTAATTGCCAAGCTAACGACAACCATAAGTAAGAAAATTATTTTTTTTTGTTTCATTTTTCAAAGATTATGTTTACACTATAATAAGAAGGTATTAAAATGTAATAGTATGTCTGCATTTTATGATACTTAACCAACTTTACAACAATGGCAATATTGGCACTTCTCTCTATACGTTTGTATTATTTATATTGATTACAACCACAAAAAATCATTGTCCTCTTTTGCATTATATAGCAATTAATCATCATCAGACCATCAAAAGTGATAGAATGACTTCTGTTTTTAATAGTTTCTCCCCCTCCCCGCTGTGTGGTAATTGAAGATATAAAAAGTAGAAAAAAAAATCATTGCATTGCAGTAAATTCAAGTATCTAGACTGCAATAGTAGGGGTAGCAAAACATAAAAAGGTTTTAAAACATAATTCAGAACCTTTAAGACATTAGTTTTAACGTTAATTTAACTCTGAATCCTCATATATGCTTTTTCGATATTCTGTTGGGGTTTTTCCTGTTTTCTTTTTAAACACAGTGTTAAAAACAGATTTTGAATTAAAACCTGCTTCAAAATAAATTTGACTGATTGTATTACTTTCTTCTTCCTTCATCAGTCGAATACTTTCTTTTATTCTATAAGAATTTACAAATTCTCTAAAATTTATTTTATATTCTTCATTAATCACTCTCGAAATATGAGTACGTAAAACGCCTATATCTTTAGCCATAACCTCCAACGAAAATGATTGATTCAAATACGGTTGTGAGCCATCCATATATTCATTTATTTTAGAAAAAATTTGCTCTTTATATTGATCTGTCAAGCCACTTTTGGCATATTTTTGAAAGTTATTCTCAATGGTTTTTGCAAGTAATGAATACTTTACTTCTAATAAGAATAAGATGAATATTGAAACTAAAAAGAGGATCTTATATGTAAAGTATATCGGAACCTGAACCCCCAAATGAGCTTTAAATTTTACTGCCAAAATAAAATCCGTCAGATATAAAAATTTGCAAAAGAAAATAAACTTACATAGTGCGATTTCGAATTCTTTTAGAATATTGCTACTTTCTATCTTAGATGTCTTCAAAGTTTTAGTAACAAAAAATAAATAATAAAATAATTGTATTCCTTGTATGGTGATAAAACTATAATTAATAGCATCTGTCCAAATATACCAATGACATATTACCGAACCAATCTGATTCGTTCCAAGAACGGATAGATATATACCTGTAAAAAATAAAGACATCAATGGGAGTATAAAATGCACCCATTTTTTTATACGAACCTTCAATCCATCGCAAATATAGAGTATGATTAAAGGCAGTATAGAGAGTTCTATAGTTTCTTTAAAGTAAAAAAAACCACCAAAGTTTGTTGCCAATGTATTTTTTACTTCAGGAAAATAAAATACAACCTCAATAGTATTAACTATAGAAAGTCCTATAAAAGTCAATCCCAAAAACAGATTTCCTTTTTTTTCTGTACTATTCATTAAAACCTTAATCCCAAGTAACAAACACATAAGGGCAAGGGTAAAAATCAAACAGAGTTTAAACGTGACCATTAATTAAATTAATTAAAAGAATATAACACCATTTATTATATCAAAGTAAGCAAATGGATGCTTCGCATCCAAATTTTGTATCGCTTCTTATTTTTTAAAAAAGAGGCAGTTTAAACTTTTACCATTTTCCAATTCCCTTTTCTAAACCACAAAATGCCGATAATGGCAATTAATATTTCTGCACTGGTAATCGCGACAAATACACCCATTGCTCCCCAATCTAATAGGATTGCCCCTAGATAAGCAAATGGCAATTGAAACACCCAGAAACAAAAGAAATTAATAATCGTAGGGGTCCTAGTATCTCCTGCTCCATTAAATGATTGTATAATCACCATCCCATATGCATAAAAAACATAGCCAGCAGCAATCACTCGTAAGCTTAAAGCTCCATATTCTACTACTAAGGCTTCATTACTAAATATTCTTATGATTGCCTCTGCAAATACCAGATAAAACAGTGATACTATTCCCATAAAAACAGCATTGTACTTTCCTGTTTTCCAGACTGATTTCTCTGCTCTTTCTGGTTTTGACGCACCTAGATTTTGCCCAACCAAAGTCGCTGCCGCATTACTCATCCCCCATGAAGGCATTAGGGTAAACATTAATACACGAATTGCAATTGTATACCCTGCCAATACCTCACTGCCAAACTCAGACATTATTCGCATTAAAAATACCCAACTAGAAGTACCGATAATAAACTGCCCAATGCCCCCAAGTGATATTTTGATTAAATTAAGCATGATTGCTGCTCTAAAAACAAAGTCCTTAAAAGCCACCTTAATTTTGCTCCAACCATAAAAAAGAATGAGTAACTGAAATATTACAGCGCTTCCACGACCAATAGTTGTTGCTATAGCCGCACCCTGAACTCCGAATGCTGGTATTGGGCCAAATCCAAATATAAACATGGGATCCAAAATAATATTGAGTAGATTAGAAAATATAAGTACCCTCATTGCAACAGATGCATCACCGGCACCCCGAAATACTGCATTTACCAAGAACAATAACATAATCGTTATATTACCCCCCAAAAGTATCTGAGTATACCTATACCCTTCGGCAATAAGGTCAGGTTCTGCTCCCATAAGGTGCAAGATTTCTTTAGGAAAAAAAATCCCAACCACACTTATTATTAAGGCAATAGCAATCCCCAAAAATATGGATTGTACAGCTACTTGAGAAGCGCCACGAATGTCTTTTTCTCCTATTCTGCGCGCAACAATCGCCGTAACCCCCATACTCAATCCTATTGCAATTGCATATACAAGTGTAAGTACTGACTCAGTCAATCCCACCGTAGCGATAGCATTAGCTCCGAGACTAGAAACAAAATACGCATCTACGAGAAAAAATATAGACTCCATCATCATTTCGAGTACCATCGGAACAGAAAGCATAAAAATTGCCCGACGAATACTACCATTAGTAAATTCTTGTTCAGTACCCGTAATTGATGTTTTAAAATATAGGAATAGACTAAAAATTGAATATTTATTTTTGGACATGACGTTAAAGAATTGTGAATTATTAAGAAAACAAAAGTGTAAGAAGGCAATAAGACTACATCTTAGCTTCTAGATTGAGAGGTTTTGTACGCACAACTGTGTGCAAAATTCTTTATAACTTCATGATACTCACAAATATCAGAATTATTTCTGAATATTTTGATTTGAAAATAATAAAAAAGCGATTTTTTATATAAAATTTCCCATTAATCAATGTTTAACATACAACTGTGGCCAAGTTTTTGTTCTTTTTCAATTTTATATTGTATCTTTATGGTCCCAAAATATCGCTTTATGAAAAAAATCTACTTACTACTCTTACTTATTGGCCTATCTGCTTTCCCCATAAACTCAGGGATACAAGCACAATCGAATACTATTAACGGTATCGAAAACCAAGATCCCAAAAATGCTAAAATTAAAGGATTAAGCATTTTTCCTAATCCTGCTACTGCCGGAAGTTCTATCTATATTACATCAGATCGTGCACTTACCAAAACGGTAACAATTTTTACTGTATTGGGTGAAAAAAAGCATTTTAAGGTATTAATTGGTAAAGAATTAGATATTAGTCATCTTGGACCAGGTATCTATATTATGAATATCAAAGAAGGTAAAAACAGTGCTACCAGAAAATTAAGCATTACCAAATAGCTTACATATTCTTTTCTTAAAATCTTAGGATAAAATTCTGTTTTAAAAATTTCCTGTTTTTATACCTTTGTTTCTATTCATTTGTTGAACAAATTATATGCAGGCGGACACTATTTTTTCTATTCAAAACGATTTAGATTTTGAGAAATCCGCAGTGCGTGTATTTCATCATCAATATACCAACAACCTATTCTACCAAAGATTTTGTAATCTTCTTGGGGTTACAAAATCTGCCATAAAAAAAATTGAAGATATCCCTTATTTACCCATTCAGTTTTTTAAACAGGAGAAAATCATAAGTACTTCTAGACCTATAGCTACGATATTTACTAGTAGTGGCACCACAGGAAGCGTTACCAGTAAGCATTACGTAAGTGATCTTAGCGTTTATGAAAAAAGTTTTCGAAAAGGATTTCAACATTTTTACGGCTCTATAACTGACTATGTGGTCTTAGCGTTATTGCCATCCTACTTAGAGAGAGAAGGATCTTCGTTGGTTTATATGGCAGAAAAATTAATTCAAGATAGTGCCCATCCAAAAAGCGGATTTTATTTAAACAATACTGAGAATCTAATTCACAACCTGAAAAAATTAATAGCAGAAGAAAAAAAAATATTGCTTCTAGGTGTATCTTTTGCTTTACTTGACCTTATTGAGAATTACAACATAAAATTAAGTCCAAATACCATTGTTATGGAAACGGGAGGTATGAAAGGTCGAAGAAAAGAGATGATTCGTACCGAATTACACGAAATTATCAAAAAAGGGTTCGGTATTTCTAAAATTCATAGTGAATATGGAATGACTGAGTTGTTATCACAGGCATACTCTAAAGGCGATGGTATATTTCATTGCCCACCATGGATGAAGGTCTCAATTCGAAATCCAGAGGCTCCACTAACTCGGTTAGGAGTTAATCGTACCGGAGGCATCAATATAATTGATCTTGCTAATATTAACTCATGCTCCTTTATTGCTACTCAGGATTTAGGAAAAATACGAAGTGATGGTAGCTTTGAGATTTTAGGTAGATTTGATCATAGTGATATCAGAGGATGTAACCTAATGGCGCTTTAGCAATGGCAGTACAAAAAAAAGCAGGTTGTTTTTCGTTTCCCGCAATTGTTTTGATCGCAACTGTAGGCAGTGGTTTTCTAACAGGGTTTTTACCTATCTCTACTTTTTTTGCTTTTATAGTCCTATTGTACGGATTATCTATTGTTTTTGGTAGATCAAGCAAGGAGAATACCTCCAGATTTTCTTGGCGATTCGTAATATACAGCACCTTTCTTCTTATTGCACTAGTAGGAGTGCGCTATATGCTTTCTGATTTCTCTTTGGACCAATCTATAACACCAGATATAACTGAGAATATTTCTCGTGAAAACTTTTTTGAGAATGGAGATTCGATAGTGGTACTTCGTCAAGACAGACAATGGAAAGATAATTATGGAAATTCATTTAGTGGTCGATTTTTAATTCGAGAAAAAGAGTATTTCTCATCAAAAAAAGAATATGCGAGCGCAGTAAGTTTTCATCAAAACCATTCTTGGGGAGAGTTATATCAATATCTAGCAACAACAGATACACCTCGTTTGGACTTAATACTTGATGAACTTAAAAAAATAAAAGACACCAATTCTCTTAATCAATTCGAATTTGCAGAAATGGTCGTTACCTTTATACAAGATATCCCATATGCCTTTGTTTTTAGTGAGGCATGTAAATCTCCAGAAAACTACGAAAAAACCATTAAAATCGCTTTAGAAAAATGCCCTAGCTGCTGTATTGGTCAAGTTCCTTTCGGAATACAAAATCCAGTAGGATTTATGGGGAATCTAAAAGGTGATTGTGACACTAGAACAGTTATTATTTATGCTATTCTTAGTTATTTTAACTATGATGTTGCTATCCTAAATAGTGATTATTACAAGCACTCAGTTTTAGGACTCAACATTCCTTCGAAAGGAAAATTCATTGCCCAAAAAGGAAAACGGTATTATGTGTGGGAAACAACAAATAAATTTTTTACCATAGGTACTTTGCCTAGTAATTTCGACAATATTAATCATTGGTACATTGTACTAACAAACAACTAACAGCATGCAAACTAAATTATTAACGCTTGCCTTTATAGAAATACTCTTATCGATTATTCTTTCGGTACTCATCATTTATATTTCTTTTAAGCTACTACAAAAAATATTCTTCAAAAACACTTCTATTCAAGATAATAATATGGCATTTTCTGTTTTTGCAGCAGGGATCATTCTATCTATAGGAATCATGCTTTCCGAAATTATCCCATCAATTACCAATATTGTTCGATTATCTATGTCTGGAGAAAATCAGATTACCTTTGGTAAAATTGTTCAGTATTCGGGATTATATTTAGGAATAGGCTTTGCCTTTGCCATCCTTATAAATACAGCTGTTTTTTTCCTTTTTTCGGCATTAACCAAAGGGATTAATGAATTCAAAGATATTCAACAAAATAATTTGGCAACTGCAATCGTGGTGACAGCAACATTATTGTCGATTACATTGATTGCAAAAGACAGCATCAGCTTATTGATAAGTGCATTAATTCCGTACCCTGAGACCAATAACTTTTTATTGTAAAAAATCCGACACACCTTTAGTACTTAAAACACGAATACCATATCAATCATAATACACAACAAATAATTTAAATTGTTGATCTCGCATTTTATAATCGGTATGGTATAACTTCTAAAAAACATAGCTGATATACTACGGGCTATTCTGTCATTCTAATAGACAAATCCCATCCAACTTGCCGGAGATTTGTTTTCTAATCCCCATGGTGATCACCCAATACTATTCCTAGAAATTCTGAAAAAAGAGGAAGTATCATAACAGATATACCTAGTAAATATTTCAACAATATTTTATTGTTTGCTGCCTCAATATTAACAAAAATACCTAGCTAACAATCTGTTATAAAAATAAAAAAGTGCATCATACAATTATATGGCCATATACAAAAAGTTAAAAAATTAATTAAAACCAAACAATTACAATCAAATGAATACCAAAGAAACACTTAGAATCTTTTTTTACGTACTTTCATTTTCAATCTTAATTTCCTGTGAAAAAGAAATTGAGAACAACGAAATTAATGAAATTGAAGCTTTAGAAAACACAAATCCAGTAATTACGTTTAAAGGAATACCTGTAAACCATAGGTTTTCTGCTACACCAGAAGATTTGACTAAAGAGTTAACAAAGGTTTCATTAAAAGAATTTTATAATAAGCAGAAATACGAGCTAAGTAAAAAAAATAATTCTTCTGCTACATTTATAGAAACCGACTTGCCAGAAAATAACTTACTCGCCGAAGCTGCTTTAAATGTGAGTAGTGAATTTCCTTTTAATAGCGCTGAAGAGAACAATGTGTATTTAGATGAGTTGTTAAAAGAAAAAATTGAACTACTGAATGCTCCCAATACCGATAACGAGAGCATTCAAAGGATTAACCTATTAATTGAAAAAGAGCTTGAAAAAGCTCAATCAAATACGGAGCAAGATCAAGTGGCTAAATTAGACATGATCAAAAATGATTTTTCAGATTTATCTGAAGAAGAAATCTCTGAACACTTAGAAACAATTAACGAATATTATCTTTTGAATTTCGAATATGAGGCCTTAAAAGAATTAGCAACCAATGAGGAAAACATAAAGAGCTCAGTTTCTAAAAAACAACAAGAAAATGGAATAAGCTTCAAAATTGATTATGACGATGTTTCTGGAGCCTATGACCACGAGCAGTGTGTCTTATCTTCATCAGGTTATAATACTGCTGCTGGAGTTTATGCTCTAGCTCAAGCAAGTCTTGCAGCTGTAGCAGCTACAGAAGCATATTTTTATTATGCGAATGCAGAATCAACGTACAGAGATGCATTTCGCCATATATTCTGGAGCGGTTTATTGGCATACCATTATCCTTCTGTAAGCTCAAAGGTTAGCCCTATGAACTTTGCAAGAGCAATAGGAAATGCTAATGAAAGTTGTAGAGATGTCAACCCGGTAGATGCCGAACAAATGGATTATCATAATAATCAAGTAGGGAGAGACCTTTGGGATGATAATACATCCTATAAAAAAATATTTGGTGCTACAATCGGCTTAAACGAAGTTTCTGTTTCTAACCTAAAAGTTTTATCTTTTAATAAAGTAGTGAGAGGTTGCTTTGTTCCAAAATTTTATGGTAGTAATTGGCCTTTTAACAAAAGGGATTACAATTTAAGCGAGGAAGCTGTTTTATTTAAAATTAAATTATATGTTCCTTTTGACAGAGCCACATATTTTCTAGGAAGCTATATCTGGAACGGAACCGATTCTTGTATATACTAATACAAAAAACGATTTTCGAGTTTATTGCAGAGTGTGCTTATAGTATGCTCTGCAATATTTTTTTACACATATTCTGACACCATTTATACTACTCAACACAAACCTTTCCTGTTTCTAAAAACACCCTCAGTAAAAAAAGCCACTTCACAGAATTAGATCCTTACCAAAATCATTTTGATCAATATGTACCGTTATTCTTTTTTGCTTTTCGATACCTGACAAGTTTCCCTAATTGATCACATCCACATAAAAAAACAAAAAGTAGTTAAAAAAGAATATCCAATGTAAGGTTTAGATTTTTTGCACGACTAAACACACGAGAGTTCCAAAAAAAACATATGAAGCACTATATATTTCTGTTATTTTTTGCCTTTGCAGCACCTTTGAGTGCGCAAAAAGTGAATTACAATACTAGTAAAGATTTTGTTGCTAAAGGATATGATGTCACTGAGTATTTTGCAAACAAGGCGATAAGAGGTGCTAGCAATTTTATTGCTACTCATGATGGTGTAAAATATAAGTTTGCAACTCAAGAAAACTTAGAAAAATTTAAAAGTAACCCCGAAAAATACATCCCGCAATATGGCGGATTTTGCGCATATGCTATCGGTGTCAATAGTGAAAAAGTAGATATCAACCCTAAGACTTTCGAAATTAGAGATGGTAAATTATATCTTTTTTATAATTCATGGGGAATAAATACATTAGAGAAGTGGCTAGAAGAAGATCCCGAAAAACTACTTTCGCAAGCTGATGTAAATTGGGTAAAAATAAAGAAATAAAAATAGTTACAATATACAGTTGTATTGAGCTGTATGGATTGCTAAGTTTTTCAATAATTGATTTGGTTAATTGACAAAGCCTACTAGATAAGATGTTATAGTAGGCTTTGTTTTTTTATGTAAAGTAGGAATACTTATCAACCACCATAAGATTGATATTTGATATCCTAATATTGAATATGAAAACTATACCGCTCGTATTACAAAATAGTTTTTCTTACCACGTTGCAACAATACAAACTGTTCGTTTATCAAATCAGAGTCAGAGATCGCATATCCTTCTTTTACTTTCTCTTTATTTACAGATATAGAATTTTCTTTGAGTGCTCTTCTCGCTTCTCCGTTTGATTTTAGAAAACCTGTATGCTCTGCCAAAGCCCCAATAATATCTACGCCATCACTAAGTAAGTTTCTCGAAATTTCTGCTTGCGGCACTCCGTCAAAAACATCAAGAAAAGTAGCTTCATCTAATTCTTTAAGATCTGCTGATGTAGATTTTCCAAAAAGAATTGCAGATGCTTTTATTGCATTATCAAGATCCTCTTGAGAATGAACAATAACGGTAACTTCGTCTGCAAGCTTTTTTTGTAATGCACGTTGATGTGGCGCTTCTTTATGGGTTTCGACCAAAGATTTGATTTCTTCTTCGGTCAAAAAAGTAAAGATTTTGATATATTTTTCTGCATCCTCATCACTGGTATTTAACCAGTATTGATAGAATTTATAAGGTGATGTTCGTTTCGCGTCTAACCAAACATTACCACCTTCTGACTTACCAAATTTAGATCCGTCAGACTTTGTTATCAAAGGACATGTTAAGGCATATCCTTTCCCTCCTGCGATTCTTCTGATTAATTCTGTTCCTGTAGTGATATTACCCCATTGATCACTTCCTCCCATCTGCAATGTACATTCATGAGCTCTGTACAAATGTAAAAAGTCATATCCCTGCACCAATTGATAGGTGAATTCTGTAAACGACATTCCTTCTGATGATTCTGATGAGATTCTATTCTTTACAGAATCCTTGGCCATCATATAATTAACCGTAATATGTTTTCCTACGTCTCTAATAAATTCAAGAAACGAGAAATCCTTCATCCAATCATAATTATTAACCAGTACAGCAGCATTCTCTACATTGCTTTCAAAATCAAGAAATCGGCTCAATTGAGATTTTATAGCTTCTTGATTGTGACGCAATGTTTTTTCGTCTAGTAAATTACGTTCTGCCGATTTCCCTGAAGGGTCCCCAATCATACCGGTAGCACCACCTACAAGAGCAAAAGGCTTATGACCTGCCCTTTGGTAATGAGCCAATAACATGATAGGAACGAGGTTACCAATATGCAATGAATCTGCTGTGGGATCAAACCCTACATAGGCAGCTCGCATTTGCTCCATTAAATATTCTTCGGTTCCGGGCATTGCATCATGTAACATCCCTCTCCAACGTAATTCTTCTATAAAATTCTTGGCCATTGTAAAATATAATTCTTTTAAGAGCGACAAAGATAAAAATATGGACAATACGGAGCCATGAATATGATAGAAATCAAAAATTCTATTTTTATATCCTAAGAAGTGATTTAATCTAGATAATAGTTTGATCCTTTAAAAAGCCTCTCCATGAAATTTCTATTGCTTGATTAATATGCTTTTCCTGAAGTTTTACCTGTTCGTTTTCATGAATTTTTACCAGAGACACTACATTTCCAAAAAATAATTCTTCCATAATTAATGTATTATAGGCTTTGAATACTTTTTGTTTTATTCCTTTTTTAAAATAAGTTTCTATCTTATTGTAATGTTGCCTGGCCTTATCTTTTAGCGATTGCGGAATTTCTGGTGATCGCACGATTTGTTCAGAAAATATAAATGCCAATGGATTATTTACAAAATAATAGAACAGATTGAGCCACATAACAGAAAACTGTTTTTTTACATCGTTCTCTGGTGTATTACGCATTACTACTGTTCCAAAATCTTGAGCAAGCATTAAATAGAGTTCAGTAATAATTTCTTCTTTATTCTTAAAATGATGGTATACCGTTCCGTTGGCAACTCCAGACTCTTTAATAATTTGAGAAAGAGAGGTTGCATTAATACCTTGTTTTGTAATTAATTCTAAAGTAGTCTGCAAGACTATTGCTTTTTTACTCATATAAAATTGAAAATCCTTTTTCTTAGTTCTAATTAAGTTGCCAAATGCCAAAATTCAAGGCAGTTGCAAAAGCAACCCATATTATGTAGGGTATTAGTAGATAGGCGGCGGTGGAATTTACTACAGTAAACCATTTAATTGTGAACAAAAGTAAAACAAATAGGGCAATTATATCTATTAATGCTACGAAAGGATTTTGCAATCCAAAGAAAAGAATAGACCATGCTGCATTAAGCAACAATTGAAACCCAAAATGATATAACGCAGTTTTCACCCATTTATGATACAAGCCTTTACTCCAAACAATTCCTGCGGCAACCCCCATAAGAACATATAATACTCCCCATACAGGTCCAAAAATCCAATTCGGTGGTGTAAAAGAAGGCTTAACAAGTGTTGGATACCATGTGGTAATAGAGCTTTGGGTAGCAATACTACTTAAAAATCCAATGAATACACATAGTATTACAGATATAACAATACGAGAGATTTTTTTTTTCATAAAATAAGTTAGTGCACTACTAAAATAGGAATTTATTTTTACTACGAATGCCTTATCAATATAGGATACCTCTTATCTTTGTCAAAAAATTCTAGCAATCTATGACAGCCTATCCTGAGTTTATCTTATCTAAAAGTAAAGAGTTACCCGAGACAGGAACTATTGAATGTACTTCACCCAGCAATATTGCTTTAATAAAATATTGGGGCAAAAAACCTATTCAAATACCTCAGAATGCTTCTATTAGCTTTACGTTAGACTCTTGTAAAACTAATACTAAATTAACATACAAAAAACGAAATGTTTTAGAATCGAACTTCGATTTCGAACTGATTTTTGAAGGAAAACCAAAACCTGAGTTCAAACCCAAAATCCAAAAGTTTTTTGAAAGGATAGCACCATATGTTCCTTTTTTAAAAGAGTATTCCTTTACAATAGAAACAAGTAATACATTTCCTCATAGCAGTGGTATTGCGTCTTCTGCCAGCGGCATGAGTGCTTTGGCATTTTGTCTTATGCAATTAGAAAAAAAGATATTTCCTGAGAACCCAAGTGCATATTTAGTACAAAAAGCTTCATTTCTGGCTCGTTTAGGCTCTGGTAGTGCTTGTCGAAGTATCGAAGGCCCTGTTACCGTTTGGGGAAAACACGAAAATATCAATGGTAGTAGCAATGCATATGCAATTCCTTTTCCTGATAAAGTACACACAAATTTTGAAGCATATCAAGACACTATACTGTTAATTGACAAAGGAGAAAAAGAAGTAAGTAGCACCTTAGGACACGACCTAATGCATGGCCACCCATTTGCAGAAAAAAGGTTTGAACAGGCGAACGAAAATATTACCAAACTTAAAGAAGTGCTTATCTCTGGTGATATTGATGCTTTTATAAAAATAGTCGAGAGTGAAGCACTAACACTTCATGCAATGATGATGACCTCATTACCCTATTTTATTTTAATGAAACCAAATACATTATCTGTAATCCACAAAATATGGGAATATCGTAAAACAACGGGATCAAAAATGTGTTTTACCCTAGATGCTGGTGCCAATGTACATGTTTTGTATCCTAATATTGAAAAAGAAAGTGCTTTGGATTTCATTACTAGCGAGTTAGTTGCGTATTGTCAGAATCAGCAGTATATTTGCGACAAAATAGGTTTGGGAGCTAAAATAGTGTAACTTTAACCTTAAGTTGACGACAAGTAGTAAGAAGTAACATTTAAAATATTATGAAAGGACCGTTATTTTATTCTAAAATACTTTTGTTTGGAGAATATGGAATTATAAAAGATTCTAAAGGTCTTTCGATTCCTTATAATTTTTATAAAGGTGCACTAAAAGTATCAGACAAACCCAATAAGGAGTCATTACAATCAAATGAACACCTCAAAAAGTTTGCTTCTTACCTAGAAGAAATTCAGAATAAAGGTATCGTCACTTTTGACTTAGAAAAATTACAAGCAGACATCGATTCAGGAATGTATTTTGACAGTAGCATCCCTCAAGGATATGGTGTAGGAAGCAGTGGTGCTCTAGTTGCAGCAATTTATGACAAATATGCTGCCGATAAAATTACTGTATTAGAAAACCTGACCCGTGATAAGCTCTTAAAACTAAAAAGTATTTTTGGATTGATGGAGTCTTTTTTTCATGGTAATAGTTCTGGTCTTGACCCACTTAATAGCTACCTCAGCTTACCTATTCTTATACATTCAAAAGATAATATCGAGCCAGCGGGAATTCCATCTCAAAGCACTGTTCATAAGAAAGGTGCTGTTTTTTTGTTAGACAGCGGTATTGTAGGTGAGACGGCACCCATGGTTCATATTTTTATGGAGAGTATGAAACAAGAAGGGTTTCGCAACATGCTCAAAAACCAATTTGTAAAATATACAGATGCTTGTGTAGATGATTTTCTTAAAGGAGATGTCAAGTCACTTTTTTCGAACATAAAACAACTGTCTCATGTTGTTTTTGATAACTTCAAGCCAATGATCCCAAAACAGTTTCATTCGTTATGGAAAAAAGGAATTGAAACTAATGATTATTACCTTAAACTTTGTGGTTCTGGCGGCGGCGGATATATTTTGGGGTTCACTCAGGATTTTGATAAAGCTCAAGCATCACTCAAGGATTATAAGCTAGAAGTAGTTTACAATTTTTAAGAAGCATTAGTCATGCTTAACAGAAAAAATAAGCTTGTTATTCTAAAATTATTGAGTTTGTTTTCTGTTGTTCGCGGATACAATATTCTAATTATTGTAGTTGCGCAATACCTCTCTTCTATTTTTATTTTGGCTCCCCATATACAATTACAACAGATCGTATTGGATCCAAACTTATTCGTCATCGTGCTAGCCTCTTCTGGAGTAATTGCTGCTGGATATATTATTAATAACTTTTATGACAGAGAGAAAGATTTAATTAATCGTCCTCAAAAAACGATGCTAGATCGTTTAGTAAGTCAACGAACAAAACTAACTGGGTATTTTGTCCTCAATTTTCTATCAGTAGTATGCGCAAGTTATGTTTCTTTTAGAGCAGTAGTTTTCTTTTCAGTATATATTTTTTCTATTTGGTTCTATTCTCATAAACTTAAAAAATTTCCGATTATTGGTAATATTGTGGCTTCTTCTTTAGCCATTACTCCTTTTTTTGCAGTATTCATCTATTACAAAAATTTTGATGAAGTCATTTTTGTGCATGCTACTTTTTTGTTTTTGATATTAGTGATGAGAGAAATGATCAAGGACCTAGGAAATCTGAGAGGAGATCTTGCTCAAAACTATAATACGATACCTATTAAGTACGGAGAGCGCACATCAAAACAGATCATTAGTACTTTGATAGTGGCCGCATCTATCCCCATATACTTATTGCTTACCTCATACGATATTGGGTATATGTACCTATACTTTTACGCATCTATTCTACTCCTGCTTTTCTTCTTTATAGGGATATGGGCATCCAAAGAAAGAACACACTATGTCTGGCTACATAATATTCTCAAGTTTATTATTGTTGTAGGCGCTTTTAGCATCGTTTTAATTGATGTTAATTTGATTTTAGATAGAATTTTATGGCACTAAATTAAAGAAGTCTTACACCTTCTTAAACAAAGTTACTCCTTGGGCAAAAAATAAAAAGCACAAAGAACTGTTGATTTTTTCTTATATTAAACCCGGTTTATATATTAGAATCATTTTTTCTATTCTCTTTTTTAACAATATGTATTACTTCATATTTAGGAAATCAAAATAGTAAGAATTTATACCCAGAAAACAATAACATGTATAAGGGTATCAGAAAACTCGATATCTCTATAGCCAAAAGAAATATTGTGATTGTAAGCTTTGGCAGAATTATTGACTAATTTTGTGTAATTAAAATAAAAAACAATTTTAAATAATAAATAACTATGGCATTAGAAATAACAGATGCTACTTTTGATGAAGTAGTACTTCAGAGTGACAAACCAGTTCTTGTTGACTTTTGGGCAGCATGGTGCGGTCCTTGTAGAATGGTAGGTCCTATTATAGAACAAATTAGTGAAGAGTATAATGGCAAAGCCGTTGTAGGAAAAGTTGATGTAGACGCAAATCAGGAGTTTGCCGCAAAGTATGGGGTACGAAATATCCCTACAGTCTTAGTTTTCAAAAACGGAGAAGTAGTAGGTCGCCAAGTAGGTGTTTCCCCAAAAACTGCATACGCAGAGGCATTAGATTCCTTGATCTAAAAGAATAAACATACTTTGATAAAAGGCCTGACAATTGTCAGGCCTTTTTTGTACACACAACAAAATAGATTTGTTATGCGTATATTGTTTGCACAACACAATACCATTTTTACTAGAATGTGCTAGAAATAATTAATATTGTTGTACGTTTCATACTGTAATTTATTAGAAATTCAACAGAAAGAAATACTCGTTTTTTTCCTGAAAATGAAAAAAAACATGTGTAACTGTGGTTTTTTTATTCTTTTAAATTCAAAGTGTTAAATGCTATTTGGTGAATCATAAAAACAATACTTCTACTAAATCAAGAATATGAATATTCAAAATGAAATTAATAAAACTGGGGGATTTACAAATCTTGAGTTACTGGCAAAACAGGTTGTAGAAGGCTTTATCTCAGGAATGCATAAAAGTCCTTTTCATGGTTTTTCTGCTGAATTCGCTGAGCACAAAGTGTATAACAATGGCGAGAGCACAAAACACATTGACTGGAAACTTTTTGCCAAGACAGACAAACTTTTCACAAAACGATATGAAGAAGAGACAAACCTGAGATGTCATATTATTATCGATAATTCATCATCAATGCATTATCCTTTTGTAAAAAAGCACGCTATTAATTCTTTAAATAAAATTAGCTTTTCTGTACTTGCTACCGCTTGTTTAATGAATATCCTAAAAAAACAACGAGATGCTATAGGACTAAGTATCTATAGTGATCAATATGACTATTATGCCCCCGAAAAAGGTAGTGAACGACATCATCAAATGTTACTAAACACCCTTAGTAATACCATACTCCCAAAAGAGAAAAATAAGCAAACAGATACTTTTAAATTTTTACACCTTATAGCTGAGAAGATTCATCGAAGATCAATGATCTTCTTGTTTACTGATATGTTGCAAGCTACATCTGATCCAGAAAAACTATTCGAAGCATTACGCCATTTAAAATACAATAAACATGAAGTTATTCTTTTTCACACCTTTGATAGTAAAAAAGAGCTAAATTTTGATTTTGGTAATCAACCAACTCGATTTGTGGATGTAGAAACAGGTGAATTTATTAATTTATATGCAGACACAATCAAAGAGAACTATCAAAAAGCAGTGTCTTCCTATTTTTATGATCTTAAAATGAAATGTGCTCAATATGGAATAAAGTACGTAGAAGCAGATACTACAAAAGATTTTGATAAAATACTCACAACTTATTTTATTGAAAGACAGAAGTTTAATTAATAAATCAATATTAAACCAAAAAAAAGTAAAAAAAACATTTGTGAGTATCAAAATGAGGTGTATATTTGCATCCGCAATACGGCCTTGGTCTGGTAGTTCAGCTGGTTAGAATACCTGCCTGTCACGCAGGGGGTCGCGGGTTCGAGTCCCGTCCAGACCGCAAGATTGCAAAAGCTTCAACTGCGGTTGAAGCTTTTTTAGCAATTAACAAAGTTGTGTTGTCTCACGCTTGTCGTGAGAACTGGTTTAGTAGTAAACCGATGAGAAGCTTTTCCATATACTTGGAGAGGCTTTTTTTAGTTTACATCATTTTTTCTCACACCTTAGAAGTAGGATCATAAAGGATCAGGGGGATCAAGGCCAATTGTTGTGTTTACCCAAATATGCTTACTGCAATCTTTCTAAATCTCTTTTTTAAACCTTGTGCAAACAATCCCAAATTTTATTGGCAGTAAGCCTAAAAGTTCCGATATAATTAAAACTACATTCTTCGGGCGCCAAGATTGATAAAAAAACAGTTTCATCTTTTTTTCGGTACAAATAGTACGTCTCTCCCACTATAGGCTCAAAGGTAAATTTGGCATTATAAATTAAGTTATTATGGATCAAGGCCAATTGTTGTGTTT
>NZ_JACC01000021.1 GCF_000520955.1 Aquimarina pacifica | reverse complement strand
TCTAACCACAACTTTTTGGAATGATCCATTTAAAGAAAGGGCATATTGTAGTTATATTGGTCAATAAATACATGGTTTAATTATGAAGTGGTTCCTTAGTTTTGTTAAAAGTCAATTTAAGAATCCTTGGTTTTTTAAGTATGCGTTTAATTTTTCTCCTATGTATCGAAGGTCTGTAGGAAGGATTATAAGTGTGTCAGATGACTTGCATAAGGTTAAAATTAAAATACCTATTAATTATAAGAACAGAAACTATATGGGAGCTGTTTTTGGAGGGAGCTTATTTTCTGCTACAGATCCTATATTGATGATACAATTGGTTCAGATTTTGGGTAAAGAGTATGTAGTGTGGGATAAATCAGCATCTATTCGATATAAGATCCCTGTAAGAGAAAAGGTGTATGCAAACTTCGAATTTGATGAGACCGAAATTTTGGCAATAAAGAAGTGTATTGCAGAAAATAAAGAGATGGATTTGACAAAGCTTATCCTTATTCAGAATGAAAACTCAAAGGTATATGCAGAAGTAACTAAAGTAATTTATATTGCCGATAAGCATTATTATTCTGAAAAACGTAAAAAGCGTAAAAAAAGGGATTAGCTTACCTATCACTTTTATTTATATTATGGTTTTTGTCTTTTGGCAAATCTATCAGGATAGTGTTGGTTTACTTTTTGAGAAATATTTAAATAATCAAATGTGTGTTGAGCGGCTTCTTTTGCTGCTTCGCTAGTGAGTTCGAGTGTTGGCGTTTTTATGTACGGATATTTGGTGGCTATGGCTTCTCCGCATAAGAAAATCCCGGGTAGCGCTGTTGTAACTTCTAGAGGAAGTGTGTTGGGAGATGAGGTGTATATTGGTGCATAGAGCTTCCAGTAGTATCCGTCTGGATTAGTTTTGCTGTATAAAGAGAATTCATCTTTTATGGGGTTATTTGTATAAGATAGGTTGTCACTATAAGTTGCATTAACTTCTAGTTCGGGTATTAGTTTCTCTTCGATTCCTATTTGTGTTAAAATTTCTCTTGCTGCTGTTTTTGGATTGCATTCAAAGAATGTTTTGTTGTTTGTGCCTTTATGATCTAATCTGCTAGTTACAATTTCTAAAAAGTAATTGTATTCTTCAGGAAAAATAACATCGTCACTCCAAAGACCGCCTTCTTTATGTTTTGACCAAACTACAAAAACAATTGCCCATGATGAGTCCATTACTGCGGTAACCGTTTTTTTGTGAATTTTTTTTAATGATTTTGGTATCGATTTCAAAGGAAAGATGGCTCCAATGGACCATTCGTTATTTAGTGGTTGCTCTTTTCTACCTAATTTGAGTTTTTCGATTACTTTGTTGTTGAGTGCTACAATATGGGTATCTGCAGCGATTTCTTTATTACTTTGAGTTATAGCGGTAATTTCATTGTTATTTTTTTTAAATTCTGTTATAGCAGAATTAAGATGTAGGTGAACACCTCTTCTTTTTAATTCTTCGATAAAAGGAGGGATAAGGCGTTCGCCTAAAGGCCCATCAATCACCCAGCTCTTAAAATTTTTATTGTGTTCCTTCATTAGGTGTTCCGATCGTTGTACTCCTACGAACATTTTAGACATTAGGTCTAAACTCATACTTGCTGTAGATGTTGGACGTGCTGCAACTGTAATGCCTAGATATGTGAATAGGAAATCTTTTGCTGTATCTGATAGATTATAGGTTTTAAGATATTGTTCAATTGTAAGTTTTTCTTTTTCTAGTTGAGTAATTTTCTCTTCGTTTAAGGATCTAAATTGATTGATAGCTTTAGCAATCGCTATAATATCTTTGAAATGAAGTTCGAAAGTAAATATCGTGGCAAATAGTAATTGAAGATTGCTAATAAGACCTTTGTTAATTTTTCTGTTTACTTTGTGTACTTTGTTTTTTGATGTTGAGTAAAAATTAAAGTATTCAACAGGGGACCATCTATCTATTAGGGTTTTGTTATTAGTTGTAGGGATTCTACTGCATACGTCTGCAAAAGCAGGATAATATTCAGAAATTAGTCGTATTGCGTGTGTAGATATTTTGTTTTTTTCTTTTACGGTTCCTGAAACCTTTCCTCCAAACTGACTAGAAGATTCGTGTACATGAACTTCACATTCTTGCGACTCACTTATTTCTAGGGCAGCAGTAAGACCCGACCATCCGCTTCCCCAAATACATATTTTCTTTTTCATTTCATCTTTGTTTTGGTGTAAGATGTAAGTGCTAAAAACTTGATATGATTAAAGATATGTCTTTGTTTCAAAAAAAAGAAATAGAGTGTATTCTATTTTATGATGAATTTTTTATTTGTTTTTTTCCTCAATCCATCTCGAAAGGTATTCTGTGCTTCTTAGTGTATGGTAATTAAGTATTGATCCTATAAAGTTATTTGACCGATGATTTTTTATAGTTTCTAGTGTGGTCGTAAGATGGTTAATAAATCTCTCAGAAAAACTATGTTTCTGAAAACGGGTATTTATAATTTCTATTCCATTTTGTTGAGACTGTTGCCAGAGAAATTTATTAGTATAAAGTTGAGTTGCTGATTTTGCAAATGAGGATGGGGTATCGGTTATAAAACCATTCCAGTCTGATTCTGGATCAATCATTCCTTCTGCTCCGATTGATGTTGTAATACTTGGGGTGCCACAAAGCATAGCTTCTGTAAGTTTTCCTTTGATTCCTGCTCCAAAGCGGAGGGGAGCGAGGCATACGCGTGCTTTTTGCATAACTTCGTCTGCATCCTTTGCCCAGCCTTTTATGTAAAAACCTTCGTTAGTGTTTTGCAATTGTGTCGCTTTGGGGGGAGGGTAAGCCCCATATATATGTAATTCTGCTTTGGGTAGTTGTTTTCGTATTAGTGGCCATATTGTTTCTTTTAGATACAAAATGCTATTCCAATTGGGGGCATGACGAAAGTTGCCTATTGTTATAAAATTTTCTCTTTCTTCATAATGCGGCCATTTTTTCTTTGTTTCTTGAGTAATAGGGTCTAATAAAAATGGTAGATAAAATAGTTGTTCTTTTTTGATTTCGAAAAATTCATGTAGAAGCTTCATTTCAAAATCAGAAATGATTAAAGAGATGTCTGATCTATGAATACTTGCGATTTCTCTTTTGGTGATGTCATTGTCTAGTAAGTTTTTGAGTTCGAATTTTTTCTGTGCAGTATGTTGTTCTTGCCTAGTTTTGCGCAATGAATGGATGTCTTCGGTGTTTAATATTCTTAATGCATCGGGGCAGTGTTTGATAACTCTCCAGCCGAATTGCTCTTCTATCATAAATCGATCAAAAAGAACAATATCTGGTTGTAGTTCTTTAATAAAGGTGTCAAAGCTAGAATTGTTGAGTTCGATTGATACTTTGTTTACTCCGATATCTGTAAGGTTTGTCATATGGCTGCTTTCGGATGCAGCACTTGCAAAAGTAACTTGCCATTGTTGTGCTCTAAAAAGAGTAAGTAATTGTAGCATGCGACTTCCGGCTGCAGAAGAGTTGGGCTCAGGCCATACGAAACCTATAATAAGAATATGTTTCATTTTTTAGCGTGGTTTGTAATCAAAAAAAGCCTCAGTAAAAAACTGAGGCTCTATATATTATTTAATAGGTTTGCTGCTTACAATTTAGCAAAAAGAGCTGCCATTTTTTCTTTTTCTTCTCTGGCTAGTTCTTGATCAACTAATATTCTACCACTGTGCTCATCTGTAATGATTTTTTTACGCGAAGCGATTTCCATTTGTATTTGTGGCGGAATCGTGAAAAAAGATCCTCCTGATGCTCCTCTTTCGATAGGAACTACAGCTAATCCATTTTTTACATTTTTTCTGATTCTTTTATATGCTGTAATCAAACGATCTTCGATTTCATTTTGGTAATCTTCAGATTTTGCCAGTAAAGATTGCTCTTCTTTTTCTGTTTCAGCCAAAATAGCATCTAATTCTCCTTTCTTGTGAGCAAGATGTTTATTACGTTCACTCACTTTTTCCTTAGTCTGATCGATGATTTCATTCTTTTGAAGAATCTGGGCTTTGTGCTCTTTGATATGTTTCTCAGCAAGTTGAATTTCTAATTCTTGAAATTCTACTTCTTTGCTTAGAGAATTATATTCGCGATTATTACGAACATTTTTCTGCTGTTCACCATATTTTTTGATCAAAGCTTTTGCTTCTTCAATAAGATTTTTTTTAGCTTTTATACCTTCGTCTATTGTTTCTAGATCCGTATTAAGCTTGTCTAATCTTTTATTTAATCCGGCTACTTCGTCCTCAAGATCTTCAACCTCTAAAGGTAATTCTCCTCTTACATTTCTGATCTCATCAACTCTAGAGTCAATTAATTGCAAGTCATATAAAGCTCTTAATTTTTGCTCAACAGTAACTTCTTTCTTTGCCATATTTTATATGTATTGAATTGGATTGGTGTTTTTATCCGATAAAATGATTGCAAAATTACTGATTTTTTTTCTAAGATAACTAATAATTAGATTTTTTGTATACTGTTCGCTCTCATAATGTCCTATATCGGCAAGTATTAGTTTTCCTTCGGCTTCATAAAATTGATGATATTTTAGATCTGCGGTTATAAAAATATCAGCTTTGGCACGTTGCGCATCTTTAATAGCGAAACTTCCGCTTCCTCCCAGTACAGCTACTCTTTTGATTGGTTTATTAAGTAATGCGGAGTGTCTAACACATCCTGTCTTAAAAACCTTTTTAATATGTTGTAGAAACGCTACTTCGTTTATGGCTTCTGGTAGTTCGCCAACCATGCCCATACCAATATGTTGATTTTTATTCTCTAGTGTAGTGATCTCATAAGCCACTTCTTCATAAGGGTGGTTTTCAAATAAAGTTTTTAGAATATTGTTTTCACAATGTTTTGGATAAATCACCTGGATTTGAGCTTCTTCCTCATGATGTATTTTTCCTATTTGTCCCACAGAAGGATTTGCGTTTTCTGATGCTTTAAAAGTTCCTACGCCTTGAGAGGTGAAGCTACAATCATTATAGTTTCCTATAGAGCCAGCGCCTGCATTAAATAATGCGTTTCGCAAAGTTTCGGCTTTTTCTAAAGGAACGTAGGTGATAAGTTTTTTTATGTTTCCACTTTGTGGAATTAAAATAGTACGATTTCTAAGACCTAGTTGTTCACATATCATATCGTTTACGCCATGTAGAGCATTGTCTAGGGCTGTATGTATGGCATAAATTGCAATATCATTCTTAATTGCTTTAATAACGACACGCTCTACATAGTTAGATCCATTGAATTTTTTGATCCCTTTAAAAATGATAGGATGAAAACTAATAATAAGGTTACATTTTTTTTCGATCGCTTCATCAACAACATTTTCTAAGGTGTCTAGTGTTACTATGATCCCTGTTACTGTAGTTTCGGTATTCCCTACGAGTAAGCCAACATTGTCAAAATCTTCTGCATATGCCAAGGGGGCAAGATTTTCTAGGTGCTGTATAACGGCTTTTATTTGCATTATCGTTGTGTTCTTTGGTTTAGGATTAGGTCAATAAATAAAAAATGAATGTAAAGAAACTTTTGCCAATAATCAAAGTTTCATTTTATACTTTTGTTCATTCAACAAAGATTGAAATTTTTAGACATGTGAATTTATTAAGAAAAATACTTTTTCCGTTCGTCCCTTTTTATTATCTGATTACACGGCTGCGTAATGCTATGTATGATTTGGGTATCAAAAAGTCGACAGCTTATGATATTCCTATTGTAGCTGTAGGTAATCTTAGTGTTGGTGGAACAGGGAAGTCACCGATGGTAGAGTATATAATTAGATTAATTCGCGATAAAAAGTCTTTGGCGACACTTAGTAGAGGGTATAAGAGGAATACTAAAGGTTTTCAACTTGCAACTTTGTCTTCTGTAGCAGAGGAAATAGGTGATGAGCCTCTGCAATTCAAAAGAAAATTTCCGGAAATAACTGTTGCTGTAGATGCTAACAGGTGTAACGGGATTGATCGTTTATTGTCCTCGGGTTCTTCTCCCGAAGTTATTTTGTTAGATGATGCCTATCAGCATCGTAAAGTAAAAGCAGGCTTTTATATCTTACTAACTGCCTATTCGAATCTTTATTGCGATGATATAATGCTTCCTACCGGGGATTTGAGGGAGCCTAGAATAGGAGCGAATCGAGCTGATATAATAGTGGTTACTAAATGTCCTAAAAACTTAACCTTAGCTACCATGGATTTGCTTAAGGATTCACTAAATATTCAAAAAGGTCAAGAATTGTTTTTTTCATATATATCTTATCGAGAAACGATCATTGGGACTATGGGTGAACAATCAATTAAGGTTTTAGAGGATTCTTTTTTTACCTTGGTTACTGGTATCGCCAATCCACAGCCGTTGGTGGATTATTACACTTCTTTAGGACTTAAATTCGATCATATTAGTTTTTCTGATCATCATAATTTTACGGCTAAGGAGTTAGCACATTTAGAAACTTTGGATTGTATTATTACTACTGAAAAGGATTATATGCGGTTAAAAGGAAATATTCTAAAATCCAACATGTGGTATCAACCTATAGAAACAAGGTTTATTGAAGGGGCTGATGTTTTTGATAGAAAATTACTCGAATATATTGATACTAGTTTATTTTAGTAATGATCCATTTCTTAGGTATATTTATTCAGGGGTTTTCTGCAATTTTTTTCTGAATCAAATTATGAAGTAGTTTTCTTATTTACAAAGGCTTTATGGAGTTTAGTAAAAAACTCTTCGGTTTTAAATGGTTTAGGAATAATATCATTAAATCCGTTGTCATAAAACTCGTCGAGATTATCATTTAGCGTAACTGCGGTTAAGGCAAGAATGGGTATATTTTGATCAAATTCTCTAATTTTTACTGTGGCCTCTATTCCACTAATTCCTGGCATATGAATGTCCATTAAAATTAAATCAAAAGGGAGTTCTTTGGCTTTATTTATTGCAATATTACCATTATCGGCAACATCACATACTATTTTGTTTTTTTCTAGAATTTTTCTGGTAATCAGTTGGTTGATTTTATTATCTTCTACGACTAATACACGTTTATCTGCTAAGATGCTATAGTCTATTTTTTTAGCCTCTTCCATATAATTAGCATTTTTATCCTCTATTATGTCAAAAGTAAGGTCAAATGAAAACTTTGATCCTTTGCCTAATTCACTCTCAAGTTTGATTTCACTATTCATAAGTGAAAGCAGGTTTTTTACAATAGATAGTCCTAATCCTGTACCTCCGAACTTTCTATTAATCTGTACAGAACCTTGTGTAAAATTTTCGAAAATACTCTGTTGTTTTTTTTCGGATATTCCTACACCATTGTCTTCTATTTCAAAATTGAGTAATGCTTTTGTTTCTGTAATATTTATTGGGTGCACACGTATCCAGATATCTCCTTTTTGTGTGAATTTTATAGAGTTTCCTATGAGATTAATAAGGATTTGAGATATTTTTAATGGGTCTCCCTTTAGTTTTGTTGGTATCGAAGATGCAAATTCATAATGTAGCTCATTGTTTCTGTCCTTAGCAGATTTTCCTAGGGCAATAAGTACATCATTGATTCTTTTTTTAAGGTTAAATGATGTATTTTCTATTTCTACTTTATTTGCTTCTAGTTTATTTAAGTCTAGTATGTTGTTTATTAGTGATAAAAGATATTCTCCTGAAAATTTTAGAGAATTAAGGTGTTCTTTTTGGTTTGGTGTCGGGCTTTCTTCTAATAATAAATGTGTTAACCCTGTTACGGCATACAATGGGGTTCTTAATTCATGTGTTATAGTAGATAAAAACTGGACTTTTGCTTCACTAGCTCGTTCAACATTTTCTTTGGCGATTATGAGTTCGGTGTTTTTATTCTGTAACAATTCGTTTGCTCTTGCTCTTAAATTGTTGTTTTTGTACAAGGATAATGTTAAGAGTGATAATATGGTTATTAGTGCTATCGCTAGTATAGTTGCCAAACGACCTACCTGTAATGATTTTTGTTGTTGAATATTTTCTTCGGTTAGCTCCTCTATGAGCACATAGTTTTTGTCAAAGTTTAATTTTGTTCTTGTTTCCTGAGCTATAATCTTTTTATTATTATCAAGTAATGCATTTTTAGAATCCAGATGTTTTTTAAGGTAATTTAATGATGTTTGATGATCTTTTTCTTTTTCGTAAATGTTACTGTAAAGTGCGTAAGATTCTGATTGTATTCGTGCATACCCTCTTTCTGCACTCAAAGAAAGTGCTTCGATATTGGCTTTTTTGGCATCTTCTATTTGGTCTAGCTGTGTATGGGCTTTTGCTTTGTTTAAATATAATATTGCCTTGAAATAATCTTCTGTGATGTTAGAAATGTCAGAGGTTAATTTATCAAACTGCGTAAGTGCTAATTCAGGTTGGTTTTTTGATAGAGATAAAAGTGCTTGGTAAATCTGAATTCTTTTTTCTACTGCTTTATTGGTGTTTTTTTGATTAAGAATAAAAGCCTCTTTAAGAACTTTTTCTGAAGTTTTATAGTCTCTTAGTTGTAAAGCAATGGATCCATATATAATTAATGATGTTGTAAGGGTAGATTCATCTTTGCTTTGTATTTGAGCTTCGATAGCCTCAACAATGTGTTTTTCTGCTTGCTTAAGATCTCCTAACTCTCTGTAAAATTTAGCAAGAACAACATTTGTCTTTGCGTGATAATTTTTACTTTGGTTGTTTGAAGATTGGATTTTTGCTTTTTGGATATTGGAAAAAGCTTCAGTCAATTCTGATTTGTCTATGAGAAGAAAAGAACTGTCTAAATAGTTTTCTATAGAGTCATTGATCTGGTAATTTTCTTGAAGTTCATTTGTTTGTGATGAACCAAAAAAACAACAAATAAGTAAAGTTTTTAAAATAAGATATCTGACTTTAATTAACATTTTTCCTTTTGAAATATCTCAACTAAGATAGTTATTTCTTAGAAATGTTAATAATTAAATCAATTATTCTACTACTATAGCCAATTTCATTGTCATACCAGCCGATAATTTTTACCATCTTACCGATTACAGATGTCATTAATGAGTCAAATACGCATGAGTGCGTATTACCAATTATATCTACAGAGACAATGGGGTCTTGTGTGTATGCCAAAATCCCTTTCAGATAGGTTTCTGAAGCTTTTCTAAATTCTTCATTTATTTCTTCTATCGAGGTCTCTTTTTTTACATTAAATGTAATATCTGTTAATGATCCATTAGGAACAGGTACTCTAATCCCGCAACCACCTATTACATTACTTAGATCGGGAAAAATTTTTGTTAAGGCCTTGGCTGCTCCTGTTGTGGTTGGGACAATCGATTGGCTTGCCGCTCGAGCTCTTCTTAGGTCTCTGTGTGGTTGATCATGAAGACTTTGGTCGGTGGTATAACTATGTATGGTTGTGATATATGCTTGATCAATACCACATAAATCATTAATTATTTTGATCATCGGCGCTGCATTGTTAGTCGTGCAAGAAGCATTTGATAGTATAGCTTCTTTATGATCAATAATATGATCATTAACCCCTAAAACCACAGTTTTTATATGATCTTCTATGGGAGGCGAAGAAAGAATGACTTTTTTGGCCCCAGCTGTAATATGTTTTTCTAACTCTTTTCTTGTTTTGATTTTTCCTGTAGATTCAATAACAACATCAACATCATATTTTTTCCAATCACAATTTATGGGGTTTTTCTCATTGAGCAGAGGGATAGACTTATCATTTATTATAATGAACCCTTCTTCATAGGATATTTCCGTAGCAAGCACACCATGAATACTATCATATTTAAGTAGGTGACTTAGTGTCTTTGCATCGGCCAGATCATTTATGGCTACAACCTCTATAATCGGATTATCGATTAAAAGTCTAAATAGGCTGCGTCCAATTCTTCCGAAACCATTAATAGCAATTCGTATAGATGTATTCATTAAATCCTTTCCTAATTATGGATTATGTCAAATGTTTTTGAGCTTTGTATGAAGATCTAACCAAAGCACTACTTTCAACATGTCTAAATCCCATTTCTAAGCCAATCTCTTCGTATTTTTTGAATTGATCTGGTGTAATAAATTCCTTTACCGGAAGATGCTTTTTACTTGGTTGTAAATACTGTCCAATAGTTACTACATCCAAATTTACTGATCTAAGATCTTTTAATGTTTGTATTACTTCTTCTTCTTTTTCACCAAGACCTAACATAATACCACTTTTAGTACGTCGTATCCCATTTTTTTTAAGGTATTGTAATACTTGTAAACTTTGTTCATATTTAGCCTGAATACGAACTTCTCTAGTTAACCTTTTTACGGTTTCCATATTATGAGATACTACTTCTGGTTTTACAGCAATAATTCTGTCTATGTTTTTAGTTTTTCCTTGAAAATCAGGAATTAATGTCTCTAGAGTAGTATCTGGGTTCATTCTTCGGATCGCTTGTATGGTCTCTGCCCAAATGATCGATCCACCATCAAGTAGGTCATCACGATCTACAGATGTGATTACCGCATGCTTTATATTCATGATTTTTATGGATCGGGCAACTTTTTCAGGTTCTTCCCAGTCAACTGTCTCTGGTCTTCCTGTTTTTACACCACAGAAACCGCATGAACGTGTGCAGATGTTTCCTAATATCATAAAAGTAGCGGTACCCTCGCTCCAACATTCGCCCATATTCGGGCAGCTACCAGAGGTGCAAATGGTATGAAGATTATATTTATCAACCAATCCTCTTAGTTCTGTATACTTTTTTCCGGTAGGAAGTTTTACTCGTAGCCACTTGGGTTTTCCTTTAGGAGGTGCGGAACCAATACTATCCGTATTCATAGATGCAATATTTTTAGCAAAAATACGAAGAAAGCTTAGATAATGATATAGTTAAAATGTCTTTATGCTTTATAAAAGAATAAAGTGTCATTTTACAGAAACATTATTGTTGTATTGTTAAATTATTTGCCATTAGTAAGGTTATATTTAAAATCATAAAGAAATCTTAAAATGCAAACATACTACGCCTGTATTTTTTCGTATAAATTCATTTCAAAAAGTAATTTCTTCTAAGTTTTGAATCTACGTTTTTTGTTTTTTTATTATGTATGGAGAATGGATTTACTTAGAGATTAGAAATAGATAAAACCTTGTATGTAATTAATTTCATTAAAATCAGTGATTTATATTTGGCTTGGTGGTTTTTGGTCTATTTTGGCTATCTGTGTGGTTCTAAAATAACATGCTATCGAGAATACTTGTTGTATATAGAATTTAAATTTGAATTAAGTTAAAATTAAGTTAACATAAAATTTTTTTGAAATTTGGTAGTTATCCTCTCTATAAAGAAAATATGTCATGCTTGAAGATTTAGTCAGCTTAAAAAAAACAAAAAACAACCGGAAGCGTGTAGAGAAGTGGTTGCTTAATAATCAAAAATATATTAACATAACCGCTATCGAAAAAGAAATCTCTGCCCCTAAGGGATTGGTACAAAAATTTGTGAAGTACGATAAGAAAATTAATGATAAATGGATAGAACCTTTGTATATGGTTATAAAGGAATTTACATCATTTAATTTAAGATAGTTTGGTCTTTTGCCCTATTTATGTTGGGATTCTGTAATTATTTCTGATAATAATTTTTTTGCCCTTAATAGTTTTACTTTAACATTATTCATAGGTTCATTAAGATGTTCGGCAATTTCCTTGTAACTTAATTCCTGAAAATATCTAAGATTAATTACTTGTTGATAATGAGGTTTTAATTGTTTGATAAAACGAAGTAATTGCGCTAGATTTTGTTCAGTTATTAGCTTATCTTCTGGAGACGGGGCGTCATCTATAATTTTATAAACAGCATCGTCAACTTCGGTAGTAGTTTTGGATTGTATCGATGTCTTTTTTTTTCGCAATAAGTCAATATGAATATTTTTTGAAATTTGGATTAACCAAGTTTTAAAATTGTATTCTTCTTTAAATGTATTGATTTTATCGAATGCTTTAGAGAAACTCTGAATAGTAATATCTTCAGCTTCGTACTCATCTTGAGTTCTTTTTAACTGAAAATTATAAACATCATTCCAAAAAGTATCTAAGAGATAATTAAACGAAATTTGTTTTCCTTCTTTTGCTTTTTTAATATGGTCTTCTAGTACCATTATATATATTTTTTAAAGTAGATTGCTTCTACTTTTTTATTTAGAATGTTCCTCTTCATTGCAATTAGAAAATTGATCTGGAGTTTTTCCACAAAGAGAGCATGAATCTCCCTCTTTATTTAAAAAAGGACTTTGACTTGCACAAGTGCCAGCAAACTTTCCGTCTTTTTTTGCCCATAGTTTAATGGCTATTCCTGCAAAAGCTAAAAGTAATAATCCTATTGTTAATAATACTAGTTTCATAGTCGAATAAAATGAAAATTTCTTACAAAGATACAAAGAATGAATTAAGGAGTAATGAGTTAAGAAGTTCTCATGGCTTCAATTAAATAATGTTTACTTCGGTTTCAAGATTGATGTCGAATTTTTGTTTTATTTCTGCCTTGATTTTTTTTGATAATTCAAGAATATCTGTCCCTTTGGCATCACCATAATTAACTAGTACCAAAGCTTGCTTTTTATGAACACCTACCTCGCCCCAACGTTTTCCCTTAAAACCTGATGCTTCAATCAACCAGCCTGCAGGCACTTTAACTTGGTTTTCATCAATGATGTAGGATGGCATTTCGGGATGTTTTTTCTGAAGTAATGAAAAATGACTCTTTGATATCACCGGGTTTTTAAAAAAGCTACCGCTGTTTCCTATTTTTTTGGGGTCAGGAAGTTTGCTTTGTCGAATTAGAATCACTGCTTCGGAGATATCTTTGATACTTGGATTTTTAATTTTTTTATCGATTAGTGCATTTTCGATAGCACCATATTTGGTATTGAGTGAGTGATTTGTTTTGGTTAATCTAAAAGTTACATTAGTAATGATATATTCACCTTTTACCTCATTTTTAAAAATTGAATTTCGATATCCGAATTTGCAGTCTTCTTTCGAAAAAACATGTTCTTTTCCTGTGGCGATGTGAATTGCTTCACACTGTACAAAGGTATCTTTAAGCTCAACACCATAGGCTCCAATATTTTGAATAGGGGCGCTCCCAACGTACCCTGGGATTAGGGATAGATTTTCTATTCCTCCATAATCTTGATCAATACAGTACTCAACAAAATTGTGCCAGTTCTCACCGGCATTAACGGATACTAAAGCATGTGTATCTGATTCTTCTGTTACCTTAATTCCTTTTATGGCTATATGTAAGACTAATTCATTGAGTTCTCGGGTTAGTAACATGTTACTTCCTCCGCTCAGAATAAAAAGCTCTTTCTCTTTATTTTGAGAAAGTATCTTTTTAAGTTCTGATTTTGATGTAATTGTCACAAATTCATGGGCAGTCACATCAATCCCGAAGGTATTGTATTCTTTTAAGGATTTATGATATTCAATCTTCATTGATTATTATATTTTTCTAAAGCCAATTTTAGTATTTCTATTGACTTTTTTAGATCCCGTCTATTCAAGACATATGCAATACGTACTTGATTTTTCCCTTCGTTAGGACTAGAGTAAAAACCTGAAGCAGGAGCTAACATGATGGTTTCTTGATTCACATGAAATTTGTCAAGCAGCCATTGTGCAAAATGATCAGCATCTTTAACAGGTAATTCTGCAATGCAATAAAAAGCACCTTTGGGAACTCCAACTTTTACACCAGGGATTTCTCGTAGTCCAGAAACCAGTGTGTCTCTTCTTGATTTATATTTTGCAACGGTATCTGTATAATAAGATTCTGGTGCTTCGAGAGCAGCTTCACTTGCGATTTGCGCTAGAGTAGGAGGGCTTAGTCGTGCTTGAGCAAACTTCATAGCCGTTTCTATGACACTCTTATTTTTACTTACCATACACCCGATTCTTGCTCCACACATACTATATCGTTTAGAAACTGAATCCACAATGATAGCATGTTCATCCATTCCTCTTTCTTGTAATATAGAATAATGCTCAGATCCATCATATACGAATTCTCGATACACTTCATCCGAAATAAGGAATAAGTCATATTTGATAGCAAGCTGTGATAACTGTTTTATTTCTTCTTTACTATATAAATAACCTGTTGGATTACCCGGGTTGCATATAAGAATTGCTTTGGTTTTTTTTGTAATAAGCTTTTCAAATTCGGCAATAGAGGGTAAAGCGAACCCTGATTCTATATCCGAAATCACCGGTATAACGGTTACGTTTGACTGCGTAGAAAAACTATAGTAATTTGCATAAAAAGGCTCAGGGACAATTATTTCATCTCCGGGGTCAGTGATACTTCCCATTGTAAAAATCAAAGCTTCACTGCCTCCTGTCGTTACCAAAATGTCATCTGATGAAATGGTGATATCATGTTTAGCGTAGTATCCAGCCAATTTTTTTCTAAAACTCTCAAAACCGGCAGAGTGGCTATATGCCAATACATCTAGATTATGATTTCGCACAGCATCCATGGCTTCAATCGGAGTTTTTATATCCGGTTGACCTATGTTGAGGTGATAAATATGCTTGCCTTCTTTTGCTGCTTTTTCAGCAAAAGGAACCAATTTTCGAATTGGCGATTCAGGCATAGCCTTACCTTTATGTGATACTATTGGCATTTGATTTGTTTTAAAAATAAAAATACCGGCAAATTTCTTAAAATATTTAAGAAATAGGTGTATACTTGATCGTTTTTTTTGAGTATTTTTCTATATTTAGTGCAATGGAGGTTTTATTGTTAGATTTTTATCATTTTCTCAAAAGTAAGGTTTTAATAGCATTTCTATTCTTTAATGTTATTGTTTTCTCTCAAAACAAGTTTAGCTTACCTGAAGGAAAAAAGAATGATAAGATTCGATTCGTATTGGCAAATAATCTGATTATTGTTCCTGTAATGGTCAATGGAGTAGAACTTTCTTTTATTCTGGATTCTGGAGTAGGTTCAACAATAATTTTTAGTGTAGATAATACAAGCTCCTTAGAGCTTAAAAATGCCACAAAAATATACCTTAGAGGATTAGGCGAGGATGGTCCTGTAGAAGCAATTAGATCGACTAACAATGAATTAAAAATAGGGAAGGCGACAAGTCCAAACCATAAAGTATATTTGGTATTAGATAAATCGATCAATTTTTCTACTCGAATGGGGTTTCCCGTACATGGTATTATAGGCTATGACTTTTTTAAAGACTTTGTTTTAAATATTAATTATTCTTCTAAAATACTTAGAATTAATGATCCTGAGTCATATGTGTATAAAAAGTGCAAAAAGTGCTATGAGACAAATCTTAATTTTGTAAATCAAAGAAAAAGACCTTTAGTTGCTCTAAAATATAAGTCGGATAAGGGCTTTGTGGATGTTAATTTGCTATTGGACTCTGGTTCTGGTTCTTCCATCTGGCTATTCGAAAATGAAGAAAAAGGAGTTAGTATCACAAATGATTTTTTTCGAGATTTTTTGGGTAAAGGTTTTAATGGAGAGATTTACGGAAGAAGGACAAAAATAGATGAATTACATATAGGAGATTTTAAACTAGAGGAAGTAACTGCGTCTTTTCCTGATTCAATATATATAAAGGGAGTTACTCAAAGAAATAGAGAGGGGACTTTGGGGGGTAATGTGTTGCGCAGATTTAATTTGATTGTTGATTATCCAAGTAAGAAAATAACGTTTAAGAAAAATAACTTTTTTGATAAACCCTTTAATTATAACATGAGCGGGCTTAGCATTCAGCATGTAGGTTTTGAAGAAGTTGCTGTGTCAAAAAAATATAGTGAACGGAGTAGGGTATATATGGGGATGAACAAATTGATGAGTAAGACAACCCTCGAAATGTTATTTAATTTTATTCTTTTACCTAAATATGAAATTTCTGATGTTCGACCCGATTCTCCTGCAGATCTTGCAGGTCTAAAAAAGGGAGATGTTATATTGCAGGTAAACGGGAAAAAATCCTACGATTACAAGTTATCAGACCTTAATGATTTGTTTTATTATGAAGAAGGAAAGAAAATATCAATTAAAATAGAACGTCTAGGAGTTGTAATGAAGTATGAGTTTTATCTCAAAAAAGTGATATAAAACCATTTGATCCAATTATATAGTAAGAGTTCTGAAAATCTATTGAAACCTTGAGACTACTTTAGTACTATGGTTGAGGAGTGTTTTACTTTAAACAATAGCTGAATTTTATTAGATATATTTAATGTCACGTCTCACTAATGTAAATTAGAAGCAGTTGAAAATGTATAAAACAAAAAAAGGAGCATTTTATATGCTCCTTTTTTAATCTTGTATGATGTTTAGTGATTTAGTTTTTCTTTTCTAGTACACTTCCATCCAATACAGTTCCTTTTATTTTTAATGCAATTGTACCTTCTGCTGTGTTTGTATAACAACTTACAGTTTTGCGTATAGGTCCAACTCTTTTAGTATCATATTTCACTTCAATAACCCCTTTTTCTCCCGGAGCAATAGGTCCCTCTGGTTTTTTGGGGATAGTGCATCCGCAACTAGAGTGTACTTTAGAGATAACCAAAGGGGCATTTCCTGTATTGGTAAATTCGAATTGTCGAACACCATTACTGCCTTTGGCAATTTCGCCATAATCAATTACTTCACTTTTAAATTTTATTTCAGGCTTGGCATCTTGAGCGTTTAGGGTTATACTCAATAAACCAAGACATAAAATTATCATTATTTTTTTCATAACCATAGGTTTTTGTTACAAACAAAAGTAGTTACTTTTTATTCAACTGCAAAATCATGAAAGACTTTCAAGTTGTCGTATATAATAATTACTTTTGCATTTCAAAAATCAAAAACCAGACCAAAGTATGACTGTAGCAGGAAAATATGATGCGAAATCAGTAGAAGAAAAATGGTATTCCTATTGGATGGAAAATAATTATTTTCATTCTGAAGTTGATGAAAGAGAGGCTTATACCATTGTTATTCCGCCTCCTAATGTTACCGGTGTTTTACATATGGGGCATATGCTCAATAATACTATTCAGGATGTATTGATTCGTAGAGCTCGTCTCAAGGGGTACAACGCCTGCTGGGTTCCTGGTACGGATCACGCATCTATTGCAACAGAAGCCAAAGTTGTGGCCAAGCTTAAAGAAGATGGGATTGATAAAAATGACCTTACTAGAGATGAATTTCTAGAGCATGCTTGGGAGTGGACACATAAGCATGGAGGGATTATTTTGGAACAATTAAAGAAGCTCGGAGCTTCTTGTGATTGGGAGCGTACCGCTTTTACAATGGATGATAATTTATCAGCCTCTGTAATTAAAGTATTTGTTGATTTGTATAATAAAGGTCTTATTTATAGAGGGTACAGGATGGTAAACTGGGATCCAGAAGCCAAAACTACCTTGTCAGATGAAGAAGTAATATACGAAGAAAAGCAAGGTAATTTATACTATTTAAATTATCAAATAGAAGGGAGTGATGATGTTTTAACTGTTGCAACGACAAGGCCAGAAACTATTATGGGAGATACAGCTATCTGTATTAATCCTACAGATGAACGCTTTACACACCTACAAGGTAAAAAGGTAATAGTGCCTATTGCGAATCGTGTCATTCCTATTATTGCCGATGAATATGTCGATGTAGAGTTTGGTACTGGATGTTTAAAAGTAACGCCTGCGCACGATCCTAATGACAAAATTTTAGGTGATAAACATAATTTAGACGTTATTGATATTTTTAATGATGATGCTACGCTGAATTCTTATGGAGCACATTATCAGGGTAAGGACCGTTTTGTTGTACGTAAAGAGATTGTAAAGGAGCTAGAGAGTATTGGTGCATTAGAAAAAATAGAAACACATCTCAATAAGGTAGGAACAAGCGAACGTACCAAGGCGGTAATTGAGCCTAGATTAAGTGATCAGTGGTTTTTGAAAATGAAGGATCTTGCTCAACCCGCATTAGATGCGGTTTTGGATAAAGAAGTTAATTTGGTTCCCGAGAAATTCCTCAGTACGTATAGATATTGGATGGAAAATGTTCGTGATTGGAATATTTCTCGTCAACTTTGGTGGGGGCATCAAATACCTGCCTATTTCTATGGTCCGGGTAAGGAAGATTTTGTAGTGGCAGAAAGCAAGGAAGAGGCACTTGTCTTAGCAAAAGAAAAAACAGGAAGTGATACATTGACCGATGCTGACCTAACACAAGATCCCGATGCATTAGATACTTGGTTTTCATCTTGGTTATGGCCAATGAGTGTATTCAATGGGATTCTTGAGCCAGAGAATAAAGAAATTAACTATTATTATCCCACTAATGATCTTGTGACTGCTCCAGAAATATTGTTTTTTTGGGTAGCACGTATGATTATAGCTGGGTATGAATATAAAAAAGACAAACCATTTACCAATGTGTATCTTACCGGAATAGTAAGGGATAAACAACGGCGAAAAATGTCTAAATCCTTAGGGAATTCTCCGGATCCTTTGGATTTAATAGATCGATACGGAGCTGATGGTATTAGAGTGGGAATGTTATTAAGTTCTCCTGCGGGTAATGATTTGATGTTTGATGAAAACCTATGCGATCAAGGAAGTAAGTTTGTTAACAAAATTTGGAATGCCTTTAGGTTAATTAAAGGATGGGATGTAGATTCATCTATCGAACAACCGAAGGCTTCTGCAATAGCATTAGAGTGGTATGTTTCAAGATTTCAGGAAGTCTTGGTTGAGTTAGAAACAAACTATAGCAAATACCGCATCAGTGATGCTTTAATGATAACATATAAGTTGATCTGGGATGATTTTTGCGGATGGTTGTTAGAAATGATCAAACCAGCTTATCAAGCTCCCATTGATGCTAAAACCTATGCACAGGTTATAACCATTTTAGAAGAGAACTTAAAGATACTACATCCTTTTGTTCCTTTTATTTCTGAGGAAATTTGGCAACAGATTACAAATAGAACAAAAGATGAGGCATTGATTGTTGCTAGTTGGCCAAAAATCACATCGGTTGTTACACATATGATTGCCGAATTTGAAGTGGCTTCAGATGTTGTTTCGGGTATAAGAACGATAAGGAAGGAGAAAAATATTGCCTTTAAAGATAGTATTGAATTGTCAATTCTGAATAATGAAAATACCAAAGAAACATTTGACCCTGTTATAGCTAAATTAGGTAATGTTTCTTCTTTAACATATGTTACAGAAAAAGTGGATGGCGCGCTCTCTTTTAGGGTAAAGTCTAACGAATACTTTGTGCCAATTTCTGGAGCAATTAATGTAGAGGATGAGATCAAAAAACTTACAGAGGAACTTTCTTATACAGAAGGCTTCTTGAAATCGGTACAGAAAAAATTACAGAATGAGCGTTTTGTGTCGAATGCCCCTGAGAAGGTAATTGCAATTGAAAGAAAAAAAGAGGCAGATGCAGAAGCTAAAATTGCTACTATAAAATCTAGTTTGGCTAGCTTAAAATAGAGTTTCTAAATCATTTTTTTTATTTCTTTTGCAAGATTACTATGTATAATACCATTTTAAATCAGAAATGGTATAAATAGCGCTAGCTTGCGTAGTAAGATAATTTAATAAAAGAATACGTTTAAAAAAGGAGTATGTCAAACATGCTCCTTTTGTTTTTTTTCTTTTTGTAAATATCCCAAAACAGTTGGTTTTTGATTTTATTATTGCACTTAAAAAGTGTAAAGGTTGCTATGTTTAAAATGAAGGTGTAAAAATATTGCTCTGGAAATAGGGTAGAGAAGAATTAGTCAATAATGTATTTTTCAACTAGTTCTATATATTTTTTTTTGGCTTCTTGAGGAGTGATATTTTGAGTTTGAAAAAAAGCATTTAGTTTAAAAGCATTTCTAAGCTGACTATCTCCAGAGGGGGTGTAAAATCCTTCTGTATGTGTGGCGCGCTTGTAATATGCATAAAAATAGAGCATAACATCAGGGGGCAGTTGTATTTTTGTGCTAGAGGCACGATGATAGGCATTGTCGAAGGCTATATTTAATTCTTCTTCAGTCATCGTTACGTTAAATTAGAGGTTTGCAATCACACTTTCTCCTCCCTTTACTTTTTGATTAAGTTCAACACTTATTTCAGTACCTATTGGTAAAAATAAGTCCACTCTAGAGCCGAATTTTATAAATCCGCTATCAGAACCCTGAACAACTTTTTCGCCCTCTTTGGCGTAGTTGACAATTCGTTTTGCGAGAGCACCAGCTATTTGACGGTATAATACCTCTATCGAGTTGTTTTTTACAACTACGGTAGTTCTTTCATTTTCTTCTGAAGCTTTAGGATGCCAAGCAACTAAATATTTTCCGGGATGATATTTACTTAGAACTACTTCTCCGTTAATAGGGTGTCTAGTAACATGTACATTTATAGGGGACATAAAAACCGAAACCTGTAGTCTTTTTTCATTAAAAAATTCTTTTTCAAATACTTCTTCTATAACAACAACTTTTCCGTCTACAGGAGAAACGACCGTTTTTTCGCTAACAGAAGTTGTTCTTTTTGGGTTTCTAAAAAATTGTAAAATTAACAGTAAAAAAACCAATGTCACTACAGTGATAGCAATTCGAATTTCTTCTACTTGAATTGCTAAATACGAAGCTACATTAATACCTAAGAACAGGACTAATGTGATAGATATTATTTTAAATCCTTCTTTATGAAACATGTGCTAAGATTTGTAAAAATGCATATAAAAACGGGCTTGCAAAGATTACACTATCAAGTCGATCATAGATGCCTCCATGACCGGGCATTATGGTGCCGCTATCTTTGACTCCTGCTTGTCTTTTAAACTTTGATTGGATAAGATCACCCAACATTCCAAAAATACTCATAATAATGCTTATAATCAACCAAATGCCTATAGATAAAGTATGAGAAAAAATGGCTATCAAGTATCCTGCTAGTATTGAGAATATAAACCCGCCAATAAAGCCTTCTATTGTCTTTTTCGGAGATATTCGTTCTAACAACTTATTTTTTCCAAAATTTTTGCCCACTAAGTAGGCAAATGTATCATTTACCCATGTGATTAAGAAAGCTCCCGCTATAATCAATGGTTGATATTTTCCTGAATAATTAGGGATAAGTGTTAAAAATATAATCGAGGTAATAAGATAAAAAATACTCGTGAAGTATTTTCTTTTCTCAAACATTGGAATAATTCGAATAGTGACTAGGTCTTTTACCAGAAATAATTCTGTAATAATTGTAAGCGTCAAAACCGGAAGAGTTACATAAAAATAAATTTTATCTTCGAAAATGTGTAAGATTGCCAAAAGGCCTATAAATATTATATACAGTCTTTTGTTTTTGAGATGAATTAATTTTTGAAATTCATATATAGCGATGATTCCAAAAATTAAAAATATGCCTATAAAGGTGTATTTGTTTATAAAAATAGATACGAGTAATAAAGAGATATATAGAAATCCCGATAAAGCCCTTGTAAGTAATTCTTTCATGTTATAAATCTTCCAAGAGGAGCAAATATAAATTTTTTGAACTACTTCCGTAGCTTAAGAAATCCTTTTCTTTTTGAGGTTCGAAATCCTTGATGGTAGTTATATTAGAAGGTATTGCATTTTTGTTTTTACTTTTAATACCCTTTAACCCTTCTCCGATACTTTTAACTAGTTGACTTGTAGCAGCCAGAATCACGAAATTATCAGGTAATTCTGTTAGTTTTTTTTCTTTTAATTGATTTGAGGAGATTAAAATAGCTCCGCTGTCGGCAATTAAATATTCACAAGTAGCAAAAAAGAAAGAGGAGGAGGTAGCTTGTTTTGTGTAATTTAGATTAAAGCCTGAAAATTTGTGTTCTAAACTTATTTCAAAAGTACATACATCTTTTTCATACCAATCATTTTCCAAAAGAATTTTGTCAAAAGAGTCTAAAACTTCATTGTCATTGTCACAATATAAAAATTTGCCTCCATTTCTTTTAAAATTGATCATGAAACTTTCGTCAACAGGTAGATCAATCTCCGGCATATATTTACTACGATCTTCAACGTGTCGTTCTTTATTCTTTTGGTCTGATTTAGATTTTGATGAAAAGATTCTTCTAAATAGACTCATTTGTTTGATCTAGTGTTGGGGATTACGAATTTACTGTACGAACAAAGGTAAAAAAAATCTTAACCTAAAATTCTGTTAGGTTAAGATTTTTTATATTATTCTAGAAAATAGTATGCTTTTAAGATGGTTCAGGGATAATTTCTTCCTCTTTTTTCCCAAAAGGTCTTTCTCCGAAGATTTTTTCTAAATTATCTTTAAAAATAACTTCCTTTTCTAATAAGACTTCTGCAAGTTCTGTAAGTTTATCCTTGTGGTTTTCTAATAAATCGATGGCTCTTTGATACTGAGCTTCTACAATGTTAGAAATTTCTTTGTCGATAAGTTCACTTGTTTGTTCACTATATGGTTTTGTAAAGTTGTATTCACTTTGCCCCGAAGAGTCATAATACGTAAGGTTACCAACTTTTTCGTTTAATCCATAAATAGTAACCATTGCTCTTGCTTGCTTTGTTACTTTCTCTAGATCACTTAAAGCTCCTGTCGAAATTTCGTTGAATATTACTTTTTCTGCTGCACGTCCACCTAATGCGGCACACATTTCATCAAGCATTTGATTAGGTCGTACAATGAGTCGTTCTTCTGGTAAATACCATGCTGCTCCCAAAGATTGTCCTCGTGGTACGATAGTAACTTTTACTAACGGTGCTGCATGTTCAAGCATCCAGCTAACAGTTGCGTGTCCAGCTTCATGAAAGGCTATGGCTCTTTTTTCTTCTGGAGTTATAATTTTATTCTTCTTTTCTAGACCTCCAACAATTCTGTCAACGGCATCTAGAAAATCTTGTTTTCCTACTGCACTGTTTCCTTTTCTAGCAGCAATAAGTGCAGCTTCGTTACAAACATTGGCAATGTCTGCTCCCGAAAATCCAGGAGTTTGTTTTGCCATGAATTCTGTGTCTAGCTCATTTTCTACCTTTTTGAGGGGTTTTAAATGAACATCAAATATTTCTTTACGTTCTCTTATATCTGGTAAATCTACATATATCTGGCGGTCAAAACGACCTGCACGAAGTAATGCTTTATCTAGTACGTCGGCACGGTTAGTTGCGGCAATAACTATTACGTTTGTATTTGTTCCAAAACCATCCATTTCTGTAAGGAGTTGGTTTAAGGTATTCTCTCTTTCGTCGTTTGATCCAGAAAAATTGCTTTTTCCCCTCGCTCGTCCAACAGCATCAATTTCATCAATAAATATAATTGCAGGAGACTTTTCTTTAGCTTGTTTGAATAAGTCTCTTACACGTGAAGCTCCTACACCTACAAACATTTCTACAAAGTCAGATCCTGATAACGAGAAGAAAGGTACTTTTGCTTCTCCGGCTACAGCTTTTGCTAATAAAGTTTTCCCTGTTCCTGGAGGTCCAACTAAAAGAGCTCCTTTGGGAATTTTTCCTCCTAAAGAGGTGTATTTTTCTGGATTTTTTAGGAAATCTACAATCTCTTGTACTTCTTCTTTTGCACCTTCAAGGCCCGCTACATTTTCAAAAGAAACTTTTACTTCTGTATTTTGATCAAAAAGCTTTGCTTTTGATTTTCCTATGTTAAAAATTTGACCACCAGCTCCACCACCAGAACCACCACTCATTCTACGCATAATGAATATCCATACACCAATAATAAGGGCAAAAGGTAATAGAGTAATTAATATTTCACCCCAAACATTGCTTTCGGTATCATAGTTTACTTGTGTACTTAAACCATTTTCATTTTTAATGGTAGCAATTTTGTTTTCAAAATTTTGTAAGTCACCAAATTCAAATTGATAATCGGGATCACTAGGAGTTGCTGGTAAAATAGAGTTTTTCTTGTTCTTTTTGTGCTTTTCTAAGGCTTTAGCTTCTTGTGTTAGAAAAACTTTGGCTTGTCTACGATTGATTATTACAACTTTATCAATCTCTCCATTGCTTAAAAACTTCTGAAACTCAGAAGGGGAGGTTGTAGGAGCAGATCCTAACCCACTGCCACCAACAAAATTCAATACCAAAAAGCCAATTATAATAACGGCATAAATCCAGTAGGCATTAAATTTTGGTTTTTTACTCGGTTCTATTTTCTTATTTTCTTTGGCCATCTAAGGTTTTCTTTTTAATAATTTGTTTCAATGATTGTGGTTTTCGCATCTCCCCAAAGTCCTTCTATATCATAGAATTCTCTTATGTGCTTTTGAAAAACATGTACGACCACATTTACATAATCTATTAATACCCATTCTGCATTATCACTCCCTTCTACATGCCAAGGTTTGTCTTTAAGTGCTTTGCTTACTGTTTTCTGGATAGAGTTAACAATTGCATTTACCTGTGTATTAGAAGTTCCATTACAAATTACGAAGTAACTGCAAACTGTATTTTCGATTTCTCTGAGATCTAGAATGTTAATGTCATTACCCTTAACCTCTTCAATACCTTTCAATATTTGGGCAATTAATTGATCGTTTCCGATTTCTTTTTTAGTCATGCATTTTTTTAATTTGCGTAAAGTTATTACTTTTTATGATTTTAATGTCGGTATTAAGACGACATTTGTAAATTTTTACACATTTATATGCATATAATCAAAGTTGATGCCATTGACTCAACAAATACATATCTTAGAGATCTTCATAGGAAAAAGGGATTAACTACTCCTGTATGCGTTATAGCAAGACAACAATTGGCAGGAAAAGGACAGATGGGAACTGTTTGGGAAAGTAATGCTGGTGAAAACCTTACATGTAGTGTGTTTATGGTAGTTCCCGAATTAAGGTTGAAAGATCAGTTCTTTATTTCGATAGCAACATCTTTGGCTATTTGGGATGTTTTAGATGGATTTATGGTACCCAAACTATCGATAAAATGGCCTAACGACATTCTGTCATACAAACAAAAAATTTGTGGTATTTTGATAGAAAATGTGGTGAAAAATGGCAGACTAACCGGAGCTATTTTAGGAATAGGAATGAATATTAATCAAATTACTTTTGATAATCTTCCTCAGGCAGGGTCTCTTAAACAAATTTTCGGACGAAATTTTGATATTGATGAAGTAGCGAATTTAATACTTTCTAGATTAAAATACAGGTTCGATACCCTATATGATTCTAATTTTGAAAAACTTAAAAAAGAATACGAGAGTTTGCTTTTTAGAAAAAATAAACCCTCTACATTTCTAGATATAGAGGGAGATCCTTTTGTTGGAATTATTCAAACCATTACAAATGAAGGTAAACTTCAAGTTCTGTTAGAGGATGAAATAATTTCTGACTTTGATCTTAAAGAAATTAAACTTTTATATTGAAGAAGTTTATACTTTTTTAATGAATTACGTTTAGATTCTTTGTTTTCAGTGAAACAAAAACGTTTACATGAATTCTGACTAAAGTTTTCCTATATTTTCACTAAGAGTATTAATAAAATTCTGAATAGGTTTTTTGATCATCATAGCCATCATTGCATTAAACTCTCCATCAAATGTTAGTTTCGTGTTGCTTGTGCCATCTCCGCAGTCTGTTATATCCGCGGTTAATGTAAAAGGAAGTTTGTCACTTGCTGCTCCTAATACTACTTGGCTCGAAGGGGTATTTCCTTTTTGATCTAAAACAAGTTCTGGCATTCCTTTCAATTGAAAAAGAAAACGAGAATCACTTATTTTTTCAAATTTTTCTTTACTCTCAGGCATTAATTGCTCGAAGTTTTCAACTTTGGTTAAGAATTCAAATACTTCTTGAGGAGATTTATTAACTACTACGGTAGGGCTTTCTAAGTTCATTATATGTTCTAAAAATTATATATTCCATTCTGCTGGGTTTGTTCGCCAGCTTTGTAATGTTTTTTGTTGTTCTTGTGTTATGTACGAACTCTCAAGTGCTTGATCAAGTAAGTTATCATAATTACTTAATGTGTGCAATGATAGTTGTGCATTGTCAAAGTTCTGAACCGCGATATCAAAACCATAATCAAATATTGCTACCATACCTTTTACATCTGCATTTTCTTCTTTTAAGGCTTTAACCGCATTAAGACTGCTTTTTCCTGTACTGATAAGATCTTCTACAACTACTACACTCTTATTTTTGGGAATAATACCTTCAATTTGATTTTTTCGCCCGTGTTTTTTGGGTTCAGGTCGAACATATATAAAAGGAAGATCTAATTGCTCAGCTACAAGCATACCTATACCAATAGCACCAGTCGCTACACCTGCTATTACATCAGGCTTCCCATATTTTTCTTCAATATATTGAGCAAGATTTTTACTTAAAAAATTTCTTATATCTGGATAAGAAAGGGTAATTCGATTATCGCAGTAAATCGGAGATTTCCATCCTGAAGCCCATGTAAAAGGATCTTGTGGTTGTAATTTAATTGCATTTATTTGCAATAGTAATTCAGCGGTTTTTTTTGCCGTATCTTTATCAAAAATCATAGTTGCAAATGTATAAAGTTTTTGTGAATAATACGCCTATTATTCTATCGACAAAAAAGAGTATTGAAGGGTATATCAAAATTTCTATAAAAGAGGTTGATTTGCCTTCAGTTATTAGAGATATTTTACAAAAGGAGGCGGCAAAAATTGAGGTGAAATATCATTTATATCACAAAAGTGAAGACAAACTTATAGAACAATTGTATACAAAGCTTCCTGTGGTTGTTGCCGGAGGCGGAAAAGTATATAATGATAAAAAGGAGGTTTTGTTTATTCGTCGAAATGATAAATGGGATCTGCCTAAAGGTAAAGCAGAAAAAAAAGAAGATATGGAAACTGCGGCTATAAGAGAAGTAGAGGAGGAGACAGGTGTTACGGGTCTAGAGATTACTAAATTTTTATATCGTACACATCATATTTTTAAAAGGAATGGCGAGTTTCGTCTTAAAGTAACCTATTGGTTTGAAATGAAAACGGACTATAAGGGAGAATTAATTCCGCAACTGAATGAAGGAATTACAAAAGTGAAGTGGAAAGATAGGAAGAAAGCAAAGAAGGCACTATTAGATTCTTATGAGAATATTAAACAATTGTTTTCTTATGAATATTTAGGTTGAATCCTGTAAGGAATTGTTAATGAAATAAAGTAAATAGCGACCATAAAATTTCTTCCAGTATTTTGAAATTGTATGATTTTAGTATTGTTTTTTTTCTGATCCTGATTATTTCTTGTAAAAATGAGAGCCCAAAAAATAGTGTTTAAAAAATACGATACCATTCAAAAAGGGGGACATAATTATATATATCAGAAGAATTTTCTACATATAAATTTACTACAGAGGACCGACGGATAGTTTGCTTATCAAATTTTAGAGCTAAGGATAATGGGTTTTTTGGGATAATCCAAAAGCACTTATAGATAATGTGTTCTCTGTAAAACAATATAAATCAATGGTTTAGGGGTGTTTAATCTAATAAAGTATTACTTACTTGTGGTCTGTCTATTAGTTTAGTCACCTATCCTGTAAACTGGATATCTCATATGCGCATTTTCGTAATGATTTGATTGCTTATGTAGCCAATCTAATTGTTTATACCAGTTATTTGCAAAAGAAGTGTCTTTTCTCTTTTCTTCAAATTCAAGTCTTATTGTATCGTTACTACGCAGTAAATCATAAGCCTTGTCTTCCCATACATAAGGTGAAAAGTTTTCTTTTTGTTGCAGTATAGTGTCAAAAAAATTCCAATTAAAGAATGAATCTGGAGCTTCGGGCTCTAGGGTTTCGATAAGATATCTACATCCTTTTTGATTTGTATACACAATTATATCACCTTTTGATAATCTGACGGTTTGTACGTTTTTTTTGATAGAGGTATCATAATGCAAAAAATGTCCTTCGTATGGTGTATCTCGGCTTTTGAACTCTTCGATATAGTATACTTCGACGGTGGCGCTCGAGTCTTTTTCTAGCACATGGTACTCAATCTTATTAGATGTTAGTTTTTCAAGAATATTCCACCATCCTTTAGGAATTATATAGGCTTTAGGTATAGATACTTGTCTAGTAGGGCGAAAGTAGTTTTTATAAGAGACTTCTTTGGTATATGGAATATTTCTATCATATTTTAATCTTAATGCTCCTGTTACTTTACTTTGGATATATTGACCTTCATATCCTTTGAAATCAAACTTAGTAATTTGAGTACTATCGACTTGCCAATTTAGAGTATAAGTTTTTTGTTTTGTTAGGTTTTGAAAGGCTTGTTCCCGTAATGATCTGATTTTTTCTCCATCTTTTTCTGTAATTTCGATCATTGATTTCATCAATTCATAGGTTCCTTCAACCCTTTGTTTATAAGGTTTAAGCATATGTGTTTCTACCATCATTCCTAAGGTGTTCCATAGTGTTGTATATCCTGTAGAATATCTTGGTGAATCCATAAATTGTGTCCACCCTTTGTCTGGTGTTGTTCCCCACACATTTACATAGGGAGTGATGTCCCATTTTTTTGCAGCGAGTAATTTTTCTAGTTGGGGTTGCATTTCTTTATGTAAGTAGGTACCTAGTTTTCCACCTAATTTATTGTGCTGAGTAAATAAATGTGTCAATGTATATTGATAGTCGGCACCATTACTTACATGATTATCAATGAAAACATCTGGCTGTATTTTATGAAATATTTCTGCAAACGTCTGTGCATTTTTTGTGTCATTTTTTATAAAGTCTCTGTTTAAATCATAATTACGTGCATTTCCTCTAAAACCATATTCAATAGGACCATTTTGATTCGTTCTGGTTCCCGAATTTCTATTTAGAGAACCGCCAATATTGTAAACCGGTATTGCAACCAATACCGTGTTTTTTGGTGGGTCTATAGTTCCTTGAACAATATCTCTAAAAAGTAACATAGTAGCATCAATACCATCACTTTCTCCGGGGTGAATGCCATTGTTAATAAGTAAGATACGTTTGTGTTTGCGAATCTTTTTAAAGTCAAAATTTTGATCTGAATCCCAGGTGAGTATATGTAATGGGTATCCACTATCTGTGTTTCCTATTTTTTGCAAATTGATTTCTGGATAAGTAGCTGCAAGCTTTTGATAAAATTCAATTATTTCGGGATAAGTAGGGGTTTCTGTACCCGTACTTTTTTCAAACTTTGTTGTAAAGTCTGTTTCAATACTTGTTTTTTTTTCGGAAGTATGGCAAGATAAAATAGTAATAAAACTAATGATGAGTATAAAGCTTCGCATAACCTGTATATAAAAAGGTATAAATATAATAATACCATACATAATATGATAAGCTTGCAGCCGCTAGTTTATCTGAATTTTCTATACATTTTTTTGAATAAAAAAATGATACTCTTTGATTTTCTGTTCTATCTGATAATATGTTGACTCAAAATACCCTTGAAAATAAAATAAGGTTATAACGTTTGAGTTTGTCATAATATGTTGATTAGCCTAGCATTTTCTTGTGAAGCTACAAAATAACCGTATTTTTGCAGCCTGAAAAACTGACTGAATTATGACCGAATTTGTAAAGAAACGAGTGGCTAATGCCAAAAATGATATTTTATCAGGATTAACAGTTGCACTAGCACTAGTCCCAGAGGCAGTTGCTTTTGCATTTGTAGCTGGTGTAGATCCTTTGGTAGGTCTGTATGCTGCCTTTATGATAGGGTTAATTACTTCTGTTTTTGGCGGACGTCCTGGTATGATTTCTGGGGCTACCGGAGCATTGGCAGTTGTGATGGTAAGTTTGGTAGCCGAAGGGAATGCTATGGGAGCTCCTGATGAAGGTTTGGGGTTATACTATTTATTTGTGACTGTAATTTTGATGGGTGTTATACAAATGTTGGCAGGAGTACTTAGGCTTGGTAAATTTGTACGTTTGATTCCGCATCCTGTGATGATGGGGTTTGTAAATGGTCTTGCTATCGTGATTTTTTTATCTCAGTTGGGAATGTTTAAAGAGAATATTGGTGGCGAAAAGGTATTTATGCAAGGAACCAATCTTTTTTTGATGATCGGATTGGTGTTACTTACCATGGCAATTATGTGGGGATTACCCAAAATAAAAGCAACAGCAAAGTTACCAGAAGCACTTATTGGCATTGTGGTTGTATCTGCAATTGTAATTTTAGGAAAACTTGATGTAGCAACCGTCGGTAGTTTTATTAGAGATGGAGGAGGAGAAGGTCTTAAAGGAGGTTTGCCACAGTTTCAGTTTGATATTTTTACTAAAATACCAATGAACTGGGAAACGTTTAAGTTTATAGCTCCTTATTCATTGATACTTGCGGCAATAGGGTTGATAGAGTCCTTAATGACCTTGAACCTTATTGATGAGCTGACCGAAACTCGAGGAAATTCTAATAGAGAATGTTTGGCGCAAGGAGGTGCTAATATTATTACAGGACTTTTTGGCGGAATGGGTGGTTGTGCAATGATCGGTCAATCTATTATAAATATTAAAGGAGGCGGTAGAACTCGACTTTCTGGGATTGTAGCCGCAGTTACCTTGCTTTTGTTTATTTTATTTGCTTCTGGATTGATAGAACAAGTTCCTATAGCTGCATTAGTAGGCGTAATGTTTATGGTAGTTATTGGTACTTTTGCTTGGTCAAGTTTTAGGATTTTGAATAAAATTCCTTTAGCAGATGCAGTTGTATTGATTGCAGTTTCTTTATTAACTGTATTTTTTGATTTGGCGATTGCTGTTATTGCTGGGGTTATCATATCTGCATTAGTATTTGCTTGGGAAAATGCAAAACGTATTAGAGCACGCAAGCATGTGCGCGAAGATGGGACAAAGGTATATGAAATTTGGGGTCCACTTTTCTTTGGCAGTATACAAGCATTTAATAATAAGTTTGATGTGGCAAATGATCCAAATAATGTAGAAATTGATTTTATCGAATCTAGAGTAAGTGATCATTCTGCCTTAGAAGCCATTTTTAATCTTGTTGGAAAATATGAAGAAGCGGGTAAAAGAGTACGTATAAAACATCTGAGTGAAGAGTGTCAAGCGTTGATGATCAAAAGTTCCCCTAAGTTAGCAAGTGTTATTGAACACGATATCGAGGATCCTAGATATCATGTGATGGCCGATGTAATGAAATAATATATTTTTTACTCTATTAAAACCCAGAATCTCTTTAAAAATAGAAGAATCGTTTAACTTATTTGTAACAACTATTTACTTATGGATATTCCTTTTGAGCCTATTGTTTTTGGTGTCAAAGTGAATGTTCATCTGATTTTAGAATACGCTGCTTTTTTTATTGGTTTTAGATACTATGTATATCTTAAAAAACGTAGTGTTGATCCCATCTCTTCGTCTCATCGACTATCTATAATTTTGGGAGCAATTTTTGGAGCCTTCTTTGGATCTAGATTTTTTGGTTTTTTAGAAAACCCAGTATTTTCTTTTGGTCTCGAACAGCTTATTAACCTCTTAAGTGTCAAAACGATTATGGGAGGTCTGTTTGGTGGATTACTTGGTGTAGAATTAGCAAAGAAAATTATTGGTGAAAAGAATTCTTCGGGGGATTTATTTACTTTTCCTATTATTTTGGGAATTATTATTGGAAGAATAGGTTGTTTTTTATCCGGAATACGGGAGTTTACTTATGGGAAAGAGACAATTACTATGTTTGGAATGGATCTAGGAGATGGTCTCAATAGATATCCATTAGCTCTGTTTGAAGTTGTTTTTTTAATGATTTTATGGTTTTTTCTAAATCGTTTTTCACGGAAAGTAAATTTAGAAAGTGGCTTGGTGTTTAAAGGGTTTATGATCTGCTATTTTTCTTTTAGGTTTTTTATAGAATTTTTGAAACCTAATGTTTTTTACGTATTTGGCCTAAGTAGTATTCAGTATTTATGTATCTTATGCATTATATATTACTACAAGACAATCAAACGATTCATTATTTATGCCAGTAAGAGATTATACGTATTATGATTTTACATTAAGTCTATGCCCCTCGTGCCTCAAGAGAGTAGATGCCAAAATAGTTTTTGAAAATGATAAGGTCTTCATGCTAAAAAGATGCAAGGAGCATGGTAGGTCGAAGGTGTTGATTGCTGATGATGTTGAATATTACAAAAACATCAGAAATTACAACAAACCATCAGAATTTCCTTATAAATTTGATGCCGTAACGGATTATGGTTGTCCTTATGATTGCGGATTATGTCCAGATCATGAACAACATTCTTGTTTGACTATTGTAGAAGTCACTGATCGATGCAATTTAACATGTCCTACATGCTATGCCTCTTCCTCACCACATTACGGAAGACATCGATCTTTTGATGAAATAAAGAAGATGCTTGATACTATTGTTGCTAACGAGAAAGAGCCGGATGTTGTACAAATTAGTGGAGGAGAACCAACAATACATCCTCAGTTTTTCGAAATTTTGGATTATGCAAAGCAATTGCCTATTAGGCACCTTATGGTTAATACGAATGGTATTCGGATTGCGAAGGATATTGGTTTTGTTGAGCGATTAGCAACATATATGCCTGATTTTGAAATTTATTTGCAATTTGATTCTTTGCAAGCAGGCGTTTTAGAAAAGTTGAGGGGAGAAGATCTTACTAATATAAGAAAACAGGCCATTGAGCATCTTAATCAATTTAATTTGTCAACAACATTGGTAGTAACCTTAGAAAAAGGGTTAAATGATAATGAAATAGGAGAGATACTAGACTTTGCTACCAAGCAATCATGTATTCGCGGAGTTACTTTTCAGCCAACACAAATAGCAGGGAGGTTAGAAGATTTCGATACACAAACCAATAGAATTACTTTGACTGAAGTTCGACGTAAAATACTCGAACAGTTTCCTGTTTTTGAGTCCGATGATCTTATTCCCGTGCCTTGTAACCCTGATGCATTGGTCATGGGGTATGCATTAAAAAATGAAGATGGAATTCTACCATTGACACGTTATATTAATCCTTCTGATTTATTAGATAATGGTAAAAATACGATTGTATATGAACAGGATGAAGAACTTCATGGCAAAGTACTAGAACTTTTTAGTACAGGTAATTCTGTAGAAACAGCTTCAGAAAACTTACAATCAATTATGTGTTGTCTACCCGAAATTGATGCACCCGATCTGGGATATCAAAATCTATTCAGGATTATTATTATGCAATTTATAGATGCATATAACTTTGATGTTAGATCAATAAAGAAATCATGTGTGCATATTGTAAATAAAGATTATAAAATAATTCCTTTTGAAACCATGAATTTATTTTATCGAGATGATAAACAAGAACGATTAGAAAAATTACGAAATGAGTCTTTATAGTGCTATCATTCTTGAACCTAGCTTCAGCAAGTCATTAGATTATGCTCTTAGTTTTTTATTAGTGAGCACTGTTATAGTATTGGTAATGTCTATAACATGCATTATTCTCTTCATAAAGAAAAAAAACAAAGAGGGAGTTAGAGTTTTAATAGCTATGGGAATCTATTTGATAGTAGGATTCGGAGTATGTGCTACATTAATACTGTAGAAACTAGATTAGTTAAATATTTAAGTAATTATACCATATGATATTAGATTTACTTTTTGTCGAAGGAGGTAATTATGATGCTATCCTTTATTTTTTTATTCTCATTCTTTTGGGACCACCTGCTTTATTGGCTTTAATTGGTTTTATTGTTTTCACAAACAAAAAACGTAAAGCTGCAAAAGTACTTTTTATTTTGAGTGGTGTTTATTTAGTTATAGGCCTAGGGATTTGTGGGATGTTGATGTCTGGTTTTTGATTATGTAAGTTAAGTTATATATGTGTATTAATATACTTCGAGTATATCAGTTTTGATTGTATTTAATGATTTAGAATTGTTTATCTGTGGAGTATTTGGTATTTCTATAAACTACATGGCAAAGTATTGTTTCATTATGTTTTTTAATATACTACTAGTAATGTTATACTAAAACAAAGAAAATACTGATGGTTATTTTACTTTTGAGCCTCATTAAAAAGTTTGAATGCATAATGTAGAATCAAACAAACTTTAATTTTTTAAAATTGTTATTCAAGATTGTTTGATCATTTACTTCAAGCCAATTATGAAGTATTGTTGCATAAATACTTCTAAAGTCAATCGTGTACTTGATATCACCATTATTATCAAGATCATTAAGGTTGGGTAATTCGTTATAAACCCCAACTTTCTTTAAACCTCCTCCAATAGCGAGAATAGTATTCGCAGCTCCATGATCCGTTCCTTGACTAGCATTTTGTTTTACTCGGCGACCAAATTCTGAAAAGGTAAGAATTAAAGTGTTTTTAAAACGATTATTTTTTTTGAGATCGGTAACCAAGGCACCAATAGATTGTGAGTAGATACTCAATAGTCTATCTTGACTTTTAAGTTGGTTTACATGACTATCAAAACCACCTAGAGCACTATAATACACTCTGGTTTTGAGTCCAGAGACAATAAAATCAGCAATTGTTTTAAGGTTTTTTGCAAACGCATTTCTGGGGTATTCTGTAGTAGTTGTATATATTTTAGAAGTTTTATGAATGTAAGAAGCAGAAGAATATGTTTCTAACATCGTTTTATAAAGATATCCCTGATTATCCTCATCAAGCATTTCTTTTTGTGTATGATCTACTAATGAGTTAAAAAAAGGCTCTCTTGTAGTTTGGTATAATTGATTAGGGTTAGAAACCGCAATACCATTTAACGAGTTTCCTTTCAAGGCAAGTGATAGAGAGTTATCTACTTCTAGTGCCTGATATGGATGTTGGCAATTAGAATCTAAATAGCGACCAATCCAACCTGTATGCAAATACTCTTGTGTATTGCTAGCTGTTTGCCAGATATCGGTGCTCCTGAAATGGGATCGATTCGGATTCGGATACCCTACATTATTCAGAATCGATACCTCTCCCAAATCGTATAATTTTTTAATTTCTTTTAAACGGTTATTAAAAGCAAGATGATCCGTGATTTTGAGAGTTTCGCTTTGCTTTTTTGCTATTTCTGGTCGAAGTCTATGATAGATGTCGTTACTGATGGGGATAATAGTATTGAGCCCATCATTTCCTCCAGAAAGTTGGATGATTATTACGTTTTTATAACCAGATAATTGATCCGGGGATAAGAATTCCATTCCCTTTAAGAACGATGGGATTAATGTCATTCCTGATGCAAAAACAGATTGTTTTAAAAAATTTCTTCTTTTCATAGGATACAATGTTAGCAAAGTTGATATTCCGGAAGACTAAGTAATTCGATAACAAAGTTTTTTATAGTATTGTTACTCGAATTTGCAATCATAAGCTCAGCTCCTTTTGATGGTTTTGGTTGCAGTACAAGAGAGGCTATATAGTTTTTATCATTGGTCTCGAGGGTGTTTAGGAAAATATCCCAGTTAGGCTGAGCTTTTACTTTTTTTTGAATTTTAGAGGTTACTTTTCTGTAGTGTTCTTGTCTCATCGCAATCACCGTTTCGGGTTCGTTTTTACTTTCATGCCATTCGATTACCCCATTATTTAATACTACCGAGGATAGTTTTAATCGAAGCATAAGTGTAGAATTATCAATCCATGATTTTCCTCCGGGCCATCCCGCTACGTTTGGCGGAAAAAATAACATTTGGTTTAATACACGTTGTAAATAGAGTAGTACTTTTGGATCTTCATAGTGTATGTCAAATGATTTACTGATTCCTACAATAAGTTCTACAGGAGATTTAATTTTGGATCCAATATTTTTTGTGCTATAGAATTTATCACTACTAATAATTTTTCTTAGCAAGGTCTCTAAATTATAATTAGAGTTATAAAAGGTCTCTGTTAGAGTTGCAATATGCTTTGGGTTTATGGTGTCGTTTACAAAATATCGATAGATTTTTTGTGTCAAATATCTGGCGGTTTGCTTTTCTTTTAAAAGAATTTTAATAATATCCTCTCCGGTAAAATTTCCGGTATTTCCGAGAAAGGTTTTGACCCCAAAGTCATGCTGCTTTGTTCTAAAGGAGAAAACACCTTCTTTGTTAAAGTTCCAGCCAGTAAAGGCTCTTGCTGCCTCTTTGATATCAGTTTCGGTATACCTATTGTCTCGTCCTAGTGTAAAAAGCTCCATTACCTCACGAGCAAAATTCTCATTGGGACTATTTTTTTTATTTTGTCTGTTATTTAAAAATAAAAGCATGGCCGGAGATTTTGATACCTCCATCAGCATTTCTCCGAAATTACCAAGGGCATGTTTTCTAATTACATTATTTAGATGTAAACAGGCTCTGGGACTTTTTAATCGTACAGAGAAATGATCATGAAAAAACAGTGTCATTTTTTCACGAAGGGTTTCCTTACCATGAATTAGTTGTTGAATCCACAAGTGATTTAGTTCAAACATTTTTTGGTTACGTAGTTTTCGTAACTCTTTTTTCTCCTCTCGAGTTAAACTTTTTTTGTCTTTTTGTAAGAAAGAGAAATCCATAGAAAGCATAGAAGCATGTTGACTTTCTTCAAATAGTTGATCTATGATTTTGTCTTTAGAGAGATTTCGTAATACTTTTAGTTTTGGAGAAGAAATACCAAAACCACATCGCCAATAAAGATGTTGTATCTGTTTGTCTGTCAGTAGATCTTTCATGTGGTCGCTTTTGAATAAGACTAAAGATACACAGAAAGGTTTAGTTTTTAGGATGGTGCTTTTGTACTATACAATAAAAAAGATGAACTACTTAATGTGATAAAACAAATTAAGTAGTTCATCATACGCAAGGTGTTTTTTCCTTAAAATATTTGATATCCCAGTATAAAAGAAGTTTTTTTAAGTAAGGAATCTCTCCAATCATAATCATATTTAATAAGGGCTTTTGGTGTATAAAAGCGAAGTTCGCTACTCCATCTTTTATATTTATATCCAAGACCAAAGGTAATCGAACTATAATTGAATCTTTTGTCAATAGGTAATGTAATTCCTGATTGGTTTAATTCTGAACTTAGGTTCATGCCCATTAGAGCACCTGCATTAAAAAAAAGTTTAGAATTATCATTAAAGAATGCATAATGTCTGAGTCCAAAAACAAATTCTAGAGAAGAATAATCTATTATAGCCTGTTCCCCATTAGAAGTCGTTCCTTTTTCAGAATTAAATGATGTATATGTAGGTTCTATAGTAATACTCCATTTATTTTTTTTCATCGGAAGTATGAATTCAAATTCGGCCCCTAATCTCCATTTTATTTCAGAGTCAAATTTAGAATTTAATCTACTACGCCGATCATGACGAATTTCAACAGAGGTGTAATCAATACCTGGTCTAATGTTCAGGTTTACAAAATTTCGATTTTTCGATCTTTCATAGTCCTTAAAATTTTGTCCATGGCATTCATTAAAAGATCTGAAATATTTTGTCAATTCATTTTTGTAGTAGTTGAGGTTGTTAATTTTTGTTAGTGAAATGTCTTCACAATACACATCTGATGTAAGTTGCTGCCTATACCTATAATTTGTTCTAATGTTTAGATTGTCAGTTGAATACTTCTTGAAAATAAGTTGATTTATTTCGGTGTTCTCTGTTTTGTAGAAAAATACATTTAGGGCATTAGAGGTATATTTATACAGTGATGCTTTGCCTTCTATCAAAACTTCTAACATTATTTCCCTTTCTTCAGACCATTCAGGGCTTCTTTTTTTACTTAAGTTAGTCAGGTCTGTTTTTGAAGTGTCAATTTTTACTCTAGCCTTAATGTATTTTGAAAATTGATCAATTTGAAACTCTTTTATATTAGTAGTTTCGATTGTCTTTTCATCACTGTCTTCAGTTAGTTTATAAACTAGTTTAGAAGGTGCATACTCCCAGTCAACATTTTTGATAAGACAATCTGTTTTAAGTCCGTTATTGAATATAAAGGAACCTTTTTCAAATTTGATTTGCGCATACGAGTTTATGGCAAACAAAATTAGAAATGCGAACAAAGCATTTGTTTTTGTCATGAATTTTTAACTTATAGAAATTAGTTTTTAAAAATGCATAAGGGTAGGAAACATTCTATGCAGCTGCAAAAATATGAAAAAATAATAGGATTATATAAAGAGAAATAGTTTTATCTCTTATTACTTTTTATTCTAACCGTATCGGGTACTAATCCTGTATAATCTCCATTATTACGAATTACGTCACGCACAATAGAGGATGAGATGTAGCTTTTCCCTGAAGATGTTAATAAAAAAACAGTTTCTATTTCGGTAAGTTGTCTGTTAGTATGTGCAATTGCTTTTTCGAATTCAAAGTCTGCAGGATTTCTTAATCCTCTTAAGATAAATTCTGAATTTTGCTGTTTACAAAAGTCTACTGTAAGCCCCTTGTAGGTCATTACTTTGATTTTTGGTTCATTTTTGAACGCTTCTTTAATAAAATACATACGCTCATCGAGCGAGAACATATATTTTTTTTCAGCATTTACACCAATAGCAAGTATAATTTCATCAAACAATGTAAGGCCCCTTTCTATAATATCATAGTGTCCTAAAGTTATAGGATCAAATGATCCGGGAAAAACGGCTCTTCTCATTACTGAATGATTTTTCGATATATTACAAATATAAAACTACTAATCTATATTTTTAGTTCTTAAGAGAGATTTTTAGTTTTACTTAGTCAAGCATTCCTCTATCACACTAGATAGTAGCTCCTGTAATGAGATACCATGCGCTTGTGCTTGTTGTGGTAAAATACTAGCTTCACTCAATCCTGGATTGGTATTCATTTCTACAAAATGGGGTTCTCCGTTATGAAATATATACTCACTCCTAGAAAACCCTTTCATTTTTAAGATTTGATACACCTGAAGCGCAAGGTTTTTTACCTTTTTAGTGTCTTCATCAGAGAGACGCGCAGGAGTAATTTCTTCGGACTTTCCTAAATACTTTGCTTCAAAATCAAAAAAATCATTTTCGGTAACAATTTCGGTGATTGGCAAAACTGTATCTTTTCCTTTGTACTTAATAACACCAACAGAAACTTCAGTTCCGCTTAGAAAAGATTCAATAATAATTTCATCATCCTCTTTGTAGGCGACTTCAATAGCAGGTAGTAATTCTTCAGCTTTTTTTACTTTAGAAACCCCATAACTACTCCCTGCCTTATTTGCTTTTACAAAACAAGGTAGACCAACTGTATCTATAATTTCTTGTTCATTAACAGCATCTCCTTTATTAAGAAAGTAATTGGTGGCGGTAGGGATCCCATAAGGTTTTAAGGTACTAATGCAATCACGTTTATTAAAGGTAAGCGCCGCTTGATAAAAATCACAGGATGTCTGAGGGATTCCTATTAATTCTAGATATGCTTGAAGCAAACCATCTTCTCCCGGAGAACCATGAACCGTATTAAAAGCAGCATCAAAAGTAATTTTAGAAGTGCCTAACATCAAAGAAAAATCATTTTTATCTATCGCATGCTTTTGGTCATTATCATCAACATAATACCAGTCTTTTTGAGTGATATGAATACGAAACGGAACGTATTTATTTCTATTTAGGTTTTTGTAGACCACGTTTCCACTCTGGATAGAGATTTCAAATTCACTTGAATATCCTCCCATCAAAATGGCTATGTTTTTCATGATTAAATTAGTTTAGAAAAAAACAAAAATATCATTTATCTAATAAGAAAAGGGTATAACTTTCCGTTTTTATATATTTGTCGAAAATATTGAAGATATATTGTTAATAAACATTAACGAGTATCAAAATATAGAAAAACAGTTTCTACTCTACTAAAAAATAGTAATAACCAATGGATACATTTATTAATTTCTTTAAAGGTCTTTTTAAGTTTATATATAGTAAAATGTTTTTAGTTCAATTGGTTTTAGGTATAGCAATGCTTGTTATTTTATCATACATAGCTTTGCAATGGTTAGAAAGTACAACGAATCACAATCAGCATATTGTGGTGCCAAGTTTAAGTAAAAGTACATTAGATGAAGTAAGTAAAATACTTGAAGCAAAACAATTGAGATATGAGGTTCAGGATTCTGCTAATTTTAATCCTGATTTTCCGAAATATTCTGTAGTAGAACAAAATCCTGTTGCAGGGAGTGAGGTAAAAGAAAACCGTAAAATCTATGTTACACTTAACCCTTCGGGTTATCGAAAAATTGAAGTGCCAGATGTAATCCAAAGAACCAGAAGACAAGCGCAACCAAAGTTGATTGCTCTTGGATTTAAAATAGGTGAAATTACCTATTTACCAAACATTGCAAAAGATATGGTTTTGGAGCTTCGTCATAAAGGTAAAAGATTAAAGCCAGGAACAAAACTAATGAAAACATCTACGATAGATTTGGTTCTGGGAGATGGTGAAAGAGCAACAATAAACCTTTCTAATTAATTTAATATACAACGATCATTTTGGAAGAACAAAAAGGTAGCGGCGATTTTGATGCAAATGAAGATGATTTATATGAACATCATCGTTTTGTTGCAGGACCTGGCCAAGTGCCTCTAAGGGTTGATAAATTTTTAATGAATTTTGTCGAAAACGCAACAAGAAACAAGATACAGCAAGCAGCCAAAGATGGAAGTGTATTTGTTAATGATATTCCTGTAAAATCTAATTACAAGGTAAAACCTAATGATGTAGTTCGCGTATTATTTGCATACCCTCCTTATGAGAATTTATTAACACCAGAAAATATTCCTTTAGATATTGTATATGAAGATGATGTATTATTGGTAGTTAATAAACCTGCAGGAATGGTAGTGCATCCCGGTCATGGTAATTATTCAGGAACCTTAATTAATGCATTGATTTATCATTTTGATAATTTACCTAATAATAGTAGTGATCGTCCAGGTTTAGTACATCGTATTGACAAAGATACTAGTGGGTTGTTAGTGATTGCAAAAACAGAGGAAGCAATGACACATTTGTCTAGACAGTTTTTTAATAAGACTAGTAGACGAGAATATGTAGCTCTTGTTTGGGGTAATATAGAGGAAGAAGAAGGAACTATTGAGGGAAATATAGGTCGTCATCCAAAGAATAGACTTCAAAATACCGTTTTTGAAGGTGACGATGCCGAGAAAGGAAAACCAGCAATAACACATTATAAGGTATTAGAACGATTGGGATATGTAACTTTGGTCTCTTGTAGATTAGAGACAGGGCGAACCCATCAAATTAGAGTACATATGAAGTATATCGGTCATACTCTTTTTAATGATGAACGATATGGCGGCGAAAAAATACTAAAGGGTACCACATTTACAAAATATAAACAGTTTGTAGAAAATTGTTTTAAAATATTACCCAGACAAGCACTTCATGCCCGAACACTTGGTTTTGAACACCCTATCACAGGAGAATCTATGCATTTTGAGTCTACGATTCCTGATGATATACAGCAATGTGTAGAACGGTGGAGTAATTATGCAAAAAATCAATTAGATCAAAAATAGATATAATAATCAAATGGTATCAAAAGCTTTTGGTACTTGTTTGTTTTTTTAGAGTGCATGTTATCTGTGATTTGTATGTTTTTTTTGAGGTTGTACGTAATGTGTGTTTTTAAAATAATGATGATATGAAGTGCTATCTATTATTTAGAAAACATTAAATTAAAGTTATTAAGAACTTTAATTTGAAATAAATAGAGATTACTCGGGAAATAATGGTACATTCGCGTTTTAATAAATTATAATGAACAAAGGAACAGTAAAATTTTTTAATGACTCCAAAGGATTTGGATTCATAACAGAAGAAGGATCGAACAAAGATCATTTTGTACACATTTCAGGATTAATCGACGAAGTGCGTGAAGGTGATGAAGTAGAGTTTGATCTACAAGAAGGAAAAAAAGGATTAAACGCGGTAAACGTGAAAGTATTATAATATACATTTGACTCTTTTAAAGAAAAAAGCCTGTCTCTCGGAGACAGGCTTTTTTTATGAAGAATACCCCAGAACTTATTATAGGTGTTAAATTAGTAGTACAAAGTATCTAGTTGATATAGCTTTTATAAATTGTACAATAGATAAGAAATACGTTGGTAGATTTTAATATTCAATACACAATTGTATTTTTGAATAAGAAAAAATAATTTCAATGAAAATAGTTGTATCTCCAGCAAAGTCCCTAGATTTTGAAACCCAGTTGCCTACTAAAAAGTATACGGAACCTGTTTTTTTATCAGAAGCAGAAAAATTAAATATTCTATTACAAAAAAAATCCCCTAAAAAGCTTTCTGAATTAATGAGTATCAGTGATAAACTGGCACAACTCAATTGGCAGCGTAATCAGGATTGGAAACTTCCTTTTACTAACCAAAATGCGCGACAGGCAGTATATGCATTTAATGGTGATGTGTACACTGGTCTAGATGCTTACACGATTCCCGAAGAAAAATTGGATATGCTTCAAGATAGATTACGAATTCTTTCAGGTCTATACGGAATTATAAAACCATTAGACCTGATACAACCATATCGATTAGAAATGGGTACAAAGCTAAAGGTAGGTCGTAAAAATAACCTATACGAATTCTGGAAAAAGGAAGTTACTCAACATCTTAATGACGAGCTTGCAGAGGATGAATTATTTGTAAACCTTGCGAGCAACGAATATTTTAGTGTGATAGACAAGAAATTGTTGAAAGTACCTATTATAACACCACAGTTTAAGGACTGGAAAGGTGACAAGTTAAAGATGATTAGTTTTTTTGCAAAAAAAGCAAGAGGTATGATGGTTCGCTACATCATTGATACAAATGCCGAAACTATCGAGGATCTAAAAGGATTTAATTATGAGGGGTATGGTTTTAGTGAAGAACATACAACTAAACCTGGGGAGTTGGTTTTTGTGAGATAGTATTTCATATGTAGTAACTATAAATCATTTTATAGTTGATATCTACCACATAGTATACTATATGATGAAATGAAATACATCTAAATTTTAGTATCTTCATCCTGAAAAAATCACAACATAGATCATTGGATGCAGAAATTAATAAGTTTTCTTGATTGGCTTGGAGAAAAAATTGGTGTCGTAGTAAGTTGGACTTCAGTATTATTGGCAGTTGTTATTAGTTTGGATGTTGTTATTAGATATGTTTTTGAGTTTACATATGTATGGATGATCGAATTAGAAATATATCTCTTTGGGATGCTATTTTTATTATCATCAGGATATACTTTTAAATATGAAAAGCATGTTCGAGTTGATGTGTTTTATACCCGATTATCAGATAAAAGAAAAGCTTGGATAGACCTTTTAGGAGGTGTTTTTTTATTGATTCCTTGGTGTTATGTTGTAATAGTTTCATCTTGGTATTATGGTATGTCTTCTTTTTTGATGGGCGAAAGTTCTCCACAACCAGGAGGACTCCCAGCATTATATGTACTTAAATTTTGTATCACTTTGGGGTTTACGTTTTTGTTGCTTCAGGGGGTGTCCCATATGCTTAAATCTATTCAAATAATAAGTAAGAAGTAATGGGGTATCTCGCAATAGTATTATTTGCAGCTGTTTTTATTCTTATTTTGAGAGGATATCCTGTGGCCTTTACTTTAGGAGGGGTTTCTATTGCTTTTGCTTTTGCAGTATCAATTTTTGCTCCCGAAATATTCCAAATGTCAATATTTTATTTATTACCCTCAAGAATCATGGGAGTAGTTAATAATTATGTATTGATGGCGGTTCCTTTATTTGTATTCATGGGGATCATGTTAGAAAAATCTGGATTAGCGCAAAGTTTGTTAGAAACGATGGCCATGTTATTTGGTCGCATCCCAGGAGGTCTCGCAATTTCGGTTGTTATTGTAGGGGCATTATTAGCAGCATCTACTGGTATTGTAGGAGCAACTGTGGTCACTATGGGACTTATTAGTTTGCCCACAATGCTTAAGCGAGGGTATAAAACAGAACTAGCAACAGGAGTAATTGCTTCGTCAGGAACACTAGGGCAAATTATTCCTCCGTCTATAGTATTGGTCTTGTTAGCCGACACCATAAACAGCTCATCAAGAGGAGCGGCTTCGGTTGATGTGGGGACCTTATTTTCTGTAGCTATTGTGCCAGGAATACTTCTTGTTACTTTATACAGTATCTACATACTAATTATATCGTTTATACATAAAGAGTATGCCCCAAGTATTCCGAAAGAAGAGATTTTAGAATTTAGAGACCATCATTTTGTGTCTAAAATAATAAAAGTGATGGTGCTTCCTATAGTTTTGATTATGTTGGTTTTAGGTTCTATTTTTTTAGGAATTGCATCGCCGACAGAAGCTTCGGCGATAGGGGCACTAGGTGCTACTATGTTGACAATATTTCAAAAAAAATTCTCCATAAAAATATTAAAAGAAGTTGTACAAGAAACAGCTCGGCTAACATCCATGGTGTTTTTTATATTATTGGGGGCGACAACATTTACATTAGTATTTAGAACTTTGGGAGGAGATGCATATTTACAAGAAGTAATAATGAACTCTGAGTTAACACCAGTATTATTCTTGTTATTGGTTATGGTAATTATTTTTATTGCTGGGTTCTTTATTGATTTTATAGAGATTATTTTTATTATCGTTCCCGTAGTAACGCCGATTTTTAATGCTTTTGGTATGGATATGCTATGGGTCGGTGTGCTGATTGCGCTAAATTTACAAACCTCTTTTTTGACACCGCCTTTTGGATTTGCATTATTTTATCTCAAAGGTGTAGCACCAGAAGAAGTGAAAACCAGTCAGATTTACAAAGGGATTATTCCGTTTATAGGGATTCAACTATTGATTTTGGGGATTGTATTCTTTTTCCCTGAGATTATTTTGACTACCCAATAGGATAGCCTTTAAAGTACTTTGATTAAGTAAAAAATAGATAAAAAATACGTTATGAAATTTAGTGTGGTCCATAAAAATATAAAGAATAAAATGGTACGGTACTTTGCGTTAGTTATCATAATATCTTTCTTTCTTTCGTGTCTCGGAGATCCTCCTGCGAGTATGAATACGACATCTTATGATGTTACAAAACCGGATAAGGTTTTTTATTGGAAAATGACCACAACATGGCCTCCGAATTTTCCTGTTTTGGGAGAGGTGGCGGTAAAATATTCTGAGTGGGTAGAGGAATTATCCAACGGACAAATTAAAATAAAGGTATATGGTGGTGGTGAGCTTGTTCCGCCTTTAGAAGCTTTTGATGCTGTTTCTAACGGAACCATAGAAATGGGATCTGGTGCATCATACTATTGGGCAGGGAAAACGCCAGCTGCACAATTTTTTGCAGCAGTACCCTTTGGCATGAATAGCCAGCAGATTACAGCATGGTTAGAAACTGGTGGCGGATATGAGCTCTGGAAAAAAACATATGCTAAATTTAATCTAGTTCCTTTTATGGGAGGAAATACTGGTGTTCAGATGGGAGGGTGGTTTAATCGAGAAATAAATTCTGCCGAAGACCTAAAGGGGTTAAAAATGCGCTTACCTGGTATTGGGGGTAAAGTTTTAGAAAAAGCTGGCGGGGCTGCTGTATTGGTTTCGGGAGGAGAGATTTATACTAGTTTAGAACGTGGTGTTATTGATGCTACAGAATGGATTGGTCCTTATCATGATTATAAAATGGGGTTTCATAAAATTGCAAAATACTATTACACACCAGGATGGCATGAACCTGGTTCTCAAATGGAGTTTTTTATTAATAAAAATTTATATGATGGACTGCCAATACATTTGCAGGCCGCATTACAAGCCGCATCAAAACGAGCACAAGTATGGGTGTTATCAGAGTTTGATAAACAAAATGGAATCTATCTAGATAAATTAGTAAAAGAAGAAAGCGTAGAAATCAGAGAATTTTCTAAAGAAACGCTGGATTCACTCCGTAAGTATACTGATGAAGCTTTGAAAGAAATGATAGGCAATGATCCACTTTCCAAAGAAGTCTATGAGAGTTATTCTAATTTTCAAACTAGAGTTTCTAAATGGTCAGAGGTTACCGAAAAAGCATATTATAATAAGATACAAAAACAATAATGTGATCAAAAAATACCGCCCAAGTATGTACTTAGGCGGTGTGATTTTTTATGAATTTGTAGAGACTAAATTATTACCTCTTCAGTATCAAGGTCTATCGTTGTTTTATTCCCATCAGCATCTGTTTCTATAGCAATACTGTCACATTCTCCATTTCCAAAATCTAAGGTCGTAGTGATTGTGTTTTCAGTATTTAAGATAATACCGCTTAATGGATATTCACAATTAAGATCCAGAATTATAGGTATTGAGGTAGTAAAAGAGTAGGTGTCTCCATTACTAAATTTTGTTGAGCCAATACCTCGAATAGTAATACTGCTTCCAGAATCATTAGGGTTAGAAAAGTCAAAAGATTGAATAATTTCTTCATCCATTGTTTCTTCTATAGAGGCTGTAAGCCCATCTTCCCACTCAAAAGACAATTTAGTAATAAATTCAATACTTGTTTTGAACTCATCAATATTCTCATCAAAAAAGTCAAAAGTAGGCATTACCATAGTCATTGTAGATGTTCCACTAACAGACATATCATCAATAGTTAGGTTTTCCATAGTCTGTGTAGAGGTAATTAAAATACCATCTTCTGTATCTTCATAAACGAAAGACATTAAGATTTTTCCTGAAATGGTGGATCCATCCTCAAGCTCACAACCATCTCCAAAATCTATTGTCGCCGTTCCAGAATTCAAATCATTTTCATTTATATTTTCCTCAATAGAAGCACAGTCACTTGCTGTTTTTAGACGGAGTTTTTTAGAAGAGCGATCACTAGAACTATCAAATGAATTTTGACTTATTTCATTGATTTGATTAGTAGCTTCTTCGATACTCTTGTGTTGTTTAGAAGTAGTTACTTCTGTATCGGGTATTAACCCATCTAAATCATTATCGCTGTTAGAATCGTCATCTTTGCTACAGCTAAATAAAAATGTACTTGCAGTTATCAGCCCCGTTAAAAGAAAAATTTTGTTTTTCATAAATTAAAAAGTTTAAAAATTAGTGAGTTGTTTATTAATATTAAAAATTGTTTGTATTAAAAGTTTGTTGTTTTAATTCTGTTAAGCAACTATAGTGCCGAAAAAAAATAATTGGTTCTTTTTTTTAGAATTACTTCTTTTATAATAAGATGATTTTACTTCTATGTCGTTTAGAAAGAGTGTAATGCGTGTTTGGTTTTTTAAAGGTGATTTCTTCAAAATAAAATATTTGTTACTTGATTTGTAGTTGTAATATTATCCGAGCTCTACAGAAGAAGAGCTGATGCGGGTATAATTTCTATACGCTATTGTTGTTTATAAAAAGACCTTGCTGTTTTCAGAAATTACAGCTTCGATATTTTGAGAGGGAGTTAATAATGTATTGACCATATATAATGAATAACTACATATATCCAAGATATTTGTGATAGAAGAAAAAATGTTTTGCATACTTAAAAAAATTAGATAATTTATTTTTATAAGCAATTTGTGAAGGTGTGTGTTTACAGGCCGCAAACCTATCAAAACAAAATCGCTAGGAGCGTTAAGTAAATGTTAATATTTTTGTTGCGAGAAAAGCAAGAATAAAGAATTGATGGCACTGAATTTTTTAAAATGCTATTGCAAAGATTATTTCTTATCGATATCTTCGTGCGAATACGCACTACTGTGTTAATGAATTAATATTAGATATAATGAAAATCAAAAAAGTTTTAGTAGCCAATAGAGGAGAAATAGCCATTCGAATTTTTAGAGCTTGTACAGAAATTGGTTTACAAACGGTGGGTATATATACATACGAAGATCGATATTCATTACACAGATATAAAGCAGATGAGGCGTATCAAATAGGAGAGGATAATGATCCTCTCAAACCTTATTTGAATATTCAGGGAATTATTAAAGTAGCGAAAGAAAATAATGTCGACGCTATTCATCCGGGGTACGGATTTCTCTCAGAAAATGCAGATTTTGCAGAGCAATGTCTGAAAAACGATATTATTTTTATTGGTCCAAAAGTGTCAGTGCTTCGTTCATTAGGAGATAAGATAACTGCAAAAAAAGTTGCTATAGATAATGATATACCTATCATACAAAGTAATAAGGAGGAACTTAAAAATGTAACAGTAGCCTTAAAAGAAGCAAAACGTATTGGTTTTCCGGTAATGCTCAAAGCAGCTTCAGGAGGAGGTGGACGAGGGATGCGTGTTATAAGAAATGAAGAAGAATTAGAGAAGGCATATCCAGAATCGCAGAGAGAAGCACTCAATGCTTTTGGAGACGATACCGTGTTTCTCGAAAAATTTGTAGCGAATCCAAAACATATAGAAGTACAAATTGTAGCTGATGAGCATGGTAATATGGTTCATCTTTTTGAAAGAGATTGCTCTGTGCAAAGGAGGTATCAAAAAGTTATTGAGTATGCTCCCTCCTTTGGAGTGTCAGAACAAATAAAACAAGATTTATATAATTATGCCATTAAGATCTGTACTGCTGTAAACTATGATAATATAGGGACCGTAGAGTTTTTGGTAGATGATGATGAAAGTATTTATTTTATCGAAGTAAATCCAAGAGTACAGGTAGAGCATACTGTTACAGAGGTGGTAACCGGCGTTGATTTGATTAAAACCCAGATATTTATCGCAGGAGGGTATAAGTTGTCTGATCAGCAAATTAAAATAGATAGTCAAGAAAGTCTTACTACAAATGGATTTGCATTGCAATGCAGAATTACAACCGAAGATCCAGAAAATGATTTTAAACCTGATTATGGCACGATTACAACTTATAGAAGTGCATCAGGATTTGGGATTAGATTAGATGCAGGGAGTGTGTATCAAGGGGTAACGATTTCTCCATTTTTTGATTCGATGTTGGTAAAGATTTCTGCGAATAGTAGAACACTAGATGGAGCTTGTAGAAAAATGCGAAGAGCACTTTCTGAATTTAGAATTCGAGGTGTAAAAACCAATATGCCATTTCTAGATAATATTCTGAAACACGAAACTTTTAGAAAAGGAGCTGTTACTGTTAATTTTATTCAGGATACGAAGTCGTTGTTTGTTATCAAAGAAGCACGTAATAGAGCTACCAAATTGGTTAACTTTTTAGGGGATGTTATAGTTAATGGTAATCCAGATGTAAAAAAGATGGATCCGACAAAAAAGTTTATAACGCCTGTTATTCCTAAATTTGATGAAAGTATAGCACACCCCAAAGGAACTAAAAACCTTCTAACAGATTTAGGACCTGAGAAATTCGCAGAATGGTTAAAAAACGAACAGAAAATTCATTTTACAGATACCACTATGCGCGATGCGCATCAGAGTTTGTTGGCTACCAGAATGCGTACATACGACATGGTAAAGATTGCCGAAGGATTTTCTAAGAATCATCCCGAAATTTTTAGCATGGAAGTTTGGGGAGGAGCTACCTTTGATGTGTGCCTGAGGTTCCTCAAAGAAAATCCATGGGAGCGATTACGAGCATTGCGTGCAGCTATGCCCAATCTATTGTTACAAATGTTGATTCGTGGATCAAATGGTGTCGGGTACACAGCCTATCCAGATAATATGGTGGGTAAGTTTGTAGAGCAATCTTGGGAAAATGGTGTAGATGTATTCAGAATTTTTGATTCATTAAACTGGATGAAATCAATAGCCCCTTGTATCGAGCATGTTCGTACCAGAACACAAGGCTTGGCAGAAGGCTCTCTGTGTTACACAGGTGATATTTTAGATACAAAAAGAACAAAATACACGTTGGATTATTATATCCAATTGGCAAAAGATATAGAAAATGCAGGAGCTCATATTTTAGGAATTAAAGATATGGCCGGATTATTAAAACCATATGCAGCCTATGAATTAGTTTCGGCATTAAAATCAGAAATTAATATTCCTATTCATTTACATACACACGATACATCTTCTGTACAATCAGCAACTTATCTTAAAGCCATCGAAGCGGGTGTCGATGTTGTCGATGTAGCAATGGGAGGATTGTCGGGACTTACCTCACAACCTAACTTTAATGCAGTGATGGAAATGATGAAATTTCATGAACGCGAAAATAAGATGGATACCAAAAAATTAAATGAATATTCGAATTATTGGGAAGCCGTAAGAGAGTATTACTATGTTTTTGAGTCTGGACTAAAAGCAGGAACAGGAGAGGTGTATCAACATGAAATTCCGGGAGGACAATATTCTAATCTAAAACCGCAAGCACAAGCATTGGGGTTATCAGATCGTTTTCATGAAATTACCAAAATGTATGGAGAAGTGAATGAACTCTTTGGTGATATTGTTAAAGTAACTCCGAGCTCCAAAGTTGTAGGAGATATGGCGCAATATCTGGTAAGTAATAATTTGACTATAGAGGATGTAAAAGAAAGAGGAGAAATGATTTCTTTTCCGCAATCGGTGATTAATTTCTTTAAAGGAGAACTAGGGCAACCCGAAGGAGGCTTTCCTAAATTAATACAAAAATCAGTACTTAAGGATCAAAAACCTTTTACAGATAGGCCTAACGCCCATCTTAAACCTGTAGATTTTGAAGAAGAGTTTAAGGATTTTGTAAAAATATTTAAAAAAGGTATGGGGAGAGAACTAGATATTACTGATTTTCTTTCCTATAAATTATATCCCAAAGTATTTACCGGAGCATATAACCATCACCTTAAATATGGAAATGTAGTTACCATACCTACAAAAAATTTCTTTTATGGTATGACACCCGGAGAAGAGATCATAGTACAACTTGATAAAGGAAAAACATTACTGATACAACTAATCTCGGTAGGAGATCCAAATGATGAAGGTAAGGTGACTGTTTTCTTTAAGATCAATGGACAAACTCGAAATGTAGAAATACAAGATACTTCTGTAAAAGTTACAAAAGTAGCACACGCCAAAGTAGACAAAGCAGATAAAAAGCAAATAGGAGCGCCATTGCAAGGGTCATTGTCATCTGTATTGGTAAAAACGGGTCAGGAAATTAAGAAAAACGACCCTTTATTTATTATAGAAGCCATGAAGATGGAAACTACAATTACAGCTAATGAATCGGGAATAATAAAAAAAATAGTTTTAAAATCAGGTACGATGGTCAATGCAGATGATTTGGTACTTATTCTAAAATAAATTCATATACCATATCTGATGCATTATGCTTTAATTATAGCCTTACAGGGGTTTTGTATATATCATGTGTTTAAGAATAACAAAAATTACTATTGGTATTTTGTTATTATGCTTTTGCCCGTGTTAGGTAGTATTATTTATATCTGTACCCAAGTCTTCTCTAAAAAAGATTTAGATGTGGTACAGAACGAAATTACACACGTTATTAATCCAACAAAGAAGATTACAGATTTGCAAAAACAACTCGATTTTGCAGACACTTTTCAGAATCGGATCAATTTGGCAAATGCCTTATTCGAAATAAAAGACTATCATAATGCGTTAGGTGCCTATGAAAACGTTTTGGATGCTGATAGAAATGGTGATGCTGGAGTTATCAAAAAAATTATAGAAAGCTATTCGCAGATCAATAACTCAGAAAAAGTTATTTTTTATGCTGAAAAAATTAAAGAAAATTCGGATTTTAGGGGCTCGAGAAGTCAGTTTTTGTACGGATTGGCTTTAGAAGAGCAAGGAGAATCAGACAGGGCAGAAGGACAATTAAGAGGTATAGATCAGCGATATTCTCATTATAGAGAACGGTTTGTACTTGCTGAATTTTTAGTTAAAAAAGGAAAAGTAGAAGAGGCAAAAGAGATTCTGCATTCAATCCAAAATGAAGCGCAGCACATGTCCAAACCCAATAAAAATTTATATAAGTCAGTTGTTCAGGATGTTAATACATTAGCGTCTTCTTTATAGCAACATGTAATTGTTTTTTTTGGATAGAGTATGATATCGGGTGTTGTAAGACCGAAGTTTGGTTTCGAGTTTCTTTAAATTAGCTAAAGTTAGTTTTTGCAGTTCGATAAATATCATGCTACCACAAATTTTAGCACATACGCAAGTTTTTTCTGCCAATAGAGAGGGTTAGGTTAGGGGACTTTTTCTTTGTAAACGCTATATTTTACAATGTAGATTGATACTGCTGTACAGAAGATAAGTATAGCAAAATGAATTAGCACCACTCACACTTTCCAAATCAAGGGTCTGACCCTGGGACGGGATACTCTAAATCGAACTTCCTATATCAGTCTTCAAGCATGAGACATCCAAACCAGAAATTTTTTCCAAGGGTAAAACATTCTCAATTATTTTACGTTTCTTTATAACTCCCAAAACCTGTTTTGTAGGCTAACTAGAAATGTAATCGAACAGCAATAACAAAATAATAAAATGTGTTATTCAATATACGTCGATCGAATCCATTGATGCGTAGTAATGAAAACATCTGGTATGCTATATAATAAGAACTAAATGAGTGCCAAAGCCGAACTTCATCTCTTTGATCAAGAATTTACGATTTTATATTTTAATTCTGGACTTCATACCCCGACAGACTATCGCGGTCAGCCTTGGGGAACCCCAGATGGTGGTGTTATTTCTGTAGTGATTCCTACACCCAGAAAACCACAAGAGTTTCTAGAATCGATGCAATCCGACCGAATGATTCGTGGTAAAATACGCTTTCATAAATGGGATGGCATTCATATCGATGCAGAGCTCGAGTTTGCCAACGCCTATATCATAGAGCGCGAAACCTCTTTTTATAGCCAGGGGACCGATAATTATACGATGCGTGTAGTCATTAGTCCCGGGATACAACGTTATCGAGGTGTTACTTTCGAAAAATCATGGAACCCCAGCGACCCCTTTATAGAAGATACAACACCAGTGATGATGCGGGAGGAGAATGTAGAGCCAGAACTAATAGATAGCTATTACCAAGACAAAAATGGGAATAGAATTCCTGAAAATAGGCTAAAGGCGGGAAGTGAAATTTATTATGTGATTAAATCATCAAGTGCTATCGGAAAAGAAGCGTCTATTGATTTGAATAATAATAAACTAGATTTTGAGTATAATGGAAGTGTCCTTGAAGATGATATTTTAACTATTAATGTTACCTCGGATACTATGAAATTATCGTTAAAAGCAATAAAACAACAAAAAAAATAACCTTAGATATGGGAAGAGTATGGCTTACAGACTATCCACATATAAGTTTGGATTTTGAAGATTTAACAATTGTTACTCCTCGTATTACAAATGCATATTTTGCGAAAAAAGTAGTAACTGGGGGCGCGGTTCCAGCAACAACACCAACGGTGGCTTTCGATGAAATTAATGAAGGGATTTTGGGGCGTGATGTATATATTATAGTTGAAACCGAAAATTTTACTCCCCCCAACCAAAGCTTAATCTCTACAGAAAGAGCAAGTTTGGTGGTTGCTCTAAAAACAGGAGACTGCAATCTTACGGGAGTAGCGGATGAGACATTACAAATTACTAATGGTACAACTGATGTAGATAGTATAACAGTGCAAGTAGGAGATACTACAGCTCTTAATGATATAGAAGGAAATTGTGATTATGGCAATCTAGATGATTTCATAGATACTGCAATTATTAAAGTTTCATTACGCCCCAATGCAAGAACCGATTTTGATACGTGGGCAGAAAATATTAATAATTCTGGTTCTGATTTACCAACAATAGAAATAGATGTTGTCCCGGAAGATAAGAACATGATTGTAGACTATGGGCCTGAGGATAATACACAGGGTCCCCCTCTTAAGATTGGACGATTTATGAATTCTGAAGGGCACGAGTTTACGTTGGAGAATAAAAATGTTTATGAGATTTATCATGGGGATAATTTATTTAATTCTCTTGGAACCCATACCCATAATGAAGAAGTAGTGAGAAGGAGAATTTCTTTTATTGAAAATGACTTTTCGACGGAGGTAAAATATTTTTTTTATAATTTAATAGATAATTGTTACGAAATTTGTGAATGTACTCAAACTAGAGTAAGAAGAAGAAATAATGGGCAAAGAATTACTTCTACCAATTTCCAGAGTAATTACAACAATTATACAAGTTCAGTAGCCGCACCCCAAGGAGGAGATGCAGAAACAAATTATTACTATGCTGATGGCTCAATTATTTCTTACGGACAAGCATATGGGTATAGAAGATATGCTCTAACAAGCCCAAATGACCCAAATGATTTAGTAGACCTAATTAGAATGCCTGATGATTTGAATATTAATTTTGAAACTGGATTGAATAATGTTAGGGCAACATTTTCTTACAGAAATACCGCTAGGAGGTATTGTAATCCAGCATGTTTTGCTGGCTTTATTGGTGTTTTGATTCAACTGGGAAGAACCGATGTTGTTTGTACGGGAATGTGTTTTGGAGACGCTACAAGTTATCCAAGTGTAACACATCCAAATGGAGATAGTGTTGATACAGCTTATCTTTCAACATTAGCAATAGAACAACTTAAAGTGGATGCATTTAGAGACTATTATTTTACCAATATATTACGTGGAAATATAAGTTGGTATCCTCAACTTACTGATACGGCTTATAGTAATGGTCATAACGATCATCTACATTCGGGAGATTTTAATCTTGAAAGGGTGGTGACAATCAATTAATAAAAATGGTATGAAATATATTCTCATTATTTTCAAGTCTCTGGTTATTTTTTCATCCTGTAATTTTCAAGAGAAGGATATTAAAAAACGAATCGAAGCTTCTATTGATACAGAAAAGCCTAAAGAAATTACTGAAATCGATAGTGTTTTGTATTTCAATCAAAGTGCAACTATCAAAAAAAACTTTTCTTTCATTGATACGATTGAACCATTACAATTATCAATAGGTAATAAGTTGTTAATAGACTTCAAATTCCCTGTAGAATGGAACTTTGGTGATATCTATGATAGAAATAGGATTATAAATGAAAATGAAAAATCCATCAATAAACTACTAGGCTTCTACGAAGGCTATATACCCGAAAACTATAAGATAAAAAAGAAAAGAACTTATAGTATTGATTATTTTTTAGATGTAAAGCATGATTATAGAAATGCAATAACAGAAAATGGTCAGATAAAAGACTATGGAATTGCAAGACTTCCTGATACTGGTGATTCAATTAAAGTTTTAGGGATATGGTTTTCTAAAGACAATTTAGATCAAGGAAGAGAGTTTCCTTGGAGTGTTGCTTATGGAGATATAATAACTATTAAAAATGGTGAAGTTTTGGATAGGTTGACTATTGAACGTTTTGAAGGAAATCATAGTCTTGGAGGTGATTATAGGCGTATGTATATAGATGAAAACTATATTATTCATACAAAAGATTTTTATTATGGTGAAAATCAAGGAAATTTTATTCGATATTGTAAATGGAAAATTAAAGAAAATGGTAAAATTGTAGAATACCTTGATGAGGATAAATTAGGAATAAAAAAAGAAGGAGAAATAAAAAACAGAATGAAAACTGGCATGTGGAAGGAGATTACTCCGAATAAATTTTTTGCTGCCCTAAAAAAAAGTATGAGAATCGAAAGTTGTAATACTTTTTCTGAAGGGAATTACAATGAAGGAGAAAAAATAGGAGAATGGAAGTACTATTCCTTTGATAACTTTAAAAAAGGGATTTTAATTTATAAAGAGACTTATAAAGGAGGAGAACTAGTGAAAAGAACTTTTGTAGAATAGGTTTATTAGGGAAAAAGATTTAACTAATTATAGTTTTATTCCATTTCTACAACATTACTCTTCACAAAAAGAGTACTTCGTTCCGCATAAAAATAGTAGTTTGATTCTCTAACGGACTGAAAATAAATTAAACAAAAGTAAAAAGGGCAAAATCTTGAGAGTTTGTAATGTAAGGACAGACTAATTAATAATTACTGATGAGATATCTTAAAAATGTTATTACATTAAAAATTTTACTATTATTTACGGTAATAGTTAATGGACAATCAAAGTGCTCTTTTACTGAAGTTTTGAACAATTTTATTCAACCTGATGTAAAATATACGATACTTAAATCTGATTTGAATTTGACAGAAGCCCTAAGAAATAATGAGACTGAATTTCTAGGGTTTATTGGTGAAAACAGAAAAAGGTTAAGAATAAAGTTTACTACTATTAATAAAGATAGTATTGATACCAATTGTTATCATATTCAAGGAGAAACCACAGTAATGAATAAAAACTTAAGAAAATTCAATGGAGAATTTAATGTTGAAAAGCATTATGTGTTTTCCGAGTTTTTAGAATACACTAATCCTAAAATTGTAAAAAAACAAGGTTTTAGTGTTCTGAACTACACTTTATCCGAAAATGAAGAGCTAACTTCTACGGGAAAATTTAAAGGTAAATTAATGATTTTATGGAGTCAAAATAAGAATGGAGATATCCTTTATGATACCACATTAGATGATTATGATAGCTATAATAATTATCAATTTTATGGCATCTGGACAAGTTATACAACTAAGAAAAGTACTCTCTGTTGCTGGGGACATTATAGAATACCTTGTTCAGGAGATCTGGATTGGGGAGCTTCTGAATTTTCTCCTAATGAAAAGTACCACAAATATGGTTGGGCAGATTATGAGTTTCCACGTTAATTTTTTTTATTCGATCATTTTAATAAGCATATTTTCTTGCAAAGGAAAAAGTAATATTATTGCCGAGTCTAATAGTGTCTCACCAGAAAATTCAGAAAAAGACAGTGCCGAGATTATATTGAACCAAGTCAAGATTCTGAAGTTTTTCTGAGAGAAGAGTTTGAAGAAATTAAGACTAATCAATTAGCAGAGGACAAGAAGTTTGTTTTTAATGATTTGAAAAAATTTCCATTATGATAAAAAATATTATCTTGATTTGTTTTGCATTTTTATCACTAAATGCCTGTTCTCAAAAAAATAATATTGTAGCATCTAGATCAATCACTATTGTTGATAGCTTAAAATTTGTTAAAAACCTCCCTGATGAAAATTTTTATCCTAGTGGAGATGAAATTATAGCTAAAATACTCTCTTCTGATAAAAAAACTATATCACCTGCACTCATTGAAAAAATTGATGATACAACAAGTTCGCAATATAGATATGCAGATTATTTTAATTACAAATCTGGTGACATTGCTTTAGAATTATTATATCTAATTAACAAAGAACAAAATCTTTCTATAAGAATGTTAATTCAACAAGAGTTTACTTTAGAAAGAGATATAAGTAATGATACATTTAATATGCTATTTTATGAGTTATTTCATCAAAATAATGCAGATGTCAATATGGTTAATAGAAAAAAAATGAAAGCTGTAATTTTAAATTGGTATGATAAAAATTTAAAAAATTAACAGTACCCAAAACCAAAAATCGGATGATTTCGAAAAATTTATCACGAAACAGACAGATTAAGAACTATAAAGGAGTATGCTAAAAGTGCTTCCCATACTCCATATGTCGGAAGAGGATTAATGCAGCTTACTTGGGAATCCAACTATGAAAAATATAAGATTACAGTGATGTAGACTGTATTGTAGATCCAGAATTAATAGCAAAGGATTTAGGGAATTCATTTGATTCTGCTGGTTGGTTTTGGAAACAAGCTGTAATTTTAAGTATTGGAACAACTTGGTCAGCTCCAAAAATGGGGAAGACTACATTTAAGGAAATCAAAAATGATTGATTCACCTAAGAATTAAAGCCATATTTTTTTGTTGATTTACATTTATGCATAATCCGGGCAATGTTGTTAAGTTAAGCGGTCCTTTGTTAGACTGAGCGTGCTGAAGTCTATTAAAGAACTTATTGTTAATATCACTTCAACAGGCTCTGTGTGACAGTAGCATTACGCTTTTTTATTAACCTAACAACATTGATTATCCGGATTAAAATGTATTATACCAATTCTTTTATATGATGATGGTATTAGTACCTACTTGAGGTATTTCATACCACAAACGATCCCTATTGATTTTGATTTTATTTATGGACAGATTGGATTGCATGGCGGATCGATGGGATCAATACTTCCGGGTCTTTTTACGACTCTTCCGTCAGCCCATTTTCTAGCTATTGGGTTTACTACCCAAATTCGGAGACCATTACCAGCAAATTGACTTCGTTCGTAACTAGATCCTAATCGTAATGTAATAACTTGTTCCCCTTGAGCATTTGTTGTTAAAGTACGGTTGGCTCCTCGATAGGTTCCAATGATTGTAGAACCCGTTGTAGTTCGAATGTCTACATAGGAACTACTTTCAAAATTAGTACCCTTGATCCAAATACAATAGTTGTCACTGCAGCCGGGTCCTGCACTAATAATTTTTGGAGTTCCGTCCCGTTTTACAATGGCTGCATTATATTGACCAAAAAATAGATTAATATTAGGACATTCACTACTATAGTTTATATATTCTAGAACTGTATATCCATTAGGGATTCCATCTACAGAACATACAATTAGAATATCAGGGCTACTTTTTGTAACATCTGGGAGAGAGGTTTCTTTTTCAAGAGAAAGTTCTTGATCATACATACTGTCATCCTCTTTTTGACAACTATAGATTCCAACAAATAGAAAGGCTAGTATTAATGTTTTTAAATAATTTTTCATGTTTTACGTATGTTTTTAAAATGATTTATGATTCTTGTCGACTAGAATGCATTGATAAAATTATATGTAAATCATTGATTATAAAAAGGAAGAAAAGTCAATTTTATAAATTTGACACTTTTCTTAATCAGGAGGTATTACTACAGATATATACAAAAGCAGATAGATGTTCTTGTAATAGTGATGCCCCTATTCACGTTACTCATACCATTTCCTATAAGAACTGGTATAATCTTACGCTTCGCGTATTATAAATGGTATTATTGGTAGCATATAGAATTGGTCTCTATTTTTAAGACGATGAAAAGAAGTTCTTTGCTCTTCAATTCAATTCATAAACGTTTAGGCAGGATAAGAAAAATCAATTAGGTTGCTTAAAAGACGATCTCAAAGAAAGGGATTGGTCAAACAGGTCTAAAATATATTATTGTTTTATAATAGTACCTGTTTGATTTTTTTCGCCTATTTGCAAAACATAGAAATATGTTCCTTTGGGCAGTGTATCGTTTGTATACATTAAAGACTGTGTATCTCCATTACCGGCATTTAGGATTTTATGATCAATTAATATTCCGCTACTATTATAAATAGAAAGTATTCCTTCTGAACTAGTAAACTTGTTATTAATAGAAAATGTAATCGACTCTCGAAATGGATTTGGAGAAGCTACTGTATTTTGCGCATTAGTTTGGGGTATTGTCAAATTACTTTCGATACCGATAGTAGTATTAGCAGGAAGTACGAACACATTATTAGTCTCATCTATTTCATCAATATTATTTTGACTATCTACTTTAATAAGTATGTAACCATCCAAAACAATATCGTTATTTGGTGCACCAAGAATACTATATTGTTGAGTTTCTGATTGATTTCTGAGTAGTGTTCTGGTTCCCCTCGAAAAAAGTTTTTTATCATCTTTATCTAAATAAACGTCGGATGAATAATACGTACTGGTGTAGAAGGAAAAAGAGGATGAGCTTATTGAATTGGCTTTGATGTCATTACTTGAATTTACGATCACTATTTGCATGTCAATTTTTCCTGAATTGGTAGAAAAATTAGCATCTTTTATAAAAAGTTCGCTTTCGTCATAGAAAATCATAAAATGATTCGTTAATGTTTGAAGCGTATTATTATTCCCTACGTTTATTAATTTAGTAGTTAGTGTACCTTCATTTGAAGGTTTTATATGGTCTCTTTTAATAGATGCTATTTCCTTGCCAACACCATTTTTTCCTGGTTTTATCGGTGGTATAATAATAGGATTGATTCCGCCAAAAATAGTATTGTTCGAAATGGTACGACTCGATCCTACATAGTTTTCTATGCGGAGTTCAGGACTTTCGCTTGAGGAATTATTATGCGCTATAGCTTTTATGTATATATCAGGAACATCAAGAACTTCCGGAAAATCTCCATCGTATTCGATATAAATTCCATCATTTTCAATAAGGACTTCTAATCTCAGCGTGTCTTGAATAAAAGCAGCTCCTTCTGATGTGTTAAAAGCAATAGTTTGAGCACAAAAGACTTGATGTCCAAAGAAAAGTACCGATAAATAAAGTAAATATAGATGTCTCATTAATTATATTAATATTGTTGTCCGAATCTTAAAATTAGAATTATCAAAAATGTATTCAAATAGATATATAGTCAATTTTATAAATTTGATGCTTTTATATCAATTTAGTTATATGGCTACATTGATATTATACCTGAGATAACTCTTTTTTCTTGATCTGTTTTACATAAAAGCTGGGGCTCAAGTTGGTTGCTTTTTTAAACGCAGTATTAAATGTATTCACACTTTTGTATCCTAGATCTTCAGAAATTCCTTTGACAGAGTATGATTTGTATTTTCCACCATTATTTAGTTGTTCTATCGCATAGGATATTCTTAAGTCATTGATATAATTAGTAAAGGTTTGGTTTTTGTATTTATTAATTATTTTAGATAAATACGTTGTATTCGTGTGTAGACGTTTTGCTGTGCTGTGCAATGTACATTCTGCATCAATGTAAAAAAGGGATTCTTCTAATTTTTCTAATTCGTGGATAATATTGTTAGTTTTCTTATCTGATAGTATAGCATTATTAGTCAGAATTGTACTTGTTTGTTGTTCAGATACCTTTTCTACTTCTTGTAAATTTCTTGTAAATTTTTCAAATAAGATGTTGTTCTTTTTTCTTTGTTTTTTGTTGTGAAAGAATAATCCAATACTGGCTATACATGTAACAATGAGGATAAAACGTAGGTATATTTTATTTTTTCTATTGCTAAAAAAAAGTTTTTCCTTATCCTCTTCTAATTCGTCTATTTGTTTGTCGAATAATAAATCTTTAGATCTATTTCTATCTAGGTATAGATCTTTTTGAATACTAGTTAGAAGTTTTGTGTACTTCATTTCTGACTGAAGATCATTCAGGTGTTCGGCATTTTTAATGGCTAGTTCCATCATTTCTACAGCATTCTCTGTTTTTTTATTACGTTCTAAAATGGGTATACCTTCATCTAAAATTTTTTTAGCCTCAGCATACTCCGATTTTTTAAATAGACAATTGGCTAATAAGTAGCTAGTCATTATAAAATTCTCATTCTTGAGCTCTAATTCGATGAATAGACCTCTGGATAATCGTAAATTTTGTTCCGCCTTTTTACAGTCATCCATCGCATAATAGGTTTTTCCTATATTAAGATATGTGAGACTTAGATTTGTTTTAGGACCATATTCTTTTATCTGTTCAAAATTTTCTAAAAAAACCTGAATGGCTTTTTCATACATTCCTAATTCTCTATAACAAATTCCCATAGCATTATAGGTAGTAAACGGAATTTCTTGTTGATTGTGTTCGGTGAGTTTTTGTATCACCGAAGGATCACTTATATGTTTTTTGATAGATAGTAAATCGTTTAGGGCATCTTGGTATCTTTTAATTCTTATTTTACATTGGGCTATATTGAGTTTTATGGATAAACTAGCTTCATTAATATCGGGAGTATCGATATATGAATTTGCTTTGAGATACGTGCTTATTGCTTTTTCATATTCACTATTATTCATATAAGCAGAACCTTTTAGGAGAAGTACCTTAAACGCGTTATTTTTTTTATTTTCCGCTGGTAAGAACTTCATAGCATTATCTACACTGATACTTACATCAGAAGTTTTTTGCTGTAAATAATAGAGATACGCGAGATAATAATAGGAGTTGTATCTAATCCTGTTATCATTTTTTTCTTCTCCTTTTTTTAGGTATAATTTAGTATAGGATATCGCAAGATCATATTTCTGATTACCTATTGTTTTATTAATAAGTTCTATTATTTCGTCATTAGATAAGTCAGAATTCTTAATTGCGTCACCAAGAGTATCTAAGACTATTCCTGACATAGTTTGCAACGACTGCTCTTGTAAAACAATATCATATGAATAACAAGTACTATTGTCAATGAATAATAAACATAGAAAAAAACATATGGGTATGGTTCTCATAGGGGGAATCATTTCTAAGAACGGAAGATAAGTATTCGAAGGATTATGTGCCGTTGCAATAATCATAAAAAATACAAAATAGTCGCTTATATCAATCTAGGGAATGCATATTAGGCAATAAGGAAAAGACAAGGGATTACTATATCATATATCAAGAACTGATGAAAAAATTGGTAAGGAGAGAAAAATACCTGCAAAAATGTTTACAACTATTGTCTTCTGTTAATGACTAACTATTAATCTGACTTTGTAGTTTAGAAAATCTTTCTATTTTTACGATACGTTAATATTTCTGGGAAACATTGAATATCAAACCAATTCAAATATCAGTATTTATCCTATTAGTTTTGGGAGGGTTGTTTGGACTTATGTTTTTAAGTCAAGAGGACGGGGTTCAAAAAGAACAGACCCAAGATGATGGTTTTTCTTATAAAGAAATAGCAATCAAATACCCAACATATGCTACTTTTTTGGGTCTAAAAAAAGATTCAACACTTAAGCGCGAGGATGTCCTTGAGGTGACACAAATTGTTACTCCGTTGGATATAGAGACTACAGAAGATAAAAGTGATATCGAGCTTACTAAGGAAATACAAAAATTACCAGACTTTTCTAAAATAGATACTACCCAGATTGTTCGAATAAAGTATCCAGAAGACAATCCTGATTTTGTAAACGAGTTACGAGATAAATTGTCATCAAGATCCTGCCGGATTATTCATTATGGGGATTCACAGATCGAAGGAGATCGGATTACGGGATATTTGCGAAATAGGTTACAACATATGTTTGGGGGTAGTGGTCCAGGGTTTATACCTGTATTACCAGTGTACAGACAAATAAGTGCTATAGTAGAACCAAGTGAACATTGGGAACGATATGCATTTTTTGACCCGACTAAGAAAAAGTTTTCACATAGAAAATATGGTTCCTATTTATCAACATCAAGGTTCACGAAATATCAAAAAGTACAGCCAGATAGTATTGCAATAGATACATTGCCTATCGTTAAAGCAACTGTAAAAATAGGTAAATCAAAAAAAACCTATGCTAAGTTCAGAAGGTTTAGTAAAATAGGATTACACTATGGTAATTGTAATTTTCCGATACGAATATCGGTTTTTAATGATAACATCTTAATTCAGCAAGATAGTTTAATCACGGATGGGCAATACCACCAATATCAAATTAATACTTCTGTTACCCCTACAGATCTTAGGATCGAACTAGAAGGTAAAATTAGTGCTGATTTTTATGGTTTTACATTGGATAGTGGCTCTGGAGTTCAGATAGATAATGTAGCTATGCGGGGGGCGTCGGGAACTATTTTTGCTAATTCAAGTGCTCAAACATATGCACAAATGATGAAAAAATTATCACCAAAGATTGTTATTATGCAATATGGAGGTAATACAATGCCATATCTCAAGGATTCGACAGATGTCGAAAAGTATACCAAACGTATGTCGAATCAGATTAATTGGATTCGAAAGAGAACCAAAAACATCAGTTTTATATTCATAGGCCCTACAGATATGTGTCTTCCCGTAAATGGAAAAATGGAAACATATCCGATGTTACCATATCTTAATCAAAGGTTGATAGAGACTTGTATGCAGAACAATGTTGCTTATTGGAGTATGTATGATGCAATGGGAGGCAAGGGATCTATGAAGTTATGGGTGGATGAAAAATTAACGGCAAAAGATTATATGCATTTTACATGGAAAGGAACAAAAATCATTTCGGAGCTATTGTTTACTTCCTTATACCTTGACCTCAAAGAACCTAAAACCAATGATGAGACATAGTTATCTACTTGTATACTTATGGCTTCTTGCAGTACCCTGCATGGCGCAAACATATGTGTTAGACACATTACAAAGCAAGTATCCTTTTGTAAACTGGAAAGCCAATACCATAAAAATGGCAGAGGATTCTCCTGCATTTAAGAAACTTTTTTGCAAATTAGATACCATTGCTCGCGGAGGAAAAGAAAAAGTACATGTGTTTCATATAGGAGGCTCACATATTCAGGCAGATATTTATTCGAATCGCCTAAGATCCTATTTGCAGACGATGAGTTCTACCTCAAAAGGGCAGAGAGGGTTTATTTATCCTTATAGTATGGCCAAAACCAATAATCCAGGAAACTATAGAGTAGCTTTTGATGGAGAGTGGAGCGGATATAGGTGTTCGGTAAGAAAAGATAGTGTCGCATGGGGACTTGCAGGAGTGACAGCCATTTTTAAAGATTCTTTGGCGAATGTAAAAATAAAAGTGAACGGTAATAATTATCATGAGGATATGTATGATTTTAACAAAATCAGAATTTTTTATGATAACTGGACTACAGATTATAAAGTATCCCTTAAACAAGACTCTATAGTCACCAATATGGTAGAAAATAAAAAAGCTCATTTTATCGAATATACACTTGCTAATAGTGTCGAAGAAATTGAGTTCTGTGTAGAGAAAATTGCAGATACGACAAATGCAGAATTCTTAATGATGGGTATAGAATTAATGAATGATAATGAAGGGGTTCAATACACATCTATAGGTGTAAACGGAGGTAGTTTTTCATACTATAACCGATGTCGTTATTTTGATGAGCAATTACTGTTGTATAAGCCCGACCTGTTTATCATATCTATCGGTACAAATGATGCATATCATCCGGATTTTAAACCAGAAGCCTATAAAAGGTATTATACCGATATGATAAAATTAATACAAAAAGCGAACCCCGATTGCGCCGTATTACTGACGGTGCCAAATGATTCGTATTATAAACGTAAAATACCAAACCCAAGAACTAGAGAAGCACAAAAAATAATTTATGAAGTAGCTCAAGAACAAAAAATGGCAGTTTGGGATTTTTACGAGATTATGGGAGGTTTTAATTCCTCTCAGAGTTGGTATACACATAAATTAATGCCCAGAGATCGTATACATTTTACGGTAATGGGATATAGAATAAAAGCAGACCTTTTATTACAAGCATTGGCGAATTCATGGGAAAAAGAAATGCAATTAGAGCCCAATGCTATTTTGAATCAAATTATTAATGAATAGACTCTTTGATATATTTTCTTTTTCTGAAGATTTTCCACTGATATTCACACAAGCGAATTTCTGGATTTTCTTTTCGGTAGTGTATTTTCTATATGCAATAGTGTATAGTAAAAAAAGTTTGAGAAGTGCATATCTTTTTGCCATAAGTCTTCTTTTTTACTATAAGACTAGCGGACTTTTTATAGGAATACTGTTGTTTAGTACCGTTAATGATTTCTTTTTGGGTAAAGCCATTTACAATAGCAAATCTATTGCTGTTCAGAAAGGGTTGGTTGCTATCAGTGTTATTATTAATCTGGGCACGTTGTGCTATTTTAAGTATGCCTATTTTTTTACAGATTCATATAATTATTTGTTTCAGACAGATTATGAAGTGATTAATTATCTGGCACACTGGGCAAATACTTGGGGGGCTGTTGATTATTTTACAGTAGATAAAATTATACTTCCGGTAGGAATTTCCTTTTATACATTTCAGACCATTAGCTATAGTGTTGATATCTACAGGAAACAGATTAAGCCTCTAGATTCTATATTAGATTTTGGTTTTTTTGTAAGTTTCTTTCCGCAATTAGTTGCTGGGCCTATAGTAAGAGCTGCAGATTTCGTTCCTCAGATTCGTAAGGATATTACGATTACCAAACAAGAATTCGGACGAGCCACTTTTATGATCCTAAAAGGACTTATCAAGAAAATGTTATTTGCAGATTATATAGCCGCCAATTTTATGGATCGGGTTTTTGACGTTCCCGAAATGTTCTCAGGATTTACCAATATTATGGCGATGTTTGGGTATTCATTACAGATTTATGGTGATTTTTCTGGATATACAGATATTGCAATAGGGCTGGCTCTGCTTATGGGATATAAACTCCCAGTCAATTTTAACTCACCCTATAAAGCAATTCATTGTGGCGATTTCTGGAAACGATGGCATATTTCTCTTTCGAGTTGGCTCAAGGATTATTTATACATTCCTATAGGAGGAAATCGAAATGGAACTATCTTTTCGTACACTTTTATATTGATTTTTACATTTCTGGGAGTTTTTGCAGTATCTAATTATATGATAGCCCTACTGGCCATCTCTGGAGTTGGAGTGCTTTTAATTATAACGCTATTTTCTCCTAAAATGGCAAAACATTTTAATACCAATGTCAATATTAGTATTACGATGCTGATAGGAGGACTATGGCATGGTGCTTCCTGGAAATATGTAATATGGGGAGGGCTTAATGGTTTAGGGATAATAACTTATAAATATTGGCGTAAGATAAGTCCGTATGAAGATTCAAAAGCTTGGTATGCACTATTATGGAGAATAGGGATTACCTTTGTTTTTATAACATTTACGCGTATTTATTTTAGGGGAAATAGCATGGATCATATTGATCGATTTTATCAGCAGGTGATAACCAACATGGATTGGCCCAACGCATTGGCAGTACTCTGGGAATATCGTTTGGTTTTTATAGTAATGGCCATAGGATATATAACACATTGGTTACCCTATCGCACCAAAGGATGGATAGAAAATAAATTCATACAAAGTAATATAGTTTTAAAGGGAGTTGTTGTATTTGTAGTTGCGATTATATGTTATCAGACATATGCAGCCGATTTTCAGCCTTTTATTTATTTTCAGTTTTAGATCACAATAATTTTTGTAGTTACTAATCTTTCCTGAGCACCTAAAACATTCTTGTTTTTGGGGTATTATCCCCACGCTATACTTCGGGAAATACTTTATTCATTATATCTTTTTCATTTTATTGTTCCTTGAGAAGTCGAAGGGAATAAAAAGATGAAATGAGGATGTTGTTATTATCTCTATAGCCAAAAGAGTGTTTTGTTGCGAAAAATTTAAAATTTAAACAGTTTTATTTCATAAAAGCTTGATTTTCTTTACCGAAATGTTCTCCTGTTTAACAGGAAATCATCGGGCATTTACATAAAGTTCAATTTTGCACTTTTTTTTTAAGGTAAATTTAACAGATGGTTCAAAATCAGTTGCGAATCAACAGTATTACACAAATTACTTAAAACTTAATTAAAATGAAAAGACTTAAAAAACTATTTGATCGTTCCAAAACGATCAAATCAAGAATGATCCTCAAATCAATATTTGCGGGATTTTTTGTTATGTATGCCGTTAGTTGTTCTAACGAAGAGTTTGCAGAATCCGAAAGCGAAGTCCAGGATACCTCAATTCAGGATACAGCAATTAGCGTAAAAACAATTACAGCCGGAGAAATTTATAAGATCAAGGGCGTTCAAAGTGACAAGTATCTAGAAGTAAGTGCATATAGCCACCAAAATGGAGCTAATATTCAAATATGGAGTGACAACAATGCAGCAAGTCAACAATGGGAGGTATTATCTGTCGGAGATGGAATCTTTCGTTTTAAAAATGTTGAAAGCGGAAAATGCCTTGATGTAGAACGATATTCTACCGAGAATGGTGGTAATATACATCAATGGGAATACAGAGGTACAACCAATCAACAATGGACGCTTGTTGATGATGGGTCAGGAATATATGGGATTATAAATGTCAATAGCGGAAAAGGATTGGATGTAGAAAATCGATCAAGCACTGATGGCGCAAATGTGCAGCAGTGGAACTACTACGGGACTACAAACCAAAGTTGGGTGTTCGAAGAAGTCGATGATAACGTAAGTACGGGTTCTGGAACACCAATGGAAGCTTTTGATGAATTTAACCCAGATTCAGTAACCATTTCATTTGATGGTGATGATATTACTATTGAATCAACTGGTTTGCCTAATCATACGTCTCCATATTGGGAGGATACAAATCCTCTATATATTGAGCCCGTAGTAGCTACTCGTTTAACTCCTGGTCGTATTGGTGGTGATCGCAGTTATGTCCTTACCGTCTCTGCTGAGCCAGAAATAGCCGCATCAAGCACAGCTACAGGATTAGGTCCCATTGGTATTTCTGTAAGCGGAGTACCTATTTTTAATGATCAAGAAGGAAACAATAGGCCAATAGAAGAAATGATTGTAGAAACATTTGATTATGCAGGAGCTCACAACGGTCCTTCTGGTTATCACTACCATGTAGAGTCTTCAGATGTCCCCGAAAATACAGTACTTTCTAATAATGATGAAAAATTGGTAGGAATCATGGCAGATGGATTCTTATTATATGGTAGAAAATGTAATTCTGTAGGGGACTATCCTACAGACCTTGATGCGTCTGGGGGGCATATATCTTCTACACAACATGGGGATCATGAGTTCTATCATTATCATATAATCAATGAAATTTATATAGGTAGTAGTATAGTTCTTTTTGGACAGGATTATCAGGGTACTCCAAGTTCACTAATGTAACATCAACTTATTTATAAAAACTTTCTTGAATAAGAGGGTATTATAAAGAATATAGTTAGATGTAAAAAAGATTAGCAACGCTTTTGATTCATTTTTTAAATTATACCTTGTTTTTTAATGAGACGAGGTATAATTTATCAAAAAAAACATAAGAAGATAAGAGAATTTTATTTTTATTAATAGTAGTAATACCTCTTTTACTGGGGTGTGACATAGCAAAATCAAAAACGAAAGCAAGGGTATATAATTTGTTCGAGACGAACATACTATCCGATAAAGTGTATAATTAAAAACATAGGCTTGACTTTTTTTAAAAAACAAAAAATCCCAGTATTAAGTTTATCATACTGGGATTACTATATATGGGATTATTATAAGTATTGAATCTTGTTGTAAGAAACTGCTTATATTCTTAATATTAATTAATCAAATTGAATCATTTTGGTTATAAGCTTATCATTGATTGCAAGTTTTAGTATGTATACACCGGTCGTAGATATAGAATTTTGTAATTCACCAAGAGTTATAAGATTAGTGCCTGCCTCCAAATTTGAAAACTTCTTTTTGGCAAACACGCGTCCCAATACATCTAATATTTGAATTTCGACAGTCGAAACTTCATTCAAGATAACTCGTGCGCTTAACATTTCATCAGGACTAACAGGACTTGGATAAAATGTTGCCGAAGATTCATTGGTTTTTGGATCTAGGACTAATTGTTTAGAAGAATGCTCTTCTACCGAAGTAATTACAAATCGTTCCCAAGTACCGGCGTCTGATCTATCACAATTCATCGGAAATCGATTATTTTCATGGCTAAGATATAAATAGTCACCATTTCCATTTTTCCATTTGATAGCATATACATTAGGTGATTCTAAAAGCTCAAGTTCGAATCGTTCCCAACTACCGGGAGTTTCTGTATTTCTGTTACAGGTAACATAAGGTTGTCCATTTTCGCTTGAAATATAGTTGCCCGTGCTACTTTTAAAACTATACGTACTATCGTCTTCATTAAACTCCATTACAAAGGTGTTATTCGTTGTTCCATTATCTGCTCTTACATAATGAGGGTATGCATCATCATAGGTGATGTAACTGCTAATAGTTTCCCCCAAAATAGTAACAATAGTATTCGTTGTTATATTTTCTACAGGAGTAAGATTCCATTTTTGGTTACCGTTTGATGTTGAATGATTATAAATTATGGCTTCGGCACCTGCACTTCCCATATTTCTATCCATAGCTTTTGTATCACAATGCAATGGTAATAGGTTGTAGTTGCTACCATTAGCTACTACTTTCCATTTTTGATGTTCATCTTCATTTTTAAACCAAGTTCCTACATTAGCTGAATTAGTGCAGCTACCAGAATTAACTTCGAGGTATCTGTAATTAGTCTCGTTTCGGATACTATATATGTTATCTCCTCCTAGGTAAATAAAACTCCATACTTGATTTTCCCCAGAAGTATTTTCTACCTCCATTTTAGCATTATACCCAATTCCATAATCAGAATGTAGACGTTCTTGAAGATATGGACTCTCTATGTAGTATTTTCCATTTTCGATAATTTGATCAGAAATTAATGAACCATTCCCACCAAATCTTGATCTAGATGCCAACCAGGCAAGATCCCATGTCGGTCCAGTTACTGTACAACCTTCGTTTCCGTTGGTAACAATTCCTGGGCAATATGTTTCATCATTTCGACTATCATTATTAGCGGGACCATTACCGCATTGTATATCATTATAAAACGAATCTCCGCTTGCAGATGCTCTAAAAGATGGATGATTTTTTAATTCATCACAGATATCCTCGATATTTCTTTTCACTCCATTAATTACAAATGATATTGAATTTACATCATCAAGCCCATGATCAAAAGTGGATTCGCACCAGCATAAGCCGTTGGCCTGATAACTATCTGCCCAACTTTGTCCTCCGGGAGAAATATCATAATTAGAATCTAGGCTTTGGGCAAAAGCTCCTGTTATTATAAAAAAGAAAATTAGTAGTGAAACTGATGTTGTGAATTTTTTTTTCATAATTGTTTTTGGTTTACAAGGTTTTAAAAAGGTTTTATTGAGTCGTAAAGGTACTTTAAAATCACAACTTAAATGCTTAATTAAAGAATTGCATCAAAAAAAACTGAGTTAAGAATATGTTCATTTTTTCTAAATTATAGTAGATCAAAATTCAGTATCATAATTTTTATGCAAATTCGAAGTGAAAATAGTATGTTTGAAAGCATAAATAAAAAGAAATCGGCATCTTATATATAGTGGGCAAAATCTTTCTATTTTAGTATTATTATTGTAATTAGATAAACTTTAGGTTATAAATTCATGTTTCTTCACACACATCCATATGAACCTTTTTTTCCTAAAGGAGCCACCAAACTTATCGTTGGTACATTACCACCACCAAGATTTACCACAGGAGTATTAAAAGATGGAGATGTTAATTTTTGTTATGGTAGTATTAATGGGTTACTTTGGCCAGTTTTAGATAGGATTTTTGATTTAGAATTAAAGTTTGAAACCACAAAGGAAGCTGTAAATCAACGCAAAGAGTTTTTAGCTTCGAGGGGAATAGGGGTTTGTGATATTGTACATAGTTGTCAAAGAGAAAAAATTGATGCCTCTGACCTAGGAATGCAACATATAATGTTGAGAGATGTTATATCATTTTTGAAACAATACCCTAACATAAATACCTTATTATTTACTGGTGGTAATAGTAAAAATGGTCCAGAATACTTCTTTAGAAAACATATTAAGGCGTATGGTTTGGGATTAGAAGTTGTGTCTGATAAAGTGCCAAGAATACATCAGTTCAAGATTGAAGGAAGAACTGTTAGAACCGTATCCCTTACAGCACCTTCGGGAGCTGCAAACCGTGCAATCGGAAGCATGTCTGCATATAAATCCTTAAAGGATAAAAACCCTGAGTTCAATACTTTTGATTTTAGAGTACTACAGTATAGAGACTTTTTCTAAACCTTATCTCAATATAGTCATGTTTTTTAGGTGTTACTTGATAGAGTTAAGGTAATCCCATACTCAATACTCGGGAAAAAACCCCTGTGTAATAGGAGGTATAACTACTGATAAACAGTTGTTTGCATCTTGATTGTCTTCGCTAATACTTATAGATTTGCTCTTCAAACAGGTAATTCCGGAAACCTAATTCTTTAATTAAACACTTTTAAAACTTTTTAAAACTATCAAATTATGAAACATTCAATTTTTAAAACATTATCTATAATTACTGTATTTTCTTTATTGTTATTTTCTTGTGAGGATAAGGAAGAAGAGCTAAAAGAAGTACAAGAAGTACAGGAGCTTGAAGAAGTAAATGAAGCTCCAACAGAAGGTGCCATTTTTCCAACAGAAGTAAGTGAGGTATCAGAGCAAGTTGCATTAATTCAGAAAAATGGTCATGAGTATCAGTTCGTTTCTATAGGGGAAAATGATGATATGGTTATTTTAGAGAAACTATATGGGGATGCAGAAATAAACAATGATAAGAGCAGCCTTGAAGAAGGTCTGACACCATTTGATCTTTTTGTATCAATTACAGATAGTGGGCTTCCTGTTCCTGATCGTATTGCTAAAACTGCAAAAGGAACGGCATTAGAAGATTCTGGAAGAGAAATTCAGTTAGCTGAAAAATCGGTTCAGATTTTGGATCCTAATTATCAAGAAAGTATAGTGCAAAAAGCATGTTATGATGTAGGCTATACTGGGTTTAGAAATACGTATTGTGGTGGAGTACCTGTTACTTCTACACCTACAGATATTAGATTTTGTGATAATGGTCTTTGGTATTCAAATACTCGTAACTCATATTATGGCGGAAGCTGGAGAGAACGCGATGACGTATATACTTGGACAAATGTTGTATGCGGCTTAACAAGAGTGCAATTTTACGCCTGGAAAAGTAGTGGTATCTGGCCTTTTAACTCTTGGTCATGGCACTTACAATATCAGGTAGATTTTACCAACGGTATCTGGTATGCATATTATTACTCTTCTGAGTATACAGAGAGAGAAGTACGTAGAACACGACCAACCAGTAGTGGATCTTTTAGAGCATATACAAGGTTCTTCTAGTAGCTGATATAAATATATTATCAATAAGTAAGCGGCCCGCGATAGTTCATTAGAAATATCGTGGGTTTTTTTATTTTTTTAAACTTAACACCTAATTATTGAGGTTATTCCATACTTATATTTCGGAAAATAACCTTTTTTATAAGGAGGTATACCTTGTTATAAACCGTTTTTTACATCTTGATTGGTGACACTATTTCTAATAGATTTATCATATAAAGATAGTTCCGGAAAACCCAATTCTTATTAAAAATACTTTTTTTAAAATTTAAAAATTATGAGAAATTCAATTTTATATATGGTATTGATCGTCATTGTACTTTCGTTACTATTATCTTCTTGTGAAAATAAAGAAAATGAATTACAAGAAGTTCAGGAAATCGGGATAACTAATGAAGAACCAACAGAAGATGCAATATTCGCTACAGAGGTCAATGAAGAGTCGAAAGAAGTAGCTCTTGTTCAGAAAAATGGTCATGAATATCGTTTTATATCAGTGGGAGACAAGGATGATATGATCATTCTAGAGAAATTATATGGAGCCGCAGAAAAGAACAATGAAAAAAGTAATCTTAAGAAAGATCAAACTCCCTTTGATGTATTTGTCTCAATAACAGATAATGATCTAGAAGTACCTGAACGTATTGCTAAAACAGCCAAGGGATTTGCATTAGAGGTATCGCGAAGAGCTATTCGGTATAATCAAGAACCAATTGAAATACTTGATTTTAATCAGCAGGAGTATATTAATGATAGAGTGTCTGATGTTATTGCAGCTACAAAATGTAATGATTGTTGTTGTGACGGAACACCACTATCAACAGCCACTGATATCAAGTTTTGCGATAATGGCCCTTTAATTTCTCTAGTTCGAAATTCATATTATAACGGAGCATGGAGAGAAGTTGATGATATATATACCTGTACAAATGAATCTTTTGGAGTAGTAAGAGTGCAGTTCTATGCCTGGAAAAGTTCTGGTTTCTGGCCTTTTACTAATTGGTCATGGCATCTGCAATATCAGAACGATTTCTCTGACGGTCTTTGGTGGGCAACATATTATTCTTCAGAATACACAGAACGGCAAGTACGAAGAACTCAAATTGGAAGAGGATCATTTAGCGCGTATACACGTTTTTTTTAATATTATAGTATAACCAACATACAGTTAAATTTGAGACCAGCTGCAGGTTGTTTTTGAATATTTTTCTGTTCATAAAGATTACTAGTATTAGTAATCTTTATGAACAGAAAAATGCATTTATTATCGAATCTCTTTTATAAAAGAATCAATTGTATCTACACCTTTATTAGTCAAATGCTTTATGAATGCTGAGCCTATAATGGCACCTTTTGCTGTTTGAGTAGCTTGTCTAAAAGTTTCATTATTACTAATTCCAAAACCGACAATTTGTGGGTTTTTAAGCTGTAATGCATCAATGCGATCAAAGTATTGCTTTTGAGTATCACCAAATTCACTTTGAGCTCCAGTAGTACTTGCAGAACTTACCATGTAGATAAAACCATTAGATACGCTATCAATGAAACGAATTCGTTCGTCAGAAGTCTGTGGTGTGATCAAGAAAACATTGATTAACCCATATTTTTCGAATGTCTCTTGGTAATGCTCGTGATACTCTGCTACAGGCAGATCAGGGATAATCAATCCATCAATACCAATTTCTTGACATTTTGCACAAAAAGCTTCTACACCGTATTGCATCATAGGGTTAAAGTACCCCATAATGATTAAAGGGATATGAACAGACTTGCGTATATCTTTAAGCTGTTCGAATAGTACATTTGTTGTCATTCCGTTTTTAAGGGCAGCGGTAGAACTTTCCTGTATTGTTGGTCCATCTGCAAGAGGATCACTAAAGGGCAATCCGATTTCGATCATATCAACACCGCTTTTTTCGAGGTCTTCAATTACTTGTGCAGTATCGTTTAGTGATGGGTAGCCAGCAGTAAAATATATCGACAATAATTTTTTGTCTTCTTCTAGTTTTTGATTTATTCTATTCATTAGTATACACTATATTTTTTGTTTTCGCAAAAGCGAAAATCTTTAGATTCTATTTCGTAATTCAATTATATTCTAACTCGCGCATAAATGAGAAATGTGGTATTCAAAGATATTCGGTATTATAATTTAAAATAATCAATATATGTGTTCAAATCTTTGTCACCACGACCAGATAGACTTATAACCACTATATCATCAGCCTTAAATTTTTTATCATTAAAAATAGCCAATGCATGTGAGGTTTCGATTGCAGGAATAATACCTTCTAATTGTGATAACTCTAAGCCTGCTGTCATGGCATCATCATCTGTAACCGAATAAAATTCTCCTCGCCCTGTTTTATATAAATGAGAATGTAGTGGACCTACACCAGGATAATCTAAACCTGCCGAAATAGAGTAAGGTTCTGTTATCTGGCCATCAGGAGTTTGCATTAATAGCGTTCTGCAACCATGTATAATTCCCTCTTTACCCAATTGTGAAGTAGCAGCACTCTCTCCTGAGTTTACACCTTTACCTGCAGCTTCTACAGCGATAATACCAACATCAGGTTCATCTAAAAAATGGTAATATGTTCCTGCAGCATTACTACCGCCACCTATACATGCGACTACATAATCGGGGTTTTCTCTCCCTTCTTTTTCTTTAAGTTGCCATTTTATTTCTTCTGAAATAATAGACTGAAAACGGGTAACCATGTCTGGATAAGGGTGTGGGCCGATGGCAGAGCCAATAATGTAGTGCGTGTCTACGGGATTATTTATCCAATCTCTAATGGCTTCATTAGTAGCATCTTTAAGAGTTTTACTGCCTGATTTGGCAGGTCTTACCTCTGCACCAAGCATTTTCATACGAGCCACATTAGGAGCTTGTCTTTTGATGTCAATTTCTCCCATATACACAATACATTCTATCCCCATTAATGCGCATACGGTGGCTGTGGCAACCCCATGCTGTCCCGCTCCTGTTTCTGCAATAATTCTATTTTTACCTAATTTTTTGGCTACAAGAATTTGTCCGATTGTATTATTGACTTTATGCGCTCCTGTATGGTTGAGGTCTTCTCTTTTTAGATACACCTTCGTGTTATGCTTTTCTGAAAGTCGTTTGGCATAATATAATGGTGAGGGACGCCCCACATAATCTTTGAGTAACTGATTAAACTCTTCTTTAAAAGAAGGTTCATTCATAATGTCTAAATATGTAGTTCTTAGCTCTTCTACATTAGGGTAGAGCATTTCAGGAATATAGGCTCCTCCGAAATCACCATAATATCCTTTTTCATTAGCTTGGTACTTCATTTTTTTAGTTTTTAGTTGATTGGTGGTTGTGTTTTAATGCTAAAAGCAATTAGTGATTAACCAACCAATAATTTTTTAAATTCTTTTAAATCTTCTATGTTTTTTAGTCCAGGTTTGGTTTCAAATTTACTGTTCACATCAATACCATAAATGGGAAGCCCTGTTTTTAGGATAGCTTTTACTTTATTAATTTCATCTAGACCTATGCCTCCACTCAAAATAAATGGGGTAGTAGAGGGGTATTTTTCTAAAACACTCCAGTCAAATGTATATCCATTACCTCCTTTTTCTTTTCCTTTGGTATCGAATAAGAAAAAATCAACACTACCTTCGTAGGATTTTAACGTATCAAAATCAAATTGGTCTTTGATCGAGAATACTTTAAAAATTTCGGTAGTACTTTGATTTGAATCGAGAGGTTTTGGTGGATCGCTTAATATACTTAGCTCGCTTCTCAATCTATTACAGAACTCTGCAGTTTCATTTCCATGCAACTGAATAGCTCTGAAATGGTATTGTTGTTGTTTTTTGAGAATAAAATTGATAGAGGCGTCTACAAAAACTCCGGTTTTTTTTATGTTATTTGGTATTTCGGGAATTTCTCTGTCAAAATTTCTTGGAGATTTTTCATAAAAAATAAAACCAAGGTAGTCAGGTTGTAATGCTGCAACTGCCTTAATATTATCTTTATATTTCATTCCGCAAACCTTCAGCTTCATTTCTCAAGATTTTTAATAAATTCTATTGCACTTGCTCCAGGAGTTTCGGTTTTCATAAAATTTTCTCCGATTAGAAAACCTTTATACCCGTAGGGTTGTAAATCTTTAATCGCTTCGATGCTACTGATGCCACTTTCTGATACTTTCACAAAATCATCAGGTATTTGAGTACTTAATGTTTTACTTATATCGGTACTCACTTCAAAAGTTTTTAGATTTCGGTTGTTGACTCCTAACATATCCAGAGAAGGCATAATTGATTTTTCTAATTCTTCTTGATTATGTACTTCTAGTAATACATCAAGAGATAAGCTTTTTGCAAATTCTGACAACGATTTTATTTGTTCTCGTGTAAGTACAGCGGCAATTAGTAAAATTACATCGGCTCCGTAAGCTTTGGCTTCAAGGAGTTGGTATTCATCGATGATAAACTCTTTACGTAACAATGGCATTTTGGAAGATGCTCTTGCAAGTAGTAAGTCATCTAGAGAGCCTCCAAAATATTTTCCGTCTGTTAATACAGACATTCCGCATGCACCTGCAGTTTCGTATCCTTGGGCTACATCTTGTATACTTACTTTTTGATTAATAACTGCTTTAGATGGAGAACGACGTTTATGTTCTGCAATGATTCCTGTAGGACTATTTTGCAGTTGGGAGGCTAGAGAAACTGTTTCACGAGTAAATAAAACTGAATTTTCCAATTGCTTTACCGGAATTAGATTTTTTTTTAGTGCAACCTCTTTATATTTATCCGCTATTATTTTATCGAGTATATTCATTTCTTTTGTTGACGGTTGATAAATGATAATTGTTGGTTCAATTTTTTCAACCTATAATTTTAAGCTGTTTTTTGAGAATTTATAGTTTGCGTATCTACCTCCATATTTAGTTGTTTTTAAATGAAAATATGTAAGGTTTTTTGTCAAAGGGGCCTTTAATCATACTTTATTAAGTTTAGGAGTATTCTTTATTTCATCATTCATTAATAATCGTATAGACTCAAAATAATCTGTCTCGAAGGTAATTACTTCTATTTCATCGGTAGAAAATTCATAGTCATATGCTTCTTCTATTTTTCCGTGAGCTCCTATCATGTCTATGATAAATCGATTTTCATGACTTTCATTTAGTTTTCCATAAAAAATATTAGCATCTAGATCTAGGAACTCAAATAAGCCATATTTTTTTTCGCACCATTTGAGAGTTTCCAAAATTCCTCTGAACGTAAAGGTATCTGGAATATCAGTTTTGGTCTTTTTGAGTTGTAGAACTCGTGCTATTTTTTCTTCTTTCGATTTTGATTTTCTTTTGGTTATTATGTTTTTTCTATAAAGTTTATATCCATCTATAACATAATCAACAGGGATATGTTTTACCAAAATCCAATCTTCATTTTCATCAAGTAGGAGTCCTGTTTCCTTTTCTTTGTAACCTTTAATTTTGTAGGTTTCTACTATCATTCTAAGAACTTTTCTAGTTTAATTTTATTTAGCACTTAATTCTTGTACTTTCTTCAATGCTTTCAGTCCTTTACCGGTAAGTAGAGATTCTTTGGCTTTTTCAAATCCTTGTTTTGGCGTTAATCCCTCTACAGTGGCAATTGCCATTCCTGCATTGGCGCAAACCACATTATTCTGTGCCTCTGTACCATCTCCTTTTAGAATATTTATAAAGATTGCTGCTGATTCTTCTATTGATTCACCACCAGCGATTTCTTCTTGTTTTAGGGTTCTTACACCAAAATCAAGTGGTGTTAACATGCTTTCTGTAGTATTAGAAATAGTTTTAGTGCTTCCTGTTAGAGAAATCTCATCGTATCCATCTAAAGCATGTAGAATAGTAAAATTCTTATCAGTATTTTGGTATAAGTATCCATACATTCTGGCTAACTCTAGATTAAACACTCCTACCATTTGATTTTTAGGAAATGCAGGATTTACCATAGGTCCGAGCATATTGAAAAAAGTTTTTACCCCTAGTTGTTTACGAATTGGAGCTACATTTTTCATGGCTGGGTGAAAGAGAGGAGCATGTAAAACACAGATGCCAGCTTCATCTATGCTTTGTCTTAAGAAATCTTTATCATTACTAAATTTGATCCCTAGATGTTCCATCACGTTTGAGCTTCCACATTTTGATGAGACTCCATAATTACCATGCTTTGTTACTTTTACTCCCGCACCTGCAGATACAAAGGATGATAGTGTAGAAATATTGAAGGTGTCTTTTCCGTCTCCACCAGTACCACACAGATCAACAGGGTTGTATTCGCTTAAATCTACCGCAATGCAAAGCTCTAGTAATGCATCCCTAAACCCTTCTAATTCTTCAACAGTAATGCTACGCATCATGTATACAGTTAAGAAAGAGGCAATTTGACTTTGGTTATATTCTCCTTTCGAAATATTTACCAATACTCCTTTTGCTTCTTCTTTAGAGATAGTTTCGTGATTTATTAATCGATTTAGTAAGTTTTTCATAAGTCCCTCGCCCCGTTTACTTCTCGATATATTGAGAAGGATTTTAAATGGGTTCTTTTTAATTAAAATTTATTTTCACTTTTTACGGTTAACTACTAACTACGCATCCAGTTTTCTAGTATTTTTTTTCCGTCTGGGGTAAGTACAGATTCTGGATGAAATTGAACGCCTTTTACATCTAATTCTTTATGCCTTAAGGACATGATTTGTCCGTTTTCGTCATATGAAGTAGCTTGCAGACATTCAGGTAAATTGTTATCAGCAACTACCCAAGAGTGGTATCTGCCGACATCAAATGCTGTATGAAGTCCTTCAAAAAGAGGCTCATCGGTAACAGACAAAGTGATATTAGTTGCAACTCCATGATACACATTATCAAGGTTTATAAGACTTCCTCCAAAAACTTCACCAATAGCTTGCTGTCCTAGGCAAACACCAAAAATACTTTTAGTCTTAGAATAGGTTTTAATGATGTCTTTTAATAGACCAGCTTCATCTGGGATACCTGGGCCTGGTGAAAGTAAGATTTTTTCAAATGGTTCTACATCCTCTAATCTCAATTGATCATTACGTTTTACAGTTACTTCGCACCCAAGGTCTTCTAGATAATGAACTAGGTTATATACGAATGAATCGTAGTTGTCGATTACTAATACTTTTTTCATTTTCTTATTGGTTTCTGGTAATGGTTTGAGATAGTCCTGTTTTTAAAATTTGTTTTTTTCTGATCTCGGCCATTCACCTTTAACTTGGTTATATTTCTTCTGCTAATTTTAGTGCTTTTGTAAGCGCTCCTAGCTTATTATATACTTCTTGCAATTCACTTTCTTCGTTGGACTCATTAACTAAGCCGGCACCCGCTTGCCAATGCAGTTGATGATTTTTGCTTAAAAAAGTTCGAATCATAATGGCATGATTAAAGTTTCCTGAAAAATCCATAAAGCCGATGGCTCCGCCATAGAAATCTCTATTTACTGTTTCATATTTTTCTATAAGTTGCATCGCCATATGTTTTGGGGCTCCACTAAGTGTTCCTGCAGGAAAAGTATCAGCAACTACTTGCATAGTGGTGGTGTTTGCATGTTTTTTTCCGGTTACTTTACTTACCAAATGAATAACATGGGAGTAAAATTGAACTTCTCTGTAATTTTCTACAGTTACATCACTACCATTGCGACTAAGGTCGTTACGTGCTAAATCCACTAGCATCACATGTTCTGCGTTTTCTTTTTCGTCAACAGCTAATTTTTTTGCTAACTCTGCATCTTGTTCATCATTCCCGGTACGTTTAAAAGTTCCCGCAATCGGGTGAATCTCTGCAAGATCATCTTTTACTACCAATTGCGCTTCTGGCGAACTACCAAATATTTTAAAATCGCCATAATCGAAATAGAAAAGATAGGGTGATGGGTTTACACTGCGTAAAGCTCTATAGACATTAAACTCATCACCTTTAAATTTTTGAGAAAATCGTTTTGATAGTACCAATTGAAATACATCTCCTCGTTGACAGTGCTTTTTTGCCAGTGTTACATGTTCTTTATATTGATTATCATTGAGGTTTGAAGTGGTTTCACCAACAGTTTCAAAGTTATAAGACGCAAAATTTTTGACTTTTAATAAAGATTCAATTTCGTTAATATTACTCTCTGACTCATAGCAATGTGCAAAAATATAAGCTTCATTGGTAAAATTACTAATAGCAATAATATTTTGATATACAGTGTACTGCATATCGGGTATATCTAATGCTCCTTCCTTTTTAGAAATGGTTATGTCTTCAAAATATCGTACGGCATCATAGGCGATATATCCAAAAAGTCCATTGTTAATAAATTTGAAATCACTACTCGAAGTTTCAAAATGATCTCCAAATTTCTCAACAATTTCTGGGATGTTTGTTTCTTGAGTTATGGGTGTTTTTGTGATGCTTTTGTCCGGAAAAGATTGATATATCGTTTCGTTTTCTATTTTGATGGTAGCAATAGGATTACAGCAAATGTAAGAGAAACTATTTTCGCTTCCGCGGTAGTCATTATTTTCAAGAAGCAAACTATTAGGGAAACGATCCCTGATTTTTAGATATACACTTACAGGAGTAAAAGTATCAGCCAGAACTTGTTTGAAATGTGTAGTTAATTTGTAACTCATTTTACTTTATATTTTGATATTCTCATTGTAGTGAGTAATCCCTGAGGATTTTTCTTTAAAATTATTTTTTATGAGTATAATTTTGCATTATTTATTCTTTTGTTCTGCGAACAAAAAAAAGGCTTGTCGTGATTTGACAAGCCTTGAATATGTTTGGTTAACATAATAACATGTAGCTATCTCACAACATTTTTGTTTTGAGAAGACCACCACCAGTTATTTGCTATAATTAATCTCATGTTTTTATTTAATGAGTCAAAGATATAAATTAATTATAATTCTTGAAATAAAAATTTACATTTTTAAATCAACAACTAATTCAAATTCATTATTGATTGCTTTGTCACCCAAATTTTCGAAGAAACTACCGGATCCATACTTGATGTCATACTTGGTTCTGTCAACTTTTAATGTAGTTGAAGCTTTGTTATCTGCAACTAATAAATCAAAAGTGATAGGGTTTGTTTTTCCTTTGATGGTAAGATCTCCAGAAATTTTATATCCTTTATCACCTTTGCTCGCTTTTTTTACGATCAGTTTTGCGTTTTTATGATTTTTTACACCAAAGAAATCATCAGAATTTAAGTGCCCTTCTAGTTTCTCTTTTCCTTTACCTGCTTCTAGATCGGTAACGATTAATGTTGTCATATCAACGGTGAACTCACCTCCGGTAATATTTTCTCCTTCAAATACAAGAAAGCCACTAGATAATTTAAGTGTTCCTGTATGTGAGCCGGTTACTTTTTTTCCTGTCCAGTTGATAATACTTTCTGAAGTTTTAATTTCTTTTTTTTGCCCAAAAGTAGCTGTTGCGACAAGTACGGCAATGCCTAAAATAAGTGTTTTAAGTCTAGTTTTCATGTGTATAGAATTAATAGTTTTACGTTAATTATTATTTATTTGTCTTAGTTTATTTAGTAAATCATTAAGGCTAATAAGTTCTTCGTTAGATAGATTTGAGGTCACTTTGTTCTCGAATGTATTCATAACTAGGGTTACTTCTTTTAAAAATTCTTTTCCTTGTTCTGTAATTGTAATTTCGACTTTTCTTCGATTTGATTTGCAAATAACTCGTTTTACATATCCTTTGGTGATTAACTTATCTACTAATCGAGTCGTATTACTCATTTTACTTACCATTCGTTCTTGTATAGTAGATAGGTTTGCGGGTTTTCCTTTCTGTCCCTTTAAAATGCGTAAAACATTAAATTGTTGTATTGAAATGTCATACGCTTTCAATGCTAGATTAATTTTATCCATTAACCAATTTTCTGTATATAACAAATTAATTATTGCCTTCTTAGTGATAGGAAGTTCAACTTCGGTTTTTATGATTTTTTCTATTTTCAATTGTGTGTACAAAATTTGTATATACAAATGTATAAGAGATTTTCTTTTGTAAAACTTAAATGCGTACTAATTCTTTGTTAAAATTAAAGGAGCATATACTATTGTACTGGATTAATGATCTAACTATGCCATATATAAGTATGGTACTTTTTTAGAGTATTTTTTTTAAGTTTTTACAACTTCTGAAACAATCACTTTGATTTTATAACGAAAGCTCATGTCGAGATACGAAAGTAAAAGGAGTCATTTGATTTTTTTGGTATAAATATTGATTTTACTTTAGATAAGGTGTGTAGGGGTTTAAGTTAAATGTTTGTAAAATATATAGTAAAAATAAAGAAACCTTGTTAATTTCCTTTTCCTTAATTGCTGGTTTTGATATATTCGTAAATATGCAGAAAAAGATTTTTTATATTTTGTTAGTGGTTCTTTTTTCTAATTGTAAGGGAGAGCAAAAAGTATCACTAGATGCAACAGAAATTTTTAAGAGTAAAGGAGTAGAGATACCTGTATATGATTTTGAAAGTTTCAAACCTTTATTATCTATTAATGACGATAAGACAAGAGTAATCAATTTTTGGGCGACGTGGTGTAAGCCCTGCGTTGCAGAGTTGCCATATTTTGAATTGATTAATAGTAGGTATCCTGATGAGCAAGTTGAGGTTATTCTGGTAAGTCTTGATCTTCCTAAGCAAGTAGAAACAAGGCTTATACCTTTTGTTAAAAGACAGAATATTGAAAGTAAAGTGGTGCTTCTTGATGATCCAGATGCTGATAGTTGGATTTCACAAATTAGTGCAGATTGGTCAGGTTCTATTCCGGCAACAATAATATATCGGGGAAATAATGTTAATTTTTATGAGCGATCTTTTACATATAATGAGTTAGAGAAAGAGCTTAAAAAAGTTTTGTGACATTTTAAAAAAAATAAAATTTAAATAATGAAGACTTTAAAGATTTTGGTTGTATTCGCATTTGTAATAGCAATTAGTGCTTTTGCTATCGATAAGGTGTCCGTAAGTAAAACGGATACAGGTTATGCCATAGGAGATATTGCGGCTAATTTTAAACTCAAAAATATTGATGGCACCTCTGTTTCTCTTACAGATTATGATGACGCCAAAGGATTTATCATTGTTTTTACCTGTAATCATTGTCCATATTCTGTTGCGTATGAAGATCGAATTATAGCGCTCGACAATATGTTTAAGCCAAAAGGATACCCCGTAGTTGCAATCAATCCAAATAATGCGAAAGCATATCCAGAAGATAGTTTTGATAATATGAAAGCTCGTGCCAAAAGTAAAGGCTTTACGTTTCCTTACTTAATAGATGAGGGACAGAAAATTTATCCTCAATATGGAGCGACCAAAACTCCTCATGTTTACGTTTTAGAAAAAACAGCTAATGGTAATATAGTCAGGTATATTGGTGCGGTAGATAATAACTACAAAGATGCCACTTCTGCAACAAAGAAATATGTTGAAGATGCCGTTAATGCTTTGTTAGAAGGAAAAAAAGTTCCCGTAGAGATAACCAAGGCTATAGGTTGTAGTATTAAAGTATAAAATTATTTCCCATTCTTTTTTTTCATTTTAAAAATTCATGTGAACAGTTTTGGTATAATTGAAGCTGTACTCTGTATATTTGTAGTGAAGAATTAAAAATTAAATTTTAGTAGCATATAGTAATAATGGCAGAAGATATAACACAAGAAGAATGGCAGGATCTCATTTCTAATGACGATAATGCAGTAATATTAGATGTAAGAACAGAAGAAGAAGTTGTTGATGGTTTTATCCCTGATATGATACATATAGATATTCGTTTGGGTCAAGGATTTTTGGACAAAGTAGAAGAGTTGGATAAGACTAAAAACTATTACGTTTACTGTCGTTCAGGAGGTCGAAGTGCTCAGGCATGTACCCTAATGGATCAAATGGGATTTAATACTACGTATAATTTGTTAGGTGGTTTTATGAATTGGGATGGCGAGACAGCCCAGTAAGACATATTTCTCTATGAAACTTACATCGATTTTTTATGTTCTTTTTCTCACTCTTATCGTTATTAGTTGTAAGCATAAAGAGCAGAACCCTAGTGTAGAGTTAATTACTGCAGAAGAGATGGACTCTCTTATAGACATGGGTAAAGTTCAACTTATTGATGTAAGAACTCCAGAAGAGTATGCCCAAGGGCATATTGAAGGAGCTGTCAATATTGATTTTAGGAACAAAAATTTTGAAGAGCTAATTTCTAAAGTCGATAAAACCAAGCCTGTAGCTGTGTATTGCGGTCGTGGTGGAAGAAGTGGTAAATGTTCTTCTTATATGAAGAAGGCTGGGTTTACCAAAGTATATGATTTAGACGGGGGTATCACAGAGTGGAAGTTTAAAGGGAAAGAGGTAACAAAGTAATAACTTAGAATCGGATTAGGGTTCTATATATTCTTTTATAAAAAGTATAAAAAAATAGAGTGTGATCAGTTGATTTCACTCTATTTTTTTTGTCTTATACTTAACGATTTTTGTTTCATACTGATGATAATTTTATTGATTTATTTGAGGTTAAATTTTATAGATCCATGTAATATGAACAAGGTATAGACCCATATATAAATAGAAGATGATACCATTCTGTTAAAAGCTATAATTCACCATCTTTTGATACAAGATAATCGTATCAAAAGCGTTAAATTTGCCAAGCTGAAAAAGAAATAATATGCAAAAGAAATTATTGAGTATCTTATTTTCAACACGATTAATGGCAATTCTTTTTATTGTTTTTGCACTTTCGATGGCAATAGGTACTTTTTTAGAAGACAAGCATGGTACAACCGCTGCGAGAATTTGGATTTATAATGCCTGGTGGTTTGAAGCAATTATGGGGGTTTTTGCAATTAATTTCTGTGGTAATATTTTTAGATATAAACTATATCAAAGAGATAAATGGCCTACACTATTATTGCATTTGTCTTTTATACTAATTCTTTTAGGAGCATTTATTACTAGGTATATTAGTTATGAAGGAGTAATGCCTATACGAGAAGGCGAAACTACCTCTACTTTTTTATCAGAACGTACTTATCTAACTACTTTTCTTGATGGAGAAATTAATGGAGAGCCGAGAAGGCGAATTCTAACAGAGTCTCTAGAGTTATCAGGTGCTACTGCGAATAAATTTACCATAAACACAGATTACAACAAACAACCCGTCACGATTAGATATAAAGAGTATATCAATGGTGCAGAAATGGGAATGGTAGAGACAGAAGAAGGTGATAATTATTTAAAAATAGTGGAAGCAGGAGATGGCAGTCGCCATGATCATTACCTAAAAGAGGGGGAAGTATCTAACATTCATAATATTCTTGTGTCCTTTAATGCCCGTACCAAAGGAGCTATTAACATTCTATATAAAAATGATGAATATACGATAGAGTCTCCTTTTGATGGATCCTATATGAGAATGGCAGACCAATTGCAGGGTTTGCTTGTTAAAGATAGTGTACAGCCATTAATGCTTAGGTCTTTATATCGTACTGCTGGAATGCAATTTGTGATTCCTGACCCTGTAATTAAAGGAACATATGATGTTATCCCAATTGAAGTAAAAGAAAAAGGACAAGAGGATGCATTAATTTTGGAAGTAACCTCTCAAGGAGAAACCAAAGAAGTGAAGCTTCTTGGGGGCAAAGGATTTGCAAATGATATGCAAAAAATATCTTTGGCAGGACTTGATATGTACTTTAGTTATGGCTCTAAACGTTTAGAGTTACCCTTTGCATTAAAACTAAATGACTTTATTGCCGAAAAGCATCCTGGTACCGAAAATGTATACAAATCTTATATGAGTAAGGTTGATTTGATTGAAGGAAATAAGACTCCTCAGCCCTATGATATATACATGAATCATGTGTTAGACCATAAAGGATATCGATTTTTTCAGGCATCATTCTCCCCCGATGAAAAAGGTACTGTGTTATCAGTCAATCATGATTTTTGGGGTTCTAGAATAACATATGCGGGTTATATGCTCTTATATTTGGGATTGATGTTGATTTTGTTTTTAAGAGGTTCTAGGTTTAAAGACCTTGAGCGTATGTTGTCAAAAGTAAAGCAAAAGAAGAAGGCACTTAGCATGTTGTTACTTTTTTGTATTTCGAGTTCTTTTGCCCAGCTTCAGTCTGATCATACTGATAATCATGCTCAAATATTACCAAGTAAGGTACAACTGGATTCTATTATAAAATCAAATAAGGTTGATGCAGATCACGCTGCAAAATTTGGGAGTATTGTTATTCAGGATGAAAGGGGGCGTATGAAACCCGTAAATACCTTTTCATCAGAGTTATTACGAAAATTAAGTAAAAAAGATACTTATGAAGGGTTAAACGCAGATCAGGTTTTTGTTTCGATGGTAGAGAACCCTTTTATTTGGTACAGTGTTCCGTTAATAGAGATACAAAGAGAAAATGATAGTATTCGTAAGATTTTAGGGGTTCCTAAAACCGAAAGAAGAGTATCTCTTATAGACCTTGTTGAGCCAGATGGTTCTTATAAATTAGCACCCTATCTAGAAAAAGCTAGTAGTACGAATACTCCAAGTAGTTTTGAAAAAGATTTTCTAAAGACTCATGAAAAGTTTTACTTACTTAATCAGGCCTTGGGCGGAGGAATTTTAAGAGTTTTTCCGGTTCCTGAAGATGAAAATAATACATGGGTTTCTGTACCCCAGTTAAACGAATATACGTTTACTGGGATGGATTCTGTGTATACACGACAAATTATACCGATTTATAGAGATGCCTTACAAAAAGCCCGAAAAACAGGTGATTATGATAAAGCAAATCAGTATGTCGAAAGTATTAAAAGTTTCCAAAAAAAATACGGAAGTGAAGTTTTGCCAACAGATAAAAAGATAAAGGCGGAAATAGCATTGAATAAGTACGATATATTCAGAACACTATATCGATATTATATGATGGTGGGAGTTTTTTTAATGTTGATTATAATTTTAGGGATATTTTTTGATGTGAAGTTTATTAGAGCATTGATTACTTTTTTCATAGGAGTAGTCGTTCTAATTTTTATAATGCATACTGCAGGATTAATTATACGCTGGTATGTATCCGGACATGCACCATGGAGTGATGCATACGAATCTATGATTTATGTAGCTTGGGCGACCATGGCGATAGGATTGGCATTCGGTAAGAGAAGTAATCTTACCATAGCTGCAACGGCTTTTGTCGCGGCTATTATTTTGTTTTTTGCTCATCAAAACTGGACAGATCCGGCAATTGCTAATTTACAACCTGTATTGGATTCGTATTGGGTTTTGATACACGTATCTATTATTGTTGGTAGTTATGGTCCTTTCTTTGTAGGTGCTATTTTGGGAGTTTTGTCCTTGTTGTTAATGATTTTGACCACCAAATCTAACAAGAAACGCATGGATCTTAACATCAAAGAAATTACTATAATTAATGAAATGTCATTGACAATAGGATTGGTGATGCTGACTATTGGGAATTTTTTGGGAGGTATGTGGGCAAATGAGAGTTGGGGGCGTTATTGGGGTTGGGATCCGAAAGAAACCTGGGCCTTGGTAAGTATTATGGTTTATGCTTTTGTAATTCATATGAGATTGGTTCCTGGTTTAAGAGGTCGATGGTTTTTTAATCTAATGTCTGTGTTAGCAGTAAGCTCTATATTAATGACCTATTTTGGAGTTAACTTTTATCTTAAAGGGTTGCACTCCTATGCGAGTGGTGATCAAGTTGTAACACCATCAGCTGTTTATTACAGTTTCTTGTTTTGGGCAGTGCTAGGTGGGGTTTCTTATTGGCGATATAACGTGCATTATAAGAAATAGGTATTTTGATGATTTATCCTAAGTAATTGTATTATTCTTAAAAACAACTATACAAAAACTATACAGGCGTAAATTTTTTAAGAATTATTGATACTATTCAATAATATCTGATATTTTTATGATCTTTTTAAACGATCATTAAATATTCATTATGGGCATTATATCTTTTATAGGATTCACACTTTTAGTAGCAATTATATCATATCTGGCAACCAGAAAAACAGACGAAACTTCTTCTGATGGTTATTTTTTAGGAGGTCGTAGTTTGACAGCAGTTGTTATTGCAGGGTCCTTATTGCTTACCAATTTATCAACTGAACAAATTGTAGGGCTTAATGGAGCATCTTATAAAGAAGGTATTCTCGTAATGGCATGGGAAACCCTAGCAGCTATTGCTATGGTAATTACCGCAATATTTTTACTACCCAGATATCTCAAAGGGGGAATTTCTACAGTCCCGCAATTTTTAGAAAGACGATATGATACTACCACCAAAGCAATTACCTCTGGATTGTTTTTGACAGGATATGTTGTAGTTTTTTTGCCAGTTGTACTATATACAGGATCATTAGCAATAACAACAATGTTTGATGTGCCTGAATTATTAGGAGTTTCTAAAGATACATCTATAGTTATTTGTGTTCTAGGAATTGGTATTATAGGGTCAATATATGCTATTTTTGGAGGACTTAAAGCAGTTGCAGTTTCTGATACCATTAATGCGGTAGGTTTATTAATAGGAGGGATTATGATTCCGGTGTTTGGATTGTTAGAAATAGGAGAAGGCAGTATTTCTGAAGGGATTAGTAAATTGATGACTACAAACCCAGAAAAGTTTAAAGTGATAGGTGGGTCTGATTCTTCTATCCCTTTTGCTACTATATTTACAGGAATGATGTTGGTGCAATTGTTTTATTGGGGTACCAATCAAGCAATTATTCAAAGAGCCTTGGGTGCAAAAAACCTTAAAGAAGGTCAAAAAGGACTGTTGTTAGGATCTTTTCTTAAAATTTTAGGACCTATTATTGTTGTATTACCTGGTATTATTGCTTTTCATATTTTTAAAGGAGAGTTGTCTGTTCCTGATGAGGCCTATCCTAAGCTTGTCAGTAGAGTATTACCCGTATCCCTTGTAGGATTTTTTGCAGCTGTATTATTCGGAGCTATTTTGAGTTCATTTAATAGTGCGTTAAATAGCTCAGTAACACTTTTTGGATTAGATATTTATAAGGAATATATTAATAAAGAAGCAAATGAGAAGCAAATAGTAAAAGCAGGTAAGAGTTTTGGTATTTTGTTAGCTGTTTTAGCAATGATCGTTGCTCCTTTTATTGCCAAAGCAGGAAGTATTTTTGCATATTTACAAGAAGTAAATGGAATATATAGTATTCCTATCTTAACGATCATAGTAGTGGGGTATCTTACAAAAAGAGTTCCTGCAATTGCAGGTAAAATTGGTATTCTGTCAGGATCCATTCTATATATAATAAGTCAATTCATACTTAAACCAATATTTGCAAAAAATGCTATTGAAGCTGCAAAAGCTTCTGGCATTACAGGTGAAGTAGAACTTAATGCAATAGAAGCTTCTTCTTATCCCCATTTCTTGCATGTAATGGCTATTCTTTTTGTGCTAAATGTTATTATAATGTTGATAATTGGTAAATTGTACCCCAGAGAAGAGGCATATGAGCAAGAGTATACCAAAGAAGTGGATATCACTCCTTGGAAATACACAAAAATCGTAGGTGGGGTTATATGCTTGATTGTAGTGTCTACGTACCTTTATTTTAATTAATTGAAGTATAAAAAGGAAATATCTTTATTATTATTTTTTTTACTATCGGTGATAGGTTCTACTCAGGAGTTACCACCGATAGTTCAGTATTTACCAGATGAGTATGGCGGAGAAACTCAGAATTGGTCCATTTCTCAGTCAGATGACAAGTATATTTATGTAGCTAATAATAACGGGTTATTAGAATATAATGGTGCAAATTGGGAGTTGTACCCAAGTCCTAATGGAACGATTATACGATCTGTAAATGTTGTCGAAGACCGCATTTATACAGGGTGTTATATGAACTTCGGCTTCTGGAAAAAGAATGCCGCAGGATTACTCGAGTATACCTCTCTAAGTAACCCCATAAAGGAACGCTTAATAGAAGATGAACAGTTTTGGGATATAGTTAGCTTAGAAAATCGTGTTTTATTTCAATCACTGAATCGAATATATATATATAATTCGAGTACAGAAGAAATTGATGTTATAGAATCAGAGGTTGCTATAGTAAGTATGCATAATGTCAATGGCGTTGTGTATTATCAGGATTTCAGCAATGGGATTTTTCGAATAGAAAAAGGAGAGCCCAAACTTGTACTGCCGTTATCATTATATAATATTAAGAGTAAAATTGTTACTATATCAGAGATACCAAATGGTATTCTTTTACTCACAAATAATCAAGGTTTTTTTAAGTTCTCTGAGGGTAAAATACAGAAATGGTCTGTCGAAGCAGATGAATTACTAGAGCAAATCACAATTTATAGTAGTAAGCAATTAAAAGATAAGAGCTTTGTTTTAGGAACCATCTCTACAGGTCTAATTTACCTCTCCCCCGAGGGAAAAGTAAGGTATCAGATTAATCAAAGTAATGGGTTAAGTAATAATACCGTATTATCGTTGTTTGAGGATAGCGAAGAGAATATTTGGTTAGCATTAGATGATGGGATTAATTGCATAAATATGAAGTCTCCCATTACTATTTTTAGTGATGAGCGATATAATATAGGGGCGGTATATGCCTCTAAGGTTTTTGGAGATTTTCTTTATGTAGGAACTAATCAAGGGTTATTTTATAAGCGATTTGATGATAAAAATGCAGACTTTACATTTATAGAAGGTACTAAAGGTCAAGTATGGAGTATTTTTGCATACGATAACACTCTATTTTGTGGCCATAATTCTGGGGCCTTTTTAATTGAAGAGGGACGATCCGTGGCCTTGTCAAATTTAACCGGAGTTTGGAACTTCAAAAAGATTCCTGAACACCCAGATTGGCTTCTTCTTGGTACCTATACCGGATTAATGTTGCTGCAAAAAGAAAATGGACAATGGGTTTTTAAGCACCGAATATCAGGATTTGATTACTCAGCAAGGTTTATGGAAATATATGAAAATGAGATTTGGATTAATCATGGGTACAAGGGGCTTTTTAGGTTAAATGTGGATAAAGCATTCTCTGAAGTGACAAAGGTTTCAAAAGATACTTCAATGTCAAAAGAAAATTCAAGTATCATTAAGTTTAAAGACAAAATTTTGTACACGTGTACAAATGGAGCCTTTTACTTTGATAAAAGTACTAATGAGAGTTTTAAAAAAGATAATGACTTAAGTAGTTTTTTTGGTAACGAAGATTATATAACAGGAAAACTCATTGAGGATGATACAGGAAAGTTGTGGGGCTTCTCGCAAGAAAATATAAGTTATGTTTCCCAGAGTCAGTTCTCAGATTACCTCAAAGTAACCAGAATACCGATTCCTAGTTCTTTGCGTAAAGGGAAAATAGGATATGAAAATATTATTCATATTAAGGATAACGAATATTTGCTGGGTACGACAAATGGCTATATGATTTTGGATCTGTCTAAGGTGAATTTAGGAGATCATACAATTATATTAGATAAAGTCTCGGTAAAATCAAAAGGGGCTAATTTTGAAGAAGTTAGTTTTTCTGCGAATACACCTGTTTTTGAGCCTTCAATGAATACGATTTCTTTTAATTACACAATTCCTGAATATGATAAGTATCTAATTTCTCAATATCAGTACAAACTCGAAGGTTTCTATGATGATTGGAGCAGTTGGACCACAAGAACTGATATTGTTTTTGAGAATCTCCCATTTGGTGAGTATACATTTATGGTGAGAACAAAGACAGGTAATAGATTAAATGAGAATATCGCATCATATACATTTGTTATAGATAGACCTTGGTATCTATCTAAGGTGGCTATTATAATATATATAACATCTCTACTCATTGTTTTGTTTCTTATACATAAAGCCTATAAAGGATATTATACAAAACAAAAAAGTAAGCTAGTAGAAGAAAACAAAAAGCAATTAGAGCTCAAGCAATTAGAAAGTGAGAAAGAAATCATGAAATTGAGTAATGAAAAGCTGAAGCATGATATAGAAAGTAAAAATCGAGAACTTGCTTCTTCTACTATGAACATTATCAAAAAGAATGAAATTTTAAGTACGATCAAAAAAGAACTTCAAAAGATTACCTCTGCTGACAAAGCTGCATTGCAGAATGTTGAACGTATTATTGATAGAAACTTAAATAATAAAGACGATTGGAAACACTTTGAAGAGGCATTTAATAATGTGGATAAAGATTTTCTTAAGAAATTAAAGTCTATACACCCAGATTTAACACCTCATGATTTAAGATTTTGCACATATTTAAGACTTAATCTTTCTTCTAAAGAAATAGCTCCATTATTGAATATTTCGGTAAGAAGTGTGGAAATAAAAAGATATCGTTTAAGAAAAAAGTTAAAATTAGAACATTCTGATAGTCTCGTTAACTACATCTTAGAGATTTAGTACTACAACATCCTATAAAAACACTACAACATTACCTTTACTTTAACGTTGTAGTGGGCTTTCCCAAGGTTTTTTTTGAAAAATTCTCATTTACGTATACCTTCTTTATTATGTGGGGTTTCCCCCTAAAAACAGTACTGTTTCATAAGCTTAAATACGTCTAGTATATTTTTTGTTGTGGTCCTATTTTGACGATTTGTTAATGTATCGTTATAATTTTGAGTAAAATCAAATAAATCACGTATGAAAATTGTTTATTTCTTAATATCGGTTTTTTTAACAACCATTGTTAATGCACAAGATATTCAAATTAGGGGTGTTGTCAGTGATGCCAAAAATTTACCACTGCCAGGTGTAAATGTATTAGTAAAAAATAGTACCAATGGAGCTGTAACTAGTTTTGATGGAGATTATAGTTTATCAGGCGTTTCTAAAAATGACATTATTGTATTTTCTTATATAGGTTTCGCCACCCAAGAAATTGTGGTAGGGGACCAAACAACAATAAATGTTGTTCTCGAAGAGGATGGGGAGTCCTTAGAACAAATTGTTGTAATAGGATATGGTACAGCAAGAAAGAAAGATGTTACAGGTGCTGTATCATTAATTTCTAATGAAACAATAGAAGATTTGAGACCTGTAGAGGTTAGTCAAGCATTACAAGGAACAGTATCAGGTGTACGTATTAGTTCTTCATCGGGATCTCCGGGTGCCAAACTGAATATTGCAATTCGAGGGGTTGGTTCTAATCAAAGTAATGATCCTCTTGTAATAATTGATGGGTATCGCGGTGATTTGACCACAATTAACCCGAATGATGTCGAATCAGTAACTATTCTTAAAGATTCTCAAGCAGCAATTTATGGAATTGATGGTGCAAATGGTGTAGTGCTAGTAACGACAAAGAGAGGTAGAAAAAACCAAAAACCGACATTTAGTTATGATACGTTTACAGGGTTTCAAGAAACAACTAGAAAACTTCCGTTACTCAATGCAACAGAATATGGAGCATTATTAAATGAAAGTTATGCTGCTGCAGGAGAAGATCTTCCTTTTCCTGATTTGTCAGGATTGGGAGAAGGAACGGATTGGCAAGATTTAATTTTTGACACATCACCTATTTTTAGTCATAACTTGAGTTTTTCAGGAGGAACAGAAAAGATCACATATTTTGTAGGAGGTTCTCATATTGAGCAAGAAGGTATTGTAGCCAAGGAAACTTCAGAATACAGAAGAAATACCGCGAGGTTAGCTCTTGGAGTCGATATTTCAGAAAAATTTGACTTTAATACAACCATAAATTATATAAATAGCAACAGAAAAGCAATCTCTAATTCTATAGCTGATGACGGAGAGATTGAAGAATTTGGGCTTGGTGGATTATTGTTTAATGCCATTAATTATGCACCTGTATTTTCTGAAGATGAGGACGATGTAAACGGTTTTTTAGGATCTGAAGTAATTAACCCTATATCACAAAGAAACAATATGTATAACGATATAGACGCAAATGGTCTAGAAGGTATGACAAGTTTAGATTATACCCCGTTTGATGGATTGAAAATTACATCAAGAATAGGGTTTAGAACATTTACCAATTCATACAAGCGATTTTTTCCAATTGTAGATTATGGTTCTTCTAAAGTTTTTAATACGGATAGAAGTAGTGTGGTTCAAGGAACCACTACAACTAATGATTATACGTTCGAAACATTTGCTAACTACAATACGACCATTGCTGAGGATCATAATTTAGACGTGGTACTAGGGATGAGTGCCCAGCGAAAAGTGTATACAAAATTAGAGGCTACCGGATTTGATGTTCCTAATAACTCAATAGAATTTGCGGATATTTCATTGGCAGATGGCATCAATGAAGCAAAAACGGCAATTTCTGAACGAACGGATCAAAGAAGATCTTCAACATTCGGAAGAGTGCAGTATGATTTCAAAAAAAGATACCTGTTTTCGGGAATTCTACGTAGAGATGTGGCTTCAGATTTTATTGAGGATAACAGAGTAGATTATTTTCCTTCTGTAACTACAGGTTGGAACATTTCTGAGGAACCTTTCTGGAACCAAGATGGATTCGTGAACTTTTTAAAAGTACGAGGTAGTTATGGTTTGTTAGGAAGTAATGTAGGAAGTGATTTATATAGAGCAAGTTTAGATGGAGAAGCAACCTATGTTATAGATGGTGTTTTGGTGAGCGGAGTAGCAAATGGTAGAATCCCAAATATTGAAGCACAATGGGAAGTAGCTAAAAAACTTGATATCGGATTGGATGTCAAAATGTTAAATAACAGTATAGAAATTGTAGCTGATTATTTTAAAGAAGATCGTGAAGATTTGTTAATTGCAAACTCCCCAGTTTCTGGTATTACTGGCTCTGGAGCACCTGGAGCAGGGTTTCCTACAATTAATGGAGGAACCTCAAGTAATGAAGGATTTGAATTTCTAATTTCATATAAAGATAGTTTTTCAGAAAATTTCTCTTTCGGAATTAGCTACAACGTATCTTACATAGAAAATAATGTTACCGAGATAAATGGAGACGTTATTCTTGAAGGTGGAAATTTTGGAGTAGGTCAATTAAGTCCATCTAGAATGGAAGTCGGACAACCAATAGGATATTTCTATGGGTTGCAAACTAATGGGATTTTTCAGAATCAGGCCGAAGTAGATGCTCACCCATCACAAATTGAGCTAGGTGCAGAGGCCGCCCCAGGTGATATACGATTCGTAGATGTAAACAATGATGGTGTAATTAATTTTGACGATAGAACAAATATAGGAGATCCAATACCTGATTGGTATATGGGATTGAATCTAAACTTAAAATACAAGCAATTTGATTTTTCTGCATATAGTTATGCCAACTTAGGTCAAGAAATGGTTCGTAATTACGAAAGGGACCAGCCCAATGTAAATAGATTAGATTTATATCTAGATCGATGGAGGGGTGAAGGCACTAGTAATAGCGTTCCTCGGGCAACAGTAGGAACGACAACAAACAAACTTTTTTCTGAATTTTATGTAGAAGATGCATCTTTTTTGAGAATACAAAATGTGCAATTGGGGTATTCATTACCTACAGAATTTCTAAACACAATAGGGATTAATAGGTTAAGAGTATATACAGCGATTAATAATCTATACACATTTACAGACTATACGGGGTATGATCCTGCAGCAACTTCTTCGGGGGCAATTGGGGCAGGAATTGATGATGGTTTCTATCCGGTTTCTAGACAATATTTATTTGGTCTCAATCTTAATTTTTAAAACTAACGGCAATGAAAAAACTAAAAATATCAAATCTATTTTTATGGATTGCAATTATAACAATTATTCAGTCTTGTAGTGATGATTTTACTGATGAGACAACAGCATATAGAATAGATTCAGAAACGTACTTTAACTCAGAACAAGATTATTATGATGCCTTGATAGGCGCGTATGATTTATTACAATCTACATATTTAAATGTGTTATTAGGAGAGATTGCCTCTGATAATACAGTTGCAGGTGGGGAGAGCGCAACAGATGTGATTGGTTTTCAGCAAATAGACAAAATGACACATACCGAGGTCAATAGTAATCTACAAGATATTTGGGATTGGATGTTTGCAGGCGTAAATAGAGCTAATTACATTTTAGAATTTAAGGATAAAACGGATTTTGAAGGTAAAGAGCAAATTATCGCAGAAGCTAGATTTCTTAGAGCCTATTATAATTTTGAACTGGTTAAATGGTTCGGGGCAATTCCACTTAAAATAGATGCTCGTTTTAATGTAGGAGATGAGACCAGTCTTCCTAGATCGTCTACCGAAGAAGTATATGCTTTAATCGAAGAAGATCTAATTTTTGCCTCAGAAAATTTAGCAACTATAGCACCTCAAGTGGGACGAGCTACAGAAGGAGCCGCATTAGCGTTATTAGGTAAAGTATATCTCTTTCAGGATAAGTTTGATCAAGCTGCCACGACCCTAGAAAATGTTATTAATGCTGGGACGTATGATTTAGTGGCTGATTATGATACCATTTTCGAGAGTGAAGGAGAAAACGGGATAGAATCTGTTTTTGAAGTTCAGTATTCTGATGCAGAAGGTGCTGGGTTCGAATGTTTGCAATGTAGTGAGGGGAATGTGGCCGTTGGGTTTAATGGCATAAGAACTTATAGCGGGCCAACATATGACTCAGGTTTTAGTTTTAATGTGCCAACACAAGAGGTTGTTGATGCCTTTGAAGAAGGAGATCTTAGAAAAGATGTTGCCATACTGGATATAGAAGCATGGGCAGCAGAAACGGGAGCTACGTATGTTGAGGGTCATAACCATACAGGGTATTATAATAGGAAATATATAGCAAGACAAGGAGATTTAAACACAGGGGACCAGAATCTAACAAACCCTAATAATTATAGAGCTATCCGGTATGCAGATGTATTATTAATGGCAGCTGAGGCAAATAGCAGAAAATCTAGTGCTAATTACGCTGTTGCACAATTATATCTTAATAGAGTGCGATCTAGAGCTGGATTAGCAGATATAACTTTAACAGGAACTCCGCTTGTAGATGCAATATATGCAGAACGAAGAGTAGAGTTGGTAGGAGAAGGACATCGTTTCTTTGATTTGGTTAGAACCGGAAGAGCAGCGGCAGAAATTAGTGGCTTTTCAACAGGGAAAAATGAAGTATTTCCAATTCCGGTAGAAGAAATCGAATTTGCAAATGGTAACTGGGATCAAAATACAGGATATTAAAAAATTAGAATCATGAAAAATACTAATATTATTTACAGCATATTTCTCTTGTTAGGGATCGCCTTTCTAGGTTGTACAGAGGAAGAAAATGACATATCATTTGTCAATGCAGTTACCGCTCCTTCTGGTATATCAGCATTGGCTTCAATAACTCAGGATAATACAGGATTGGTTACTTTAACTCCTTTGGGTAGTGGAGTATCTAATTATACGATAATTTTTGGAGATGGATCAGAAGATGAGAAGGATATTACGCCAGGTAATTCTGTCGAACACATATATGCCGAAGGCTCTTATGAAATAACCATTATTGGTTATGGTCCGAGTGGTTTGCAGACAGAAACTACACAATCTCTAGTAGTATCGTTTAATGCTCCAGAAAATTTGGATGTAATTATAGAAAATGATGCAGGAATTTCTAGACAAGTTAATGTTACAGTAACTGCTGATTATGCAGTACTGTTTGAAGTATATTTTGGTGAAGAAGAAATCGAAGAACCATTATCGACGAATATTGGTGAAACTGTATCATATGTATATGAGGCACCTGGAACATATACCATAAGAGTAATTGCCAAAGGAGGAGCGATAGAAACAACCGAATATGAAGAAGAGTTTTTGGTTACCGAAATTTTACAACCCATTGTGTCGGCACCAACACCTCCAAGTCGATCTGTTAATGATGTGATTTCAATTTTTAGTGATGCATACGCTAATGAAGCTGGAGCGGACTATTTTCCGGATTGGGGTCAAGCGGGGCAAGGGAGTGGTTGGACTAGTTTTGATTTAGACGGAGATACCATGCTACAATATATTAATTTGAGTTATCAAGGGGTTGTATTAGGAGCAGAAACAGATCTTTCTGATATGGAGTTTTTGCATCTAGATGTTTGGACAACAGATGTTACCAGTATAGAAACATCATTAATAAGGCCTGGTCCAGAAGAAAAACCTTTTTCAAATGAGTTGATGGCCGATGCCTGGACCAGTATTGATATTCCTCTTTCAGAATATACAGATCAGGGATTAACCATTGGTGATATTTTTCAAATGAAATTTGTAGGGACACCTTGGGCAGCAGGAACTGTATTCATAGATAATATCTATTTCTACCGAGCAGCAACCGAGCTAATTGAGTTTCCTTTAGGTTTTGAATCTACTTCCTTAGATTATACATGGACTGGTTTTGGTGCTTCAGACTTTAGTCCCATCCCAGCAGATGTAGTCGCAAATCCTGATCAAACAGGTATAAATACAAGTGCTACTGTTGTCGAAATACAAAAAACCTCAGGCGCCCAAACATGGGCTGGGGCAAGTATGCCTTTGTCTGGGATTGTAGATTTTACTGACGGGACTACAGTGAAATTAAAAGTTTGGTCTCCGCGATCAGGGGTTCCCATTCGCTTTAAAATGGAAGATACAACATCACCATTGGATAGTAATAATAGTCCTACTGTTTTTGTTGAGGTTGAAGTGAATACACAAAGTAATAATGCATGGGAAGAGTTGTCTTTTGATTTAACAACCGATAGTTCATTTAGTACATCAATAGAGTATTATAATGTAATTATATTTCCAGATTTTGGGAGTTCGGGAGCAGGAGAAAACTTCTATTTTGATGATATCGTACTAACAAATTAAAAAAATGAAAATGAAAAATAGCAAGCTAACTTTTATTTTGGCAAGTATACTTTCACTTACAATTCTATTTGTAAGTTGTGAGGATGAGAATAGAGCCTTTGGTGATATTACAGCACCAACCAATATTGAAATAACTGCAGAGGTTATGGGGGTAGATGAAAGTAACCCTAATGGAGATGGTAGTGGATTTGTGAAATTCACAGCGAAATCTGACAATGCGATTACGTATGGATTCGAGTTCGGAGATGGATTAAATGAAGTAGCTCCTTCAGGAGAAACAATACATAGATTTAGTCAGCCCGGGTTGAACACATATACAGTTGTAGTAACCGTTTCTGGTGTTGCTGGTATTTCGACAAATAAAGCTATTGATGTTGAGGTTTTTAGCTCATTCGATGACCCCATATCAAAAAGCATGCTTACAGGGGCCGTGTACGATGATGCATCAGGGATGTTTACAGAAAACAAATCAAAAACCTGGTATTGGTCAGCCTCAGAACCAGGTCACCTTGGTTTAGGACCTGCAACAGAAGGGATTGATGGTGATTGGTGGTATGCAAAGTGGTATGTAGCCCAACCTTTTGAAAAAGAAAGTTTATTAGACCCTGAATCTACAGAAAATTCTCAATGTATTTATACAGATGCGCTTACGTTTTCTATGGTAGATGGAGAGTTAATGTATGAACTTAATAGTAATGGAGGGACTTATTTTAATGTAGCCTATGTTGATGTTGCCGGAGGTTCCGCAAGTGAAGATTACTGTTATGATTATCCAGTATCCGGAGCTAAAACGGTAGCGGTTTCACCAGCATCTAGTGGTGTTCCTCTTGAGGAAACCACGGATACCGCCTTAAACTTTTCTGATGATGGATTTATGGGGTATTATATAGGGGCGAGTACTTATGAAATTTTATCAATTACAGAAAATAGAATGGTAGTACGAGCAATTCAAGGAAATAATGCTGTGTTGGCATGGTATCATATATTTACAACTCAAAAACCTGTTCAAAGTTTAGATTTCGAATCTCAGTACACTCAAGAAGTATGGGCAGATGAGTTTGATGTTGATGGAGCACCTGATCCCCTGAAGTGGAATTATAATTTAGGAAATAATGGTGGCTGGGGTAATGAAGAGGTACAATTCTATACAGATGAAGCAGACAATGTTTTAGTAGAAGACGGGTATCTTAAGATTACTGCGATTAATGATGGAGGTGACTATACATCAGCAAGGATAAAAACTGAAGACCTTTTTGAGTTTACCTATGGTCGAGTAGAGGTGAGAGCAAAATTGCCTGAAGGAGGAGGTACTTGGCCTGCAATATGGATGTTAGGAGAAGATTATGCTACTAATATTTGGCCTGCATGTGGAGAAATTGATATTATGGAGCATGTTGGTAATAATCAAGATGTAGTGCATAGTAGTCTTCATTACACTAATTTTTCAGCAGGAAATGCAATTACCAAATCAACAACGGTTGATGGTGCTTCAGATGATTTTCATAACTATACTGTAGATTGGTCTCCAGAACAAATAGTTTTCTTAGTAGATGATGTTGTTTATCATACCATACCCAATACAAATGAACTTCCTTTTAATGACGATTTTTTTATAATTCTTAATGTAGCTATGGGAGGAAAATTTGGAGGAGTAATAGATGCTGGATTTATAGAATCAACAATGGAGGTAGATTATGTAAGAGTGTATCAATAAAGAAAGTTAATAGTGTAATCATTTTTTGTTAGAAGGTTAGTATGTTGACTGGCCTTCTAATTTTTTCTCGTACAAAAGAATTTATATATTATCTGTTAGTACTCATAAAAAACCTAGAATTATAAATGAAAAATCGAACGATTATTATAATAGTCTTTGGACTTGTGTTATTTATTTCTGGCTGCAATCCGTCAAATGAATCGCCAAAAACCTTAGCTGTAGAAAATGCTTCTGTAGGATTGAATTCTGAGATAGAAGCAAAAGTAGATTCGTTGCTGTCAATAATGACAATTGAAGAAAAAATTGGTCAAATGAACCAATACAATGGTTTTTGGGACCTTACGGGGCCAAAGCCAGCAGAAGGAGACGAAGCAAAAAAATATGAACACCTAAGCAAGGGATGGGTGGGATCAATGCTTAACGTTCGAGGAGTTAAAGATGTGAAGGCTGTACAGAAAATAGCTGTAGAAGAATCGCGATTAGGAATTCCTCTTATTATTGGTTTTGATGTGATTCATGGATACAAAACAATGAGTCCAATCCCATTGGCAGAATCCGCTAGTTGGGACTTAAAAGCTATTGAAAAATCAGCAGCGGTAGCAGCTCAAGAAGCTTCAGCGGCTGGTATAAATTGGACTTTTGCTCCTATGGTAGACATATCTCGTGATGCCCGCTGGGGAAGAGTTATGGAGGGCGCAGGTGAAGATCCATTTTTGGGATCTAAGATAGCCATAGCCAGAGTTAAGGGTTTTCAAGGGGATAATCTTGCAAAAAATAATACAATTGCAGCATGCGCAAAGCATTTTGCAGGCTACGGGTTTTCAGAATCAGGTAGAGATTATAATACGGTTGATGTAGGATCATCAACATTAAACAATATTATTTTTCCGCCTTTTAGGGCAGCCACAGATGCCGGGGTAAGAACATTTATGAATTCATTTAATGAACTTAATGGTATACCTGCTACGGGGAATAAATTTTTACAACGTGATATTCTGAAAAACGACTGGAAATTTAGTGGATTTATCGTTTCGGATTGGGGGTCAATGACAGAAATGATTAATCATGGGTATGCAGAAGATGATAAGGATGCTGCAAAAATTGCTGCAAATGCTGGATCAGATATGGATATGGAATCCTATGTGTATATAGAACATCTTGCGACCTTAGTAAAAGAAGGAAAAGTAAAAGAAGATATAATCAATGATGCCGCCAAAAGAATTTTACGTGTAAAATATGAATTAGGTTTATTTGATGATCCTTATAAGTATTGTGATGAAGCAAGAGAAAAAGAGATAACCGGTAGTAAAGAAATTCATGAAGCCGCCTTAGATATGGCCAAAAAGTCTATTGTTTTGCTTAAAAATGATAATAACCTACTACCATTAAAAAAAGAAGGTGTTAGTATAGCTTTGATAGGAGGCTTAGCTAGTGATAAAGATAGTCCTCTGGGAAGCTGGAGAATTGGTGCAGATGATAATAGTGCGGTTTCTGTCCTAGAAGGAATGCAGCAGTACAAAGAAAATTCTTTGCTATATACAAAAGGGGCTGATGTATCTATAGGGAAAACATCATTCGTTTCAGAAACAAAAATTAATACCACAGATAAAAGTGGATTCGAAGAGGCTATACAAGCAGCAAAAAATGCTGATATTGTAGTGGCTGTTTTGGGAGAGGTTGGATTTCAGAGTGGAGAAGGCCGAAGCAGAACCGCATTAGGTTTGCCAGGAGTGCAACAAGAACTTTTAGAAGAATTATACAAGGTAAATAATAATATAGTGTTGGTACTAAACAATGGTAGACCTCTGGTTCTAGATTGGGCAGATAAGCATATACCTGCAATCTTAGAAGCATGGCAGTTAGGTTCTCAAAGTGGTAATGCAATAGCACAAGTGCTGTATGGAGATTATAACCCAAGTGCAAAATTGCCTATGTCATTTCCAAGAAGTGTAGGGCAAGTTCCGATTTATTACAATTATAAAAACACAGGAAGACCTAAAGCATCTGATCCAGGTACAGTATTTTGGACACATTACTCTGATGAACAAAATACACCTCTCTATGTTTTTGGTCATGGATTGAGTTATACAACTTTTGAATATAAAGACTTAAAGATAGAAGGCATAAATACCTCAAGTGCAACCCCAAATATAAAAGTATCAGTTACACTAACAAATTCAGGAGAACGTCAAGGTAAAGAAGTAGTACAGTTATATATTAGAGATCACTTTGCTTCGGTAACAAGACCGGTAAAAGAGTTAAAAGGATTTGAACTCGTTTCGCTAGAATCAAAAGAAACCAAACAAGTAACTTTTGAATTAGACTCAGAAACTTTAGGTTTTTTTAATAATCAGAATGAGTGGGTTGTAGAGTCAGGAACATTCACTGTTTTTGTCGGGGGTAGTTCTGATACATCAACCAAGGCAGATTTCGAAATAAAATAATTAGGTTATGAGATATGTAGCTTACATTTTACTTTTTGTCTTTACGACATCTGTCTATTCTCAGGCTTTTATTTTTGAAGAGCATTTTAATGATACAAGACTTAATGAGACATATTGGAATTATGATCTTGGGGATGGATGCCCACAACTGTGTGGTTGGGGAAATGACGAAAGGCAAATTTATACCAAAGAAAACATAGAGTTGAAGGATGGTAAATTAATTATAACTGCAATCAAAAAAGATGATGTCTATACATCAGGAAAAATTACGAGTAAGGATAAAATAGAATTTCAATACGGAACTATAGAAGTAAGAGCGCAAATATCTGATGGATATGGGCTCTGGCCTGCTATATGGATGTTGGGAGAGGATATATCAGAAGTCGGGTGGCCAGATTGTGGTGAAATTGATATTATGGAGTATATCGGTAGAGAACCTCATACGATTTATAATTCACTACATACTCGACAAAGTTTTGGCAATACTCTAAATTCTAAAAAAACAACAGTAAACACTATAGAAGAAGGCTTTCATGTGTTTAAATCTATATGGACTAAAGATAAAATTGACTTTTATATTGACGATCAGTTAGCGTATACATATGAACCCGAGATAAAAAATAAAAAAAACTGGCCTTTTAATAAACCTTTTTATCTAATAATTAATCTTGCGATAGGAGGGAATTTTGGAGGCCCAAAAGTAGACGATTCTATTTTTCCTAAGAAGTTTATTATTGACTATATAAGAGTAAGTAAGTAGGATGAAATACAATCTTCTCGAAAATTTTATGGGCTTTTTTTTAGTGAATCCGTAATTCTAAAGCCAAAATTGTGAGATATGGTGAAATTTTAACATAAATGTTAATAACTTTTTGAGTTGATTCTCTGGTTATTATGATTTTAATAGAAAGTATGTGAATCCTTTGCTATTACTGCTTTTCCTGTCTTTTGTTAATTTTATTCTGTAAGCCTTTTATGTTAATAACTTAACTATTTGAGGTTTATGAGTAGTATTTTTTGCGAAAACGTTTGAAGTTAGTTAAAGAATTACTAATATTGTGTAGGAATTGGTTGACCAGTTCAAACAAAGTTATTAGTTAAGATACAAGAAACACTTAAGTAACAAGATTTGAAAACGGAACAGATGATGAGTATAGTTAAAAATGATTATGGATACACTACAACAGCAGTTTGCTGTTTTCCGTACTCTAAATTTTTAAGTGATACGAACTGTTTCAAAAGTAAGGGAAGAAAAAGTGAAAAGAGTTCTAAGAAAACAATGCTTTTAAATATGTTTTTAGAATTTCATTTGCTTAGTAACAACAAAACAAAAATACTTTAAAAGAATTTTTAGAGTAAAAGAAAAAAAGGGGAAGGCTCATTCAGATGTAGCATTTGATAATAGCTTAATTAATAAATATCGAAATTTATTTCGATTAAAACGATACTAAACTATGTAACAAAAATATATAACTGCACAGAAAACTTTTTTAATTAGTTGTCAGTATCACAATCATAATACTACTTACCTATTTAAAAATATTAATTGCACAGAAAATGCAATTATGGGGACTTCTATGTGACTATATTTAACCACCATTATGATTTTGATAATTTCAAAAGCCTTTTTTGAATAATCATTAATAGTTCGAGGGTTTATTTTCGATATAGTCAATCATTTTATTTCTAGGTTTTTTATTTCGCAGTCTACAAAAAGATATCTATTAAGTACTAATTTGAAAAGTCAATTGAATTATACTACGACTCCAAATAGCTTAATATTTCAGTTTGTATTAAAAATGCAAACAATTTTTAATAATAAAATTTATACATAAGAAACACTTTTACTAACATTAATTACTAAACTAAAAAAATACTATGAAAAAATTGAAAACGAAAGGGAAGGAGATGATGATTTCTTTTAGGTCAGACAGAATTTTTAATACAATTACTCTATTACTTTTATCTTTTTTGGCTTTTAATTGTGCTAATGAAGAATTTCAGGACTCAGAAATTATTGACGGAGGGTCTCAAAAAGCATCAGTTACAATTGAGAACCCAGGGTTTGAGTCAGGAAAAGCAAGCTGGGGAGATGAAAATAATTATGCAATCTCAGGAGATGAGTATTCTGGGTCTAAAGCAGCAAAGGTAACAAGTTCTTCTGGTAAGATAGAACAAACTATAAGTCTTAGTTCTAATACAGATTATGTATTAACAGCATGGGTTGATGGTAATGGTAAAATATCTATCGGCGGTCAAACTAATGATTTTGATGTTGACGGATATACAGAAGTTTCTGTGTCATTTAATAGTGGAAGTTCTTCTTCAGCTACGATTGTAGGGACAAGAGATAGTGGAGATGTTAGATTTGATGACTTCGCCTTAAATAGCACTGGTAGTAGTGGAGGTGGAGATGATGGTGGTTCAGGTGGTTCTTCTGATGAGAATTTAGCCTTAGGAAAAACTGCAGAACAATCTTCAACTGCTTATAGTGGTGAAGCTAGTAGAGCTGTTGATGGTAATACTTCTGGTAACTGGAGTGATGGATCTATTACGCATACTTCAAGTACATATAGACCATGGTGGCAAGTTCGATTGGGAGAAGAGTATGCAATTGGTGAAATTGTTATTTGGAACCGTACTAACTGTTGTAGTAGTAGATTAAGTAGTTTTGATGTATTCCTATACAACGATAATGGTGATCAAGTTAAAAAAATATATATAGAGGATACACCTAATCCATCAGTTACAATTGATACAGATGGAGCAGTAGCTTCTAGAGTTCGTATTAAATTAAGAGGTACAAATCCTTTGTCATTGGCAGAAGTTCAGGTATTTGGAACTGGTAATGGAGGTAATGATGATGATGATGACGAAGAAGAAGAGGAAGAAGAAGAAGAAGAAGAGGAAGAGCCAGGAAATACAGGTGGTAACCCATCAAGTATTTTAGCAACTTTAGGTGAATGGAAAATTACATATCCACTTGATGAAGATGGTAATGATAGTACAAATGATAGTCAAAGTGGAAATGATTGTGATGATAGAAACAATGATGCTTATGAAATGAGAGATCTTACAGGAAGTATTCCTGCTCCATATTCTGATTACTTTTACGTAAATGGAGATGAAGTGTTCTTTAAAGCACATTGTGGTGGAGCAACAACAAGCGGTTCTTCTTATCCTAGATCTGAGCTGAGACAAACACCTGGAGGTGATGATAACTACTGGAGTATGGATGATTATCAGTATTTAGATGTACGTGTTAGAGCAGTACACTTACCAGTAGAGAAGCCAGAAGTGTCAATGGTACAGATTCATGGTCCTGATGATGAGCCACTAAGAGTTGAGTACAGAGCAGATGATCAGGGATTACATGTAGTGCAAAATGAAGATAGTACTGCAGAATATGTATTGCCATATTCTTTAGGTCAACAATTGCGTGTTACTGTAATTGTTAATAATGGAAATATTACTTGTGAAATCATTAATGAAGATACAGGAGATTCTTGGGATGATACTTGGGAAGCTGAGGATTCTACAGGGTACTTTAAAGTTGGATGTTATACACAATCAACGATGTTCCTAGAAGATTGTAAGTCAGGAGAAGGGTATTCTAATGAGTCACCATCAGCATATGGTTTAGTTGCTGTAAAAGATTTGTCATTACAGGTGACATATTAATAAGTAAATAATTGAGAATAGCTAGTATCTATGCTGTGTGTATAGAATAGATGCTAGCTATTCTTATTTTTAATAAGTTCGTTTTACTTTTTTTGCCCTAAATTTTGAACCGAACTAACTAACCATTTTTTATCCCAAATCTACTATCACCTACATATTTTTTTAATGGTTTTTGGTATTAATCTCAATACAAGCAAGCCTAATTAAAAATTAAACTGTTCTTTTCGTATAAAACTTCTTCAATTTTGAACAGAAACTTTGGATTATTCTAGATTCAACAAGATCAGGATATCAAAAAAACTCAAATAGTATTTAATTCCCAACGAATTCTAGCTACTTTATTACGCATTATCGTGCGCCTAGAGTTTTTATTTCATGTTTATCTACATTTGCCGTCGTTGCATAAATAGCAGTGTTTTCTGCTTAATATTTTGACAAAAAAATAAATAGTTTTGTAAATAGATACATCTTCTTATTTGCTCCATTTTTGCTATTTAGTAGTATACGTGCATTTTATTTGATTGATAATTAGGTTTTTAGTGCCGTTATGTTCATCTCAAAAGTGTGCCCAAAGATTTTAATTATTACACAATCATTACCATAGTTTAACCATACACAGATTAATTTGCAAACTCTTAAAAATGAAAAATTCAAAAATTAAAAAGAAAAAGAATACTTTTCTATGGCGCGGTAAAAGTATCAATGCACTCGTTTTACCTCTTTTATCGATTTTAGTATTTAATTGTACTAATGAAGAGTTCCAGAACTCAGATGTTATTGATGAAAACTCTCAAAAAAAATATGTTGTAATTGATAACCCAGGATTTGAATTCGGAAAAACGGGTTGGGGAGATGAGAGTAAGTTTGCCATTTCGGGAGATGAACATTCAGGATCCAAAGCGGGTAAGGTAACAAGTTCTTCTGGAAAAATAGAACAAACAGTAAATATAAGTACAAATACAGATTACGTACTTACGGCTTGGGTAGATGGTAATGGTAAGTTATCTGTAGGTGGTCAAACAAAAGATTTTGATGTTGATGAATATACAGAGGTTTCTATATCATTTAATAGTGGAGCTTCGTCTTCGGTGACGATCGTTGGTCTTCGAGATAGTGGAGATGTTCGTTTTGATGATTTTGAATTGATAAGTACGGGAACAAATGATGGAGGAGACTCTTCGGGAGATAATTTGGCCTTGGGTAAAAAAGCACAGCAGTCTTCAATGGCATATAATGGTTTAGCAGGTAAAGCTGTTGATGGTAATACTTCTGGTAACTGGAGTGATGGATCCATTACACATACTTCAAGGACATACAGACCATGGTGGCAAGTTAGATTAGGAGAAGAATATGCAATAGGAGATGTTGTTATCTGGAATCGTACAAATTGCTGTTCTAGTAGATTGAGTAGTTTTGATGTATTCTTATACAATGATAAAGGGGATCAAGTTAAAAAAATATATATAGAGGATACGCCTAGTCCATCGGTAACAATAAATATGGATGGTGCAGTAGCTTCTAGAGTTCGTATAAAATTAAGAGGTACTAATCCATTGTCGTTGGCAGAAGTTCAGGTCTTTGAGTTTGGAGATGCCGATGGTGGTAATGGAGATGATGGAAATGAAGGAGGAGACGATGATGATGACAATGACGATGATGAAGATGAAGATGACGATGACGGAGATGATGAAGATGATGAAGATGATGACGATACTATTATTCCTAGTGGAGATAACCCGTCAAGTATACTGGCTACGTTGGATAAATGGAAAATTACATATCCTTTAGATAGTAATGGTAATGATAGTGAAGGAGGAGGAAGTGATTGTGATGATAGAAATAGAAATGCCTATGAAATGAGAGATATTACGGGTAAAATTACAGCTCCTTATTCTGATTATTTTTATGTAAGTGGCGATGAAGTGTTTTTTAAAGCGCATTGTGGTGGAGCAACAACAAGTGGTTCTTCTTACCCTAGATCTGAGCTTAGACAAACACCTGGGGGTGATGATAACTATTGGAGCATGGATGACTATCAGTACTTAGATGTACGTGTTAGAGCAGTACACTTACCAGTAGAGAAGCCAGAAGTATCCATGGTACAGATTCATGGTCCTGATGATGAGCCACTAAGAGTTGAATACAGAGCAGATGATCAAGGGTTACATGTAGTGCAAAATGAAGATAGTACTGCAGAATATGTATTGCCATATTCTTTAGGTCAACAATTGCGTGTTACTGTAATTGTTAATAACGGAAATATTACTTGTGAAATCATTAATGAAGATACAGGAGATTCTTGGGATGATACTTGGGAAGCTGAGGATGCTACAGGGTACTTTAAAGTTGGATGTTATACACAATCAACGATGTTCCTAGAAGACTGTAAGTCAGGAGAAGGGTATTCTAATGAGTCGCCATCAGCATATGGTTTAGTTGCTGTAAAAGATTTGTCATTACAAGTGACATATTAATAGAATAAAGAAAATTATAAATAATAGCTGGTATCTCAGAAACCTTAATAAGGTTGGGGGCCAGCTATTTTTTTTGAGAGTTCTTTTGTGTTTACGCTTAATTTATATTGAGTCAGGATCTTAGTCAAAACCCATCATTATCTTGTTTTATTTATTAGCTGATTTAAAGAGGTTGTATATCAGGTATTTACTTTTTTACTTGTTAATTGTGATACACTTTGCATAAAGTATTTTCTTCCTGATTTAGAAATTAGGAGTTCGGTTTTACCGAATACTAATTAAAATTCTACAAATTCTAGTTTTGTTAATAGACATAATCATTTTTGATAGAAAGCTCTCTTATTTATGTAGTATCTTCGTTACGATAGATTAGTCGTTTATTTTGATACGTTATTACTTAAGAAGTATATGTTTTAATTGCTTTTAATCCTTACTAAAGAAAACTAATGGTGTCAGCAATGAAATTTTGAAAATACTTTTCTTTAACTAAAAATGAAAATTTCGTTATTTTATTTAATAACAATTCAGAGACTCCAGAATGCATAGATGAAAATGAGCAAATTTCTAATAAATTTGACTTCGAAAAGATAAGAGTATATCCTATTCCTACAAAAGGGGAGTTAGGTATTTCTGGATTAGAAAGTGTCAATTATTCTATTGAAATTATTGATATGCAAGGGAAGAAGGTTTTTATGAAATCTTTAAGTGCAGATGTCTCATCTATTAATGTAGAAAGTTTAGAAGTAGGTGCGTATATGTTAATTATTAATAGAGGTTCAATAAAAAAAACTGTCTTATTTACTAAAATATAAGTGTCTGAAATTTTGTAGATTAAAGTGTTGTTAGTCAATATTTTAAATTTTTATTATAATTCAATGATTTCTTTGGTGATAGTGAAAAAGAATTATTAATTTGTAAGTATGTAATGTTTATGGTATTTATATGACTAATTTCTGGATCCTTTATGAGGTATGTATGATGGTTGTTATAATGTAAAACAGGTTCTAGACGATGAACGTTTTTTTATTTAAAACGTTAGCTTAATACGTCTTTGTTGCAGGAGTTAATTAAGAAGATATAACATTGAGTTAGTGGCAATATAAATAGTAAAATGTATTTAAATAAATAATCTAAATTAATAAAACGAGTAACCTCGATAAGTCGTTTTATTAATTTAAAAGTTATTAAATTATAACGAGGCTTATTACATGATATCACCAGAATATCCGCATAACGAAAAAGAACGTCAGATAGCTGTTGAAAAATATCAGTTATTAGATACAGGGGCAGAAGATGATTATGATACAATAACTTCCTTAATGTCCTATATCTGTGATGTTCCGATTTCATTAATTACGCTATTGGATAAAGAGCGTAATTTTCTGAAATCACATTATGGTGTTCCTTTTAATGAATCACCTAGAAATATATCTTTTTGTGGTCATACTATTCTTTCTGAAGAACCAATCACGATTATTGAAGATGCAAGAAAAGATCATCGTTTTGAAGGAAACCCTCTGGTTACTGATTATAAAGCCATTTTTTATGCAGGCGCCCCTTTGGTAGATTCTGATGGTTTTAAATTGGGGACATTATGTGTTTACGATCATAAGCCAAGAAAGCTTAGTGAAAAGCAATTAGATGCGCTTTTGGCAATGTCAAAACAAGTGGTTAGTCTTTTTGAGCAAAGATATCAGAATTTTAAACTTATTAAATTTCAAGAAACATTAAGAAAAAGAAACGAAGATTTGCAAAAATTTGCAAGTAGAGTTTCTCATGACCTCAAATCCCCTCTTGCAAATATAATTTCGATTACAGAACTATTAAAAGATAGTAATGAGGATAAGTTAAATGAAGAGTCTTTGCAATATTTAGAGTATCTAAAAATATCCTCACATTCCTTAAAAGATTATATCGACGGAATCTTAAGGTTTTATAAAAATGATGATTTACTCAAGGCAGCAAAAGAAACCATAGAAATATCTTCACTTATAGAAGAACTAAAAAATATTACTGACACAGAGCATGTTATCAATTTAATATGTAAGAGCGATATAGAAGAAATTTACACCTATAAATCTGCTTTGATGCGAATTTTAATTAATTTGGTTACCAATGCTATTAAATACAACTCAAAGCAAGATATAAAGATTGAGATACGAATTTCTGAAGACGATGATTTCTATAATTTTTCTGTTACAGATAATTCTGATGGCATTCCAAAAGAATATATTGATAAAATTTTTGAATTATTCTCGGTTGTTGGGGTTGCAGATCGTAATGGAAACATGGGTACAGGGATTGGGCTTGCTTCTGTAAAAAAGATTGTTAATAATTTGGGAGGGCAAATAAGTGTTACGTCGGTTCTCAATGAAGGAAGTACTTTTGATTTTTCCTTATCAAAATTTTCTAAAAATTTATAAGATTTTTTCTGTCAGCAGTACCATTGAAGATATTTTTAAGTAAACTTTCGGTATCTTTTGCACAACCATTGCATCTAAAAATTAATATCTTTGAAGTAATGAAATTATTAAGTACCATATTAGCACTTATAATTTTTGCTTTATCAGCAAAACCTTGTTCTGATGGTCAACATTTTGAAGATTCAAATCATGAAGAATCGAGTATAGGACACAATCATGAAGAAGAACATAATGATGATTCTTGTTCTATAACTTGTATTTGTAATTGTTGTGGTATGTCAATTACTTATGAGCCATTAGCAACGTTTGAACTCATATTTTACACCAAAATTTCTACACATTTAATATCAACTTATGAGCCTATTTATAGGTTTGACTTTCACTCTAATATTTGGCAACCACCGAAGATAATTGGCTAAAATAAAACGATTTTAAATCAATTTTTAGTTAATTATAATTACATTTTAATGAATAAATATTTATTGGGCTTAAAGCTCATGTTATTCCTATGCCTGTCATTACAGGCACAAAAATCTGATATACGTATAAAAGTTATAACAGATTCAGAAAATGAACCTTTGATGGGTGCCACAGTTTATTTTGGCGTTTTAGAAAAAGGATTAGTTACCAATTCTGATGGTATTGTAGACTTTACAGCAATACCTAATGGTCAATATCAAGTGATGATTTCTTTTTTAGGCTTCAAAACATTAGAAAAGGCCATTCGAGTACCCAGCGAAATAGAATTGATATTTAAACTTAAAAAAGATGGTAATGAATTAGATGAAGTCGTGCTTCAATCTACTCGTAGCACAAGAACGGTAAAAGAGATACCTACTCGCATTGAGTTTATTGGAGCAGAAGAATTAGGAGAAAAAACTCTAATGAATCCTACCAATATTTCTATGGTACTTCGCGAAAGCACAGGAATACAAATGCAACAAACCTCTTTAAGTAGTGGTAGCATTAATATTCGTATTCAAGGATTAGATGGACGATATACACAGTTATTAAGAGATGGTTTTCCGCTTTATGGTGGTTTTTCGAGTGGATTAAGCATATTGCAAATACCACCTTTAGATCTTAAGCAGTTCGAAATTATAAAAGGTAGTTCTTCTACTTTATATGGGGGTGGTGCTATCGCAGGGTTAGTAAATATGGTATCTAAAACACCTGATAAAGAACCTACATTAGATATTATGCTCACTCAAACCCATGCTTTAGGAAGTACATCAAATATTTTTTATAGCAAAAGAAATGATAATTTTGGTTTTTTACTCTATGCTTCTGGGCATTATCAAAAAGAATACGACCCTGAAGGTGATGGTTTTAGTAATTTACCACAAACAAAATCAGTTTCATTGAATCCTAAATTATTTTATTATCCATCAGAAAAAACCACCATATGGTTTGGATTGAACGGAATCTATGATGATAGAATTGGTGGGGATATTCTTAAAATTGAAAGTGGAGAAGAAGGAATTCATCAATATACCGAAGAGAATAATTCAAAACGTTTAAGTAGTCAATTTGTTTATGAAACGCAACTAGATGCTACTAGCTCATTACAGTTTAAAAATAGCATTTCCTTTTTTGATAGAAACCTAACTGTTCCCGATTTCAATTTTGATGGTAAACAAACGAATTCGTTTACCGAAATTACTTATCATAAAGGATCAGAAAAAACAGATTGGATAATTGGAGGAAACCTATACACCTTAGATTTTGATGAAAATGATAATATGCCATTACAACGAGACCAAAAAGATGTAACCTTTGGTGCCTTTGCAAATAACATATATGATATTTCAGATCATTGGATTTTAGAAACAGGGTTAAGAATAGATTATAACAACGATTTTGGTTTCTTTCCATTACCAAGAATTTCATTGTTATATAAAGATAACAATGGATTTTCTAGTAGGATTGGCGGTGGCTTAGGATACAAAATACCTGATATATTTACAGAGGAGGCAGAATATATCAATTTTGAAAATATTCTTGCCATAGATAAAACGGCAGTAGATTCTGAACGCTCATACGGTGTTAATTTCGATATGAATTATCAAACACATTTATCTAATGAGGTAGGCTTTTCTATAAATCAATTATTTTATGTAACCGTAATTAATGATGCTCTACTTTTGAATTCGATAAATAATGATTTTTTTCAGTTTGAGAATGCCAATGATGTTATCATTAGTAAAGGAGCCGAAACCAATATTAAATTTTCTTATAAAGATTTTAAGTGGTTTTTGAATTATGCCTTAATTGATACAAGATTAAATTACTTAGCAGGTAAACCGCAAAAGCCTTTAACAGCAAAGCATAATGTAGGTAGTGTGCTGATGTATGAGTCCGAAAAATGGCGAATAGGTTATGAAACTTATTACACGGGAAAACAATTTTTATCAAACGGGACAGAAACCACAGATTTTGTAACTATGGGGTTATTGTTAATGCGTAATTTTAAGTTAGGTAGCGTATTTATGAATTTTGAGAATTTTACCGATAGAAGACAGAGTAGGTTTTCGCCTTTGATATTGCCACCTCATGAGAATCCGGTTTTTCCGGAGATTTATGCGCCTACAGATGGGTTTATATTTAGTGTAGGGCTTATTATTAAACCATTCGGAAACGAAGACCACGATTAGTTATGGAAACAATAGAACAATTATTAGAATCAAAAGATATTCGTATTACAGCAATGCGTTTGTTGGTCTATAAGTTTCTTGTAGAAAAAGAGGTGGCGGTTACTTTAAGTGATATAGAAAACACTTTTGAAAAAGTAGATAGAACTACGCTTTACAGAACTATTAAAACCTTTGAAGAAAAGGATATTGTACATCAAATAGACGATGGTACGGGTATTACCAAATACGCATTATGCGAACAGGGGTGTAGCTGTGATATAAAAACCGATTTACACTTACATTTCCATTGTAACAATTGCAATGAAACCATTTGCTTAACAGAGCATAAAATACCCCAGATAAAAGTGCCAGATGGTTTTGTTTCAGAAAATGTAAACTTGGTTGTAAAAGGAATTTGCGATAAATGTAGCGGGCAATAAATGCACTTCTATTGCACTAACTATTGAACTATTTTTATATAAAATTAGTGATTATGAGATTTAATATAAAAATACCGAGGCATCTTAAAATTGCCTATAGTAAAGAGTTGATTTGTTATCGTTACCATCTAATCAATAAAGAGTATGATATTGCGTGGCACTATTTGGAAAGAAGCCATATTATAGGCCAATCTTACCCCATAGAGCATACCTATTCACATTGGCTAATGCTAAAATTTGGGTTAAGAAAAAAAGATACCAAAGAAGTATTCGGTCAAATTATTAGGTTACTTGTTGGTGGTTGGAAATCATTTATTAATCATATTCCTCGGGGTAATACAGGAGGAGCAAATGTTCCACCATTAAGGTGTATGCCAATTCCTAATGATATTACAGAACTATTGAATGCAAAATAAAAATATAGACGATTCATGTTCGTGGTATTATTATGTTGACTACTATAGTTACAGTATTAATCTGAAAATAATAACTGTTGGTCAAAAATAGAAACTCCCGTAATCATTAATGATTCGGGAGTTTTTTGTGGAGTCGGAGGGATTCGAACCCTCGTCCAAACAAGTAATACAATAGCTTTCTACACGCTTAGTTTTTGTTTAATTTTCGTCGATAAGAAAGACCAAAAACCGCCAACCTATCGCTTATTCTCAATTAGATTTCAAAAACATATCAAGATCCTATGTTTTTTAGGTTTACTTTTACGATACCTCATAATCAATCGCCGTAAACCAAGGCTTTTGAGAGGTATCCTGCTTGTTCACCTTGTGAACCGAGGCACTATCTTACTGAAATTCAGATTATGCAGCTAGGGCGTAGTTATTCTCGCCGTTTAAAAAAGTGAAGTAATAGATTAACGAGCATTAACTTCGTAGCTCGGCGTGCTTACCACTCTATTAATCTCGCTGTCAAAACCAGTCGACCCCGCTATTAATTGGTAAATGCCAAAAGATAAGGTTTTCAATACCAGAGAAATTAAATTTCTTCTCAAGGAACCCTTAAAATGGACGGCAAATATAATTATAATTGTCATATCTTTAGCCGCTATTTCAAATTAACAAAAAATATACCAAACCCTATGATAAAGTTCGGTGTTATTAAAGAAAGAAAAAATCCACCAGATCATCGTGTGGTATTCTCTCCAAAAGGTATTAAATCAGCTAAAGAACGTTTTTCTGAAGCTTCTTTTATAGTAGAGCCTTCCGAAGTTCGAACCTTTGATGACAATGAATATAGAACGATTGGTATTGAGGTATCCGATTCTATGGAAGATTGTGATGTTTTAATAGGGGTAAAAGAAGTTCCTTTATCAGCATTATTGCCTAAAAAAAAGTATTTTTTCTTTTCGCATACAATCAAAAAACAGCCTTATAATAGAAAATTGCTTAAAGCAATACTTGATAAAAATATAGAATTGTATGATCACGAGACAATTATTGGTAGTGATGGATTTAGATTAATTGGTTTTGGTAAATATGCTGGGATTGTAGGTGCCTACAATGCATTTAGAGCTTGGGGATTGGCATATGATGGATTTAACCTTCCTAAAGCCAGTGAATTGTCTGATCAAAATGCATTAGAGAAAGCATTATCAAAAATAGAAATACCTAGTATAAAAATTGTACTTACAGGAAAAGGTAAAGTAGGAGGAGGTGCTAAAGAAATCCTAGATGCAATGGGAATCAAAGAAGTCTCTGTAGAAGAATTTCTGCAAAACTCTTTTGATAGTGCCGTATATACTCAGATAGATGTCCTTGATTACAATAAAAGAAAAGATGGTAAAGTGCTGGGAAAAACGGATTTTTATGTAAACCCTCAAGATTATGAAGGAGATTTTATGAAGTTTGCAAAAGTGAGCGATATGTATATTGCAGGACACTTTTTTGGAGATGGTGCACCTTTTATATTTTCGCGTGAAGACGCAAAATCCAAAGACTTTGCGATTCGATTGGTAGCAGATATTTCTTGTGATATTGATGGTCCAGTAGCTAGTACCATAAGATCTTCTACGATAGAGGACCCTATATACGGGTACAACCCTCATACAGAAACAGAGGTTAGCTATAAAGATACTGAAGCTATTGTTGTCATGGCGGTAGATAATCTACCGTGTGAGTTACCAAAGGATGCAAGTGAAGGGTTTGGGGAAATGTTTCTCGAACACGTGATTCCTGCATTTTTTAATAACGATAAAGATGAAATTTTAGAAAGAGCACGAATAACTAGAGACGGTAAATTAACCAAACGATATACATATTTGCAGGATTATGTTGACGGAAAAGAATAATAAATACAAAATCAATACTAACATATGACAACTCAAGAACTTGTAGCACAGATACACAAAAAGAACTCTTTTTTATGTATTGGTTTAGATGTAGATTTGGATAAAGTTCCAGAACATCTTCTTAAAACCGAAGATCCGATTTTTGAGTTTAATAAAGCAATTATTGATGCAACACATAAGTTTGCAGTAGCATATAAACCGAATACGGCTTTTTATGAAGCATATGGTATCAAAGGTTGGAAATCATTACAAAAAACTATAAAGTACCTTAATGAGAATTACCCAGAGATATTTACTATTGCGGATGCCAAAAGAGGAGATATTGGTAATACCAGTACGATGTATGCCAAAGCTTTTTTTGAAGATTTAGAATTTGATTCTGTTACAATCGCCCCATATATGGGTAAAGATTCGGTAGAACCTTTTTTAGCTTTTGAACATAAGCATACAATATTATTGGCACTTACATCAAATCAAGGTGCCTTCGATTTTCAGACAAAGGATATTGAGGGAGAAGCACTTTATAAGCAGGTATTAGCAATCTCAAAAACCTGGAAAAATTCTAAAAATTTAATGTATGTTGTGGGGGCAACAAAAGCAGAATACTTGGCAGATATAAGAAGGATTGTTCCAGATAGTTTTTTATTGATCCCAGGAGTAGGAGCGCAAGGAGGTAACCTACATGATGTTTGTAAGTATGGCATCAATAAAGATGTGGGGTTATTAATTAATTCATCAAGAGGTATTATTTATGCTTCTCAAGGAGAGGACTATGCACAAGCAGCAGCAGATAGTGCTTTGACATTACAAAAGCAAATGGAAGTTATTTTAAAAGAGAAAACACTTTAGAAATAAAAAGGGACAACAGTATTTCATATTAATAATTATACTTTTGCCCCTTTTTGAAAAAAATAGAATTAACGTCGGTTTGCGTTAAACACTTGTCTTGCATATCCATATAATCCATATGCCATTCCGACAACAAAAAGTCCTATAATACTGTAAATAACAACATTTAGTATAGTTGAATCCATAGCCCCAAAAATTTAGATTAATAATACCTAATATAGGGAATTTTTCTCACAATTCATAATTTAAAAACCTAGTTAATAGGTATTTATGATTTATTTATGAATCGTTGATGTTTGGGTAGAATAGTATTTTATATATGATGCATATTGATCAATTAGGTAGAGAACTTAAGATAAAAGATACCCCAAGGCGTATCATTTCTTTGGTTCCTTCTCAAACAGAATTAGTGGTTGCTTTGGGGTTATTAGATAGTCTAGTAGGGATTACTAAATTTTGTGTTCATCCCGAGAGGATCATAGAAACCAAGGAAATAGTGGGAGGTACAAAAAAAATACATTTTGAAAAGATAAAAAGTCTTAAACCTGATATTATTCTTTGTAATAAAGAAGAGAATACTAAAGAAATTGTAGAACAATTACAAAATGAATTTCCTGTGCATGTGTCTGATGTTTCTTCATTATCAGAATCAGTAGAGCTGATTCAGTTATATGGTAAATTGTTTGATAAGAAAGAAGAGGCAAGTACCATGGTTTCTAAGATAGAGACAGAAAGACTTGTGTTTGATAGGTTTATTGCTCCTCTTCCTAAAAGGAGAGTGGCTTACTTTATTTGGCGAAAACCGTATATGGTATCAGGAAGCAAAACGTTTATAGATAATATGTTAACTATCAATGGTTTTGTTAATGTCTTTGCAGACGAAGTTCGCTATCCTGAAATTTCTGTAGAAACATTGAAAACAATTGAAGATTTAGATGTTATTATGCTTTCATCAGAACCGTACCCCTTTTCACCAAAGCATGTTAAGGAGTTTCAAAACATATGTCCGAATACAAAAATCATTCTAGTTGATGGAGAATACTTTTCTTGGTATGGGTCACGAATGTTAGAAGCATTTACATACTTTACAAAACTGAGAGAATATATAGAACAATAAAGAGAAGGATGATAAACATTTCTATAAATCCTGTTAAGTGTGTTCATTATCTAAAATAAGTTCATATTTTTGGTGTATCAAAACAAAAGGAGTATTGCTTAATTATTCTGTATACAATCATACGAAAAGTACCGAATGGGTTACTTTTGTCCATGGGGCAGGAGGTAGCTCTTCTATCTGGTTTAAGCAGGTTAGAGAATTCAGGAAACATTTTAATGTCTTACTTCTAGATTTAAGAGGACATGGTAATTCTAAGCCAATTCTTAAAGATGCTTTCAACTCTAAATATACATTTGATTCTATAACAGATGATATTGTCGAGGTAATTAATGCAGAAAAAATTCAGAAATCTCATTTTATAGGAATATCACTAGGAACAATTCTGATTAGGAACCTAGCAGAAAAATATCCTGATAGAGTATCAAGCATGATTATGGGAGGCGCGATTATGAAACTCAATCTTAGATCTCAGATTTTGATGAAATTAGGAGTGGTTTTTAAATCAGTGGTACCCTATATGTTATTATATAAGTTTTTTGCTTTTATAATAATGCCTAAAAAGAATCATAAAAAATCAAGATTACTTTTCGTAACTGAGGCAAAAAAATTATACCAAAAAGAGTTTGTTCGTTGGTTTAGATTGACATCAGAGATTAATCCTTTACTTAGGTTTTTTAGAGCAAAAGATATTAATATTCCTATTTTATACCTTATGGGTGAAGAAGATTACCTCTTTTTACCATCAATAGAAAAAATAGTGTCTAATCATAAATTTTCTGAGTTGTTTGTTGTCAAAAATTCTGGACATGTAGTAAATGTTGAGCAACCAGAGGTCTTTAATAAAGAATCAATAGCGTTTATCGCAAGGTTTTAAACAATACTCTACTCTTGAGTAGTTTTTAATATTTCAATTTGATTAAGAATTTGATTTGCTCTCCTATGCAACTCATCACTTTTATTTTTATCCCTTAGAGATATTTTATACGAAGACTTCATTAATTTGCAATACGTATCCTGCAATTTCTGTAATTCACTTCTGTTTCTTGACCAAATAAACATATTTATCGTTTTCTTAATACGTAGTACAAAAATACCAGATAATAAAGCATGTACTTCTTAATGAGGAGTTAACATTGTATAAAGTTGTTATAATTTTAAAAATTTATCAATATACAGAGTCATATCCGAACATAGAAACTGTGAACGATTAGACTGCAAAAAGGATTGGTAAGAAATATTGAATGTAGTTTTTTACCGTGTTAATAAGCTTAAAAGCAGCTAATATTAGATTGTTAGCATATTTTAGTTGCTTTTAAGCTTATAAAACTATTGAAAGCTGAAAATAATATCAAGTACTAATTTTAATAAGACTTATAGCTATATATACTTTCAGTTTATATAGTTTCGGTCATATAAACAAGTTAGTGTAGATGTATAATAGTATTGCGAGTATAAGTTAGATACTCTCAATAAAATCTACTAATCTTGTAAGGCAAATACTTTTTTAAGTAATGTACTGGTTCTTGAATTAATCTTGGTTCGAATATCTTTCTCCTCAACAGCTATCATCGTATATACACCTTTAAGAGCTTGATTAGTGACATAATCAGTAAGGTCTGGATTTACGTTACTAGTAAGAGGTATAGCATTGTATTTGTTAATAATACTAGACCATATTTTATCAGCACCAACTTTAGAAAATGAATTACTAATAACCGGGTTAAATTTTTGATATAATTGAGTATTAGTTTTAGTTTTTAGGTATGAAGTAGCCGCATTGTCACTTCCCAAAAGTATTTGTTTTGCATCATTAAATGTCATCTGTTTAACAGCATTCACAAAAATGGGCGTAGCTTCTTTTACAGCGTCTTCGGCAGCACGGTTAAGAATTAATAACCCTTTATCGGCAAGACTACCAAGTCCGACATCACGTAAAGTTTTATCCACTTTTTGTAATTCTGACGGGAGAAGAATTTTTACTAATTGGTTTTTATAAAAACCATCCTGAAGCGTAAGTTTAGAAACTTGTTTGTCAATACCATTATCTAGTGCCTCTTTAAGACCATTGGCAATGTCAAGGTTACTGAGAACAGAACCTCCGGTACTTTGTGGTAAACTATTTACCACTTGTTGTAATTCTGCACAGCTTGATAATAGAAGTATAGAGAAAATAATAAGAATTTGCTTCATGATATATGTCGGATTTGAGATTGTATTTTTTTAGTTTTTTTAATGATCAATACTCTAAATATAAACAGATGAATTCAAATTTCATTTTTTTGATACAATTAATTTTGATTACCTCTGTAAAAGTTAAATGTTTTCGATGAAATGCCATTTCAAAAAAGAAACGACATTATTTTAGGTATAAAACATTAAGAAAAAATGACAGTTTTATTGTTATACACTAATACTTTTCTTTCTATATGATGCTTTATAGCACGAGAGAGTACAATTTTTTCAAGATCTCGTCCCTTAAGAATAAAGTCTTTAACATTATGAATATGAGAAACTCTTACCACTTCTTGCTCAATGATCGGACCTTCATCTAGATCAGAAGTAACATAATGACTGGTTGTACCGATAATTTTAACTCCTCTTGCGTACGCTGAGTGATATGGTTTTGCTCCAGGAAATGCAGGTAAAAAGGAGTGATGAATGTTAATAATTTTGTTTGGAAATTTATCAACGAAATCTGGAGAAAGAATCTGCATATATCTTGCTAATACAATAAAATCAACTTTATGTTTTTTAAGTAGTGCAAGTTGCTGGTCTTCTGCTTGTTTTTTGTTGTCTTTTGTAACAGGAATATACTCAAACGGAATATTAAAAGCATCAGCAATAGATCTAAGATCCTCATGATTACTTATAATGATAGGAATTTTTACTTTTAATTCTCCCGAGGCATATCTACCCAAAATATCATAAAGACAATGATCATATTTTGAAACAAAAAGAGCCATGCTAGGTTTTTTTTCTGCATTATAAAGTTCCCAATGCATGCCATAATTTTCTGCAACCTGTTCGTTGAAGGATTCTTTGAATTTGGCAAGCTTTTCTTCATCATCATCAAACTCGCACTCTAATCGCATAAAGAATTCTTTTAATTCTCTATCTACATGCTGCTCAATATATGTAGTATTTCCTTTTTTTGCTAAAATGAAGTTGGTAACGGTGGCAATAATTCCCTTTTTATCTGGGCAATTAATAAGTAAGGTTGTTTTTTTCATTATGACTAATGTTTTGCAGCTATAAACTTACTATTATTGATGGGATTTCTGTAATATTTTTTTCTAAAGGTGCTTCTTTTTTTTAGTTTTTAATTTATTGAAAAAGGAATGTTCTTTTTTTTGAATTATCTACAAAATAAATATGGCCGATTCTTTAATAAATCGACCATATTTATAATAGTTGGTAGTTTAATTTATTCGATATCCTTGATAGTATTATTTATTAATGTTTTAAGGAAGTCTTTATGTGCCTTTGTCAAGGTATTTCCTGACATATTAGAAACAAGAGTTTTTACTTTCTTTAAATTGTAAAGAGCCATAGATTTTGCTGCATTTGGGTATTCAATTTTTGAAAAAGTTTCTTGTTCTGGGTGTTCAAGGATCGAAATTAATTTTTTCACATATTCTGACTGAAGGTTTTGTCTATACGTATTTATAGATCCAGAACTATCAGCTGCAAAGATTGCATTATTAAGATCAGTCATAAACTCTGATAGCGTATATGTGTTTCCATATAATTCTGAGTCAATTATTCTCTGTAAGGTGTTATGATGTAAAAGGTGATTCAAAATTTGAGTTTGATGTCCTAAAACCAAATTGTGAATTTTTGGATCTTCGGTAGCAAAAAAGAAATTAAACCCTCGCCTTTGCATAGCGATATAATTATACAAGTCACTTGGAGCATCATATGCATTTGGCGCAAAAACATATTGATTAAGAGCTTGCATCGCTCTTTTTTGATCCGCATATGATACAGGAGTATAGGGTTTTCTACTACTATCTTGCCCTATCATACTTCGGTCAACATACACGCCTCCGATAAATCTAGAGATAACATCTCCCGCTCTTCTATACTGACTTCTTAATATGTAGAATGCTTGTCTAAGTTCTTGATATGATTGTCCTTTAATATTGAATTTAGATTTTATTTTTGGCATTAAAGTATTAACAAGCTTCATTCTATTTATAGAATATGTAATCTGATCATTAGACATATCACCTGTCATAACCCGGGGGTCTATGGCTTTTCCTGGAGAGCGCATATCATCAGCATCATTACCAAAAATCAATTCTGGTTGGGTTGATTGATTAGCAATTTTTTCCAGTTGCTCTTTTGTCTCGGTAGGCATATATCCGTATTGAATAGCCCATTTATCATAGGGTCCTACAGTAGTTGAGTAGTACGGCCCTTGTGTTTGATCTGTACCAATAAGGTTGATTGCCGAATAATCCATAACGGACCCTGTTAGACATTTTCCTTTAATAAATTCAGGATCATTAAGTTGCTTAGGAGTAAAAAGCTGGCTAGCTTTCATATTATGATTTAAACCAAGGGTATGACCCACTTCATGCATTATTAATTCTTTCATAGCTTCTCTTTTCATGCCTTTCATCTCGTTCTCATTGGCTCCAGAGGCTAGTAATGCAGTGTGTCCGAATATCATATTTTCTTGTAGCGTATGGCTATATGAACAAAACTGAGGGTTATGGTAATTTAATTGAGACACATTAACTTGTTTTTTTTGTTCATTACCATGTAGATTAAATAATTTATTATATTTCACTCGATTGGTATGAAATACATATTCCAACATAATATCCGCGCCTAAAATCTGTCCTGTTTTTGGATTCACAAAACTTGGTCCGTAACCTCCAAATTGAGGATCAGGAGAAGAAGTCCATCTTAAAACATTATAGCGAATATCTCCGGCATCCCAAGTAGCATCATCTGGTTGTGTTTTAACAACAATTGCATTTTTAAACCCAGCTTGTTCAAAGGCTTTGTTCCATTCTAAAACAGCTTCTTTAATGGTTTCTCTAAACTCTAATGGGGTTGTGTTTTCTATCCACCATACAATAGGTTCTTTTGGCTCTGATACAGATAGATTAGGTTCTTTTTTTATGAGATTCCAGCGATGAATTAAATCTTTATAAGGAGTGACACTAGCAGAAGTCATATCTGTAACTTGAGTAAAGAAATAACCAATCCTTGGATCATCATACCTTGGTTGGTATTCATTTTTTGGAAGTGCAATCAAACTGTGCTCCACTTTTATAGTAACATTGCGACCATCACTTAATGCTTCAGAACCTGGGTTAAGAACCGATGCGTTATTATAAACGTAATGACTGGTTACATTTACATTCTCAGGATAACTTTTGATAGCATCAATTTTGGTTTTTTCTGAACTTAATTTACCTAGTTTAAAGTCAAAAGGAGATGACTTTGGATGATCTGGATACTTTATTTGCTCAAACGTCTCTTTTAGAAAGAGGTCATCAGACGGAATAAGATATGTTCCCTTTTTAAGATCTTGCGCAGCAATTTTTATACTAGACATTACTCCAGCACTAATATTTGCCTCAGCAGATTTTGACAGAGCGTTATTAGCGTCAAAATAAAATGAAGAGTTTTGAGCAATAAACTCTATTTTATCAAAATGTTTCTTGATTTTAATAACCTTAGAATCTAAGTAAATACCACGAACATACATACCTATATCACTAACTCCATCTGCTACTTGACTAAAATAAATATACTCCTTGTCAATTTGATCTTCAGTGATGAGCATATGTGTAACTCCTGTTATCGTATCCCGATACATGGTAAAAAGCCCTTCGAGTTTCTTACTACTCTTAGTAAGTTCTTCAATAGTTTTTTCTTTTTTCGTTTTTTCTTGTTCTTTGCCCTGTTTTTTTGATTTATTTTTTTGAGCATTCATGTTATTAATTCCTGCTCCCCAAGCTATTAGTATGGACAAGAATAAGACCCTGTTTTTTAATAATCTAAGTGTCATTTTACGTGTGTTTGTGTATTCAAGCTGCAAGATATTTGATTCTAGTGTTATAAATCGAAACTATAACAAAATTCTAAGAAAAATTAGTATGCTATTGTTCAAAGTTGTATCATCGCTGCATCAAACTAATACTGTTGAGAAGTGTTTTTTGATACGAAATTCTTATTTAAAAATGTTTTTAAGTGAGAATTTCGTAAATTAGCACTGATTAATCTTCTATTTATTATCAATGAATCAAAAATCACCATATATACCCAAAAACAAAGTTAGAATCGTGACTGCAGCTTCATTATTCGATGGTCATGATGCCGCGATTAATATTATGCGTCGTATTATACAGTCTACCGGGGTAGAAGTTATTCATTTGGGGCATGATCGCAGTGTAGAAGAAGTTGTTAATTGCGCAATACAAGAAGACGCGAATGCCATAGCGATGACTTCATATCAAGGAGGACATAATGAGTATTTTAAGTATATGTACGATTTGTTGAAGGAAAAAGGAGCGAGCCACATCAAGATATTTGGTGGCGGTGGCGGTGTAATTCTTCCTGAAGAAATTAAGGATTTGATGGATTATGGGATTACTCGAATTTATTCTCCTGATGACGGGAGAGAATTAGGATTACAAGGAATGATAAATGATCTGGTAGCACAATCAGATTTTCCTATAGGGGATGTACTTAATGGAGAAGTAGCACATTTACCAAAAAAGAAAATTGGGGCTATAGCACGTGTTATTTCTGCAGCAGAGAATTTTCCAGAAATAGCAAAAGATGCTCTCGAAAAGATTCATAAGAAGAATATAAATTCTCAAACACCAGTATTAGGGATCACAGGAACAGGAGGAGCAGGAAAATCTTCTCTAGTAGATGAGTTAGTTCGTCGATTTTTACTTGACTTTCCTGAGAAAACTATCGGACTCATTTCGGTAGACCCATCCAAAAGAAAAACCGGAGGAGCGTTATTAGGCGATAGAATTAGAATGAATGCAATTAATTCTCCTAGGGTCTATATGAGATCTCTGGCCACTAGACAATCTAATCTTGCATTATCAAAATATGTGGCAGAAGCTATAGAGGTGTTAAAAGCGGCAGAGTTTGATATTATTATTCTAGAAACTTCAGGTATTGGGCAATCTGATACAGAGATTTTAGAACATAGTGACACCTCCTTATATGTAATGACACCAGAATTTGGAGCTGCCACGCAGTTAGAAAAAATCGATATGTTAGATTTTGCTGATTTGGTAGCTATTAATAAGTTTGACAAGAGAGGTTCTCTCGATGCGCTTAGAGATGTAAAGAAGCAATATATGCGTAATCATCAATTGTGGGATACCCCTCAAGAGGAACTTCCTGTATATGGTACGATTGCCTCACAATTTAATGACCCTGGAATGAATACGCTCTACAAGGCGATAATGGACAAGATGGTAGAAAAAACAGGAGCAGCTCTCAAATCAGATTTTCTGATTTCTAAAGAAATGTCTGAGAAGATTTTTGTAATTCCGCCGAGTCGTACACGCTACTTGTCTGAAATTTCTGAGAATAATAGAGCATATAATAAAAATGTAAAGACCCAAACAAAAGTTGCTCAAAGGTTATATGGTATTTTTCAAACTATTTTATCCGTGACTAATTTGGCGGTTGATGAAGAAGAACTACTTACAAAATCAGGGCTCGACCAAAGTAGGGTGTATGAAGAAACTAAAGATAAAAATACAAAAGTGTTTTTAGATCTTTTATTCGCACAATTTGATCAGGAAAAATTAAATCTAAATCCACATAATTGGGAGACGATCGTAGGGTGGAAACAAAAGGTTCAGAGGTATAAAGATCCCATCTATTCTTTTAAGGTCAGAGATAAAGAAATAAAAATAGAAACACATACCGCATCCTTGTCACAAAGTCAAATTCCTAAAGTTGCATTGCCAAAATATGAAGCTTGGGGAGATATTCTAAAATGGTGTTTACAAGAAAATGTACCTGGAGATTTTCCGTTTACATCTGGCTTATATCCTTTTAAACGAACAGGGGAAGACCCTACCAGAATGTTTGCAGGAGAAGGAGGGCCAGAGCGTACGAATAGACGGTTTCATTATGTAAGTTTAGGAATGCCCGCAAAGCGACTCTCAACAGCTTTTGATTCGGTAACGCTCTACGGTAATGACCCCGATCATAGGCCAGATATCTATGGTAAAATAGGAAACGCAGGAGTATCAATTTGTTGTCTTGATGATGCAAAGAAGTTATATTCAGGTTTTGATTTGACGCATCCTATGACTTCTGTAAGCATGACAATTAATGGTCCTGCGCCTATGTTATTAGGTTTCTTTATGAATGCTGCAATTGATCAAAATTGTGAGAAATATATTAAGACTAATAACCTCGAGTCAGAAGTTGAAGAGACCATCAAGAAAATATACAAAGAAAAAGGAGGCCAACGTCCAAAATATCAAGGAGCACTCCCCGAGGGTAATGATGGACTTGGGTTAATGCTTCTGGGAGTAACAGGGGATCAGGTTTTGCCTAGCGATGTTTATGAAGAAATAAAGAAGACCACTCTAAATACAGTACGAGGTACCGTTCAAGCAGATATACTTAAAGAAGATCAAGCACAGAATACTTGCATTTTTTCTACAGAATTTGCTTTGAGACTAATGGGTGATGTACAGGAATATTTTATTGACAAACAGGTACGTAATTTTTATTCTGTATCTATTTCTGGATATCATATTGCAGAAGCTGGGGCCAACCCTATTACACAACTAGCCCTAACCCTTGCAAATGGTTTTACCTATGTAGAATATTACCTTAGTCGCGGTATGGATATCAATAAGTTCGGACCAAATTTATCATTCTTTTTTTCTAATGGTATAGATCCAGAATATGCAGTAATTGGTAGGGTAGCACGCAAAATATGGTCCAAAGCTCTAAGAGACAAGTATGGAGCTAATGCAAGAGCTCAAATGTTAAAATATCATATTCAAACTTCTGGTAGATCTTTACATGCTCAAGAAATTGACTTTAATGATATTAGAACAACACTACAAGCCTTGTATGCAATCTATGATAATTGTAACTCACTGCATACAAATGCATATGATGAGGCGATTACAACCCCAACAGAAGAATCCGTTCGTAGGGCAATGGCAATACAGCTGATTATAAATAAGGAATTAGGATTGGCTAAAAATGAAAACCCTATTCAGGGATCTTTTATTATTGAAGAATTAACAGACCTTGTAGAGGATGCTGTACTTATTGAATTTGACAGAATTACAGAGAGAGGAGGAGTATTAGGTGCTATGGAGACAATGTATCAACGAAGTAAAATACAGGAAGAAAGTTTGTACTATGAAACATTAAAGCATACCGGAGAATTTCCTATAATAGGAGTTAATACTTTTTTGAGCTCTAAAGGCTCTCCTACAGTAACACCAGGAGAAGTAATACGAGCAACTGAAGAAGAAAAGCAATATCAAATAACAATGCTTACTGAACTACATAAGAGAAATGCGGCAGATACCACTGTATTATTATCCGAATTACAAGAAAGAGCGATCAATAACAAGAATATTTTTGAATCTCTTATGGAAGTCTGTAAAAAATGTTCATTAGGAGAAATAACAACAGCTTTGTTCGAAGTAGGAGGTCAATATCGACGAAATATGTAAGTTCAAAATTATTTTTATAATTTATAAAAATAAGATGTGTCTTAAATTTAAATCAGAGATAGTGTGTGTAGAACAAAAAAATATGGTTGTTTTGTGAAGTTGTACCTGTACTCTACACCTATGTAGAAATAATACCTATATGTTTTAGATACACCTGATTGTAAATTATAGCTTGTAAAATTTATAAAGTAAGTAACCAATTACGTTGTAGGTGTTTGAATTTTCTCAATTCCTTACGTAATAAAATCAAAAATTCTTTACCGTTGCTTTGAGACTGCTCAAGGCGCTGGCAATTTTTGTAGAGTCGATTAGTGATATGAATCAAAGAGTTAGCATGCTTAATTCGGTCATCCTGAAAAGCTTGATTTTCTGCGCTAATTATTTTAAGTGCTAATAAATCAGATTGCCGTATGATATCACCTGTAAAATAGATATGTGGATTTTCCGACCCATTGTTTTGTAGTGATGATAGGTCATGAATAAGATACGTAGAAATATTTCTAGAAAGTCTGAATATTTCTAGAGCCTTTTTATGTAATCTTTTATTTCGGGGTTGTAATCTCATACATGTTTTCCTTATCCAAAAATAAAGCTATTTTCGATAAATTTTCTTTCTAATTTAATATAAAAAAGCTAATTTGCCTTAATAATTAAAGTGAAACTTGTTTTTTGTTTTAAAAACGAAGTATTTGTACTTGTAACAGTAAATAACTTATGAAAGTAGATACCACGAATTGGGAAATTTTAAAATGTCTTCAGCAAAATGCTAGATTATCTAATGCAGAGATAGGCAGAAAAGTAGGTCTTAGTTCTCCAGCAGTGGCAGAAAGAATAAAAAAAATGGAGGATTATGGGATTCTAAATGGTTATGTAGCAAAAGTATCTTATACAAAAACAGGATATCAATTGAAGGCAATGATCACTTTACGAGCATTTATGGGTAGATTGAAGCCTTTTTTGGTCAAAGTTTCTGATTTTGATGAGGTTATGAATTGCTACAGGATCACAGGTAATGAAAATATTATTATGGAAGTCATCCTGAGAGATCAGATACATTTACAAGAATTCATTGACCGATTGATTACCTATGGTGAAGTAAAAACACATATAATATTATCAAACCTAATAGAAAGTAGTCCTATTACTAATAAAGCGTTAAGAAGAGTTGAAATATAATTATGGCACAGATTTTGTTTAGTTTATTATAAAGAAATACATCTTATCTTGTGTGAGGACATTAGTTAGGGAAACTAAAGAGAGTACAGGGAAAGATTAAAAAACGTCTAAAAGAAACTTAGACGTTTTTTTGTGCGATTTGTTTTTAATAATAACCTATCGTACTATTCGTATTTTGTATGAAGGAAATCATTGTTCCTAGAGTGGTCAAAGCTGGGTAACGCCATTATTGGGGTAATAGGTGTTAAAAATAGCAGGTAGGTAGTTATCAATACCAAAGAAAAAAGTGTTGTTAGATAAATTGTCACACTTGCATCTAAAATATCTATAGAAGTATTTGTTTAAATAGCTTGTGCATAGAATAATAACATGCTGATTCATAATTTTTTTAAAAAGTCTTTGTTTCTATAACAGTACTATTGTTAATTACAAAATTATTATTACAAGAGTCAATTTTATGAATTTGTGTTTTGGTAATACCTTTTATAGTTAATGATTAGAGTAAAATCTTATCTTTATACTGTTTTTTTATATAAATTTGTGTATTTCATCGATTATTTATGTTTTTTAACGTTGTTTTCTTTGGTTTAACAATTTTTTTACATTATATTTATAGTAACTTAAAAACATATATTGATGTATGTTTGAAACTAACGTTTTTGAATGTATGACGATGCATATTTAGGATATTAGTTTGACATACTTCAGGGATAAATTAAGTGTGAGGACATTAGTCTAAAGACCCCAAATTTTGAAACTAAAGAGAGTACGTAATTTGCCCCAGTAAACTTATAAAAGCGTTCATAAAGAACGCTTTTTTTGTGCATACTATTATCAATCCCTGAATGACCTTTTTACTTATTAGTACCTAATAGCTATTTATGTTTTTTTATTAGTTGGTTGTTAAATATAAACGTATCGAAACCTATTGATAAAATATTTTTTAAATCGTACCGTGATTAATAATAATCTTTGATTTGTTATGTCTAAAAATGAGTTTTTGTTAAAAAATGTGTATTTCATCGATTATTTATGTTTTTTAACGTTGTTTTTTTTGGTTTGACGTTTTTTTTATGTTCATTTGTAATAACATAAAAACATATTGATGTATACTACTAATTAACATTTTGGGTTGTATGACGATACAGAACTAAAATATTAATTTGGAATACATCAGGGATGAATTAAGTGTGAGGACATTAGTCTTAAGACCCCAAATTTTGAAACTAAAGAGAGTACATAATTTAGCCCCAAAACTTATAAAAGCGTTCATAAAGAACGCTTTTTTTGTATTCTTAATTTTCTCGGTATTCAATTTATTATAGCCCTAACGTAGTAATCATGAATTTAATGTTTGGTTAATTTGTGTTTTGTTATAATATGCTACATTTTATACTTCCTAATTCTTGAAAATATATTTATATTTTGATACCTATTTTTTAGTTTTTGACGTATTTTTTTGTAATTGTTTTTTTTTATAGTAGATTTGTAATTCTCACAATTATAAGTATTTATGTCTAATGTTTTAGGTTTTGTATACTATTTACCTGAAATATTAGTTTGGAATATAAGTAAGGGATAAATTAAGTGTGAGGACATTAGTTAAAAGCCCCATATAACTTGAAGCTAAAGAGAGTACATAATTTGCCCTATTACAGGAAAGCGTTCTAATGAACGCTTTCTTTGTTTTTATTTCTAAGGCGACAATCAAGTTTATAAATGGTGTCGTAAAGAGCAATGCTATTTTATTTCTTGATTGAGCTTTTGTTTTACCAGATAAAGTAAAAACATACCTATTGCTGCAATTATGGTCATTAAAATCCAGGTGTTATTATAACCAAAATAATTGATCAGTTGCATACCCGAATTATGACCAAAAATATGGGCTACCGAAAAAGACATGCTATATAGTCCCATATAGGCACCTTGTCTACCTTTCTTAGATCGCTCAAGGGCAAATGCATTTCCAAACGGAAAAGCAACCATTTCTCCAAAAGTTGCCATAATCATACCAATAATAAGGATCCCTACCCATGGTGTTACTAGAAATAGAGCGAAGCTGATTCCTGTAAGAATAAATCCAATAGTTACATTTCGTATTTTGGTGAGAGAAGTCTTTTCTAAATGCGTAATTAGGGGCATCTCGAATAAAAAGATCAAAGCTCCATTCATGGCTAGTAATAGACCGATTTTTTCTTCTGATAAGTTGTGTATTTCTTTATAATATAGAGGTATGGTAGAAAAATACTGAACAAATATAAAACCGAATAAGACCAATGCTAACAGAAACAACATATAAATACCATCATTATGTGCTGCGATGGGGTTCTTAATTACCACCTCTTTATCCTGTATTTTAGCTTTTTTAGGATGTAAAGTTTTGATCATGACTAATGCAGCCATAATACAAGTGATACCATCTACCCAAAATAGGCCATAATACCCTAGTGAAGCAATTATAGCTCCACCAAGTGCAGGACCAACAGAAAACCCTAAGTTAATAGCTAATCGGATAAAAGTTAATGATCTAGTTTTGTTTTCTGGTTTACTATAGGCACTCAATGCTACAAAAAATGCTGGTCTAGCCATATCCGCAATGGCAATTAAAAAAAAGAAACTAATGCAAATGCTCCAAAAAGAAGAAAAATATTGAATAACTATAAATGAAACCCCTGTTAAGAACAAAGACATAAGAATTACTTTATAGTATCCGATTTGATCACTTAATTTACCTCCTAACCAAGCTCCTAAGAACGATCCCAAACCATAACTTGTCATAATCCATCCAACTTGCTGCAAAGAAAAATCCAAACTATCTGTCAAGTATAAGGATAGGAAAGGAATTACCATTGCACCCGCTCTATTAATGAGTGTAATTAATGCCAACCACCAAATTTCATTTGATAAGCCCGAAAAAGATTTAAAATAACTTAGTAAAATTTTGAGCATATTATTAAGGTCTATTATTTACATAAATTTGGAGGCACTATTCAAATTTATATGACATAACTAATGTTTGATTTTTAGGTAACTATGTGCTTGACGGTAAATTAATCGATAAAAATAGTTTTTTACCTAATATTACTACACAATTTTAATTAAATAAATTAGTTAACTAATTGTAAATTGTACTTTTGCAAAAAAAGAGAGGTGTTTAGGTTTTCATTTTTATTACTTTTTTTTGTTTTAAATACTGTTGCACAGGATTCTGTAGCGATAAAAAGAATCTTGTCTTTTCAGGAAGAGTTAAATGAGAAGTTTAGTTCTAGTGAAACTTCACCATTAACACCAAAGGATCTAGAACGTTTTAAGTCATTGTCTTTTTTCGATATTAATACAAACTTTTGTGTACAAGCTACGTTTGTTAGAACCCCTTTTGAGACACCTTTTATAATGAAAACCACAACAGGAAGGGAGCCATTGTATGTAAAATATGGAGAGGCAAGTTTTGTGCTAAAGGATAGGAAATATGTTTTATCGATTTATCAAAATCAAGGATTAAAGACACAGCCCGAGTATGAAGATTATTTGTTTCTTCCTTTTACAGACTTAAGCAATGGAGAAGAAAGTTATGCTGGGGGGCGTTTTATAGACCTAAAAATACCTGATGGTAAAAATATAGTGATAGATTTTAACACAGCGTATAACCCATACTGTGCATATAATTCACGATATTCTTGCCCTATACCACCAGCAGAAAATCATGTAGATCTCAAGATTGTTGCGGGTGTAATGAAGTATAATAAGTATCCTGAGAACGAATAATGGTGGTTTAGTCTGGATTCTAGATTTTTTTAACACTCACTGTTTATAGTTTTACTTAACCGCTTTATAGAATATAACTGTTACTTATATGCGCTGATGTAGAGCATGATTTTCTTTTCTTTTTTACTCCTAAATTGATCGAGGCTTTTTGAGATTAAGGTTTTAGAAGTTGCTATGTTACTTTTATCCTGAGGGTTTTATTAAATAGACAATGAGTTTAATTACATATTGAATAAGACTAATTTTCTATGCTCTTGTAAGATTAATGACGGACTTATTGCTGTTTTTAGGCAAAGTTGTTTTTAAAGTGTGGATGTGTTAGTTTGTGACGTCCTGAATAATCGTTACAAG
>NZ_JACC01000020.1 GCF_000520955.1 Aquimarina pacifica | reverse complement strand
ACTTACACAGTTAATGAGATACTACCATATAAAATAAAAAAAGCGATGATTGTAGTCATCGCTTTTTTTAATACTTACCTATCCATATTAAGAGCTGATATGGTACTTAGAAGCCAATTCTTTTGCTTCTGCTACTAGTAATTCATTTTTATCCTCAAGTGCCTTTAGAATAAATTCTTTTGCCTCAGAATTAGGCTCGAGCTCCTTACTTTTTAAAACAACATTTAGCGCGACCATAGTAGCAATACGAGTTCCTGTCTTTTTTACAGCTGTATTGTAAAGAGGAACTAATTCATCTAATTCTACCAATAGCGCTGCTTCTTCAATTTTATTTTTTAATATTTTCCTCTTTTCATCAGGAAGATTTGTGTATTTCTTTCCTGATCTTTTAATCTCATCTATAGGAGCTATTGCAGGTCCTTTATTCTGTGTAGATTTTTTTTCAGTGTTTACAGTCTTAGCTTTTGACCATGTGTCTCTTAACCCTACCGTTTTATTAAATACCAATGCATCCTTTTTACTGTTAAGATCAACATTAAAATACCCCAATCTCTGAAATTGAAACTGATCCAATACTTTGGCATTTTCAAGATATGGTTCAACATATCCTGTAATTACCTTCAACGAGCTAGGATTCAAAAAAGTAGAAAAATCTATATCCTTGTGACCGTCTGGTGATTCATCATTAAATAATCTATCATATATTCTTACTTCTGCAGGAATAGCATGCTGTATACTTACCCAATGTAATGTTCCTTTTACATTACGTTTTGATTCCTCTGTACCACTACCCGATCTACTTTTTGGATCATATGTACAATAAATCTCCGTTATATTTCCACTTTCATCTTTTACAATACGTTCTCCCTTAATAATATATGCATTTTTAAGGCGTACTTCTTTACCTAGTGTTAGTCTAAAAAACTTGTTTCCAGCTTCTTCCTTAAAATCTTCTTTTTCTATAAATAATTCACCAGAAAATGGCACTTTTCTCACTCCAGCAGAATCATCTTCAGGATTATTTTCTGCTTCTAACCATTCCTCTTCTCCTTTTGGATAATTTGATATTATCAACTTAACAGGATCAAGAACAGCCATAACCCTTTGAGCTCTTTTATTTAAATCTTCTCTAATGCAAAATTCTAATAGAGATACATCTATAACATTTTCTCTTTTTGCTACACCAACAGTATCTACAAACTTTCTAATAGATGCTGCAGTATACCCTCTTCTTCTCAAACCGGATATTGTCGGCATTCTTGGATCATCCCAACCAGATACAATTCCTTCTTCTACTAATCTTAGTAGTTTACGCTTACTCATTATAGTATAACTCAAATTAAGCCTCGCAAACTCTCTTTGTTTAGGGCGTATGTCTGTACTATATATCTGATCCAAAAACCAATCATATAACTTTCTATGAGGCTTAAATTCTAAAGAACATAATGAATGAGAAATATGCTCTATATAATCGCTTTCTCCATGAGTCCAGTCATACATAGGATATATACACCAATCATTACCTGTTCTATGGTGTTCTTTTTTCAAAATTCTATACATCAGAGGATCCCTCATTAACATATTAGGATCTGCCATGTCAATTTTTGCTCTTACGACATGTTCTCCTTCATCGAACTCTCCATTCTTCATTCTATTAAAGAGGTCCAAATTTTCATCAACAGTACGATTTCTATAAGGACTATTTTCTCCTGGTTCGGTTGTCGTTCCTTTCTGAACTGCAATTGCTTCTGCCGATTGTGAATCTACATAAGCTTTACCTTCTTTAATTAATAATACAGTCCAATCATATAGTTGTTGAAAATAATCAGAAGAATAGCACTCCTTGTCCCATTGATATCCCAACCAACTTATATCTTCTTTAATAGCATCAACATATTCTTGCTCTTCTTTTGCAGGATTTGTATCATCAAAACGCAAATTTACAGGAGCATTATATTTTAAGCCTAGTCCAAAACTTATACCTATTGCTTTTGTATGACCTATATGAAGGTACCCATTTGGTTCTGGCGGAAATCTAAAACGTAAGTTTTCTACCCCCATTCCATTCGCAAGATCCTCTTCAATAATATGCTCTATAAAATTAAGTGATTTTTTCTCTTCTATCATTGTATATAAAATGTAATACAAAACTACTAAATTTCTAATCTTGCTAAACAACCAATGTTTATTTTTGTAGATATAATTAGCAAATCATAGTAGAAAATAATTTTAAGGAAATAAAAAGGGGTATTCTCCCCCATACAGTTCAAAAAGATTATTTATACCTTTACAAAAAAAATGTGGGACTTATAAAACTAAAAAACATCAAGGTATATGCATATCATGGATGTCTAGTTGAGGAAAAAAAAATTGGATCAGATTATAGAATTGATCTAAAAATCAAAGCAGATTTATCGTCTTCTGCCCTATCTGATCGTTTATCAGAAACTGTTGATTATGTACATCTTAATCATATTGTAAAAGAAGAAATGGCTATTCGTTCTAAGTTATTAGAACATGCTGCAGAACGAATATTAGTAAGAATATTAGCCGAAATACCTTTGGTAGATAAAGCGACGGTAGATGTTTCTAAAATTAATCCCCCGATAGGCGGAAATGTAGAAATGGTAACCATCAGCAGAAGTAAAAAAAGATAGTTGAAATACGTTAAAATTGTGAGAATATTATTTTAATGTAAAATGATTCAAAAAGTAACCATAAATTTTTTTACATTTGCCAATAATTAAGGGTGTCGTGGCCGAGCGGCTAGGCAGTGGTCTGCAACACCATCTACAGCGGTTCGAATCCGCTCGACACCTCAAAAAATCCTGTATTATTTACAGGATTTTTTTATTGGTCTAGTATTTAATTATTTAAACCCATTTATCTCTACCTAAAACGGGTTTCTGGAGTTATTTTTTCTATTTCGTTTTGTATTCTTTCCTCCATTCTATCAGGAAGAATCCCTTTCACAATAAGAAATACTCCGAATACAACCATTATAATACTTATTACTTTTTTGATTATATACGTTCTTTTGGGTGTTAACTTTCTTTTTAAACGTTTAGCGAGTATCATTTTACAAACATCGACTAATAAATAAGTCACTAATACAATACTAAAAAAATACATAATTCTATGTGTATTCATATCCAATTGAGGTCCTATTACGATAATTACACTCAACCAAAACCCAAGAACTCCAATATTTATAAAATTGAGTAAAAAACCCTTTATAAACAACTTAAGATAATTATGTTTATTAATAATTTCTACCGAGGTATCTCTTAATTTATTATAATTTTTTCGCTCCTGAATAAAAGAAATAATACCATAAGTAGATAATAATACACCACCAAAAATAAACAAAGCAGGATCATCCTTTATTTTCTCTAAAATTTGATTAGTACTAAAATAAGCTATGAAAATGAAAACTATATCAGCAAAAATAACTCCCAAATCAACAGCTAATGCAGCCCTAAAACCTTTTATAGCAGCTGTCTCTAATAAAACAAAAAAAACAGGCCCTATTAAAAAGGATAATAAGAGACCTAAAGGTATTGCTGCCTGAGCATCTTGAAGCATAATGCGTATAGTGATTTATAACAAAGTTATAATAATTGAAATTGAACTAATTAATTTTTTTAAAATAAATGAAGAATTCCTTTTGATAAAGTATAATTCCTAATCATTCTTCTTTAAAATAATACAAAACAAAGATTTTTAGAAAATAGAAGAGATAAATGAAGAAAATGAATTTTTAGAAATTCAATCTAGTGTTAAAGAAACAAAAAAAAGATTTTTAGAAAATTTTGATAAAAGTATATTTGTTACTGATTAAGATGAATTAGTACTCCCTATTTTTAAAATTAGGTACAGAAACTTATAACACAATAAGAATTATACTAATTAACTTCGATTATTTTTCCTCCTAAAAATTTCTGAGTATCCATTTCTTTGGGATTTCCAAAAATTCTTATTATTCCCCCTGCATTGGTATTTGCTTTTACATATTCTCGTGCATGTATTTCTGCAGTACCTCCGGCACTAATCTTTACTTGCGTTTCTTTTGTTTTTACATTACTAGCGTAATATTGACCACCAGATGTAATATTAACCTGTTGATTCTGTACAACTCCTTCTAATTCTATCTTCCCTCCAGTAATGGCTTTTACAGTCATGAACTCACCCTCTACTTTTGCAGAAATGCTTGCACCTTCTTGAGTTCTTAGATCTAAATTATTACTGCGAATTATATCGTTTCCTATCACACTCGCTCCTTCATTTGCATCTATTTTTTGAATCTCTTTGTAATAGACAATAACCCGAGTATTATTAGCGTCCCACAGATTGTCTAATGACATTCGTATTTTAAGAAGATTACCATCTTGCAATACATTTACTTCTCTTCTTTTAATACCAAGGATTTCTACTTTATTTTCTTTAGATTGTATTAAAGTAACCTGTATTTTATCAAACACTTTTAGTTCATCAAAACTATGAACATTCTTGATAATACTATCTTGTGCATGACAAAAGACCATGAATAAAACAAGAATAGAGAATACAATTTTTTTCATTTGTTTATAGAATTAAAATAACTAATCAATTAAGATGAGTAAGATATTGTGTAATTAAATAAACGATAAATAGTTCTTATTATTCTATTTCATTTTTACTTCCTAATAATTTAAAATCAAGATGTCTTTTGACAAGATCTGCATTTTTTACTTTTACATATACTTCATCTCCTAACTGATATGTTTTTTTCGTACGCTCTCCTACAACGGCATATTCGTCTTGATCAAAAACGTAATGATCATCATCAATATCCCTAAGACGAATCATTCCTTCACACTTATTTGAAATTATTTCAACATAGATTCCCCATTCGGTAACACCAGAAATAACACCCAAAAATTGTTCATTTTCATGATCCTTCATAAATTTTATTTGCATAAACTTAATAGAATCACGCTCTGCACTAGCAGCCAGGTTTTCCATACTACTGCTATGACTACATTTTTCTTCATACTCTTCTTCTGCAACAGACTTTCCTTTATCCAGATAATGTTGCAATAATCTATGTGCCATTACATCTGGATATCTACGTATCGGCGAAGTAAAATGAGAATAATAATCAAACGCAAGGCCATAATGACCAATATTGGCAGTTGTATATTCTGCTTTACTCATGCTACGTATAGCTAGTGTATCTACCAAATTTTGTTCTTTCTTACCTTGTACATCTTTTAAGAGACCGTTTAAAGATGCTGTGGTCGTTTTACGATCTCTCAAGTCTAGTTTATAGCCAAACCTTCCTATTACATTTTGTAACGCAGCCAATTTTTCATCATTAGGTTCATCATGCACTCGATATATAAATGTCTTTTTTGGATTTTGCTTTCCGATGAATTCTGCGACCTTTTTATTAGCTAACAGCATAAATTCCTCAATAAGTTTATTAGCGTCCTTAGAAGTCTTAAAAAATACACCTACCGGTTCGTTATTATCATTTAAATTAAATTTTACTTCTACCTTATCAAAAGAAATAGCACCTTGACCCATACGTTGCTTTCTCATTATTTTAGCCAAAGCATTAAGTTTAAGAACTGCCTCTACAATCTTAGGATCTGCTTTATATTCTTTTCCTGTAAGTGAAATAGCTTCAGGAATTATTGCATCTCCACTTTCGATAATATGTTGTGCTTCTTCATATGCAAATCTTGCATCAGAATATGTTGCTGTTCTACCAAACCATTGATTTTGTATTTGTGCGTTATCATCTAATTCAAATACAGCAGAAAAAGTATATTTTTCCTCGTTAGGCCTTAATGAACAGGCATTATTTGACAATACTTCTGGTAGCATTGGTACTACTCTATCTACCAAATATACTGATGTTGCTCGTTCATAAGCCTCATCATCAAGAACAGTACCTGGAGTAACGTAATGAGATACATCTGCTATATGAATACCTACTTCATAATTTCCATTTTCAAGAATTTCAAATGATAGAGCATCATCAAAATCTTTAGCATCTTTAGGATCAATTGTAAACGTAAGTGTCTTTCTCATATCCCTACGATTCTTAACCTCAGATTCTTGTATAGAGGTATCTAAGTCATTTGCATACGCCTCAACTTCTTCGGGAAACTCATAGGGTAGGCCATACTGTGCCAAAATTGAATGAATTTCTGTATTATGTTCACCTGGTTTACCAAGTACTTTAATAACTGTACCAAAAGGAGAGTCTGCATTCTCAGGCCACTCATCTAATGTAACTAATACCTTATCACCATCTTCTGCATTTCCTATTTTATTTTTTGCCACAAAAATATCAGTATACATTCTAGAATCTTGCATATTGACAAAGGCATATTTTTTCTGAATTTCTATAACTCCTACGAACTCAGATTTTTTGCGAGTAATAATTCTTGTAATCTCTCCTTCATTTTTTCCTCTTCGTCTACGACGATAAACATACACTTCTACTTCATCCCCATGTAATGCCTTATTTAAGTTATTACTAGGTATAAAAATATCTTCTTCTAAATCTTTTACAACAACATAGCCTGTTCCTTTAGATGTAATTTCTAAAAAACCGGTGTATGTATTAATATTTGGTATGATTTTAAACTTTCCTCGTTCTACTTCTTCAATTTGCTTTTTTGCTGCTAATTGAGAAAGTGTTTTAATAATTTGATTGCGACTACTCGGATCATCTACTCCAAATTTTGAAGCGATTTGCTTATAATTAAAACTTTTATTGGACTCGGATTTTAGTATTTTGAGTATTCCTTGGGTGATATTTTCTATTTTGGGTGATTTTTTTCTTCTACTTCTCTTTCTTTTCATTAATATCTATTTATTTGGGCTAAAAATACAGTTTATCTTTTAACCTTCATGATTTAAAGTGTAAACTTTTATTAATCAATGATTTATGAATTTTGTCTAACGTTTAGTATAGCTAACAATTGTAAATCAGTACTTTAAATAATTTAAATTAAACAAGAACTGTATTTTTTCTTAAAATTTACTTAATTTTTATATACTACACCTACTTTTTATTCGTTTATCTTACCATACTGACATGAATAAAATCAAAAAAATACATAAAATTATATTTTTTTTTATCCTAATATTTGTATTGGGTATCTATTTCTTCTCTGTTTCGATTAACTCTACAATTAATAAGAAAAAAGAAATAAAAGAAGAGTACGTAACAAAGGATTCATCACTCTTTTTAATTTCAATAACGAAAGAATCTAAACTTTAAGATACTTTTTAACTCTAACTTTTACAAAAAGTAAATTTTTGATTCATTTTCCCTGACCAATAATCAAATCTCAGAACCATAGATGAAACTAAAAAATAAGTACTAAAAGTAGTTATAAACATATATATAATACATTTCTTTTCTTTCTTTAAATTTTAAAAAAAATAATGATGATTATAATGTAGTGTGAATAGCGGTATATCTTTTTTATATTTTGTTTGCTTTTTAAGTTAAAATGAATTTTCATAATGATATAAACAGGATATGAATACTATAATACTTTGATTATCTTAGTAGATAAATAATTTAATTAACAGTTGTTAATAGATAATAATCACATTATATTTTTAATATTTTTGGTAAAAAGTAGTAGTTTATAACTATCATATTGTACTTGAAAACTTGGCTAGAAAAACTGGGGTTATAATTTTGATTTCTAATATGAATGTTTGTATTGAAATAAAAATTTATACTTCCAAAAATAGTTCTTGAATTTTAAGAACTATTTATCCACATCATATGTTAACAGAAGGCTGTGAGTTATTAACATTGGGGTAATATTGAGTTAAATTATTGGTTTTTTGGAGTTTACTTTTTTGAGATTAAACTACCTTTGTCTAAACAAATGAAATAAATAAACAAATGAAAATAGCTATCGGAAACGATCATGCCGGAACAGAATATAAATTTGCAGTTATAAAATATTTGGAGTCTATAGATATTGATATTACAAATTATGGTACTAATGAAAATAGTAGTGTAGATTATCCAGATTTTGTTCACCCTGTAGCTAAAGATGTGGATACTGAAAAAGTATCTTTTGGAATTTTGATTTGTGGAAGCGGAAATGGTGTTGCTATGACTGCTAACAAATATAAAAATGTACGAGCAGGTCTTTGTTGGACAAAAGAAATTACAGAACTTACCAGATTGCATAATAATGCAAATATTTTATGTATTCCTGCAAGATTTACCTCACAACCACAAGCTCTAGAAATGGTAAAAACATTTTTAGATACTAAGTTTGAAGCTGGAAGACATTTGGATAGAGTTCATAAAATTCCAATATGTATATAGTTTATATAGATATTCTAATATTCTTAATGTAATCTGTTACAATCAGGTGAAATTGAAAAAATGGACATACTATTTACCGTTAAATCTTTTGATGAATTAACTACACTAGAATTGTATAAAATTCTGCGCTTACGCGCAGAAGTATTTGTCGTAGAACAAGATTGTGTTTATCAAGACGTAGATGATAAAGATCAAAAGGCATTACATGTAATAGGTTTCAAAAACAAGGAAATTGTAGCGTACACAAGAATTTTTAAAGCAGGTGATTATTTCGAAGATGCAAGTATCGGTAGAGTAGTTGTGTCAGAGGAACAAAGAAAATTCGGATACGGTCATGATTTAATAAGAGCAAGTATACAAGCTGTAGAAGAACATTTTAATGTAAATAATATTAAAATATCAGCCCAAACACACCTTAAGAATTTTTATGAGAAACACCTTTTTAAACAAGTAGGAGAGGGGTATCTCGAAGATGGAATTCCTCACATTGCCATGAAGAGGTAAGATCTTGTTCATTTAAAATATAGGAACAAGTATATAGTGTTTTGTCTAAAAAATTAAAATCAGGAGTAGGATTACCCAATTAATTGGTTTTTCCTTTTTTATCCGTTATTTTAAAATACTCTCATATTTGCTTTTATTATTTAAGATTTCTTGACTTTTTGCAATTTCGGGATTATGTGTAACGTAGTAATTATATAAACCTTCTCTGTAGAAATATCGCTTTATAATTTCGTCAGTTAATAAGGCAACAATTTCGTTTTTATGAATATCCAAAGCCTTTTGCTTTGAAGTGTTGATAGAAGCAATTAATGTCTTGTATGTTTCTTCAATTTCTGCATCAAACTTTTCTCTTTTAGCAACTTCTAGGGACTTTTTAAAAGATTTTTCGGTTTCAGTTTCAAAATTGAAATCGCTTTGTTTTACAAATTTTTTAAAATCTTGGTAATCATCATTAGTAAAATTAAAGTCACTAGAATTATTCAATTGATGAGAGTAATAATATTTGGTGCTGTACTCAAATATGGCATTTGATTTTAATAAAGCGGTTGTAATTTTGCTAAATTTTGATGTTTCTAGCTCAATATCTGGTTGGATCCCTCCCCCATCATATACTGTTCTTCCATTTTTAGTTTTAAAAGCTTTAAAATCTTGTTCATCAATTCTTACCGCTTTATTGTCCTTATCTCTGTTCCAGTAATCGAGTGCTTGTATACACCTACCACTTGGTGTATAATACCTAGAAATTGTAATTTTAAGCTGTGTTCCGTAGGTTAATTTTTTTGGGCGCTGTACCAATCCTTTACCAAAACTTCTAGCACCGATAACAACACCTCTATCAAGATCTTGAATACTACCTGCTACAATTTCGCTTGCAGAGGCACTTCGTCCATTAACTAACACAACTAATGGGATTTGTATATCAACAGGCTCTTTCTTTGTGGTATATGATTTATTATATTTTTTTACAACTGATTTGGTAGTAGTGATTAATTCTCCTTTTGGAACAAAAATATTGGTAACGTTAATTGCCTCACTTAATAATCCTCCTGGGTTTCCTCGTAGGTCAAGAATAATTTTAGTAGCTCCTTTGGCTTTTACATCTTTTAATGCAGCAATGGTTTCACTAGAGGCTTTATTGTTAAACTTGGATAATACAATATATCCTGTATTATCATCTAGTACGGTGTAAAAAGGTACTGCATCAACCTCTATTTCTTCCCGTTCTAGTATCGTTTTTTTTGTTTCTCCTTGTCTGTTATAGGTGATATCCACTTTGGTTCCACTGGCTCCTTTAAGAAGCTCTCCTGCATCATCTTTAAAATCTGAAACCTTGATATCACCAATTTGTATGATTTCATCTCCAGCTCTCAGACCAGCTTTATCTGCAGGATAGTCTTTATAGGGTTCAATAATAATAATTTTATCTTTAATGGTTTTTATAGAAGCACCTATGCCTGTATATTCTCCTGCATTTCTAATTTTTGAAGCCTCTACGTCTTGTTCATTCCAATATTTGGTATAAGGATCCAGATCGTCTAACATCGCCTTGATAGCAGTATCCATTAACTCCGCAGGATTTGTTTCATCAACATAGTTCATGTTTAATTCTTTAAACATCGTAGTAAAAATTTCTACCTGTTTGGCAATTTCAAAAAAATCTGACTTAAAACTTACTGTAGAAAGTAATAGAACAACTGCAATTATTGGATAGACGATTCTTTTCTTCATGCGTACTATTTTTAACTATTGATAAATCAGTTTAATAAAAAGGACAATTTATCTTTTTATTATTATTTTAAACCTATGTTTTGTGCTACGAATTTTTGTAGAACCTCTTTTATCTTAGATTCTACTTGAGCATATTTGGGCATTTCTTTTCCCGAATATAAAAACATAAAAGTGAATTGATGAGTAGTGTTGGGTACAAGATACTTATTTTTTCTATAACCTTCACGCAATAAACGTTTTATAGCATTGCGGTCTACTGCTTTTTTAAAATTACGTTTTGGCACAGAAACACCAGTTCTTAAAGTGATATTTTCTTTAAAAACAGATTTCTTGTAGATCAGCCGAATTGGATATCTAGAGATAGAGGCGCCCTCTGCAAAAAGGAAGTCAATTTCTTTTTTGCTTTTGAGTCGTTCTTTTTTATTAAAAGTTGATTTCATAAATCAATAAATATAAATGGGTGTAAAATCAACTTTTTAGAATTAAGTTATTTTCTTATTTTGTATAACCATCATTGCTTGGATTGATATCTGCCAGTACGTTTGTTATATCTATTTTTACTGATTTTATTTCAGATTTAGGTTTAGATATATTGATTGTATACGTGGGATTTGTCCAAGGCCAATCAGACATAATAGTTCTATTCATAGAAGGAATAGGGTTTTCTTTTTGACCTCTCATCATTCTAAGAGGGATATAAAATGATTCTACTACACTGTCGGTATATTCTACATATACATCAATTGGCATTGGCATTTGGCCAATACGCTCTAGTATAATATTTGTTGTTGTATTACTGTTTTCTTCTACATCTTTTATAGCATAATCGATCGTATTTGTTGTTTGTGTCCAATCGGTCAAATACCAATCTAATTGTATTGAAGATATTTTTTCGGCTACTCTTTTGAAATCATTGGGAGTAGGGTGTTTAAATTTCCATTCTTTATAATATCTTTTTATAGTTTTAGCCAGATTATCTTCGCCAATAATATATCCAAGTTGTGCAAGAAATACGGCTCCTTTTCCGTAGGCAGAAGCACCATAAGCAAAATTATGAGCGTAATGATCAGCATGTGTTGTTTGTGGTTGTTCTATTCCCGAAATTGCTAATTGATAATAAGTCTTATAAGATCCTCGTAATGAATTTGGATTGTTTTGTATCATTACTTCATTCATTGCAAGTGTAGAAATATAAGTTGTAAACCCTTCATCCATCCATTCGTGTTTGGCTTCATTAGTTGCTAGAATATGTTGAAACCATGCATGTGCCATTTCATGTGCGGTAACACCAACAAGACTATTAAAATTTCTTTCTCCGGTTATTAGTGTACACATGGCGTACTCCATACCACCATCTCCACCTTGTAAAATAGAATATTGTTCATAAGGATATTTACCTATTTTGTCACTAAAATATCGCATTAATTCTACTGCTTTGGGTTGAAGATCTTTCCAGTTATCAATAATTTCTTTATTGTTTTTATATAGGAAATGTAATGTTGGACCATCTGGCATGGTTATTACGTCATGCATATATTCTGGATCTGCTGCCCAAGCAAAATCATGTACATTAGGTGCTTTAAAATGCCAGGATAGTTTTTTTCCTTTTGGTTTGACAACTGTGGTACCGGGTTTTTCATAACCATGCCCAATTTCTTGCGCATTTTGAAGATATCCTGTACCCCCTACAACATACTCTTTATCTATAGTAATGGTTACGTCAAAATCGCCCCAAACCCCATGAAATTCTCTTGCAATATAAGGGTGTGCATGCCAACCCTCGAAGTCATATTCTGCAATTTTGGGATACCATTGCGTCATAGACAGCGCGATGCCCTCGGCACTATTTCGTCCAGATCGACGAATTTGTTTAGGAACCTGACCTTTAAAATTCATTTCAAAAGTAGTCTTTTTTCCTGGTGGGATAGGCGAGTGTAGTTTTACTTCTAAAACTGTTCCGGCTGTTTTATGTTCAATAGCTTTTCCGTCTTGAGACAAGGAAGAAACATTCAGGTATCCAGTTTCTTCAGGACTAAGTTTGCTGATTTTATATCCAATTTTTGGGTCTGGATCAGGAATGTTTTGAGAATGAATATCCATTTCGCTTCCTGGTTGAAATGCATTAAAATATAAATGATAAAACACTTGATATAAAGTGTCTGGTGAATTATTAGTGTATACCAATTCTTGTGTCCCTTCATATTGAAAGTTTTCCACATTCATATCCACATCCATAGTATACGCTACTTTTTGCTGCCAATAGGAAGTATTATTCTGCGCATTTACACAATAAATCCCTGCAAAAAGAACGAAAGCAATTTTCTTAAACATAACATATAAATTATTTAGCCAACTGCTCTGCCATAATTAGAGCATTATATAGGTTGACCATTTTTCCTGATTTAGATATTTCTGAGAAATTTTTTATTGTTGATATCTCATCACCAACATTGACTGTTGCTTTAACGGGTAATCCACTATCCATAAGTATTCGTTTTACTTGTGAGGCTTTTAAAGCGGGATAATAGGATCTTATTAAAGCAGCAACACCTGATACAGCTGGCGCAGCCATAGAGGTTCCTTCTAGATGCTTATATTTATTATTTGGTGCTGTTGACCATATTTTTACTCCAGGAGCAAAGGCATCTACATTATTTTTTCCGTAATTAGAAAAGCTAGCGATAAGACTAGAACCGTACTCATAATTTAATGCGCCAATAGTAATAAAATTATCGGATATTTCTGATTCAAGACCCGTTTGGTCGTTAGGGTATACTACAGTTGTATCAAGGTCTTTAGATTCGTTACCTGCAGCATTTACAATAAGTACATCTTTTGAGGACGCATAAATAATGGCTTCTCTTACCCATCCAGGGTGGGTACTAAAATATTTACCAAAACTTGTATTGATTACAGTAGCACCATTGTCTACGGCATATCGTATAGCTAAAGCGATATCTTTATCATATTCATCTCCATTAGGCACGGCTCTTATAGTCATTATTTTTACATTTTGAGCGACCCCATTCATTCCTTTTCCATTGTTTCTCTCGGCAGCTATGGTACCAGCAACATGAGTCCCATGCAGAATTCCTTTTTTTTCGGGATTTGGCCCCATTACCTTGTTATTTCCATACTTTGTGTCAGTGATGTCATCAACATTATCTCCTACAGGTGTTCTACCATCAAAATCAACATTAAGATTATAATTTAAGCTTTCTGTAAAATGTTCAACTCCTTCAGTTAGATTTTCTATAAAATCTTTAATGGTATCTCCTGGGTCCATAAACCCAAACATTTGGGATAAGAAAGCAACATTTTGCTGCATATCTAATGTTTTAGCTTCTATTTGTAACAGTTCTTCTTGGGAGTAGTCTTCTTTTTTTAATACTTCTACGACAGCATTATGCGATATTTTGGATTGTTGCAAAATTTGTTCGTATTGCATTTTTTGTCCTGCAGTTTCCTGAAATTCTTTTTCATATTCTGCCTTGGCCATGATATAACTTTGATATTCGTCTCTATCATTTTCTGCAACAGAGGCAAGGTTTTTGCCAGCATATTTTGGGCCTAATTTTTTGATAATTCGTACGAATTCTAAGTTTTCATCTTCAGCATCTCCTAGAAAATTCCACCCATAGATATCATCAATATATCCGTTCTTATCATCGTCTATACCGTTTCCTTTAATTTCTTTTGTATTTACCCAAAGTACATCGTCTAGGTCTTCATGCTCTATATCAACACCACTGTCGATAACTCCTACAATAACAGGTTGACCTTTTTTGTTTTTAATAATTTCTTTATAGGCCCGCTCTACGCTCATCCCGGGAACTGTATCCTTGATCAAATCCAAAGTACCCCAAATCTCTAGTTGTTTATCTGTAAGTTCAATATTTTTGAGAGGGATCTCGTCAATATTTTTTATCGGAGTAGAAATTAGGGCAGGAGTACCACAGCTTGCGACTAAAAATGAGGCTGCAATTGCAGTGAGTATTTTATTTGAGGATAAAATCATTTGATTTTTTGTTTTAATTAAATAGTTCATTACACGTAAAAACTTCTTTGAGACGTACACCTTTTTCGGTATGTTGTACAGTTATTATTTCGTTATGTGCATCATGTTCTAGAAATAAGTACCATCCATTGGTGGCAGCATTTTCCAAAAATATCTTTTTTTCATCTAATGTCAAAAGTGGTCGCGTATCATACCCCATAACATATGGTAGAGGTATATGACCAACTGTTGGCAATAAATCCGCCATAAAAACAATGGTTTTATTTTTATATTCTATATGCGGAATCATTTGCTTTTCTGTATGTCCATCAACAAATAGTAGGCCAAAACCCAATTCAGAGTTTTGTTGAAATGACTCCCCGGTTCTTGAGACAAAGTGTAGATGCCCACTTTCTTCAATTGGCATAATATTTTCTTTGAGAAACGAAGCTTTTTCTCTGGCATTTGGGGTTACAGCCCATTGCCAATGTTCTTCATTGCTCCAGATCTTTGCATTTTTGAACGCGAGTTCATACCCGGTTCGGGTGTCATTCCATTGTATGATCCCTCCACAATGATCAAAATGAAGGTGCGTTATAAACACATCGGTAATATCATCTCTATGAAACCCTTTTTCTTTTAAAGAAAGATCAATACTATCATTTCCCCAAGGGCTATAATAGCTAAAGAATTTTTCGGATTGTTTAGTACCCATGCCCGAATCGATAAGGATGAGTCTATTACCGTCTTCAATAAGCAAGCATCTAGCTGCAATATCAATTAGGTTTTTTTCGTCTGCGGGATTTGTTTTATTCCATAATACTTTTGGGACAACACCAAACATAGCACCACCATCAAGCTTAAAACTTCCCGATTTTATGGGATATAGGTTCATAGGTTATAAAAATCTTTGCAAAATAGAAAAAATGACAAGGATCAGGATTTAATTTTTGGACTTTTTAACATTATTTCATCATATTCAATCGAAGAAATTATTTTTTCAAGACGAGTTCCATAATCTAACAGTTTTTTAATTTCTTTAATACTCGCCAATCGCTCCTTACGCAACAGCAATAATGAGTTACCATTACACTCAATGTGATAATACGTATTATTTTCAAAAAACAAGACTAATTCATCAGTAAAAAAGATTTTAATTCTTTCTGGTGATTCTCCCAAAAGAAAAAAGCAGTTAGAAAAATCAGGACACCCTTCGATATCAATATCCTTAAAACCTGCAAAATTTATATACAAACTGTAAAAGTCCTTCTTTATCTAATGTAAATTTAGGAATATTCTTTTTAAGCTGAGTGGTAAGGATAGAGGCTCTTACTAGAGACCCGGCAATAAATTCACCCTCAGAAAACTCTACATCAAAAACTTTGAAATTAGCGGTTTAATTTTTTCTTCTTGAGTGGCGGTCTTTTCTCCTACATGAACTATAATTAGTTTAGAATCAAAAAAGTCGGCCATTCTCATGGCCTCAAAAATGTTGTTCTTGAGATTGGGAGAAAATCCTACTCCAATAAGAACGGTACTAATTTTTTGATTGTTTAAGTTTCGCAATATAGCGTTCTATTAAAGATGGTTTATGGGGCGAAGAATATGGACTAAATTTTTTGAACATAAAAAATAACGCATATTTCTAATGTAGTTTTTAAAAAAGTAAGCATATTCTTGTATATATTTGAGTAAAGGTACACTATGATAGAACTATCAGGAATCATTATATTAGGAATTTTGGCACAGTGGGTTGCCTGGAAATTTAAAATACCCGCAATTTTACCTTTAATATTAATAGGGCTTCTTGTAGGTCCTTTAGCTACTTTGTATACCGAAGATGGTGCTAAACTTATACAGCCAATTTGGAATGGAGAAAAAGGATTTTTTCCCGGAGAAAGCTTGTTTTACTTCGTTTCTCTCGCTATTAGCATTATTCTTTTTGAGGGTGGTCTTACTTTGAGACGTAATGAGATTTTTAACGTAGGTCCAGTAATAATTAAGTTAATCACTATTGCTGTAGTGATTACTTTTTTTGGTGCGGGATTTGCCGCTCATTTTATTTTTGACCTTAGTTGGCCTATTTCTTTTTTATTTTCTTCTTTAATTATTGTTACGGGGCCAACAGTGATTACTCCTATTTTAAGGAATATACCACTTAAGAAAGATGTCTCGGCAGTATTAAAATGGGAAGGGATTTTAATTGACCCCATAGGAGCATTGGTCGCAGTATTAGTATTTGAGTTTATAAGAGCAGGAGGGGGAGAAGAATTCACGTTTACTGCTCTAATCGAGTTCGCAAAAATAGTGTTATTTGGTTTTACTTTTGGTTTTACTTTTGCTCATGGATTGGCTTTTTCACTTAAAAAGAAAATCATACCACATTATCTTCTTAACGTAGTTACTCTGGCTACTGTACTCGGTGTATTTGTTTTATCAGATGCCTTTGCTCATGAGTCGGGCTTATTATCTGTTGTGGTCATGGGGATGGTTCTAGGAAATATAAACCTGCCAAACATCGATGAGATCTTATATTTTAAGGAATCATTGAGTGTGCTTTTGATTTCGATATTATTTATTTTATTATCGGCGAATATAAATATAGAGGATTTGAAGTTGATTTATAATTGGAAAGCTGTTACCTTATTTTTATGTATTGTTTTTCTTGTTCGTCCATTAGGTGTATTTCTGAGTTCTATACGATCCGGACTCAAAATCAATGAAAAACTTTTTATTAGTTGGGTGGGACCAAGAGGAATTGTAGCTGCAGGGATCGCATCTCTTTTTGGATTAAAATTAGAGAAAGAGGGAGTGTCTGGAGCAGAATATATTACTCCGTTGGTCTTCATGATTGTATTAGGGACAGTATTGCTTAATGCCACCACTGCACGTATTTTTGCTAAATTAGTAGGTGTTTTTCTTAAAAAATCTGAAGGGATTTTGATTATTGGTGCTTCAAAAATCTCGAGATTAATTGCTGCTTATATTAAAAATAACAATCGACATGTAGTATTGGTTGATAGTAATAAGGAAAATATCAAAAAAGCTAAAAATTTAGGGTTAGAAGCCGTCGAAGGCAATATCTATGGTGAACAACTCAAAAACAATATAGAACTTAGCGATATAGGATATCTTATGGCTTTAACAGGAAATAGTGATATCAACAAATATGCAATTAATAAGTTTAGAGATCAATTTGGAGAGCATGGATCTTTTAGATTAATCACTTCTGAAGAAATGCGGGATCCTGAAAATAATCCTCAAGAAGGACTGTTTTCTCATACCGATGACTACCAATCTCTAATAGAACTTGCCGAAAAATACCCGGGAATTCAAGAAATAAAGATTATGAATCAAAAACATTATCAAACCCTTATCGAATTAACTAATAGTGACAAAGAGATTATTCCTCTATTTATAAAAGACGCACATAAAAATATTAGGATTATATCATCATATAGCAAAGAAATAGAAGAAATAGACGAAGGCAGTTTTTTAGCTTATATAGGTAAACCTATTGATATAGAGGAAGTAAAATAAAGATTATTTTAGTACGTTATCTGTTTTAGAATGGCGTAAAATATTAAAAAGTCGTTAATTTTCTTATTTTTGACTTTAGTTAACCCAAAATCAGGAATTGATATGAACAAACTATGTATGTATGCGATCGCATTTGTACTTACCTTAGGATTTACTGCTTGTAAAAGTGATGACGATGGCGGTGTAGATTGCGGTGAGGCAGGTATAACCCTAGGAGAAACATTTGCTGCATATACAGCAAATGAATCCACTGATAATTGTGCAGAATATAAAACAGCTATAGAAGTTTTTCTATCAAATAATTGTGACGCAGGTGATGAGGATGAAGAGATTGCTAATTTTTATAGAGCAGAATTAGAAAGTTTAGGTGATTGTACTTTTGCAGGATTAATATGCTTGTCATGTACCAACAGTGGAGAACGGATTTTGGTGTGTCGAGGAGAAAACGGAAATGCATTTATTGATGATAGAGATATAGAAATAACCTTCGAACGGTATGTTGAGCTATCTGATTGTGAGTAGTAATTTCATATAAGACACATCTTTTTTTCTAAAACAAGAAAGTACGTTTTAACCTTTTATTGTCGATTAAATACTCGAAAAAAACGTTAAAGAGCATTTTTTAACAAAATAATTTGTTAAATATAAAGTAATCTCTTATCTTCGCGGCTATAAAAAACAATTTTAAAGCCCAATATTATGAAAAAATTTATCTACTTAGCAGCATTTACTTTAGCCTTAGGATTCACTTCATGTGGTAGTGATGATGATGGCGATTCAAATTGCGAAACTTGTGATGTAATCGGAATTTCTATTACTATGTGTGACAATGGAGACGGTACAGCAGATGTTAGTGCAGCTGGACAAACAGAAACTGTTGATCTTGAAGGAGTTTCTTTTGATGCATACGTAGAAGCTACATGTAGCGCTACAATTTCTTTCTAAGTAAGAAATATGAAATAAAATATACCGAAAAGGTGATCATTTGATCACCTTTTTTCTTTAATAAGAAATAGATATACAGGAAAATGATCGCTATACCCCTCTGTGTAGGTATTATTTGCAAAACTACGATAAGGATATCCCTTGTACTTGCCAGAAGTTGTTATTAAATAATGTGGGTTAAATATCCCCGCTTTATAATATCGATAGGATGAATATTCTGAGCGTACCAATTCTGAAGAAACCATAAGTTGATCAAATAAACTCCATTGATCTCCCCAAGCCATAGAACCTAGTCCTTTCTTAGACATTTGGATCATAGGGTTGTATAATTCTTTTATTTTCATATCTTCTTTACTCTTTTTGGCAGCAAGAATTTTTTTTATACTTGTGTCATTTGGGGTGTCGTTAAGATCCCCCATAGCAATAATTTTTGCATAGGGATTGATAGCAAATAGTGAGTCCATAATTTTTTTAGAAAGGCTAGCGGCTTTTTCTCTTTTGTAGCGACTTCTCGCTTCGCCACCTCTTCTAGAAGGCCAGTGATTTACCAGTATATGAATTAAGTCTCCATCGAGGTACCCACTTACTAATAGTTGGTCTCTTGTATATATTCGCTTATTGGTAAGGTGGTCAAAAAGCACAAGTTCGTGGGCACTTGAGTTTTTTGGCCTAAATACCGTTTTTTTATACAATAGCGCCACATCAACACCTCTTCTATCGGGGGAGTCAAAATGAATGATACCATAATTTTTGGGTGCTAGATACGAAGTGGCAGTAAGATCTTCTAAGACTTTTTTGTTCTCTATTTCTGCAACCCCTAAAATAGCAGGGGAGCTATTAGTAGTTGAGACACCTATTTCTGAAATAACACGCGCCAGATTCTCTAACTTATGCGTATACTTTTCTTGGGTCCAGTGGTCTTTTCCTTTAGGAGTCTTATCATCGTCAAAAGTTTTTGGATCATTATATATATCAAATAGATTTTCTAGATTATAAAACGCAATTGTATGTGCCTTATATTCCTTCTTTTTTTGAGCACAAAGTATAGAAGAAAAAAAAAGTAAGAGAAGTATGCTTTTAAATTGAAACCTCATAAGATGGGATTGAATTAATATCAAATTGCAAATATTAATTTTTGTAGTTTCAATTTTTGAAACTACTATGTTTTATTCTTGCACTTTATTAATTCGATCGCTTATTATTTTTTGAGTGTTTTTTTAAAAGTATAGTACGATGAAACATTCTTTTTATGGGTGTATTCTGTTTGTTTTTTTCTATCAAAACATACAAGCTCAATATGAACAACTGGTACAAGGTAAAATTGTTGATGCAATAACAGGGACATATTTAGAAAATGTAGTTGTAACTCTAGAAGGTTTTGATTACAAAGCAACAAGCAATATAGATGGGAAGTTTAGTATACGTGCAGTAGATCTTCCTTTAGGAGAACAAATTCTTTTGTTTTCAAAGAAAGGCTACATTATTAAACGTTTCCCTGTTATAATTAATAAAAATCAGATACTCGATCTAAAAAAAATAGACCTAGAGTATGATTTTACATTTGATCAATCTCAAGTGGGAAGAATTGATCTTTCTGATGAAGAATTAGATGATGATCAAAGCGAAACCACAAAGGTGTCTGGTTTACTTCAATCTACCAGAGATGTGTTTCTAAAAGCAGCGGCATTTGATTTTAGTGCTACTTTTTTTCGCCCAAGAGGCTTAGGAAGTGAAAACGGCAAAGTATTGATTAATGGTATCGAAATGAATAAAATGTACAATGGTAGGCCGCAATGGAGTAATTGGGGCGGGTTAAACGATGTACAACGTAACCAAGAATTTTCTGTAGGGATTTCTAGAAATGAATATACATTTGGCGGTCTTTTAGGAACCTCTAATATCATTATGAGGGCTTCAAAATATCGCAAAGGAGTAAAATTATCGTATGCTTCCTCAAATAGAAGTTATCGAGGTAGAATTATGGCAACATACTCCTCTGGGGTATTATCAAACGGATGGGCATATACAACATCCTTATCGCGACGATATGGAAACGAAGGGTATATAGAAGGAACCTTATATGATGCAAATTCTTTTTTCGTATCTATAGAAAAAAGGATTAACAAAAAGCACAGTCTTAATTTAACGGGCTTTTATACGCCAAATCGTAGAGGAAAATCAACCGCAATTACTAATGAAGTATACGAGATAAAAGGAAACACCTATAACCCAAATTGGGGGTATCATAATGGAAAAATAAGAAATGCTCGAGAACGAAAAGTAGAAGAACCCATTGTTATGTTTAATCATTATTGGGCGATCAATGAAAACACAAGAATAAATACAAATATAGCTTTTCAGACAGGCACTGTGGGAACGAGCAGAATAGATACTGGAGGTAGTGATTTGGTAATAGATTCGAACGAAGAACCTATTTATATAGGAGGAGGTAGGAGTGCTGATACGAATCCTGTTCATCCAGAGAATCTGCCAAGTTATTATTTACAATCCCAGACCCCTACATCGTTGGCATTTCAAAATGCTTTTTTAGCACAGCAAAACCTTATTAATAATGGACAAATACAGTGGGACCAATTAGTAGCCACAAATCAACAAAATGAAGCACAAGGCGCAAATGCTACTTATATACTATCCGAAGACAGAACTAATGACACTAGTATAATAGGTAATGTATTTATGAACAGTAGATTAAATGATAATTTGATGATAAATACCGCTATAAAATATAGAAACTTACAAAGTGAAAACTTTGCAGAGGTGGCTGATCTTTTGGGAGGCACAGGTTTTCTAGACGTAGATGTTTTTGCGTTGTCTTCGAATGATCAATCACCCCAAGAATTGTCGAGTAGGGCGCAAAGTGATATTCGTAACCCAAATCGTATTGTTGGTGTAGGGGATCGCTATGACTATAATTTTATGATTGAAGCAACTACAATAGATGGTTTTATACAGGGGCAATATAACTATAAGTGGATGGACTGTTTTGTATCAGGAAGAATATCAAAAACATCGTATCAAAGAAATGGTGTATTTGAAAATGGATATTTTCCTGGAGATAAATCATTTGGAAAAAGCGAACACTTAGATTTTTTAAACTATGGCATAAAAGGAGGAGTCACATGCGCAATAGATGGTCATAATTATATAGCGCTTAATGGGATTTACGATACTAATGCACCTACAATACGTAATTCATTTGTTAATGCAAGACAAAATAATAGTACCATTGCAGCTTTGCAAGGCGGGAAACAACAAAGTGAAAAAATCGAATCTTTCGATGCCAGTTATATCTTTCGATCGTCAAAAATAAAGGCAAAAATAACAGGATATTATACCAAAATCCTTGACGCAACGAACCTTTCGTTTTTTTATACGCAGGCGTTATCAGGTTCTGATTCGGGTTTTGTGCAAGAAGTAGTTACAGATATTGATAAGCTACATATAGGAGGGGAGTTAGGAGTCGAATATCATATGATACCTGTTTTAAAACTAAAAGCGGCAGCAGCAGTTGGTAGTTATAGGTATATTAACAATCCACAACTAACGCTAACAAGCACTAGTGAGGTCTTTTCTGATGTTCAAGGGATACAGGACATGGGCACATCGGCATTAAAAGGATATCATATTTCGGCAGGGCCAGAGCGGGCCATACAATTTGGGTTTGAGTATAGTGATCCTAATTTTTGGTGGTTTGGTAGTACAATAAATTATTTTTCTAATGCATACGTTAATAGTAGTCCTTTTGCCCGAACATCTAATTTCTTTCTAGACGCAGACGGGTTGCCATTTAATGATTATGATGAAAATATAGCTAAGGACCTCTTGAAACAAGAAAAGTTTGACGACTATTTCCTGCTGAATGTTATTGGTGGCAAATCGTGGCGAATTAAGAAATACTATGTTGGTTTTTTTGCATCAGTTAATAATGTTCTTAATCAAGCCTATAAAACAGGAGGGTTTGAACAATCAAGAAATGCAAATTATAGATTGGCATTAGAAGAATCAGAACGCAAAACACCAGTGTATGGGACCAAATATTTCTATGGTATGGGTACGACTTATTATTTTAATATGTATTTACGGTTTTAATCCTTCTCAGCGATTTTAATTGATTTATACAGAATAACTACAAAAAAGCAATCAATGAATTTATACTTAAAAACAAGTTTTTTTCTTATTTCGATACTAGTATGCATTAGTATGATTAGGTGCGTGCACGAAGAAGAATTTCAAATACCTACAGGAACCATCGAGGATCCAAAAATTGAAGAAACTATAATTACTATAGATGCTTTACTAGGAATTTTGGGTCAGAAATTAATAGCTGATGGAGAGAATGGTAAGGTTGTTTTTGACAACACTAATACGGCAATAGAAGGATATGTAGTATCTAGCGATAAGGCAGGTAATTTTTTTAAAGAGATTATCGTTCAAGATAAATCAATACACCCATCTGCCGGCGTAAGAGTTCTTGTTGATGATGCTCCGTTGTATACGACTTTCGAGTTTGGTCGTAAGGTGTATGTTAAACTAGATGGTTTATCTATTGGAATAGAAAACGGGGTTCCTACGCTAGGTGTTTTAGAAGGAAACACCATAAAGGCTATTTCTTCTTTTTCTATTAAAGACCAAATAGTAAGATCATCAGAAATACAGGAAATAGTTCCGTTAGAAATCAGGATCGAAGATTTTTCAGATACTTTTCTTAATGTTTATGTCAAATTGAGTGAGGTACAGTTTAATAAAAGTATGATTACCGAAGACAATGTGTTTACATTTGCTGCAGAAGTGAATGATGAATATGATGGTGAACGGATTATAGAAAGTTGTATATCAGGAAGGTCTGTGATTATAAGCACCAGTGTATATTCTGATTTTGGTGGAAGTAAATTACCAACAGGTACAGGAGCTCTAGAAGGAATATTAACCAAAAATTATGAAGGCGAAATATACAATCTAGTGCTTAATGATCCTACTCAAATGGTTTTTGATTCAGAAATCCGATGTGATCCCATTGTACTGGACTGTCCATTTATCGTAGAGGGATTAGATTTCTTATTCGAGGAAAATTTTACAGATCTTAAGATAGGGGATCTCGAAGATTTGGGGTGGATTAACCACAACATCTACAATGGTCAATTAACCTATAAAATGGGAGCTTTTGACAATAATGACTACGCACAAATAACAGGGTATAGATCTGGAGAGCCTTTATATGAGGTTTGGCTGATTACTCCAGAAATAGATTTAAGTTCTTCTATGCACGAATCCCTATATTTTGATGTGCAAGCGGCATATGATACCGGTAATATATTAGAGGTATTTGTCACAAATAATTTTTTAGACACAATAGCCAATACCACCTGGACAAAATTAGATGTGTTAATTCCGAGAAGTGCGATCGAAGGTTTCGGAGATTTTGAGTCTTTGGGTCCAATTAGTTTATCATGTCTTGACGAAAAAGTAAGAATTGGTTTTAGGTATACTGGTGGAGACCCCAAAGCCACAACACGGTACCATATTGATGAGTTGAGAGTTATGGGCAAAAAACAAAGTGAATAATAAGAGGATTAAAAAAAGAGCAAAACCTTAAGGTTTTGCTCTTTTCTATAGTACCATCTGTACTTCTTTTTTGATCCGCTTAAAGAACATTATTCTTTAGCAAACAAAATAGATTTTCTGAATTTTGATCCTTTAATCATTAAAATATAGGTTCCAGATTTTAGTATAGATACATCTATATTTGCTTCTGAATTTTCGATATTTTTTTCTAATATAACTTTTCCTTGCATATCCACAACCTCTAGTATTGATGTTTCTTGAGCTTGAGGAATACCATTTATATATAGAATATCAGTATCAATATCTACAGGATTAGGAAATGCCTTTATGTTTACTATTTCGTTAGTATCACCTATTGACTTATCTTCGGTGCATGTAGGAGGTGTATTAGAATTACTAAAATACAGTGTAAAACCACCATCCTTTGATACCATTACAAAATTTGCATCATCTTGTGTTACCCAATAAGAACCATCTAAACCGGTAAACCCTGAGTTGGTCATTGTTACCTCTGGACTACTAGTATTAAATAAGGTATTACTAAAGTCTCTTAGATCCACATAATAGCCAGGTACTCCATTATTCGTACTGATGGCGAATTGATAAAGTCCATTATACGTAGGGTTCCAGTTAATGCTTAGTTCTCTAAAATTATCTAAATCAGGACCATTATCTCCCAGAATATGTACATTAGAAAATGATATTCCTCCAAAAGCAGGTAGATTAGTAGAAATCGGTGTCCCAAAACTACAGGTTTCAGGAGTATCATCAATAACATCATCATCTTTGGTTATTGTAAACCAATTGATGTTCCATAGTTGTCCGGTAGCAAGCAATTGTATTGTCTGGTTACCAGCATCTAATTCTACAGTAGTATCTATGGTGGTCCAATTTTGCCACCCTCCGGTATTGGGTATAGCTGTGATACTTTTTGAAGTATTATTAACTCTAAAATCTACTTCACCCGAACCATATCGAGAAGCCACTCTATATGCTATTTTATAGGTTGCAGATTCAGGAATATTCACTCTATATTCTATATAATCTCCTACATCGATCCAACCTACATTACTTCCTGCTCCGGCATCTGTGGTTGTCTCTGTCTGGATTCCACTCATGTTACAAAAATTCTCTGCTTGGATAGTACCAGCTATAGAAACTCCTGTGCCTGAGCAACCTGTCGTGGTTTGTTCGGTAACTGTAATGTTTACTTGATCAGAAGAGGTACTTGCTGCTTCATTATCTATAGCTATAGCATAGAGGGTATAGTTACCTTCGGCAGCATTTTCAATTTCGTATTGATATGGCGAAGAGGTGTCTTCTCCTATTTTTTGATTTTCACTATAAAACTCAACTCTCTCTATACTACCATCAGCATCAGAAGCATCAGCAGTAATCAGAATTCCATTTCCTGTCTCAAACTGGCTACCCGAAGAAGGAGAAGTAAGAGTAATAGTAGGAGGGGTATTTTCTCCTTGATTATCATCACCTGACCAGTTTTTTATGAGTTCCTGAATAAAAAGTCCATTTTCAGTAAGATCATTGTTTTTTAGACCTTCAATACCTCGTCCTACTGTAACTGTTGCAGAACCTTCATCTTTATCGGCAACAGACCAATTCGCATGACTTATATTATTTTCTTTTAAAAATTCCATCCAATTTTCTGTCTCTGCTCTATCTGCATCACCATCGCCACTTGCTTCTGTTGCTCCCCACTCGGTTACAAAAATAGCGGCACCATTATTCATAGCAGTGACAGCTTTATCTCTTAGGTATTGCGTATGTGTTCCTGCATAAAAATGCAATGTATAAGCAGTATTATTATCGTTGATTTGGTCATAAGAAGCAATATCAACATCTTGGGACCAAGTAGGAGACCCAACAATAATTAAATTATCAGGATCCTGAGCACGAATTGCAGCAATTACGGTATTGGCATAACTTTTAACCTGAGACCAAGATTGATAAATAGGTTCATTATAAATTTCATAAATAACATTAGGATAATTGCCATATAATTGTGCCATTTCACTAAAAAAACTAGCCGCTTCATTGGTATATAATTCAGCCTCATGAGTATGCCAGTCGATGATTACATAAATACCATTAGCAATGGCTGCATCAATTACTTTTTTGATTTTATTTTTCTGAAAGGTAGGACTATCGATATATCCAGTGCCTCCGTCCCATGTTTCTTTTACTCCCATCGCAACTCTGACTATAGAAGTATTCCAGTTATCTATTAGATGTGTCACGGTTTCAGCTTCATAAAAATCAGAAGTGTCTGTAGCGTTACTCCAAAAAAGACTATTACCAGCCAAACTTAAGGGGTCATTATTTTGATCGACAACATGGTTTCCTACTACTCGAAGCCTACCATGTTCTTGTACTACAGATTGCGCATGAATATTAATAGAAATAAATAATAGAAAAATAGATACTAGAAACGAACCGTTCCTTTGTGATAGGTAAAAATTGGTTTTCATAATCTTTGGGTTTTAAGAAATTTAGTTTTTTCAGAAAAAGGGATATTTTTATACGTCCATGAGTAAGTCTTGTTTTGAACTGATGTTGGTTAAAGTATAAAACGTACAGTTAAAAAAGTCAACTACTTTTTGTTTATGTCAAGAAGAAAATTAAGTGTTATGATCACTATAATTCTGAAACATAGGAGAAAAAAATATTTTATTCTGGTATATCCCAAACGTAAATAGCATAAAGTTTATTTTAAATTGCCAAAATTATTTGCTCTAGACCATCAATATTGTTGTTTTATGCCTTTTTTCTTGTCGGATTAATACAAAGAGAGAAGGTATCACATTATTATAAAGGCTGTCTCGCTCAAAAAAAGTTCATAAATATTCTCCCCTATAAAATGTTTTTTATGGTATTTGTTAGGAGCTTTATAACTTTAATATTTGAGAGAAATATGGGTTTAATGATGGGTTGTTTATCAATACACCGAATTTTTTGCAATTTTTTGGTGGGTATTTAGATCAGATTGTACACTATCTAATTTCATTTGAATTGTAATAAGTGCTGTTTTTCCTAAGGGCATACGTAATGTTGGCTGTTCAGAATATACCAAGTTGATAATTGCGTTAGATGCTTTGACGGGATCCCCCTCTTGTTTGCCGTCAACTCCTTTTAGTTTTGTTCGAAATACTCCTGCTGTATCTGAATAGGCATCAATTGTGTTTTGAGAAAGCCCCAGCCCATTTCCTGCAAATTTTGTTCGAAATGGTCCAGGTTCGACCAGGGTTACCTTAATGCCAAAGGGCGAAACCTCTTGTGCTAGTGCCTCGCTAAAACCTTCGAGCGCAAATTTGCTTGCATTATAAATTCCGAAACCTGCAAATGCCTTAATACCTCCGTGAGAAGAAATCTGAATGATATGTCCACTTTTTTGGTTGCGCATATGAGGCAGAACAGCTTGGGTCAGTTTAAGAGTGCCAAAAAAGTTGGGCTCAAAAACATTGCGCACTTCGTCTAAGGAGGTTTCTTCTATCGCTCCTACAAAACCAATACCTGCATTGTTGACTAAAACATCGATTTTTCCGAATTGAGAGGTAATCGTTTCAATGATTTCTTCAATTTTTTTTTGATCCGTTATATCCAACAAAAACGCTGCAGTATTTTTAATGTTTTTTTTATTAAAATTGTCTACTTGTGATTTTTTTCTGAATGTTCCTATCATAAAATCACCTTTTTTGACAACCGCTTCGGCAAGAGCTTTTCCCAAACCGCTAGAAATTCCTGTTATTAGCCATATTTTAGTATTCATAGTGCCTTTCTTTTATAAAATTCATATTGACTTTGCAAAGTTGAGCAGATATATCAACTTAATAAATGAACTGAATTAGGAAATCACCTTAAACTAGTTCAAGATTTGGCAGCAAGCCGTTTTCTTATTTTACTTAAAAATTCTGGAGACATTCCTAGATATGAAGCTAAGGTGTATTGCGGAACTCGATGAACAATAGATGGGTACGATTTTTTGAATTCGACATATCGTTCTTCGGCAGATTGACCAAGATTTGATAATACTCGTCTTTGCGAAAAAGCAAATGATTTTTGGGCGACAAGCCTAAAGAAGCGTTCGAATTTTGGATTGATAGCACAAAGTTTTTCTACATCCTCATAAGCAATTTGTTGCACAATCGAATCTTCTAATGCTTCTACAAAAAGGGAGGCAGGCGTTTGATGAATATAACTATTAAAATCACTAATAAACCAATCCTCTATGGCAAACTGTATCGTGTGTTCGGCACCTTGATCACTAACAAAATAACTTCTAAACGCTCCGCTATGAACATAGGTTTGGTGTAAACAGATAAAATTTGGTTGGACAATAAACTGTCGTCGTTTGATTTTTGAGGTTTTTATTATAGAAATAAACTGTTTTTCATCCTCCTCATTTAGAGAGACGTAACGCCTAATGTTGTTTAATATGTTTGTATAGTCTTTCAATGGTTTATAAAGTAGAACGTAATACTAATTTTGAAGAAAAATGGTCTCTGCTTTTTGCCATGATCCATAAGTCGTATAAATGTATGAAAAAAGAAGAAACCACAGCTAGTGATGTGCCCTATGAAATAACAATATAAAATAGTTGTAATCTGGTATTTCAGTAATTTTATATAGGAATTGGTATTCGTTGACTTTTAGTATCTTATTTAGAAATATAGTAAGGATATTTTTTTGTGGCATGTCATTTTTTATCATGTATAGAATATATATGTTGTTTTGTTCGTTGATACTTAAAAACTGATTTTTACGTTATGCAGCGAATGAAAATTATTGCTGGTCATCAGCAAGCCATGCCTTACTTAGTAGTTGATAAAGCAGAAGACTTTATTGATTTTATTCGTAAAATTTTTAGAGCAGAAGAGATGTTACGAAGCCTTGATGCAGCAAAACGCATACAACATTCTGAAATTAGAATAGGGGATAGTATGATTCTTCTGGCAGAAGCCTCTGTAGATTTACCGGCACATGCTGGGTCTATGTATGTGTATGTGAAAGATACAGATCAAACCTATTATGAGGCGATTGATGCCGGAGCTACATCTCTAATGTCACCTATGGATGAGGACAATGGTGCTAGAGGTGCTGGTTTTAGGGACCCTTTTGGTAATATGTGGTGGATTGCAACCTTGCCTTAGTTGCTAATTTAATATTCGAACAAGGATACTCCTACCAAAGTGAAAATGATATTTTGTAAATTAATTAATTACATCCTAAATCATTTTTGGATTGCCTGTCATTATTAGGAAAACAGGACCCTGATAAAGGAGCATCTGGTACATATCTATTTAGGTTAGGATCTCGTAGACTATTTTCTATAAAAAGAGTAAGGTGGTCTATTTCCTCTTCGGTGAGATTAGTGGTACCAAATTGAGTTGCAAGGTTTTCTACAGGCACTTCTGTAGATTGAGGGATACCTTCATTCTTATAAGCAATGACATCTCTAACCGATGTAAATGTACTGCCGTGACCATAAAAACCATTGTCAATTAAATTATATAGAGTAGGAGTCTTAAATTTATAATTATCATTGGTATTTTTTGTAAAACCACCTCTTCCTTTTTTTACGTTTTCGAAATCTACATTTTTAAGAACAATTGCTTTTTCTGAATTATCAAAATCTCCCATTCCGAAAGCATAAAAGTTGCTGTCATTTAGAGCAGGACCTGTGTGACACTCATAGCATTTTCCTTTTCCGAAAAATGTGATGGCTCCTTTTTTCTCAGAATCACTTAGCGCATCGTCATCTCCTTTTAGCCATTCTTGCCAGGGAGATTCATCAGCAAGTAATGTTCTTTCATATGCTGCCATAGCCAGACCTGCATTTTGAGTTGAGTACCGATCTTTTTCTGAGATATCGGCAAAGGCAGCATCGAATAATCTCTTATATCCAAAAGTAGTTACAAATTCTTCATCAATTAGTAGTCGATGTACTCCTTGTCCTTTTAATGCTTGTACTTCTACTCCCTGAAACCCTAAAAAATTCTCCTCAATTCCTTCCCAATTTGCTTCGGTACCAGCATTGGTCCCTGTACCACCAAACTGACCGTTCCAGAGCATTATATCTTGATAGGCAACATTAAGAATTGTTGGTGAGCGCAATGGTTGAATATCAACAGAATCAATAGGAACACTACTATCGATAACTCTTGTATTTCCGTTCGATCCAAATCCGGTACCACATTCCCCTATACCTTGTCGAAGTCCAGAGCTAAATCCAGCTGCAGCGTGATGACATGAAGCACAAGAATACGTAGCTTTCATATCTTTTATTTTTGGGTTTTTACCCAATGCCGTTTCATGCAGTAGTAATTTTCCGAGTTTTACTTTTTCCTTGGTAATGGGATTAAGCGGGTCTTGTGGTATCTTATGGTACTCGTTGCTTTGTGGTAACATAAAATAAGGAATTCCTTTGTGACCAGAAAGATCAACCAATCTGTTCTTAAGGTCTCGATCCAAATCGGTGTCTATATCAACATAGTCATCATGGGTACAAGATGATAAAACGATCACAATACTTATAAAAAATGCATTGATTTTTCTCATTTTCCTAGGGCCTTACGTTCTTAATAAATTGTTAAAAATCGGCGCAAACTTAGGAAATTTTAAATAGCTGGCAATAAAATACTTGTCTATTTTTTAAAGAATTCGATATACACGTACAATTGTCGATAAACTGCAATAAACACATGGTTTTACCGCATTAATCAAAAACTTTATTCACTTATACAGAGTACTGTTACAATAATGTTAAAAAATCAAGCTTAATTAAGTATGGGTTCTGAAATCCCTAATGCGTTATAGAGACTTGCGGTCGCTATACGTTGTTTTATTAAAAGTGCATTTTCTTTAAGTCTAGCATCAATTAATTTTTGTTCTCGTGAGTTGATAAGAAAGAGGGAACTTTCTCCCATAAAAAATTTACGTTCTTCTGCTTGTACCATCGCCACATAATCTTTTACAATATTATTAATAAGTTCATTTTGTGTTGCAATTGATTGTATTTCGGCATTTACAGCATCTATTTTATTCTGAATATTAAGCGAGGCAGATACACGTTCGAAATTAGCATCCTGTATTTTAATAGAGGCAAGTTTGAGGTCGCCTCGTTCTTTACGTAAGAACAATGGAAAACTAACATTAACAAAAGCCTTGTAGTTTGCTGTATTGAATGTGTTTATATCGTTATATTCTGGTGATAAAAAATTGTATTGCAGATCTATTTTGGGCAATAGTTTATTTAATTTTAAAGAGCGATCGATGGTTAGTTGATCAATTTTAGCTTCAAGGCTTAGAATTTTGGGATGATTTTCTAATGCTGCAGCTCTATTGGAGATATCGTCTAATAATAATGACGTTTCTAAAGTCACTAATTCTGGAAGTACGGGAACTACATTTTCTTGTATTTCCATGGGAATATCATTTAGCCATAAATAAGTACTAACTATTAATGCAGCTTTCTGCCTTTTTAGTTTTGCTGCCTCTAGGTTGAGTTGTCTTGTTTGTAGCGTTATTCTACTTTCTGTAATATCAATGGCGGCTTTTTCTCCTAAGTCTACACTTCTTTCTACAGCTTTTAATCGGGTGGTCGCGTTTTCTAAAAAGCTTTCGTATATGAGTTGTTCATTGGTGGCCTCTAACCAATCAAAATATGCTTTACTTGCCTCGAATAAAATAGTGTTTACTAATAAGTCTCGATCTGCTTTTGTTTGTTCTCTAAAGAAGCGAGCTTTTTTAAGAGAAGCCATGCGTTCATTAATCAGGAACCCTTGTGCCAACGAAAAGGAAATACCAGCACTATATAATCCATCATCAGGAACGGTTGCGCTTGGGTTTAAAAACTCGCCAGTATTTTCTTCAAAATTTGCTTTAAACTCAATGCCATACCAGGTAGGTATTTTGAAAGTGGCATTAAGCTGATCGAAGTATTCTGTTTCTTTGAACTTTTTACGATCATAATCTACCTCTATTTTGGGATCAAAACCACCACGAGATTTTAGCAACCTTGCTTCTCCTGTACTTAAGATAAGATTTGCCTGTTTCATAAGAGGGTGATGGGTTTTTACAAATCCTAGATATTCTTCAAAAGAGAGTATTTGGTTTTGAGAACCTTCTATATTTTGAGTCCATCCAGTTTTTGTAAAAGCGAACAAAGCGAATACATATATAATAAGTGTCTTCATTTACTTTTCTGCTTTAGTTGATTCTTTTTTACTAGGGGTATAGTAATTAGGAGGGAAACCATTAAGTTGTCGCCATAATTCATACCAAATAGGCACATCCTCAAGCAATGCTATGGTAAACGCTCCTGAACCTACACGAACGTTTTCTGGCCAATCATTATGATTTTTATCGGGTGCGATCAGTATTCTAAACTTTCCATTATTGCTGATAAATGTTTCTATGGCAACTACTTTACCAGCATATGTACCAAAAGATGCATTAGGCCAACCACTAAAGAAAATAGCAGGCCACCCATCAAACTGAATACGAACCTCTTCTCCTATGTGCATTAAAGGCAAATCGATAGGATGCACATACGTTTCTACAGCAAGATCGTAGTTCGAGGGCATTATACCCACGAGTTTTTCTCCCTCCTTAAAGGTTTCGCCAATTCCTCCTTTTATTGCTTTGTTAATATATCCATTTTGAGGAGCTGTGATATAATACAAAGTATTACGTATCTCATAATTAGCAGATTGGTTTGCAAGCTTTGTTACTTGTGCTTCTACTTCGAATTGATTAGATTCTGCAGTAAAACGATCGCTTCGTGATTTTGCAATCTTATCACCAAATTCTGCAGCGATACGATTAATTTCTAGTTGCGAATTAATAACCTCATTTTTACTAGAAAGGAGCTTATTTTCTTGCGATATAAGTTTTGCCTGAGTCTCTTGAAGTTTTAGTCTTTTTGCTTCGACGTCTGTCATGGCTTTTAGACCTTCTTTTTGTAGCGACAGGGTTCGATCATATTGTGTTTTTGCAATACGAACATTCGTTTGTGCTGCTTGTAAATCAATGCTATCACTTGCCACCTTAAAACGAGATTGTTTTAATTTATTGGCCGCTTGAGAGAGTTTTAAATTACGCTCATTATTAAGTGCAGTTACTTGGTTCTCTAGGGCTTTGATTTTTTCTTGATAAGAAACTACAGAACGACTTTTGGCATCACGTTGTTGATTTGTTCGCTCTACTAAGCGAGGGTCCTGATATTCATTCTTGATTTCAGAAATAAATAGTATAGTGTCCCCCTTGGTAACAAAATCTCCTTCGCGTACATACCATTTTTCTATACGTCCCGGTATTGGGGATTGTATGGTTTGTGGTCTTTGGTCTGGTGTAAGTGTTGTTACAAATCCATTACCACTTACGTTTTGAGTCCAAGGTAAAAAGAGAATGACAATAAGAATAATAGCAAATGCACCCAAAAAACGATTAAACAGCTTGTTATGTTTTGAGGTAAAGGCTTTGTCGAAAGCATTATATCCCTCGAGCGACACCTTCTTATTGAGTTGATTATGAGAGATGTTAAGCATTATTTTGGGTTTTTGAGGTTATTTTTCCTTCTGAAATTTTTATGGTTTGATTGCAATGGTTTTTCCATAGTATATTTTGACTAGATACGACAAGTGCCCACGGGCGCTCTGGCGAAGTCAAATACTTAATGATTCGAATTACTTCTTCTTTCTCAAAATGCTCTAAAGGGTCTTTTAGTAAAAGTAGTTTTGGATTGTGTATAATTGCGCGAGCCAAAACAATACGTTTTGATACGGTAAAAGGAATGTGTTGTCCTTCGGGATATAGCACAGTATTGATGCCATTGGGTTGCTCTTTAACAAAAGAAAGTAACCCAAGATTCTTAAGCACACTATGTAGATGTTCTTGAGAAATATCTTTTCTTCCGAAAGTTATGTTTTCTAGTATGGTAGCTTCAAATGGTAATTGTGACGGGAGTACTTGCCCAAGATGCGCACGATATTTGTTTGGCCAAATTCCTTTTAAAGAAACATCATTTATATACAAAGATCCTCCCGAAGGTTTTAATAGTCCGGCAAGAATTTTGAGCACAGTTGTTTTTCCAGAACCAGATGCCCCGTCAAACAGGATTCTATCTGATTTGTCAATAGTAAAATCAATATTATTTAGCACTTTGTGTCCCTCTGGAGTAGTATATCTAATATGGTCAAGCTCTATGTGTAAATCTTGTTTATTAGTAAAAGGGTCTTCACCCATCTGAACCTCTAAATCTTTATCTACAATACGGCCTATTTTTTCTAAAGAAGTGAGGACATCATAAAAAGACTCTAATCCTTTAATTAGCTTTTCTACAGAACTAATAACTAATAGAATAATGATTTCTGCTGCCACAAATTGACCAATATTCATTTGTTGATTTAGTACGAGTAACCCTCCGATAACCAAGAGTCCCGCAGTAACAAGCACCTTAAAACCGATAAGTTGAATAAATTGTAAAACCAAAATTTTAAAATGACTTTCACGTGCTTCTAAATACTTAGTAGTTAGTATATCATTGTGTTTCATGGCAAGGTTCGTAGTTCCTGAAAGTTTAAAACTTATAAGAGAGCGCGACACTTCTTGAATCCAATGGGCCACCTTATACTTACTTTTTGATTCTACAAGGCTTGTATCTAATCCTTTTTTTGCTGTAAACTTAAAAACCACATATATAAGTATGACCAATAGAAAACCATAAATAATAAAAAATGAATGATAGAATGATAATAGTATTAACCCGAAGATAATCTGCAAAGCTGCTGCTGGGAAATCGATTAAAATTTTGGATAATCCTTTTTGAATGGTTAGTACATCAAAAAACCGATTTGCAAGTTCAGGAGGATAATACGTGCGTAATTCTTCCATTTTAATTTTCGGAAAACGATAGGCAAACTCAAAAGAAGCTCGTGTAAAAATCTTTTGTTGCATATTCTCTAATATGCGTACCTGCATCAATTGTAGCACACCTTGACAGGCAACTCCTAGGGTAACCAAAACAACCAAAACAATCCAAGATGTAGAAACTTGAGCTCCTTGTATAAGATTAATAATGGCTTGAATTCCTAAAGGTAAAGTAAGGGCTACTAGACCTGCAAATATGGCGTAGTAAAAAATCTGACGGATATCTTTTTTATCTAATTTTAAAAGATTTATAAACCGTTTCCAAGGTGACATTGTTTCTTTCATTTAACTGAAAATTAGGCAGTAAATATGTTGAGTCAACAGAAGTTAACCCCTAATAAAATATAAGATTTTGGTCATCTAGCACCCATTCTTTGAAATGAGAAATATTTGGTGTCTTATTCGGGATAAGAGCTAAATGACAAGAGGTGCTGAGTCGGGAGGCGGAATAAGAATTTCTTCATAAAAATCTTTGTAAGAGGAAAGCTTTAACGCATAAACAGAAAGCTCATGTGCATATTTTTTGTCGTATTTATAATAGTTCGAAATTTGCACTTTTGGCTCTTTGGCATCGCTCTCTTTTTCTTCTTCAACATCTAAATCTTCTTCTAAGTCTATTTGAACTAATTTTAGGTTATTTTCAGAAAAAAAAGATAGTGTTTGGGCACAGGGTCCAATAATAATAGTAAACATAATTACTATAAAAGTAACCTGCTTTAATATTGAAAATATGATTGCATTATAGCTTCTCATTTTATAGTTTTTGATACAAGACTTGTATAAAATCGTACAATATTGTTTTTTCCTTTTTCTACATCTGTAAGTGATGGCAAGTGTTTCGAAAAATAGCGTTGATGATGAGCGCCTTCAATAACAGTTGATACTAACATATGAGGAAATTCGAATTTAGGGTTTACCTCAAGTACAACATCACTTATGCGCTTTACTACTCGTTTATATGTTTTGTAATATCCTTTTTCGTTTTCAGCATCAATATCCTTCGTATGATAGGCCTTTGATGATTCGGCAATAATGATACGGTTAAGAAGTTCCTCATTAACAAACGAAAAAGCATTATCCTGAGTTATTTCTTCTGTCAGTATTTGTATTGCATTGGATAATTTTACCAAAGGAGAACTAATATTAGAATTAGTAAAAACCAACTTATACTCAATCCAACTCCAATACCAACTAATTAGGTATACCAACAACGCATGTTTACTCTCGAAGTATCTATACACAGAACTTTCGTTAGAGCCAATTTTTACACCTAGCTTTCTAAAAGTAAAACTTTCAAAACCCAGCTCATCAATCATCTCGATACTGGTACTTATAATCTTTCTTCCTAATTCTGTCGACTCAGGGTTTTTGATATATAGTTCTGGACTAATGGTTATTTGTATCTGTAAGTTTTCCAATTTTTTAGTCTATGAAATTTTCCGAAAACAAATATATGATAGTAATACTATTAATAAAAATAGTTTAACTATTTTTTATGAAAGTGAAACCCGCTAATACTGTTTAAACAATTTGAAACCGTAAAAAGAAGCAAGTTGTACGCTTTATTTTATTCGGAAGTCCTATTATAAGATAGTTAGCTTCGGGACTTTATTGTTCTATTTCAATAGATATGGTGCTCTTAACCACTAGTTTCTTTCCGTCGAGTCTCGCCTGTGAAAAGAATTCTTTTGCTAATGCCTGCTCGTATATCAATTCGTCAATTCTTTTATTATCAAATTCACAGGTGTTTTGATTATTTCCCTCGGTGAGAGATAAACGTTGTAGTTTATGAAAATTGATTTTCTCTTGTAACAGGGAATTAATAATTGTAGCAGCCTCTGAAGGACTAAAGCATCCATTGATAAGATTAACTTTTTGTTCATCTTTTAGAGAGGTAAGGGTTGCTTCAATTGTTTCCATAATGCTATTTTTTTATGATTTATGGCACAAAGATGTGATATATTAATTATATATTTTTATTTATATATTTTATATAATGCATAAGTAATGATTATGTATCATTGTACTATAACTAAGAAAATATTCATGTTTATTATACTTAAAAGTACTGAGATTAACTTTTAATGTAATATGCAGGTAATACCAAAGATTGATTGTAAATTTCTAAGGTGTTCTTACAAATTTTGTTCGTACTAGTACATTTCCAAAGATAAAGGAAAAAAAAGAAGGCAGTAGCCAGGCTAAAGTATAATCTCCTAAAGGGAGAACCTCTAAAACTTGATTGTTATATCCTTGAACCCCTAAAGACTTGAGACAATCAGGAATGCTAAATATAATAGTAGTAATAACAACAGTTCTAAAAACAAATACCGAAGTAAATGTATCGGATATTACATTGAGCATAATTAATATAACTGTAACAGGATAAATAAGCATAAGAACAGGCACTGCAATATCTATTATATAATGTACATCAAATTGCCCCATTAGAACTCCCAAAATACATCCTACAATAGCTGTAATTTTATAGGCAAGTTGTGAATTATTACAAAGACCTTTTACAAAGTCTGAGGTTCCTGTTACGATTCCCACGGCGGTTGTAAAACATGCCAATCCTACCAGAATACTGAGAAAAGTTTTTCCTATACTACCTAAGGTTTTTAAGCTAAGTCCAGACAATAGTTCGGTGCGAGTGATGGTAGTATCAAAATCACTTTTAAACAATGCTCCGTTATAAATCATACCGGCATAAATAATAAATAGCCCAATACCCGCAATAATTCCCGACCTTATTAGTAACCTATGCAGATGATCGTAGCTACTATCTTCTTTTATTTTTAATGAAATTATAATTACACCACCAACTACGACGGCACCAATAGCATCAAATGTCTGATATCCTTCTAATAATCCACTTATAAAAGGTGTTGTGAATTCTGAAGAATTTATAACGGGATCTCCTACCGAAAAAATACCAATGCAAATAATACCTACAATAACAATGAATAAAATAGGTGAGAGAAATTTGCCTAAAATACTTAGTATTCTGGATCTATTAAGAACAAACATCAATACCAAAACAAAATAGAAAAAGCTCGTAGTTAAGGAGTTTATTTCTAAAAAAGGCTGAATAGCCATTTCATGAGTTACAGAAGCAGTTCTGGGAGATGGTAATGTAATTGATATAATATATATGAGTATGCCATAAATAAGACTGAATGTAGGAGATACTTTTTTGGCAAAATCCAACATAGTCCCTTGCAATTTTGCATGAGCGAAAATCCCAAGTAAAGGAATAAATACGGCAGAGATAAGAAACCCGACAAGGACTAACCACCAAGAATCTCCAGCTTTAAAACCAAGAAGAGGAGGAAGCATTAGGTTACCGGCACCAAAAAACATAGAAAATAATGCAAATCCTGTGATGAAAGTTTCTTTATTAAATCTCATTTAATTAGGTTTATCCAAGTTTTGAGTCTAAAAATAAACTTTCGAAATGATATTAACCTATAAAGGGATTAAAATAAAATATAGCAGTGAGGGAAACGGAATTCCGATAGTTTTTCTACATGGGTTTTTAGAAAATTCTAGTATGTGGAAAGAAACGGTAACGTATTTACCGAATACCTATCAATGTATTACCATAGACCTATTGGGGCATGGAGAAACAGAATGTATTGGTTACATACATACTATTGAGGAAATGGCAAAAGCTGTTAAAGCGGTTTTAGATCATATAAAGGTTTCAAAGGTGGTACTTGTTGGGCATTCTATGGGGGGATATGTTGCTTTGGCTTTGATAGATTTTTTTCCTGATTTAGTTTCGGGACTGGTATTACTTAATTCTACATCCTATGCAGATAGTGAAGAGCGCAAGATTAATAGAGAAAGAGCTATTGGTGTTGTAAAAAAAAATCCTCAGGCATTTACGAGTATGGCTATTGCCAATCTTTTTGCTCAGGAACATAGGGATCAACATTTGGATCAAATTCAAGTAATTAAGAAAATAGCCTCATTAACACCACTTCAGGGTATTATTGCTGCATTAGAAGGAATGAAGATAAGAAAAGACAATGCGGCCGTTTTATCAAACTTCGAAGGGGCTAAAATCATTTTTTCGGGAAAACAAGATCCAGTACTTTCTCATGCTAATAGCCAAAGAGAATCTAAAGAATGTAATACAGATTTAGTTTCATTTGATGGGGGTCATATGACCTATCTAGAAAATAAGGGACAATATCTTTTAGAATTAAGCAACTTTTTAAGTGTTTTTTTAACAAAGTCATATATGTAGCAATGCATTTTGAAATACTTAAAAAAGATACTTAGACTACAGATAAAATGCAATTTTAAAGGCTTAAAAACCCTAAATAGCTATTTTTTCAATAAAAAATACGGTTAAACTGAAAATTTTTCTTACAAAATATTGTTAATAACTTTTTTTTTGCTATTATTGTATTGATAATGAACATATAACTGTTCATTTGTAAATTTTAACCCCTGAAAAATGGCAAAGAAACACTACCCCGGTTCTGTATTTTCTCTATCCAGAATATACTGTTCGTTCTTTGGTCATGATTATGTTGTCTCTAAAAAAGTAACTAACCATATCAAAGAATATTGCTGTTCTCATTGTGGAGAACAAGCAACAATAAATAGCAAAGGTCAATTAGAAGCAATGACGCCTAAATTAAAAGAAATTAATAATCTTTTGGCATCTGTTCATGCCAAGAAATTAGCAAGAACAAATTCAGACACTCCTTTTCAGGCAGCATCTTAATATTTCTTAACTATTCCTTTATAGGATTCCATCCTTGAGCTGTTATTTCAATTTTTTCATTTGCTCTGGTTACTAATCCAATGCCACTTTTTTTATCCGTTATGTGTCCGATAACGGTTAGACTAGGATTCGCCTTGATTTTTGGAAAATCTTCCTGTTTGATAGTAAACAATAATTCGTAATCTTCACCTCCATTTAGGGCTACAGTTGTACTATTTAGCTTAAATTCTTCACACGTAGCAATTACTGTTGGATCTAGCGGAATTTTATCTTCGTATAAATTCACTCCGACCTGAGACTGTGTACACAAATGAATAACTTCTGATGATAGGCCATCACTGATATCTATCATACTTGTAGGTTTTACATCTAAGGCACGAAGTAGTTCAGGAATATCTTTTCTTGCTTCTGGCTTTAATTGTCGTTCTATCAGGTAGGTGTATTGATCAAGATCTGGCTGTAGATTCGGGTTGACTTCAAAAACCTTTTTTTCTCTTTCAAGAACTTGTAAACCCAAATAGGCAGCACCCAAGTCTCCGGATACGACAAGAAGATCATTTTCTTTAGCCCCATTACGATAGACCACATCTTCTTTATTAGCATGCCCCACTGCAGTAATACTAATAAGTAAACCAGTAGTCGAAGATGTTGTGTCTCCTCCTACTACATCAATATTATATGTTTTTGCTGCTGTCTTTATTCCTGCATATAAAGCTTCAAGAGCTTCTAAAGGAAATCTATTTGATACAGCTATAGAAACAGTTATTTGGGTAGCTGTCGCATTCATTGCGTATACATCAGATAGATTCACAATTACTGCCTTATACCCTAAATGTTTTAATGGGACATAGGATAAATCAAAATGAACCCCCTCAATTAATAAGTCAGTAGTCAAAATACATTTTTTGGAATCAAAATCTAATACCGCAGCATCATCTCCAATACCAAAAAGAGTTGATTTTTGTTTGATTTCAAAATTTTTGGTCAGGTGATTAATCAGGCCAAACTCTCCTAATTCTGAAAGAGGTGTTTTGGGTGTGTTTTTATCTTCAATCATTTTGCAAATTTAGGCAACAAAGTATTTTTAATTAGTAGAAACATAAAATAAATTCGACGAACTTGAGTTGGCTTATCTCTCCAACCGTCCTAAAATGAGTAAAAAGAAGGGGTGTTCAGGTCTTTATTTTTATGAATTTGACAAAGAGTAGGGCTTTGGCCAAGACCTATGATGTCATTTTTTTACTATTGATAGGCTCTATTTTGACATTTGTTATATATATGTTAGGTTTGGTGTATAAAATGTACTTATGTAGTATATTTGCATTTCATTTAGAATTAATCTATTTTATAAAAGATGATTAAGGTATCAGACATAGCAAAAAACAAGGTGATCGAGCTCATGAGCGATGATGGATATGACGCGACTACAGACTATGTGCGCGTTGGAGTAAAAAGTGGAGGGTGCTCAGGTTTATCTTATGACTTAAAGTTCGATAAAGAACAAACAGAAGGAGATAAGGTGTTTGAGGATAATAACATAAAAATTATTGTAGACAAAAAAAGTTTCTTGTATTTAATAGGTACAACTTTAGAATATTCTGGAGGTTTAAACGGTACTGGTTTTGTATTCAATAATCCCAATGCTAGCAGAACTTGTGGTTGCGGAGAAAGTTTTTCACTTTAATTTATAAAAAATTCCTGAATTACCTTTTAGGATAAAGAAGATGGCATATACTGAAGACGACTTAAAGAAAGAATTAGAAACTAAGGAATATGAGTATGGGTTTTATACAGATATAGAATCAGATACTTTTCCCGTAGGACTTAATGAAGATATTGTTCGTGCAATTTCTAAGAAAAAAGAGGAGCCAGAATGGATGACAGAATGGAGATTAGAGGCTTTTAGGGTTTGGCAAAAAATGGAAGAGCCTGAGTGGGCAAATGTACAGTATCAGAAGCCAGATTTTCAGAGTATTTCTTATTATTCTGCACCCAATAAAAAGCCAAAATATAATAGTATAGATGAGGTAGATCCTGAGTTATTAGATACGTTTAAAAAACTGGGAATCTCATTAGATGAGCAGAAAAAATTAGCCGGTGTTGCAGTTGATATAGTGATGGATTCTGTATCGGTGGCTACCACCTTTAAGGAAACATTGGCAGAAAAGGGAATTATTTTTTGTTCTATCTCAGAAGCAATTCAGGAACATCCCGAATTAGTTAAAAAATATTTAGGATCTGTGGTACCACAGAAAGACAACTTTTATGCAGCTCTTAATTCTGCAGTTTTTAGTGACGGTTCTTTTTGTTATATACCTAAGGGAGTTCGTTGCCCAATGGAATTGTCTACCTATTTCAGGATTAATCAGGCAGGTACAGGTCAGTTCGAACGTACATTAGTAATCGCAGATCAAGAAAGTTATGTGAGTTATCTAGAAGGATGTACAGCACCATCAAGAGATGAAAATCAACTACATGCTGCTGTTGTAGAACTCATAGCATTAGATGATGCAGAAATAAAATATTCTACAGTTCAAAACTGGTTTCCTGGTAATGCAGAAGGAAAAGGAGGAGTATTTAACTTTGTTACCAAAAGAGGAATTTGCGAGAAGAATGCAAAGATTTCTTGGACACAAGTAGAAACAGGATCAGCAGTAACCTGGAAATATCCTTCATGTATATTAAAGGGAGATAATTCGGTGGGAGAATTTTACTCTATTGCGGTAACTAATAACTATCAGCAAGCTGATACAGGTACAAAAATGATTCATTTAGGAAAAAATACTAAAAGCACTATCATTTCTAAAGGTATTTCTGCAGGAAAATCTCAAAACAGTTATCGCGGTTTGGTTCAAATAAATAGCCGTGCTACAAATGCTCGTAACTTTTCACAATGTGATTCACTATTAATGGGCAATGAATGCGGAGCACATACGTTTCCTTATATAGAAGCAAAAAATAAAACAGCCCAAATAGAACACGAGGCGACTACCAGTAAAATTGGTGAAGATCAGATTTTTTATTGTAACCAAAGAGGTATCGATACAGAAAAAGCAATTGCTTTGATCGTTAATGGTTTTAGTAAAGAAGTCCTTAATAAATTGCCAATGGAGTTTGCTGTAGAAGCCCAAAAACTTTTAGAAATTTCTCTGGAAGGTTCTGTGGGATAATTCGTAAAACCTAACAAACCTAAATCAATGAAACATTCAAGTATTTTAATTGTATTAATTCTTACACTTTTTTCTTGCAAAAAAGAAACCAAAAATGAAGAAGCTCAATTGATTCGTGGAGAATTTATTCTTACCGATGAAGCAGCAGTTATAAAAGGTACTGACTTTATTTATGGCGTAGTAATTAATGATCTTACTAAGGAATTGGCAAAAAAAGTAGCCCCTTTACAAAGAGAAAAATACGATATGGTTCCTGTAGTAGTAAACGGTATTATAACACCTAATACAGAAGAAGGGTGGGAAGAAATTGTAGAAATAAAAGAAATTATAGGAGTAAGTGCTCCAACATCAGAGTTACCAACCAAGATTAAATCCTCAGACCAAAGTACTACAGGAGATAATCATGCTCATGATGATGAAGGACACGAAGGACATAATCACTAAACAGTTTTTTAAGAATAGATAAAGCGAGAAATGTTAGAAATAAAGGATTTACACGCAAGTGTCGAAGGGAAAGAAATTTTAAAAGGTCTTAACCTAAATGTTAAAGCAGGAGAAGTACATGCAATTATGGGACCTAATGGTGCTGGTAAAAGTACACTTGCGAACGTAGTTGCTGGTAAAGAAGAGTACGAGGTTACAGATGGAAATATCCTTTTAGAGGGAGAAGATATAGAAGAATTAGCGACAGAAGAAAGAGCACACAAAGGTGTTTTTCTTTCTTTTCAGTATCCAGTAGAAATTCCTGGGGTAACTGTTACTAATTTTATGAAAACAGCCATTAATGAAACCAGAAAAGCTAAAGGACTCGAAGAGATGCCTGCTAAGGACATGTTGAAAAAGATTCGAGAAAAATCCGAACTGTTAGAGATCGACCGTAAATTCTTATCTCGTTCTCTTAATCAGGGGTTTTCTGGTGGTGAGAAAAAACGTAATGAAATTTTTCAGATGGCAATGATGGAACCAAAACTGGCTATTCTCGATGAGACCGATTCTGGATTAGATATTGACGCGTTACGAATTGTTGCCAATGGTGTAAATAAACTAAAAAATGATGATAATGCAATTGTAGTAATTACGCACTATCAACGATTATTAGACTATATAGTTCCTGATTTTGTACATGTATTATACGATGGTAAGATCGTAAAATCCGGTACCAAAGAATTAGCACTAGAGTTAGAAGAAAAAGGATACGACTGGATCAAGGAAGAAATAAATGCATAATGAGTTGACCGTTGATAGTTACACTAGTTGATAGCTCTTTTGAGTCTTCTTCTTTTTAACAATCAATGAACAACAGGAAACAATCAATAAAAACATGGAATTGAAAGATAAATTGGTGTCTTCTTTTTTGGCCTTCGAAAATACAGTAGATGTAGATGCTCCTGTTCATGATATCAGAAGCAACGCGATTAAGATTTTTGAAGAAAAAGGGTTCCCTAGCAAAAAAGAGGAAGCATGGAAATATACCTCTCTAAACAGTGTTCTTAAACATGATTATAGTATTTTTCCTAAAGAGGAAAATGCTTTAGAGTTTAAAGATGTAAAAAAATACTTTATCTATGATCTTGATACGTACAAGATAGTATTTATTGATGGCAAGTATTCCTCACATTTATCAGAAACGACACATGATAAGATCGATGTTTGTTTAATGTCATCAGCACTAGATCATGTCAAGTACAAACCTGTTATTGAAGCCTATTTTAATAAAATAGCACCAAAAGACGGTCTGACATCTTTAAATACTGCTTTTTCAAAAGAAGGAGCTTACATACATATCTCAAAAAATATTCAGGCTGATAAGCCTATACAGATTATTCATTTTTCTACCGGAAAAGAATCTGCACAAATGCTACAACCAAGAAACTTAATTGTTGTAGGTGAGAATTCTCATGTTCAGATTATTGAGCGGCATCAGAGTTTAACTGATAATCCTGTTCTTACGAATTCGGTAACCGAGATTTATGCAGACAAAAGTGCTTTTGTTGACTGTTATAAGATCCAAAATGATAACCAAAATGCCTCTTTGATAGATAATACATTTATAGAGCAACATGCAAAAAGTGTGGCATCTGTGCATACATTTGCATTTGGTGGTAATATCACACGTAATAACTTAAATTTTTACCAAAAAGGAGAAGGAATAGATTCTATTCTTAATGGGGTCACTATTATCGAAGGAAAACAACATGTGGATCACAATACATTAGTACACCATACAGAACCAAATTGTGAAAGTCATCAAGACTATAAAGGTATTTTTGATGAAAAAGCTACCGGAGTTTTTAACGGTAAAATTATTGTAAATAAAGAAGCACAGAAAACAAATGCTTTTCAATCTAACAACAATATTTTATTAAGCGATAAAGCAACGATCAATTCTAAACCACAGTTAGAGATTTTTGCCGATGATGTAAAATGTTCTCATGGCTGTACTATAGGTCAATTAGATGAAAATGCGTTGTTTTATATGAAATCACGTGGTATTGGTGAAAAAGAAGCGAGAGCATTACTTATGTATGCCTTTGCAAATAATGTATTAGAAAGCGTAAAAATACCGCAACTCAAGACAAGAATAAATAAGCTGATCGCAAATAAACTTGGGGTGAATATCGGGTTTGATTTGTAGAAATTAAACAACTCTTAACAATACTATAATCTAAACCTCTTCATTTATTTGTTGAGGTTTTTGAGTTCAAAAGAATAAAAAGACATAAAGAACTTTTATTATTAAAAATTGTTTCACAAAATAATCATGATATTTTTTTTGAATTAGTTTTACAGGTTTTTGTTATTTTTAACAATGTAAACAATAAAATTACCCCATTATCTTAGACCTTTATAAAGGGCCGAAGATAATGGGGTTTTTATTTTAACTAAATCATTGTTTAGAAAAATTATGACAAACACCCACACGTTTTCTCAAGAGCCAATTACTCATAAAAAAGATGATTTATTAGGTTTTGAATTCTATGCAGATAAAGTCAAAGAAATAATACGGCAAACGGCATCAGATCCTTCGCCATTAAGTATTGGTGTTTATGGAAAATGGGGAGAAGGTAAGACATCATTTTTAAAGCTTGTAGAGCGGGATATAGAGCTTTTTCAGAAACCAAAAAATGGAGCAGGGATTATAAAATATCATTTTAATCCGTGGATGTTTGATTCTCAAAACGAAATGCTTTTTGAGTTTTTTAATGGATTGTCAAAGAGATTGTTTATTGAGAAAAATGATACGTTAACCAATATCGGGAAACAACTTATAAAGTATAGTAAGTACCTGAAAAGCGTCAAATTATCAGCATCGGTAGGACTGCCTATGTTGGCTGGAGGAAAAATAGCTTTTTCCCCTAACGAAGTTATGGAAACCCTGGGCTATGCTTTACAAGGAGAGGAAGAAACATTAGAAGGATTAAGAAAGGAGATTAATACTGCTCTAAAAGAATATAAACATAAAATTATCATTTTTATCGATGATTTAGATCGATTAGATAAAGATGAAATTTATAAGCTCTTAAAAATTGTAAAGCTCAATGCCAATTTTGAGAATGTAGTTTATTTTGTTGCCTTAGACCATGATCAAGTTGCAAAAGCAATAGGACAACGATATGGTGATGGAGAAGAGGATGGAAAGGTGTTTTTAGAAAAAATCTTTGATATCCCCATTATGTTACCAGGAGTTCGCAAAGTTGATTTGAAAAAATTGTTTCAAAAAAAACTCGATACTATAACAGGAAGATTATATCCCGAAAATAAAAGACAACAATTAAAATTAGATGAAATAGTAAATGCATTTCCTTTAATGCGTTTCAAAAGTCCTAGAGAAATTTACAGAACCCTTCATAGTTTTTTTATCGGTGCTTTTGCTATTGGGGATGAGGTGAATTTATATCATTTGTTTTGGGTGGAGTACATAAAAGTCAAATACCCAGAATTGTATAACGAACTAAAAAATTATGAAATCCCTCAAAGAATATCCCATAGAGGAACTATAATAGATTTTGAAGAAACAGAGATTAATTCTGAATTTATGCGTATCTATCATAATGATGCCAATGTGTTTGGAGGGACCTCATATATGGACTGTCTTTTAAATGCTTACCCACAAACCAAGTATGTTTTATATCATTTATTTTATCATAAAAGACATTGCGGTCCTAAGTTAGAAGAAGAGTTTCATCAAGGATTGTGTATAAATCATGTTAATCATTATCATAAGTATTTTACGTATCATATCTCTGATGCAATCTCAAGAGTATATATTTATGACTTGAAAAAAGGGATCGAATCAAAAGATATAACGATCAAAGAAACCATTCTATTGCCGCTTCTAGAACAAGACAAAGCTTCAGCCATACAAGAATTTGAAAACATCCTGTACTTTGAAGATGACAGGAAGAACATAACTTTTTTTAGTAAACTTTTGCTGTCAATTTTAGGTGAATTTGATGATCACAAAACTTTTATTTTTAAAACAGAAAAAGAAAATATGCTGCTAGCTGTAGGAACAAAATTAAAAAGTACGGAAGGCATTGATTTCAAAGACTTCTTGGAGGAGTTTAAATTAATGTCTCTCAAAGACCTTTGTTATTTGAGAATATACTTAGAAATTAACGATGAATCTATTGATCAATCTATTGTTAATCGATTAAATGGTTATGAGAATTATAAATATATCCTTATAGAATCCCCTGAAAGCACATACATTATTGGGGCATTTAGAATTTGGAAAGATACCGATCCGAAGTCTTTTGAGAATTTTATCAATTCAATTTTAAAGGATAAAGAGTTATTAGGTCTTTTTATCAGAAATTTTGCAGCTTACACATATTCAAACACTAATTTTTTCAATGCAATTTCTTTAGATAATTATGAGTACTTAGGATCATTAGTTCCTATTCATATAATTGTACAAGCAATTTTAAGACACTATCCATCCATGCAACCCTTTGATGATTTTAGATTCAGTCTTGTCAATGAGAGTACTATAGAAGATAATATCCGCCAAGTCTTTACGTATTATAAGTCAGAACATCAAAGTTAAAAAAGATCACATATTATATTTTAGTCTAAACCTATTACTAATAGAAATTCTAATGCATACCAAAAACACCAGATTCAATAAGAATCTGGTGTTTTTGGCAATAGTTGTACTTTACAAAACAGAGCGGATCAAAAAGTCAGCACTTCTGCACCTCCCTCTGTGCCAATATCCTGACATTCTCCCTGAATACAAATTTCATCTTCATCACATTCATTACAAGGGTCCGAGGTACAAATACCATTTATACAAATTTGATCAGGTGTACAGTCTGCGCAAGGATCAGTTGCTTGACAGATCCCGTTAATACAGATCTGATCAGGAGCACAGTTAGCACAGGGATCTATTTCTGTACAAGTGTCTTGAATACAAATTGTACCAGGAGGACAATTACCGCCACAAGGTTGTTCAGGCAATCCATCACCACCGCCCACAGCTTGACAGATCCCGTTGATACATATTTGACCCGGGCTACAATCGCAACCAGAATTTGCAAAAACACCGGTTTCCCAAAGGGTTAGTTGGTCTTTTAGCGTTACCACGTCGTATTTTTCGAGATCATATACAATGGCTCTTCCTGATTTTGCAGACATAACAATAGCACTTCCTTTTTTGAGCCAAATAGATTTCTTGTATTTGATGTATAGAGATGCTTTGTAATTTTTTGCCGTATTTATTTCTTTCTCTAGTGAGATTTGTTCGGGATTTTCTGAAATACCATCATGCTCTGGTTGACAGCTTAAAATAAAAAAAGAAGTCAAAAAAAAGATTAGTTTAATTGTTTTCATAATTGTGGTTTTTAATTTCTTACCCAAATTATATAGGATCAAACAATAAACAAAGAGGATAATAACCCATTATTTTTAGGGGTAAACTCCCTTTTTTTTAGGGTATTAAGTAGTGGTTTTAATAGCTTGCGCCATTTGTTAAATTATTTTATGGCTTCAACAATCCCTTTTAAAAACGTATTAAAATCAACACCATCGTCACCGATTAGCCCAAAACGAACGATTACCAAATCCTTTGATGGAATTATAAATATACGTTGTCCCTGATATCCATTTGCAGAATACATATCTCGCGGTGCATCAGGATAAAAACCACCGGCGTTTAACCAAAAATGCGCTCCATAATCTCCTTCGGATGTAGGACTTGGAGTTCTTACATACGTTTCCCAATCGGCATCAAAAATTTGAGTACCATTCCAGTTTCCTTTATGAAGATAGAGTAACCCAAATTTGCCCCAATCTCGTACTGTTGCCCAAGAGTACGAAGAACCAACATAATTACCAGCCATATCGGTTTCTATAACCATAGAATTCATGCCAATTTTGTCAATAAATGCTTCGTAAGGATAGTCTAGATATTCTTGATATGTCGAGAACTGTTTTCTCAAAATACCGGATAATAGATTAGAAGTGCCAGAGGAGTAATACCAATGCTCGTTTGGTTTATGAATTGCCTTTTTGTGTATCTGCGCTTTGGTCATATCTTTATCGAGATATAGCATTGTTGTTGCATCAGAAATAGAAGTATAATCTTCTTCCCAAGCCAAACCACTATTCATTTGAAGTAAATTATTAATAGTGATATTTTTTCTTTCGTCTTGTTGCCATTCTTTTATCGGTGCCTTATCATTAATATTTATTCTGTCTTGCTTTTCTAATACTCCAAAAGCAGTACAAAGAATACTTTTGGTCATAGACCACCCCAATAGCATAGAGGAAGCATTAAAACCATCCAAATATTTTTCTGCAATAATTTGGTCCTTGTGCAGCACGAGAACAGCACGAGTTTTTTGTTGTTGTACTCCTTCTTTATCAAAAATAGCGTTTACAGTTTTTTGTATTTTTTGATAATTAATATTTTCGAATAATGTATCTTTTTGAGGTAAATCTCCATACGGAAAAGACAAGTTAGTTTTAGAAAATGTTCTTTTAGGAACCAGAAAAGGAGCATTTTCATCAAAAGTATCATCAATTAAAATACTACCCAATCCCTCGCGATAAATTGCTTTTCGTTTTTTGAGACCATATACATTGGCAGTTGTATATTTTTTGTCTTTTACTGCCTCATCAGTAGCTAATTTTATATTAGGGACATTGTGGTCTGTATTATCAGTATATTCAAGTGTTCTATTTGCTAAAAACACTGAGGAGCTCATGTTTTTTGCAGAAAACCCTGATATAATATCAAGCTTTGGATAGTTTTGAGCGATAACAATACCAATGATGAGTACCAAGAGGAAAAGAATAATCCGGCCAATTTTTTTGAATAACTTCATTATACACTAGAAATGATTAAATCATTCTAAAAATAAACAATCCTGATTAAAAATACTTAGTACTTTTGCAGAAAGAAATTGATATGTTCGATGTACTAAAAATTAGAGAGGATTTTCCTATTCTTAAACGAGAAGTTAACGGAAAACCATTGGTATATTTTGATAATGCTGCAACCTCTCAGACACCACAAATTGTAATAGATGCTATTGTCGATTATTATAGCAATTATAATGCAAATATTCATAGAGGAGTGCATACCCTATCTCAAGAAGCTACAGACGCTTATGAGATAGCAAGAAAAAAAATACAAGAACATTTTAATGCAAAACATAGTCATGAGATTATAATGACATCAGGAACAACCCACGGTATTAATATTGTGGCAACTGGATTTACGACACTGCTCTCTCCTGGTGATGAAATTATTGTTTCGGCCTTAGAACATCATTCTAATATTGTTCCTTGGCAAATGCTTTGTGAACGTACTGGTGCCATTCTCAAAGTAATTCCTATGAATGAAAAGGGAGAATTGGTTATGAATGTATATGATCAACTACTTTCTGAAAAAACGAAACTCGTATTTACCAATCATATTTCTAATGCACTCGGAACGATTAATCCTATAGAAGAGATTATAGAAAAAGCACATAAAATAGGAGCAGCGGTATTAATTGATGGAGCACAGTCATGCCCTCATATCAAACCTGATGTACAATCACTAGATGTCGATTTTTATGTAGCCTCTGCACATAAACTTTGTGGTCCTACGGGTGTTGGTTTATTGTACGGAAAAGAAGAATGGCTCAACAAACTACCACCGTATCAAGGAGGAGGAGAAATGATTGATCAAGTAACATTCGAAAAAACTACCTATGCAGGTTTGCCTCACAAATTCGAAGCAGGAACACCTAATATTTGTGGTGGTATTGCATTTGGTGTAGCTCTAGATTATATGAATAGTATAGGCTTTGACGCTATTGAGACATACGAAAAGGAATTATTAGTATATGGCACAAAAAAACTAGAAGAAATCGAAGGTTTAAAAGTGTACGGGACCTCTAAGAACAAAACTTCAGTAATCTCCTTTAATATAGGAGATATTCACCCTTATGATATAGGAACCATTGTAGATAAGTTAGGGATTGCAGTGCGCACCGGGCACCATTGTGCACAACCCATTATGGATTTTTATAAAATACCAGGAACCATAAGAGCTTCATTTTCATTCTATAATACAAAAGAAGAAATAGATGCCTTAGTAGAAGCCGTAAAAAAGGCGAAAATGATGCTTTCATAAAAGTAAAAACGCTGAAATATTCAATAGGGTATTGTTACCACCAGTTTCACTGAAAAGGAGGTAGTATTTCTTGTTGTAAAACAATATCTTTATAGAATCTGTTTTTAATTAAAAATCAGCATGTTACAAAATGGTGTGTACAATATCGATACACGTTATTTCGTTTACTATGATATCATAACCCCCAATGTAGTTACAGTATGAAATCCAATCTTCTTTTCAAAAAATATGGAGTAACCTTATTTTCAATTTTTATTATAGCATCTTGTAGTAATGAGTCAGAAAACACAAGTGATTCTGTGGTTGTTGATAATCCATTAGATAATCCTTTTGATGGGATTGTGGCAGGAAATCCTGAGGGTAATTATCCTATTCCTACAGAAGCAGGATTAGAAGATGTTTCTAGTCCAGATACAGTAGTTGGTGATGGTACTCCTGAGAGTTGCACAGGACAGGTTTTTATCGATGCTGTAGCACAAGGAGGTAAAATTGTTTTTGATTGTGGTCCAGATCCAATTACCATTACACTTACTTCGCCGGCAAAAGTATTTAATAATGCCAATACCGAAGTTGTCATTGATGGTGGTGGTTTGATAACACTTAGTGGAGGTGGCCAGACTCGGATTCTGTATATGAACACCTGTGATCCTGATCAGGTATGGACAACAGATCATTGTCAGAATCAGGACCATCCGAGATTAACGGTACAAAATATTACGTTTGCGAATGGAAATTCTACTAATGAAACCGAATATGATGGTGGTGGTGCAATATGGATAAGAGGAGGACGGTTTAAAGCCGTAAATACCAGATTCTTTAATAATATCTGTGCCAGTGTGGGTCCAGATGTAGGAGGAGGTGCCATTAGAGTATTTAGTCAATACGATGATCAACCTGTATATATTGTGAATAGTACTTTTGGAGGAAAAGAAGGATACGGTAACTCAGGGTCAAATGGAGGAGCTGTAAGTAGCATAGGAGTATCCTGGACACTTATTAACAGTCTGTTCTCCTATAATACAGCAATTGGTAATGGAGGAAATCCCAGCGTAGCCGGAACCCCAGGAGGAGGAAGTGGTGGTGCTATATACAACGACGGAAATACTATGACATTAGAAGTACTTGGTACGGTAATAGAACACAATGAGGTAAATGATTTTGGCGCTGCTATTATCTTTGTTAGCAATGACCATTCGGGAAATGTTGTTATAGAAGATTCAACAATTCAAAATAATATAGGAGGTTCATGGTACCCTGCATATCCTGGGATTTCGGCGCATAGTGATACAGATATTAATGTTACTAATTCTACAATAACAGAATAAAGTCGTTTTTTGAATTTTCAATTAATCTAATTTAACATAGTAACAGTCAAATCATTAAATAATGTTATTCTTTGTTAAAGAGTAAAACAAGTTTCTTTTATTTCTTGTTTTATACTTATATTGATATAGTATCTCTTTATAAGTTAAAATAGACATGAAGACTATTCAAAATATATTGGTTTTAATGATACTTGTAGCACTTTTAGCAAATTGCATACCTTCTAAAAAACGCAATGCTGATACAGAGAATCAAGAAGGAAACCAACAGGAGAATCCAGAAACCCAAACTTCAGATTCATTACAGAGCCAATCTTTAATTCGGTGCAGTACCATGGAAGTTTTAGAAAAACACATGGCAAGAACACCTGATTTAAGGTCAAAAATGGAAACCATAGAAACACTATGTCAACGTGTAATTCAAAGAAATAAGAAAAATAAGGTCAGTGGTACCGATACAATTTCGATTCCGACAATAGTTCATGTGATCTATAGCAATGATGTCGAAAATATAAGTGACGAACAGATTTCTTCTCAGATAGATGTACTGAATCAAGATTTTACCAAAACAAATGAAGATAGTTCTCAAATTCCGGAAGAATTTATGGGTATTGCGGCAGAAACGAACATACATTTTTCACTAGATAGTATCCTTAGAATTCCTGCTACAAGGGATTCTTGGGGGACCGATGATCAAATGAAATTTGCATCAAATGGTGGATCTAACGTTATTAGCCCCGAGACGCATCTTAATATCTGGGTATGTACTATTGGTGGTGGGATTTTGGGATATGCGCAATTTCCTGGTGATAGTGCTGACACCGATGGTATTGTGGTAAGTTCTCAATTTTTTGGAACAAAAGGGTCAGTTACCCCACCATTTAACAAAGGAAGAACAACAACCCATGAAGTAGGACATTGGTTAAATTTAAGACATATTTGGGGAGATGGTAATTGTAGTCAGGACGATTTTGTAGAGGACACCCCAAGGTCAGATGGACCCAATTATGGTTGTCCGGAGTATCCTATTGTGCGTTGTGAGTCTAATGATATTACAATGAATTTTATGGATTATACAGATGATGCATGTATGTATATGTTTACAGAAGGACAAAAAGAAAGGATGAGATCGGTTTTTGCAATAGATGGTCCTCGAGAAAGTTTTATAAAATAGATGAGTGGTGGTATTATTTTGAAACTAAAAGAAAAAATATGTGTAGGATAGTGACTATAGTAAGTATTTTATTCTTTTTGATTTCTTGTCAGGAGGTTAGAAAAGAATCCAGTGTAAGTGCATTTGTGTCAAATACAATAGAACGATCTGATACTGTTTCATACACATATCTTCAAGAAAAAATAGAAAGCCTTAGGTATGAGACAATGAGTAGGGGGGCTTTTTTTTCGATAAAGGTTTCTGCTGATTTTATAGAAAAGACCGAGGATAGAAACAAAAAAGATATTGGGTCTAAAAAATGTTCTAAAGACGATTGGGCTACAATCCAGTCTAGTTTGAATAAAATAGATCTTGAGAAGATACACAAATTAGAAACACCAACAGATTATAAAAGTGTGGATCGAGCGTTACATGCAAAATTGATAATCCGCTCATCCTCAAAAACATATACATCGTCTTCTTTTGATCATGGTAGTCCGCCTAAAGAAATAAAGCAATTAGTAAACACTATACTATCATTGGGAGAAAATATAGAATAACCAATATTCATTGGTCAACTATATCGATTTTTAGGGCAGAGAAATAATGAAAATAATTACTATTTAATAGGTATAACTTTTAAATGGTAATGTTAATAGTACTAGCTGAATATTTTGTTCTTTTCTGTTCAAAGTTCAAACGGTATTATTGTATTTTTGTTAAAAAATTGCAAGTAATGACAATACAGGAAATTCAGGAAGAGATTGTTGATGAGTTCGACATGTTTGAGGATTGGATGCAACGATATGAGTATATGATAGAGTTAGGTAAGTCACTTCCTCTTATCGAAGAGAAGTATAAAACTGAAGACAATATTATCAAAGGGTGTCAGAGCAAAGTTTGGGTTCATGCAGAGATGAAGGATGATAAAGTAGTGTTCACCGCTGATAGTGATGCAATTATTACCAAAGGTATTATTGCGATATTAATACGCGTTTTTTCAGGACAACATCCTACTCATATTATTGATGCTGATACAGGCTTTATAGATGAAATAGGATTAAAAGAACATTTGTCGCCAACACGTGCAAATGGTTTGGTTAGTATGATCAAACAAATAAAAATGTACGCTGTTGCGTACCAAACACAATTGAATTAATTATTTTTTGATTGAGTTTTTCTATCAAAAGACACTAAAAAAAGAAAATGAGTGATATTACTATAAATACAAATGAATTGGGCGAAAAAATTGTAGGTGTATTAAAAACGATTTACGATCCCGAAATTCCGGTGGATATATACGAATTAGGATTGATATATGATGTTTTTGTTAATGAAGACTATGATGTAAAAATTTTGATGACACTTACCTCTCCTAATTGCCCGGTTGCAGAATCTTTACCAGAAGAGGTAAAGGAAAAAGTAAAGTCTCTTAATGCAGTAAACGATGTAGAATTAGAACTAACATTTGACCCACCTTGGTCACAAGACTTGATGAGCGAGGAAGCTAAGTTAGAATTAGGGATGTTATAAGTAGTTTATCAATATCTAATAAGGAAGTTTTTAATATACTATGGCAGAAGAAATAGTAAATAGAGTAGCAAATAATAAAAAGCTAATTACTTTTGATTTAGAAGATTATTATCCTGAAGGCAATCGCATTCTTTTTGATATCAAGGATTGGCTTTTTGAGGGGTTACTACTGCGGGAGAAAGATTTTAGAAAACATGTAGCGGATCATGATTGGAGTCAATATCAAGACACCTATGTAGCTCTTACTTGCTCTACAGATGCAATTATCCCGGGATGGGCCTACCTTTTGGTAACAAGTGCATTGGCACCTATAGCCAAAAAAGTAGTTGTAGGTTCACTAGAAATTCTGGAGACCATACTATATAACGAAATTATAGATCGTTTGGACGTTTCTGGATATCAAGACAAATTATTAATTATAAAAGGGTGTGCAAATAAACCAGTTCCTCAAGGAGCCTATATTACTTTAATTCAAAAATTGCAACCTCTTGCAAAGAGTATTATGTATGGCGAAGCCTGTTCTTCGGTTCCGTTGTATAAAAGAAAATAATTACTTTATCGGTGTTTATGGTATTATACCGAAAAATCAATGCCGTCATCAGCTTTTTTTTATACCCATGATTTGGGTTCCTTTAAATTTGCCGATGATAAATTAAATGTCTTATTTTAAAAAAAACTTTTAGGACTTTTTATTTCAAATTAATTAAAATTCAACAAAAATGATTAAAAAACTCATTTTATTAACTACGTTTTTATTGGGAGTCGTATCCTTAAACGCACAAACAGAAGAAGAGCTAAAGACTATATTGTCTGCAAAAAAAGATTCTATCGCCGCTATTGAAGGAAGGGCAAATGCAATTCAGGCACAAATAGATGCATTACCAGGATGGAAAATAGGTGCCTTTGGTACTTTAGGAGGAAGTCTTTCTGGTTATCAAAACTGGTTTTCACAGGCAGCACCTAACAACTCTGCAGGAACAATAGGAGCAACATTAAATGCATATGCCAACTTAAAACAAGAAAAATATTTTTGGAGAAATAGTTTAAATGTAAATCTTTCTTGGGTAAAACTAGATAATGAAGATGATCCTACTGATGAGGAAGATTTTAAAGAGACGAATGATATTTTTACACTAACTTCTCTATTTGGTTATAATCTATCAAAAACGTTAGCAGTATCAACATTAGGCGAATACAGAACAACATTGTTAAATAACTTTAATGATCCTGGATATTTAGATCTTGGGGTTGGTTTTACTTGGACTCCAATTCCAGACCTTATTGTAGTTGTTCATCCATTAAACTATAACTTCGTATTTAGTGAAGGTGATTCGGTATTCGAATCTTCTTTGGGAGCAAAAATTGTAGCCGATTACACACGTAAAATAGGTGCAATTAACTTCAAAACGAATCTATCTGCATTTATGAGTTATGAAGATGCTGATTACTCAAACTGGCAGTGGACTAATTCATTCGCGTATACTTTGTGGAAAAAGATTGGTGTTGGATTTGATTTTGGTCTAAGAAGTAATAAGCAAGAAGCGTTAAACTATGCCATAGCTCAAATTGCTGATGGTGATACGGTACCAACGTTAGAGAATGTTGATAATGAATTACAAACTTTCTGGAATCTAGGAATGAGTTATTCTTTCTAGTAAATGAGGTGTAAACCATTTTAATACAATATTGATATATAATCCCCGTATTTTCTAAGAAAATACGGGGATTTCTCTTTCTAAAAACGTGAAGATCAAATTACATCTTAACTCAGAATTGGCATAAAATTACATTTTAAATAGAATTATTTGGCATTCGTACTTTTTGTAAACCTAAACACATCTATTACCTTTGTATCCTACTCCTGCATAGAATTATCAAATGAAGCGATTATATATAGCTGCTTTTTTATTTCTTTTATTTTCAAAAATTTCTGGTCAAGAAGAAGGAAAACCAAAAATGCTTGATTCAATTCAAGTGCAATTAGAAAGGTCTTTAGATAGTATATTAAAAAACACAACTAGAGAATTAAACACCATAGTTCTTACTAAAAAGTTAAAAGAAATAAACCCCGCAAAGACTAAAGTTACAGAACAAGAAGGGTGGAAAAGCAAAGGGCTTTTTTCATTACTTTTTAATCAATCTGCGTTTAATTATGATTGGCAGGCAGGAGGAACTTCAAATATTTCGGGAAATACTGCTGTTGCCTATGAGTTTAATTATAAGAAGAATAGCCTGACGTGGGATAACAAGATTATAGCAGATTATGGACTTACTTTTTTAAAAGAAGAGGTTTTTGCACGTAAAACTAGTGATAGAATTGAGTTCAATTCTAGGTTAGGGCAGAGAATCGATGAAAGTTTTTGGAATTATTCCTTATTTGTTAATTTCATTTCTCAATTTGCAAAAGGATATGAATTTAGTACTGATCCTGATACAGGCGAAACCATTCGTACCGAAGAAACGCATTTCTTTTCACCTGCCTATCTGCAAGTAGGGCCAGGTTTACTCTGGAAAAAAAGTGACAATCTCAATATTAACATTGCCCCTGTAACGGGACGTTTGATAGTTGTAGACGATAAATTTACTAGCGGAGATACTTATGTTGATGGTGATTATTTTGGAGTCGATAAATATAAAAGCTCTAGATTCGAGTTTGGAGGATCTCTGGCAGCCAATTTTAAATTTGTTCTGGTAAAAAATATTACCGTAGAGCATCTTCTTACTATGTATTCGAATTATATAGAAGACTGGGCAAATGTTGATATCGACTATACGTTAAATATTAATTTATTGGTAAATAAATATATTACCGGGAGTTTTGTTTTTCAGAGTATCTATGATGATAATGCGACTAACGGGTTTCAGATCAGAGAGGTAATGGGGATAGGTCTTAAATATGAATTTTAGTAGTGCACATGTATGGGTATAGTAAGAACAGGCCAAAACTAAAACAAAAGTAAAGGGCATTAGGATATCAAGATTTTAAAAAGAGATTTTTACTCCTCTACAATTTCTGGATACAAAAAGTTATTATAAGGAAAGCGAGTCACATGTATATCACGCACTTCTTTATACACACGGTTTCTAAAATCATCAATGTTTTCTTTGTTAATAGCAGAGATAAATAGCGCATTGTCACCGATTCTACTCATCCATGTTTGTTTCCATTCATCAAGAGTATAATGTGCTTTTGTTTTTTCTGTTATCAAATCATCAGCATCAATAGTTTCATGTTGATAGGCATCTATTTTATTAAAAATCATAATAGTTGCTTTATCACGACAATCGATTTCACCTAATATTTTGTTTACAGATTCGATATGATCTTCGAATTGAGGATGCGAAATATCAACTACGTGCAATAATAAGTCAGCCTCTCGAACCTCGTCAAGTGTACTTTTAAAACTCTCTACAAGTTGAGTAGGAAGCTTTCTTATAAAACCGACAGTATCACTAAGTAAAAAAGGAAGATTACCAATAACGACTTTGCGTACTGTAGTATCTAGTGTTGCAAAAAGTTTGTTTTCTGCAAAAACCTTACTTTTTGCAACAACATTCATCAAAGTAGATTTTCCCACATTCGTATACCCAACCAAAGCGACACGAACTAATTTTCCGCGGTTACCACGCTGGGTTGCCATTTGCTTATCGATAGTAAGTAATTTCTTTTTGAGCAAAGAAATGCGATCTCTTACTATTCGCCTATCTGTTTCAATTTCTGTTTCTCCAGGTCCTCTCATCCCGATACCTCCCCTTTGACGCTCTAAGTGTGTCCAAAGGCCTGTTAATCTTGGTAATAGGTATTGATATTGAGCTAATTCTACTTGGGTGCGTGCATAACTGGTTTGTGCACGCTGTGCAAAAATATCAAGAATCAAGTTTGTTCGATCAATAATTTTGGCTTTTAGTGTACGCTCGATGTTACGCAGTTGGCCAGGAGATAATTCATCATCAAAAACAACAGTCCCAATATCATGTTGCTCAACATAAATACGTACTTCTTCTAGCTTACCAGAACCAATAAAAGTTTTTGAATTAGGGATATCCATTTTTTGAGTAAATCGCTTTACGACCTCACCACCTGCGGTATAAGTAAGAAACGCTAACTCGTCCAAAAATTCATTGAGTTTTTCCTCATCTTGATTTTTGGTAATAATTCCTATTAAAACTGTTTTTTCGTATGCTACTTCCGTCTTTTCTATCATTGGCTACCGTATCTTCTATATCTTAAATTTGTTATATTGTGCCTTTAACCCAATTTTGATCGGGGTTACAAAAATACAATAATAATATACTCAAGAGTCTATAATATAAAGGCTTTCTTGCAAAAATCACCAGAATGTCGAACAAGTTTTATTTCAAAAAAACAATTACAGATTATTATACAGTTGCATTTTATAACTTAGAAAACCTATTCGATACCAAAGATGATCCGTATACTTTGGATGAGGACTTTCTGCCTGATTCTGAAAAAAAATGGAACCAAAAACGGTATCAAAAGAAAATATTTAAACTAGGCACGGCGATATCTAATATAGGCTTTCTTAAAACCAGAAAAGCTCCGGTATTGATTGGTGTTGCCGAAGCAGAAAACAAAGCAGTTCTCGAAGACCTTATTCAGTCTAAGCATTTAAAAGAGAAACAATACGGTATAGTGCACTACGATTCACCTGATGAGCGTGGTATTGATGTGGGTTTACTGTATCAAAAAGAATATTTTGAGGTAATACATTCTGAGAATATTCCTGTACTTGTCAATAACCCAGATGGCAATAGAGATTATACACGTGATATTTTGTGGGTTACAGGAAATCTTAATCAAGAAGAAGTACATATTTTGGTAAATCATTGGCCTTCTCGACGTGATGGGGCAGAAGGTACCGCATATAAGCGTATTGCTGCAGCAAAAAAAAACAGAGAAATTATTGATAGGATTACCTCAGAGAATGAAGATGCAAAAATTATCATTATGGGTGATTTTAATGATGACCCCTCTTGCGAGAGTGTTAGAAAACATTTGGTTAAGCATGATCTTTTTAATCCAATGGAACGATTACTAACTAGATATAGAGGAACTACCAATTACAGAGGTCAATGGAATCTCTTTGATCAGATTATTTTTAGTCATAATTTTCATAAATATGAGAAAGGAAAGCATACTTTTTCGGATGCTAAAATTTTTGATCCCGATTTTTTAAAAGTATACAAAGGAAGATATAAGGGGACTCCTTTTAGGACATACGGAGGCAGAAAGTATAATGGAGGGTATAGTGATCATTTTCCGGTATTCGTGAGATTACAACATAATAAGATGTAAGAGCACTTCATTTTACAACTTCAAGGTAATCTTTGATAATAAAAAAGGTCGCATAAAATAGTTTTATGCGACCTTTTTTATTATCAAATCTGTTTCTATTAGAGTTTGATAATTGTAAACTCTTCTGAGGAAGTGATCTCATCTGTATCACAGGTCATTGAACCATCACCATTTTCAGAGCTTACGTATTTACCGTTATTTCCTTTTAGGGCATAGCTATCACCACCAAGACTAATGAGCTCAAATTTTTCCCAAGCACCAATTTCGGGTCTATTACAGTTCATAGCTTTTGTACCATTTTCACTACATACATATTCTCCATTACTTCCTTTTAAAGCAATTAGCCCATCTCCAGCATCAACAACTTCGAATTGTTCCCAAGCACCAATTTCGGGTCTATTACAGTTCATAGCTTTTGTGCCATTTTCACTGCATACATATTCTCCATTACTTCCTAGAAGTGCAATGACATCAGATATATTTATTATAGTATTTGATTCTATGAGTGCTATTTGAAATGCACTTTCTCCGTTAAGATAGTTTTCCCCAAAAATAAGCTTGTCCGTCCCATACTCTCTTGATAAATACATACCGCTGTTTGCAGATTGAATACCATAAGTTCCACCACCACTTCTATACAGATAAAGCTTTGTAGCATTCTCAATTGCATCTTGATCAAATCTCAAATAATCACCACTACCTTCGCTTAAATATTTACCATTATTTCCTTTTAGGTATACATAACCATCACCATAAGGGACTATTTCAAATTCTTCCCAGGTTCCTACCTCATCTCTATTTGCTGTGATATCACCTCCATTTTCTGAACTAACAAATGTCCCATATTTTTCAATAGAAATCTTTTTATTTGATCCTATTTGAGGATACATGATTTCTAATCCTTGAACATCTAAATAAGATAAGTTTTCGCTTTGCCTAGTAAAAGTACTTCCATTGCTTTTGGTTAATGTAGGTTGGCCATTTACAGAAAAGGCATAGGAGTCATATAGCATAACACTATTAAAATCAAATTCTGTGTATTCAGACCCATCAGTATTTCTTTCTACATAGGTTTGAAAATTATATTCTGAACCCGAACTAATATTTTCCCAATGTACCTCAAGATATTGATCCCTGTCATTTCTACTCTGTTCATGCCATAATCCTGCGGCATGCCCTATTTCATGTATAGTTTCTTCTACACCACAACCACTGCCTACAGAAACGTTATGCTCTGTATCTTCTCCATAATATCCTACACCAGCACTACAACCTGATCCTTCGTAAAATAAGAGTGAACCCTTAACATCTTCATAACTCCCAGTAAAAGATTTTTCTACAAATCTAAGGTTAGTAAATAGTTCCCAGTGTTCTATAGCATCTTCAACAATACTTGATGATACTGATGGATCTAGGACGTAGGTAATCGTATTATTTGGCCATCGATTACTTACCCGACCTACTGATTTACTACTTATGGAAGTGTCAATAGGGATTATAATATCTCCTAATCTGTATTCATTGCCTACTTTTAGTACGGTAACAAGATGACCGTTCAATTCAATTTCTACCCATTCCTGTTCTTGATTTATTACGCTTTCCTGACTAATCGATTCAAAATTTTCATTCTCGCAAGAATTAAAAATTGAAGCTATTGTTATCGAAAAGAAAAAAAGCAACAGTGTTTTTACGTGTTTTTTCATGATTTTAAAAGTTAGAGTTTTATAATTAAGATGTAGTGTTATAAAGGTTTAAAAAGAATTGTAACTGTCTATACAAGTAATTAGGAATCTTCTAAAGATTCGTTGTGTAATACATTGTATAAACTTCAAACCTTGGTTAAAAATTATAAATTTAACAAAAAATGATTTATGTGTAATTATTTAACTTTATTTATGATTTATTTCTAATAAAATAACATTTTATAAATAATATTATCAATAATTATTTTGATTAACCTTTGTTTTTTTAACTTTTATGCATTTTCTGTGATCCTCAACTCAAAAGGAATGGATCACATTTTATTTTTTATGTAGTGGGTTTAATAACTTACTTGTACCTGTTTTGAGATTCAAAAAGTTACGCTTTGCAAATTGTACGATATATAGGATATTAAAAAGAGTGAATCTATAGGATTCTTGACTCTTTAGACTCACTGTCGTTAATGTATAGAAACATGAGGCTCTATTTTTGTAACGAAGTTTTAATATTCATACTGGTATTTCCCCTTTTTATAACAGGCAAACCCCCTAAATAACGTCCTGTTTTTTTGAAATTCAACCTTCTCGGATATCTACCTCTTTTTAAGCATGTAGTTTCGTCTTGTAAAATTTTACAAATAATAAGTACCTCAGATGATGTATTGTAATTAGGAGAAGCTGGCCTAAGTATCCAAATAAAGTGTACTAGTAAAAATTTGGTTGTACAATACAGCGCATGAGTTTCTAAAAAAACAGATTATACACTATTGTCTGTATAAAAATAAATAGGGGTATTGTTTTTAAATAACTAAATTAAAATGAAAAAATTATTTTATGTATTACCAATTGTGAGTGCACTGTTTCTTTTCTCTTGTGAGAGAGAAGATAGTACTGATTTTATAGATGAAGATGCACAATTAGAGACTGATATAAATAGTGTACAGGTGGCTCCGAAGCAAGTAGAAGTGGCAAGAGTACAGAAGAATGGACATGAATTTAAATTTTTAGAAGTCGGAACTGAAGGAAATATACTCGTGGTACACAAACTTAATGAGTTTGCTGATCAAAATGATCCTGTGGCTATGTTACTAGATGATACGGAGCGAACACCATTTGATATTTTTCTGGGGATTACTGATGCATCTATAGCGGTACCTGCCTCGATTGCAAAAACTGCAGCCATGGGTGCTCTTGAACAATCAAAAAGAGCTACCGGTAACACCGGAGCTTCTCTAGAGTTATTAGAACCAAATTTCGGAAGTGTACAAAAAGCATCATGTTATGATGTGGGAGCGGCGGTTTTTGCTAATACCTATTGCTATGCACCCGTAGTTTCTACACCAACGAATATTGAGTTTTGTGATAGCGGTTTATGGAACACAAATATCAGAAATTCTGTATTTGGCGGATCATGGAGATATCTTGATGATACAACTACATGGACCAATGTTGTATGCGGATTGACACGTATGCAGTTTTATGGTAATAGTGTCCTAGAAGCTCAGGTAGATCTTAATAATGGCATCTGGAAAATTAATTATTATACAGGAACTAATAAAAAACGTCAAGTCAAAAGATACAGACCACAGAACACAGGGAGCTTTAGAGCATTTACGCGATTCTTCTAAATGAGATCCAAATTTGTTTTTGACGAATTTTAAATAGGTAATTCCTCATAGATTTTAAAGTCTGTGAGGAATTACTTTTGTGAGTATTTTACTAAAATAAATTTGGTATATTTCTTAAACTTTTTTTAACATAATAAAGTGTTTATAACCAGCTCGGTATTATACCTTATGCTATTCAAAAATTCACACAAATAAGCAGTCATGATGTCAAAATTATCTTTACTCTCAGTGGGAGTCTCTTTGGTTTTTGGGATTCAATTAGGGTTTACACAATCTGTATTTATTAACGAAATTCATTACGATAATGTAGGTACAGATACAAACGAAGCAATAGAGATTGCTGGCGAAGCAGGTACAGATCTTGGTGGTTGGAGTCTTTTATTATATAATGGATTATCAGGTACAGTATATAACACAATTGCCCTTTCAGGAATACTTACAGATCAACAAAATGGATATGGAACATGGGTAGAAGTACTTCCGGTTAACGGATTGCAAAATGGCTCTCCAGATGGGATTGCCTTAGTAGATAATAATAATATTGTTATACAATTCCTGAGTTACGAAGGTACACTTACGGCAGTCGATGGACCAGCATCAGGACTAACAAGTATCGATATAGGAGTAGCAGAAACCAATAGCACATTGGTTGGGGCTTCGCTGCAATTATCCGGATCAGGAACATCCTACTCAGAATTTATATGGGAGCCAACAACGACAAGTACATATGGAACGATTAATACCAATCAGGTTTTTGGAACTATAGAGGTTGTGCCCGTTATTAATGAATTCGTTTTTAACCATACAGGAGCGGATACTGATGAGTTTGTAGAGGTATACGCACTACCAGAAACAGATCTTAGTGATTATTGGTTGCTAGAAATCGAAGGAGATATCACTGGGCCTGGAGTTATTGATGAAGTACAGCAGTTAGGGATTACGGATAGTAATGGATATTTTACGACCACACTAGGCGGCAATATTTACGAAAACGGAACAGTGACTTTGTTATTGGTTAGAGATTTTACAGGAACTGTAGGTCAGGATTTAGATAGCACCGATATGGGAGTTTTTGATAGTATTCCATGGCAAACAATTATTGATGAGATTGCGATTAGTGATGGTGGTAGTTCTGATCTTACCTATAGTAGTGTTATTTTGACTCCTTCTTTTGATGGTGTCACAGATGTAGTAGGAGGCGCATCAAGAATCCCAAACGGAGAAGATACAGATACTATTAATGATTGGATCAGAAATGATTTTGAGGGTAGTGGATTACCAAGTTTTCCTGCGGTAATTGCAGAAGCAGGAGAAGCATTGAATACTCCAGGTAGTGAAAATAGGATTGCAGAGGATAGTACCGAAATTGATTTGGTCATCAATGAGCTAGATGCAGATACCGAAGGAACTGATGCCTTAGAGTTTATAGAATTATATGATGGCGGAATCGGGAATACTGCTCTCGATGGATATATTCTGGTTCTTTTTAATGGATCTAATGACCTTAGTTATGCAACTTATGATTTGTCAAGTTATACAACCAACGGTAATGGATATTTTGTAGCCGGAAATGAAGGAGTGGCAAATGTATCACTACTGTTTTCGGGGAATGTATTGCAAAATGGAGCCGATGCTGTAGCACTCTATAAAACAGAAGCAACTGCATTTCCTAACGGAAGTGAAATCACGACAGAAAATCTGATTGATGCCGTTGTATATGATACCGATGATAGTGATGATGAAGCATTATTAATACTTCTAAACAGTGGTGAACCACAAATAAATGAAGATGATAAAAATGATAAAGATAAGCATTCTTTGCAGCGATTTCCGAATGGATCAGGAGGGGCTAGAAATACGAACACATATACACAAGCGACACCTACCCCGGGAAGAGGTAATACAAATGCAACAGTACAAGTAGACCTTATTATTAATGAACTAGACGCAGATACAGAAGGTACCGATGCTCTAGAATTTGTAGAATTATACGATGGTGGGTTAGGAAATATAGCACTTGATGGATATGTTTTGGTGACTTATAACGGTAACAATGATACTAGTTATAATGCGATTGATTTAGATGGGTTTTTTACCAATGATGAAGGGTATTTTGTGGTAGGAAATGCAGAAGTGACAAATGTAGGTTTAGTAATAGGTGGCAATTCTTTTCAGAATGGAGCCGATGCGATTGCTTTATATTTTGGTGATGCCACTGATTTTCCTAACGGAAGTGAAATCACAACAGAAAATCTGATTGATGCTATTGTTTATGACACTAATGATGATGACGATACTGGATTATTAGCATTGCTCAATTCGGGACAACCTCAGGTTAATGAAGATCAAAACGGAGCCAAGGATAGTGAATCTCTACAGCGATCACCGAACGGAGAAGGAGGAGCATTAAATACCTCGGCGTATGTTGCCAAAACCCCAACACCAGGAGCTAGTAATGAAGGAGTTATTATAATACCTGGAGATCCTATCTCTATTGCCGAAGCAAGAGCGGCCGAAGAGGGAGAAGGAGTAACTATTACAGGGGTTCTTACAGTAACCAACAGTTTTAACGGACCCGCATTTCTACAGGATGCTACTGGTGGAATTGCTATTTTTGATGCGTTGGTACATTCCGATGCGACACTCAAGGTTGGTGACTCAATAACTGTAACGGGTATACGGGCTAATTTTAGTGATCAGATACAAATCAGTTCTGTAGTCGAGGTAGTAAATAATGGGATTCCGCAAGTGCCTATTACAGCTCTAGATATAACTTTGGCAGAATTGGCAGATCATCCTGGAGAACTTGTTCGTATATCGAATACGATCTTCCCAAATCCAGGAGATATTTTCTTTGGTAATGCTAATTTTACACTCACCGATAATAGTGGTACTGGTGCCTTGCGTATAGATAATGATGTCATCTCGCTTGTTGGCAAAGCACAGCCAGAGACTTGTTCAAATATTACAGGAGTGGTGGGTCGATTCGAAGAATTTTATCAATTATTACCGAGATCATCGGCAGATATGCCTTGTGCAACAGATTATATCCCACCTGCAGATACAGTAGGTTTTGACAAAGCAGATACCTTTGACGTTGTCACCTGGAACATTGAGTGGTTTGGTGATGAGACCAATTCTCCTGTAGCAGGAAACCCACTATCAGATCAAATACAGAGGGATAGCACTGCAACGGTATTACAAAACCTGCAAGCAGACATTTATGCGGTGCAAGAGATTGCCGATGATGTATTGTTTGCAGAATTGGTAGATCTGTTACCGGGGTATGACTATGTCTTATCTGATGCTTTTTCATATCCTGAGTCAACAGGAGTGGTACAGAAATTAGGATTTATATATAATACCGAAACCGTGTCTGTGGTAGAAACCAGAGCTATGTTTAAGAGTATACATCCATTATATAATGGTGGAGATGATTCTGCATTAGTAGAATATCCAAGCACAACATCTCGTTTTTATGCCAGTGGAAGATTGCCGTTTTTGATGACTGCTGATGTTACAATTAATGGAGTAACCGACCGCATTGATTTGATCGCGCTACACGCAAGAGCCAACCTGAGTAGCGATCCGCAAGAGCGGTATGATATGCGCGCTTATGATGTTGGAGTACTCAAAGACTCTTTAGACGTTAATTTTGCAAATAATAAGGTAGTACTCTTAGGAGACTATAATGATGATGTAGACCAAACCGTAGCCGATGTCTCATCTACCATTTCTACCTATCAAGCCTATGTTGAGGATACTGCTAATTATAGGATTGTTTCAGCAGCCTTGAGTGAAGCAGGCAGACGCTCTTATGTATTTAGAGAAAATATGATTGATCATATCACCGTTACTAATGAGTTTGCAGATGCATATATTGATACTTCTGTAAGTGTACATTACGAGGTATACGATGGAGATTATGCCTTTACTACTTCTGACCACTTTCCTGTTTCTGCACGGTTTTTATTGGTACCTTCATCTATAGAGAATTCATGTATTGGCGAATCTATTGTTGCTTTTGATCAGGGAAGAAGAAGAGACGGCCGAAAAATATCTCGAAGCAGAAGTAATCCTCAACATGCTTTAGGTATTGCCGAAGAACGAAAACATCATAATTTTGTGAGTTTAGGGTTTGGCGGATCTATTACCATAGCTCTTGATAACGAGATTTTTGACAATGCAGATGCCGATGAGTTTGCTGTATTCGAGTCTACCGGATTTTTTGAGATTCCTTGTTATTATTATCCCGAAAAAGCAGAAGTATTTGCCTCTCAAGACGGGATTACTTATGTATCCTTAGGGACTACCTGTCAGGACGGAGTATTTGATCTTGCTGTGGGAAATTTGTCCTCAGCAAACTATATACGGGTAGTAGATATTAGCGAAAAAAGAATATTCCCTTGGTTTGCCGATGGATATGATCTTGATGCCATTATGTGTTTAGAAAGTGGAGCTACTATTTTCAGTAAAAAAACAGCTTTATTGGCAGAAAGTCCCACAGGGCTAGAAAGTGAATTACTCACAGATGATTTTATAGTAACAGAAGATATAATGCCTATTTTTCCTAATCCCGTAGTCGATCTACTATCTATAGATCTTACAGGTATTTATGTAGATATGATAGATCTTTTGATTACCGATACAACGGGTAAAAAGGTTTATGCAGAGACGATACAAGTAGGATCAGAATCATCGATAACCAAAATTAATATGAGTGCATATCAAAAAGGTTTTTACATGATTCATATTTCTAGTAAAGCAGGTAGTTATAAAAAAACGCATAAGATCATAAAGCAATAAGAACACTATTCTGAGATGTGTCGCACCTCAGGTTTTTATCGATTTATTCCCCTGACAAGTTTTAAAAACATGTTGGGGTTTTTATTAATTCAGGATATCATTCCTTCGTTTCATAAGCACCAATATCATTGGTATTATTTTCTGGTCTTGCATTTCCTATAATATCCTCTAATATGCCATATGTAGCTACATTTTCACCTTTGTTTAATGCTATCGAGCTAACACCTATTGAATAATCATGTGTTAATAGGTTAGAAAAATCTAGAGCAGTTAGGTTTTGAGTCATTATATTACTGATTGTATCTATGGTAGCCCCCTTTCTGTAAAGATCTTCTGTTGACCCGGCAAATATATTGTTGATTAGTCTTTTGGTGCCACCATCATTATTAAAAAAGGCAAAACCATTATTTCCAGAGTTTACGAAGGTGTTATTGATAATATTAAAGTAACCATCAGGAATACGATATACCTGTGTTCCGCTAGCGCCATAAAACCCATTATCTCCACTATTAGCGATCACATTATTAAAAATATCTACATTCCCCATACCCTGAAACTGAATTCCGTGACCGGTACCATTAATGATATAATTGTTGTAAAATTTGCCAGTTGTTCCTCCTCCTATAAAAAGGCCTTCATTATGTGCACCTTCATTTAATTGACCATAATTCTTGATAGTATTATTGTATAGTTCGCAATCTAAATCTGCATTTTTTATCTGAATTCCATCATATCCAACATCTTCTATAATATTATTATGGATTCGAATGTGCTGTATAGAATGTGAATATGTTATTGCAGAACAATCGCTTTCTTGTCTACCATTATAAAAACCATGTCCAATATAGAGCCCTTCTCCACCAACATCATGAATGTAACAATATTTTACAGTCACATTTTCCATGATCCATGCCGTTCTTGTGGGGTCGGTAAAAAGGTCGCAATCTTGATACGGACTTGTTTTTACACCTATTCCTGCAAACCCATTATCTTCACCTATTCCGCTAGGTTCATACCCCGCTATTTCGATAAAATACGTTTCAAAATTACTACTTAGCTGTTCAAAGGTTAAAAAGAATCCTTTGCTCGTCGAAATTTTAATCCCATAATCAGTACTTTCATCACCATCTCCGATGAATTTGAAATATTCACTATTTCTAAATTTGACTCCAAATGAACCCGTAGATGCTATAATAGCTTGCCCATTACAGTTTCGTATGATAATAGGTTTTTCTTTGGTGCCTATAATATTATTGAATGTTAAATTTTTATAAGGGTCACCATCACCTGATAATCCAATTATTTGACCGGGTAGAATATTAAGTTCTTCACCATCTATAACTCCTGTATTAGTGTCAATGATATGGTCACATGCTTCACAAGAAAAATTTGTTTTGGTGGGAGCTATCGCATTTATATTTGGTGCATCAACCTCATTTTCTGTTTCATCAGGCGTATTGCCAATTTCTTCAGCATCAGGGTCAGAAGAACAAGCATAGATAAGACATAAAAACATGATTGCTAAAACACTATAATATTTCATTTTCCTATTTTTTACTACTGGTTCTGGTTTGAATGTATCGTTTAAAAACAACCTTACCAAACATTGAACGATTTGTGATATTGATTGACCAAAATGTGATAAATTATTTTTTACCAGTATAAATTGAAGGTTCTTTTTTGAGGATAAAAAAAGGAATCTCTATAATACATTAATGTAATGATAATAATACATCGTATTAATTACAAAATAGATAATTTGACCGCTAATAGGTATTGGTGTAAGACCGATGAGTGCTCTGAATAAATAAGAAAACCTCAGTAAAAATAAGATGTATTTTTTTGAGGTTTCCTAAGAGCAACTTATATTTATCTAATGAAGTTCGTATGTGCATTAGTTTGACATATTTTTGATTTTCAATGTTTTGTGAGTAATAAAAGTTAAGTGTTTTGTATAGATGAATAAAAAAAATGTAGTTTACTTTCTACCCCTGGTATTGTTGGTAGCTTTTTGTTTCTATCTATTTGTAAGACCAAATACAATTCTATACCCAGATCCTGCTAACAAAGGAGCGTATTATACTTTTTCTGATAAAAAGTATGATGGTAATTCGTTTGTGATAATGAAGCAAATGAATGACTTCGTTTTTTTTGAGCTATATGTAAAATCAGGATATGAGGAGCCTTATGCTGGTTTTACCTTTAATCTTCCTAGAGGAAACCGGTTAGATCAGAAAGAATTGAGAGACTATTTTGATATGTCTGATTATGATCGTGTCAAACTTAATTTGAGTACAAAAAATGTTAAAAACATAGATTTTTCTATTAACACATTCGAACCTAAGATATCAGACACTCTTGACCCGGTTTCTTATCGCCATAATACATTAAAGATACATGTAGCAGGAGATACATCTGAATATATGGTGTATATTAAGGATGCGAGAACACCAAATTGGTGGTTCAAGGATTACAACATTTCAGAAAGTGAATTACCAGCGCCTAATTGGTCAGTTGCTTATAATTTGAGTTTTTTGGCACATATTGATGCAGATGGACCTCCAGGGCTTGTCACTGTTAAGAGTATTACTTTTTACAAAAATTATTGGAAATATTTGGCGCCTGCTTTATTACTGTTTTTCATATATTATATAGTAGTAGGATTGCTCTGGGCGAACCAGAAAAAGAAAAAACGACAAAAAGAAGTGGTAGTGACTTATGTACAACGACCGTTAGAAGATCATAAAAGTATTGAAGAAAATTCGGTTATCAATTTTATAGCAGAAAATTATCACTTACCGGATCTTTCTATCTCAAGCGTTACCGAAGCAACAGGCATTTCTCAACGTGCTGTTTCAAAAATTCTCTATGATGATTTGGGCAAAACATTTAAAAGCTATCTTAATGATCTACGTCTTAGAGAGGCAAAAAGGCTGTTGCTATGTACGCGAAATAGCATCAGTGAAATTGCATATGCAGTTGGTTTTAATAGCCCCAATAGTTTTAACAGGGTTTTTAGAGTACAAGAGGATACCACCCCAAGCGCTTACCGAAAAATTGCTAAAGAATTTACTGAAGAGTAGTAGTTTTTTCATAAACGATATTTAGCTAGTTCATATTTAAAACTCTTACCGTTTCCTTTAACTCTTTATGAGGACATCCATACAATAATTGTATTGTTTTAAATTAATTTGTACCGCTCATATATAGGTTCTTTAATGATTAGTTTCATGGTGTTTTTAAAATGTATTGAAAGAAACATTAGATACTATAGAGGCGTAATTTCTATCTGAAATGTATGATAACAAGATTGTAGTATTCGACCAAAGGTGATTTGAGTTGATTGCTTATTACAAAACTAGAAAGGTGTTTTTATAAGGTAACATCTTTGTGAAATTTCTTAATAATAAGAATTTTTCATTTTTTGCAAAGTTGTTTTAAAAACAGTGTTGTGCCTTTATTAATAAGGGTTTTACAAAGATGTTAAGGGTTTTTACAAAAATGCAAAGAATGTGTAAAATGATGATTTTCAGAATATTGATATTTTGTTAAGCATTTCTATAGTAAAGAAAATTGTATTGTCTTCTATTGTTATTTCTTTACACAAGCCTATCAATAAAACATGAATTGGTTTTACAAAAAGAACTAATAGTTTTTAGATCGTAATGGGTGATGAAAATGCAATTCAATTGTGTGTATACGCGATTTTTGATCTTCTTTTTAGAGGTAAGACTATTTAAATAAAGTCTTGAATTACTCTTTAAGAGTAAACCGAGAATAGTGAAGTTAATTTGATAGAGAATGAAAGCGATCCTTATCACAGAAACCAGCAAAATAAAAATAAATAGATTTCCTACTTCTGTAGTAAATTTAATTTTGATGTGGTTAAAACCGGGAGAGCGCGGAGTATTCTCTCGGTTTTTTTATTTATGAGTAGTCTTCTGATCAGTTACCTATCTTTTATTAATTTTAATCGACTAGTTAGAGTCGGAAACTTCGAGAAATGATAAAAAAAGCATAATTCAATAGAAATTACATATTTCTATAAAAACCTGAGTAGTTAAAGTTCTTATATCAAACAGGACTGATAAGATCAAATAAGTATCAAAAAAAGGTGCAATTAATACTTTGTTTCTTTTAATAAAAATAGGATCCTTGACTTATATTAATATTGTAGTTTTATCAAGGATTTATTGATATATAAACTGAATAATTTATTGACACAAGATTATGTATAGATACATTCTATTAATTATGATGTGCTATTCATTTAGTAATGTTTTTTCATCTGATTTAAATAGGTTTACCGGAGAAAAAACTGAAATTGGCGAGCATCTTTATTACCTAAAAACTAATGAATGGAATGATGTTAATTCTATTTTGGATCAACTAAAATCATTTCAACCTTCAAATAAGAAAACCCTCAATTTTGGAACAACAAATAAAGTAGTCTGGATTTATTTTGACCTCGAAAACATGTCTTCTAACGAAGAGATCTTGTTACAAATAAGAATGCCGTTAATAGACTCGGTAAAGTTGTATAAAATAACACCCGAGAAGAATGTAGACTGGAAAAAAATAAGTTATGAGCATCAATTTAAAAACAGAGAAGTCAATCATCAGTTTCATCATTTTCAACTTGAGCTGGGTGCTAAACAAAAGTCACGGTACTTGATGGCGGTTAAGTCTCAAGAAAATATAATCTTACCAATGAGAATTGGTACAAAAACCCAAGTAGAAGGCTCCCTAAAAACATTTGATAATTTCTTTTTTCTATTTGTAGGGGTGATGATTGCATTGTTTCTATACAATTTATTTGTATATATATCTATAAAAGATACGAACTACTTAATGTATTTAGTATACCTGTTAGTTCTATTAATATCTCAAACCAATAGACATGGGTTTACTACTTTTTATTTTTGGCCCGAGATAGATTGGTTTCCTAACTTTATTATTAGCCAATTAGCACCATTAATTGTTTTGGGTATCATACCCTTTGCATATCGGTTTTTACAAATTGATGTTAAACTTTCAATTTGGAATATAGGTTCTTTAGTACTGGTTATATTCTGTATAATAGCAATAGTTTTAGGGTGGTTTGGGGTATATGAACTGTCTAGAAGCATTGCGTTATTGGGGACATTATTCGGAGCTTTTTGGTTATTTGGTAAGGCATTGTATTTAGTTTTTAAGAAAAAAAGACAAGCGTATTTCTTTTTGACCGGTTGGTTGTTTTTTTTGTTCTCAGGTATTTATTTTTTGTTATATGTCAATGGAGTTTTTACTTTTACGATTTTTGCAGAACAAGCACCATTACTAGGAGCTATGTTTGAAGGAGTATTATTATCCTTTGCTCTGGGAGATAGAATCAATACTATTAATAAAGAGAAAGAGTTATCTAGAAAACAAGCTATAGAAGCACACAAGAAATATCATGAAGTTTTGGCCGCCCAAAACCAAAAGTTAGAAGAAGAGGTTGAACTTAGAACAGCAGAATTAAATATCGCGAATAAGGAACTAAGACGTCAGGCATTAAGTTCACAAATGAATCCCCATTTCATATTTAATGTGTTGAACTCTATTCAAAACTATATTTTAAAAAAAGAAACAACACAAGCCGATAAATACTTATCAAAATTTGCGTCGTTAATGCGTTTTGTCCTTAACAGTTCAGTAGAAAAAGAAGTGTTCCTTACAGATGAATTGAAAGCGATAGATGGGTATCTAGCATTAGAAAAGCTAAGGTTTGGAGATGTATTGAATTATGAAATAAAAAATAAATCTGAAATTGAAACAGGGAAAGTACTTGTTCCATCCATGTTGATTTTACCTTTTTTAGAAAATGCTGTTTGGCATGGAATTATGCATAAAAAGGGTGCAGGAACAATTATCGTACTACTTGAGAAGAGAAAAGACGTTTTATATTGCTCTATTCAAGATAATGGAATTGGATATGATCCTACTAAGAAAAAAAAGAATCATAAATCCACCGGTATGCGTATTACGCGAGAACGTTTAGAGCTTCATTGCCAACTGTATAAAAAACCTTATTTTTTTGATATAAAAAATATTAATGAAAATAATCCTGATCTTACAGGAACGATAGTGGAGTTTTTTTTACCTTATAAAATTCTTGATGTATGAATAAAAAACTTACAGCAATCCTTGTGGATGATGAGCCTCTTGCAATAGAAACGCTAGGTGTTTTACTAGACATGTATTGCCCAGAAATAGAGATAGTTGGTAAAGGAAACAGTATTGACCAAGCAATAATTCTGGTCGAAACATATAAACCGCAAATCGTTTTTCTGGATATTGAAATGCCAAATGGGAATGGGTTTATGTTATTAAACAGAATTGATACTACGAATATAAAAATCATTTTTACTACTGCTTATTCACAATATACGATTCAAGCTATTAGAAAAGGTGTACATGATTATCTCATGAAACCTATTGATAGTGATGAACTTGTTAGTAGTATTGATCGATTAAAAAAATCACTGTTAGAAAAAAATCCACATGAAGAAAAAGTACTAATTCAGTGTATGGACAAAGTACATCGAATTAAGCTTAATCAAATTCAGCGTTGTGAAAGTGAGAGTAATTACACACACCTTTTTTTAAATAGTGATAAAAAAATAACTGTTTCAATGACATTAAAGTCTATCGAGCAAAAACTAATACACGATACCTCTTTTATAAGAGTTCATCAATCTCATCTAATCAATAAGGATTATGTCGTTTCTCTCAGTAGGGGCGCTAAACCAGGTCTTACAATGAAATCAGGTGAAGAAATTCCTATTTCTTATAGAAAAAAAACTCAGGTTTTTTCTAAAATAAATTGTTGATTTTATATCTAGGTTACGAATACTCAAAAGTCATGTGCGAATACTCAAAAGACGATTTCGAGTAATTAATGTTCTACAGATAATAGATAATTTAGTTCAACACAAAACACAAATTATTTATTCAATTTAAAACATTAACATCATGAGAACAAAATTAACTCTTATCTGTCTTTTTTTTATTATTGTATCTGTCCAAGCTCAATACAGTGATGGTCAAAACTTGGGGCCTAATATAAACGTTGTAGATGATGCCGGTTGGAGAGGAAATTTATATGTGCAAAACAGAATACGTATGGGAGCTCAACTAGAGTTGGGTGTAGGTAATGAAAACGGAACTCCCAATAGGGCTTTAGCATCTTATACCAGTCATACAGGAGATTTTCTTTATCTAAATACGTCTAGTTCGAATGGGATTAGTGATTTTGCACAAGGAACCTATTTAAATAGTAGGGTAGCTATAGGAAACCGTCCTTATTGGGAAACTCCTGATTTTTTTACGAACGACATTATCTTGGCAGTAAATGGTAGAACATGGATTAACGGAAAAACATTCATTAATGATAAATTAGTCCTAGGAAAAAACACCAGTGATTCACATAAACTTTCGTTTCAATCGTATCAAGACGGAGACGATTACAAATCCGAAATAGATTATAGAGGAAGTTTAGTTTTTAAAGGATTAGATGGATACGCAAGTGTTTCTTCTTGGCAGACCTTAGCACTTACTCAAAATGGGCATGTTCTTGTTAATATGAAAGAAGAAGATATACAATCTCAATATGCCGATTATAAGTTTCAGGTAAACGGAAAAGCGATTGTAGAAGCTCTAAAAGTGGTAGGAGATGTTCCTGAGTCTGATTATGTATTTGAAGACGACTACAAATTACGCACATTAGAAGAAGTAGAAACATTTGTTACCAAAAACAAACACTTACCAGAAATACCATCTGCTGCAGATTTTAAAGAAAACGGATATCTCGTAGGAGAAATGGATGATGTATTACTTCGTAAAGTAGAAGAGCTTACTCTTTATATGATTGAAGCCAACAAGCAAATAGAAGCATTAAAGAAGGAAGTAGTGTTGTTACAATCTGCTAAATAATAAGAATTGATTTTTTAACTAAATAAAAAGAAATCATGAAAAACTATTTAGCACAGGTGCTCGTACTGATTATTAGCACCATGAACCTTTTATCGGCTCAAACTTCTACTCCAATGTCAGAATTAAGAGTTAGAAATGACGATCCAAGTTGGAACAATGAAACTTGGGGTAGATGTGAGTATTATACTTATTGGGGGTGTGATGAAGAACCTGGTAACGAAAAAGGAGACCGGTATGTAATTATTGTAGAAGGAATTGATGCCAACAATGATTTCAATTTAGACGATTTTGAAGAGGTGTTCGGCAACACAAGAAGACTCTTGAATTCAAAAGGAATTGAGGTCGTGTATGTAAACTTTGGAGATGGTGCAGATTTTATCGAAAATAATGCCGCAGTATTAGAAGCTGTAATCAGAGATATCAATAGAACCAAAGAAGGAAATCACGAAAATGTGGTAGTAGGGGTTAGTATGGGAGGATTAGTAGCTCGAATGGCTTTGGTAGAAATGGAGAGGACTTTTGACCCAGAAGAAGATGGCTTTCATAAACAACATTTAACCAAACTTTTTTTAAGTGTTGATTCTCCTCAAAAAGGAGCAAATGTTCCTGTAGGGCTTCAATTGTTAGTAGAAGATTTATCGACGGTATTAAATCAATCGCTATTATCTAGTTCTGATCAGGTGCAAGAAAAGAAACCTATTGTGGCATCAAGATTGAGAAAGTTGAATAACCCTGCTGCTAAGCAACTTCTTCTGTATTATAAGGGAGACGATTCTCACCAATGGTTTAAGGATTTACAGGCCAAAATGGATGATTCGTACTATCCAGAAAACTGTACCAATATTGCATTGACTAATGGGAGTTTACAATATGGTTTATCAGGTATTTCTCCTGGAAGTAAGATCTGGTCGGTTGATGAGTATTTATACGAAGACAAATTTCTAAGTAGACGGATGCGGTTGCATATAGAATCACAAGTAAACGCAGAGCCGAATGGGCATGGACAAGTATATAATTTTAGAGCGAATATGATCGTTAGATTATTTGGAGCAGATATCATATACGATGGTCCATTGAGTTTTGATATTAACAAAAGTTTTTCGGGTACTTTTACACCATATTCTCATTTAAACGGAGGCACTTTAGACTCTCAAGGAGGTATCCAAAGTGAAGGATTTGGACAAGTTTCAGGAAATGGTCATCATTCTTTTATCCCTACGTTGAGCGCTTTTGGGATACATCCAAATAAATATTCTATGGAGTTTGGGCAGACACAGTCAGAGGAAAACTGGAGAAATATTCTAGAAATGTATTCACCATTTGATCGTATTTATTATGATGATGATGTATATCAAAATTTTAGTGCATCCAGTTATAACGGATTACATACGTTTTCTATCACCGATACAGCTACTTCTCTTGATGGTAATGAGGTAGGAAGGTATGATGATGAATTGGGGCAAATATTGCTTCAGGAAATGATGATGGACGAAGTACGAGTTCAGGATATAACATTTTCTCAATCTGATGAAGGTAACGACTACTCCTCGGCTTCTGTAATTAGGGTTTCTGGAGCAATGCCTCAGAATAATAATGGAGATCATTGGATAACAGATCAATCAGGAGAAGTAATACTTAATTCGTATGCCAGTGTTAATCTAACCGCTGCAGAATGTATTGATTTTACACCAGGTGTAACCATTAATCACAATGCAAAATTAACAGCAATTATTGATGCGTCTCTAGAAGCGTGTCCTTTTAATGAGTTGGCAAAGATGGCACAAAAGACTGCAGCTAATCTAGACGAGTATTCTGGCAAAGATGAATATATTATTTCAGAATCTACAATAGGTAATTTTATAACCTCTAACCCTAGTAATGGACAAATTTTATTAAAAACCGGGATACAAGGAGCGTTTAATTTTGTGGTAATGAGCTATGATGGTCAAATCCTTTATGAATCTATAGCAAAGGATGGCGCATTAGAGAACGTGAGCTTTTTGCCTTCTGGTTTATACATACTAAAAGTTCTTTCTGAAACTAAAATAATTACACAAAAGGTAATCATTAAATAATAAAATACTACCCTTAATTTAATTACTCTGACTGGTTTAAATATTTAAACAAGGCTTTGTTAAATGCTCATTAAAAAAAAGGAAACATTAAATTTTGGGTAGTATACTTTTCCTTATTCGTTAAAAAAATCTTCAAAAAACATGAGATAAATGTGATTGAAGATCAATACATAATTAGAAGTATCTCTGAAAAGATTTATTTCTATTGCCAAAAAAAATTTCACAACATAAAACTAAAAAACTAACATTATGAAACTAAGTAATATTTTATTCCTTATTAGCACCATTTTAATCTTCTCTTGTAGTACTGAAAAAATTAATGAAGAAATCGATGATGTAAACCAGATTTCAAAAAATAATATAGTCCATTATAAAGGAAACGTTTTAGATACAAATAATGAAAAAGACGCACTTTTTTTATCAAATTTGGTAGCAACTCAAAGTACATTGAATTATGTATATGATTTAAAAGAAAAAGGAGATGTTTATCTATTTGATACTGACGAAGAATACTTTAATGAATTGATAAGAATGTTTCCTGAATCTGAACAACAAATTTTGGCAGAAGCCGAAATGGAAAAATTTCTTACCTCTACCGAATCTACAGGTGTAGAAATAGAGAAAAAAAGAAAAGAAGTGTATTCAAAATACGAACTTTTAATTCCAGAATATAAAAAAGATGGCATATTAAAATGCTCATTTTATAGTAATGCCAACTACAGTGGTGCACAATATACAATCAATGCTGATAACGATGACTCAATCAAAGTAAATTCGGTGAATTCTTCTTTTGGTAATGGCTGGAATGATCGAATATCTTCGTTTAGTATGGAGAGTTATGGATTTTTAATTAAAGTTGTTATATACGAGCATGAATATTGTGGTGGTAAAAGACAACGATTTACAAGTTCAGCGAGTAATCTTACCCAGTACACCATGAATTGGAAACCTTTTGGGAAAAGTATTTCCTGGAATGATCAAATCTCATCATTAGTTATTAGCAGAAGATACTTTTGGTAGGTCAAAAAGGACTAAAAATAGGCATATAGAAAATGCCACTCCCCGCAAATGTCTAATACAATATGAATTAAAAATATGGAGGGTCTTGACTCTCCATATTTAAACAGAACTATGTTTTAAAACTGTGTAATAAAGTCGTAAAAACCAGTATAAAAAAGAAGATTCTATTGTGCAAAGAGGTACAAATATTTCGAATTAGAAAATAGAGAAATCAGCATTACCGGTTATTACCTTGGACAGAGAAATCATAGTGTTAATTCAAAAAAGGGATTAGAATGCGCTTTCCAAAACCAGAACAAATTATAAGGTCTTAGCAAGTATTTGATTTTTTATTTAATCTAAAAAACATGAAAAAAATGAATAGATATTGGATAGTGTTAAGTCTCTTATTGACAGTAAAAAGTGCTATTGCTCAGTTAAACAGCGAGCTTAATTACGACGATGGTACAAGTGCTATTTCTGATAATTTTGCGTCATATGAAGAGGAAACAATACATGCACACAAGACAGTTACTAATGGTGATTTTTTAAATTTTAATAGTAACAGTGGCTTTATACCAGCGTATTGCTCAGGGCCAGGTAGTATTGCACAAGTACCAGAAAAATGGTTTACAGAATCAAGAATCGTGTTAAAAAATGTTCATTTAGATTTTAATTCGACCTATACATTACTATTAACATCATCTATTGATGTTAGTTTACATTCGGATTGGTTAGAGATTTTTGCCATTTCTAGCCAGGATATAGAAGATAAACAGCTCATCACAAATACGTCAAGGCATAGAGAGCCCTATGTAGCATGTGGTGTTTCAAGTAGTGGAGATGGGTGGATAAATGGTATTACCAATAACCAAGAATTAGATCAAGGTTTGGTTAGAACAGAAATTAGTACTATTAGACAAATAGACAGTTTTTTGGGGATGGATTTTGCGGATCCATCTTTAGCTTCTCAATACCAAAACATCCTATTTTATGAATACGAAATAACGTTTAAGATATCATATCAATATATTGAAAGCAAAGAGCCTCCTAAATACTTAGTACTAAAAGCTAGTAATGGTATTGATACTAAGATTGGACGTATTGAATTTATGAATGGGTATTCATCATTTATAACTAGTAATTCATCTGATCTACCTCCTAGAATACATACGAATTATGCATGTTTAGGAAATGATTGTGAACCAGGTGTCAGTGGAAGTGTTATTATACCACCAAACACAGAAGTTAATATTGAGTATTGTGATGAGGTAGAATTGCGAGTAGGTTTTTGTGCAGAACTTGAGAGTAAGTTACAGATCATGTCTTCTCAAGATTGTACAAGTAATATACTTTCGCGTACTGTTGATAACAGTCTTTCTTATGCTGATATTTCTAGTGAGGACACAAGTTCAATTTTAATAACTCCCAATCCATCCTCTGGTTTTGTAACCATTGGTGCAGATTCTAGAAGTGCCTTGTTGTATGTTTTCAATTCACAAGGCATTCAGATGTTTAGCGGTCATTTTGATTCAACAGATAATGAGTATGATTTTTCTTATTTAGACAAAGGCATATATATAGTTACTCTTATTTCGAACGAACAAACAGTATCAGGAAAATTAATTATTCATTAAACAAAAGCATTAAAACTTACTAGTGTAAATGATGTAAAAAAGAATGTGTTTTTTACCGATTTTATGAAATAAATTACAGTTAAAGTATACATTAAAAGATTTTAGAACTACCGTATTTGAGAAGCGTAAAGGAGAATTTTATACTTCTCAGGATAACCAGTGTCAACACTGAAATAAATATTTTTTGAACAATTATCCTTATTACACCATTCAAGTACATAACTCAAACATTACACATATAAAATAATTATAAGATGAAAACTATTTCAAAAAAAAACATTTCGAGAATTATTTTTGTTATCACATTATTCTCTATGACTACAATAAACGCACAATATTTGGTAGACTGGCATGGCGATAAGTCTGAGAGTATTGGCGAATTAAGATTAAATGATCACGGACAAAATACCTTTAATGCAGCACTACTTGTTAAAGATTATAATTTTGCTTGGGATCAAGCAGATCAATATACAAATAGATGGTTAATTATAAACCCAAGGAGATGGCACGAAAATACAGCCTTCAATGACTTTTCTGAGGGAACGTATTTAAATAGTCGTGTTGCCATCTCAAAAGCAACAAGTTGGTTCGAACCCAAGACTGCTATTGATGCAATACTTTCTGTAGATGGCAAAATTTATAGTGAGGGATTAAAATGTCAATTGTCTGAGAATTGGGCAGATTATGTGTTTAAAGCAGACTATGTTTTAAAACCATTAGAAGAAGTAGAGCATTATATTATTGAGCATGGACATTTACCAAATATCCCTTCTGCAGAAACAGTAGAAAAAGAAGGGCTAGATGTCACGAATATGCAAGTCCTTCAAATGGAAAAAATAGAAGAATTAACGCTTTATATGATAGCATTGCAGAAGCAAAATAAGGAACTTCAAGAAAGGCTAAGTAAATTGGAATTAGCATCTAACTAATCTATAGCATGAAACTACAGTTCATACTAGTAAGTTTACTACTAGGTAGTATACTTACGACTGCGTATGCTCAATTATCAACGAGCGAAGCAGAACAGTTTATGATTGATAATGCAGAGCCTGGGTATGCAAATTGGGATTGGGAGGATACTCAAAATAAAGATTGGTATGCGCGCACCAGTGGTAGCATTAGCGCAGATAATGCTATTGACATTTTAGATAACCCTTTATTAGAAGGAGGAGTTCCTTCTAATATTCGTAGAGTAAGAGATAGCAAGGATTATACAAAATCAAGAGGATGGGTCTGTCTAAAGCGAGATTTTGGATATAGTTCTGCTGAGGACACACCTTATTTTATATTGTATAATAAGTATTCTGGCATGGTCAGGTTATTTATATACTTGGATATAGGAGGTTCTCAATGGGCTAGTGGATATGCGATTAGTATGCAGTTTGCCGATGGAAATGGAAATTCTTTATTATTCTCAACAGGAGATGATTTGGCCTATGCATCTGAAGAGTACTTAGACTCCAATAATGATCTAGGAGATGATATTGTATATTATAGAAGTGATAACCTAACACAAAAAGGCTGGATCATGGGAGAGTTCATGACCAATTTAGATATTCATACCGATCAGGGAAATTACGATTATGTAAAAATACATTTTGCATTAAGGACAGTTGCTACATCAGTAATAGAACTTTCTATTGAAGGAGAATCGGTTACAAAAGATTATTTGTTGAGAGGAAAACAAGACGATATTGAGGGAGAGCCAGATGAAGGGTCTGATTCATTCAAAGAAATTGACGCGGCACTTGCTAAAGTTACCAAAATAACAGATAAAGCAGAAGAAATAAGAGCAGATATTAATAAACAATCAGTAGAATTATATGATAAAGTCAGCGATTTTCAAAATGATAGATTATCCAATCTTTCTGGCACACCAGAAGAAATAGAGAATAAGAAAGAGAGGATACTCAATCAAGCATATGGAGTTACAGGCATTATTCGATCGCTACATAATTTTACCACAGATGATAGTAAATTGTCTAAAGTCTTAAGTGGTATATCAGAAGGTTCTGCTATTGCTTCAACAATATTAACAGGAGTAAGTACAATAGTAGGTTTTTTTGCTAAAGATGAAGATGTTGCCACCCAACCCAATTATGTAAAAGCCGTGTATTCTACTTTTGATTTGACGGCCACTGGCACTATGGAAATTGAAGCTCCTATGTTAGATATATATGTTGCGCTTCCGGGTATAGATATGTCAAATGTTACTTTGTTCGAAGAACAACCATTTTATAATTGCACACTAGGAGTGGTAAACCTTAGGAATACACCTATAATCGATGAGGTGTATTATGATCAAGAATATATACGAAAAAGAGAAGAAAGCCACCGAGTAACAGTAAATAATGATACAGAAGGAATTTATGATAACCGGTTCAGCAATGAATGGACTACTCCAGCAGGATTAAATGTAAATTGGCCTTCTTCTGTAACAAGCTATGCTCAGTTTGCTAATGATAACCTCAAGGATGAAAATTATCGTTTATATAAAGAATATAAATCCATAAAAGTAACTAATGATCTAATTGTAGATATAAATGGCTCGTTGGATTTTGATGAAAAAAGTATTAAAGTTGCGTTAATCGCAGAAGTAGACAAAAGAGATGTACTAACAGATAATCAAGAATGGTTATTTCCTAGAACAGGAAACTTTACAGGAATTAGCGACTTAAGAATTCAAAAAATAAATACGTTACTGGCAGATGTAGAAAATGGGAAGATTAATATTTACGGATCAAATCCTGTTGACGATAAATTAATTATAGGAACTCCGTATGTGGATGTCGAGGATTTCAAAGGACACATCTTAAACGTTCCCAGAAATGCAAAAATATATGTAAAAGTAATCACAGGGCTTTATAGTGATGACGATCTAATCCCTGATTTTTATTTAGCCAAAGGATATCACATTGATGTAGTTCATAAAACACAATCAGAGATAGGGTATAATGAAGTACAAGATATATATGAACTACCTCCGTTTTATTACTCATCAGAGACTTTTCCTGACTCCAAAGTAGAGATGTTCGAAGAAATTAAGGATGTAAATTTACCAGAAGATATGGTAGTCAACGGTTATATTGCAACCGATAATTCTATTGGTGGAGGCGGGTCCTGGACGTATCAGTCATTTGATTTGAACGATCAAACAGAGCATTTTAATAATACAGGTGAGTATATTAAATCTGATAAGGAAATATCGTTAAACAATGTAAAAATAAGTGCTTTTGATTATAAGTACCCTTCTGCTTTAGTGAATAGAATAACAACGGGTTGGAAAGGCGGAACACCTGGAAATGTTACGCATTTAAATAATTCTTTTTCTGGTCTTGGCTATTCCAGTATCCATGACATGAAAACACCTGATGTATTAAAACCTGTAATAATAATATCCGCTAATTCAATTACTTTAGAAGAAGGAGTAGAAGTAATTGAAGGGGCTGAACTTGAGTTAACAATAGCAGATTCAAAAATGCCTACACTAGGCACAGGTGAATTATCGATATATTCAAATATAAATTGTGATCCAGAAAACTCAAATGCTGTAGTTAGTAGGAATGCGGCCTCAAAAAACAAAGAGGTAATATCACAGAATGGCCTTCGACTATTTCCAAACCCTTCTTCAGAGATGGTTACGATTCAGAACGACTTAGATGAAGTATCTAATGTAAGCGTGTATGATATTAGAGGAATAGAAATATTTCATTCTTCATTAAAAGGAACTATGAATCTAGATGTTCGCAATTATAATACAGGAACTTATATCATTCGTATTAGAAACTCTAGAGGAGTATTTAATCAAAAATTAATGGTTGAATAACCAGAAAGTTAAATTCCTACAATACGTAGCGAATTTAGTATTGATGTGGTTAAACCGAGAGAAATCGGGGGATTCTCTCGGTTTTTTAATCAATAATTTAATTTTTTTAGAAGATGATGAATAGAACTCTATGATTGGTTCATGAGTTCTTCAATTTCTTCTGCTTCAATTGGGATTGATCCCATAAGGTTAAAAGGAGTACCTTCTTTCTGAATAACCACATCATCTTCGATACGAATACCAAATCCTTCATCGGGGATATAAATACCAGGTTCTACTGTAAATACCATATTAGCTTGCATAGGTTCTGTCAAAATACCGTAATCATGAGTGTCTAATCCTAGATGGTGAGAAGTACCGTGCATGAAGTATTTCTTATACGCAGGCCAATCCGGGTCTTCTTTTTGTACATCGGCTTTGTCTAGAAGCCCTAGCCCTAGTAGCTCTGAGGTCATTACTTTTCCTACTTCGACATGATAATCTGCCCAGATAGTACCAGGAACAAGCATATTCGTTACTTCATTTTTTACGCGTAATACAGCATCATATACAGCTCTTTGTCGTTCTGTGTAGGTGCCTGACACTGGTATCGTTCTGGTAAGGTCACTAGCGTAATTTGCGTATTCGGCAGCCACATCCATAAGAATAAGGTCTCCTTCTTTGCACTGCTGATTATTCTCTATATAATGCAGGACATTAGCATTAGCACCACTTGCAATAATCGGAGTATAGGCAAACCCTTTGGATCTATTGTTAATAAATTCATGAAGTAATTCTGCCTCGATATTATATTCCCAAACACCTGGTTTAATAAATGATAAGAGTCTTCGAAACCCTTTTTCGGTAATAGAGCAGGCTGTTTGTATAAGGTCGATTTCAATAGGACTTTTTACCGCACGTAGTCGTTGTAAGATAGGGTTACTTTTGGCAACGGCATGTGCTGGGTATTTTTCTTTACACCAGCTAATAAAACGATCTTCGCGAGTCTGAGTTTCTACATTAGATCTATAATGTTCATTGGTATTAAAATAAATCGTATCGCACTGTGTCATAATTTCGAAAAATATTTTTTCGAAATCCTTAAGCCAGTATACAGTTTTAATACCCGAAGTATCAAAAGCTTTCTCTTTGGTTAGTTTCTCTCCTTCCCAAATAGCAATATGTTCACTGGTTTCTTTTAGAAAAAGAATCTCACGATGTTTTTCTTTGGGAGCATCAGGAAAAAGAAGTAGTATGCTTTCTTCTTGATCTACACCACTTAGATAAAAAATGTCTCTATGTTGCTCAAATGGCATTGTGCTGTCAGCACTAATGGGGTAGATGTCGTTGCTGTTAAATACGGCAATACTATTGGGTTTCATCTGTGCCTTAAAGCGCGCTCTATTTTTTATAAAAAGAGTATTATTTATAGCATGGTATTTCATGAAATGTAATGTTTTATTATTTCTAAAAGACTTATAGTCAGTAATACGAAAAGAGTGTGATGCCAATTTTACACAAAATTACTGAAATACCAAATCGAACTATTCTGATTTCTTTTTTCTCAGAAATCGAAAGAGATAATTTATTACAGTTTTTTCATATGCGAAAGTGGTATCAGGATCCAGTTTTTTCAAAAATAGGATTATTATTCTGGGCACAAAAAAAAAGGAACTCATAAGATTTAAGTTCCTTTTTTTTTATGATTTTATTAAGTATTAGTATTATTTGCTAATTGCCTTTTTGATCAAACCAATTATTGCCATTAGAACGCCACCTCCTACACCACCACCAGCAACACTGCCTAATATCCCTGAAACATCCATTCCTCCAGAAGTATCAATTCCCAGAAAGCTCAATAAGTACCCTCCTATGCCGCCACCCAAAATTCCGAGGATAGAATTTCCTATTTTGCCAAAAGATGAATTTTTTAGCAATGATCCCGCAATATTACCACCAATGGCACCACTGATTAGTTGAATTATTAAAGGTAAATAAGCTTCCATAATACGTTGTTTTTTTTGATTAGTATATAATAAATTAACTAAAAAACAACGAGATACGCAAAAATACTTAAAAGTATTAGATGGTTAATGAGAATAGTTTTTTTAGAGATTGTTAAACAATCTCTAAAAGTTTTGAGGTTGTATTCACAATATCTACTTTGAACTCCACTAACATATTGCAACATGAAAATAATTTCTCTATCATTACTTTTTTTCTTCCCCTCATTTTTTCTTTTTTCTCAACAACCCAACACAAGTTCGACAGCATTACAAAAAAGTGTACAGCTTAAAAAAGAAATGGCAACATCCTCATTAGTAAGTAATGTTCCCTTTGTAAATATTGGTCCATCAGTAATGAGTGGTCGCGTAGTTGATGTTGATGTAAACCCGAATAATACATCAGAGTTTTATGTGGGATATGCCTCAGGAGGACTCTGGTATACTCAAAACAACGGAACTACGTTTAAACCTGTTCTTGATAATGCCGAGACTATAAATGTAGGAGACATAGCAGTTGATTGGAAAAATCATACTATTTGGGTAGGTACGGGAGAGAATAATGCTTCGAGATCTTCATACGCCGGTACTGGGATTTTAAAATCGATAGATAAGGGGGTAACCTGGAAAAATGTAGGCCTAAATGACTCACATCATATAGGGAGAATAGTGATTAATCCCAAGAATTCTGATGAGGTAGTTATAGGAGTCGTGGGACATTTGTATTCTGAGAATGAAGAGCGTGGTATATATAAAACAGTAGATGGAGGCGCCACTTGGCGTAAAACTTTATTTATTAATAAAGAAACAGGGATCATTGATGTGGCTTTTGCCCCTGATAACTTTAATATACAGTATGCAACAGCATGGGATAAAGATCGCAAATCTTGGAATTTTGAAGGAAGTGGAGAGGGATCTGGGATCTATAAAAGTATAGATGCAGGAAATACATGGACAAAGATTTCTACAGCCAAAAGTGGTTTTCCTACAGGTAGTGGCGTTGGGCGAATTGGGCTTGCCGTTTTTGATGAAAATACATTATATGCAGTTCATGACAATCAATATAGACGCGATAAAAGTGATACAGATAAAGAAACATACACAGGACTAACTAAAAAAGATTTTAAAACAATGTCTTCTACTAACTTTTTGAAATTGGAAGATAAAAAACTAAATGCCTTCTTAAAAACCAATGGGTTTCAGGAAAAATATAGAGCTGATAATTTAAAACAATTAGTTCGCAAGGGGAGTGTACAGCCCAATGATCTCGTAAAATATCTTGAGGATGCTAACTCAATGTTATTTGATACTCCTGTAATAGGAGCAGAAGTATATCGAAGTGATGATGCAGGTGTTACATGGAAAAAAACACATACTGACTTTTTAGATGATATATATTTCAGTTATGGATATTATTTTGCTCTGATACGTGTGAACCCAATAAATAAAGACCATATCTACATAGCTGGAGTACCTATTCTCAAATCAAAAGATGCCGGAAAAACCTTTGAGAGTATCAATAGTGGTAATGTACATGCAGATCATCATGCGTTGTGGATAAATGCTCAAAACCCAATGCATTTGATCAATGGGAATGATGGTGGTGTAAATATCTCATATGATGATGGTGCTAATTGGATAAAAGCAAACCAACCAAGTGTAGGTCAGTTTTATGCTATTAATATAGATCATGAAAAACCTTATAACGTATACGGAGGACTGCAGGATAATGGCGTTTGGGTAGGACCAAATAATGCGAAAGAAGACCCGTCATGGCATCAAAGTGGTCATTATTCATGGAAAAGCATCATGGGGGGCGATGGTATGCAAGTACAGATTGATCATCGGGATAGCAATATAGTATATACAGGATTTCAGTTCGGAAATTATTTTAGGATCAATAGAAAAAATAAAAAACATACTCCCATTCAACCAAAACATGAACTAGGAGAATCCCCATATAGATTCAATTGGCAAACACCTATTTTATTATCGAGTCATAATCAGGATATCTTGTATATGGGAGCCAATAAACTAATGCGTTCTATGGATAAGGGAGATAATTGGACGGCACTTTCTTATGATCTTACTATGGGTGGTAAAAAAGGAAATGTGGCCTTTGGGACACTAACTACGATTTCAGAATCTCCATTTGAGTTTGGGTTGTTATATACAGGTAGCGATGATGGATTGGTATATATGACCAAGAATTCTGGCGCTAGTTGGAGTAAAATCTCAACTTCTTTCCCCAAGGATTTATGGGTGTCGAGAATTGTTGCCTCTTCGCACAAAAAGGAAAGAGTATATTGTACATTAAATGGTTATCGATGGGATGACTTTACTGCATATGTATTTGTAAGTGAAGATTATGGTGCTACTTGGCGATCATTACAAAGTAATCTTCCTATGTCTCCTGTGAATGTAATTAGAGAAGATCCCGAAAACGAAAATATATTGTATTTAGGAACTGACAACGGAGCCTACGTATCATGGGATAGAGGAACTACCTGGTATGTGTTTTCTGACGGATTACCCAATGTAGCAATTCATGATTTAGTGATTCAGCCAGAAGAAAAAGATCTTTTGTTAGGAACCCATGGCCGAGGTATTTATAAGACTAATATAGCGCCAATACAAAAAATGAATGACCAGATTATCAATGAACCACTGCATATTTTTGAGCTTGATGCTATTAAGTGGTCTGATAAATGGGGAGTTTCTTGGAGCAAATGGTTTGACAGTATTGTTGTACCCTCAGTGGCGATACAATTCTTTGCAACAACTTCTGGTGCATATACGATAACCATTTATAGCGAAGATAAAAAAGAGCTTCAGAGATTTTCTACTAGTGTAGAAAAGGGACTTAATTATGTGTCATACGATTTGACCATTACAGAAAAAGGAAAAGAAATACTCGAAAAAGAATTTCCTGATGACAACATAGAAAAAAGAACTAACGAAGAATATTATTTGCCAATAGGATCGTACAGCATCAAAATCAGTAATGGCAAAATCAGTAAAGAAATTACTTTAAATATTAATTAGCTATATAAATTTCCCTCAAAAAGTAGTCTTAATAATGATACTTTTTGAGGGAAGTAAAACAAGTATAATTTAAGTGCTGGCATTAGCCCCATACAATAATAGTGGGGCCAGATGGATTGGTGCAATCACACTTTGTTTCACACGTAAGTGTCAAAATAAAAATGGGACTACCCGCACAACCTGGACTTCCGCTTTTATCAGTATATCCACCTTTTATCGATGACATCTGATTTAATTTTGTGATTTTAAGTTTAGTGAGACTTAATTTTTTTCCCTTTGTTTTTTTCATGATTATAAGTTTTAAAAGATAAATGAATTTTGATACCAGTAATGAATTAAAATGCGCTAGTTAGACTTGATCATTTTATTTTTACATTTTCTTTTTTTGATAGCAGACCTATCAGAAACCTTCACGGTCATATATAAAAAAAAGCGACCTTATCTTTTGAAGCTCATTTGAACTAATAATTGGTATAATTCCCCTTGAATTGAGGTATAAAGATACACTTGAAAAAAATAAAACATACTATAAATCAATAAGGTATTGCACCGTATTCCCGGAATTTCGATAAAGTTATCTAAGTGAATTCTGAACGCAGCGGCTTTATTGAGTGTCCAACTCATTAAGTTTTTTGATGAAATAAGAAGTCTTAATACCTGTACTTTTTTTGAAAGCTGAAGAAAAAGACTCTGCCGTATTAAACCCCATTTCTTCAGCTATTCCTTGTATGGTATATTGTTTAAGCGTACTATTTTTTTTAAGCTCAATAACTGCATGCTCGATTCTGAGATCGTTAATGTAGTTTGCAAAATTTTTATGCTTATGATAATTAATCACTTTAGACAAGTACTTCGTATTTGTTTTTATGTCTTTTGCTAAAGAAGCGGTACTAATATTTTTCTTTAAAAACTGTTTGTTTTTTTCAAAGCGGTTAAGTTTCTGTAGAATTTCTTGTACGATAAGATCAGGGACTCCAATCTCACCTTGAGGCTTTTTTTGTGGAGTTTTGGATCGTGTATTTTTATCGATTAGTTGTTCGAATTTTTGTTGGTATGTTTTTCTTTTTTGATATTGGGTAAAAAGAAAAACAGAAGAAACAGCAGTAATAATAGTAAGAAAAATAACAATGAGATTAAGGTTTTTATTATTTCCTTTTAATGCTCTGATTAGCGTTTCTTTTTCTTTTAGTAGAAGCGGAGTGTCGAATTCTTTGAATAGCTTAGAAGACATAAAAGATGTTTTTTTAGTATTGATACTATCAAACTTCAATAAGTTGTTAATGTAGTGCAGTTGTCTTTCTTTTTTATCCGTTTGTTTGTAAAAATTAATGATATACTCATATCCTTCTCTAACCTCCTGAAATGTAATTTGTTCTTGTTGAATAATAGAATCAACAGTATGAAAATGTGAGAGTGCAGACATTTTATTTTTTTCTAATGCTCGTAATTTTCCTAAGTAAAATTCACCAAGAATATGGGGTCTTTTGGCAGAAATACTATTTTTATCCAACAAAGAAATACCCTTAGAGATACTATCATAAGCTTGCCGATATTTTTTTTTGTAGAAAAGATTAATACCCTCATTTAATACCAAAGTACCGTATAAATGATGATGCTTTTTTTTGTCTAGTAATGATTCCCCTTTCTGGTAATACATAGACGCAGAGTCTAGTTTATTCGTGTAGCGATACGATTCTGCTAAAACAATGGATGATTTTAAATAGCGAACTGTATCCATCGGAATTCGAGTACTATTTCTTCTAAAATTATCTCTAAACAATGGCAAAGCTTCGTCATATTTGCCAATATCCGTTTTAATTAAAGCAATATTATGTTTTGTAATATATATATATTCAATATTGTTTGTTTTTTCGGCATGTCTCAATGCCATAAGGTAATTATCTAATGCAGAAATAAAATCTCCTTTTCTCAAATAATGTCCTCCCTTAAATGAGTATGCTTCAGTAGGGTAAATTTTATCCTCTAATCCAATACTAAGATCTATAGATTGATCGAGTAGTGATATTTTTTCTGATTCATTTTTTGCATAATATGATAACATACAATACGCTTGTGCCATTTTTATAGGATCATTTTTTTCTATTGATTTTTTTAAGCAAGTGTATAAATAGGTTTGGGATCGCAATGTGTCTTTCCAAGTTTTTAGATATGATCTATATACTTGGTTATAATCTAAATCCACCAAAGAATCAGGAATCGAAAAATGATTTACTTGACCAATAGAAACTTGTATTCCTAAAAGAAAAGAGAAACAGAAAGTTCTGAAACAAAATAGATCAAAAAATAAATATGTTTTAGGTGGTTTCAAGGTTTTTTGTGTAATGCCGTTTTTGTTTAATAAGGTATAAAGATACCATTTTCTGATTTTGTCCATGACGTATTAATAAAACATGTAAATATCTAATAACAAGATGGTTAAAATATTGTTGCGCGTCTCGAAATTCATAGAATTTCGAGATATTCTATTTGTTTTTGGTGCAAAAGGCATACTATATTTGATCAAAACAGAAGAATTGTTATTATGAAAAATAGTAGAGAAATTATCAATAAAGCAGCGCAAAAAAGTGTTCTTAAATTAGGTTATGGGGTCTTTATTTTAATACTAATATTTTGCTCTATACTTCTGATAATGCAAGGGAATAGATTAGCGGTTATATATACGGCTATTGTGCTGACAGTTATTAATGTTATACTGATAAGTTTAGGTGTTTATTTTTTTATTGGTAATCAAAGACAGGACAAGAAAAAAATATCAATAAGAATTGCTAAGGATAACAAACATTTTAGAGAGCTTGATTTTTTGATGAAAGAAGCAAAAATATATAGAGATTCGAGTCTTGGGCTAGAAAGTATGTCTAAAAAACTGAATATTAGTGGTAATTATTTATCGCAACTAGTTAACAAATTAAGTGGATATAGTTTTACAGAATATGTAAATGGTTATAGAATAGAAGATGCAAAATCCAAACTAAGAGACCCAAGATTTATTAATTATACAGTAATAGCCATTGCATTAGAGTCTGGATTTAACTCAAAATCTACTTTTTATAACGTTTTTAGAAAAAACACAGGACTTTCTCCTAGACAATATAGGGTATTGCAGCTTCAGGTTAGTTAATCATTTGTAGCTCTATTTTTTTGAACTAAATTAGTGGCTCCAAAAAAATGATTTATGAACCTTACAATGAGTATTCCCGCATTATTGTTTCCTGCGATATCATTAACAATGTTGGCATATAATGCGAGATATCTTGCTATTGCTGGATTAATAAGACAATTGCATAGTGAATATCAGATTTCGAAATCAAAAAATACAGTTCTACAAATCAAAAATTTAAGAAAACGGTTATGGCTTATTAGAAATATGCAGGCTATTGCTATTGTTAGTTTTATAACTAGTGTTATCACAATGTTTTTATTATATGTAGAAAAGATTTATTGGGCCAATGTAGTATTTGGGATTAGTTTATTGGCACTAATAGCCTCATTGTTTTTATCTTTTATCGAAGTTCAGATTTCTACCAAGGCATTAAAAATCAAGCTTAACAGAATAGAGGAAAGTAGGTAAGAAATTCTTATATTGTTAGAATAATAGGGTTTCAAAATTGAATAAATGCTTGAGAATGATCTTTTTAATAATGTAATACAGGATTTTGATACGGGCTATTGGGAGTTACGTACAAATCCGGATAGGGAGATCTGGTCTGCAAAATTTTACGAAACACTTGGATATAAAAAAGAAGAGCTACAGAGTACTATTGATACTTTTTTTGAAACTCTTTTACACCCAGAAGATCTAGAATTATTTAGAGATAATTTCCTGAATTACAGACAGAATTCTATTAATTTCAAACAACATATTAAAATTTTTGATCAAACAGGTAACTATAAATTATTTAGATGCTCAACTATTGATAACTTACCTGTAAATATAAAATCGAGCACCAAGATTCTATTTTTTTTCGAGATTAAATTAGAGTCGAGTAATGAAATGATCAAGGATAATTTTTATTATCGAGAAACAGCCCAGATGACCCAAACAGGAAGCTGGTATGTAGATTTTCATGAGAAAAAAAGTTATTGGGATTTTGAGACAAGAAGAATTTTAGAATACCCCGATGATTATGTACCTTCTCTAAAAGATTCTGCTTTATACTACTCAGAGGATTGCCAACAACAGGCAGCAGATTGCTTTTTTAATTGTGCAATGGCAGGAGTGCCTTTTGATACCCAGATCAAAATGAAGACTGCGAACAAAAGAATATTTTGGGTACGGGCAATTGGCAAACCTGTATATAATGAGAAAAAAGAGATTATTGGGATCAGAGGTGTTTTTCAAGATATAGACGATAACAAAAGAAAAGAATTAAGACTAAAAAAGTCAATGGATATAATCACTTCGCAGAACTCTAGATTATTCAATTTTGCCCATATCGTATCGCACAACCTTAGATCACACACGAGTAATTTATCAATGATATTAGAATTTATGGACGACATTGATAATCCAGAAGAAAAACTTGATTTTTTACTGCAAATAGGACAAATTTCGAAGAGTTTAAATATGACTATCGAGCACCTTAATGACATTGTGGCGATTAATACAAATAAGCATCAAGAAAAAAAAGAAGTTAAATTTAAGGATACCCTTAAGTTGGTGACACATGGTATCGGTCAAATGATATCCCTTAGCAAAACTGAAATTAATACCGATTTTACCGCATTTGATACAATCGAATATATTCCTGCATATTTAGAAAGTATTTTATTAAATCTGATAACAAATGCAATTAAATATAAACACGAAGAAAGAGACCCTGTAATTAATATTAAGACATATATCGAAGAAAATAAAAAGTATCTCTATATTAAGGATAACGGAATGGGGATTGATATGAAGTTATTTAAGGACAAGATATTCGGAATGTATAAAACATTCCATTTTAACGAAGATGCAGTAGGAATAGGGTTGTTTTTGACTAAAAACCAAGTAGAATCATTAGATGGAAAAATCACTGTAGAAAGTAAGGTTGATGTTGGAACGACTTTTATTATTGAGTTTTAAAAAAGAAGCGGTTTAGAGACATTTTATAGTAGTCTGAAGCGGCATTTTTTAATGTTATACTGGATTTAAATAAGAAACTACTAAATAAACACAAACAAATGATTCATAAAATAGAACTTGCGTGTATTATTGATGATGATAGTCTATATGTAAATCTTGTAAAGAAGATTATAGAGACAAAACAACTTTGTGAGAATTTAATGATTTTTAAAAACGGTCAAGACGCCTTGACTTATTTTGAAGCAATTTTGGGAAGTTTAGATCAGCACAAAGTCCCAGAGATTATTTTTTTGGATCTTAATATGCCCGTAATGGATGGCTGGGAGTTTCTTGATAACTTTACTAAGATTAAAAACAAATTCAAAAAAACAATAACCCTGTATATTGTCAGTTCGTCAATTAACACCGTAGATATCGAAAAAGCAAAAGGTATCAATTCGGTAAAAGACTACCTTATAAAACCTGTTACTATAAAAGACTTAGAAGTGATTTTCTCACAACAAACATCATAAATCTGTCACCCCGATTTTGTTCGGGATGACAGAAGAAAAATTATACTTGTGAAACTCTAAGAGTATTAACCATCCCTTTTGCAACAATTGGCATTGCAGCGAGATTGATCAACATATCTCCTTGTTCAACAAACTTGTGGTCAAGCGCTATTTTATTAATATCTTCTACAGTTTCATCAGTGCTTACATACTTATCATAAAAAAGTGCTTTAACGCCCCATAATAAGCTAAGTTGAGCCAAAATTCTTTGATTACTCGTAAACACTAAAATTTGTGCACTAGGTCTCCAGGCAGAAATCTGAAAAGCAGTATATCCACTATTGGTAAGCGTACAAATGGCTTTTGCTTCAATTTCATTTGCCATTGTTGCCGCATGATAACAGATAGATTTTGTTATAAACCTATTTGTTCTAATATGTGGTGGATTCTGCGGAACAGTAATTAGTGATGAATTTTCTACACTAGAAATAATTTTTGACATGGTTTCTATAACCTGAACAGGATATTTCCCAACAGAAGTTTCTCCGGATAGCATTACGGCATCAGCCCCATCCATTACAGAATTTGCTACATCATTTACTTCTGCCCGTGTAGGAGTAAGGCTATCTATCATCGTCTCCATCATCTGGGTTGCAATTATAACCGGTATTCTAGAAGTCTTAGCTTTGTGCACTAATTTTTTCTGAATCAATGGTACTTCTTCCGCAGGAATTTCTACACCCAAATCTCCTCTCGCAACCATTAAACCATCGCAATAAGCAACAATTTTATCAATGTTTTTCACCCCTTCTGGCTTCTCAATTTTGGCGATAATCGGAATTTTATGATCACTATTTTCTTTGATTAGTTTTTGTAACTCCATCAAATCTTGCGCATTACGAACAAAAGATAAAGCCATCCAATCAACACCTTGCTGACATGCAAAAATAGCGTCTTTTACGTCCTTTTCTGTTAATGCCGGTAGCGAAATATTAGTATTAGGTAGATTTACACCTTTTTTAGATTTTAGAGGTCCCCCTTGTAGAACTTTAGCCTTAACGGTATCTTTACTATTTGTTGAAACAACTTCGAAGATTAATTTGCCATCATCAAGTAATATGCGCTCACCAGCTTTTACATCTCTCGGAAAGTTTTCATAATTCATATATACTTTTTCCGAAGTACCCTCAAAAGGTTTTCCGGTTATAAAGTCAATCATATCGCCATCAGTAACGACACTATCTCCTTTCATAACACCAACTCGCAATTTGGGCCCTTGTAAATCACCAAGTATCGCCGCATTATACCCATAATCTTTGCTAAGTTTACGTATCATTTGTACACGCTCTTTAACATCAGTATAATCCGCATGAGAGAAATTGATTCTGAAAACATTTACGCCTGCCTCCAACATTTTTTTTAACGTCTTTTCGCTACTGGTTGCGGGTCCTAGAGTTGCAACGATTTTTGTTTTTTTACTTTTTGGCATTATTCAAATATTAAGTTGTTCTTCGATTTAAGTTTAGTATGTTCTACGGGATAAGCCGTTACAATTTGTGAAATAGTAAGGATATGCGTTAGCAAATTTTTACTCGAAAAACCTGTGTTTTCCGTTTCTATTTTCAGAAAATAATCTACATTTTTTAATTCAGGAATTAAATATTTCGTGGCGTATGTATCCTCAACGGTAGAAAACAATCCTTCAGTAATAGGGTTCTTTAATGATATTTTGGTGTGAAATTTATTTCCCAAAAGATTATATGTGTTATATTGAAAATGATCATCGTATTGGTACAACGGAAAATCGGCAATAAGATCGCTATATTCAAAACGAATATCTTTTTTATTTCTAGAAAACCTTAGATTTAAGTTTTTATTTAATAAAAAAGCCAATCTGTATGAAGCTAATGAACAATGAATAGCAATGAGCTCATAATCATCCTCGGCAAAAGCATCTAATACTAACCGTTGAACAGCCACGTTGATTTTATTTCAAAATTAACTGGAAATATACAAATAAAATTGTGCTGCAAGTTTAAATAAACATAAAGTTATTCAAACGAAAACGATTTAGTTAGTATCTTTTATACATGTTTGCAGGAATTATGCACAACGAAGTGATTATATCTTGTTTAGATCGAATAAATCTAATATGAGTAATGTAAATTTTTAATTGAGTTAGAATATTAAGAATAAAGCTGATAATTTTATAAAATATAATATAAAATTTGAAATTATATGTAACGAATTTTAGATTCGCTCTATTACTTAGAAATCTTTGTTTGAAATGCAAAATAGGCTCTTTTCGAGGCTTTTTCTTCTGCTTTCTTCTTTGAGGTTGCTCTAGCTTTTGCAACAACTTTTTCATTGATCCATAGCTTAACGGCAAAATGTTTAATTTCATCTTTGCCCGTATCTTCATAGACCTCGTAGTTGAATATTTTCTTTTCTTTTTGACACCATTCTATCAAGAGACTTTTGTAGCTAATAACCTGACCTTCGAGACTTTCTATATCTACATAGGGGTTTATGACCGCTTCTTTAATAAATCGTTCACAATAAGGATATCCCCTATCCAAATAAATGGCACCAATTAATGCTTCAAAAAGATTTCCATGAATATTGATTCCGAATTGGGATTTAGGAATATTTGTTCTAACTAACTCAATAAGTTTGAGATCTTTTCCTAGTTCATTGAGGTGTTTTCTACTAACAACTTTGGCTCTCATTTTGGTAAGATATCCCTCATTGCCTTCAGGAACTTCTCTAAATAGATGTGAAGCGATAACACTACTCAACATGGCATCTCCCAAGAATTCTAACCTTTCAAAATTAATAGCATTACCTTTTTTATCCTTAAGATTTAAGGAACGATGCGTAAATGCCTTTTCATAAGGTTGAATGCTTTTGGGTTTGAAACCCAGAATTTTTTGAATTTTGGCAAAAAAATTCCCGTTCTTTTCAGAGCGGGAATTTAGTATGTTTCGAATAACATTCATTATTCGTTCAATTTTTTAAATAATACACACGCATTATGACCTCCAAAACCAAAGGTATTACTCATAGCATATGTGATATCACGTTTTTGTCCTTTGTTTAATGTCAAATTCAATGCAGAATCTATGTTTTCATCCACAGTAGTGTGGTTGATTGTAGGTGGCACCAAACCATGTTGCATTGCAAGAATAGAAGCAACGGCTTCAATAGCTCCGGCAGCACCAAGTAGATGACCTGTCATAGATTTTGTTGAATTGATATTGATATTAGAAGCGTGTGCTCCAAAAACTTTTGTAATTGCTTTTAATTCGGCAACATCTCCTAAGGGAGTTGATGTTCCGTGAGTATTAATAGCATCTACTTGTTCTGGTGATACACCTGCATCTCTTAAACAATTGATCATTACACGCTCTACGCCTATCCCATCGGGATGTGGAGCTGTCATGTGATAAGCATCACTAGACATACCGCCTCCAACGACTTCGGCATAAATTTTAGCACCTCGTGCTTTTGCGTGTTCATACTCTTCAAGAATTAAGGCCCCACTACCTTCACCAAGGACAAAACCATCTCTGGTTGCATCAAATGGTCTAGAGGCTGTTTCCGGACTTTCATTTCTCGTTGATAACGCGTGCATCGCATTAAACCCTCCCATACCAGCTTGTGTTACTGCTGCTTCGCTTCCACCTGTAATAATGATGTCACAATGTCCTAAACGAATGTAGTTTAAGGCATCTATCATCGCATTGGCAGAAGAGGCACATGCAGAAACGGTAGTATAGTTAGGTCCCATAAAACCATTTCTAATAGAAATATGTCCTGGAGCGATATCAGCAATCATTTTCGGAATAAAAAATGGATTAAAACGTGGTGTTCCATCCCCATCTGCAAAATTAAGTACTTCTTGCTGAAATGTTTCTATTCCTCCGATTCCTGCACCCCAAATTACACCAACTCTGAACTTGTCAACCTTCTCAAGGTCAATGGCAGCATCCTGTATAGCTTCTTCAGAAGATATAATAGCATACTGCGCAAATTTATCAAGTTTGCGTGCTTCTTTTCTATCAAAATAATCTGTGGGAGAATAATTTTTGACTTCACAAGCAAATTTAGTCTTGAATTTTTCAGTATCAAAATAAGTTATAGGGGCGCAACCGCTCTTTCCGTTTGACAATCCTTGCCAATATTCACTAATATTGTTACCAATAGGTGTTAAAGCACCCAGTCCTGTGACTACAACTCGCTTAAGGCTCATATTTTGTCGTGTAGTTATTATTTTGCGTCTTCAATATATGATATTGCTTGACCAACTGTTGCAATGTTTTCAGCTTGATCATCTGGAATCTGAATATCAAATTCTTTTTCGAATTCCATAATCAATTCTACAGTGTCTAACGAATCAGCGCCTAAGTCGTTTGTGAAGCTAGCTTCGCTTACAACTTCGTTTTCGTCTACTCCTAATTTGTCAACGATTATCGCTTTTACTCTTGATGCAATGTCCGACATAATGTTTAATTTTAATTTTTAAATTAGGTGGCAAAAATAAAAAACTTTATTTTAAAACCCCACAATCCCTTAAAAATGTATTTGTAATTTATCAAATATAACGAAGTATTGGGTTTTTGCTACCTAAAAATGAATAATAATAGTTTTTTTTGTACTCTCTAATTAACAATCATATTATACTATGAAGCGTATCGTAATTTTTGCTTCCGGCTCTGGTACTAATGCCGAGAATATAATTAAATACTTTCATGAGCAAAAAATTGCAGAGGTTACTCATGTGTTTTCTAACAACCTGCGTGCCAAAGTCCTAAAAAGAGCTCATGGCCTCAATGTGAAGGCGTTACACTTTGACAGAACGTCATTTTATGACACCAGTGAAGTGCTTCATATCCTAAAAGATGCCAAACCAGATCTGATTATATTGGCAGGATTTTTATGGATATTTCCAAAAAAGATTATAGATGTCTTTCCAAATAAGGTAATTAATATTCATCCTGCTTTATTACCCAAATACGGTGGAAAAGGAATGTATGGGCACCATGTTCATGAAGCAGTTGTTCGAAATAAAGAAAAAGAAAGTGGTATAACAATACATTATGTAAATGAACATTATGACGAAGGAGCCATTATTTTTCAGGCAAAAACGCCAGTCAAAGAAACAGATTCGGCAGAGGACGTTGCTAATGCAATTCATCAATTAGAATATAAACATTTTCCGATCGTTATAGAAGAACTACTTTTTTCGAAAGATAAAACTAAAAAGTAATCGAACTACATGAATTCATATTGATAACAATATATATAAGGTGGTTCTAGGGTAAAGAAATGTCCTAATTATGGCGTTCGAGCGGGCTATACGCTGCAATTCCTCACTCACTATGGTGAGTTGTGGGATTTTCACTACTATCCCTAACGCAAAAATCAGTAGATGGTCTATCTTAATAACGATCAATTAATAATAACCTCATTAATAGATGGCAAAGAAAGAAAAATTTTATGTGGTCTGGGAAGGTCATAAGCCAGGAATTTATACCAAATGGAATGATTGCAAAGCTGCAGTATCAGGATATACGAATGCAAAATATAAGTCTTTTGATTCTTTTGATATTGCAAAAAAAGCATACAATGGCAATTATGAGGATTATAAAGGGAAAACAAAACCCAAAAAAACATTAACTGCTGCGCAGCTAGAAAAAATAGGAGAGCCTAATTTATATTCGATTGCCGTAGATGCTGCTTCTAGCGGAAATCCTGGTAAGATGGAATACAGAGGAGTAGATACCCAAACTCAAAAGCAGTTATTTCATCAAGGCCCTTTTAATCAGGGAACAAATAATATAGGAGAGTTTCTGGCTTTGGTACATGGATTAGCATATCTTAAGAAAAAAAACAGTGATCGAATTATTTATTCTGATTCTAAAATTGCTATAGGTTGGGTAAAACAAAAAGTTTGTAAAACAAAATTAAAAAGGACACCCAAAAATCAAGAAGTATTTGATCTAGTAGATCGCGCCAGTATTTGGCTCAAAGAAAACACATATACAACCACTATAGTAAAATGGGAAACAAAAGCTTGGGGAGAAATACCTGCAGATTTTGGTAGAAAATAGAGATAGTAATAACAATCTCATTAAGAAGTGATTGAAATTAAAAAATACCGTAACAATTTTACCATAACATAAGGATTACTTTTATAGCCATACCCTACACTATTGCTTTTGATTGATATAGTTAATAATTAAGTAAAAGACCATTTTAAGGATTAGTATCGTTAGATTTGGAATTTCAAAAACGTATATTTGCACAAAAATATAATGCTATTTTATGAGCAAATTACTTATTGTAGGCTCTATTGCCTTTGATGCTATCGAAACACCTTTCGGAAAAACAAATAAGATTGTTGGAGGAGCGGCTCCATATATTGGATTGTCTGCTTCTAATTTTAATATTCCTTCTGCTATAGTTTCTGTAGTAGGTGAAGATTTTCCATTAGAATACCTTAACAAACTAGAAGAAAAAAATATTGACACTTCGGGTATAGAAATTGTAAAAGGTGGAAAAACCTTTTTTTGGAGTGGTAAATATCACAATGATTTAAATTCTAGAGATACATTAGAAACTCAATTAAATGTATTGGCAGATTTCAACCCTATCGTACCTAATGATTACAAAGATGCTGAGATTGTCATGTTAGGCAATTTGCATCCTATTGTTCAATTAGGAGTTCTTGAGCAATTAACAAAAAAACCAAAGTTAGTTGTATTAGACACCATGAATTTTTGGATGGATAGTGCCTTAGAAGATTTATTAAAAGTGATTGCCAAAGTTGATGTAATTACTATTAATGATGAAGAAGCACGACAGCTAAGCGGAGAGTATTCTCTGGTAAAAGCAGCAAGGGCTATCGAAAAAATGGGACCAAAATATGTGGTGATCAAAAAGGGAGAGCATGGAGCGCTATTATTTCATAACGAACAAATTTTCTTTGCACCTGCATTGCCATTAGAAGAAGTCTTCGACCCAACAGGAGCAGGAGATACTTTTGCAGGAGGTTTTACAGGGTTTCTTACCAAAACTGATGACATAACATTTGAGAATATGAAAAAAGCAATTGTTCATGCTTCTAATCTAGCATCTTTTTGTGTAGAAAAATTTGGAACAGAACGAATGGAAAACCTGAAACGGGAGGAGGTTCAGAAGCGCCTTCAACAGTTTAAGGAATTAACTCAATTCGAAATAGAATTGTCTTGATATAAAAGTAATTGCCTCAAAACAAATGTTTTTGAGGCTTTTTTAATTATTGTTTACTGAACACAACAACATTTAGAATTTTTGGAATACAATGAGTGATGAGTTAAAACACGAATGCGGTATCGCATTTATACGGTTATTAAAGCCATTAGAGTATTATAAAGAAAAATACGGAAGTGCATTTTATGGCGTAAATAAAATGTATCTAATGATGGAAAAACAACATAATCGTGGTCAGGATGGAGCAGGGTTTGCAAGTATTAAATTAGATATGGCACCTGGTCAGCGATATATAAGTCGAGTACGATCAAGTGAATCACAACCGATACAACATATATTCTCGCAGATAAATGATAGAATTAATAAATCGCTTACAGAGAATCCAGAATATGCAGAAGATGTCGAACTACAGAAAAATAATATCCCATATATAGGAGAAGTACTTTTAGGACATGTGCGGTATGGTACTTTTGGGAAAAATAGTGTAGAGAGTGTTCATCCGTTTTTAAGACAAAACAATTGGATGCATCGTAATCTTATTGTTGCGGGTAACTTTAATATGACTAACAATGGGGTTTTATTTGATAATTTGGTGCGACTTGGCCAACACCCCAAAGACAAGGTTGATACTGTTACAGTAATGGAAAAAATAGGTCACTTTTTGGATTCTGAAGTGGCAAAGTTGTATAAGAAACTTAAAAAAGAAGGATTTAATAAAATTGATGCTTCTCCCGAAATAGTAGATAGACTCAATGTTGCTAAAATTCTTAAGAAGTCATCTAGAGATTGGGATGGTGGGTATGCAATGGCAGGAATGTTGGGGCACGGAGATGCTTTTATTCTTAGAGATCCAGCAGGGATCAGACCTACCTATTATTATAAGGACGACGAAGTAGTAGTGGTAGCTTCAGAAAGACCCGTGATACAAACCGTATTTAATGTAGCTTTTGACAAAGTGCTAGAGTTAGAGCCAGGAAAAGCAATCATAGTTAAGAAAGATGGGGATACGTCTATTCAGAAAATTATGGATCCGCTAGAGCGCAAAGCGTGTTCTTTTGAGCGAATTTATTTTTCTAGAGGGAGTGATGCCGAAATTTATAAGGAAAGAAAAGAACTTGGTAAATTACTTATGCCTCAGGTATTACAAGAAATCGATCATGATACTGTAAACACAGTCTTTTCATTTATTCCTAATACTGCCGAAACCTCTTTTTATGGGATGGTTGAGGCGGCCCAGGATGAGTTGAATAAGCAAAAAAATGAAACCATCTTATCAGAAAAAGATACATTAACAGATGAGCGATTGTCAGAAATTCTTTCTTCAAGATTGAGAACAGAAAAGTTGGCAATCAAGGATGCTAAACTAAGAACTTTTATTACCGAAGATAGTAGTAGAGATGATTTAGTAGCTCACGTATATGATGTAACCTATGGGGTGGTCAAAAAAGAAGATAACCTTGTTATAATTGATGATAGTATTGTAAGAGGGACGACACTAAAAAAGAGTATTATAAAAATGCTCGATAGACTAAAACCTAAGAAAATTGTTGTAGTTTCTTCTGCACCGCAAATACGCTATCCTGATTGTTATGGTATCGATATGGCCAATATGGAAGGATTGATAGCTTTTAAGGCGGCATTGGCATTATTAAAAGAAAATGGGAACTATGATCTTGTAGAACAGGTATACGAAAAATGTAAAGCACAAGAAAAGTTAGAAGATAAAGAAGTTCAGAATTTTGTAAAAGAAATTTACCAAGGATTTGAAGATCAAGAAATAAGTGATAAAATCGCAGAATTATTGAGTGATGACACGGTAAATGCTGAGGTAAGAATTATCTATCAAACAGTCGATAACCTTCATAAAGCATGTCCCAAAAACTTGGGAGATTGGTATTTTACAGGAGATTATCCGACAGTAGGAGGAAATAGAGTCGTGAATAAGGCTTTTATAAATTTTTACGAAGGAAAAAACGAAAGAGCTTACTAGAAATCACAAAATTAAAAGTTGTTAAAAAGGGTTAATTTGTGTAGTTCAACAAGTATATTAGCTTTTCGTCTAAAACATTTTTCCACTATGAAATAACGCTTTATATTAGCAGAGCCATAGCATAAGTAGGTTAAGTTCATGGTAGATTTGGGGCAAAAAAAGGTGGATTTTCCACCTTTTTTTATTTTACAACAGTTTGTAATTTCGGATAGTATACATCCCAAGTTTTGTACTTCACACCTTCCTTTATAGACATAAACATTATATCTTTAGATCAGTAAAAATTACGTTGTCAATCTTAGATCTAAATGTCCAATGCTTTTACATTTATTATTCCCCTTATAGGAATTGGAGTGCTCCAGGGGATAATGCTGTCATATATACTATTGTTTATTAAGAAAGGTACTACAAAAGCAAACATAATGCTCGCGATAGTAGTGAGTATATATTCAGGGAATATTTTTACAAGTTTTGTAGTATTTAGCGGATTATATACATCTATTCCTCATTCGGTCTTAGTTTTTTATCCACTGAATAGATTGGTATGCCCCGCATTTTATTTTTTTGTTCTTTTTTTATTAAACCCCAAAAGATCATTTAAGTGGTATGATATATTACATGTGATTCCGGCACTCTATGTTTTTTATACCACACTCCCTTTTTATACACTTCCTTTTTTCGAAAAAACATTACTGATAGAGGAATTATGGTTTGGACATAGGTATGGTGTCGAATCGTTTAGAATTAGAGATTTGATTCGTGGTGTTTTAATGAGTGAACCGAAACTAATCTATATTATTATTTCAATATTTCTTCTGAAAAAAGCAGGGAGTACGTATAAACAATATTCTTCAAATACTTTTATAGACTTTATTGATTGGCTACGTCGATTCACTAATTTTTATTTATGTTTTTTATTGGCAACCATTGCTACAGGTTTTATAGCATCTATGTTTGGTATATCAGCCAGTAAAACGGAAGCAGTTACTCATTTGGCAACCACATTTTTTATTCATTATATTGTCTTTATAGCGATTAAACAACCAGAAAAATTATTCTATGTTTTTGATACATCTAAGTTAAGGTTTGATAAAGAAAAACAGACGGATCAGATTGATGCGTCAATAACCTCATTGTTATTGCTTATGGAAAACGAAAAACCGTATTTAGACCCGGATCTAAAGGTTCATAATTTGGCAACAATGCTTCATACTACTCCACATTCGATTTCTAAATTAATTAATCAGGAGAAGGAAGTCAATTTCTATACATTTATTAACGAGTATCGTGTGAATGAGTTTAAAAAAAGAGCGAATTCTAATCTATATAGTCATTTAACATTATTGGGAATAGCATTAAGTGTCGGTTTTAATAGTAAATCTTCATTTAATAGAATTTTTAAAAAACAGACAGGAATGACTCCATCAGAGTACATGAAGTCCAAAAAGGTGTCAAGTTCTAATATTGGGACATCTGTAGAATAAATTACTTCCTTTTCTGAAGTATCGAAATCTATTTTTACCTAAGTATAAATTAGTATTAAAACTTATGTATAAAATGGAAAAAACAACTTTAAGAAGAATTATCAAAGCGGCACAATTAGTAACCTACATTTTCTGCACATTCTATATTGTATCCTGTGACCTTATTGATGATTATAGTTCTGGAAATCATCACGAAGAGCTAGCTGTTCAGGAAATTGTAGTAATCGATACATCTAATTATGGCAATAGCCAGGACATAAAAATACAATTTGATGCTCCATCATATCAATCCAATCTCAAAAGATTTAGAGTCTATGTGTCAAAAACCACTTCATTAGATATGTTTGATGAACAGTTTGCATTGTCTCTCGGGGATGATAAGTTTTTGGAAATAGAACATAACAAGGCAACATATGCTATACGATTTCCCGAAACACTTTTGGACACCGATGGAGATGTTATCGTAGAAGATGTAGCATATCAGATATCAATTTTGAGCATCTATATGAATTCTAAACACCGTAGAAAAGTAGTGTTGTCTGATTTTACAGATGTTTTTCAATTAACCACTCCTCCTGCAGGTGTTTTTACTCTGCCCGTAACGTATCCACCTAATAGTGGTCTTGATGGCATAACAATTGATTCTGAAAAGAATATTTATGTTTCGAATTTTGGAGTATTTGTTGATGGTGCGGGTTCTGGATCAGAAGTGTTTAAAATAGATGTCAATAGAGATGTAGATAATTATGCAACAGAATTAGATGTGCCAGGAGGTTTGGTGACTGATGAGAATGATGTTGTGTATGTTAATAATGGTGGAAATATTCACAAATTGATCAATGAAACTACAAAATTACTTTATGCTAATTTTGATCTAGGCTTCGCAGGACTCGTGATGGATGAAAATAGAAATATCTATTCTGGGGGGTATCAACATTCTTTAATTCTAAAAATTACACCCGATATGGATGTTATAGAATTGACATCAGATGCAAGGTTAGCAGGGACTGTTGGGATCGCTTACCACAAAGAATCTGCTAGTTTGTTTGCAGCAAATTTTAATACTGGAGAAATTTATAAAATAACGATGGATGGATCGGTTAGTGAGTTGGTTAATCTAGGGGATTCTATTGGGTATATTACAGAAATGAATGGAGAGTTGTATGCCACCTCTTTTTTTAAGAATAAAATTTTGAAGATCACTCTAGAAGGAGCGGTAGAAACCATTGCTGGTACTGGGGATAAATCTCAAAAAGACGGACCTCTTCTCGAAGCTTCATTCGATTGGCCAAATGGTATTATAGGTGATGCCGAAAATAAAGTTTTATACGTATCAGATTGGGGATCCCCAAGAGTAAGTAAAATACAATTGTAGGCATAGTGCAAAAAGGCAGTAATAAAAAAGGTGTTTGATTTTTTCAAACACCTTTTTCAATACATTGCGTATATACTATTATTTTGAGTCGGCATATCTTCTAGAAACTTCGTTCCAGTCAATTACATTGAAGAATGCAGAAACATAATCAGGTCTTCTGTTTTGATAATTTAGGTAATACGCATGCTCCCAAACATCAAGTCCTAAGATAGGAGTTCCCCCGCATCCTACACCTGGCATTAAAGGATTATCTTGATTAGGAGTAGCACAAACCTCTACTTTTCCACCTTCTTGAACACATAACCAAGCCCATCCCGAACCAAACTGAGTAGCGGCAGCTTTAGAAAATGTATCTTTAAAAGCATCAAAAGAACCAAAAGCAGCATTAATAGCATCAGAAAGTTCGCCAGATGGTTTATCTCCTCCATTAGGAGATAGTATTTCCCAGAATAAGGTATGGTTGTAATACCCTCCTCCATTATTTCTTACAGCCGCATTCGACATATCAAGATTAATTAGGATATTTTCAATGGTTTTACCATCTAGATCTGTTCCATCTATGGCAGCATTTAATTTGCTTGTATATCCTGCATGGTGCTTGTCATGATGAATTTCCATGGTACGCGCATCTATATGAGGTTCTAATGCATCAAAGGCATAGTTTAATTTTGGTAGTTCGAATGACATACTTTACTAGTTTAATTAAAAAAATAAATGTGAAACCAAATTTAAGGATAAGCAAGATGAATAAAAAATTTATGAATGTTATAAATTGATTAAATTGAAATTAGCGTAGATACACCTTGTTTGTTAAAATATTTATAGAATGTCATAAGATAGACACTATTGGTTTTAGTATTTTCGTAAAAAAACTTTGACTACCACTAAAGCTTTTACCGTTTATAATGCCGCTGCCGGAGCCGGTAAAACGTATACATTGGTAAAATCATACCTGATTACACTGTTAAAAGGAGAGTTTAAGGAGAGTTATAAGAATATTTTGGCAATAACCTTTACAAACAAAGCGGTTGCTGAAATGAAAATTAGAGTATTAGAAAATTTAGTGGCCATTAGTCAGCCAGAAACGCCCACCAAATACAGAGCAATAGAACAAGAACTGATTGAAGAGACACAACTCGATACATCTAGGCTCAAGCAAAAAGCAAAGAATATTCTTCTTAATATTCTGCATAACTATGCAGCATTTGATATTGTAACTATCGATACTTTTACGCATAGAGTGATCAGAACTTTTGCGCATGATTTAGGAATTCCTATGAATTTCGAAATAGAAATGGATGTAGATTCTTTGATCAAAGAAGCGGTCGATGCAGTTATTGCGCAAATAGGATTAAATAAGGACTTAACAAGATTGATTGTTGATTTTGCAATTAGTAAACTCGAAGAAGACAAAAGTTGGGATATTACTATAGAACTTAATAAGATTGCCAGACTTTTATTTAGTGAAAATGATTTGAATCATCTTAACAATTTATCGAATAAGTCTGCAATCGATTTTGAGAAATTAAAAACACTGTTAAACAATAAGATAAGAGATCATAAAAAGAGTATTACTTCTCAGGCAACCTCGGTTTTACAGCTAATTATTGATAAGGGTGTTGATGAGAAAGATTTTATGAGGGGTTCTATTCCAAAACATTTTCAAAAACTTGTAGAAGGAGATCTAAAAGTTGATTTTAAAACGCAATGGAAGCAAAATATATCCGAAGCCACCTTTTATGGTGCAAAGCTAGATGATTTTAAGAAAGACCTGATTGATGGGATGCGCCCAATGATAGAAGAGGTGTTTATAGATACAAAAAATAGGTGTTTGCAAATTGATCTTTTTCAGAATTGTTTTAAGAATCTTACACCACTTTCTGTTCTTCATGTTATTAATAAAGAATTGATTCAGATTAAAAAAGAAAGAAGGATTTTATTGATTTCAGAGTTTAATACTATTATTAGTAACGCAATTCTAGATCAACCGGCTCCGTTTATATATGAGCGATTAGGAGAGCGATATCGAGATTATTTTATTGACGAATTTCAGGACACCTCTGAGTTACAATGGAACAATTTGATACCTCTTATAGATAATGCCGTCTCTACAGAAACTTTATCAGGGAAAAGAGGTAAAATTACAATTGTAGGAGACGCCAAACAAGCTATTTATAGATGGCGTGGAGGAAAGGCAGAACAATTTATAGATTTATCATCTGATACAAATCCTTTTTCTGTGAAAGAAAAAGAAGTGCTTAATCTCCCCAAAAACTATCGAAGTAGTGAAGAAATAATAAAGTTTAATAATAGCTTTTTTACATTTCTATCTAATGATTTTAGTGATGTCAAACATCAGCAATTATATCGTGAGGGAAACAAACAAAAGGTTAATGATAAAAAGAATGGTTTTGTAAGCCTATCCTTTGTCAAAGCCAAAAATGTAGCAGAAGAAAATGAGATGTATCCAGAAAAAGTTTATAATTCGATTGTTGAATTAGAGCAAAAAGGATATGGGCTTAATGAGATTTGTGTAATTGTAAGAAAACAAAAAGAAGGAAGTGCAATTGCAGACTATCTTACACAAAAAGGGATGGCGATTATTTCTTCAGAGACTTTATTGATAGCAAATGCTCCTCAGGTAATGTTTATTGTTAATATACTAATATGGTATGTACAACCAGAGCACATGATCTCTAAGCTAGAAACCTTACATTTTTTAACTGAGCAATTTTCAATAAAAGAAAAGCATTCTTTTTTGCAGAAAATGATTCATATGGATAGAGAAGGTTTTTCTTCAGAATTAAAAACTTTTGGGGTTAATTTTGATTTTTCAGAACTCGTTATAAAACCATTATATGATGCAATAGAATATATTATTGGAAGTTTTTTTTACGCCGAACCAATAAACGCTTATTTGCAATTTTTTCTGGATACAGTATTTACATTTACTCAAAAACATAATGAAGGAATTGTTGGTTTTCTTTCTTATTGGGACTCAAAAAAGGATACTTTAAGTATTGTGGCACCAGAAACAGAAAAAGCAATTCAAATTATTACAATACACAAGGCAAAAGGATTAGAGTTTACGTGCGTAATTTATCCATATGCACATGTAGATATTTACAGAGAAATTGAACCCAAAACATGGATATCTGTAGATAAAGAAACTTATGAGGGTTTTGACGAAATGTTTATAGATTACAGTAAGAATATCGCACATTATAGTGAGCAAGCCCAACAGATTGTTAAAAAGAGACAATCTCAATTAGAGTTAGATACCTTTAATCTATTGTATGTAGTATTTACTAGAGCAAAAGAGCAATTATATGTGATCTCTAATTTACAGTTGAATAGCAAGGGGATGCATAATCCCAATACTTTTTCTGGGAAACTAATTGCTTATTTAAAAGATCAGGGGCTATGGGATGCAGAAAAGACAGCGTATACTTTTGGTAATTTTTCTGAACCGGATACTATAACAAAAAGCATAGAAGGTGGTGCTAACGTCATTAAACTGTTTGGATTTGGGAATAACCAGAGAAAGTACAAAGTGCATATTATGACTAATTCAGGTAAACTTTGGGATACTTCACAGCAGAATGCAATAGAAAAAGGAAACTTATTACATGATCTTATGGCTCGTATTTATACAAGCGAAGATATTGACAAAGTGATTGATGATGCCTTTAAAAGAGGAGAAATTATGGTTGAAGAAAAAAAACTTCTTTATGATGAGATACAAAATGTTGTAAAGCACCCTGAGCTTTCGAAGTATTTTTCTACTGGGTATACTATATATAATGAGCGAGATATTGTGGCCGATGGAAGATTATTTAGGCCCGATCGAATATTAATTGATAATGACAGCAATGTGATACTTATAGACTATAAAACTGGTGTCTATAATAGTTCTCATGGGTCTCAACTAGAGCACTATGCGGGAATATTACTAAAAATGGGGTTTCATATCCAGCATAAGATTTTAGTATATTTTAATGACATAATCACTTTAAAATATATATAAATAACTCATGATTTTTACAATTACTAAAAGAAAGTTAAGGTTAAAAGGTATTTTTATCTTATAATTGTATTACGATTGTCGAAATAAATTGAATAATTTCTTTCTTAAACAGGTCAATTTTGTACTTTTTTTGGGGTTTAAAAAGCAGTTTCAGAAATCTGCATACCCTTGAAAACGACTATAGATACTGGGTTGTTAAGAAAATTTTATTAGATTTGTCTTTGACAGTTATGTTTAACATATTACATTTGCTCTAATTAACACTTAAAAATTAAATTATTGAATATGAAACATCTTATCACATTTTTAGTGGCTTCGTTACTGGTACTTAGTACTGCGAATGCACAAGATGAAAACAATCCTTGGGCAATTACTGTAGGGGTCAACGCTGTTGATATTTATCCTACTGGCGGTGATCTTATTACTCAGGGTGAAATTTTCGACGAATTTTTTAATGCGAGTGACCACTGGAACATTCTTCCTTCTGTTTCCAAATTAACTGTTGGAAGATATATAGGAGATGGTTTCTCTTTTTCAGCTGCTGGGTCAGTTAACAAAATAGATAAAGCGGGAGAGAATCCTTTTGATGGTAGTACAGTTACAGTTGATGACTTGTCTTACTATGCTTTAGATGGTACAATCTCTTACAGCCTTAAGAATGTATTGAAGACAGGTTGGTTCGATCCTTCTGTAGGAATAGGTGGTGGTTACACTTGGCTTGATGAAATAGGTGCAGGAACATTAAATGGTTCTTTAGGAATCAACTTCTGGATCTCTGAAAACTTAGCTTTTAGTGTTCAGTCTACTTACAAGCACGTATTCGAAGATTACGAAGCTAGTAACTATCCTCCAACTCACTTCCAACATTCTGCGGGACTTACTTTCGCATTCGGAGGTAAAGATACAGATGGTGACGGAATATACGATAAAGATGATGAGTGTCCTGAGGTTCCTGGTTTAGAGGAATTCAACGGATGTCCTGATACTGACGGTGATGGAATCACTGATTCAAAAGATGAATGTCCTGATACTGCAGGTCTTGCAGAATTTAACGGATGTCCTGATACTGACGGTGACGGTGTTCCAGATCCTAAAGATGATTGTCCTACTGTAGCTGGTTTAGCATCACTTAACGGATGTCCTGATGCAGATGGTGACGGAATCAAAGATAGCGCTGATGGTTGTCCTGAAGAAGCAGGTCCAGAAGCTAACAACGGATGTCCTTACCAAGATAAAGACGGAGACGGAGTATTAGATAAAGATGATAACTGTCCAGATGTTGCAGGTACTGTAGCTAATAATGGATGTCCTGAGGTAACTGAGGAAATTCAGAAAACATTAAATACATATGCTGCTCAAGTATTATTTGATTCTGGTAAGTCAACTATCAAAGATCAGTCAACAAAAGTTCTTAATGATATCATTAGTATCCTAAAAGAATACCCAACTGCTAAGTTTACAGTAGAAGGTCATACAGATTCACAAGGTGCTGCTGCTAATAACCAGAGATTATCTGATTCTAGAGCAAACGCTGTGAAGAACTTCTTAACTAACAACGGTATTGATCAGTTCAGATTATCTGCTGTAGGTTACGGAGAAGATAGACCAATCGCTTCTAACAAAACTAGAGCTGGTAGAGCACAAAACAGACGTGTTGAGATTAACTTAGTAAAATAAGTAAAACCAACTCTCAAACTAATAGTTTTATTAAAAACGTCCCGAAATTTTTCGGGGCGTTTTTTAGTTTAAAGAAGTTATAACACTATGTTGTTGGTCTATACTATATGTGTTATGCTAATATCATTTAGATTTGGGTATAGTGATCCATAAAGTAAATCCATAAAGTAATCTGATTCCTATAGAATAAGAACAAAACCTCTAGCTTTTGAAAAGTTTTCTTAATAATGTAATAGTAGAGATATCTAAATCCTCTCAAAACATAAGTGATATAGTTTTTCTTGTGCCAAGTAAAAGGGCTGGGCTTTTTCTAAAAAAAGAACTTCTAGAAACCTATAGTGAGAATACATTTTTTGCTCCTATAATATTGAGTATAGAAGAGTTTATAGAGCAGTTATCGGGACTGCAACAGATAGATAATGTAGAGACCTTATTTGAGTTTTATAATACGTATCTAACAATAAAAGAACAGGAAGAAAAAGAGAGTTTTGAAACCTTTAGAAATTGGGCACAAACACTTATTTATGACTTTAATGAGATTGATAGATATTGTATTGATCACAAAAGTTTTTTTGCTTACTTATCAGGAATTCAAGATATAAACCATTGGTATTTGCAGACCGAAAAAACAACATTGGTCAAAAATTATATTCAATTCTGGAAAAGTCTTTTAGAATATTATGAAAACTTTAGGGATACGCTTTTGTTCAAAAAAGTTGGTTATCAGGGGTTGTTATATAGACGGGCATCAGAAGAGATTCATACTTATATAAAGAAAGAAAACAGAAAGCATGTTTTGGTGGGGTTTAATGCCCTCAATAATGCCGAGCAAATAATTTTCCAAGCACTTTTAGAGGCAGGTATAGGACAAGTATTTTGGGATGCTGATGCATTTTTTGTACAAAATAACTATCACGAGGCTTCACTGTTTTTGAGAAACTACAAAAAGCAATGGGGCTATTATAAGGATAAACCTTTTGAATGGATACAGGATAATTTTTCTCAACAAAAGAATATTACATATGTAGGGGTTCCAAAAAATATTGGTCAGGCTAAAGCAGCTGGCAGGATAGTACAATCTATCTCTAAAATGGATATAGAAAAGACAGCCTTAGTGCTTGCTGATGAAAGTTTATTACAACCGGTGCTTAACTCTTTGCCTGATACGATAGAGTCACTAAACATTACAATGGGGTTACCGCTTAGTGATGTCCCTTTGTCATCTTTTTTTGAATTGTTGTTCGCAATTCATAAAACACCAAGTCTAAAAGGGTTATACTATAAACCTGTTTTAGATATTTTAAACAGTCCGCAATCTAACCGATTGTTAGGGGCATCTGCATCACATCTTATCAAAACCATATCCAAGGAAAATATAGTTTATCTAACAGTATCAAAAATACTAGAGCAATCAACGGATCATGAAAAAAAGAAATTCGAACTTTTGTTTGCTCCTTGGACAAATGTAAACGTAGCTTTAGGCAATTGTAGAAAAATTATTCAATTACTCAAAGATAGTTTAGATGCTGAGAAAGATGAACTCGAATTAGAATGTGTATATCATTTTCATTTGATTTTTAATAAATTGGCAAATTTACAAAGCAAGTATACTTACCTAGATTCTATAGCATCTCTGTATACATTGTATAAAGATATTTTGACGTCCGAAACATTAGATTTTTCTGGCGAACCATTTAGAGGGTTGCAGCTCATGGGAATGCTAGAGTCTAGATGTCTTGATTTTGAAACGGTAATTATTACCTCAGTAAACGAAGGAGTGCTACCTGCAGGAAAAAGTATCAATTCCTTTATTCCTTATGACCTCAAAAGAGCATATAACCTACCAACATACAAAGAAAAGGATGCAATATATACATATCATTTTTATAGATTAATACAAAGAGCAAAGAACGTTTACCTACTATATAATACAGAAAATGATGGTGTCGGTGGCGGAGAAAAAAGTAGATTTCTATTGCAGCTCGATATTGATAAAAGACCTAACCATACACTTAAGAAATACATGTTGTCCTCAGAAGTACCAATATTTGTTAAACAACCGCTGAAGATTGATAAGAACCAAGATGTTTTAGAAAAGTTACAAAAACTGGGGGCTCATGGTTTATCACCTTCTGCATTAACCTCTTATATCCGAAACCCAATGGAGTTTTACTACACATATATTTTGGGAGTTAGAGATACTGATGAGGTAGAAGAAACTATTGCGGCAAATACTTTAGGTACGGTCATTCATAATACATTAGAAAACTTTTATAAGCCTTTTGAAAATCAATTTCTTACTCTTGAAGGTATTAAGAAAATGGAAAATCAGATTGACAAAGAACTTCTGGATCAGTTTAGACAAGAATACAACAAACTGGATATTACACAAGGAAAGAATTTATTGATTTTTGAAGTTGCCAAACGCTATATTTTTAATTTTTTAAAATCGGAAGAGAAAATACTTCGTTCGGGAGGACAATTAAAAATTATTGCAGTCGAAAGTAATCTTAAATGTCGATTAGAGATTCCAGAATTAGATTTTCCTATATTTATCAAAGGTAAAGTGGATAGAATAGACGAACTCAATGGAGAATTAAGGGTAATTGATTATAAGACAGGAAAAGTAACTCGAGGCGACGTAGTCATTATGGATTGGGATACAATGACTCAAGATTATAAATATAGCAAGGCTATACAGGTTTTGGCCTATGCCTATATGTATCATAATGAAAAACAAACTCATACATCTTTTCAGGCAGGAATCATATCTTTTAAGAACCTAAAGGAAGGGTATCTTCGTTTTGGGACCAAGAATAGTGTAAGAAGTAAGCCAAATCATGAAATTACAAATAGTGTTTTAGATGAATATTTAGTGCAATTAAAAAAACTAATCATAGAAATTTTTAATATTGAAATTCCCTTTATAGAAAAGGAAGTTTAATGTCCTTCTAGTTCATTGTCTAAAACCCTGAAATATTTGATATGGTAAAGAATAAAAATATTATAGTAGAAGGTAAGTATAACAAGCCCATTCTTACAGATGTTTTTTATCCAGAGACTCAAGACCCCAAGCCTATTATTGTGTTTTGTCATGGATATAAAGGTTTTAAGGATTGGGGAGCATGGGATTTGGTAGCAGAAAGATTCGCAGAGGCAGGATTTTTCTTTGTTAAATTCAATTTTTCGCATAACGGAGGTACACCAGAACAACCTATAGATTTCCCCGATTTAGAAGCTTTTGGCAATAATAATTATATTAAGGAATTAGATGACCTCAAAACTATTCTTGATTGGATGGGCACTTCTGATTTCGAATATAAAAACGAAGTTAACTACGAGAATATCCTATTAATTGGGCACTCTCGCGGTGGTGGTATTGTGACTATAAAGGCAGCAGAAGACCCCCGGATTACTAGAGTTATCACCTGGGCTGGAGTTTCAGATTATAAAAACCGATTTATTACAGGAGAGGCACTTGAGAACTGGGAAAAAATAGGAGTGTTCTATATACAGAATGGACGCACTAAACAAAAAATGCCACATTATTTTCAGTTTTATACATCCTTTATAGAAAATGAAGAACGATTAACTATTTCGAGGGCGGTAGCAAAGCTTAAAATTCCTTATTTGATAATTCATGGTACAAATGACAATGCCGTTGATAGTTCTGAAGGACAAAATTTACATCATTGGAGCACCGACAGCGAATTATTTCTGATTGATGATGCGAATCATGTTTTCGGAACAAAGCATCCTTGGGGATCTTATAATTTATCTGAAGATTTAAAGATCATTGTTGAAAAATCTATAGCGTTTGCAATACTTTAACATAGATATGTTGATGAATATCTAATGATTTCATTTATTTGCGATGATGAATATAAATAAACAAATATTTGCATCCCTTTTTCTTATGTTATTTGGGATCATTCAATTAGCTGACTTGCACACTTTAGGTCATGATGATGAGAATGATGCAGATTGTGTTGTTTGTATGCATACTTCTCAACATCAGGAGAATTATTTTATGGTACCACATACGATTGCAGTTCCTGATGTAATTGAAATACCTGTCCAAGAAGTCAATTTAGTCTATATTGATCAAATTTTTGGCATAAGGACTATTCTTTCACTTAATAACAAAGCTCCTCCTACACTGGGATAGTTTTGTTTCTCATTTTTATAGATTCTTATTGCTATAAGCGATAAGAATACTACAATTTTTTATTTTTTATAATAATGATAAGACGTGCTTGGTTGATAGTGCTTCTTTTCGGTATTCATGTCCTATCAGGCCAGCAATGTGATAAAACACTTGTGGGTAAGGTGATAGATTTTCATGATGGGGTACCACTAGAAAGTGCTATAATACAATATAATAATACAATAATAAAGACAGATCAGGATGGAGGATATCGGATATCAGGACTTTGTCCTACGGCCTACGCCTTTACGATATCGCATGAAAACTGTAATGAACGTGTCATAACTTTGGATATGAAAGAGGTTACTCAAAATGATTTTTATCTCGAGCATCATTATACAGATTTAGATGAAGTTGATCTAGCTTCATCTCAAAATAAAGTGACCAATAGTCAAGTCGAAGAAAAGTTAAGTAGAAAAGAATTAGACAATTATAGTAATTTGTCTATCGGTGATGCCCTTAAAGAAATTTCTGGGGTTACTACATTGACTTCCGGAAATACTATAGTTAAGCCTGTAATTCAGGGTGTGCATAGCAGCAGAATTATAATACTTAATAATGGTGTACGACAAGAGGACCAAGAATGGGGAGAAGAACATGCTCCGAATATGGATATTAATGCTTTTGACCAAATCAAGGTAATAAAGGGTTCTGGTGCATTGCAATATGGAGGTAATGCTATCGGGGGAGTTATAATAGCCGAAAATAAATTAACGGCACTAAGAGATACTATTTTCGGAAAGTCACAATTGGCTGCTAGTGATAATGGTAGAGGGGGAGCCATTAATTCTGGAGTTAGCATAGGATTAAAAAATGGTTGGGCAGGAAAAATTCAAGGAACTGCAAAATATTTTGGGGATAGTGAAGCACCGGATTATGTGTTAAGTAATACAGGGCATAGAGAGCAAAGTTTTTCTGCTGCATTTGGCCGTAGAGAATTTATTTATGGTGTAGAGTCTTATTATAGCTTTTATAACGCTACTCAGGGGATTTTGCGCGCTTCTCATATTGGAAATGTTGGAGATCTTGTTAGGGCTATTAATAATGATTTCCCATTAGTAATTAATGATTTTGGATATACCATTGATGCGCCTAGACAAGAAACGCAACATCATTTAGCCAAGATAAAAGGATACAAACGATTTAAAAATTTTGGAAAACTCAATTTGCAATATTCCTTTCAGTATAACAACAGAAAAGAATTTGATATCAGACGAGGTGATGATAAAGATAAACCAAGTTTAGATCTAGAACTAATAACCCATAGTATAGAGAGTAACTTCCTGTTCGATTCTAGTGATAATTTTAAGAAAAATGTAGGTTTTCAATTTTCATATCAAACCAATACTCCCAATCCGGATACAGGAGTTCGACGACTAATTCCGGATTATAAAAAAACAGGTATCGGAGCATTTGCGCTCACAGAGTTTAAAGTAAACGATCAGCTTACTCTTGATGCAGGATTGAGGTATGATTTTTTAAACATCAATGCTAAAAAGTTTTATGAGAAAGATTTTTGGGAAGAGCGCGGGTATGATACAGGTTTTGAGGACCTAATTATTGATGAAGAAAGTGATCAATGGCTTACGAATCCAGATTTTGATTACAATAGTATCTCTGTTTCTGGAGGTCTCAATTATATATATGGTAATCGAAACACGTTGTTTTTTAGTGTTTCTGTTGCCAACCGTGCTCCTAATCCTGTAGAACTGTTTAGTGATGGGCTACATCACAGTGCAGCGATTATCGAATTAGGAGATTTGCGCTTTGATCAGGAACAAGCACTAAAATTTTCTCTTGGCAGTGAGCATAATGATTTTTTTGACTTAGGTAGCCTAGTGATTTCACCTTATTTAAGTAGGATACGTAATTTTATTCTTTTAGAACCAACTGAGGTTGAACTTACAACTAGAGGAGCTTTTCCTGTTTGGGAATACAAACAGACAGATGCAGTACTATATGGCATTGATATAGACTATAGTATTGATGTGCTTGAAAGTCTTAAATTTAATACAGGGTTTTCATATGTGTATGGCCAGGATACTATTGCCAATGAACCTTTAATTAGTATACCCGCTCCTAGCTTTAGATCAGAGATTTTATGGAAAGATAAGAGGTGGATTGCGAGACTAGTTAACTCGACTGTCTTAAAACAAAACAGATATCCTGATAATGATTTTGAAATCGACATTATTGAAAATAATATACTTACCACAGAAACTGTGGCTCTATCCGAAACTCCTATGGCCTATACTGTTTTTGATGTTTTTGGTTCTTATGTTTTTGATCTTTGGCAAGCAAAGGATCTAACTATTGGCGCAAGTATAACCAATATTTTTGATGCGTCATATCGAGATTATATGAACCGGCAACGTTTTTATGCAGATAATGTAGGAAGAAACATAACACTTAATATTAACTTTAAATTTTAATAAAATGAAAACCCAATTTTTTAAACTAGTAGTACCTGCAATATTTTTGCTTTGTGTAAGTATTTCTTGTAGTGATGACGATGATAATCCTGATGCGATTAATGAAGAAGAAACAATTACTACCGTTTTATTGGTGGTAACAGAAGAAGGAACAACTAATGTAGATACGTATACGTGGACCGAATCTGATCAGGATGATATTGTGCTAGATGCGGATTCAACGTATAATTTCAAAATTCAATTTCTGGATCAATCTGATCCTACCGACGTTGAAGATATCACAGAAGAAGTGATTGAGGAAAAAGACGAACATTTTGTCTTTTATGAAACTACAACCAGTGGATTGACTTTTGCTAGTGCTTCAGATGATACTATAGATAGTGATAGTGTAGCGATAAATATTTCTACTGATTGGGAAACTGGTGATGCTACCACAGGAATTATACGTGCATATTTAATTCATGAGCCTACAACAAAAACAGGATCATCTAGAGATGATTTCGGTGGCGAGACAGATATAGAGGTAGATTTTAATGTGACAATTCAATAGTATTTTTGCGAGTATATATGTCTAATTAGATCCTCTCTGGAGGTAAGAAATGACATAAAAGGGTGTAATTTTTTCTATCACTGTAATACGGCACTAACAATGTGCTAATGAAAGATTAAAAACCCTGAAATAAATAGTTGTAATACTGGATTTCAATACATTAATGACAAGTATTTTGTCGAGATATTATAGTATTATTAAATGTCAGTTAAGAGTAAAAATTGATATAAATAGTTAAGAAATACTAATTATATTCGTTCAGTCGAATGACACTTTTTGAAACTGTAGTATTAGTATAAGTAGAGTTTGTGTTAAATACAGTTAAGTTTCAATTTAGACCCCTAAGAGTAGTTACTTAGGGGTTGTTTTTTTGATAGTAAAAGATAAAATAAAAACAATCATTTTTTGGTAAAATGTATCTTACATTTTAAGTACGTTAGAATCTAACCGCTTAGAAGTATTTAAAGTAATTAGCTTTATAAAAACAGTAGATATTTATGTTGTATTCAGAATTTTTCTAAAGCAAAATAGAAACACTTTTGCAATGAGAGAACAATTTTACCTTATACTCATGCTCTTGGTTGTCATCATGTCTCTAAGATGTTCTTTTAATGAAATATCTTCAGGAATACCAATTTTTTTCTTCACTCGTTTTCTTGCCATTTTTACAGCATGAGTAGAAACACCTAATAATTCTGCGGATTCTTTAATAGATAGGTTTAGTTTTACTAATAAACAATGTCTGGTATCATTTGGAGAAAGGTTGGGATAACAAGCATGAATCTGACCTGTAATTCCCGGATATTGCGATTCAATACGATCTTTTAAAATACCAATATCTGATGTCGAAGAAATCAATTGGCCTAATTTTTTTTCAGCTTCAAGTAATTCTTTTTTATTGTTATACTTAATTGCAGACGATAGATATTTTTTTATTAATGTGAGTTTATTAAGTTTTTCGTTTATCGATAATAATGTGGCTAGAAATTCTTCTTCTCTATTTTGTATTTGATTTTCTAGAATTACTTTTTCGTCATCAGTGTCAGACGAGGGAATTTGTTCTTGATCTGTATTTTTTTGCTTTTTAGGAAAAGCAACATAGAATAGAATGGCAGTAATAATACTAATAAATAAACTAATTGATAGAAATATTATAAATCCCTTTTGTTCGTCGTTTTTTTCATTTAATATCCCATTGTTTTCAATTAGTTGATTGTTTTTAAATCGTTCTTCGGCAAGCTGAGCCTTTTCATTCGAAATTTTAGCTATTGTTACGTTCCTTTTTTTATAAAGACGGTTAGCCAAAGAGCCATATTTATAGTAATGATCAGAAGAGATTTCTGGTTTGCCTATTCTCTTATAAAGAGCACCTAAATGTTTATGTGCTAAAATAAGGTCCATTGGGTCATCTGGATTTTGTAAAATAGCATTTTCAAAATGTATGATTGCCTCTTTTGGATTTTCTAAAGAGTTGTATATTTTTCCTAATACTAATGCATTAGACGCGGCTTGTGAACTATATGCTGGTTTGTTTTTTATTATTTGTTCTGATTTGTTTATTTTTTCTAATGCAATTTCATAATTCCCTATACTTCGGTATGCATCGGCAATAGAGTTTAGTACATAACTTATAGTTCCTATTTTCTTGGATTTCTCGACGCTTTTAAGATTGGCTTCCCACCAATTTATAGCTTTTCCAAACTCTTTTTTGTTAAAATATGCTAATGCTAAATTGTCGTATAATAAATATTGTAAATCATCATATTTATTTACGACCGAGTCCCTCAGTAATTCTTTCGAGTATGCTAAAACTTTATCGGCTTCTCCTAAAGATAAATGACAACTAAGAATATTCATTTTGGTAGCCAAAATGTCTTTTTTGTTCCCTTTACTTACATTTATTTCATAGATCATATTATAATAGTTTAATGCTCTATTATATGCCCCTTGATTTTTTAAAATATCTGCTTTTCTAGCAAATATATAGGGTAATTCTGATGTAAACTGCGGATACTGCCTAATGAGATGTTCACTTTTGTCATAAGTCGCCTTGGCGCTATCTATTAATGCATTGTTAGTATAGTACGTTCCTAAATTAATTAAACTGCGAAGTTCGCCTTTAACGTATTTAATACTTCGAGACATTTTTAGAGTCTCATGCAATAGGTCACCATTACCAATAAGATCTTTCTTGGCAATTTTTGATAGACTATCAATTTCATGAATTTGCCGCTTATATTTTTTAGCATCTTGAGGATAGAGTGCATAAAAACATAGCATGCAAAGGACGAATATTTTGTTGGTCAAATATGTCACTTTAGCTTGGGTAGTTTTATTGTGCGTTTTTTAGGTTTTATTGAGTGTCTATTACAAATAACGTGTGAAACCAGAAATAGTATGCTTTATGTATTCTTTTTTTTTTGAATGTACCCCTAATGTACACCAATAAAAAAGAAAATACAACGTTTTTAAAGGTGTTGCGTCCAACAGGCTTAAAGTGAATTTTGTGTTAAAAAAACTCGAAAATTGTTAAATATTCATTTTTTGTGTTAAATTAACATCAATTAAGCACTTACCAACAACCTAGGGTGCAAAAATGAAATAGTATAAACCTTAATTAATTATTTATTAACCAACAATAATTATTACACAAAAAAACCACTACAAAATGAAAACTACACACACAAAACCTATCCCTAAACCGATTAATCGATATTTTAATTTTTCTTAATTCTTATAGACTTTTAGGATTAGACATTATTAAGAAGTACAATATGAATTAGTATGCATTGCATCAATATGTATTTATTGCTTGTTGTAACAATTCATAAAGTACGTATCCTGTATGTTCTTTTTGTGCCCATTATATTTTAGACAAATAAAAGGCACAGGATGATAAATAATGTATTCTGCTTTTAGAAATTAATAACCCCCTATCGATTAATTATATCATGTCCTTTATAAAGTATCTGTTTATAACAATATTTTTGTTTGTGAGTATATCATCTAATGCTCAGAACTCACAAACAAATAAGACTACTAATGATGGTGAATATCAGGAGACGTGTACTTCTAGTATTCTTCAGAATAGTATTGCTTTTATAAACCCAGCAACAAAATTACACGCTAGTAATTTTTATGTATTTAGTATTGAGTATGTTGCGGTCGATGATTGTGAAATTGCAGTAAGCTTTTGGAAAAATAATACATGGGTCGCAAGTAAAGTAGCACAGATTGCCAAAGGATCGGGTATTAGTGAAGTAAGGATTGACTTGCCAGCTTTTCCTGCTAAAGGAAATGAATATACTTATAAAACACACATTCGCCCTGTAGGAACCGATTGGGAGCATGCGTTAGATAAGGATCAGGTGGATAATGTAACAATTCTTAGTGCTAAGGTAGCAGAGAATAATATTCATAAAAAAATACAGGAATCATCTGCAAATGACATATTTCAAAAGCAGCATATTTTTTCACTAAACAACACTAGTGTTAGCAATACAAATACCATCCAAACGGATATTATCCTTTATCCCAATCCTGCATCTAAGTTTGCAAATATTCGAGGTATAGAATCAGGAGATATTATCATAGTGTATAATAGGTCAGGTGTTGCCGTAGTTAGTATTGTGGCAGACGGTAGAGAAGAAGTTATTCTTACTTCGGGATTACCAAAAGGGACATATATCGTAGCAGTTTCAGGAAAATCAAGGCAACAATTACGAGTAGAATAAATAACTATCAATAAAAAGTAAAACCAAATCTTAAAACCCAAAAAAATGATAAATCACTCACCTTAGAAAAGAAAACCCAAAAATTTTAAACCACTAAATATATTAAATTTAAATTCACGAAAATCATGAAAAATTTTATTAAATCAAGTATAGTAATAGTGCTATGCTTAATCTCCGTTAAATTGTCCGCGCAATTTAATTATGGAGAAGCTTTACAGAAGTCTATTTTCTTCTATGAGGCGCAACAATCGGGAGAATTGCCTGACTGGAACCGAGTTACTTGGCGAGGGGATTCTGCTTTAGATGATGGATCTGACGTTGGACATGACCTTACAGGGGGATGGTATGATGCTGGAGATCATGTAAAATTCGGTTTCCCAATGGCATACAGTGTTACTGCATTAGCATGGGGAGCTATTGAATATCCAGATGCTTATGAGTCTACAGGGCAAATGGAAGCCTTAAAAAGAAACTTACGTTTTGTTACAGACTATTTTATTAAATGTCATACGGCACCTAATGAATTTTATGGACAATTGGGTAACGGTGGTGTAGATCACGCTTACTGGGGTGCATCTGAGGTAATGACAATGGACAGACCATCTTACAAAATTGATGCATCTAATCCAGGAACTGAGTTAGCAGCAGAAACTGCCGCTGCAATGGCTGCAGTAAGTATGTTATATGCAAATGATGATCCTGCGTATAGTGCTACACTTTTACAGCATGCAGAGCAGTTATATAGTTTTGCAGATAATTATAGAGGTAAATATTCAGATGCAATTACAGATGCTTCGGGATTCTATAATTCTTGGAGTGGATATCAAGATGAACTTGTTTGGGGAGCAATATGGCTTTATAGAGCTACAGGAGATAGCTCATACTTAGATAAGGCTGAGTCAGAATATCCAAATTTAGGTACTGAAATAGGATCTGATGTAAAAGCCTACAAATGGGGTTTAGCGTGGGATGATAAATCTTACGGATGTTATATTTTGATGTCTATGTTAACCGATAAAGAGGAGTACAAAGTAGATGCAGAAAGGCATTTAGATTATTGGACAGATGGTTATAATGGAGAAAGAATTGCTTATAGTTCAGGTGGCCAAGCGCATTTAACTACTTGGGGATCATTAAGACACTCAGCAAATACTTCGTTATTAGCGTTTATCTACAGTGATAAGGTACAAACTACAAAAGCCGATACTTACCATGACTTTGCAGTAAGACAAATTAATTATGCTTTAGGAGATAACCCTCTTAACAGAAGTTTTATGGTTGGATTTGGTAATGATCCTGCAAATAGTGTTCACCATAGAGCAGCTCACGGGCCATGGGCAAATTCATTACAAGCTAATCCAGTAGATTCAAGCCATATATTATATGGTGCATTAGCAGGGGGACCAAGTGCTCCTAATGATCAATTTGAAGATGATAGAGGGGATTATATTGCCAATGAAGTAGCGTGTGATTATAATGCTGCTTTTACGGGTGCATTAGCAAGAATGTATAGTGAGTATGGTGGTAATCCATTAACTAACTTTCCTGTAGAAGAAGTACCTTCAAGAGCAGAGTTACGTTCGTATTCAAAATTTAATAGTAATAATGCTTTTGGAAGTACAGTTAGTATCATGTTCCAAAACAGATCAGCATGGCCAGCAAGAGTTACAGATAATGTTTCTATGAGATATTTCTTTGATATATCTGAAGCAGTAGCTGCTGGAAGTACTATAGATGATATTTCTATTTCGTTGAGTTATGCTCAGACTGGTAATTCATCATTATCTATAAAGGAATGGGATGCAGAAAATAATATTTATTATGCAGATATTTCTTTGGCAGGAAATGTAATTTCTCCTGTGGGAGATCCTGCTTTTAGATATGAAGTTCAAATTCAAATATCGACTAATAATAATCCTTACGATGCATCAAATGATTGGTCGGCAATAGGTTTAACTAGTTCAGCTACAGAAAGTCCTAATATTCCGGTATACGATAATGGTGTATTAGTTTTTGGTAATGAGCCAAACGGAGGCGACGTGCCAACAGCATCTTTTACAGCTACACCAGAAGAAGGAATTGCACCGTTAGATGTTGCATTTGATGCATCAGAGTCTTCTGATCCAAATGGAGATGTACTAACATACAATTGGGATTTTGGTAATGGTCAATCTTCATCTTCAGCTACACCTGATATTACATATGATGAAATAGGATCTTATTTAGTAACTCTTACTGTAAGTGATGGAGAAAATACATCTACAGAAGTTACAAAAGTTATCACAGTAAATGATGGAGATATTGCTCCAGAAGCAGAATTTAGCGCTACACCAACAGCAGGAATTGCTCCTGTAACCGTTAGTTTTGATGCATCTGCATCCTCTGATGCAAATGGTGATTCAATTTCTTATGCATGGAACTTCGGAGATGGTAGCACTGGTACAGGAGTTACTGCTGATCATGAATATGATGCAATAGGAGAGTATACAGCAACCCTTACAGTAACAGCTAATGGTAAATCAGATATAGCAACTACAACAATCAGTGTAACTGACGGTACTCCGGTAGCTTCTTTTACATCTAGTGCTGATGCAGGAGTAGCGCCGTTCGAGGTTACTTTTGATGCATCTGCATCTGCTGATCCAACAGGAGACGGTCTTACATATAGTTGGGATTTTGGTAATGGTCAAACGGCATCTACAGCTGTAGCATCTACTACTTATACCGAACTAGGAACTGCTACAGTGACACTTACAGTTACGAATTCGGCAGGAACAGATTCTGCAACAACTACAATTAATGTAACTGACGGAAGTCAGAGTTGTACTTTTGATACTCCAATAGCAACTGCTTTACCTAGTATTTCTAATGTTCAATATAATAACATTCATGTATTAGGAGATGGTGGACCAAGCTTTGATAATGTAACTAACTTTACAATCAATTGGGATTTATCTAACAATGGATTGTATCAATTCTCTATGCTTACCAATAATGGGGTTCCAAATTGGTATAATGACTTCTTAGGAAAAGTTACACAAAACTTTAATTCTGCAGAACCAGCAATTACTATTACTGGATCAGGATTTTCAGGATTTGATGGTACATACTATGCAGCTAACGACGAAGGTAATTTTGTTTTAGTATCTCAAACAGGAGGATTTACAATCTACTTTAGTAATTCTTCTGATGCACCTGATTGTGGAGTAATTATAACTCCGAATAATGATCCTGTAGCCGCATTAACAGCGACTCCTGATTCTGGTGATGCACCATTAGAGGTAAGTTTTGATGCTTCAGGTTCTACAGATGTAGACGGAGATACGTTAAGCTACAGTATTGATTATGGTGATGGTACATCAGGAACTGGTGCTACATCAACACATACATATGAAGCTGGTGATTATACAGCTACGGTTACTGTTACTGATGGTAATGGTGGATCAGATACAGCTTCTGTTGCTATTTCTGTAAGTGAGATTATAATAGGAAATACTCCTCCTGTAGCCGCATTAACAGCGACTCCTGATTCTGGTGATGCACCATTAGAGGTAAGTTTTGATGCTTCAGGTTCTACAGATGCAGACGGAGATACGTTAAGCTACAGTATTGATTATGGTGATGGTACATCAGGAACTGGTGCTACATCAACACATACATATGAAGCTGGTGATTATACAGCTATAGTTACTGTTACTGATGGTAATGGTGGATCAGATACAGCATCTGTTGCTATTTCTGTAACTGATATTATAGTAGTGAATACTCCTCCTGTAGCCGCATTAACAGCGACTCCTGATTCTGGTGATGCACCATTAGAGGTAAGTTTTGATGCTTCAGGTTCTACAGATGCAGACGGAGATACGTTAAGCTACAGTATTGATTATGGTGATGGTACATCAGGAACTGGTGCTACATCAACACATACATATGAAGCTGGTGATTATACAGCTACGGTTACTGTTACTGATGGTAATGGTGGATCAGATACAGCTTCTGTTGCTATTTCTGTAAGTGAGATTATAATAGGAAATACTCCTCCTGTAGCCGCATTAACAGCGACTCCTGATTCTGGTGATGCACCATTAGAGGTAAGTTTTGATGCTTCAGGTTCTACAGATGCAGACGGAGATACGTTAAGCTACAGTATTGATTATGGTGATGGTACATCAGGAACTGGTGCTACATCAACACATACATATGCAGCTGGAAATTATACAGCTATAGTTACTGTTACTGATGGTAATGGTGGATCAGATACAGCTTCTGTTGCTATTTCAGCAGAAGAAGATGTTACTCCAGTTGATGGATGTCCATTTGATACTCCTATAGCTTCAGGTTTACCATCTATTAACTCTTCTTTCTCTAATGTATTTGTATTAGGAACAGGAGGACCAAATTTGGATAACGTAACAAACTTCTCTATCAATTGGGATGCTGCAAATAATGGTTTATACCAGTTCTCTATGAACACGAATAATGGTAATCCAAATTGGTATACTGATATAGGTAGTGGTTCATCTCAAAACTTTAATTCTGCCGGAGCTTCTATAACAATTAGTGGTTCAGGATTCCCAGGATTAGATGGAGCTTATTATGCTACTATCGATGAAGGTAATTTTGTGTTAGTTTCTCAAACAGATGAGTTTACATTGTACTTTAGTACATCTTCTATCGCTCCAGAATGTGGAGACGGTACTAGTGCTCCTGTTGCAGATATTTCTGTTGATCCAGGAACTGTAGGTCTTGCACCATTCTTCGTTACTTTTGATGCTTCTGGTTCTACAGATGTTGATAATGATATCGTTTCTTATGCATGGGATTTTGGAGATGGAAGCAGCGCAACAGGTATTGTTGCAGATAACACATTTGCTTATTCAGATGATCCTTATACGGTAACGTTAACAGTTACAGATGCTACAGGAAACATTGATACTGATATAATTACAATTGCTTCTAAGGATGAAATTGTAGGGACACCAGAAAATGAATATATCGATCGTTTTACTGAGTTAAGAGCAGAAATCTATAATCCAGAGAATGGATATTTCAGTGCAGATGGATCACCACATCACTCTATAGAAACACTTATTGTAGAAGCTCCTGATTACGGTCATGAGTCAACTAGTGAGTTATATTCTTACTGGGTATGGATGGAAGCTATGCATGGTAGAATTACGACTGATTGGCAACCATTAGCTGATGTTTGGGAAAAAATAGAAGAATTTATTATTCCTGACAATGCAAATCAGCCAACTAATGATGCTTATGATCCTTCATCTCCTGCTGCTTATGCACCAGAATTTTCAGATCCGTCTGGTTATCCAGCACCACTGAGCTTTACAGCTCCTGTAGGAGTAGATCCAGTATCGTCTGATTTAACAGCTACCTATGGTTCTGATGTATATCAGATGCACTGGTTATTAGATAATGACAATTTCTACGGATATGGTAATCAGGGAGATGGTGTTAGTACACCTTCTTATATTAACACGTTCCAAAGAGGTGAAGAAGAGTCTGTTTACGAAACAGTACCTCACCCATCTTGGGAGAGCTTTGATTGGGGTAGTGATACAGGTTTCCTATCCTTATTTACATTAGATGCTAATTATTCTGAGCAATGGAGATATACAAGTGCAACTGATGCAGACGCAAGAGCTGTTCAGGCAATGTATTGGGCTCAAGAATATGCAAAAGAACAAGGCGCAAGTTTAGGAGGTCTTGATTTAGATAAAGCTTCTAAAATGGGAGATTACCTAAGATTAGGAATGTTTGATAAGTATTTCAAGCCAATGGGAGTACAAAGTGCTACAAGTGGTGCAGGTACAGGATATGATAGTGCACACTACTTAATGTCATGGTATATATCATGGGGTGGTGCAGCAGATACTTCTTCTCCATGGGCATTTAGAATTAGTTCTAGTCACTGTCACTTTGGATATCAAAACCCAATTGCAGCATACGCATTAACAGAAGTTGATGAAATGAAGCCAATTTCTCAGAATGGAGAAAGAGACTGGTCACAAAGTTTGACAAGACAAATGGAATTCTATACGTGGTTACAAGCTAGTAACGGAGGAATTGCAGGTGGTGCTACTAATAGTTGGAATGGTGATTATAGTGTGTATCCTTCTGGTAAGTCTACATTCTATGATATGGCTTATGATGATAATCCAGTATATCATGATCCAGGAAGTGGTACTTGGTTTGGATGGCAAGCTTGGTCAATGGAGCGTGTAGCAGAATACTACTACATTACCAATGACGCAATGGCAAAAAACCTTATGGATAAATGGGTTGCTTGGGTAAAAAGTGAAGTACAGTTAGTAGGAGATAATGATTTCTTAATCCCTGCTACATTAGAGTGGTCAGGAGAACCTGATACTTGGGATCCAACAAACCCTGGTTCTAATGATAATCTTACAGTTACCGTAACTGGTTACAATAAAGATTTAGGTATTGCTGCTTCTATGGCAAAAGCACTTATTTACTATGCAAAAGCAACAGAAGAGCATGCAACTTTAGATACAGAATCTCGTGATCTTGCTAAGGAAGTGTTAGATAGAATGTGGAACACATATAGAGATGATAAAGGAGTTGCTACTGTAGAAAGTAGAGGAGACTTCAGCAGAATCTTCGAACAAGAAGTATATGTTCCTGAAGGATATAGTGGTGTTATGGGTAACGGAGACGTTATAGAGCCAGGAGTATCTTTCCTTGATATCAGATCAGACTTAAGAGATGATCCAGAATTCGATAGATTAGAAACTGCTTATAATGCAGGTGAAGATTTTACGCAGTCTTACCATAGAACTTGGGCACAGATGGAGATCGCATTAGCGAATGCAGAATACGGATTCTTCTTTGGAGATGATGTAGTTGCAAAATCTTCTGTTACTCAGAAAGATTTTAACGTGATTGCTGCTCCTGTACCAGCAAACAAATATGTTGAAATAACGCTTTCTGGTGATAAAAAAGTAGAAAATGTTACTTTGACATTAACAAACCTACAAAGAAAAGTAGTTAGAACTAAAGAAGTTTCTAATGCTCAAATTCAAGCTCGTTTAGATTTATCAGGATTACCAACAGGTATGTATTTCTTAAGAGTTGAAGGTAGTAATGTTGATACAGTTGTGAAGAAAATTATTAAGAAATAATTAGCTTCATCGCTGGATATATTATAATCTTAACAGATAAGTAAATGAATTAAAAAACAGAGGAGAGTTGTAAGCAGCTCTCCTTTGTTGTTTTAATGTTTGTTATAACCTATCACTACGAAAAATGGTTTAACAAAAAGAAATTTTAAAAAACATGAGAAAAGTACTAACATTATTAGTAGTTGCCATTCTGGGGTTAAACCCAATGACAACTCTATTTGGTCAGCAACAAAATTTCTTGACTGCTTCAGGAAACAAGTTGTATGATAGCACCGGAAAAGAGGTGCGACTTACTGGTGTCAACTGGTTTGGTTTCGAGACATCATTATACAGCCCACATGGGATTTGGAGTCGAGACATGAAAAGTGTTTTACAGCAGATCAAAGACATGGGATTCAATACGATACGTGTGCCTTGGTGTAATGAGATGTTAAATCCGGGAGCATCGGTTAACATAAATTCATACGGAACAGATGCTTATAGCGGTGTTTCTCCTATGAATGAAGAAGAAGCTACTGTAAGTACTCCAATAGAATTAATGGATATCTTTGTAAGATGGTGTCAAGAAAATGATATGAAAATCGTTTTAGACAATCACTCTAGGGCAGCTGATGGATTTCTTAATGAAGAAGTTTGGTATACCGATGAGTATTCAGAAGAGAGATGGATTAATGATTGGCTTTTTCTAGCAGATCGTTATAAAGAATATTCTGCAGTGGTAGCTATGGATTTAAATAATGAACCTCACGGATCTACTTGGGGAGACAGTAATCCTGCAACAGATTGGAACAAAGCAGCCGAACGATGTGGTAATGCCATCCTAGAAGTCAATCCTGATGTATTGATTATGGTAGAAGGTGTAGGAGAATTTGAAGGAGATACCTGGTGGTGGGGTGGACAGCTTAAAGGAGCTGGACAGTACCCTGTTGTATTATCTGATCCAAGTAAATTAATTTACTCAGCTCACGAATATGGACCAGAAGTAGCACAACAAGATTGGTTCGAGGCGCCTAATTTTCCAGAAAATATGCCAGCTTTGTGGGAAGAACATTATCATTATCTATACGAAAGTAATACTTCACCAATATTGATAGGAGAATTCGGTATTAGAAATCAGAATGCCTATGGTGGTATTGCGTATACATGGTTTACAGAATACATGGACTTTATGGGTGATATTTACTCATGGACATTTTGGACTATGAATCCTAATTCTGGAGATACCGGAGGAATTTTACAAGATGATTGGACTAGCGTTAATCAATGGAAATTGGACGTGTTACAACCACACGTAGCACCATTAATACCTAATGTTATAGGAGATGAAACAGGTAATTTACCACCAGTAGCAAGGTTAACATCTTCTGATACTTCTGGAGATGCTCCTTTGACAGTAAGCTTTAGTGCATCTACTTCTTCTGACCCAGATGGTGATAGCTTAACATATAGCTGGAATTTTGGTGATGGTAGTGCTACTGTAACAGGAGAGACTGCAACCCATACATTTGTAGATTTTGGAGACTATCTAGTGGTACTAACAGTTAGTGACGGAGAATTATCTGATACAGAAACTGTAACGATATCGGTAGATGACGGAGAAGGACCAGCACCAGTAACAGCTGTAATTTCTTCAGAGATTATAAATGAGGTAGCACCAGCAACAGTAATTTTTGATGGTTCAGGATCTTCAAGTGAGGACGGTAGTTCATTAACATACGTTTGGGACCTTGGTGATAATAATAGTGCAATCGGGGAGGTAGTATCTCATATCTATACCGAAGAAGGAGAATATAATGTTACACTTACAGTTTCTAATGGTGATTCAACTGATACAGAAACAACTACCATTGTCGTACTTCCTAATGATAGTACAGGAGATTGTTCATTTGGAGCTCCATTGAGTACTTCACTAGAATCAATAAACAGGTCTTTTAACTATAGTTATACCTTAGGAACCGGAGGACCAGATCTTAGTAATGTTACTAGTTTTGTGATCAATTGGGATCTACAAAATAATGGGCTTTGGCAATTTTCTATGAACACTAATAATGGGCAACCAAGTTGGTGGAATGACTTAAAGACGAATATAACTAGTCAGAATTTTAACAGTGCATCACCAGCCGTTACATTATCAGGAACAGGGTTTCCAAATCTTGATGGGTCTTATTATGTAGCAATAGATGGTAGCAATTTTGTTATGGTATCAATAGATAGTGCATTTACTCTTTATTTTAGTAATCAGACAACAGAACCAGCGTGTAGTGATGAGAGTAAGTCTTCGACATTAACTGCAGGGTTATTAGCCAAAGCACTTAGCAATCCAGCAACTTCAAAATTTGAGATCGAGGTACTTTCTTCAGAAGTAACAGACATGACGCTTTATTCCATTACAGGACGTAAATTGTTATCAGTTGCTCCAGAAGCATTGAAAACAAGAATAGTAACTTTTGGAGAAGAATTATCTACAGGAATCTATATGTTAAAAGTGCTTCAGGGTAAAGAATCTCAAACATTGAAATTAGTAAAAGAATAGTGTTATGAACCTAATTTGTGGTAGTTACTTTGTGCAATGAATGTCTAAAAACATTAAAAATTTGGATTACTCTAGTATAAAGTAGGTATTGCAAAAACATAAATAATAAAATAGTGTCTAAAAACAAACCAATCTTCTTGGTTTTATATAACATGCCATTTCTTAAAGAAAGTTTGTGGTATTTGTTTTAGACCATAGACATCAAGAAAATTCATGATTCTTCTCTAGAGAAAACTCATGGATTTTCTGGATGTTTTACTGATATATGAACTTGTACTAAATAAGGAAATGGTTTAGTATAAAGTAGAACTGCTTTCACAGATTTATTCTTTGTTAACCAGGTGGATAGCGAAATTAATTTTCAGTATAAAAATGATACAAGTCACTGCACAAGGGGTAATTCAATCTCTTGTAGTCTAGTGAAAAATTGACTCTTTTAACCACAATAATACGTAATGTATGAAATCACAGCACACCCAAAATAAAACGCTTCGGGGTTTTATAAAAGGGCTCAACGTAAAGCTATTGTATGCAATAGCAATAACTGTTTCAATAGGGTTGGGCATTAATGCCGTTTCACTATTTTTTGACGGTACCGCAGGACCAGAAATGACCACACAAACATGGCCTGCAGGAACTTTTTTAGCCAATTTCCCAGAGGGAGATAGGATTAATACATACCACCGTAATCATTTAATGATTTCTGGTCAGGAAGGAACCGGGATATGGGATATTTCTAACCCTACTGCCCCTACAAAATTACAATCAAATGCTGCGGCCAATAATGGGCACAGATGGTGGAAAATGGGAGACCTTTATTACAGAGAATATTCTGTGCCCGAAGTTGCAGGTACAGGATATAAATATCTGGATTTGTCTGACATGCTTAATAGAGTACCCATCACATCTTCAGATGTGCTTTTTACAGTAGAAGACGGCCAGTCACATTACGATAATTTAGAAACTTTTCCTCATACGGTAGATGGTAATCGCGTATATGATATGAGAACAGGAGAGTTTATGAGTGAAATACAAGATGCTGTTACGCTTCCCGATATTGTGGTGCGTATGGGTAACTATGTGTTTTATGCCCCCCAAAGTGGAGAAATTACAGTATATGATTTCGGAGATGCAGAAAATATTAAATACCTAGGTTCTTTTGGAGGTGATGTTCCCCACGAACAATACAGTACAGGTTTTCAAGTATGGAGAAATTATTTAGTTTATATGAGCGGTAATGAGGGAGATAACCTTGTTGCTTTTGATATTAGTGATCCAACCAATGTTACCCACGCGTTTAATATTCATTCTGATGATATTACTCTAGGACGTTACATGACTTTTCAGGATGAATATGGATTTACAGGAAGATTCGACCGTGGTGTAAAATATAATTTTGAGACCATGGAGGTAGAACAAGAATTCTTACCACCTTCTGATGATGAATCTTTACAATTTTTGGATAATCAATGGCTCCCAATAGGTCATATTCTTGTTGCAAGTGGAGACGGTAAAACTTCTATATTTTCACACCAAGATGAGCTAGATACGAATCCGCCTTATGTAGGACATCATTTTCCTGTAGCCGGAGCTACGAATCAGCCAATAGGAACAACTATAGGTTTTGTTATTAATGAAGTAATAGATGATTTGTCTGTTACAGATGAGACAATACAAGTACGCCCACTAGGCGGAGAACCCATTGTAGGTGATGTAACATCAACGTCATACCAAGTTACTAACTATGCACCAAGAGAACCACTATTACCTAATACAACATACGAAGTAAAATTTGTAGAAGGAGGTATAAAAGATGCAGTTGGTAATGGGATGGAAGAATATGTTTTTTACTTTACAACAGGGGGAGACGATTCTAACCAATCCCCAGAGGTAAGCGGTATTGATACAAGTATCCCTTCACCTATGTTGATAGGTTCAACAATAGATTTTACCGCCAATGCAACCGATGCAGAAGGTAACAGCCTTACTTATCGGTGGGATTTTGGAGACAGTTCTGCAAAGACAGATTGGATTGGTAATACAACCTCTTATACTTATGACGAGCCCGGAAATTATTTGGTGCAAGTACAAGTTTCTGATAATAATGGTGGATTTTCTGTGGCATCGCAAGCAATAACAGTAGTGGCATCATTACCCGAAAATTTACCAACACAATCAAGCCCAATAGCAGTAGATACAGAAGAAAGAGTTGTATGGTCAGTTAATCCAGATAATAATACAGTTACTATGATAAATGCCGATGACTTATCGGTTATTCGAGAAGTTGCTGTAGGAGAAGACCCTGTTAGTATTGCCATTGACGAATCTAATCGTGCGTGGGTAAGCTGTAGAGATGCAGATGCGATTTATGTAGTAGATCAAAACGGTACCATTGATGAGGTAATTTCTCTATCTAGTGGAGCTCGGCCTTATGGAGTTGTATTTACACCAGATAGAAATCGTGTCTTTGTATCTGCTTTTGGGTCTGGTGAAATTTTAGAAATTTCTCCTTCAACACATACAGTGATAAATACGTTGGCAATAGGAGAAACACCAAGAGCATTGGCAGTTTCTGGAGATGGTATGACCCTATTAATAACTCGATTTATTTCTGAAGATACCGAAGGTCAGGTATGGCAAGTAGATTTATCAAATTTTAGTATCGGTAACACAATAGACTTAGCACTTGATGACTTTACATCAGATAATGGTAATGCCGGAAGAGGATTACCTAATTATATAGCAGGAGTTACGATTCATCCAGATAATACAACTGCTTGGTCAGTAGCCAAAAAAGATAATATCGTAAGAGGGCTTTCTAGAGATGGTCAACCACTTACTTTTGACAATGCAGTACGAACTGCCTTATCACCAATCAATCTTACAACATCAAGTGAAGAATTGTCAAAAAGACTAGATATCGATAATCACGGTCAACCATCTTCTGCACTATATACACCTACAGGAAACTATCTTTTTGTAACGATGCAGGGGAACAACGAAATAGTAGTTATTGATCCTGAAACAGGTCTAGAATTACTTACTAAAAATGTTGGAAAAGCACCTCAGGGTCTTGCAATAGATACGCAGACCAATCGTGTTTTTGTCAAAAACTTTATGGATAGAACCGTTTCAGTATTTGATGGACAAGATATGATTACTACCGGTGCTAATATCCTAGATGAGGTAACAACCCTTTCTACAGTATCTTCAGAAACACTTAGTGCTACAGTACTAAAAGGGAAACAAATATTCTATGATGCTTCTGATATAAGAATGGGTACCGATGGTTATGTGAGTTGTGCAACATGTCATATTGATGGTACTCAAGATGGTCGAACTTGGGATTTTACCGATAGAGGCGAAGGATTAAGAAATACCATTTCTTTGATAGGAAGAGCCGGAACTGCACATGGTAGAGTTCATTGGAGTGCTAATTTTGACGAAATTCAGGATTTTGAGAATGATATGCGTTCTCATTTTCAAGGAACAGGATTTATGAGTGATGGGGATTTTAATGAAGGAACAACAGCGTTGACTTTGGGAGACACCAAGGCGGGTAAATCTGTAGACTTAGATGCTCTAACAGCATATATCGAATCATTAAATTCATTTGACCCTAGCCCCTATCGTAATGATAACGGGACATTAACCACTGCCGCCGTTGCAGGAAAATCATTATTTGAAGATTTACAGTGTACTTCATGTCACGGAGGTGAGAATTTTACGGATAGTAACACTGGGAGGTTACATGATGTAGGTACAATGAATACTGATAGCGGAAATCGTTTAGGAAAAACATTAATAGGATTAGATGTTCCTACCTTGCGCGATGCATGGGCAACAGCGCCTTATTTGCATAATGGAGCAGCGGCTACAATTATGGATGTTTTGACAACCTATAATTCTAATGATGCCCATGGAGCGACATCAACATTGAGCACTACAGAATTATCGCAGCTAGAAGCATATATTAAGCAAATCGATGGTACCGAACCCGCTTTGTCAGAAGATCTTGTAGTAACAATGGCGACGCCGTCGAATGCAGATGTGATCGAAAAAGCAGATCCTATTCTATTAAGTGTCGACACCAATATTGACGACATCGTAAAAATAGAATATTATGTCGATCAAGAATTAGTAGAAGAAGTAACAACAAGCCCTTTTGAAGCATTCTGGAGTCCTATTATCTGGAAAACATATGCTATAACCGCCAAAGTATATTATAATAATGGCAATACTGCATCAGTTACTCCAGAAATTAATGTGAGCTATAAGAATGATATCAAAGTAATGTTTGTAGTAGGAGATGATGATGAACTTACATCAGAGGATCAAACGATAAAATCACGTCTTGAACAAAAATTAGGATTTACTATTACTCTTTTTGCTGATGAAGATGCAGAAAGACCAGAAGATGCGAATCCTTATGATTTGGTGTTAATATCCTCTTCGGTAGATCCAGGAGTATTAGGAAATGACCTAGAATCGGCAGTTGTGCCGATGATGACTTGGGATCCCTATATGTACGAAAAAATAAGATTAACCACAGGAAGCATAACTTCGGATTTTGGATTTACAGAAGAAGCATATACAACAGCTACCATAACGAATCCTGATCACCCTATGGCCGCAGAAGTAGGAGCAGAAGTATCTCTTTATAGTGTTACAGTGCCTCTACCCTTTGGAACACCATCAGAAGATGCTGTCGTTATTGCTCGAGCAGGAGATGACGCCATTGCCTATGGATATGAAGCAGAAGGTACAATGCCTTCTAGACGTGTAGCTTTTCCTCTTAGAGATCAATTCATGCATTTGTTAACCGATGATGGTTGGGCAATGTTTGATGCTGCAATTGTATGGACCCTGCATGGTGGGGATGCCGATACTCCGGTAGCACCATTAGCAGACATATTTTTTACAAAACCTCTTGATGGAGCATTAGTTAATACTCCACTTGCCGTTGATTTTGATACAGAAGGATGGTCTTTACCATCATCACAGTATAAATTACGTTTTAGAATAGATGGTCAAGATCGAGGGTTTATTTCTTCAGAAGGAGAATTTATAGATGGGACAGCATTATCAGAGGGTCCTCATGAATTAACGCTTGAGATGGAGCGAAGTAATAACTCTTTAACAGCACTATCAGATACCATTACGGTCATTGTAACCAACGATCCTTTGCCAGAAAATCCAACAGCGATTATTAATTCACCGATTGATGGTGGTTTAGTTGCTCCTGATTTTCAGGTAGAATTCTCTACGTATTTATGGGATATTAGCCCTGGTGGACAACACGTGCGATATTTTATTGACGGTCAAGAAATGGGATCTGTATATGAGATTACACCCATTGTTCTAGAAGATATAGCAGATGGAGAACACACCATAGAATTGGTTCTAGCAGAAGCTGATGGTACATTAACAGATTATACATCTTCAATTACGGTTACTGTAGATTCGGCTTTTGAGAATTTACCGGACACTGATTTTAGCTTAGAATATCGTAATAATGGTCAAGCCGGAAATTCGGTAGAATTAAAACCCGTTTTTCAGATTGTAAGTGATGCCGAAGAAGCAATACCTTATTCAGATTTTACAATACGTTATTGGTATACCCCAGAACATGAGGTAGACATGAACTTTAATGTCGATTATACTGCTGTTTCAGGAGTTACAGGAACTTTTGGAAGTGTTGATGATCAGGATTATATAGAAATAGGTTTTTCTGCTTCTTCTGGAAATCTTTCTGCAAACGGAGAGTCAGGTGAGATCCAAACACGGATTAATCATTTAGGTTTTCAGGCTCATGACCAAAGTAATGATTTCTCTTTTGATAGTGGTAAAACAAGTCTAAAACCACATGTATTGGTGACTTTATACTACCAGGGAGAATTAGTTTGGGGATTAGAACCAATAGATGATGGTGGTAATAGTAGACCTAATGCATCCTTTGTCTCAGACTTAACTGTAGGCGAGGTGCCAATGGCAGTCAATTTTGATGCGTCGGGATCTACAGATTCTGACGGAGATACACTTACTTATTCTTGGGATTTTGGAACAGGAGATACTGCATCAGGTGTTACAACATCTTATACATTTACAGAAGTAGGTATTTATGTAGTAACTTTAACTGTTTCTGATGGTAATGGTGGTACAGATACCCAAGTCAGAACAATAACGATTATAGAAGCTGTCGAACTAGAAGCTGCTATTAGTGCAAGTGTGATACAGGGAACGGTGCCGCTTAATGTTGACTTTGACTCTTCATCTTCTGTAATTCCTGAAAATACAGATGTAGCCTATACATGGGATTTTGGAGATGGGAATACAAGTACAGTACCCAACCCTTCGCATATATTTACAGAAGTAGGAATATATCAGGTTATGCTGACACTTACAGACGGTGTAGATTCGAGTTCATCAATAATAGAAATTAATGTTTTAGAAGAAGTTAACCAAGATCCTGTTGCAGCACTATCTACTTCTGTAACTTCTGGGGCAGTTCCAGTATTGGTAACTTTTGATGCTTCATTATCTATCGATCCTGATGGAGATACATTAACGTATTTCTGGGATTTTGGTAATGGTGATACCGCTACAGGAGTAACAACGACTTATGAATTTACCGAGGTCGGAACTCAATTAGTAACGTTGACAGTTAATGATGGTAATGGTAATACTGATAGTGAGATAGTGACAATTGATGTTTATGATGCTTTGCCACCTTTAGCTGCCTCTTTCGACGTAAGTGTTACCACTGGTACCGCACCATTAAGTGTTGCATTTGATTCTTCATCTTCGGTTATTCCTGATGGTAGTGATGTTACGTATTCCTGGGATTTTGGTGATGGTACAACGAGTACATTGGCCAATCCAACACATATATTTACAGAAGCCGCTTCGTATGCAGTTACATTAACTCTAAGTGATGGAACAAATTCTAGTATTTCTAGTATCGTAACCATTACAGTAGAAGAAGAAGAGATTAATTTGGCACCACTAGCAATACTTACAAGTTCTAGTACTTCTGGAGAAGCACCATTTGCGATTGATTTTGATTCTTCAGAATCTAGTGACCCTAACGGAGATGCTTTAGTCTATACATGGGATTTTGGTGATGGTACTACAGGAGGAGGATCCAGTGTATCACATACATTTGGTGCAGGAACTTTTCAAGTTGTATTGACCGTAAGCGATGGATCTTTATTTGATACAGCTTCTATAGAAATTTTTGTTACAGAACCTTTACCAGAAGTTACAGCAGTGATAGCTGCAGATACTAATATAGGTATTGCACCGGCAACTATTAATTTTGATGGTACTGATTCGACAAGTGAACAAGGAGAAATAATAGAATATCTTTGGGATTTTGGAGATGATACGATGGGTACAGGAAGTGTTATAGCCCATGAATATACTGAGGCAGGAACTTATATAGTAACTTTAACCGTTACTAATGAGTATCAAAGTTCTGATATAGCTACAGAAACAATTATTATAACTTCTGATGATGATACCTCTTGTAATTTCGGAACACCATTGAGTGAACCTCTTGCTACTATTCCTAATGCATCATATTCGAATAGTCACGTTTTAGGAACTGGAGGTCCAGACCTAAGCAATGTAACCAGTTTTGTGATTAATTGGGATTTACAAAACAATGGGTTATGGCAGATGTCTTTTAATACAAATAATGGGATACCTGGTTGGTGGATTAATTTGACAACGGCGATTACAAGCCAGAATTTCAATAGTGTAGCTCCACAAGTGACTTTATCAGGAACAGGGATTCCTAATTTTGATGGAGAGTACTATGTAACAATCGATGGAGGTAATTTTGTAATGGTATCTATAAATAGCTCATTTACAATTTACTTTAGTAATTCTGCTGATTTACCTACATGTAGTAATGTGAGTCAAAAATCAGAGTTCAAAACCTCTGAGGTTCTGGCAACAGTCTATCCGATTCCTTCAAATTCGATGTTTACGATGCAGTTAGTATCACCTGATGTTACAGGAATCAAAGTGTATAGTGTTACGGGTCAGGAATTATTGGTATTAGAGCCGGATGCTCTTAAGAATAGAACGATTACCTTCGGAGAGAATTTTGCCACAGGTAATTATTTTGCAAAAGTATTTAAGGACGGAGGATTCCAGATGATACGATTACTTAAGCGATAATTTATTCTAAAAATCAAGAAATATATGTGACGTCCTGAATAATCGTTACAAGA